>VIQV01000029.1 GCA_010206265.1 Lachnospiraceae bacterium MD329
AAAAGGCATAATACAAAGTATGTCAAGGAAAGGAAACTGTCTTGATAATTCTCTTGCAGAGAACTTTTTCAGTCATTTAAAATCGGAATTATTGTATCTGGAGGAATTTGAAAGTATAGAGGAATTTAAAAGAGAACTCATTGCATATATAGACTACTATAATAACAAGAGGATTAAATCAAAACTGAAAATGAGTCCGGTAGAATACAGATTAAAAAATACTGCATAAACAAAAAACTACAGCATAGCTGTAGAGTTTTGCAACCGCTCTTTTGTCCAACTTTTTGGGGTCAGTACAAGGTTTGCAGCTATTTAAGCAAACTCAGACAAGCCGCCTTTAAAGCGGTAAGCCCCTTTCTTTCTTTTATTATATCCTAAAATAATATATTTGTCAACTTTAATATTCAATTCCTTATCAAATATATAAAAAAATAATGTCAATATTAATTCCTTTTCTATTATTCAAACTCAAAATTTTTTATCATTAATATTTAATAAATACACAAAAAAATTGTCCCTGATAAAACATAAGTATCTAACAGTAACAATAATATATAAAAACAGTTGACAAGCGCAGGTTTCACTGATAAAATAATATAGTACAATATTATTGTTGTACCCTGCGGCGGTTAAACAGAGCCGCTGCAACGGAGACACTATCGTTTCCAAAGGGCGTTATGCCTTTAGAAATAATTCGATTTTCCACAAGACAATCTGATATGATGGTTCTTACTTTCGGCGCAAAAAAATCGGCGCCGTATACTTACTATATTAAATTTAAAAAGGAGGAATTTCTTTGAGATTGACCGGTGCTGAAATGGCTGTAAAAGCATTGGAGAAAAACGGCGTTAAGGTTGTATTCGGGTACCCCGGAGCGGCAAACTGCCCGATTATAGACAAGCTGTCCTTTTCTTCCATAAAGCATATTTTAACACGAAACGAGCAGGGCGCGGCGCATATGGCGTCGGGTTATGCGCGAGTTACAAAGCAGGCGGGCGTATGTACTGCAACTTCCGGTCCCGGCGCAACAAACCTTATAACAGGTATTGCGACAGCATATATGGATTCAATCCCTATGGTTGCGCTTACAGGTCAGGTTACGACAAAGCTTATCGGTAAAGACGCTTTTCAGGAGGTTGACATTACAGGTGCTACTCTTCCGTTTACCAAACACAGCTATCTTATAAAAGACGGGCTTGATATTCCAAAAGTTGTAAACGAGGCGTTCCATATTGCAAATACAGGTCGTCCGGGTCCTGTGCTTATCGACTTCCCTATGGATATTCTGAAAGCTGAATTTGATTATCCCGACGAGGACGAAGAGGTTAATATCCGAGGTTACAAGCTTTTGGGTAAAGCTAACGAATCGCAGGTTAAAAAGGTTGCCGAGGCGGTAAAAGCCGCTAAAAAACCTGTAATTCTGGCAGGCGGCGGAATTGTCACTTCGGACGCTATGACAGAATTCCGTAAATTTGTTAAAGAAACAGATATTCCCGTTGTTTCAACAATGATGGGTATAGGTACAATACCAACCGACAGTCCGCGTTACTACGGTATGATTGGTTCACACGGCGTAAAGCGCGCTAATATGATTTTTAACCGCGCTGACCTTGTAATCGTAATGGGTTCGCGTCTTGGTGACAGAACCGTCGCAAACGTAAAAGGACTTGAAGAAGGCAACAAACTGATACATATTGACATTGACCCAGCGGAAATCGGCAAGAATACTCAGCCGTATATTCCTGTTGTGGGAGATATTAAAGATGTTCTTGAACAGCTTATTCCGCTGATTTCAGGCTATAAGGCAGATAAATCGTGGATTGAGGAAACAGAAGAACTTCGTGACAGATTCACTTATAAACCTTTCAGTGACGATAACGGGTTTGTAAATCCGCGTTACTTCCTGAATGTGCTGTCTGCAAAGACTAAATCAGACGTTTATCTGTCAACTGAGGTTGGACAGAACCAGATTTGGTGTGCAAACAACTTCACCTTTACATCACCGCGTTCACTTCTGACGTCGGGCGGTTTCGGAACTATGGGTTACGGACTTCCTGCGGCAATAGGCGCGTCAGTTGCGGCAGAAGGTCAAAAGCCTGTCATTGCTGTAATGGGTGACGGAAGTTTCCAGATGGATTTACCTGAAATGGGTACAATGGCGCAGTGGGATATACCTGTAAAAATGGTACTGTTCCAAAACAAGCGTCTTGGTATGGTTCACGAACATCAGTATTTATTGTATAAATCAAATTATCAGGCTGTAAATATTGACTGCGAACCTGACTTTGCAATGCTTGCCAAAGCATACGGTTTCGAGAGCGGCACTGTTACGGAAAACAGTAAAGTCGGCGAGGCAATTGATAAAATGATGTCGGCAGACGGTTCTTATCTGCTAATAGTAAATGTCAATCCGTTTGAGCCTACGGGCGACGCTCTTAACGAAACGACATTACCGCAAAAGGAGGATAAGTAATATGGAGAAATATACATTATCCGTTCTTGTTGAAAATAATCCGGGCGTACTTTCGAGAGTTGTCGGTTTGTTTTCAAGACGCGGATTTAACATTCATTCACTTTCTGTCGGAACAACTCAGGACCCTCAGGTATCACGTATTACAATTGAGGTAAACGGCGACGCGGCAACAGTTGAACAGGTGTCAAAACAGCTTTCAAAGCTGATGGAGGTTATCAAACTGAAAACTCTTCGTGACCACGAATTGGTAAAACGCGGTCTTGCGCTTGTTAAAATCAAAGTTTCACCAAAAACAAGAGGTGAAGTTATTGAGATAACCACTGTATTCAGAGCAAATATTGTTGATATTTCATCAAATACACTGACTGTTGAAATCACAGGTCACGACAGAAAAATCGGCGCGTTTATAGATATGGTTGAACCGTACGGTATTGAAGAAATCGCCTGCACGGGTATGACGGCGCTTGAACGCGGCACAAACACTTTAAGACTTGACAAATAACTTAATTGCGCTGTCAGCGCAGGGAAATACTGTTAAATATTTAATTTATTTAATACAATAAAAATTCAAAGAAAGAGGTAATTTAAAATGGCAAAGACATTAGACCACGAGGCAAAAGTATTTTACGAAAGTGACTGTAACTTACAGCTTTTACAGGGTAAGACAGTTGCGATTATCGGTTTCGGTTCACAGGGACACGCTCACGCAATGAACCTAAAGGACAGCGGTGTTAATGTAATCGTTGGTTTAAGAACAGGTTCAAAGAACGCTAAGCGCGCAGAATCTTACGGTATCCCCGTATATGATACTGCAGAGGCAGCTAAGAAGGCTGACATCATTATGATTCTGACACCTGACGAAAAACAGGCTGAAATCTATAAAGAAAGCATTGAGCCGAACCTTGAAGAAGGTAATATGCTTATGTTCGCTCACGGTTTTAATATTCACTTCAAGCAGATTGTTCCGCCGGCAGGTGTTGACGTAACAATGATTGCTCCTAAGGGTCCGGGTCATACAGTACGTTTCGAGTATGAAGAAGGCAAGGGCGTTCCCTGTCTTGTTGCTGTAGAACAGGACGCTACAGGCAAAGCTCTTGATATGGCGCTTGCTTACGGCGCAGGTATCGGCGGCGCAAGAGCGGCTATTTTGGAAACAACTTTCCAGTGTGAAACAGAAACAGACCTGTTTGGTGAACAGGCAGTTCTTTGCGGCGGTGTTACAGCTTTAATGCAGGCAGGTTTTGAAACACTTGTTGAGGCAGGCTATGACCCAAGAAACGCTTACTTTGAGTGTATCCACGAAATGAAACTTATCGTTGACCTTATCTATCAGGGCGGTTTCAGCAGAATGAGATATTCAATTTCAGATACAGCTGAATACGGCGATTATGAGATTGGTAAGAGAATGGTAACAGAAGAAACAAAGAAGGAAATGAAAAAGGTTCTTTCAGAGATTCAGGACGGTACATTTGCTACAAACTGGATTGCAGAAAACAAGAACGGAAGAGCGCATTTCAACGCTACAAGACAGCTTAAGGCTGAACATCAGCTTGAAAAAGTCGGCGCAGACATCAGAAAGTTCTATTCTTGGAACAAGGAATATGATGATTAATTTTTACATAATAAAAAACCGCTCACGAGAGCGGTTTTTTATTGCGTTTTAACTTTATTGTCAAAAAAGTAACAGACAAGAAATGATAATTTTGTATAAATTTTTATTGATACGGCGCAGGGTATATGATATAATAGGAATAACGAGCGGTTTTCCGCATATAACGAAAGGAGTAATAGTATGAAATATTCAGCAGAAGTAGAAAAGATGTGTCCTCTTGCAAAAGGTACATATCACGGTCCTGCTCCTATCCCTGAGGAGGGCAAATGGGTACAGGCTAAGGAAATAAAGGATATTTCCGGTTTGACACACGGTATCGGCTGGTGCGCGCCTCAGCAGGGTACTTGTAAGTTAACATTAAATGTAAAAGACGGCGTTATTGAGGAGGCTCTTGTTGAAACAGTAGGATGTTCAGGTATGACTCACTCAGCGGCTATGGCGGCTGAAATCCTTATCGGCAAGACAATTCTTGAGGCACTTAATACTGACCTTGTTTGTGACGCTATAAACACAGCTATGAGAGAATTATTCTTACAGATTGTTTACGGACGTACACAGACTGCTTTTTCAGAAGACGGTCTGCCAATCGGCGCAGGTCTTGAGGACTTGGGCAAGGGCTTACGCAGTCAGGTTGGTACTACATACGCTACAAGTAAAAAAGGTCCTCGTTACCTTGAGCTTGCAGAAGGTTATATTACAAAAGTTGCAGTAGACGAGAACGATACTATTATCGGTTATAAGTTCGTTCACCTCGGTAAAATGATGGAAATGATTAGAAAAGGTGTTGACGCAAACGAAGCTTTGGAAAAAGCAAGCGGTCAATACGGTCGTGTTGATGATGCTGTAAAGCTTATCGACCCGAGAGAAGAATAATAAGGGAGGTAAACGATAATGGCTTTATTTGAAAGTTATGAAAGAAGAATAGACCAAATCAATGCTGAGCTTAAAAAGCACGGTATCAATTCAATTGAAGAGGCAAAACAGATTTGTGATGAAAAAGGCGTTGACGCTTACGGTATCGCAAAGAGTATTCAGCCGATTTGTTTTGAAAATGCGGGCTGGGCTTACACAGTAGGCGCGGCAATCGCTATTAAAGACGGTGTTAAAACAGCGGCTGAGGCAGCTGAAAAAATCGGTCTTGGCTTGCAGTCATTCTGTATTCCGGGCTCTGTTGCAGACGACAGAAAGGTTGGTCTTGGTCACGGAAACCTTGGCGCAATGCTTTTGAGAGATGAAACAAAGTGTTTCGCATTCCTTGCAGGTCACGAGTCATTCGCGGCGGCTGAAGGCGCTATAGGTCTTGCAAACAGCGCAAACAAGGCGAGAAAAGAACCTCTGCGCGTTATTCTTAACGGTCTTGGAAAGGACGCTGCAAAGATTATTTCAAGAATTAACGGCTTTACATATGTTCAGACTAAGTTTGACTATTATACAGGCGAACTTAACGTTGTAGAAGAAATCGCTTATTCAAAAGGTGAAAGAGCAAAGGTTCGCTGCTACGGCGCGGACGATGTTCGTGAAGGTGTTGCAATTATGCACAAGGAGGGCGTTGATGTTTCTATCACAGGTAACTCAACAAACCCGACACGTTTCCAGCACCCTGTTGCAGGTACATACAAGAAGGAATGTATCGAGCAGGGTAAGAAGTATTTCTCTGTTGCGTCGGGCGGCGGTACAGGACGTACACTTCACCCGGACAATATGGCGGCAGGTCCTGCATCATACGGTATGACTGATACAATGGGCAGAATGCATTCTGACGCTCAGTTTGCAGGTTCTTCATCAGTTCCGGCACACGTGGAAATGATGGGACTTATCGGCGCAGGTAACAACCCGATGGTTGGTATGACTGTTGCAGTTGCCGTTGCTATCGCTGAGGCAATGAATAAATAATTGAGTTATAAAAAAGTTGTTGCATTAAGCAACAACTTTTTTATTTGCAAATTATTCACAATACCGCTTTTATCCCCACACGTCATCGTGCGAGTATATCTCTCCGTCCTTGTATTCCTGTTCTCCTCTCATTATTGCACTTATTTCATCAGGCATAGGCAAAACTTCTTTTTCCATAATAACCTCTCATTTTCTAAAAAGTATATTTTAAATTTCATTCATTATTTTCAAAAAAATCTTCTAAAATACTCACAACAATATTATTAAAACTTGTTTCATATTTCAATGCTGAATCATTTATTTTTTCTACTAATTCATTTTTTATGTATATGGTTCTATATTCCGCATCTACCTTCCTTCGGGTCGGTTTTGGTTCAAAACTCATAGTATCACACCTCAATATATCATCATTCAAATCTTAATTTATATTATAATTCAAATTTTATTTTTAAAGTATAGTAAAATTTTTTATCATAGTTTAAAATATATTAAAACTTATATCATAATTTAAAATATAACAAAAATTTTTACTATATTTTTCTATATGATTTTATAGTATAATATTTATGTAAATAAAAGAACAGATTTCAATCTGGGCTTGTATTTTACAAAAGGGACAAAATTTTAAGTATTTTGATTATGACACTTTTTCTACCTCCTTTGTAGAATGGACATATTCATTATTCTTAATCTTTACCATTAAAAAATATTTATAAACCGGATCCCGTAGGGGCGGATTTTATTCGCTCCTACAAGTCCCTTTTCATAGTTATTATATATTAATACTTTACTAAATGATATAATACAAATTAATATCAAAATGTAATATAAACTAATATTAAAATATAATACTGCTATTTATAATGTGTACATTTGTATAAATATATAGCGTTACCCCTGTACTGCTAATTTGGCGCAGGGGTGGCGTAACACTCCCCCAAACAACAAATGAAAATTTTTTTACAAACTCAGGAGAAATTATATGATAAACTTATTAATTACAATAGTATTCTTAGGAATACTTATAATTTTAGCTATACTCGCATTGATACATTCTGTAATCGTTTCAAAAACGCAGGAAGAAAGGTATCCATATACAACACTTGAAAATGAAGAAAAATCACTGGGATTTTTTTTACCTTGTTTGGTACTTATCTTTTCACTGGGATTTTTTATTTACTTTTGTGCCGACATACCAAGCGCACGCAGCGGCGGAGAAGTAATATATGTGGACGAGTTGCCCGACGTTATTCAGACATCTCACTATTCTCACATTTATTCAAAAAAATACCCCGAACTGAACGGTTTAAAAAACTTTAACCCATATAAATATGAAAAATATGGTCACTACCGCATACGCTATACAAAGCTTACAAAGCATTTTCTCGATATAGAAAAACTTGATTAAAAAACATCACCCAATAAGGTGATGTTTTTTTAATTATATATCATAACCCTGATTGCGGTCGGACATATCCTCGATAACGTCGTCAAGCTGATACGGCGCAAGATTATGTTCATTAAAATACGCCGCCAGACGTTCAGCCTCTTCCCTGTTCGGTGAAACATCATTTTTGACTGTTCCGTCGTCGTGGCGTATGCCGTATGTTACTCCCTCTTTCTCATCAACCATTACTTTTGTCTCAATTACTGTGTACATTATTATTTCTTCCTTTCTTGTAATTTTTTTACAGTGATTATTATAAATTCTAATTCCATAAATGTCAATAGCTGTAAATAATATGTATAGGTAACGAAAATCAACTGTAAAAATTGTAATTAATTTACAAATATGTTACTGTTATCAATTCTCGATAAGCCGTATCGCAGCAACAGTCATATCGTCCACGACCGCCTCACGGCTCTTTTTAACAGCAGTTTCAATAACCGCCTGTGCCAGTTCGTCCATCGTATCGCGCGGCATTTGGATTTCCTTTTTCAGCCAGTCGGTGCGGACTGTTCCAAAGCCTGCCTCACTTATACCGTCGGTCATCATAATAATCGTATCTCCGTCCTGAAGACGTTTAGTCTGGCTCTGTACCTTGATTTCCGACATCATTCCAACAGGAAGTGATACTGAAAAGACAGTTTCCACATTTGAGCCGTGAAGTACAATACTTTCCGCCCCTCCTATTTTATAAAACTCAGATACACCTGTCATAAGGTCGATACAAAGCAAATCCACCGTCGAAAAACATTCATAGTCAAGCCTCAGGCACAACGCTGAATTTATCATATCAATAGCAGTTTTTACATTAAATCCCGATTGTAAAAACTCGCGTATCAATTTAAGCGTAATATGACTTTCGGTCATAGCACGCTTGCCGCTGCCCATACCGTCGGAAATTACTATATACTGCTTATAATCATCAGTAGTAAAGCTGTCAATACTGTCACCCGATACCTCGCTGAAGTCACGGCTTATCTGACGTACAGCCACCTCCGCAGTGTATTTCGCGCGTGAGGTAAAATGCATAAGTCCGCCTGCCTCGACACCTTCAAGCATCATCGGCGCGCAAAGTATACTTTCCAGCACACCTTCTATTTTACCTGTTTCCGTACTCTTGTTCGCGTCAAGATACACTTCCATTCTACCGTGACCGCTCTCTATAACGCTTATCTCAAAAGCCGTTATTCCAATCTTGTCAAGCTCGCTGACAATATCCTCCTCGCAGTCCTCGCGGAATGCAAAACCCGCGGTTATTTCCTCTGACATATCCTCTAAAAGCTGTGCCGTTTCACGGTACTGCCGCGCCACGAGGTCGCGCCCTGTAACCGCCTCGCCCATATGTACAAGGTTTTTCTTGTAAAGCTCGTAAACGTGATTGAACTCGACAACGAACAGTTCACAACGCAGGCACTTTTCACGGAACGCGACAGGTACGGAGGTCAGCGTCAAAATACCGCGCGTTTCAATTGTGTCAAGCAATAGCATTATACTTCTGTAAGTACGCGTAAAATCCGACTGCCAGCACTTCGACGCGTTCGGACAGCCCTCACACACCCTGTCGGCAACCTCATCAAACAACGAGGCAACGTCCTTATTATATGCTTTCAGACGTTTTTCCGACGCGTTTTCAAAACACTCCTCCAAACTCTTAAACGCGCCTGCCGTTTTTTCAAGCTGCATTGCAAGATACTGTTTTATACGCACGTCGCTCAAAAGCGGCTCAATCCTGATTGAATGTGCAAACACAGCGTTTATAATATTATGCGCCCTGTTTGGAGTAAGAATAAACAAAAGCGCTCCGATAGCCGTTTCAATAATTGTAACAGGTAAAGTAAAGGTATTCCCTGCATACAACAGAGCCACCGCACTGCCGCCCAAAAAACCGATTGCAACGCCGAACCTGCCGAACGCTTTCAGCAAATTTCCGCACAAAGCGCTGATACCGTAAATACCCATTGTCACCACCGCCATCGGTGACGACATCGCCGACATAAATCCGATACACAATCCTCCGCTGCCTGCCGCGGCAAGCGACGTATGCAAAGCAATACACATTACCGCATACACTGACACAATATTTGACAGACTTATTCCGAACGGCAATGTAATTCCCGAAAGACCCGTTATTATAACACCGATAGTCAGTGCAAGACTTATAAGCTCGTCCTGCGCCGCGTGGGTACGATTTTTCCTGTTACGCATAAGCGTATATGACTTTTTAAAAACTATGTACATCAGCGCCGCCGTTAACGCCTCAATAAACAGCATAAGAATATCATAAAACCCGACAAAGCCGTAAATAAGAAACGTAAGTCCGCCTGCAATGACCGACGCTCCGCACACCGTTGCGTCTATAATATGGTTGTCCTTTGTCCTGAAACGCGTGTAAATCCAAAAAATAAGCGCAGCAATTATGTACTTCATCAACGCCGTACTTCCCAGCGCCGTTAAAAGAGCTATCGCCATAGCCGTTATTCCCAGATATGCAATACTTTTATCAAAGCACGCCGCAAAAAACGCAATTCCAAACGGGAACATTCCCAAAACCGACGCTCTCGACGCAAGCAGAAGTAAAAGACTCATACCTATATCACGCAGTACAGGCGCGCGCAATGTTTCAATATTTCTTTGTTCTTTAAGCTTGGGTTGACTCATAACTGTTTCTCCTCTATAAAATATCCTATATTATACCATTTCAGGAATAATAAACCTGTCATTTCCTGTTGTCGAAACACAAAAAATTTTCGACGGCAGGCTTTGACAAAATACGGGAAAATATGTTACAATATTCTTAAAGTGTAAATTATACGATAAGGGGGCAGATAAAAGTGAAAAGAGTTTTAATTTTTTCGGACAGTCACGGGAACACTAACAGATGTCTGGATATAATACGTTCGGCTGAAAATGTAAGCGCCGTTATTCACGCAGGTGACTGTGTTGAGGACGCGGAGGATTTAAGCTATGTTTATCCGCAGATACCCGTTTATTATGTCAAGGGCAACAATGACTTTTTCACAAACGCTCCCTCGCATATGACTGTGATAATCGACGGTGTGAGGATTTTTATTTCACACGGTCACGAGGAGCGCGTCAAATACGAATCCGATTACAGAACCCTCCGCCTCAAAGCAAAAGAGGCAAATGCGGAAATGGCTGTATTCGGTCATACGCATATTTCCCATATTTCATACGACGGCGGTATTACTATGGTAAATCCGGGAAGTATAACATTCGGAGCTACATATGCAGTTGCAGAAATTGAGGCAGGAAAGATAAATGTAAAAATCGAAGAATATATATAATGAATTTTTACTTGTTATTATCGTAAAATTCCTGTATAATATATAAAAAATGGTAGGAGTTGTAAAAATGTTTATAAAAGATATATTTAATTCAAAAAAGCCTGTGCTTTCGTTTGAAATATTCCCTCCGAAACAGGAATCAAAGGTTGAAGAGGTTGAAAAGGCAGTAAAGGAAATGGCTAATCTTCCTATTGATTATATGAGCGTTACATACGGCGCAGGCGGAAGTAATTCAAAAAATACGGCGCGTATAGCCTCGTACATGAAAGATAACCTTTCGGTTACGTCGCTTGCACATCTGACGTGCGTCGCTAATACAAAAGATGATATTGAAAACATTCTTAATGAATATAAAAGTCTTGGTATTGAAAATATTCTTGCTCTGCGCGGAGATAAACCACGCGATTATGACGGCGAGCTTTTCCCCGGTTACTCCCACGCGTCCGAGCTTGCGGAGGCTATTAAAAAGCACGGCTGTTTTTGTGTCGGAGGCGCGTGTTATCCCGAATGTCACCCCGATTCGCCCAACATTGACGTTGATATCGAAAACCTGAAAAACAAGGTGGACGCAGGTGTGGATTTTCTCGTAACTCAGATGTTTTTTGATAACAACGCATTTTACAATTTCCGCGATAAGATGATAAAAAAAGGTATTAACGTACCTGTAACGGCAGGTATTATGCCGCTTACAAACGCTGGTCAGATTCAGAGAATGGCAATTCTGTCGGGCGGCGCGTCAATGCCGTCAAAGTTTATGAAGATGATTTCAAGATATGAGGATAACCCTGCCGCACTTAAACAGGCAGGTATTGCATACGCGGTTGACCAGATTATTGAGCTTGTTTCAAATGACATAGACGGTATTCATCTGTATACAATGAACAAACCCGAAACGGCTGAAAAAATTGTGACGGTTATAAACAGTCTGTTTTAATCGGCAGAAAGGACAATTCATATGACAAACATACGCGACCTTCTCGGAAAACGTCTGCTGTTTTTTGACGGCGGAATGGGAACAATGCTGCAGAAAAACGGGCTCGGAGCAGGCGAAATACCCG
Organism: Lachnospiraceae bacterium MD329; assembly: GCA_010206265.1. Lineage (GTDB taxonomy): Bacteria > Bacillota > Clostridia > UBA1381 > UBA1381 > Hominilimicola. The sequence goes on from VIQV01000029.1 coordinate 11,789, forward strand.
AACTTTTAAATCTCACCAATGCAGAACTGATTGAAAAAATCCATACAGAATACCTGCTTGCAGGTGCGGACATTATAACAACCAATACTTTCGGCGCAAATCCGCTTAAATCTGACGATATAGGCGAAAGCCTTGATATGATTATTGCGGCAGGAATAGGCATTGCCCGTAAAGCGGTTAATAATGTTCAGTCAGAAGAAAAACCACGTTTTATAGCGTTTGATATGGGTCCCTGCGGACGTCTTTTGGAACCGCTGGGCGACCTGTCTTTTGACGAATGTTACAATGCGTTTAAACAAATTGCCGTAACTGCCGAAAAATGCGGCGCAGACCTTGTTATAATCGAAACAATGTCCGATACGCTTGAGGCAAAGGCGGCAGTGCTTGCAGTAAAGGAAAATACTAACCTGCCGATATTTGTTACAATGACGTTTGACGAAAGTTATAAAACGCTTACAGGCGGCGATGTGGCTGTAATGTCGGCAATTATGGAAGGACTCGGCGTTGACTGTGTTGGTATCAACTGCGGTCTTGGTCCCGAACAGATAGGCGATATGATGGAGCATTTAGCAGAGATTTCTTCTATACCTATTATGGCTCAGCCTAACGCAGGACTTCCGCAGATTGAAAACGGTAAAACAGTTTATAATGTTTCGGCAGAGGAATTTGGTGAACAGTGTGCGAAAATGGCGCGTTTCGGTGTTTCGGTTCTGGGCGGCTGCTGCGGTACCACTCCCGACCATATACGCGCGCTTATTGAAAAATGCGCTGATTACACACCAATCGTCGAAGAAAAAAATATAACGGTTGTCGCGTCATATTCAAAGACGGTCATACTCGGCAACGGACCTGTAATTGTCGGTGAACGCATTAACCCGACAGGTAAAAAGAAATTTAAAGAGGCGTTACGTCAGAACGATATAGACTATATTTTAAACGAGGCGTTTGCTCAGCGCGACGCAGGCGCGCATATACTTGACGTCAATGTGGGACTTCCCGAAATAGACGAGTGCGCGACAATGGAACAAGCCGTGAAGGCTATAAGCGCGGCTGTAAACCTGCCTCTCCAGATTGACAGCTCAGACCCTAAAACAATCGAACGCGCGCTGAGAATTTACAACGGCAAACCTATGATAAATTCAGTAAACGGCAAAGAAGAAAGTATACGTGAAATAATGCCTATAGTACAGAAATACGGCGGTGTGCTCGTCGGACTTTGTCTTGATGAAAACGGTATTCCTCCCACTGCGGCAGAACGCGTCGAAATAGCGAAACGCATAAAAAAACGCGCGGCGGAATACGGAATCAAGCCGAAAAACCTTGTAATGGACGCGCTTACGCTTACTATTTCAGCCCAACAGAAGGAATCCGCGGAAACAATTAAGGCATTAAAACAGATTAAAGAAGAGCTTGGAATATGCACAACGCTCGGAGTATCAAATATATCCTTCGGACTTCCGCGCCGTGAAATTGTAAACGGTACGTTTTTTGCGCTCGCGCTTAACAACGGGCTTGACGCGTGTATTATAAATCCCTGCGCCGACGCAATGATTAACACCTACAGAGCGTTTATGGCGCTGTCCTGCTTTGACGCAGACTGTCAGGATTACGTCAGCGCGTATGCAGGAACAAAATCACAAACAACAGTGACCCGTGAAAATCAAACGGAGGAAAAGACTGACGGAGTAAATCCGCTTTTCGATATAATAATCAAAGGTTTAAAAGACCAGTCATATAATGAAACGGTAAAACAACTTGAAAATACAGACCCTATGGATATTATAAACAATATTCTTGTTGAGGCGTTAAATACCGTCGGACGCGAATTTGAAAAAGGTACTATGTTCCTTCCTCAGCTTATGATGAGCGCGGAAACTGTTAAAAACTCGTTTGACGCGATAAAAGCGCATATTGAAAAGTCGGGCAAAAAGCAGGAAAGCAAGGGCAAAATTGCCGTTGCGACAGTTAAAGGCGATATACACGACATTGGTAAAAATATTGTTAAGGTACTGCTTGAAAATTACGGCTACGACGTCTATGACCTCGGCAAGGACGTTGCGCCCGAAACGATAGTCAGCGCTCTTCGCGACAACGACATTCACCTATGCGGACTGTCTGCGCTTATGACAACAACTGTTGTAAGTATGGAAGAAACCATAAAGGCTGTACGCGCGGCAGGGCTTGACGCGAAAATATGGGTAGGCGGCGCTGTACTGACGCAGGAATATGCCGATATGATAGGCGCGGACAAATACTGTAAGGACGCATTATCGTCGGTAAACTACGCAAACGAATTTTTCGGAATATAAATAGATATATAGCGGAGATATTATTTCAATATCTCCGCTATTGTTTATCATAAGTCCCCATTGATACACTCTGTCATAAAATACATACATACCTTAAATCCCTTTTTAAAAGACTGAACATTTGATTCCGCCAAAGCACTGTTAAACATCGCCTCCATCCTCAGACCTTCTTTAGAATTTTTTTCTGACAGCGGATTTATATATTTTTTGTTAAATGCTTCAACCTCCTGTATATCCTTACCAAACCTGCTATGAGAACTATATCCATCATATATAAAATCCAATATGCCTAAGTCCATATTAACACCTCCCCTGAAAAATATTTTTATATATTAAAAAAGCGCGACCACCGAAGCAATCGCGCCAAAAAACGCAAACTCCGATAGTCGCTAAACATATTTAATGGAATAGATGTGTAATTCAATCTGCCCAAATGGAATTTGCATTTTTATCAAATTCTAAAGGCAGATTAAATATAAAAGGGTAAAAAAACCCATAAAAACAAAAAACACACCCCATTCTCAAATTATTAAATACGTTTAGCATATTTATAATAACATATTATTTATCGAATGTAAAGACCATAATTATATTTTTATATAAAAAAAGTGTTTAGGACAAATCCTAAACACTTTTTAATACTATTCCGCATAATATACATCTCTGTAAACCACACCAAGCGCCATTGCCATATCGTGGGTAGGCACTGCAACATCTATCTGATATTCCTCCAGACCCGAACCCGTATCCTCGGCGATACGGTAACCGTAGCCGTCAATATAAACATTCGCAAGCGGCGGTATAACATTTGTATTTACCGCGATAGTCTGCCCCGGATTCATCTCGCCCGCCCAAGCGGTACGCGCGCCCCAGCCGCCGTTACATATCTCGCAGGGACAATAATGCGTTATCTTAAACCTGCCTATATATTCGCCTACAACAGGCATTGCCTCACCGCTTTGGTTGGCTGCATACTCGCCCTCGCCGTGATTTGATATTATCGCAATACCATCAGGCTCAGCAACCGTTTCGGGCATTGACACGAATGCGCACAGCGTTTCCTGCGTCCAACCCACATTAAGACCGAACATCTCCATTGAATCCCTTACAGGCACCATAAGTGTTCCACCGTTTATCAGCACTGCCTGCGAAACCATCTCATACGGCTTTCCGATAGAAACGTTATCGCCCTCCGAATCAGTGAAATTATACCTTATAACAGCTCGGCTTGAATTAATACGCAGCGCCGCCGTTATGTTTTTCGGGGTCATTTCAAGTCCGAATCCGTTTACCTTGCTTATCGCCTCCGCCGCAAAGCGTTCAATCGGCTTGTCGGAATCAGCGTTAGGCGTAAGCGTTAAAATCGCCGTCTGCGTGGGCTGGTCCCACGTCACCTCCATACCTGCCGCCTCAGCCATTGCACGCGCAGGGATAAGAGTACGGCTGTCAAGCTGTATCGGTTTTACATCATCAAACGGCACATAGTCCGAACCCTCAGAGATTACGCCGTCCATTCTTACCGATATATCATCATCTGCAAATACAATTCCTGTGTTTACCGTCAAAAGCGTAATAAGCGAAACCGCTGCAACAACTTTTGTTATATTCCTCATTTGAAATATCCTCCTACTCTCTTTCTACAGATTCCTCTGTATTGGATTTGTTGAGTGTATCATTCGTTGTAGTTATTATAAAGTATAAGTTCTGTTGTCACTCCGTCAACCATTCTTGCAAGCGCGTAATTATAAGTATTATCCTTGTCAAGCACAGCCGTTTCTTCACGGTCAAACATATTTTTCGGCAGTGTCGTTTCAATAGCGCTTATATCCTCTATTTCAACCGCATATTCCCTGCCGCTGACGTCGCAGGTATAAACAAGCGTATCACTTTGAACGTCAAGGTCAATCATTTCATTCTCATTCGCATTTTTGTTTATAAGCGTAAGCGTATTGCCGTGTTTTTGAGCAATGATTCCGAACGCGTATTGATATTTGTCCGACGGCGCTTTCTCACCGTATTTCACAAAATTCCACTTGCCTGCCACCTTACCGTTTGCGGCATACAGCTTTTCAAAATTTGTACCGTAGTCGTTATCTCCTGTTGCAATATCCTCGTCAGTCGGTCTGAATATAAAATCAACCGTTCTAATCTTATCGCCCGACACTGTAGCCGTCAGACAGATAACGTCGCCTTTTTCAAGGCTAAGCATTGATTTACCGACTAAGTCGGCATATCCCTCGGGAGCGGTTGCAATTGTCATATCCTCGTCGATTCTTACGGTCATTTCCTTACCGTTATAGAATACCGTTACAGCATAAAACGTATTGCTGTCACTGTCCGTATCTGTCGTTACGTCTTTTACAAGAGCCATTCCGCCAAAGGAATCAACCTCCCTTTCATAAACTGACGGAAATCCTCTGTCTGCGGACGGCGTTGACGTCGGCTTAACAGTCGCCTCGGGTTTGTCCGTTTCAGACGGAGCAGGCGTCGGAGTTGACGCAATCTCGTCCAAGACTATTGAACCGCCGTTACCACCCAGAAGATAGGCTTTTTTTACAAAACCGTCATACTGCGACGGTATTTCCTCGTTAAATTTACCGTCCTTCGCGTCTGCCGTTTTACAGTAAACAAGCTTACCGCTATTGTCAAAACAGCTTATTATTGCTTTTGCGCTGCCCTCGCCGTCAAAACTGACGGTTGACGCAAACGCGGTTGTCGTAAGCAGTGTTGCCGCGGCTAAAACTGCCGCCGTTATTTTTCTTTTCATTTTGCATATTCCTTTCTGTTTTTATTTTGAAACATAAGAGGTTACGAACTGCTTTGCACATCTTGCGCTGCGTCCGCCTCCGTAGTTCATTTGCCACACTACGGCTTTCTTTTCAATTTCACCGTTCATCTCAATATTGTGTTTTTTGAGCATAGCAGAAACAATGTTCAGATACTCCTTTTGCGTCGGCGCCGAAAATACAAGACTTATTCCGAAACGCTCCGAAAGCGACAGTGTTTCCTGCATTTGGTCGTTTCTGTGTATTTCTCCGCCCTCCCTGTCAGACCAGTTCTCACGGATAAGATGTCTGCGGTTTGACGTTGCGTATATAAGTACATTTTCAGGGTTCGCCTGCAGCTGTCCCTCCATTGCGACCTTTAAAGCGCGGTATTCTGTTTCGTGCTTTTCGAATGTAAGGTCGTCCAGAAATATTATATATTTATGCGGACTTTCCGCAAGCGCGCGTGTAAGCGACGGTATATCGGATATACAGTGCTTTGGCATTTCGATAATACGAAGTCCCTCGTCACAGAACATATTCAAAAGCGCCTTTACCGAGGACGATTTTCCCGTACCTCTGTCGCCGAAAAGCAGTACATTATTCGCCGCTTTACCGTCCACAAACGCTTTTGTATTATCAATCAGCATTTGTTTCTGATACTCTATGCCCACAAGGTCGTCAAACGTAATATTATCCGTTTCACCCACTCCCGTAAGCGAACCGTCATATTTAAACGCGACGTATTTCGCGAGTATTCCGCTGCCGAGAGTTCTGTAATGACGGATAAGATTATCCAAAAGCTCATTTGCATTTTTTGAACCCGTAATAGCCTGTATAGAATCTATGTATCCCTTGTAAAAACTGATTTTATTTCCTGACGGCGCATACTTTAACGGTATTGAAAACAGCTTGTAAATGTATTCAATATCCAAAAGCGCAAGCTTGTATAAATCATCGCCAATTGTTTTTCCTGCACGAGCCAGCCGTGAAAGTATATTCTCGTCGTTCGCCAGTCTTGACGCAACGTATTCCCTTATAGCGCTGCTCGTAACCCCCTCGGTTTCTGAAAATTCTATTATACTTCTGAGCACCGTAACATTATTCTTTTCCATAACGCCCTGTATGCACGGGTCGTCCGATATCTTATTAAATATAATTAAATCCACCGTTAATACCCTCCAAAAAATGTTCCTTACTTTTATTTTACCACATTATTTATGATTTTGCAACTCTTTAGGTTTGACGGTAAAAAATGCTTAAAAAGCACTTGAATTATTCCCCGAAATTTAGTATAGTAGATAGTAAGTACTAACAGGAAAGGACGGATTTTATAATGAAATACAGAACACTTGCGGGAGAAAAAGTATCAGTGCTCGGATTCGGCTGTATGAGGTTTCCGACAACCACTCAAAACGCCGCTGATATTGACGCGGACAAGGCCGGTGAAATGCTCCGTTTTGCCGCGGAAAACGGCGTTAATTATTTTGACACCGCATACGTTTACCACGGCGGTGAAAGCGAAAGCTTTATCGGTAAGGCGCTTAAAGATTACCGAGAAAAAATCAATTTTGCAACAAAATGTCCCACCTGGCAAATAAAATGTGAGGAGGATTTTGAGCGTATACTGAACGAACAGCTTGAAAGCCTTCAAACAGACTACATAGATTTCTATTTAATGCACGCGCTTGACCGCGAACGTTTTAATAATATAGTCAAAAAATTTAACCTTATTGACAAGCTTAACAAGGCAAAGGCAGACGGTAAAATCCGTCATATAGGCTTTTCTTTTCACGACAGCCTTGACGCGTTTAAGGAAATTGTTGACGCAAACCCTGCTTGGGAGTTTTGTCAGATTCAGCTCAATTATATAAACCTTGAATATCAGGCAGGAATTGCAGGACTGGAATACGCCCATAAAAAGGGACTGGACGTTATAATTATGGAACCGCTTTTAGGCGGCAAGCTTGCAAATCCTTCAGAGCAGGTTCGAAAAACTCTGAGTGATGAAAAAACACCTGTAGAATGGGCGATGGACTTTCTATGGAACAGAAAAGAAATATCTCTGCTTTTAAGCGGTATGGGAACAATGGAACAAATAGAGGCAAACATAGGCTATGCCGACAAAGCACAGGTTGGTATGCTTACTAAGGAAAATCTTGATATGCTGCTGCACACAAAAGAAATATTCGATACAATGGCGCTTGTGCCCTGTACAAAGTGCGCGTACTGTATGCCTTGCCCGTTCGGTCTTGACATACCCAAAACATTCGAGGCTTATAATGCTACCGCTTCACTCGGTATGGAAAAAGCAAAATCTATTTATTCAGAAATTAAAACAAAAGCGGACAAGTGCAAAAAATGTAAGAAATGCGAAAAAGTCTGTCCGCAAAGTATACCAATCAGTGGTACAATGACAAAAATTGCAGAAGTATTTAAATAAAAACAAAGACAGAGGAGGGATTATTTTTGGTTTTTTCAAGCCTGATGTTTATATGCATATTTTTACCTGCTGTTATTATTTCATATAACCTGTCAAAAAATATTACATATAAAAACACGGTACTGATTATCTCCTCCCTGTTTTTTTATGCGTGGGGCGAACCCGTATGGGTATTGCTTTTAATATTCAGCGCGCTTGTCGATTATATAAACGGTCTTATTATAGACCGTTATTACGCGCGCGTACAGTCAAAAGTTGCGCTCGGCGTTTCACTCGCGATAAATCTCGGACTTCTTGCCGCATTTAAATATTCGGGCTTCTTCACGGACACGATAAATTCGGTATTGCATACCGCAATACCGTCGCCGCGGTTTACTCTTCCGCTCGGCATTTCGTTTTACACCTTCCAGACGCTTTCATACACGATTGATATGTACCGAGGCAGAACGCGCGTGCAGAAATCGTTCCCCGCATTTCTGACGTACGTTTCTATGTTTCCGCAGCTTGTAGCAGGTCCGATTGTGCGCTATGACGCCGTATCCGCGGAACTTACAAAAAGGCGCGTCGGTGCGGACGACTTTGCATACGGCATAAAACGCTTTACCGCTGGTCTTTGCAAAAAGGTAATACTTGCGAACAGTACAGGCGCTGTCGCGTCTATGATACTCGATACTACCCGTCTTACCGTAATGTCCTCGTGGCTCGGAATTATTATGTACACCTTCCAGATATATTTTGACTTTTCCGGTTACAGCGATATGGCGATAGGTCTTGGACGTATGCTCGGCTTTCACTTCGGAGAAAACTTTAATTACCCGTACATCTCGCGCAGTATTACTGATTTCTGGCGCAGATGGCACATATCGCTGTCGAGTTTTTTCCGTGATTATATTTATATTCCGCTTGGCGGAAACCGTTACCGACCCATAATAAATATTCTTATTGTATGGCTTTTAACAGGTTTCTGGCACGGCGCAAGCTGGAACTTTGTTATCTGGGGTTTGTTTTACGGAATAATTTTATGTTTTGAAAAAACACGGCTCGGCAGTAGTTTCAGACGTTTACCTGCACCGCTCTGCTATATTTATACAATGCTTATAGTCACAGTCGGCTGGGCAATTTTCTATTTTACCGACCTCGGACAGCTCGGACTGTTTCTGAAAAGCGCGTTTGGCTCAGACGCAGCGCTGTATGACCTTACCGCCGTTTCCACGCTTTACTCAAACATATGGCTCCTGCTTATCTGCACGGCAGCTGTAACTCCCGTACCTGCGGTCATATTTAAGCATATTTGCAAGCGTTCTGAAAAAACAGCGCTGATTTTAGAACCTGCGCTTGTCGTACTGGGACTTGGAATTTGCGTGATTTTAATTGTGGGACAAACCTATAACCCATTTTTATATTTCAGATTTTAATGTATAAGGAGGTAAAAGCATATGAAAAACAAAGCTGTAATCATAGCTTTTTTTACGGTACTTGCCGCCTCGCTTATGCTGCTTATACTCCCTGCCGATACAGAAAGCGTAAAATCGGAAAACAGAGAAATGCAGTCTATGCCTTCTCTTAATTCCGAAACTGTATTTTCAGGAAAATTCTCCGAAGAATTTGAGGGCTTTCTCGGCGACCATACTGCGTTTCGTTCAACGCTTACTGCCGTTTCACGTTTCTTTGAAAAAAAACGCGGAGTAACGCCTAAAGACGGTAAAATAATTTCAACCAATAAGGATATAGGAACAGGCACAACACAGAAACAAACTCTGCTTTTGGCAAACAACGCTATAATGGAGATGTTTATACGAAATAAGAAGCAGGAAAAGGCGTATGCAGACGCGGTTAATATGTATGCTCAAAAACTGCCCGAAAACATAAAAATATACAGTATGCTTATTCCGACACAGCTTGAATTTTGCGAACCGATTTATAAAAATTTACAGGACAGTCAGCTCGGCGCGATTGATTCTATCAATTCAATGCTCAGCGCGCGCGTTACGCCCGTAGACGCTTACGGAGCGTTAAGCGCTCACAGCGGCGAATATATCTACTTCCGCACAGACCACCACTGGACAACGCTCGGCGCATACTACGGCTACAGAGCGTTTATGGAAACGGCAGGCGGAGAAGCTGTTTTAAAGGATACCTTTGAAACGAATGAAATACGCAGCGTACTCGGCTATCTCTACGACCGCGCACCCGAATCAGACACATACCCCGACACGCTTGAATGGTATAATATCGACCCTGAAAACAAAATCAGAACCGTTATGCACGATACTGACAAAAACGGTAAACTGACTGATTATAAAGGCGTTATGTATGACCGACGCAAAGCAAATTACCTGTTCTTTTTCGGCAGCGACCACCCCGTTGTGGATATGACAAATACCGAAAATCCGAACGGCAAAACAATTGTCGTTATAAAGGATTCATACGCGAACGTGTTTGCGCCGTGGCTGATTAAAAGCTACGGACGAGTAATACTGATTGACCCGCGTATTTATACAGGCACAATGGATAAAATTATATCAGAGTTCAGTCCTGACGAATTTCTCGTTATGAATTATATTTTTACCACGTCGTTTAAGGATTACACAGACTTAATGTTAAAGGGGGCTGTTTAATGAAAGAAATTAAGCAATACAATTTTGCGGAAAACTGTTTCGACGTTCTCCGCCTCTACAGCGCGTTTTATGTAATGACACTGCACATTATGCGGCACGTACGCTTACAGGAGGTTTCACATATATTCGATTGGTGGAACGGTGTTGTCGTACTGTTCTGCATAAGCGGATTTCTTATACCCGCGTCAATGGAGCGCAGTAAGGGTATATGGGATTTTCTTAAAAAAAGAGTTCTCAGAATCATACCGTCAATGTGGGTATGTATAATTGTGGGAATTGTTGTAGCGGCGCTTTTCTGCGGTTTTGTATTGGATAAGACATTTGTAAAATGGTTTATCGGTCAGCTTGTATTTATACGCGACCTGCCTCAGCCTGATTTCATATCGTCATTCGGTATAGGTAATTTTCAGGCGAATTTATGGACAATGATTTTTACAGTGCAGTTTTATATCATAACCGCTCTTATTTACCGTTTCATTAAAAACAGACGGCTCTGGGTCTGGATTACTGTACTTGCCGTGTCAATGCTGCTAAATCTCGCCGTACCGTATTTACAGGAAATACTTCCCGAAACAGGTCGGCTTATTGTATCACATTCGTGTATATCGTATTTTTATATTTATTTTGCAGGCTGGTTTATGTACCGATACCGTGATAAAATCCTGCCCGTTCTCGCTCATACAAAAATACTATGTGCCGTTCTGTTCATACTTCGCGCGATGTACTGCGAAAAATTCGGTGTGCGCATAGGCGAATATCAGGATATGGTGCAGATAATTTTATTGTGTATGCTGACAATAGGTATCGGCTACAGCTTTGGAAAGATACGGTTTAAATTTGATTTGTCCTACGGACTGTATTTGTATCATATGATTATAGTGGATATCTTTGTTCAGACAGGACTTGTGGGTAATATGAAATATGTTATAGCGGTTTATGCGCTTGCGCTTTTGTGCGCAGTAGTTTCACATTATCTTATCGACGATACCATTACTCGCCTGTTTACAAAAAATCCTGTGAAATCGTCGGATACACCGCTTGCGCCTGAGCCTTCTCCGGCAGCGGACGACAGCGAAAGCGACTTTTAAATTTTGCTTGCTAATTTTATAAAAAATGTTATAATTAAAATATAAGTATATATTAAAAAGGAGGTTAATATGGATATTAAGAACGCAATTAAAAACGGTAATACCACGCTTGGTATAGAGTTCGGTTCAACCCGTATTAAAGCTGTCCTTAACGATTCGGACAACAACCCGATAGCGTCGGGCAGTCACGACTGGGAAAACCGTCTTGAAAACGGTATCTGGACATACTCTCTTGACGATATATGGTCGGGACTTCAGGACTGTTATTCAGACCTGACACAGAACGTACAAGAAAAATACGGCGAGGATTTAACTACCGTTGGCGCAATTGGTTTCAGCGCAATGATGCACGGCTATATGCCGTTTGACAAGGACGGAAACCTGCTTACGCCGTTTCGGACGTGGCGTAACAGTATCACTGCCAAAGCCGCGTCACAGCTTACGGAGCTTTTTAACTTCAATATCCCCGAACGCTGGAGTATAGCGCACCTGTATCAGGCGGTATTAAACGGCGAAGAGCACGTTAAGGATATTACATATCTTACCACGCTTGCAGGTTATGTGCACTATAAACTGACAGGTGAATTTGTACTGGGCGTCGGAGAGGCATCGGGTATGTTCCCTATTGACAGTAAAACAAAAAACTACAATGCCGCAATGCTTGAAAAGTTCTCGGCGCTGGAGGACGTAAAAAAATATCAGTGGAGTATCTCAGAAATACTTCCGAAAGTTCTTGTCGCAGGAGATAAGGCAGGTATTCTTACTGCAGAAGGCGCAAAGCTCATTGACAAATCGGGCAAGCTTCAGGCAGGAATACCGCTTTGTCCTCCCGAAGGCGACGCCGGTACGGGTATGGTCGCGACAAACAGTATAACAAAACGCACAGGCAATGTTTCGGCAGGTACATCTGTATTTGCAATGATTGTGCTTGAAGAGGCTCTCAAAAAAGCGTATCCCGAAATTGACATTGTGACTACCCCGTCGGGCGATGATGTCGCAATGGTGCACGTTAACAACTGTACGTCTGACCTTAACGCGTGGGTAAACATTTTCCGTGAATTTGCAGAGGCTGCAGGTGTTGAAATAAGTACACCGAAACTGTATGATTTGCTTTACTTTAAAGCTCTTGAAGGCGACGCAGACTGCGGCGGACTTCTTTCCTATAATTATTTTTCAGGCGAAAACATTACTCATATGAACGAGGGACGTCCGCTTTTTGTGCGTACTCCCGACAGTAAATTCAACCTTGCCAATATGATGCGTACACATTTATATTCCGCACTCGGCACGTTAAAGCTCGGTATGGATATTCTTGCAGAGGAAAATGTTAAGCTTGATAAAATGTTCGGTCACGGCGGATTGTTTAAAACGAAGGACGTCGGACAAAAATTTATGGCTGCCGCTCTTAATACGCCCGTATCACTTATGGAAACAGCAGGCGAAGGCGGCGCTTGGGGCATTGCAATTCTTGCGTCATATATGCTGTATAAACAAGACGGCGAAACACTTACCGATTTTCTTAACAACAGGGTGTTTAAAAACGGCAGCGTATACACTCTCGAACCTGATAAGAGTGATACAGACGGCTTTAATGAGTTTGCGAAACGCTATAAAAACGGTTTGCCGATAGAAAAGGCAGCTGTAGAGAATATATAACGGAGGAATAGAAAATGTTAGAGGAACTGAAAAAACGCGTCTATGAGGCAAATATGCTATTGCCGCGTCACGGGCTTGTTACTTTTACTTGGGGCAACGTCAGTGAAATTGACCGTGAAACGGGATATTTCGCAATTAAGCCGTCAGGCGTGGATTACGACAAGTTAAAACCCGAAGATATGGTTATCGTGGACCTTAACGGCAACAAAATCGAAGGTAAGTACAACCCCTCGTCAGATACCGCAACGCACGTTGAGCTGTATAAGGCATTTACGAATATCGGCGGAATTGTACATACTCATTCACCGTGGGCAACAAGCTGGGCACAGGCAGGACGAGGTATCCCCTGCTATGGTACAACTCACGCCGACTATATGTACGGTGAAATACCGTGCGTAAGAAACCTGACAAAAGAGGAAATTGACGAGGCATACGAAAAAAATACAGGTGTGCTTATCGCTGATTATTTCAACGGCAAAGATTATGAGGCTGTACCTGCAGTATTGTGCAAAAACCACGGTCCGTTCACTTGGGGCAAAGACGGTATGGAGGCAGTTCATAATGCGGTTGTACTTGAAGAAGTCGCAAAAATGGCAGTACATACCGAGGCTATCAATCCGAATGTAAAACCTGCTCCTCAGGAATTGCAGGATAAACATTATTACCGTAAACACGGCGCAAACGCCTACTACGGTCAAAAATAAAATATTTAAAAAGGAAGGTAAAAACAATGATTAAACAAATTTACACAAGAGCATTTAACATCTTAATGAAAATGCCGTTAAAACTATGGGGGCTTTCACTTTTAAGCGGATTTTTGACAATACTTGTCCTGATTTTCGGTTTTCTTCCCATAATCTCAATACCCGTTATAGTGACTTTAAACGCAGGTATGGCAGCTGTTTATCTTGACGGCTACAACGGTAAGGAAGTGTATTCGGACCAGCTGTTTTCAGGATTTAAGAATTTCGGACACGTTGCAGGCGGTATGTGCTGGAAATCACTATGGGTACTGCTATGGTTCCTTATTCCGATTGCAGGTCCTGTAATCGCAATAATCAAATCTCTTTCTTACGCTTTTACACCGTATATTCTGACTCAGGAGCCTGAAATAAACGCTACAGAGGCTCTCAGAAAGTCAATGGAAAAGACAAACGGCTACAAAGCAAATATGTTCCTTGCAATAATAGTTCCTTCAATTGCCTTCGCAATGCTGTCAATAATACTTAACACACTGGCAATGATACCGTTTATCGGTATTCTGTTCGCGGCAGTTTCATTTATTGTATCACTTATATTTGCACTGTTTGCGCCTATGTTCTTTGGTCTTGTAGAGGCAGGATTTTATGATTATGCAAAAAGCAATGTATATCACGCGCCTGCCGTTAACAACATAAACGCGCCGAAGGTAACTTGTAAAGCCTGCGGACACGAAAATGTTGCAGGAACAAAATTCTGCGGTAAATGCGGAACAAAAATTGAAGAATAAAAAACAGTAGGTAAGTCATAGACTTACCTACTTATTTTTTACACATTTCCGTTTGCACACATAAAATTATTTTTGCACATTCATCATATACACTGTCAAGCATATCCATAGACAGCGGATTTTTTCCATAACCCATTTCAACAGTAAAGCCTTCCTTTCCGAACTCGTCTATAAACCAGTCCTTACAGCCGCCGAAGGTTGCCGTACCTTCGGGCACACAAGCGCTGTAACCGCTTACTGCCGCCATTTTCTCGGCAATTTCGCGTGAACGCGCGCCCTCTTTACCGTTAAAGTCATAATATATCTCCCTTCCCTGACTATGAAAGGCAATAAGCATATCGGGCTTTTCTTTTCTTACGAATTCCGTGACAGCCCTTGTTTCAGGCTCCGATTCGGGAAACGCGCCCCCATATTTTGTAGCCGACGGTTTATCCTTAACCTGTTTCCACAATGCGTCAAAATTGTGGTTAATGTCAACACCGCGCGCGTTTGCCTGCCACGTCCCTGCAAAATCCTGTATACCTGTTTCTTTAATCAACTGACGGTGAAGTTTATCCGACACATCAATACCGTTTACAGCAATATCTACACCGTCCGGATTTATCATAGGCGCAATAAACAATGTTATCCTGTCATACAGCTTTCCGACGTCATACCCCAAAAGCGTTTCCGCTTTTGTCACTTTAGCTGCATATTCTTTAAGAAACTTTACCAGTACAGCCGCGGTCAGATATTCAAGACCGTGATATGCACCGCTTAAAAAAAGCTTGTATTTTCCCTCTCCGATTTTTACGCACGGAATACCGCGTCCCATAACGCTCTTGCCTATTTTTGACACATTTATAATACTGTATCTCCCTGCCGCGGACGCAATTTCACAACACATTTTTGCATAATCATAACACATTAAATCACCCCTGATATGCTTATTACGCACATCAGGGGTTTATGACTATCTTCTTCTGCCGCGCAGGGCTATTGTAAGAATTATCAGTATTGCAACACCCAAAAGAACTATTGTTCCTCCAGGACGCAAATCGAGATAATACGAAATGAACAGTCCTGAAATTGTAAATAATTCTGCAAATACCACCGACAGCCACACTGTCTGTTTATAGCTCTTGGCAACTGTCATTGCCGCCGCAACAGGTATAACAAGCAGTGATGAAATCATCAGCGCTCCGACAATTCTTGACGCGACAGATACAGTAACTGCCGTTAACAGCATAAGAACCAAATTGACCGCGCCCGTATTCACTCCTGCCAGCTTTGCCGATTCCTCGTCGAACGTAACAAAAAACAGTTCTCGGTATAAAAGAAATGAAACTATGATTACCACGGCCCCAAGCCCTATCGTAAGATACATTTCAAAATCAGAAATGGCGACGATAGAACCAAAAAGAAAACTGTTTAGATTTGCCGAGCCATTTGACACAAATCCCGACAAAACTGCCGTCAGTCCTATTCCTGCCGACATTACAACAACCGTTGCAATCTCTGAATATTTCCCGAAAGCCTTTCTCAAAAGCTCTATTCCAAGCACGGCAAAAACCGAAAATACCACTGCGCCCAAAATCGGATTTATTCCGAATACAAGTCCTGCGGCAATACCTGCAAGCGCAGAATGTGACGTTGCGTCGCCTATTGCCGAAAGACGTTTTAAAACTATCGGCGCGCCTATACACGGCGCAATTATACCTATTACCGCGGCTACAATAAATGCGCGCCTCATAAAATCATAAGTAAATATCTCAAGAATGATGATGACCCCGCTTTCCTGCAAAAATATCGTTTATCTGGCTCATTGTGAGGTTGGCGCGGCTTACAAATTCACCGTTTCCGTGCTCGCAGAATATGAGCAGTTTGTCCGACACACGAACAAGCTCAGGTGTGTCGTGATTTGTCATAATTATTGTTATACCCTGCTTATTAAGCGAGGTTATTATATCCATTATCTGTTTTACCGATTGTGCGTCAACGCCCACTGTCGGTTCGTCCATAAGCAAAAGTTCAGGGTCTGAAATTAACGCGCGCGCTATAAACACGCGCTGCTGCTGTCCGCCCGACAGCTTTCCCACGCGTCTGTTTTCATAACCTGACAATCCTACCTTGCCGAGCACGTCGTCAAGCTTTTTTTTATCCTCTGAACCGTACCAGCCCCAGAATCCCTTTCGGCTGTAGAGGTTTGCCATTACAACCTCTTTCACTGTTGCAGGAAAATCACTGTTAAAGGAGCTTGCCTTCTGAGAAACATAACCGATTTTATGATTATCGCGAAAGCGCGATAAATCTTCACCAAAAAGCGTAATCTTACCTTTGCTGTAAGGCAGTATTTTCAGTATTATTTTAATCAGGGTGCTTTTACCTGCGCCGTTTGCTCCGATTATTCCGAGAAAATCACCTTTATGCAAAGTAAAGCTTACATCACGCAAAACCGAAGTATCAGAATAATCAAAACTCAGATTTTCTACTTTTAAAATTTCCATATTTATTCCTCATTGATTAACATCATTATAAAGCTTACCGAAAGCAGCGCCGCACTTACTGCAATTGCTTTTTCAGCCAGATATTCCACGCAGAAATTACCTATAACCGCACCTATAATAAACACCGCTATTATACCGAAAAATACGGCGGCTTTTTTTACCGCGTCACGGTTTCGGGTAAAGAAATAATCGCAGATCGACTGAGTAGCCATTCGAAGATTTCCTATACACATTGTCGTAGCCATACTGCTCCCCTGAACCTTTCTGAAGGTTTCCACCTGCGCGCCGCATACAAGAGATGTCAGACTGTTTGCAGGCAGATTAAATCCGCGCGGTATAAACGCTACCCCCATAAGTATCACAGCCTCCAGCAGAACTATAAGCTGACGCCAGTGAAAATGTTTTTTGTTGTTAAATTTAAACCGAATTATATCCGCCGCCGCAATTCCGGCTGCGAACGCTATTACGGGACATATGTATTGCAGGGCAACGTGAAAATGCCCCGTTGTAAGATTTACACCGAACAGCAGAAGATTTCCCGTCTGTGCGTTGGCAAACACCTGTCCTCGGCACATATACGAATATGCGTCCATAAGACCGCCCGAAAGCGTCAAAATTGCAGTAAGTGCAAGTGATTCCGATATTTGTTTCTTCATATATTAAATTATCCTTTTCAGTTGATTTAAATTTTCACGCATTATTGTAAGATAATCTCTGTTTTCCCCGTCGCCCTCAAACGTATACAAAGGCAGCGCCTCAATATCCGCCTCCGACGCAACGATTCTTGCCATTTTATCACCCTCCAAAGGGTCATAGAAAATACAAGGCGCACCCTCATTTTTAATCTGTCCGACAACAGCCGCCATCTGTGCAGGGGAAGGGTCGCTTTCACCCGATATTCCCTCCAGAGCAATCTGTTCCATACCAAATTCCTCACACAAATATCCGTACGCGCCGTGAGTTACAAAAAGTTTTTTACCTCTAAGACCTGCATTTTCATATTCCTCCTCAAGCCTGTCAAGCTTTGATGTATACTCTGTCATACGGTCAAGATATTTCTGCGAATTTCCATTATCCGCTGTTGCAAATGCTTTATAAATTGATTCCATCTGCATTTGAGCGTTATAAAAATTAAGCCATATATGCGGGTCGCTTTCCGTACCGCTTAAATTCTCCGACGCGCACACTACCCGAACGGTTTCAGGAAGATTCGCCGCAACCTTTTCCGCCCAGCCGTCAATACCCCCGTTGTAAATAAACACGTCCGCTTTACTCAGCCGCGCAATATCCGCCGCGGTAGGTTCAAAGTCGTGCGGCTCCGTACCCGTGGGCACTATGTTGTGTATATCAGCGTCGTCACCGCCTATTGTACGTGCAAAATCATACATTGCATAAAAAGAAGTGTACACCTGCATTTTATCCGACTGTACTTCCACTGTTCCGCACGAGGTAAGCAGCAACGATAATATAATCAATATAGGAAATATCTTTTTCATTTTAATTCATTCCTTTCTACATTCTATAATACCACAAATTTACTGTAAAATCAATTCGTAATTCTTATATTGTTTAGACAAAAACGTCACACTTTCTGCATTTTATCGCCCGTATGTGTCAGTATTGAGTAAAATCCTGTCGTATAGTGTACTGTTTTGACGGATTATGACACAATTTTAAAAAATCTTTAATGCCGGTATAGAAACGGTTTTATACTTATTGACTTTTACTTGATTTACAATATAATTAAATATGCCCATTAATTATATATTTTTTATGGTACGGGCGGCGGCAATTTTTTGCCGTCCAAACAAAAAAACAAGCTATTTTCATAATAGCTTGTTTTTATCTAAACAAATACAGGGGGGAGTATTTGTTTTTGTCGGGGGGACCCTTGCCTTTGGGGAAGGCAAGGGCATATGAAAAAAAGGATGGTATCGGCTGTAAAAAACAGCCTCTCAATTAAAACTGAATAGCTTAGTTATTATCCTCACTGTTCTCCGACAAGCGAACCTGTATTTCCATTGTTTCGCCGTCTCTGAGGATTTTAAAGGTTAAATAGTCTCCCGCTTTTTTCTTGTCGCGGATTTCATTAACCTCTTTTGACGAGGACACTTTCTGTCCGTCAACTTCCAAAATCATATCGTAAGGCTTAAGACCTGCCTCTTCAGCGCCGCTTCCTTCAGAAACAGCCCCGATAAACATTCCGTAACCTGTATCTCTTATTTCAATACCAACGAGCGGTCTGCCCGTAACATATCCCGATGACATAAGTTCGTCAATTATCGGTTTAGCCTCTGATATTGCTATTGCAAAACCCATACCCTCAACGCCTGTTGCGCCAAGTTTTACAGAGTTGATTCCTATTACTTCGCCGTACTGATTTATCAGTGCTCCGCCTGAATTACCGTTATTTATTGCGGCGTCAGTCTGCAAAAGATTATATGTCCTGTTTTCTATATTCATTGTTCTGTTTACAGCGCTTATAATTCCCTGTGTAACCGAACCCGAAAACTCCTGTCCCATAGGGTTACCGATTGCTATAGCGGTTTCACCGACCTGAACAGTTGTCGAATCACCAAGCGTCGCAACAGTAAGCTGAGTTGAACCCGGATCAATTTTGAGCACCGCAAGGTCTGTCTTTGTATCCTTACCGATTAACTTTGCTGGAAATTCTTCTCCTGTATTAAGAATTACCGAGATTTCCGACGCACCGTCTATAACGTGCTGATTTGTTACGACATAGCCGTCATTCTGAAATATAATTCCCGAACCGCTTCCCTGTTCCACTGTCTGACCGTCCTTTGACGGGTCGCTGGAATAATAATATCTGCCTGTAAACGGGTCGTAGTATTTCTGTGACTGAACAGTCGTCTTATTTATAACTCCGACTACGCTCGGACCAACCTGCTCGGCAATTTCAACAGTCGAAAGTACCTTCTTGCCGTTGTGATATGCAACAGTCTGAGCGCCTGAACCGTTCTCCTGCTGTATCGCAGACTGATTCAAGGCAACCTGCGGAGCATTCTGTCCTGTCATATTATTTATTGTGTAATACATCGCCGTACCGAACACCGCGGCTGTAAATACGCTTGCCGCCAATGCCGAACATACGGCAGTGAGCCATAATTTTGGTTTTTTCTCTTTTTTTGGTTTATGATTATAAACGATTAAGTCTGTAGACTCTGTATGAGGGTATTTTTTCATTTTGGTTTCCTCCTTGCTATAATACCACATTATCATTATTATCAAAATAACCGCATTTAATACCGTTTTTTCACATAGCTCAATTTTGATTATGTATACATCATAAACCATACTTTTTAAGCTGGTATGAATTAGTTGTAAACAGAAATCGCAGATTTTGTGAACAAATTATGAACAACACTTGACAAATGGATATAAGAGGAATAAAATCTATGTAAATACAGATAATTTCCATAGAAAGGAATATATAATGAAAAAATTACTCATAATTGACTCCAACAGTATATTAAACCGCGCGTTTTACGGTGTCCGTTATTTAAGCGCAAAGGACGGCACTCCGACAAATGCGATATACGGTTTTTTAAATATACTTTTAAAGCTGATAAAGGAACAGGAACCTGACTATATCTGCGCGGCGTTTGATGTTAAAGCGCCTACGTTCAGGCATAAACAGTATGAGGGCTACAAGGCACAGCGTAAGCCTATGCCCGAAGGTCTTGCGGCGCAAATGCCGCTTGCAAAGGACGTTCTGCGCGCTATGGGCATTACGATTCTTGAAAAAGAGGGGTACGAGGCTGACGATATTATAGGTACGGTTGCGCGTATGTGCGAGGAGGACGGTATAAGCTGTTTTATCGCCACGGGCGATAAGGACGATTTACAGCTTGCCAGCGATAAAACGCGCGTAATTCTGACCGTAACAAAATCAGGTTATAACGAAACAATTATATATGATGATACAGCAGTCAAAGAGCGTTATCACGTTACGCCGAAAGAATTTATCGATATTAAAGCTCTTATGGGCGACCCGTCAGATAACATTCCTGGTGTTAAAGGCATAGGCGAAAAAACGGCAATGAACCTTATTGAAAATCACCACAGTATTGAATACATCTACGACCATATAGATGAAATCGGTTTAAAAGGCGCAATGCTTCAAAAATTAAAGGATGGACGCGATATGGCTTTTATGTCCAAAGAGCTTGCAACTATTGATATAAACACTCCGATTGAGTTTTCTGCGGACGACTGTATATTCAGCGGTTTTGAAAACACAGGAGAACTTTATGATATTCTGAAACGTCTGGAACTGAACAGTATTATAAAGAAATTGGACCTGACCTCAGACGAGAGCGGCGCGGCTGAAACAATTGATATATTTGAAGGCTTTAATTATACAGACCTGTCGGATACTGCGTCATTAATGTGTCAGGGCAGTATTGCCGTCGTTTTGGACTTTACGGGAAATAATATTTCCGCAATCGCATTCGCTCAGGGCAAAAACGCTTTTGTATGCGAGGGCGAAAACGCTTTTGACGCGGCTAAACAGATTTTTGAAAATGAAGAAATTCCTAAAATTACGTTTGATATAAAAGACGCAATGGTTAAATTAAACGGCAGAATTGAGTTTAAAAATATATGTGACGATACGGCAATCGCGGCATATCTTGTTGACCCTGCCAGAAATGAATATACCATTGAAAAACTGTCAGAGGAGTATTTCGGCGCTACAATAGAGAAAACAGAAGTTAAGCAGATGTCACTGCTTGATGAGGAAGAAACCGACAGAGGCGAATATCTTGCAAAATGCGCCGCCGCATTATGGGCGTTAAATGAAAAAGCGGACGAAAAGATAAAAGAAAACGGTCAGGAAAAACTGTACCGAGAAATTGAACTTCCGCTTGTCAGAGTACTTTCACATCTTGAAATTAACGGTTTTCTTATAGACGACGCACAGCTAAAGGAATTTTCACAAATGCTCGGGGCTCGGATTGACGCGCTGACAAAAGAAATATATTTACTTGCAGGTGAAGAATTTAACATCAATTCACCAAAACAGCTCGGCGTTATACTGTTTGAAAAACTTGAATTAAAGCCTGTCAAAAAGACAAAAACAGGTTATGCGACAAATGTAGACGTACTCGAAAAACTCAAGGATAAACACGCCATAATAGGCTTTTTAATGGAATACCGTCAGCTCACAAAACTCAAAAGCACCTACTGCGACGGTTTGGCGTCGGTAATAAATCCCGAAACAAAACGCATACACTCAGTATTCACACAAACTGTCACAGTTACTGGAAGACTTTCTTCAATAGAACCGAACCTGCAAAATATCCCTACACGTACAGAACTTGGACGCGAAATAAGAAGAATGTTTGTCGCGCCTGAGGACTATGTGCTTGTCGACGCGGACTATTCACAAATTGAACTGAGAGTTCTCGCGCATATCGCTAATGACGATACAATGATAAACGCATTTAAAAATAATGAGGATATTCACGCCGTTACCGCCTCTCAGGTACTCGGAATACCTTTAAGCGAAGTAACAAAAGAACAGCGTTCAAGCGCGAAAGCCGTTAATTTCGGTATTGTCTACGGAATAGGCGAATTTTCACTCGCGCAGGATTTGGGTATTTCGGTAAAAGAGGCAAAAGCATATATTGACGGATACCTTGAAAAATATCACGGCGTTCGTGAATATATGGAAAGTGTGAGAGAACAAGCAAAAAAAGACGGTTGTGTTAAAACACTTATGAACAGAATACGTTATATCCCCGAACTTAAATCACCGAATTTCAATATACGTCAGTTCGGAGAACGCGTCGCGCTTAACACGCCTATACAAGGTACGGCGGCTGATATTATAAAACTTGCAATGGTAAGAGTTGACGAACGTCTTATAAGAGAAAAACTCAAATCACGATTAATTTTACAGGTGCACGACGAACTCATAGTCGAAACCCACAAGGACGAAATCGACATAGTAAAGCAAATACTTTCTGAGGAAATGCAGGGTGCAATGACCCTTAATGTACCGTTAAAGGTTGATATGTCCGAGGGACGCAGTTGGTTTGATGCAAAATAAATTTAAAGGAGGTTGTTTTTAAAAACAACCTCCTTATTTTTTTTATATTGTCAAAACACCTTCGTCGGATTCAATCAGCAAGAAAATTTCTTCCTCACGTCCGTTATTCGCATTTACATAAATAATAAAGTTTCTGTCGTTAAACGCACCTTTAAATTCATAGCATAATACCTCGCGCATACTATCCTTCGGTACAAGTGCAAGCTTTGTCGCGCTCACTTCAAGGTTAGTTGAAATCTTCTCACGAGCCTCTTCAACTGTCAATGACGCGCCGCTCAATTCACGTTCAGTATGATTCATAAGATAACCCTTTGTTTCAAGTCCGAGAATGTCGCCGTTATCCAGCGCAACACGAACCTTAACCAAATCACTGTAACAGGTAACATTATCCTGAACATATGCGAAATTAATCGTAGCTACTCCGCCTGATTTCTCGTAATAGCTGTCCTGCATACTGTAGAAACCGTTCTTTTGCAGGAACTGCGCCGCTTTCTCCGTAGCCTCTTTAATGTCAAGCTGTTCGCCGTCCACATTACGATTATAAAGATAAGACAGAATATAACCGCCCTTTTTCGTAACGCTTATTGAAATCTGTTCATTTTCGTTGTCACGGGCAAACGTATATGACGGAATAGCAGTATTTTCTGAAAGAGATTCAAAGACAAGGTCCTGACTGTTTATAAGTTCCTCTGCCTTTTGCAGCGCCTGTTCCTGAGAAACTTCTTCTGAATTTTTCAACATTTCAGGTTCACGGTTTACTATATGCTCTGAGAAAGGTCCGTCATATATAAGCGACGGATAATCCTCAAACGACTTTTCAACGTCCTCTAAATCTTCAAGTATGCTGTTTCCTGCCGCGTCAGCAACCTTTCCGCGTTTTTTCCTGTTAGTATCACTTATACGGATTTCACCGCTGTAAATCTGTTCTTCAATACCGGAAAGCGTATCTCTTAAATTTGCCGCATATTCGCCCAGTGACGCCAAATCCTCATATTCCTGCTCGGAAATTTCCTCGCCGTTAATCATAGATTGTGATAAAACATATGTGTAGTCGCCGACCTGTGATAAAAATTTTGATGTGTTGTCAAGCTGTACCTCAGAAGTCGGCAATTGTCCCAGACACGACTTTGCCTCTGCCGCCTGACGGAATATATCGCTTGACAGCTTTGCAAGCTGCGCCGGACTTTTTGTAAGTTGTGTTTTACTCAAAAGCACGTCAATATCATCAACATATCCCACAAGCTCGTGGAACGCTCTGTTATAATGATTTTCTCCGTTTAGTTCAAGTGCTTTTGCGCTTTTCGTCGCAGTAAAGCCCCATATTATTGCGGCAACAAGTCCCGCAATTAAAATAGTATAGAGCCAGATGTGTATACTTCTTTTTTGTTCCATACAAATTCTCCTTATACATTATAATAATTAAAATCTTTTCGAAAATCAGCTGCAAAAACGATGTTTTCCTATTTTTACTATTAACGGACGCGACCAAATCCATTTATTTGTTGCCGTATCGGGATTAAAATAATATATTGCTCCGCCTGACGGGTCCCAGCCGTTTAAAGCGTCGTTGCACGCCTTATATACGGTTGAATTTGTGTCAATCGGAACATTAATCTGACCGTCGCTTACAGCAGTAAATGCTCCGGGCTGATATATTACACCCGAAATTGTATTCGGAAATGACGAATGACGTACTCGGTTCAAAATAACCGCCGCCACTGCAACCTGACCTTCATACGGTTCACCTCTCGCCTCACCGTTTACCGCCCGCGCCAAAAGCTGCTTGTCATTTGCAGACGCGTTGACCGCATACACGTCCTCGTCGTTTGATAAATAACAAACCGCCGCCGTCACAAAAACTAACGCCAGCACGACGGAAAGTAATTTTTTCATATCTACTCCTCCTTGTAATTTTTATAATAGTATTTCCAACTAAAGCTGTAAAATATGTATTAGAAACAAAAATGTGTCAATACTTAAAAATGAAACATATAAAATTAAACTACATAAAGCGAGGTAAAACAATATGAATAAACTAATCGGCGCATTTGCGGTCGCGTTGTGTCTTGGTATGGCAATTACAGCATATTCGGATAATGTACAGGGTGACTTACAGCAGAATTTAATACGTCTGCATATAATTGCCGAAAGCGACAGCGAGGAAGACCAGTCTGTAAAATTGAAAGTTCGCGACGCGGTTTTAAAAAATGTCGGCGACAAACTTTCAGCCGACGGCAAAGACGAATGTAAAGAAGAAATAATAAATAATCTCGGTGAACTGGAAAACATTGCAGACAATATACTTAAAGAAAACGGATTTAATTATACTTCACACGCTGAGTACGGAAAATTTTACTTCCCCGAAAAATCATATAAATCAATGACTCTTCCGGCAGGAGAATATTACGGAGTACGGATTGTTTTAGGCAGCGGAGAAGGACATAACTGGTGGTGTGTAATGTATCCGCCGCTATGCTTTAAAGAGGGCGAGGAAGTAACGCTAAGCCGTGAAAGTGAAAAAATCCTTCGTGAAAAGCTCGACAGCGACACCTATGAAATAATTACAAAAAAGGATAATGAGGTTGTTGTTAAATTTAAAATAGTGGAAATAGTACAGGAGTTGAAAGAAAAAATTTCGAAAAAAAACGGTGGTTAAAAATGAAATCATTCATTTTTAATCACCGTTTTCACAAGTTAAAAAACTATGACAGCTTTATTAGCTGCAGATTAACTTACTTTAATCTGCTTTCGTAATCAGCAATCATCTTTTTAACCATCTGACCGCCAACTGAACCAGCCTGCTTTGCAGTAAGGTCACCGTTGTAGCCGTTCTTAAGAGTTACGCCTACCTCAGTAGCAGCCTCCATCTTGAACTTGTCCATAGCCTGTTTAGCCTCAGGAATTTGAATCTTGTTTCTGCTCATTTCTTTTTCCCTCCTTAAAAACCAAAGTCCTTCATCTATATAAATTTTGTGTCGAATTGTATCGACTACACTACTATTTTGTACACAGATGAAAATAATATTCCGAAAATTTAATAGTAATTTTTAACTGTATGATATTATTAATAATCAGGACAATAATTTTTAAAAAGTAAATTTGCTTATTTGCAGTAACCGTTTATTCTGTAAGGTTAAATTCCTTTGCCGTTTCGGTAAGCGGCTGAAGAGTTTTTGAAAAAACAAATATTTTTGCAAAAGCGTCGTTTTCGGACTTCTTTACCGAAATATTTGTATTCCCTTCTAACGCAAGCGGCTGACAATTTACTGACAGCAAAATCCCCCCATTATCATATACAGCCGCGTATACATAACAATTTTCATATGATATTGGTGTATCAATTTTAAAATTGTATGAATCATCCATCTCTGTTTTTGTTATTTCAGCTGTTATAATAGGTATTGGTGTTGGATTTGGTGTTGGTGCAAGTGATGAATTATAATTAATTTTTGCTTTTTTTAAACTTTCGTTATTAACATCAATATATACCTTATCCCAATCTGATTTAGTTCCACCATATTCAATAACAGATAAATTAAAACAACCTCTAAATGCATTTGATTCTACTCTAATTATACTCTTAGGAATAATTATTGTTCTTATACTTTCGCAATTATAAAAAGTGTCAACATTTATACTTTCAATACCATTACCCAATCTAACATTATTTAGATTAATACAGCTTTCAAATGCAGAATCTCCTATATTGGTCACACTATTAGGAAGAATTATATTTTCTAAATAATAGCACTTAGCAAATGAATACTCGCCAATAATCGAAACACTATCAGGAATAACTATACCTTTTATGTTACTTGAATAAAACGTATATTTTCCAATACTGATAACATCATTAGGAATAATTATATTAGTCATTAATTTACCATTTATATATAAATTATTTGTATAACAAAATGGGTTTGAGTAACCGTTACGAAAATCAATCTTACACCACGATGTAATATCTGAAATATATAAATTCTTTGGAATTATATTACTTCCTGAGCCACCACCACCCATACGACGAAAAGCATTAGCACCAATAATTTTTACACCTTTTCCCATTGTAATATTTTTCAAACCAAGACAGTTACGAAAAGCATCATCACCAATAATTTCTATGCTATCCGGAATTATAACGCTGGTCATTTCACAATTTTCAAATGCTCCATTGCCAATAATTGTTACAGGTAAATTATCAATTTCATTTGGTATAATGACTTCTGATGTAGAATAATCACAACCTGTAATAGTAATCTCACTATTACTATTAATAGTATAATAAAGATAATCAATATATTTTATATCATTTATAGCTGATACATTCGGTATAAACATTATAAGTATATGTAATATCAATGCCAATCCTATAATTCTTTTTTTCATACTTATTCCTCCATTAAATTTAATCTTTTATAAACAAAACTACACAAACTCTTATTATAATAATATTCGATAAAATATGTGGTGATTTTATTATATCATATTTTACCCGCAAATCAACAGTTATTTATATAATTTGTAATATTGAAAAAATTGTCATATCGTGATATACTGATATGGGGTGTATAAAAATGATAAAGGAAATAATATTACATAAAATAAAATCCGCGTCGGAATACATACTTGTATTTTTAAAATGGTCAGGTATATCAATTTTTATCGGTCTTATAGGCGGCTGTGTCGGGGCATTGTTTCACGCAAGCGTCAATGAGGCAAACATTATATTTTTTAAATATGACAAACTGATATTTCTTTTGCCTGTCGGCGGACTTTTGATAGTGGCTATGTACAAAAAAAGCAATATGCTCCATAACAAGGGCACTGACAGTATTCTCGCATCTATACGGAATGATACGCGTGTACCGTTTGCGCTTGCACCGCTTATATTTATAAGTACAGTTATAACCCACCTTCTCGGCGGCAGTGCAGGCAGAGAAGGGGCGGCGTTACAGCTTGGCGGAAGTATCGGTTCAAATGTCGGCAGACTTTTTCATCTTGATGAAAAAGATATTCATATTGTTATAATGTGCGGTATGAGCAGTGTATTTTCCGCACTTTTCGGTACACCGATAACTGCGGCGCTGTTTGCGCTCGGCGTAACAAGCGTCGGCATAATGTATTATTCGGGACTTGTACCGTGTCTTATATCATCTCTTACGGCATATCTGATTATAAAGCTTTTCGGAATTGCACCAACGCATTTTGACTTAATCTATACACCGTCCGCAAACCTGATAACTATTTTACAAACAATACTTATAGCAGTTTTATGCGCGGAACTAAGCATAATTTTCTGTACAGTAATGCACTATACGGCAAGATATTTAAAAATATGGTTTAAAAATCCGTATTTAAGAATAGTTGTCGGCGCGTTAGCCGTAATCGCACTTACATATATTACAGGCACTCGCGACTATAACGGTTCTGGTATGTCTGTTATTGAAAATGCGGTTATAGGCGGTTATACAAAAAACTGGGCGTGGGCATTGAAAATCCTGTTTACGGCAATTACAATCGGCGCAGGATTTAAAGGCGGAGAAATTGTACCCACATTTTTCATAGGCGCAACATTCGGTTGCTTTATCGCAAAACTTATCGGCATAACTCCCGGTTTCGGCGCGGCTGTTGGTATGATTGCAATGTTCTGCGGTGTTCTTAACTGTCCTGTCGCCGCAATTATTCTAAGCGTTGAACTGTTCGGTTCTGAGGGTTTTATACTGTTTGCAATAGCTGCAGGTGTAAGCTATATGCTTTCGGGATACTACGGACTTTACAGCACTCAAAAAATTATGTATTCAAAATTAAAGGCAGAATATATAAATCAGGATACAAAATAAATAGGGGGTATTTATATGATTTTGGGTTATTCGGTTTATGAATTGCTGTGGCTCTTCTTTATCTATGCTTTTCTTGGCTGGTGTATTGAAGTAGGTTTTTGCGGATTGGAAATAGGTAAATTTGTAAACCGCGGTTTTTTAAACGGTCCGTTATGCCCGATATACGGCGTCGGCGCAGTTATTGTCATTTTATGCCTTACCCCGATAAGCCATAATGCTGTACTTCTGTTTTTCTGCACGGCGGTTTTAACGTCGGTTCTGGAGCTTGTAACAGGCTTTGTCCTCGATAAAATGTTCCGCGCCAGATGGGTGGGACTATTCAGATAAGCCGTTTAATATAGGCGGTTACATATGCCTTAAATTTTCGGTTTACTGGGGATTAGTGTGTATAGCGCTTATGCGCGGAATACACCCTGTTATATATGATGTAATAAAGCTTGTACCATTTGTACTCGGAATAATTCTTTTGGTATTCTTCTCGGCAGTGTTTGTATGCGACGTTGTTATTACCGTTATTACTATTAAAAAACTGTCGCACCGTCTTGGAATAATGGACGAGCTTGCTCAGAAAATACACAATGTTTCTGATGAAATCGGAAGTCACGTTTATGAGGGGGTAAGCGCAGCAGCGAAAAAGGGAGAAGAATTTTTCAACAGTGAACAGCTTGAAGAGCTAAGAGAAAAACATAAAAAAGAACTGGAAGAGCTTAAAGAAAAATACTCTTCCGTTACAAAGGAAAATCATTTTTTCCAAAAACGTATTATAAAGGCATTCCCTAATATGCGTTCACACCGCCACAGCGAACAGCTTGATAAACTGAAAGCTAAATTTAAGAAATAAAAAAGCTGTCCAATGGACAGCTTTTTTTATCTTACTTACGGCGTCTTTCCATTTCAGCATATATATCGTCCCACGTCATACCATTATCCACAAGCATAACCGTTAAATGGTATATAAGGTCGGAAACCTCATAACTGATTTCGTCCTTATCGCGGTTTTTACCTGCAATAACAACCTCTGCAGCTTCTTCACCAACTTTTTTAAGAATCTTATCCTCGCCCTTATCAAACAAGTAATTTGTATAACTGCCCTCTTCAGGATTTTCTTTTCTGTCAATAATAACTGCTTGTTCACGTTCAAATATATCTGACTTTGTTCTTTGTGCGGTATCCTCAATAATCTTTCCGTCCTCAATTTTTCTGAAGAAACAACTCCTGTTACCGGTATGACACGCCGCCCCGGCAGGATTAACAAGCAGCAGCAGGCAATCACAATCGCAGTCTACGCGTATTTCCTTAACATACATATAATTACCTGATGTTTCACCCTTAACCCATACAGCACGACGGCTCCTTGACCAGAAAGTTGCTCTGCCGCTCTTTACTGTTTCTCTTATGGTATCCGCATTCATATAAGCGACCATAAGCACCTCGTTTGTTTCTACGTTCTGTACAACGGCAGGGATAAGCCCTGACGCGTCAAACTTCAAAGTGTTTATAATTTCCTCCATTATGTATTTCCTCCTTACGTTATTTTAACTTCATTAAATGCCAGTTTTTCGCCAAATAATCTATTCCCGAAATCACAGTAAACAAAACCGAAATCCAGATAAGCAAATCGGAAATCAATTGTGCCGGTACGCCCAGAAAACGTTCAGCGTGCAGCAAGAGCATTGTCGCTATGACTGCCGCCATCTGCGACACTGTCTTCAGCTTACCCCACATACTTGCTGCAACAACATTGCCGTCGCCTGCGGCAACAAGTCTGACACCTGCAACCATAAACTCACGTGTAAGCACTATCATAACCGCCCATACAGACATACGTTCATAATACATAAGAATCAGAAAAGCCGCGGTTGTAAGCACCTTATCGGCAAGCGGGTCAACAAATTTACCGAAAGTTGTTATCTGATTATACTTTCTTGCAATATGACCGTCAACCGCGTCAGTGACTGACGCGAGCACAAACACACCGAGCGCCGCATAATGACACATGGTATTGTCTATCATAAACAGTACCATAAATACGGGCACAAGCAGTACGCGTATCAATGTAATTTTATTTGCTGTATTCATATTTATATAACCCTCCCCGTTAAATCGTACTCGTCCGCATCAAGAATTTCGACGTTAAGTATATTGCCTTCACTTACCTCATTTTCCGTAGCAAAATATACCTTGCCGTCAACGTCTATGCTGTCGCCGCGGCTCCTGCCGTAAAACAAAAAGCTTTCCTCGTCATAGCCTTCGGCGATTACTTCAAGCGTCTTTCCAAGCTTAGCGCGGTTAAGCTCAAGCGAAATACCCTGCTGGAGCGTCATAAGCTTATCAAGACGTTCATTTTTTATATCTTCATCAAGCTGACCCTCAAACTTTGCAGCAGGCGTATCCTCCTCCTGCGAATATGTAAACACTCCCATTCTGTCAAAACGAACCTTCTTTACAAATTCATACAAATCATTAAACTGTTCTTCCGTTTCACCGGGGAATCCGACAATTATTGATGTTCTGATTGTACAGTCGGGCATTGCTTTTCGGATTTTTTCAATCTTTTTCAGTATTTCCTCCTGAGTTGTACGGCGTGCCATACGCCTGAGAATATCGTTATTCGCGTGCTGTATCGGCATATCTATGTAAGCGCATATCTTTTTATAACGAGCCATTGTATCAATAAGACTGTCTGTAATAGCCTCCGGATAAAAGTAATGAACACGTATCCACTCTATTCCGTCTATACCGACCAATCCTCCAAGCAATTTATCAAGCGAATATTCACCGTACAAGTCCTTGCCGTAACGTGTAGTGTCCTGCGCTATTAAAATAAGCTCCTTAACACCGTTTTCCGCCAATTCCTCCGCCTCGCTGACAATATCCTCAATCTTTCTGCTGCGGAAACGTCCGCGTATAAGCGGTATAGCGCAGTAAGTGCAGTTATTGTCACAGCCGTCGGCAATTTTAAGATATGCTGTATACGGCGGTGTTGAAAGCACTCTCGGCAGCCGTTCTTCGGGGGTTCTGTCCCTATGACCGCATATAACTTTTTTCTCACCGTTGAATGCGTCACGGACAACCTCTGCAATCTTATCATAATCGCCCGTACCTACAATCGCGTCAACCTCAGGCAGTTCCTTTACAATGTCGTTTGCATAACGCTCTGCAAGACAACCCGTTGCAATCAGAAGTTTACAGCGTTCATTTTTATATTCAGCCATTTCAAGTATAGCGTCGATTGACTCCTGCTTTGCCTGCTCAATAAAACCACAGGTATTAACAATTATAACGTCCGCCTCTGACGGGTTGTATGTTATACTGAAACCATCATTCTGCAATATACCGAGCATTATTTCAGCGTCCGTCTGATTTTTCGCGCAGCCGAGCGAAACAAGACCTATATTGTACATATCCTACTCCTCGTAATCTATTTTTAATTCGTCTATACAATTCTTTATATCGGAAAAACTATAACCTCTGTATATAAAATACCGTATACACTTATCAACATTTTTCTTTTCAAAATTACCGCCGAGTTTTTTTTCAACAAGCGGAATCAGCATTTCTTCATTATCGTCAAGCTCCGCAACTGCCTCTTCTATATATTCAGCGGCAATCCCCTTGGAATAAAGCTCGGATTTAATACGTCTTATTCCGTATCGTTTAAGATTTTTTAAATCACGCGCTTTTTTTACGGCAAAACTACGGTCGTCCACAAATCCGTAATTACGGCAAAATTCAAGCACTTCCTCTATATTATTATCCTTCGCGCCCGCGCGTTTCAGCTTATCAGTAAGTTCACGCTCACTATGCGCGCGGAATTCCAAAAGCCTCAGCGCCTTATCCTTTGTCTGTTCAAAGGTAAGTTCTTTCTGTTCGTTATTGTATCTCATAGCGTAAAATACCCGAATAGTTTTCCGAAATCAATTCCGCCTATCACCTTATTTTTGTAACGTCCCGTCAAATGCTCGTAGCCCGACGCCATCTGCTCAGACCGTATGCCGTAATTAAGCGACATATACGCCTCAATATATGCAGAAAGATGGTC
This sequence comes from Lachnospiraceae bacterium MD329, assembly GCA_010206265.1. GTDB lineage: Bacteria > Bacillota > Clostridia > UBA1381 > UBA1381 > Hominilimicola. Next base: position 44,598 of record VIQV01000029.1, read on the forward strand.
ACAGCCTCGGATAATCTGACCGTCAACAGGATTGAATTTATCCTCGTTATATTTTTCATTTATTATCTCGGACGTTACCATATCAATATCACCGTCGTCTATCACCTTTGAATCAAATTCATTTTGTGTATAGTATTCAATCTCACTTCTCCACGACGGCGGCAGCAGAGGATAAATTATTTCCCTCATCTGCTCGTCCTCAATCTCACTTATAATACTGTCAAGCCCTTTAACACTGTTTTTTACAGGCGAAACAATATCTCTTGTCAATACTTCCGGCAGGTCGTGAAAAAGTCCTGCAAAAAAGTTATTGCTCAGACGTTTTCTGCACGGATTTGAAAGCTCCAGCGTCATAAAATATGAAAGTATTGCAACCACAAGCATATGTCCCATAACAAATGTCTGAGGCATTCTTACCGCCTTTGCCCATCTCTGCTGATACCTCAGCTTGCCTATAAGCGACAAAAACTGCTGTAAATACTCACTCCCTGCAAAGTACCTGAAACCTGCGAACGTATCACACGCGGCAAGTCCCTCTGTCATTTCACGTTTTACCTGTTCAATACCAAAAGTTTCGGTATTCATCGGATAAATTATTTTAAATTCCCAATTACTCGCGTGATAATGCGCCGCTCTTAAAATCTGCTTTTCCAGAACCGCATAATTTTTATCTGTATAATACTTTTCCATTCTCTCAAAGAAACCGCCGCCAACTCCGTCCATATGCTCACTAAGCTCGGACAATACCCAACGGTCAATCTGAAAACCCTTTTCCTTTACAAGCTTATGATAAATCGGAGGCTTAATATCCGTCATTACAATCCTATGAAAAAATTCAAAAATACCGCCCTCAATAAGTTTTATCATATCCACGCCGTCGCCCTCGCACTTTGCAAGTACATATGCATAGAACATTTTATGCGCCTGTTTATCAAGCTCCGTAAAGCCTGTCCACGGACGTATATGGTCGTTCCATCGCTGTATTGACGCCGCCTCGTAAATTAACGAAATGAGTGATTTTTTTATCATATCTGCATTATTCCTTTATAACTTCATATCCGTGCCGCTGAAGTGAATGTACTGTACGTTCTCCGTGCTCCGTACCCCCCACCTCGCAGGCAATATGTATAATTGCCTCATTCGGGTCAAGGTCTGCGCTCCAGCGGTCATACTGTACCATTATTATATTCGCGTTTGCGTCAGATAATACGCGCGAAAGATGTTCCAGACTTCCGGGAATATCCAAAAGCTTGGTTCGGAATTTCAGCTTTCGCTCACGTGTAACAAGACCTAAATCAATAATTCTCTGGATAAAACTAACGTCAACGTTACCGCCTGACAGTACGCATACAACTTTTTTGCCCTTAACGTCCACCTTATTGTTAAGCACAGCCGCAAGCGGAGTTGCTCCTGCCGGTTCAACCACCTGTTTTGTTCTTTCAAGCAGTAACAGTATCGCCTCAGAGATTTCAGCGTCGGAAACAGTTACAATTGCGTCGGCATATTTATTAATTACCTTCATTGTATTTTCACCAGGTGTTTTTACCGCAATACCGTCCGCAATTGTGGTTACGCTATCTGAGCTTACCGCCTTATCCTTTTTAAATGACTGAGCAATTGCAGGCGCGCCCTCTGCCTGTACACCTACAATCTGTACGCGCGGATTTATCTGTTTAATACAAGCCGCAACACCTGAAAGAAGTCCGCCGCCGCCAACAGGTACAATAACCACATCAACTGTCGGCAAATCCTCCAGAATTTCAATACCTATTGTTCCCTGACCTGCCATAACCTCAAAATCGTCAAACGGGTGAAGGAACGTTGCACCTTCATTTTCCTGTATCTCAACCGCCTTGTTGTAAGCATCGTCATAACAGTCACCGTGAAGCACCACCTTTGCGCCGTAACCCTGAGTTGCGCTGACCTTTGCAATAGGTGTTGACTTTGGCATTACAATCGTTGCAGGGATTCCGTGGACGTGTGACGCGTAAGCAACGCCCTGCGCGTGGTTGCCTGCCGATGAAGCGACTGCCGAGGTGATTTCACCTCTCTCTACAAGCGCCGCAATTTTATTTGACGCTCCTCGTATTTTAAATGAACCTGTCTTTTGCTGGTTTTCAAATTTCAGGTAGACATCTCCGCCCGTCATATCTGAAAAAGTTTTTGACGATTCAATTTTTGTTCTATGAATTGTAGATTCCAGTCTTTTTGCCGCCAGTTCTATGTCCTTTAATTCTAAATCCATTTATGCTCAGTTCCTTTCCTATGTATCCTTATCTTATCATTTTAACACAAATACCGTTTTTTTTCAATAGGCTTTTACAAGAGTAACGAAAATCATAAAAATGCGAAACCTTAAATTAAGGTTTCGCATTAAATTTTTAAATTTTAGCCCTCAACAAGACGCTGAGTATCAATAGCAATCATAAGTTCTTCGTTAGTCGGTATAACAAGTGTCTTTACCGCCGCTTCGTCAGCAGAAATATCTACTGTACCGCGTGTCCGGTTCTTCGAATCGTCGATTTTGACACCCATAAATTCAAGTCCATCAACGATAGCCGCACGGGTAGCCGCGTCATTTTCACCTACGCCGGCAGTGAATACAACCGCGTCAACGCCGCCCATAGCAGCCGCATATGAACCGATATATTTCTTAACCTGATATGTGAACATATCAAGCGCAAGACGCGCACGGTCATTACCGTCATTTGCCGCCGCAGTCAGGTCACGGAAATCTGATGACACACCTGACACACCCTGAACACCGCTCTGCTTGTTCATAAGGCTGTCAACCTCTTTTGAGCTCATACCCTTGTTAATAAGGTATGTTACAACCGCAGGGTCCATTGAGCCTGTACGCGTACCCATCGGCACACCGTCAAGCGGTGTAAAGCCCATTGAAGTATCAACACACTTTCCTCCGTCAACCGCTGAAATTGACGAACCGTTGCCAAGATGGCAGGTGATAATTTTTAAGTCCTCAGGTTTCTTTCCGAGCACCTCGGCAGCCTTTTGTGAAACGTATTTGTGGCTTGTGCCGTGGAAACCGTATTTTCTTATTCTGTCTTTTTCATAGCACTCGTAAGGAAGAGCGTACATAAATGCTTTTGCCGGCATTGACTGGTGGAATGCCGTGTCAAACACACCTACCATCGGAGTATTCGGCATAATCTTTTTACAAGCCTCTATACCGATAATATTCGGCGGATTGTGAAGCGGTGCAAGCGGTGTACACTTTTCAAGCGCTTTCATAACCGCGTCCGTTACCATACAGGAATCCGCAAATTCCTCTGCGCCGTGAACAACTCTGTGACCTACCGCGCCGATTTCGTCCATTGACTTTATAACGCCGATTTTTTCGTCCACAAGCGCGTCGATAACCATTGCAATAGCGTCGCCGTGGTCTTTCATAGGCTTTTCGATTTTTGTCTTTTCGTCACGAGCTACGTTTGTATGCTGCAGGTTTGAACCATCAATACCTATTCTCTCACACAAACCCTTTGCCAAAACCTCGTGATTGTCCATATTAATAAGCTGATATTTCAATGATGAACTACCGGCATTTATAACTAAGATTTTCATTGTTTTTATTCCTTTCTGTTTTCTTGCGATAATTTTGTCTTTAATTTTTAAAATTAATGACAATGCCATTTGATTTGCTATATCTCCCATAATACATCTCCGTCAATAATATAAAGGTGATAGACGTGTCATAATAGCCTATACCAAATTAAGGGGTAGATTGTGCGAATAAGCAATCTTTACGTACTAATGTACGCAAGGTTCGGAAAAAGTTGCTTAAGTGCGCAATATAGCCCTTAATTTTGAGCTTGAACGGCTGTGATTGCCACTACCCCCGCAATGTCGTCTGCCGAACAGCCTCGTGACAAGTCGTTTACAGGCTTTGCAATTCCCTGTAAAATCGGACCGTATGCCTCGGCTTTGGCAAGTCTTTGCGTCAGCTTGTAGCCGATATTGCCTGCGTCAAGGTTCGGGAATATAAGTACGTTTGCACTTCCTGCAACGTCTGACGACGGAGCCTTTGACTTCGCTACGCTGTCCACAATTGCAGCGTCAAGCTGTAATTCACCGTCAAGCTTTAAATCAGGAGCTTTTTCCTTGGCAAGTCTTGTAGCCTCCTGCATTTTATCAACAAGCGGATTTTTCGCACTGCCGTATGTAGAATATGAAAGCATTGCAACTCTCGGTTCATCTTCTATAAGCTGTCTGTATGACTCTGCCGACGAAAGAGCAATTTCACTTACTTCGTCTGCTGTCGGGTCCTGATTAAGTCCGCAGTCACCAAAAATGAACGTACCGTTGTTACCATATTCACAATTTGGAACATTTATAATAAAGAACGCAGATACAAGCTTTGTACCGGGCGCCGTTTTAAGTATTTGAAGTGACGGACGGATTGTATCGGCAGATGAATGAACCGCACCTGAAACCATACCGTCGGCGTCGCCCTGCTTAACCATCATAACCGCATAATATGACGGGTCTTTAATCGTTTCAGCAGCTTGTTCAGGCGTTATGCCCTTGCTCTTTCTAAGCTCATAAAATACGTTTGCGTATTCTTCGTTTTTAGCGCTGTTTTCACTGTCAATAATTTCGATTCCTGCAATGTCCAGTCCTTCTGCCGCAGCAATTGCATTGATTTTATCGGGATTACCCACAAGAATAACCTTTGCATATCCTTCTTTTTTTACTGTTTCGGCAGCTTTAAGCGTGCGTATTTCCTCACCCTCGGCAAGAACAATGGTTTTAATGTCTTTTTTTGCTCTTGCTTTAAGCTGTTCAATAAATGTACTCATTACACATAACTCCTTTTTTTCTTGTTTTTCTTAGTCCATTATATACCTTTTTCCGCATATTTTCAAGGGAATATACAAATTTATTTACTTACTGACAATAATTTTTTACTTCTGAAATAAAACATAGTCGTTGTACAGGTTGCCGCGATTACATCGCTTACAGGCTCAGCCAAAAGCAGTCCCCATATACCCATACCCCCAACCTTAGGCAATATAAGCGCAAGCGGAAACAGAAGAATAACCTTTCTCAGACACGCCAAAAAGACTGATATTTTCGCCTCTCCGAGCGCAAGAAATGTCTGCTGACACGCGCTCTGAGCGCCCATTACAGCCATTCCGACAAGGAACAGACGCATTGTGTTTATGCCTATATTAATAAGCTCCGCGTCGTTTGTAAAAAGCCCCAGAAAGAACTTCGGAAACAACTCCACCATTCCGATAGCCGCGATTGAAAATGACAAATTAACAATAAACTGCACCTTAAACGCTTTTTTCACACGTTGTAGATTTCCTGCACCATAATTGTAGCCGATAACAGGCTGTGCACCCTGTGAAAAGCCCTGCAGAGGCATCCATATAAGCTGTGTAAGACTAAATAAAATCGACATCAATGCTACATACAGGTCATTGCCGTATTTAAGCATACCGTTGTTAAACGTAAGCTGTATAAGACATTCTGTTACCTGCATTATAAACGGCGAAACACCTAATGATAAAATCGAAAAAACAATTTCTTTGACAGGTAAAAGATTTTTTAATTTAATTTTCAGAATAGTTTTCTTACCCGTCAGAAATTTCAGTACCCATAAACACGAAACCGCCTGTGAAATAACGGTTGCCAACGCCGCGCCTTTTACTCCCATACCGAATACATATATAAAAATCGGGTCAAGCACAATATTCAACACTGCGCCTATACATACCGTAAGCATACTTGTTTTTGTAAATCCCTGATTTGTAATGAACATATTAAGACCAAGCGCAAGCTGTACAAATATTGTACCGCAAAGATATATCGTAATATAGTCCGAGGCATAGCCTATTGTATCCTGACTTGCGCCGAACCGCATAAGTATCCGGTCCTTTGTCATCAGAAACACGACTGACAGCACAACTGAAAATATCAAAAGCAGCATTGTGGAGTTGCCGAGTATTTTTTCCGCTGTATCGTTGTTCTTCGCGCCCATACTTACCGCCGCTCTTGACGCGCCGCCCATACCCGCGAGCATTGCAAACGCGGAAATCAATAATATTATCGGAAACGTTACCCCCAGACCGGCCAGCGAAAGCGAGCCTATTTCAGGGATACGTCCGACATATATTCTGTCTACTATATTATATAATAAATTTACAAGCTGTGCCAATACAGTCGGTATCGCCAGTTTAAAAATCAGCTTTGTTACAGGAGCTGTTTCAAGTGAATTATTGTTTTGCATAATTACATTCCTTTCAATTTAAAAGCTGCCGCATATGCAGCAGCTTTTTTACTGTTACAGTTGAACAATCTGAGTATCAAATGCGCCGAGCGTAACAGTCTTATCACCAAATTCGGTCTTAACCGTTGTCGTCTGCTCGGTATCGCTGTTATTAATAACAACAAGCTGTTTTCCATCAGGATAGTATGCACATTCGCAGTAGAAATTATCAGTAATATAATTCTGGTCTGTACCCTCACCCGTCAAACAGAGGATAATATTCATAAGAGTTCTCGTATTTTCCTCGTTAGTTCTGAAGCTTGACATATACACACCCTTACCCTTGCCGAACGGGTGCATTGTAACGCATGGAATACCGTCCTTTGCCATAATTACGTTGGTAGTTTCGTCAGTGAGGTAAATACCCTTGTTTACCTTAAAGGAATCCTTATCATATACGCATTTACAGCCTGTTTCCTCAAACGTATATCTGCCGTGACAAATCTTTTCGCCTCTGTCCTCGTCAACGCCGAGAACGTGCGCCATTTTAAAGAATGTGTCGTTTCCGTCTACTGCAGAAGGCTCATTTACGCCTATGAACACACCGCCGTTATATACCCATTCCGTCAGCTTTTCAATTACCTCACTGTCGTTCCAGCTTTCGCCGCCCGACCACGCGCTACCTGCCGTACCTGCGTTTATAATAACGTCAAAGTCACTAAGACCGCGTTCTTTAAGCTCGTCAAAGCAAATAAACTCAACGTCAAACGGCATACCTGACAATGATTCGTTAATATTTATAAGGTCAACCTCAGGGTGCTCGTGATAATGACCCGAACACGTCCACGAACGCAATTTACCCCAGAAATGCAGAACCGCAATTCTCGGTTTCAGCACATACGGCTTACCTGCATTATGGAACTCTTTTATAAGTCTGAATTCGTCAGAAATCTTTTCTATATAGTCCTGAAAATCAGGGAAAGGAATTGTCAGCGACAAATATCCGCCAAGACCTATTCTGTCAATCTTTTCACGCAAAAGCGCACGGCGTACATTTTTCCAGTAGCCCTTTGCCTCTAATGTAGGATTACCGCCTTCCATAAAGGTCGGAGCGCCTCCAAGACCTACAGGGAACAAATACGGGTGAAGTCTTATTTCGTGAGTTTCAACGGCGTCAACACCTGCGCAAAGTCTGCATTCAAAACCGTTAAACACGCACTTTATAAGTCCGTCAAAACCAAACTCTTTAAATCTGTCGCTCCACCAAGGCTCAACGCCCACCCAGCTGTCATCATAGAAAACATATGCCTTTTTGCCGTATTGGTGTACAAGGTCAATAAGCTGTTTACCAAAGTCAACAACAAATTTATTGATGAAATCCATCCAATCAAGCTTTCTTTTGTTGCAGGGCATATGTCCTGCGTGAAGATTGCCTTTGTTGATAAAATCCTCAGAGGTAAGCGCGTATCCGTATTCCTTTTCAAATTCTTTAAGTGCAAGCGGCGATACCGTAAAATCATATGAAGCCCAGTCAGAGAAAAGATGACGGTTACGTTCGTTTGAACCCCAAATCCATACAAAATTATAGAACATTGACGTAAAACGTACAACTGTTGTTGCCGGGTGTGTTTCACACCAGTTTTTAAGCCAGTCAAGCATATATTTTCTGGTTTCGGGATAACGCGGGTCAATCTGCATTAAATGCTCCTTGTCCCAGTTATTTGTTGTATGGTTGTACATAGAAATTTCTTCCCATATTCTGTACACAAGGAAATTAACCGTATACTTATGCCACGGAGTTATATTTTTTACAGTTACTTTACCGTCAGCATAAGACCAGTCCTTTATTTCCTCATTTGTTGTACGGTCAAATACCTGCCAGTATTCAAGAGATTCTTTACTGTCATTTATTTTAAACTGTTCAGCAAAGAAATCTTTCATTAAATCAAACGTCAGCTCATTACTCTCGGCTACAACCGGATTTGTCATAAGGAAGGTTTGCTGTAATTTATCCGTATTTTGTTTTGCCCATTCATTATGGTCACGAATTATACAAATAGTTGAATAAATTCCGTAACCTGCATTTATAATTTCGGGCGAAAGTTCCGTACCGTCAGAATCTCTTATTACATCAGCACCCCATTTTTCCGCCATTTGGAGCGTTAATTCCTCATATCCGCTTTCACCGGGGAGTGTAAATCCACCTTTCGTTTTACCCATATCTCTCTCTCCTTTTTTGTTCATATTTACTAATTTTATTCTACCATAAACTTATTAGCCTGTCAATTTATTTCGCTTTATTTACATAGCAAAAAACCGCCCTGTCCTGACAATGAGCGGTTTTATGAAATTAAAGGTCTGTATACAGTTTGCCTCCCAGAATATGAAAATGCAAATGCGGTATTGTCTGACCGCCATTTTTACCGCAGTTGTTTACAACTCTGTAGCCGTCAGCGGCAAAACCAAGCTCTTTTGCAATATGCGGAATTTTTTCCCATACAGCCGCAACATAGTTCGAGTTTTCAGCAGTAATTTCGTTTGCGCTTTCTATATGTTTTTTCGGTACTACGACAATATGCTCAGGCGCCTGCGGCTCTATATCACGAAATGCCAGCACCATATCGTCCTCGTATACTTTTGTTGACGGAATATCACCGTCAATTATTTTACAAAATAAACAATCCATTATTGCGCCTCCTTTTTATTAATTAATAATATGTTAACACACTTCATCATTATTGTAAATACCTGCAAAATAAAAAGGGTTATCGTTATTAAAAGATAACCCTTTTCCGTTTGAAATTACGGCATTTCCTTCCAGCCGCCGCTCTGTCCGCTGCTCAGCAGTCTGTAATATGATTTCATTGTAGCAAGATTTGTTGCAATTTGCAGTCTTTGCATAGATGTAACTTTTGTTACAAAAAGTATATATCTGATATAACCGTTTTCCATTGCGGTATCGTCGGGCGGTGCGTCTACCAGCGCACCATATGACGAACTTAACGAAAAGAACAGAGCCTGTGCATACGCGTTTTTAAAATTATTTTTACAATAGCTGTATGTTTCACTGTCACTCATATGATTTCTGATATAGCTCTGAACATTTTCGTCAATCTTATTCCACGTTACACTTCCGTTTACAATCTCAGTCGACGGAGGCGTGTCTATATACTCCTGAAATTCCGTCAGCTTGTTTTGTAATTCAGTATCAAGCTTATCTCTCGTTACATTCCCGTTTTTAATATGAACCGTCTGAACCGCCTCAGGATATATCTTCGCAGATGAAACCGAATATTGGGACAGCTTTGACTGCGTAACGCTGTAATCCTCAATCTGGTCTGTACTGACCGCCGCATTATCAATATGCCTGTTTTTCACGCTCTTGTCTGAATGGTCAAGCGTCGCGCTGCTGCGGTGAGACTCAAAATTTGTGTTGATGGTAATAAAATTATCACGCACCAGTTTCCACCAGTTTTTCAGCAGTGTTTTTCCGTCAAAATTAAGCTTTAAATTCATTGTACATTTCCTTTCTCCATCAGTCGTCCGAACAGGGCCTTTCGGACAGCTGACTATGCAATGCACCGTGTTCATTTAAAGCGTACTTATATTATAGTTCACTTTTAGCGAATTGTCAAGTGTTTTTTCAAAAAAACTTGATTTTTGTTTACTTTTAGTGTACAATATTAATATAAATATTAGAATTGTGGTGATTTATATGGCTGCGGAAAATTTCAAAGAGATTTTCGCAAGAAATCTGAATTACTATATGAAAAAAAACAACATTAAACAGATTGATTTGGTCAACCGCTTTAATGTGAGCAAATCTACAGTATCGGGTTGGTGCAACGGCATTAAAATTCCGAGAATGGATAAAATCGAACTGCTTTCCGAATTGTTCGGTATTTCAAAATCAGCATTGATAGAAGCTAAAGTTCCAAATAACGTAACACTGATTAATGATGAAAAATTAATTGCCGTACCTGTAATTAAACAAGTCACCTTAGATAAAAACTGTTTTTCAGAAGATAATATTGCAGAATATAAATATATTTCAGCCGACGATATTACTGCTGACCAAAAATATGTATTTCTGCGTGTGAAAGGAGATAATATGTATCCCAATCTTATGGAAAATGACCTTGTACTTGTACGCTGTCAGGAATATGCGAATAGCGGAGCAATTGTCGTTGCCGTCACAGACAGTGAAGGCTGGGTTGTAAAAAAGATTGTGAGCGGCAATAATTTTATTGAACTTCATTCAATAAACCCTATGTATCCTGTCCGACGTTTTGAAAACGATGATATGACGCGCGTTCATATTTTCGGAACAGTATGCAGAGTTATAAGGGAATTTTAAAAAACATTATAATTAAACCGCCTGTTCAAAATTGAACAGGCGGTTTTGTCTGTAAATATTTTAATCTTTTTTGCTCTTATTAGCAGCAGCTGTCACAGCAGTCGCAGCAATCGTCGTCAGGCTCTGACGGGTCGTTCTGACCGCAGTCAAGAAATTCTCCCCTTTCCGGCGGGAAAAATTCATCAACCGGGAAATCTATGCGGTCAAACAAATCACAAGGGTTATCGTCTGTTGCCGATACCCTTAATAGACCATAATGACGAATCTGATAATATACTGTTTTTATTCTTCATATAGTATACAAGGAAGGTGGTGCGAATATGGCATATAATTACACTGTAAAGGTAAATTACAAAACGTGCGATGAACGGGAGCGGCGATACATTATTAATAAAAAACTAGCAGGCATCATAAATTTAGCGATAAGCGCAAAACCAATCTGAAATGGATACGGCTGCAATTTACATACGTCTGAGTAAGGAGGACAACGGCAAAGGAAACGAAGAAAGCGAGAGTATTCAAAATCAGCGTATGATTTTGGACAATTACGCGGTAAATCAAGGCTGGTCGGTATATGACAGATATATCGACGAGGATTGGTCTGGAAGTGATAGGGGCAGACCTGAATTTCACCGTCTGATAAATGACGCTGAGGCAGGAAAATTTAATATTGTGCTTGTTAAGACACAAAGCCGTTTTGCGCGTGACAGCAAATATATTGAGGATTATGTACATAACCTTTTTATGGAAAAGGGCATACGGTTTGTTTCTCTTGTTGATAACATAGATACAAATCAAGCCGGTTCAAAACTCAACAGCCGTGTACACGCCATATTTGACGAGGAACAGCTTGATTTATTATCATCAAATATCCGCAGAAGCTTTGAAGAAAAGTCCAAACAAGGACAGTTTTTTGGTTCAATGCCTCCATACGGTTATAAGAAAGACCCTCAGAATAAAAATCATCTTATTATAGACAGCGAGGCAGCAAAAGTTGTACTCACTATTTTTGAAATGACCGCGGCAGGGCATACATACCTTGAAATCGCTCAACATCTCAACCATCGGGGGTATCTGATTCCCTCCCAATATAAAAAACAGCAGGGATACAAGGTTGACGGAATGTATGACCGCCATATGAAGCTCGGCAAATGGACGCGCGATATTGTACGGACATTCCTGACAAACGAGGTTTACAGAGGAACAATTATCAATCACAAAAGCACGGTTGTGAATTTCAGGACAAAAAAGAAACGCAATCTTCCAAAGGAATTTCACATCAAGGCAGAAAATATGCACGAATCAATCATTAACGAGGAATTATGGAATAAAGTACAGAAAATCCGTAAAACACGTCGCAAGTCCGGAAACGGTGAGAACGGTAAAAAACACCCTCTTTCAGGCAAGGTATTTTGTAAAAAATGCGGCTCAAAAATGTACAAATGCAAATCCGGCGGTATTGAATACTTCCGCTGCTATAAAGCAAGCTCCACAGGAGAATGTGATAACAACAAACGAATCAGACTTGATATTCTTGAAAGCATTATAATTGATAAAATTAATGAACTATTGTCAATGTATATAGACAGTGAATATTTAAGAAAAAACGTGACAGTTACAAACCATCTTGAAAATGAGCTTTCGGCTTGTATAAAACGAAAAAGTGATTTTGAAAAAGTATTGGAAAGCAAACGCGAAGGTTTAAAAAATTTGCTTAAAGCCTATACCGATAATGTTGTCGAACGCTCTATATATGAAGAAATGCAAAATGATTATTTGCGTGAGAAAAACGAATGCCAAAAGCATATTACAGCTATCGAATCGCAAATTGAATTAATAAAGCAGTCAGTGTTAAATCAGAAAGACAAAGAAAGTATTTTAAAAAAGTATACGCATATTGATACACTTACAATTCCAATTGTACAGGAATTTATTGATTCAATTATTATCAGTGAAGTAAGCAGTCAAAACGGTCAGAGAGATATTATTATAAATATGGCGGTATAAGTCTTATTTTTATGTTGTATTAATCTAACATTTATGCTATACTTAGATTAATTAGTTATTGGGGAGGATATTACAAATGAATCAAAACACACTCACAAAAACCCCTGTAGTATGCGCTCTTGCGATTTTATGCTGCATTCTATGGGGAAGCGCCACACCGTCAATAAAGATAGGTTATGAGCTTTTTAATATAGCGTCAGGTGATACCGCGTCACAAATACTATTTGCAGGAATGAGATTTATTCTTGCAGGAATTCTGACCATTCTGTTTGGCAGTCTTTTGAGCAGAAAAGCGCTTGTTCCAAAAAAGAAATCCATTCCGTCTATTGTTAAACTTGCAATGGTACAGACTATTTTACAATATGTCTTTTTCTACATAGGTCACGCGCATACGTCAGGAGTTAAAGCGGCAATTATTAACGGCTCAAATGTATTTCTTTCAATACTGTTTGCAGTGCTGATTTTCAAATATGAAAAAATGACTTGGGTTAAGCTCATAGGCTGTATAGCAGGATTTGCAGGGATTGTTATAATCAACCTTACGGGCGGCGGAATTGATATGAATATGTCGTTTCTCGGCGAGGGAGCAATACTCATTTCCGCTGCTGCATACGCGCTTTCATCAGGTATGATAAAAAAATATTCACAGGACGAAAACCCCGTAGTATTAAGCGGATACCAGTTTTTCCTCGGCGGCTTGGTTATGAGCATTGCAGGACTTATCGCAGGAGGTAAGGTTTCAGGTTTTACATTCAGCTCAACAATGCTGCTTATATATCTCGCAATGATTTCATCAGTAGCATATACTGTATGGGGAGTATTATTAAAGCATAACCCCGTTGCGAAAGTTACTGTATTTGGGTTTACAAATCCTATGTTCGGTGTACTTTTATCCGCAATATTCCTCGGTGAAAAAAATCAGGCGTTTGGTATTCAGGGTATAATTGCGCTTGTGCTTGTATGCTTTGGAATATTTATTATTAACAAAGCAAAAAAATAAGTTATAGAATAAGACTGTATCAATAATGGTACAGTCTTTATTTTTTATAAAACAGCTATTGTATTTTAATTGACTAAACGCGTAATTTATGATATATTGTAATATATCACAGAATGAGGTAAAAATATGTAAAAAAGGAGGGAAAATATGCAAATTGGAAGCATCGAGGAATTTCAAAGTAAAATCAAACGCGTTATTATCACAGAAGAAGAAATTAAATCAGCAGTAAAAAAAGCGGGGGCTATGATAAACTCATTATATGACGGAAAACCAATACTTCTCGTCAGTATACTAAAAGGCTCATTTGTATTTTTAGCGGATTTATGCAAACAGATAACTGTGCCTTGCGAAATAGGCTTTATGATAGCAAAAAGTTATTATGAAGGCACACAGTCATCAGGCATTGTTCGTATAAATATGGATTTAGAGCACGATGTCAGTAAATATAATGTGATTATTGTAGAGGACATAATAGACACGGGACGAACTCTAAGTGATGTGGTAAAATTACTGAAATCAAGAAATCCTGCTTCTCTCAGGGTTATCACACTGCTGGACAAACCTGACAGACGGATAACTGACTTTAAAGCAGACTACTCGTTGTTCACTATTCCGGATTATTTTGTAATAGGTTATGGTTTGGACTGTGGGGAATATTACAGAAATTTGCCATACATAGCGGAGTATTCAGAAGGAAAGGATGAATAAAATGTTTGAAAAGATGTTTAAATTAAAAGAAAACAAGACAAATACAAAAACAGAAATTATCGCAGGTATTACAACGTTTATGACTATGGCGTATATACTTGCGGTAAACCCAAGTATTTTATCAGAAGCAGGAATGGACAAAACTGCTGTTCTTATCGCAACATGTCTGGCGTCATTCGTAGGTACGGCGTGTATGGCCTTTATGGCAAACTTACCGTTTGCTCTGTCAGCCGGAATGGGACTTAACGCATTTTTCGCCTATACTGTCGTAATCGGATACGGATATCCGTGGCAGGTTGCACTGCTTGCAGTTTTTATTGAAGGACTGATTTTTATCGCTCTTTCACTTACCAAAGTACGTGAAGCTATATTTGATTCCATACCGCTGTCACTCAAAAAGGCAGTTTCTGTCGGTATAGGCTTGTTTATAGCATTTATAGGATTACAAAACTCAGGCTTGGTAATAAAAAATGATTCAACATTGGTTTCAATTATAAACTTTACTGATAATTTTAATACAGCAGGTATAAGCGCACTGCTTGCAGTAATCGGCATTTTCATTACAGCTGTACTTTATATTAAGAGGGTAAAAGGTTCAATTCTTATAGGAATTGTGGCAACGTGGCTTATTGGTATGCTTTGTCAGGTATGCGGACTTTATGTTCCTGCTCCGGACGCAGGATTTTACTCACTGTTTCCGACATTCCAGATGACAGACTTCTCAAAAATAGGTGAAACTTTCGGTCAGTGCTTTAATATAGATATGAACGGTGTCGGAATATTTAATTTTATCGTTGTTATATTCTCATTTCTGTTTGTTGATCTTTTCGACACGCTCGGAACGCTTATCGGAGTAAGCACAAAAGCAGGTATGCTTGATAAAGACGGTAAACTGGCTAAAATAAAACCTGCATTGCTGGCAGACTCAATTGCAACTTCTGCAGGAGCAGTTTTCGGTACTTCAACAACTACGACATTTGTTGAATCCTCAGCAGGTGTTGCGGCAGGCGGACGGACAGGTCTGACCGCACTTACCACGGCAGTTTTGTTCCTTGTATCAATACTGTTCGCACCGATATTTACAGCCATTCCGTCATTTGCTACTGCGCCGGCGCTGATATTTGTAGGATTCCTTATGTTTACTACAATTTCAGAAATTAAACTTACAGATAACAATTATGCTTCAGCAATACCTGCATATTTATGTGTACTGGCTATGCCTATGTTCTATAGCATAGCAGAAGGTATTTCAATCGGTGTTATATCATATGTTCTGATTAACCTTGTATGCGGTAAGAGAAAGAATATAAATCTAATAATGTATGTTCTTGCGATATTGTTTATCTTAAAATACATATTCCTGTAAACATAACAAAAAAACTCCTGTGAATCATTGTATCACAGGAGTTTTTTCTATATGGTCTATTTAGGGCAGGGGCAGTTGCACCTACACATTCCTTCTGCGGAATACAGAAATCGTATGAAGGAATAAGCAGCTGAACGTGTCTTTCAAGCTTAATGATAGAGAATACACCCAGTGAAACAAATACACGTTTCTGGTCGTTGCTTACAGCAAAGCTGTCATCAAAAACCCTGCAAACCGAATCGGGGACAGAAGCAAGGTCAAAATCATCATCACAGCAGCACGACTTTTTATCACGAACGTCAACAAGCTTTGCGCCAAGTGCAATCGGGTCTACAACCTCAACAATTGCGTGCGGCATATTTGTCTTTCTCCAAAGCTGAGGGTCGATTGCATTCTGCTTATACTTTGACTCAAACACCTTCGCATTACCCTCCGAACCAAACAAAATAACCTTTTTATCAAAGGTCGCCAGTCCTTCAACCTCTGTCGGACGAGCGCAGCCTGTGAATACTGCAAGAGTTATTTTAAAGAAGTACTTCAAATCTACCGAATAAAAACCTCTGTTAAACGGTACCGGTTCAATATCTAAGAAAATAATCAAGTACAAATGGGACAAATATTTATTCCCATGCCCAAATTATTTTGAGTATTGGTTTTCCTGTCTTTTCATTTATTTCTCCAAACTCAATACGATCGACAAGATTGTCTATAATCTCGCGGTCTATATCCTTTTTGTTCAGAAATGATATTAATGATTTTTTTATGTTATCACGTTTTTGTACACTGTTTTTATTCTTCAGTTCCCGCTCAGTTTCTGAAATTCTATTACGAATTTCATTTAGCCTGTCATTAAAACCTTTGTTATAGCTTAAATACTCTGCGACTGATATAATATCATTAAGTCTGTCACTGTAAAGATTCTTCTGATTGTTTAAAATTTTTTCTTCTTCCTTTTTTAAATTTGTCAACTCATTTACAAAAAAAATATTTTTATCATTGTGTTTATTTAAAAGTTCAATAACAAACTTATCATCTAAATTATCAATAGCTATATTTTTTAATTCTTCGATGAGCTGTATCTGTAATGCTTCCATAATATAATCTATTCTTATATTTGGAGTAGGGCATCTGTTTTTCTCTGCATAAGAATATTTATCTCTGCAGCGTAAATATCCTATATGTCCGGCTTTAGATGATACCCCGTGATTTTTCTGCATTGGTTTTCCGCAGTAATGACAAAACACCTTACCCGATAGTATATGTACTTTTCCTGTTCCTGCCGCTTTTCTGTGTTTTGACAAACGCGCACGTGTTTCTCCAAACACTTCACGACTGACAATAGGCTCGTGCATATCCTTAATAATAATCCTGTTATTTTCCATAACCTTTTTTATTACTTTTGATTTATAACTGACTTTTTCTACTTTATGCTGAACAACATCACCACAATATACTTGATTATTTAATATATCACCTACAGTAGTTGTACTCCAACAACCTGTTTCATCGGGAGCATACATATATGTCTTTCTTAATCCGTCAAGTTCCTGTTGTTTTCTTGGATTAGGAATGCCTTTGTCATTAAGCATACGGCTTATTTTTGCCGCGCCATATCCTTCGCCATGCCATTCAAAAATTTGTTTAACAACAGGCGCAGTATTCGGATTTATAACAAGATGGTTTTTATTCTCTTTATCTTTTGAATATCCATATGGAGGAAAAGCCGCCAGAAATTCTCCCTTTTCCATTTTGTGCTTAAAAACCGCTCTGATGTTTTCAGATAAATCCTCAAGATACCATTCGTTTATAAGACCATTTATTTGCCGCGCTTTTTTATTTCCTTTTATTTCGGTATCAGCATTGTCAATTAGACTTACAAATCTTATACCCCACTCGTAAAATCGACCATTTATATATTGTTCAATGACCTCCATATTACGGCTGAAACGCGACTGACTTTTACACAGAATAATATCAAATTTCTTTTGTGAAGCGTCATTTATCATTCGATTAAACTCAGGACGGTCATTATCGCTTCCGGAATATGCTCCGCTGTAATCCTCATCACAATAAATGTTATAAATCTGCCATTGTCTGTCTGCGGCATAAGTAAAAAGCATTGATTTTTGATTTTGAATTGACTCACTCTCACGCTCCCCGCTGTATAAATCTTCTTTTGATAAACGTACATAAATAGCTACTGTATTTTTCATAATGTATAATCCTCCTTTATCAGAGAACTTCACATTCATTATCATATATAATCATACCATAGCATATATAATAACGCAAAAATAAAGTCCTATTTTTGAATTTTTTGATTTATTGTATTAAATACAGCTTGTTTTATCTTGTTTTGACTTTCATCTGAATGTATATCGATTTCTTCTCTGCTTTTGTTACAATGGATAATATCGACTTCTAATGCTTTCAAAACACTCACCTCAGTTAAATTTATGAACTTTACAGATTGTACTATGATGTTTTTATGTCATAAAAATACAGCGGAATTGCCGCTGTATTTTTTAGTATCTTATTAAGTATATTTTTCTATGATCTCAATCGCATCTGTCGATAAATTTGGATTTTCATATGTTATAATAAGCCTTCCGGGGAAATTTTTTTCATACCATTTTAATTTTTTCTCCCAATGAACTTTATACTGCGGCAAATCCAATCTTCCTACATGCTCCCAATAATATGTTTCACCATGAAATTTAACTGTAAAATCGGGAAGATACATTGAGCCATCCTTGGCATATAACGGCTGTTCGTACTTAAACGAAACATCTTTTTGTGTCAGCATATTTGCAATTATTACTTCTGACTTAGAACGCACAAAATATTCTGATAGTGTTGCCAATTTCTTTTCTGATTCATACCAATTCTGAATATATAATAAGTCCTTCGGAAGCGGCGCAAACTTGAATATTGAAGAATTTATCTTTTTTACGGCAGACTTTTCCATATGGCTCAATGTTGTAAGTGTTCCAATATCCTCCTGAAGAAAAATCGTTACTCTTTTTTGCGCTCTTGTAATAGCCGTATACAACAATTCCATTGAAAGCAAGTGGCTGTCACGCTTTGGAATTACGATATATACATAATCAAATTCAGAACCTTGAGATTTATGTACGCTTATAGCATATGCTAATTCAAGATTGTCTTCAACCTTCTGTTCAGGTAACCACCACCCGCGCTCATTTTTTCCAAATTTTTTACCATAACAATAACTTAGATTTTTTCTGCTTTCATTTGAAAATTTTACTTGTAGTCTTTCAATTCTATTAATATACTTAAAGCTTTTATTTTTTATTTCAAAGGGATGCATTCCGGCAATGCCAATTTCTCCATTATAAATCTCTTTCTTTTCTATCTTTTTAGTGTCAAAATTATACGCAAATGTTATATCTGATTGTGGTCTGTTCCTAATCTGAATTACCTTATCAAAATACGTAATTCCACCAAAAGTATATTTACTGCTCCAATAGCCATTAAATGTCTTTTGCATCAAAACATTTAATGCTTCCGTACCATAAAATTCACCGCGATATGGAGATATTATCTGTATCGTTTCAGGATTTTGTTCACCATTCTGACCTTTAATCGCTTTGCTCCACAAAGTATGTAAATCTGTTTCTTCAGATACATTAAGTCCTGTATAATCTTCCATGTCTTTTACTAAAACATCAGTCAAAACAGTTTCAAACTCGCTTTGATCTTTCCAGAAATATACACTCAAATCTCTATCAACAGGTCCATTGCCGTTTTCCAAAATCTGTCCGAAAATCTCTTCTGTGTCACTCTTAAGTTTACTAATAGCATTATAATCATCGCTTGCCTGATTTTCTTGTATGAAAACATCAGCCAGATTGAGTATTCCGCATCCATTTCCTTCTACCGTATTTACTAACTGTCGAATATTTTCTGTTAATACACCCACATTATCGTGATAATGTTCGCTAAGCCATTCAATCACATCCGAAAACACTTTACCTCTTCCGATAGGAGGAAGCTGATTTGGATCACCTACTAAAATTAATCTTTGAATATTGTTCCAATTCAGCGCTTTCATAAGAGTGGCAAACAAATTCAGGTCAATCATTGAACACTCGTCTATTATTATGGTATTAATATCATCTGAAGATTTTCCGCCAAATCTCTTAAATGTAAAGTTGTTATTAATCCATCCATGCGAAGCAAGAAAAGAATGTAATGTTTTTGAATTTTTACCTGTTTGTGTTTTTATTCTCTCCGCCGCTTTTCCGGTAGGAGCCATCAGTAAAAATCCGGCGCCCTTCCCGTGTACCCGTTCAATATTTTCCACAATCGCCCGAATAACTGTTGTTTTTCCGGTACCTGCCGCTCCCGACAAAACACACAGAGGTTTTGCAAAAATCTGCATACAAATTTCAGCCTGTTTGTCCAAAATCCGCTCATACTGCTCTTTAGCCTTTGTATTTAATTCCGAATGAGGATTTCTGAGACTCTGTTTAAATTTTTCCTCACTGACCATCATTTTCAGTTCTATCTCAGGACGATCTGCGAGTTTTCTCAGTGTGTTTTCGACAGTGCGTTCATCCTCATACACCCACTTCAAATACAGGTATAATATGCCCTTATCATCTCGTTCAATGTGCAAAGCTCCCTCTAAAACATTTCTCTCTATTTCAAAATTTCTATTTTTATACTTATACCTTTTCCATTCCGGCATAAAATTAATGCGGTGATTTACTGACTTCAAAATAGTATCGGCATTTCCAAAAGAATGCGCCGGTATTTTATTTAGCTCATCTACACACATTGCCCTAAGCCTTTCTGTACATCCTTTATCTAACAAATCTTCAATACCATACTCAGGAGATACTAATACACCATTATCAATTTTATAAAATGGTATAACATCATCACTGTCATAGCCTTTATATTGTTCAAAGATGATATATGGATTTTCTATAATTTCATCTACTGTTGATTGAATTGATACATTTTCTCTGTCATCACTTATGATTGACTGCATTTGATTTTCCGTAATATCAAATCTTGGCAAAATATCCCAAATTAATGCTTTGACATTTTCTTCTAATAATTCATATTCTCTTCTTATTGTTTTTAATTCTGCTGCTGAAAAATTAATATCTCTAATATTATCACAATCCCCGTCAAGTAAATTTTTTACTTCCTGTCTAAACGATAACATATCATTCTTATCAGTAAGAGCAATATAAGGAGAAATTAAATTATTCAGTTTAAGACATTGCAACACAGATATAAATCCCGGATATGGTCCTCTTAATTTCCATAATTCAGCCAATACGTTGTTTAACCATTCTTTTCTTTGAACCCAATTTTCGGTAGTATCGCCAATTTCTATTAAAACATCAACAGTATTTAAAAGCTGGCTTATAATATCTATAGAATCATCATTAGAAACCTCCCGACTGCCGTATTTAAAAGGAGATCGGTGCTGCGGCTTGATAAGTAATCTATCCAAGATGTCCTCTCTATCCATATATTTTTGGTAGGGAATACAAAATCCTTCATCAGGGTAATTTGATGTTATAGGTTTCTGCCAAACAATGCCGCCGGCATACTTTTTGCTGATCTCTTCTTTAGCGTTTTTGTAGTAATAAAAATCATCTATTTTCTTAATGCGAGATACACCTACAACTACATAGTTATTCTCCTCATCTTCAGAAAAAGGATTGCTGTATCCAGAATAATAAAATACTAAAGATTTATTTTCTTCAAATTGTGAAAAATACTTTTCCGCATTATCGCTGCGCTGATTATAATCATATTTCTGACTGCTATTCTCACCCATCAACACATCATCGCTATACATAGACTCATAACACCATGTACATACAGTATAAGGCGGTAGTGTTATATCTACCGGATCAGCTCCGCCATTCCACCATGCTGGAGGATCAACTCGAACCTGTATTGTATCGTCTCCAAAAGCGTTTACGCTTAATCCACAAGCAGCTTGACAAGGGAATTTAGAGCAAGGTTCACCCTTATGTTTTGTTTCAAATTCTAAATTTCTTAACTCCGAAATTAAATTACCCGGATAAGAGTACTGACCTACACAATATACATTTTGGCATGGATCTTTACAGATATGACCATTCCATCCATCACTATGCCATGCAAGCCGTACGCTCATATGAACTGCCATAGTACAATCACTCCTCACATTTTTTATTTTACTATATATTAAATCTTTAACTAATCTACCCCACAAGCCAATCCACTAAGTTTACAATTTTTATTCCATCATATGATGAAACAAAATTTCTGTCCATTGTTAAAATTATTTTTTCATAATTATCACGTATCATTTTAAGCGGAGTAAGTTCACGTTCCTTTGTTTCAGTAGCTGCCATTGTTTCAGTAACCTGAATATATTTTTTATCATCTGCCTTAGTTGCTACAAAGTCCACTTCTTTATTTCCCACTTTACCTATTGCAACATCATATCCGCGCCTAAGCAATTCAAAATATACTACATTTTCAATCACATGACCTCTGTCTACATCACGGAAGCCGAGCAAATAATTTCTTAATCCGCTGTCTACAATATAATATTTTCCAAGAGTTCGAAGATAATCTTTTCCTTTTATATCAAAGCGTTTTATCTCATAAAAAACATAAGACTCAAGCAATGCGCCTACATAAGACTGAACCGTTTTTACTGCAGGTTTAGACTTTCTCACTCCTTCATCAATAAGTCCTTCATTTACCAATGTATTGCCAATTGATGTTATGGAAGTGTTATTTCCAATGTTATCAGCAAGAAACATAATAATCTTTCTCAGCAAGTCGGAATCGGTGATTTGTTTTTGACCTCTGCGTTTTTCGCGTTCCAATATATCACGAACAACTATTGTTGAGTATATTCCGTCAAGTAAAGTCAAAATCTTGTCCTGCACTAAACCAATATCAGCTATGCCCGGCATACCTCCGAATTTTAGATATGCCTCAAATAATTCTTCTATATCATAAATTTCACCGTTTGCATCATAAATGCGTTTGCGTAATTCTCCTGTTGGACTTCTATAATCTTTAATTGTATAATTGTTAAAATCAATAAATTCAACAAACGATAGAGGAAGCATTTTAATTTCAACATACCTCCCTGCAAGATATGTTGAAAACTCCGATGAGAGCAAATACGCATTTGAACCCGTAATATAAATATCACTTTGAAAATCTACTCTAAATGAATTTATTGCCTCCTGCCATTGTTCAACCTTTTGAACCTCATCAAAAAACAAATATGTTTTTTTTCCATTAATAACTCTATCTTTTATATAGTTATATAGGCTTGTACTATCCATATTTTTGTATTCCATGGATTCAAAATTCATAAATATAATTTGTTCATCAGATATTCCGCAGTTTTTCAAATGCTGTATCATTAGCTTCATAAGGCTTGATTTGCCACAGCGTCGTATGCCAGTTATTACCTTAACCGGCTCTTTATCTTGAAAAGCGATCAATTTATTTAGATATAAATCTCTGTTTTTTAAATTGAATTTCGGAAAAATCATTTTATTCACCTCTATTATAGTATACCACAAGCCCAAATAAATATCAAGTTTTTATACTTCAAAGTGCAAAAACTCTAAAATATTTCAAATTTATTTCCTGTATCATTGTTTTCAATGATGTGTACTCTCAAAAATAGATATCTGTAAATACCCATATTATTTCAGCCTTTGTACATTTTACATTAATAGCTTTATCTACAACATCCTGACCACAGCCTGTAAGGTATACACGGATATTCTCCAAACAATCCTTATCATAACAAATACCAAGATATATAATCCCTTATAATTATAATCTTTTATACTATATTCCTAAAAAAACGCTCAAAAAATGTCGATTTCCAAAATGCGTTTTGTGGAGTGAGAAGTATATAAGCACTATAATTTTATATACGAGGTGATATTATGCACGGAAAGGCTGACATTGGAGATAAGGTATGGCATCTTCGGAAAAATGTCTTACATCTAACTCAGGAGGAATTTGCAGAAGAAATCGGAATCACCCCTGAAAGTGTCGGGAACATTGAACGGGCAGTTTGTTTTCCCAGTCTGCATACGTTGGCGCGTATTGCAGAAGTATGCGGAGTAACAACAGACTATCTGCTTGGAATTAATGTTTCTGCGTCTAAATAAAATAGGGAGTGTATTTGCTAAAACAGCAGGTACACTCCCTATTTTTATGCACTTTCCAGCGCGTCATTTATTACATCATTTAAATGCACTACTGATAATTGACTTCTATTACATAAATCAATAAATCGTTCAGCTTTAATTTTGTCACAAAAAATATCAGCAATCGAGCTGATAATGTGTTTTTCTGAATCTGCCGCTATAACGCCGTAGACTATAAATAATTTGTTCTCCTCACTGTGAATTTTGTCTGTTTTTAATGTGTATTTCATAATAAGACCCCCTTAAAATTTATAAATTATGTAATAGAATACACAAGATGTTGTTAAACAATAATTCAATTATACAACAGCAAGAATATTATGTAAATGAAATGCATTTTGTAAAATCGACAATGTTCTACTTATTTTTTATCATATAGTCCTGCGCGGTCATTAATTACACACATTTTAATCATATCCATTGTAAGACCAAGCCTGCCTTTTTCATCTCCCTGCAACAAATCCTTGTCCATAAGTTTCTGAATAGTTGGTTTCGCCCATTCAGGCATATTACTATCCATATAGTCATAGACCATAGGCCTTGCCTCTGCAATTTCCTGTTTTAATTCCTCGTACTGTCCCATTGTTAATTCCTCCGTTTCTGTTTTTTGTCTTGTTATAGCTCCGCATATTGCCTGAGCGACCTTATCCGCTCCGATTTCCTTATACTCGTCCGCATCGTCGGTATCCACAAAGCAGACCTCAATTAGTATGGCCTTAGCGTTACTCCTTCGAACAACATATAAATTACTTCCGTCTTTGACCCCTCTGTTTCTGAATCCAAGTTCAGCAAGCGAATTACATACATTTACTGCCTCCGTATGCTGTTTCCCTTCATATGTAAATACCTCTGTACCTCTGCCGCCGCCTGAATTAAAGTGTATTGATACAAACAAGTCAAGCGGCTGCTTATTTGCCATAGAAACTATTTGGGATAAATTAGAGCTGACAGACGGTGCATAATCATTTGTGCAGTCATACACTGTATGTCCCTTATCAATTAACATTCTTTCAAGTTTAAGACCTACCTTCCGAGCCTCCACACTTTCGTCAATACGTTCGACAGCTCCGCAGCCTACGGTACCGCTGACAGTATGACCGCAATTAATGCCTATTCTCATTGTTATCACCCCTTAACTGCAATAATATATCTTTCAGTTTCTCAGGCATTTGCGGCAGAATCACCGCTGCATTTTCAAGGATAGAAATACCCTCGTTCGCTATGTAAAACATTATCACTATTTCACGAACTGCAACATTGCCGCCCATTAAATTCTGTATTGTATTCGCAAGCGCGACAATTACAAGCATAGCAATCTTTTTCAACAGCCCTTTAAAACCGATTTCGCTTGACAGCGTTTTGGTATATACTGCTTTTATAATACCTAACGCATAGTCAAGTACCATAAGTATCATAAGCGTGTATAACAGTTTGTCCCACGCACCGAATAAAACGGCTATAATACCTCCTGCCATTGCTGTTATTACACTCATTCCATTAAAAATCTTATCCATATTTTTCACCTCATTTAATTTTTATTTTATGGAGATTCAATATTCCCCTCACATTTCACACCGGCACCTTCATCAATAGTTGCCCCATATGTCAAAATATTTCCTGTTACAAGTATATTAATTGTATCAAACTGTACATGAATAGAATGATTACCAACATAATTATTCAAACATAAATTATTGCTTACTATAATATTATCACCTGATATTATATCTATATCGGCTTCTGTTTTGATGTCGCGTATTGTGTTATTTTCAATTATTATTTCACTGCCGCCCTCAATAATAATGCCGTTCTGTTTTGCTTGTCTTATTATATTATTATGAATACTTATATTGCCTGAGGATATTATATTAATAGCAGCATTTTTTGAACTAAGAACAGTAAGATCAGATATTGTAATATAACTTGAGTTTTTAACAGAAATCAAGTCATTGTCGGATTCATCATCGCTAATACTTGCTCCAAAACCCTGAATATATAAATTAGTAATTTTACAATAATTGCCTCTTTGTAATTCAATTAAAGGATAATTTTCATTGACAAGTCTATGTCTTAATTTAGTACCGCTACCCATACCTTCAATAGTAATATTTGCTTTGTTTATAGCAATCTTAGCTGTAATATTATATATACCGTTAAGCAGTAAAATTTTGCCGCCAGTCACAGGCAATGACGCTATTGCCTGATTGATTTCCTCTTGGTCGTCAGTACCATCGCAAAGATAATCAACGTCAGAGGCTGTATACCCTGCTGTTGATGTACCTATAACAATAGTTGCCGCTCGTCTTTTGGGTATCTCGTCAATTTTGTCTAAGGTTTCTTGTTTTAAAGTAGCAATTTGAGCTGTATTTTCATTCACCGCCTCCAAAAACGAGATGTGACTGTCAAGGTCGGATATGTTCTTTTGCTCCGCTGTGCCTATCTTTACAGTGTATGTCTTGCCCGTACTGTCTGCGTTCTCCGAACCGTAAAGCCTTTCAAAGGTAAAAATTTCTTCACTCTTGCTGCCGTAAAGATACAGCAGAATAACAAAATCGCCGTTATCGTATTCACCTTCGGGCAGCTTCTCATCTTGATTGGATAACATTATTGTACCAAACTCTGCGTCATACTTCATATAAATATAGTTGTTGCTTATGGTGTCTATATTGAATTTATATTCAGGATACTCCCAACTGCCTGATATGTCCCTATCTTCATCAAACAGCTTTATTTTTGACGTGTCTATGATGATGTTATTGTCATCGTCAAGCTCGGGAATTTTCTTCGGCGCCATAATCGTATACTTCGCTGTATCGCCGTACAAACCAACTTTTATTTCTTCTGCTACCGCCTTGATACCTTTTGTTATTACTCTGTTTTCAACACCGTTTGCAGAAGTATCAGACAGTTCCGTATCTAACGGATTATCATTTTTTATCTCTGCCTTAAAAGCAACACCTGGATATACCTCTATAGGAATTACATTATCATTACTATCATAATCATAGAAGAAAACCTCTACTCCTATATCTGCTGAGACGCTTAATTCCTGTAATGTTATAGGCTTAAAGAATACAACCTCTAAATAATCCCCAAATTTCTTTATAACCTGATATTCAGATGCAGGTATCACTTCTCCAAATTCTCTGTCAATAGGACTCATATTGTCTGTTACCCTATACAATTTAATATCGTTTATGCCACCGAGTTCTATTCCTCCGCTTGTCATTCCAAAATCTGTTTTAATCATAAGACGTTCTATAGGCTTTTGCGCGTCTGCCTTTTGGCTGACTGAGCCAAGTCCTGCAAAATAATATGTAACTTGGAAACTTTCTGTATTATAAGGTCCGCTGCGTACAATCTCATCTGTACCGCTCTGCCAATATACCCAGCCGTCTTGCTCAAATCTTCTGCTGTTACGTCCGCAATAAAATTCTACATTGTCATCTTTATCAAAATCCCGAAAAGTGAGATTTATTGTCTGAGAATAATTTTGCAGTTCTTCAACTAAATCCTGTAAATCCTGCGATAATTTCGGCATTGTTACGTTACCGTCCTTGATATGTGACGTCTGTACAGCTGCGGGATAGATTTTAGCAGAAGACACAGAATATTGCGCCAGTTGTGTTTGTCCAACCGCATAATCTGCTATTTGCCCCTGTCCAATCGCTTTATCGGCAATATGTTTTTGTTTAACTGACTTGTTTGGGTGGTCGAGTTCCACCGCGGTTTTATGTTGGGTAAATTTATTCAGGTGGTCGGTAACTACCGCCTGTATTGTCCGAAAATTCTCCTCAACGATTTTCCACCAGTTGCGTAATAACGTTTTACCGTTAAAGTTAAAATTTAAGTTCATTTTGTACTCCTTTCTGAAACTTTTATTAAAAAAATCACGTTATATGATATGTTTGATTTTCACGTAAAATCCTGTATATATGCCGTTTTTGTAGTTTCTTGTAAATTTTTGTAACACTTTTACTCTTGCATTATTCTCCCATTTACTATATAATTATATTACAAAATAAATTTAGGAGGTTTTACCAATGAAAAAACTAAAATCCACAACACTCGGTATCCTAATCGGAGCCGTAACAACACTATCCATTACCGCATTAGCGGACTATATTGTTGCGCCAAATTCATTCCCTGTCAAGGTCAACGGTCAGACCGTACAGGTAGAGGGCTACAACATAAACGATTCGACCTACTTCAAACTCAGAGATGTAGCAGACGCTGTCGGTGGCTTTGAGGTTGGTTTCAAGGATAACACCATTATCGTTAGTACGCTACAAAAACCAACACAGACACCAACACCATTAGATGAACCCATCAATGGTCCATTTGCCATCAAAAGTCCATATGGTGCTACACGGGTTGGTGCTACAACTGACGGACTACCCATATATGATTATTATCAAAATTTAGTTGTATTGTGTAAAGATTTATCTGAAAAATATCCAGACTATGAAGCTTGTATGTATTCTGAACCCAGTTCTGATAGGACTGATTTAAAACTAGGTATAAAATCTAACAAAACAGATTCCATTGTAGTAAAAAATCTTACTTTTAATGCAGATACAGGTCCTATACTATCATTCATATATCTTTCAGAATATTATTCAATGGTCTTACCTATACTGCAAGATTAATTCAAATTAAAGAGAGGTTTTATACCTCTCTTAATTTTTTATAAGGATTAGAAACTTTTACGTAATTCTTCTATTTTTTTATTAAATTCCTCTTTAATATTTTCAAAATCTACCTCTGTCAACACTCTTTTACCTTTAATCCTCACAAGGTCACCGTCAAGATTTATTCCCGCTATTGCCGAAATACTGATACTATTTCCTCTATTAACCGTTTTAATTGTTGCTCCGCCGCTAAGCATTATACCGCTTTCATCACTCCATTCATAATATGGTATTTCTTCATTAGCCGAAACGCGCAGGAAACCAACTTTCAAATATTGTCCAACAACTACGTCTTTTATTACCTGTATGTCTGTATCTGATTCAATACTTCCACCACGAATAGTACCGCTGAAAATGCCATTACCATATTCGTCAAAATGTATAACAGGATTGCCGTCCTCGTCATACAGATTAAACACAAATTCATTGTTCAGGTTACCCATATCAATGCGTCGTCTGTTTCTATCGTCGTTGATATATAGCAAATCACCGTCAAGCAGTAGTTTTTCATTCTCTGATTTAACAGGGTTACGGTTGGAGTTAACAACTCCCTGTATCTTGCGTGTGGCAATACTCTTGTTTGTGGTCTGTGCGTTTTCAAGTTCGCGTTTTGTATGCCTGAGTTGATACAGAGTAAAAAACAAATCCCTTCGCATATGCCCTATTGATATAAGCGTTTCTGTAGGCTCAAATGGGTGCCACGTACCCTCTATAACGCGTTCGGCATATTCGTTGCCGTCTGCGTCATAAACGTGCACCGTGTCGCCAAGCTCCACCTTTTCTATATCTCCATATTCCTCAAGCTTACTAAGGTCTATAAGCTTGCCTGTAATCGTAATTTTAGGAATGTCAATACGTTCTTCATTCTTAGGGTCAAATTCCCACTTAGCATTTGCAAGAATTTTTGAAGGTACAGTATAATCGCTGTAGTCCTTAAAGCCCTCATATAAGCCGTATAAGTTCTTGTTAGGACTGTCTATGTACTGCTTACCGCCGTTAACACTGCCTATGTGCATATCATCACTGCCGAAAGGATATAAACGGGTTATAATATTTTCTGTGTCACGCTCAATACTGATATTTTGCATATTCTTTTCAAGTGAGAGCCTTACGCCCCTGTCACTGCCTATGCGTTCTACCAAGGCGAATTTCATACCGTTTGAATATATTTCACCTCTTCCGCAATTTTCAATTACGGAATGAAGAAAATCCCAAAGGCTTGTTTTATCGGTTGAAAAGAAATCAATCAAAAATTCATCATTTCCAACCCACTTCATATCAAGAGCGGCAAGCTCCGCGTCCGTATAAAGTGAAAACTTTGCAGCTGTTTCAAGAGCTTTCTTTATGACAACAGATGTTTTCTTCCCTATCATATCGGGGACATTCGGTAAAAATGTATGCTTTGCCCTCCGTGAAAACATATCCTCCGCAACAACGTGAATAATATCTCTTCCGTCCATTATGCGCTTAATTCGTATTATCTCATATATCCGCCCCGTACAGCTTACAAGCATATTTTCTTGTATAAGACGTGCTTTTTCGTCCATAGGATAGTCAAATTCCAAGCAGGCTACATCATTGATTTTCCTTTGTTCAGACACATTGACTGCACTGTTAAGTATTTCTCCTGTTTCATAATTTGTTTCTTCTCGTCCGTGTAATCTTAATACTTCATTGTTCATTCCAGTTCACCTCATTAAAATCTGCATCGTGTAAATACTTCGGTTTGTATGATATTTTCACTATCGCAGTTTTGGACACAGTCAAAATATTTTCACCCATCGCAAGCTCAAAAAATGTACCTGATACATTTTTCATCAGACTTACATCTTCATATGTAACTGTTTGATGCTCACAGTCCACCGTGCAATTACCCGGTATTGTCATTGTATGACCATTGCAGGAAATCGTTAATGCTCCGGTTGCTCCTGATACTGTTATTATAGGTCTTACGGGAGTTTCTCCTATATTCATAACGGTATGGCTGCAATTTCCCGTACCCTCAAACGTAAAATATGCCTGCATATCCAGCGGCATATCATCATCAAGATATATTTCATCATCAAGACACGGTCCGTCTGCTACATCAAATATAAGATTTGAAAACGGCTTAACCTTAAAAACCACCGATAATACAGCATTTTTACCGTGTTCGGGCTTATACTCTATTGTATCAATAATGTGAGCATACCATTTTACCAGCGGCGTATCGTCAAATATCAATTCACCTTTTCCCATAAGCCAAGCTGACAGCTTGGAAAGTTTCTTTTGCAAGTCTGTCAAATTATCCGCTGTCACCTTTAAATCCATTTGAAAAGTACGGTTTTTATAAAATTCCCTGCTGTATATATTAGCCTCTGAAAAGTCATATTCTCCGTCCATAATCGGAGTTTCATATGTTTGTGATTTTGTTTCGGGACGAATAGGACGTGACTGCGTCTGAGCAGTCACGCCGAATTCTCTTGTATGCCTGTTTTTAAATTTAAAACCAGCTCTCATAAATTTATACCTCCCATATAGTTTGCCGCAAATTCAGAAAGCGGCATAGCACTTAGGTTTACAACTCTGTTATCCGCATAAGTTGTTGACGGAGCTTCCACCTTAAAGCCCTTAAATGCCGAAAGTAATTCACCGAGCAGGCTTTCAATGTTTGCGCCCGAATTCGATATGCTTGTACTGATACTGTCAACATAATCCGATATATCCATATCAGTTGCACGAAGTTCATTAAGAAGGGTTTTCTTGTTTTCCTCCAGTGTTTTATAGTCTGCCTCCAAACCTTCAAGAGTAGCATTATTTCTTACCTGTAAATTATAAAGCTCTTCATCACGCTGTAACTGTTTCATTTGTTCCTGAAGTTCTTTATACTTTTGCTGTCCGCGGTCTGTGACAGCCCCTGAATAAATATCAAGCTGTGCTTGTACCTCCGACATATCTGTCTTTCGGTCGGCTACCGCCCAGCTGTCCTGCAAAGCCTGTTCTTCTTTTTGGAATTGCTCGCGCATTTCTGATATGTAGTCCTGTTGTTTCTGCAATAGGTCATCAACATATCCCTCCTGCGCCTTGTACAAATCCATACTGTAACGGGTGGTATCATCAATGTATTCTTCAAAGCTTATTGTTCCTGCCGCATACATTTCCTTTACACGGTCAATCTTACGCTTTAGAAAAGCCTCCTCACTATCTCCGTACTTATCCCAATCGCCGTATGTCGAGCGCATCTCCTGCCAAGCGTCAGCGTCCTTTTTCCACGCGCTGTATTCGTCGGCGTTCTTTTCGGCAACAGCGTCAAACCGTTTTTCTTCAAGAGCCTGTTTTTCTTCAATGTATTTTTGATGGTTTACAGCGTCCTCTGCATAAAATTTCTCCAGACGTTCCTGCTCTCGGTCAATACCTGCAATGTATTCATCTATGGACATATTATGATATTTCCTCTGATGCTCAAGCCACCCATCAGAATATTTTTTCATATCATCATATAGCGTTTCACCGGCAGAAGAAACATTATTTACATAATCATCCCACGTCTGGCGCCCTGCTTGTAAGTCCGCCATATTTCGGTCCTTAACCCTTGCAAGCGCTGATAATGGGCTGTCGCCTGTATCTTCCCAATCATTCAGCGCACTGCGTTCGGACAGATAAGCTTTGGATTGGTCATTAAGCTCTTTTGTGATTTTCTGCTGTAAAGAAAATACCTGTTCTTCAATGTCCCAGATGTCTTTTTCGTTTTCCTTGTATTTTTCCTGAAATTCAAGCCATTTTTGCAGCTCCTGTTCTGTGGTAACAGAATGTGTTTTCGTATAATGCGTCCAGTTGTCCTTTGCGGACGTAAACGCGTCAGAATTGTTTTTACCGCTTGCATAGCGCGGTATACCAAGCCCCGACATAATAGCTTTTGTCTGCTCTGACGTATATACCTTCGCACCTCTTGACAACGGTAATACAACGTCCCTGCCCTCGGGAATAAATGCGCGCCCTCTGTCTATTATAAGTTCACGAGGGTCGGCGTGTCCGTCGTCATTTACAAGCGCAAGTCCGCCCGAAAAATTCTGTGTCCCGCGCGCATTAGGTTTAACATTTGTTTTGACATTTAGCGTTATCGTCTGATTGTTAAGACCGTTTATGACCTGTTGTGCGGGGTCAGGATTGCCCCCGATAGATACTTCAACTTTTTCCTTATTTAAGTCTGTTATAGTTGCTTTTGCAGGGTCGGCATTAGCCGTGACATTTATATTGACGTTTTTTTCACCCTGTTCACTAAGATTTGCTACTACGTTACCTGCTTTATCAAGAGCCTCTACATCACCTGTTTCTGCATTAACCTTGATTTCAACTGCACCTATACCCTGTAAAAATGCAATCTGCTCTCCTGTCTTATCAAGCATTTCAACATTTCCATCTGCATCTACTCTGATAACAGTTCTGTCCGCACGCTGAAGCTCCTGTATCTGCCCTGTTGCATTATCAACAACAGACATATCACCGCTTGCGGATATGCTGATATGTGTGTCAAGTGGAATTTCACCTACCGACTGTGCAAGCTCGGTAGCCTGCTTCGCGACATTTTCAAGCTCACCCTTTGCCGCCGCCTCCTCAATGCTGTGAAATCCCTGACGGATAAGAGCCGCGCCTGTATATGTTTCTTCTGCCGACGCGCTAAACTCTTTCATTGAACGTACATAATCATTTGCGAAATTGTTAAGCGCGTCGCCGCCCTGTTTGTAAATCTTATCTACGCTCTCCTGTCCTGATTTTGCAAGCGCTAACTTCTTTGCATATTCGTCCATGCTTATGAGGTTATCATCTACAAGGCTTTTTATTCCTCGGATATAGTTCCCCAAGTCCTTGTCAGACGCTCCCGCTTTTGCAGCCGCCTCAAAATCATCAACAATTGTATCTGCGTATTGTGAAGCAGCGTCTTTATATGCCTTAACTTGTTCATCAAGTCCTTCATACTCTCCCTTTAGCTTATCAACATTTAGCATGTCCAGCCGCCTTTGAAGCTCTGCCAATGCCGCCTCTCCTGACTGCGAATTATCCAAACCCATAAATAATTGTTCAGACCAATTTTCTCCTAATTTCTGAGGAATATCTGTTTCAGATAAAATATTTTTTATGTTTTCCCGAAAGGCATTTCTTTCCTCTGGAGTTGCGCTGGCTTTTATACGGTCAAATGCGTTTTGTTCGTTATAAATCTTTCTCTGCGCTTCCTCATATTGTTCTGCCGCCGCTGCGGCTTCCTCGTATTCTTTTTTTGCCTTCGGAAGTCTTTCGTTTACTGCTTTGTTATAGGCAAAACGCCCCTCGTCAAGTTGGGTTTTCATTTCATGCTGATTTTGCTGATATGTCAGTTTTCGCAGTCCTTCCGCTTTTTCAAGGGCTTCATCAATACCTCCGCTGTCTACATCTATTTGATATTTGTCCTTTAGTAACTGTACAATCTCGTCAATCCGCGCCTTAGCCTTTTCAAGAGCTTCACCTTCTAAAGCATTACTGTTGATTTTCCCAGTAAGGTCATTATACTCCAAACGTAACTCGTTGAGTTCTTTCCACTGCCGTCCGCTACTTCTCATTGCCTGAGCCTGCTCATTTAAACCATCGGCAAATTTATAATTGATTTCGTACCACTTATCATAAGCAACCTTGCCTGCAACTGCAGCTGCGGCAATACCTGCTATTCC
The DNA here is from genome assembly GCA_010206265.1 of Lachnospiraceae bacterium MD329. Classification (GTDB taxonomy): domain Bacteria; phylum Bacillota; class Clostridia; order UBA1381; family UBA1381; genus Hominilimicola. The sequence goes on from VIQV01000029.1 coordinate 78,868, forward strand.
CGTCGCGGCTATCCCAGCCACTGGACCCAATGACGCAATCGTGCCTACAACACCCGCCACCTTAGTTCCAAATGTAATCACCTTATCACCGACGGCAAGCCCTGCTCCAACCTTTGTTATAAGCAGACCTGTATTAATAACCGCTTTGCGTTCCTCGTCGGACATCGAAGACAGCTTAGTTGACACCTTGTCGACAACATCCGCAAAATCAGCTATTATAGGCGCGGCGCTTTCTCCAAAGTTCTGAGCCGCTACCTGCATTTTAACCTTTGCCTGTTCAAGGGTAAAGCCTGTTTTTGCTATACCCTCAGTCTGTACCTCAAATGCCTTTGTAGCCGCGCCTGACGCATTTTTCATTTTTTCAAGCTTTTCAGCGAATACGTCTGACTGCGCGCCCGTCAAAGCCATAACTGCAGGCATTGCGCGGACATTATTAAACAGTCCGAGCATTTGTTCTTCACTGCCGTTTGTAGCCGATTTTAACGCTTTAAGCGTTTCCGCAAAACCAAGCGTTTTTATCATTGTAAAGCCAGACGAATAACCGAGCTTTGATATTGCCGCCTGCATATTCTCTGACGGCTTAAGCAGCGCGGTATATATCGCCTTCATCTGCGTCTGTACTTCCGCAGCGTCACCCGTAACACCCGTAAGCGTTGCATAAGCACCGAATAATTCTTCCTGTGATACGCCAAGCTCTTTACTGAGCGACGTTACCTGCTGCATATTCTGTGCCAGCTCCGGGAATGTCGTCTGACCCAGTTCTACTGTCTTAAATGCAAGGTCTGCAACTTGCTGTGTCGCTCCGGCAGAGGTATCGCCATATGCTTTTGTCACTGCTGACGTAAGCGCGATACTGTCTGCTGTCGTCGCAAGTCCTGCTGTCGCGGCTTTTGCGTTAATCTCGACTTTTTCCATCGTGTCGGGAGCGTCCCCGAATGCCGAAATTACCTGATATGTACCCTCGGAAATATCACTTGTGCTTTTACCTGTAGCTACGGCAACATCTTGTATCTGTCCCTTAAATTCCTGTAAACGCTCTGTCGGTACGGACAGTGTTCCGATATTGGCAAGCTCTTTATTAAGCTGTCCTGCCGCCTTCGCAGACGCGACCAGTCCTGCCACCGTAGCAACCCCGAACGTTTTCGTAATTGTACGTCCGACACTGCCTGCAAGATTGCCTGTCGCGGCAACCTTATTCATTAAAGACGCGTTTTTATCCGCAAGCGTTGTAACCGTTGACGCAACACCGTTCAGAACTCCGACAGCCTGCGAACCGTCTGCCGTTATCCTAACCAGTAAGCTTGCCACTTCATCTGCCATAAAAACACCTCCTTATAATCCGTAAAACATATGTAAGTACGGGTCATTACCCGTATATTCCTCTTGTTTTTCCTCCGCAAGACTGTCCAGTAAATCTAACAGTCTTTTCGGATTTTGTTTCGCTACTGTGTCAGGCATAATACCTTTTGAGCGGAAAAGAACCGCATATAAATCCCTTAACTTTCCGCCTCCCGTGCTGCTGCCTGACTTTACGCGTTTTTTGATGTTATTGCGTCCATATACATACGCCACAGCGTAAGACATAAACTTGTATGCTCCTCAACGCTGAGTGAGTTTATAATTTCCTGCGTTGCCTCCGTACCCTCAAACATATAGTCTACCGCCTCACGGCACATACTTAACGGACCTTTCGCCTTTTCATCGTTGTGCGCGTCATTTATAATACACATAGCCTCAAAGTCAAACGGCTTTGATGTGATTGTTTTCTTGTTAACTGTAATTGATAATGTTCTCTGCATAATTTACCTCCAAAAATCAATGTTTAAGGGACGCCCCCTAAGCGTCCCTTAACAATCGTAATATCTATTCTGTTTTAGTGCTTGCCTTTGTGGGAGCAGGCGTTGTTGTCGGATAATAATTTAAATCTGTAAACCACTTTTCTTCCAATGTTTCCTTTGTAACTCCGTCAGGCAAATCCGTTTCGTCAAAATATGCGTAATAATTATTGTCAAAATCACGCTGTACAGCCGTATAAGTAGCCTTTGCGGTCTGCTTTTCGATAGAACCGCTCGACGGCTTGGTTTTACCGCCAACATTTGACGCAAAGCTGTACGAACCTTTATAGTATCTTACATATCTGTAAGTACCGTCAGACTTTAAAATTCTCCAAGCCACACCAAAATAAACGGTCTTAGTGTCGTTTGACACCTCGACAATTCCGTCCTTTCGTTCAAGTCCGCGCCACTCCGCGTCAACCTCGGGCGGAATATCAGCATTTGTAATGTCGTGTCCAAGCTTTTCAATATACGAGCTTGCCACATATGCTCCGTTATCTGCGTCAAATACATCGCTTCCGCCTGCGTCCGTAGGCGCAATTTCAACCGTACCTCTTAAATGCTTCGCTTCTCCATAGGTAGTACCCTCCGCGGTGTCCGATACTACGTTAAAATAAGTGTATCTGTCAACACCGATTGTAGGCAACGGCTTTTTTGCCGCTGTTGCTGTAGTTGCCATAATATATCATTCCTTTCATAATACAAAATTTTTTTGAAATCTCATTGTGCGGTGGTATATATCACCGTCACGGGGCAGGTCTCTTGAAAATTCCCTGCACCAATTATCAGCCGTCATAACATCATTGACCTGTAAGCCGATTTTCCCGCATTGCGACGGGTCATCAGCCCATATATCAACGACTACACAGCCTGACTGTATATCCTCTTCGTTATCTGATGAAAAATCGGGCGTTTCTGTCAAATTATAAAAACTGACAACAGGTAAATTGTTAAAGTTCTCGGGGTAGTAATATGTAATTTTACAGTCAAGCACGGAAAGCGTTTTTTCCGCCTCTGCGTTTACGTCAATCATCGTTTTACCGCCTCTCTGATAAGCTTTATAATAGTATCTTTGTTATTTTTAAGCGCAGGTGTTAAAAACGGCTGCGGAGCTTGCCCCGACGTTGTGAAAAACTGACCTCCGCTGTAATACGTCCATTTTTCTCTTGTCGTATGTGCGACTGACTTGTCCCCTTTGCTTCCCGTACCGTACTCAACAAAAGGCGCATACTCTAAATTAGTGCCTATTTCAGCGGTATTCCCCTCGACATTGACAGTTATACTGCCGCGTAAACGTCCTGTCTGTACAGGACAGTTTAAAACCGCCTCCTTGCGTACAACCTCGCCTGATTCCTGCAATGCGTTATACAATCCTGCCGAAAGATTTTCCGCCACATCACCAAGCTTATTTATAACGTCACTTGTGTCAAAATGTATATTCATACCGTCACCTTCTGCAAAATAACCGCCGCGCCCATATCCCACGCTTCGACATATATAATTTTATACCGTTGTCCGTGTATTTCAGCATAGTTCCCCTCTGTCAAATGCTCGTTATTGTCACAGAACATACGCTTCTGACACTCTGCCTCAAGTCCGTATTCCTTAGCAAGCATACCACCATTATATGGCTGTACGTCTGCCATAATCTCGCATATTTCTTTGACTTGCCGTGTCTTTGAATATACTCCTGCCTCTTTAATTTCAAGCAGTTTAACACCAGTATTATAAAATCTTTCAAATGGTGTCACTCGGTACACGTCCCTTCCTGTTTACAAACGGCTTTAACCGTTTATAATAATCAGCGAGCAGCTCACTATCCGAGCTTGTTTGGGCATACGATACAGAACGCTCACCTTCTGAAATGCTTTTTATAATTTCTGGCGCGGTTTCCTTTCCGTACCCCTTATCTCTATACATATCTGTTGTTATTACGGGTACTAAGCTTTCCAGTTGTCGCGGTAAAATCTCAATTCGGCAATATCCCAAAATAAGATTGACGCAATCGTCAATTAAAAAAGATAACAAGCTGTCCTGCTCGTTATTTTCTATTCCGAGTAACATCTTAACCGTGCTTAATGCTTCATTCTTGAAATTTTCCATAGCCTTTATGCCTTAGCCGCTCTGGCTGCTGCCGCAGTTTTATGTACATAAATAGCCTTTTTCTTGTTTTCCAATACAAAGGCGTCGTGATACACACGACCCTCCACAAGCCAGCCGTTAATTCCCGGCGGATTGTCGTGTATTTTGTATTCTGACAGCTTGACAGGCGCAGTTGTCGCAATCTTATTTATTATGAAGAACTCTACTCCCTCAGGCATATATGATTTCGGAAGTACAATAATCGGAATACCGTCTACTGTACCTATCTGACCCTTGAGGGTTATTCCCTGCGCTAAATCTCCCTGTTTAACAAAGGACGGGTCAAGCTTTATAAGCTTGTAAAATGTGCTTGAAACGTAAGCGACAGCGCCTGAAAGCGGTACCTTGTTGTCCACAAGCGCGGTAGTGCCGTCAAGGAATGCGTCATATGCGTTCTCCTTTGTAATCGCGCCTGTAGCTGTCGTGCCTGCATTGGTACAAATCTTCTCAAATCTGTATGTATCAATTTCAGGTATGACAACCTCTCTTAACTGTCTTTGCAGAGCCGCGCCTGCCGCATTGGACATCTGCGTATCGTTGTAGTTTCCTCTGTCAATCGTAAATGTAAATGACCTGTCCTGTGTCATTGTCAATTCCTGAACACTGTTTTCAAGCTCCTCGGGTTCGCCGTAGCGTCCTGCCCCTGTCCGCTTGTAATCGTGCATTTGGGCTGTCGGCACGCTGTAGACGTTTACCGTCTTAACGCCGACAAATTCATAATCGTTGTTTACCGCCCCTGTTGACATTGCCTCTTTCGTAAAGCGTTCGTCAATATTCGCGGCATATTTTGATGCGTAATTAATAGCCATAATTTAAAATACCTCCTAAATTCCGAATCCGCTTAAAAATGGGTCAGATTCCTGATTTCCTCCGCCGCCTGTTTTGGGCGGAGTGCCTTTTAATTTCTCATTTACTGCTAATTCTACAGCCTTATCAAAAGCGGCTTTTAAAGCCGCGATACCTTCGCCGATTGTTTCCTCTGCTGCACCCGACGCGGTTATCAGCTCTGCAATTTCCTCAGGCAAACCGTTTTTAATAAGCTGCGTGCCTGCGCGGCTGACAAGCCGCTCACGCTCAAATTCGGCTTTTTCTTTTTCAAATTCCGCCTTTGCCTTTTCCTGAGCCGCCTTTTCACGTTCAGCAACCGTCATTTTACTTTCCTTTTCCCAATCGGCGCGCGCAGTTTCAAGCTGCTTTTTAAATGCCTCCTCCGACTTTGCGTTCGCGGTCTTTACCGCTTCCGTAACGCGTCTGTCGGTTTCTGCCTGAAGTTCCTCAGCTGTATATGTTTTCGGTGTATTTTCACCTGTGTTTTGTGTTTCCTGTCCCTGTACGTTGCCCGTATCAGTTGCGCTCTCTGCCCCTGATTCTGCCCCGCCAGTTACGTTTGTGTTTTCGTCCATAACGAAATCCTCCTTAAAGAATTGTATAAAAATAAAGCGTTTAATCTGTACCACGCTTAAGAATTGTTAAAATATTATTACGGGCAATTTAATCACCTTCTCTCATTTTCTCAATCAATTGGGATTTTGGGTATAATAAAAGCACGGACGAACCGTGCTTTATAGACATATATTAAATTTTCCATAGAAAAACCGCCTTGACTATATCAAAGCGGTTTAAGAACGGTTATTTGGCAGGCGTCCGTTTCTCCTGCATCTCTCGGGTTACCCCTGTCATACCATCGGCGTGTGGACCGGACGAACTCCTCCACCTCAAATAACCTATTCTTATAACAAAAGGGCTATGCAAGCATAGCCTTCGCAATAATCATTGGCTGGAGCGTCACTCCCAACATCTCTTTTGCCCGTTGCATATGCACGCGGCGTATGAAGACGCGCTTTTCACCTCAAAGATTATCGCTATTTTCTATATAGTCTAATATGCTTTCACATATCAATCCATCTTCATTTGGTATATAATTTTCATCAAGACAATGAAGATTAAAATAATCCCCGACTGCTTCTTCGAGAATATCAAGTTCGGTATCAATATCTAAACCTATTTTTTTTAATAGACGTATTTGTTGCTCATTCATTGCCTTACTCCTTTGGTGTAACTAAATATCCCTTGCCACATATATCACATTTTACTCCATTACGGAGTTTTTATACATTTCTATAAATTTCTCTGCCTGACTCATCAAATAACCTTTTTATTCTTTAATGGTTAACCGCTCACCAGCAAAGTCAACCCCATCTATTAGTATATTTGCCATTGTTTTCCAGTGTTCAGGGTTTTCATAGTGTGTCATACCGACAGATACTATAATAAAAGCTTTGCCATTTTCATCTACTATTGTATCGCCGTTTTTTAATGCCGTACAGTCACCCTCAACCGCTAATGATGTTTTTCCGTCAAAAATCAATTTACTTAAAACTTTCAATGACATACTATATCCCTCCTTCATCTATCTTCTGAAGCTCTGATATGTAATACTCTAAAGCCTTTTTCGTTTGCTCAATTTCGATTTCTGTTAATTTGTAGGCTTTACTGTTGTTGATAAGTTTCTCTTGTGCCTCTATTTCACATATGATTCTGCTTCTCAAGGTTAAGTCATTTTTACCTTGTCTAAACTGTGTTGAATGTATAAGTTCCTCGAAAACGGCCGCTCTTCCAGGCCTTTTTACAAGCATGATTGTCTTTGCGTCCAACGTAACACCTTCTGCAAAATTTGCTACCAAATGGGCATTTACATCATCACTCATCATAATAATGCCGCCGTTTTTCTTGAAACCTTTAACTATTTTGTTAAGCTGTTTCTTAGGCATAGGCTCTATTTTACCTTCGGTATGCTTTCTGTACATATTTCCACCACTTAATTTCATTATATCACTTTTACCAGATTTGTCAACATATTTCAACACTGCCTTCTGTTCGGGTAATAGGCTGTCTTTCCACTGATTATACGTCATATTTCCGTCGACTTTATAATTCTTACCCGTTACAGGGTCACGGGCAAGACGCGTGGACGGGTCTAAACCTGTCAATACAGTTGTACACCTGCAATTGGCGTGCAATGGCGGATAATTATCGCCTGCACGAGCTTCCGATACGGGTATTATCTCACCGTCAAGACCTCCGCAAAAATCGCAGGTGCGTTCATCAAACGACGCGACAAACTGATAATGCTCTATCCCTGCTTCCTTATATGCCTCAAGCTGACCCTCCGCCATAAAATGAGCTGTTTCAGTGCGTACAAGACGTTCAGTAATATACCGCTGACCTGTACCCTCAACAGATACATAATCAAGCAATTTATTAGCCATACGGTCTATGCTGTGTCCTGCGGTAATTCCGTCCGTTATAGTGCGCTGTACCTTTTCTGTAAACTGCCGGTTGTTATTCCATACACGCTGTGAATAGTTTGAACCGAGCCATTTTGCTGATAAAGCCTTATCAATAGCTTTTTGGGGCAAAATCGAAAAATTAATACCGACATCAAAGCCCTTTGCGATATTATGTATATTGGAATAATATGAATGTTGCAGGGTTTCAGCGTGTAAAGTCTTATGCTGCTCCATCTCTTTATTTTGCGCGTGCATAAGATGATTGTATACATTTTGCTTTAACGCCTCTATCCGTGTCATTCTCGCACCGTATGCCTGACGGTTTATTTTAAGCGCAATATCCTTTTTAGCTCTTTCGTTCTCAGTTTCATCATAAAGCCTTATAAGGTCTTTATATTGCTGTCGGCTTTCCGCCTCATTAAGCAATTTTTCCGCTTCGTCCTCTGTTATTGCGCTTGCTTTAGATAAACCGCGTACAACGGCTTTCATATCTGCATTTATGTGCTTTATCGCCTCAAGATACGCGTCCTGTATTGCCTTGATTGCAGGTTCTGCATTTTCCTGTATCGCCTGTTCAAGCTGTACGGCGCGGTCTGTCCAGTACTTTTTATTCGGTACGTTCATTTGTCTTTATCGGCTTACCGTAATCACGGTAGTCCATTGCGTCCATTGCCGCGCGCTGATTTTCCGCCTGCTCCTTTTTCGCAAGCTCCGCCTCTTCTTTTGCGTCGCCTACAAAAGATAACTGGTCTAACAGCGTTTCGTTCGAGGCAAGCCCCTGTAAATAGCTTATCATCTGCGCTACTTCTAATTCATTTGCAGGAAGATTATAAGTGAATACAATATCAACCCTATGAGTCGGAACTTCCTTCATACTGCCTTTAAGAACAAGAAAATCATTATATAATCTGAAACGCTTACACAGAGATTTTGCAAAAATACGCTCTTTATTTTTTATATGCTGCTCAAAGCCCAGCAGTTTATATTTAATTGCTACACCTGACAAATTATTACCAAAGCTTTCGTCCGACAAGTCTGGAACCATTGCGAAACGGTGTATGTCGTCTTTGATGTCGTCGCGCAGTACCTTTATATCGCTTTCTGTAAGCACCTTTGAAAGATACTCCGCCGCCGCATTGTCATAGCCCATTAAAATGCGTTCTTCGCGTAGTTTTTGTGCCTGCTCAGTATCAATATCACAGTTTCGTAAAAATAAAAATGCGTCAACAAACTGTTCTTTATCGTTTACGCGGTCAGACTGAAGCAAATTATACGCGTCTATAAGCGGAATAAGCTGTTCAAAATCTCCCTGTTTCTCCTCATTGTTACGGTATTCTATCAGCGGTACTTCTCCAAAATAATGGGTCTGCTTGCTGTCTAAATCCATACGCAGCCAACTATCTGCATTACCTCTGTATAAGTATATATCATTATTGTCAAACACCTGACATTCAACGCCGCGGCAGTTTCCGTCAAGGTCATAACGCTTATAATAATAAATGCCGAACAACGGCTTTTCCTCCACAGACTGGGCATAACACACAAACGCATTCTGAGGGTTTAACTTCGTACTTCTGGGCTTTGACTGTCCGTCTGCATATATAAGCTCATACGCACAGCCGTATATGCTCATATCTTTTATAAGTGAACTGTCCAGACTTGAAATACCCTGTTCAAGATATGTATTTTTAAGAGCCTCAATATCATATTCCTCGGAGGCTGAATATGTAATAGGATTTCCTGTAAGATAGCTCTGCGACATATCCGTTATATATTTAGCGTGATTTGCTGTTATTTTATTGTTCGCCGTCCCCTCCGCCGCCTTGCGTCGGTTTATAATACCATGCCTGCCGATATAATAATTGTATAGCTTGTTATACCTCTCGTTTGACACTTCGTGCTTTTCAATCAGCTTTGCAAGTAACTGCGGCGTTATTCCGCCTGCAATTAATTCTTCATCAATTATCATATACCTAATTCCCTCCTGTCGTACACTTTTACTTTCCTGTTGCTTATTTCGTCCTCCAGCGCATAACGCACCGCGTCAATTGTATGGTTATCCTTATCCGGATAATTATTTTTAAAGCCGTCGTTACCGTCGCTTTCAAGTTCATAATTATAAAATTCCCTTGCAGTATTGGGACAACGGACACTGTCAATAATAATTGTTTCAAGCGACTGTAAAAACTTAATACCGTATTCAATTGAATCAGGACCTTTACGCGCTCCTGCAACTCTGAATCCTATCTCTCTTAAATCCCGTATACTTTTAGGCTCCGCGCTGTCACATATAATTGTCTGGCTATAATTCGTCTTTTCCTTTATTTTTGCCGCTGCCTGTGCATTAGAAAGACCCACCTTGTATATTTCATCAAAAATAAACAGACGCTTGTATTTACTGTCATAATGCGCCACAACATATACGAACGGGTCTGTTGCATATCCAAAGTCAATACCGCGTTTAATCTTATCAAAACCTTGTATTTCCTTATCGGATATAGTTGTTAATGTGATATTGGTAAACACCTCTCCGCCTGTACCTGTCACCTCACCCAAATATTCGTGTGCATATGATTCGGGTTTTGTCTTTTTAAGATGTTCCGCCTCTGTAATAAAAGTTTCACCGAGCCAGTCAGCAGGCACACTTAAATATGTGCTGTGATGCACTGCCGATAAAGCGTTATTCTTCCTGTCGCTCTGTATTTTTGCTGTTTCGGCATTAACCCAGTTACGCTGTGATTTTGGCGGATTGTAAGAATAAAATACATTAAAGACGTTACCGCCGCGCATAAGCGATTGATTTATTGTACGTATTTCTGTAATGCCCGAAAATTCGTCTGTTTCCTCATACCAGATATAGCGTATGTAGCCTTTATGTACTTTTGTTGATTTCAGCTTGCGTGGCTTGTCCGCGCCGCGAAATAATATCCTTTGACCTGTCGGACTATAAATCAGCTCAAGCGGACTTAGCTTTACCTGCCATTTATGCGATACTCCAAGCTTATCAATCGCCCATACAAGCTGCTCATATACACTGTCTTTAAGGTATACCCCAACCTTGCGTATCGCTACTGCGTTAGCGTCAGGGTTTTTCATCATTCCAAGTATTATTTCAATGCTTACAAATGATGATTTTGTTGAACCTCTGCCGCCGTTTAACCAGTAATGTGTATACTTGTTGTCTTTAATATCCCCGTGCAGCGTATAAAATGACGGTGCGATTATGTCAGTCAGCTTTGCCATCGCTTTCACCTCTCGGAATGTCGTCTATAATCTGTACAACACCTTCAGCATTAACATTTATATTACTGTCAGGAGCATACCCCGCACGGTCAAGAACATCTTTTGCAACCATAGCCGCCGCATTGTCATTCCTGCTTTTTGTAAGTATGCGTTCCTGTCTTTCGAGAGCAGTATCAACCATTCTGCTTATCCTTCGTTTTGTACGTCTTTCAATTTCGTTAAGCTGTTCGTTATATTCCTGTTCAAAATCAGCGTCCTTACGCCAATTATAAAGCGTCTGTCGGGTAGTTTTTACATTTTGCGCAATTTCATCAATGCTCAATTCCCCTTCAATCAGCAATTCTATTGCTGTTCTGTGTCTTTTAGTCAGTTTCATATTGCCCTCCTTTCGTAAAGAAATGTCAAATTGTTTAAAATTTTAATTCTTATACTTATTCGCGCGCGCAGGCGCGCGAAACAAGTAAACTAAAGTAAACCTTATATACATATCAAAAACAGACACCCATACTTGTGAATGTCTGTCTTTTAATCTCCGTACCTCTGTCCCCACCAACAATATATGTTGAGATATTTCCCATTGCCTCACGGCAATACACCTACGGCTAAAACAAAACCGCAATCAGCTCACCTTACGAGCTTATTACTCTATTATAAATTTTAACACTTATTTTTCGGCATTTTCGGCACTTTCGAATCTTTTTAAATATTTATTATGCTTTCTTCTGGGATAACTCTCATCATAATGCCTTATCTTAAACGCAATCCACTGCCACGAAGGTTTAACTCTACCGTCTATGTACCGATATGTAAATATCCGTCTTGTGATACTGTCAGGAATGTTATGTACAAAACATTCTATTTCTCTCTTCTGACGCTCTAATCTCTGTATAAGCAGCATATCACGCTTACTGCGCTCTGTTTCCTCCACTCCTCCTACAGATATGCAGTGCTTTACATACGGAAACTCACTGTCCGAACCTGTAACAGTACCGTGTACTGTATTTTTATTTAGCCTGTCCCGTATTTCGTCAATCTCCGCTGCAATACTGCGGTACTGTTCAAGTTCTGCTTTTGTCAATGGTTATTCCTCCCATCCCAATAATTACAGGTGTGCGTCCTTGTATCATCTTGCCATAAGTAAAATGTTTTATACGGACATTTCGCATATATGCCACTTATGCCATCATTTATTATTTCAAGATGTTTACACTCATCACAAGCTTTATCCATTCTTATTTCTCCTTTCTGTAATCCTTTATAATCTTACATATCATTTCATACGATACTTCGATTCCCTCTGTATTAGCTATCTGCTTACGCGTCTTACCGCTTTTGAATAACTGTATAATCTGTTCTTTTTCATACGACGTTGTACGGTGATTTTGACGTATTGGTACTTCCTTTTGCTTTTCCTTGCGAAACTGAGCTACCGCGTCATTCCAAGCCTTTTTCCAACAACCGTCATTGTTGCATATCTGTAATGCACTGTTGGTTGTAGCTCTGTATTCCACTCCGCATATTCTGCATATTGCCATTATGTATCATTCCTCCAATCTTTCAAATTCAATAACCCATACAAACGGGTTTGCGTCCCAGCCATAACGGTCAAGGTTGGCTTTCTTTATGGTGCCGTTCCATAGCTCTGTAAATGCATTAAGTAGCCTGCAATTATCATCTTTGATGAAATCCTTACAATCCCCATTGACGTGCGTACATCTGCAACAAGACTCATATAAGCCCTGTATAAATCCTCCTCAATAGTCGTATTAAAATTGGTAAGCACATACGCTTTTAGCTTTCTGATGGGGAGATTTAATTCCGCTTGCACATACCTAAATTTATCACGCAAATCGTTCTTTGGATTGTCCCACGCAAAATGTATACAGTCTATTTTCATGCGCTTAATTAACTCAATATTTTTGTGATTTACAAGACGCACATCAAACCCTTGTGTAACATCTATCTTTGCTTTGCTGTCAATCAACTGTTGTAATAAGTCCATATGTTCTTTACAAGCGAGTAAATTTGGGTCAAGCAGTTTTATCACTTTTTGCCCGTTCCAAAATTGGTCGAGGTCTGCCACTTTACGGCTACATAACCCCTCTTTTTTACTTACAATGCAGAACCCGCAGTTACGAGGACAACCGCGTGTAAGAAAACCATACGCCCCCTTATGTTCGGGGTAAAGACCGTAATCGGGATATATATTCTCAATCTCCGCAGGGAGCTTGTTATCAAGTCCGTACCCCGTACCTCCGCGCTGGATTTCATCAGCATTTACACAATACTCAAAATCTGGCGTGCATGTAAAAACCTTTGACATATACACCTTGTCATAATGCTCAAACAGATTTACCCATTCAACAGTGTCGCCTATTCTCTTATGGTACGCTGATATTTTCATCAACGGCAAATTCGGAAAATTGTGTCCATCAACATCTATAAGCCCGATTTTCATATTAGCTCCTCTACATAGCACCAATTCTGCGGCGGACGCTGTACTAGATTTAAACAATATGTATCATAAGAAATTCCTTCTAAATTTTCCGCTGTTTCTACCCATTCAGGATATTTTATGTATCCATATTGGCAACCTTCACAATAACAATATTTATCAACACACGATTTATAAAACTCACTTAATTCTTTTGGCTTATCGTATATTACAAGGTCGGATATGTGCCAAGCGTAACCCGATATTCCTGTGCCAATATAATTATTTATATTATTAAGGGTTAAACAACTCTCCGCTTCTATATCAAAAGGCATTGAGGATATTATGCTATCCGAAAAAACTCTAAATTTATTTATATTATCACATACAAACTCGCCTATGACCTTGCCATTATATACGTCAAATATCCTCTCTGCTTCTTTTCGCGAATAACCACTTGTCGTTACAAGATTTTCTTCTATATAATTTGGAACAGGACTACCGTATACAAGAGGCGCATCGCCTTTTGTACAATAAATATACACTTTAAACGGCACATCTATTTTCGGGCGGTTCTTGCGTATTTCCACCGTCTTTTTACCGCTTGCGATTAACTCGCAAAATTTAGGCTTTATGCTTAGTAATACTGCTTTCTTGCTCATTCTGTCTCCTCCATCAATTCGGGATTGTCGTGGATATTGCCGATAACCTCCATATTTGACATACTGTCACACCAAAAAGGTAAATCTTCTCTTAGTGTTCGTCCTGTAGAATTATTTTTTTGCCAATCTATAATATATCCACAAGGGTTATGACTACGATACTGCTCATATGTGCTTCTATATTTAATTATCCCGTAAACAGTTCTTTCATTTGCGGCAAGAGTATTGTATTTCGCTATATCCCCCTCAAATATCTTTTTACCGTTCTTGTCCGTCAAGCCTGTGTACTGTCCGACTGTTTCGGGGATAACATCAGCATCATCAATACTCATCATACCTTCTGTATAAAACTGTATGCTACAGTATCCCTTTTCTAAAAACAAACTTCCATACACCCATATTTGATATTTTTTCCTTGATGATTTCCGCTTACCGCGGAATAATATTTCTCTATTCATTGTCTACCTCGCTTTCTGGTACAAAGTCTATAATTTCAAGACCGACTATCATATCGTTCATTTCTTCTGCATCCATTCCATCAAGTAACAGTTCAACACCTTTATTATTTTTAAGGATTACGCTGAATGAATTATCATCTTCATCATACTTGATACTACAATCGCTCGAAACACTCTCGATATCATCACTCTCAAAATCAAAGTCAAGAATATCACGACCGTGTACATTACCTTTAATTTTTCTTGTAAAATGACCTATAAAATCCTCATTCTGCAATGTTACTCTTACCGTGTGTATACCTCTGCTATTTACATCATAAATCATTTTTTACCTCACTTTCCTCTACATAGCACCAATTCTGCGGCGGACGCGTAAGCGGTGGCATTGCCCCACAACCGTATATGTCATTACATCTTTTATGGAATTCGCTTAATTCTTTCGGCTTGTCATATATTACAAGGTTGGATATGTGCCAAGCATATCCATTATTAGCCTCCTTGCTATCTCGTATAAAAGCTCTTATAACTCCAACATCTTTTTCCATAACGGAATAATGGTCGCCCCGATCAAGGCGTTTATATAAGATAAATAAGCGCTTGCCTTTTCTTGCCCTTAATACCTCGTAATAGCCTTTCGTATCCTCTATTCTCCAGCCGTCCGAGCAAAGCCAATTTTTGAAATCTGCAAGCTTTGTTTTATGTAATAATCGTCTTTCAGCCATCATTTACCTCCTACTTTATTCCCCTCTTTCAATGCCTGTTGTGCCGCCTCGGGCGTGAGAAATACGGTTTTGCCCCATAAATCAGGAGTTATAGGTTGTTCAAAATCTTTTTGATAATAAAACACCTTTCTTCCTGCGAAAATTCCTATTTTATTAACTCGAAATTCACTAACTTCATTTTTCCAATTGTCAGCGATATATACCATATCGCCCACCTTACACGGCAGATGTACAAGCAATCCCTTTTCCTCTGCGTCCTCATATTCAGCAAGTCGCTCCACCGCTGCCCTTATCGGCTCACTGTTCCTTTCTAATCTATGCGGATAACGTATACCATCGTCTGACAGATTATCACCGTTGCGTTTTGCCATATCCCAGTAATCTGTAAGATATCGAGTATCAATAGGACAATAATTACTTTCGGGATGTTCTTTTTTGTATTTTTCTTTCTGCTTGTCCACATACCTCAATGCACGAGGTATGTTTGCTCCTGTACCTGATAACCGCAGTATTGCATATGCGCCGTACCGATTTATCAGATTTTTAGTTTTTTCAAATGTTACGCCCTGATTTTTTGTGCGTATATATACATCAGTCCGTTCGTTTCCCCATTTATGCGCTTTAATATATTTCATTTCCGCCTTATTCAAACCTAATATTTCAGCAGGTTTTGCTTTTCGAAAATTAAGCCCGCGTATATTACCAATCTTGGGGCAGCTTGAATAGTAGCCTCTTGTATCTGCCAGTTTATAATTCAGATACTTACCCCAACCCGACATTATCAGATTTTCAACGTTCGGAAAACGGAAATACAGTGACATATAGCTGACAGGATATGCAGTATCATCACAGTTTATATACATATCAAGCTTACTGTTTTCCGCCGCAGTACCATTTAAAATCGATACGTCCCACGGGTATATTGTATCTGCAGAAAATGCACCGATTTTATCTTCGAAACGCGAAAGCGGACACCATTCTTCCGTATATCGCATATTAAATAAACCGCTTACGCGCCCCGTAAAGGACAGCTTTCTTGATTTAGTAAATAAATAACCGTAATACGGACGCTGCCATATAATTTCATTTCCGCCGCGGTCAATACGCCGTTCTATATTCCAGCACAGCATAGCTAAATTACCGTTAAGATTATGTATTGTAAGAGGGAATGCCTCCGCCATTTTGCTGCCGCCATTATGAGCGCCTATATCACTGATGTGATATATCGTTACAGGCGAACCGCACTCGGGACACAGATAATGATTCGTCGATACAATTACTTCATCTGTACGCGAATCCCGAAAACCAAAAGGCGCATATTTATTACCACTGTTTGTTTTCACATATTCCGCAGGAAATGTTTTATTGCACGCGGTACAGTGACAGTCAACTACACGAACATTTTTACCTGTATCAGGGTTCAGCGCAGTACCGCATTTATATATAATATAGTCGCCGCCGAGCTTGCCGTTTTTCTTCAGCCAGTCCGCCAGTCCTTCGGGTGGTTCTTGGGGCAATAGCCTTGTATAGTCAGTTTCATACATACGACCGCCCCCTACATTAACTCCGCAAGGCTTACGACCTTCGGTCTGCTTTCCGCTGCAGAAATTTCTGTCATATGCAGTCCATAAAAATCCCGTATTATTTTCTCCGCGTCCTTAGGATTGACACAGGCAGAACCGCCGCCGTTCTTTTTATGCAGTTCATCAGCTCGAGCCTTGATTTTTTTCTCACATTTTTCAAGCGACATATCAGGGTTTCTCAGGTCCTGCAGTACCAATTCCGCCAGTTGTTCGGAATTTCCTATTATCTCCTTTAACTGTTCACCAACCATAAATACAGCTGTATTTTCCTTTTCCTTCTGTTGCTCCGTAATCATTTTCATAGTATTGTTTATAACTAAATTCATTATTTTTCTCCTTTCGGTTCCCTTAATTCAATAACTCTAAAAATCTCTGAAAAATCGCGCGGCATTCATCTTCAAGAGCCTGCAGCTCCTCGCTCTGACAGCAATTTGTATTAAATAATATCGCGTCGGTTGCCGCTGTGTGATACTTACGGATAAAATCACTTATAAATTGTATAAGCTCTGTTTCTTTCATTTCCGCCTCTCCTTTTTGTTTTCTCAATCAATTGGGATTTTAACAGCGTCTGACCTGTATGTAATCCTGATACGGTCTCCCGAAAAAATCGTGAAATCCGTCATATACGTCCAATATGTCATATCCCTTTTTAGGTCGCGGCTTGCTTGTCCACCTTTGAGCCTCTATAATCTCAATATCAATTTTAGGCAAACGCAGATTGTTGCTTTTGGTGTAATTCTTTTCTGAGTTTTCTGACCGCCCTTTTACAAAATACTTGCCAAGGTTTAAAATATCGTCGGTAAATCCGCCTATATTATCTACTCCTATTGTCTTAGCTTGCCAGCCCCCATATCTTTCCCACGCCTTCGCAATCAGATTATAATCTGCAGAACCTCGGATAACTATATGATGATGTATTCCGCCTTTCTTACCGCGCTCCGTCATTGCCATATATGCAAACGGTATCTTGTTTCTGTTGTACCTGTCCCGCAGCTTACGCAGAAACTGTTTACGGTCCTTAATTGCCCCGTCCATATCATCAGGACGTTTGCCTTTGTTGTATGTAAGAGTTATCCACTTATCACCGTTTATAAAGTTAGTGCAGAATATCCATAGTAAACGGCGCCGTTTTTTATATTCGTTTATCCTCTGCTGCTGTTCAGATGTCTTTTTTATATTCGGTCCTCTCGGAATTTTCTTTTTCCCTATCCGCATTGCAAAATGCTTCTCTGTGAAAATGTAGTTCCCTGCCCTGACCGTCTTTTTGACGTATGGCATTTTTATATATCACTCCGTCCTAAAAATAATTACTTAATCAAGTCAAAAACCTTGATTTTTACAAGTTTTTTTTGCAAGAAAAAGCTTGCATTTTTTTGCCGAAAGTGATATAATATATGTGGGTTTTAGTCATATACTATATCGCTTTCGGCATTATAAATTATGTCGGGAAATAACGGCTCATTTGAGCTGTTATTTTTTTAATGTTCTATAGCTTGTCCGCCGCACTCAGGACATATTTTCTTGGGTTCGCTGTCTATGTATATTTCCTGTCCCCATCCGTAACGGCATTCTGTGCAGTGCAGGAATACAATACGCGTTTTTCTTTTCGGCGGCGGCTGTACAGACTTTTTCTGCCTCGCGCGGCGTGTGTTGTCATAGTCAGTCATATAAACCACCTCTCAGCAACGTACCACATCAGCCCATACGCACACAACGCAGATATTCCGCTGAATAATATAATGGTTGCTATGTAAGTTAATATATTCCATTTCATAGTCCCACCCCATTCAAAAAGACTTCTAATTCGGGATTATGACAAATCATATTCTGCTTGTCCCACTTTTTACGCCTACGTTCCTCGTCTTGTTCGTCCTGTTTACGCTCACGGAACATATCGTCACATTCACGCTGATTTTCACGGAAACGCTTTAAATATCGTTTACGATTCACACGCTCTTTCCGCCGCTTACGCGCCTGTTTCCATTCCTGTATCAGACCGCAGGCGCATATACATAGCGCGGCAATTGATACAGTCATTATAGTTGCTTTTATCATTGATTCGCTCCTTTCTTTGTTTCTTATGCTCACAAGCATAAGTGAACCGCCTATATTAATGAGAACAAATTTTAAGTACAAGCCTTTAATTGTTTATTTTTATAAGAATAATTTCCCCACGAATAAGAGAGAGTAAGGCGGCTCTCCTATGCCTGCAAGCTTGTCCAATAATATAATAGGAGCATACACTGCTCCTATTATTTTTGTTTTATAATTCTTCGCAAATTGCGTGTTTAAAAAGTTCCAGTATTCCTAACATCATTGCAGGAGAACAAATTCCTTCAACAACCTGCGGCGAACTGTTACCCTGTTCACCTGTCAGCATAACGGCAATCATATTATCCTCAATGTGAACAACCTTACCGTCCTTTTCAATTGTTACCTTATACATATTTTCACTTCCTTTCATAATATTTAGCTTGTCCTTACATTCGGGGCTTATGCCCCTTTCTTTTGTTCTGCTCTCAAATCTCTTTGATAACCGTCGAATAAAATTTTTGCAATCTTGTTTATACAGTCCTGCTGTTCCTCTTTGGGCGGGTTAGGATTTCCGCTTACACGTATTACACCCGTTTCACCCAAGCATTTTTCCTGTACAATCTTATCGTCTGTAAGCTCTACAAGTTTATAACCGTCAAGCAGTTTCATTTTATCCACCCCCTTGTTAATTATTATGAAATACTGATTTTGTCCTATTACATTGCAAATATTGTAATATTATGGTATACTCACCTTAGAAAGCGAGGTGATTATAATGGAGGCTCTAAAGCAATATATTATTGATTTTTCTAATAAAAACGGTAAATATGCAAGTATGTGCATTATCAATGTAGCCAAAGCATTAAACATTGATGAAGATACCTTAGATGTTATGCTTAGAAAATTGGTTGCTGATGAATTTATAATATGCTCATTACCTGCTGACAATAAAATTTATGAATTTTATTTAAATCAATAATTGTCAATATAGGAGTTGTATTACTTGTCAGAATACAACTCCCAATCCTCTTTTAAAATATCCTCTGCCTTAGGATTCCATCTTGGCGCAGGAATTTTCTCACAGTTGCTTCCTAATTTATATCCTATTGGTATTACTAAATAACATTCTTTTGTGTTTGTTGGTAATAAATAATTGTGTTTACAAGATGTATTTCTTATTCCTATACCCTTATCCATCGCTTCTCTCGTCGCATTAATAATATTCATATCACACACCCCCTTTTCTTTTTTTCGTGCACTATTAGTACACCTCACATCCAAAAAAAATATCCTCTACACTTCTTTTAAAATATTGAGCTATTTTGATTTTAATCTCATCTCTTGGTATGCGTTGACCGCGCTCATACATAGCCTACGAGGATTTTGTTATTCCTATTTCCGCAGCAATTTGGTCTTGCGACTTGTCTCCACGCAATGCTTTCAATTTTTCATTATATGGCATTTTAATCACCTCCTGCTATTATAATACACTATATGTGCACAATTGTCAATAGATTTTTGCGTTAAAGATATACAAAATTATTCTGCACTTTTTGTGCACATTACATATTGATTTTTTAAACACAATTTGTGTATAATATTTTACAGAAAGGTGGTGACATATGTGTCCAAATTTCACATTCGATTAAGGGAACTACGGCAATCCCGTGGCATATCCATGCAAAAGCTTGCAAAATATCTTGGAATTTCAAAGAGCAGTATTAATATGTATGAACGTGGAGAACGCGAACCGGGATTAGATATGATTGAAGCTATTGCAGATTTTTTCAATGTTGATGTTGATTATTTACTTGGAAAATGTAATATTCCAAATAAAGCCTTAGTTAGTGGATACACTCTTCCCGAAATCAAACCGCCCTCAGAGGTTGACCCCGACCAATTTGTATTAGATATGTATAAAAAATTGGACGTTGAGGACAAAGCCGAAATACGCGGTGAAATGAAGCAAATGCTTAAAGGCTCTAAATATAAGAAAAAGAAATCAGATATAAATGCCGTATTTCATACTAACAGTACCGATGATGATAGCGCAACGCTTGCGCTACAAACTACAACCTCTAAAAATTAAGTTACAAAAATGGACAGATAAACATTTTATATATGAACTATGGATAATTCGGAAACGGAAATAAATATATTGAGGAGAAAATATATGAGCCAGATTGAGAAACTAATATATTCTGTTATATGCGGACATCAGGATAAAAATATAAAATTTCAAGATTTACAGCATTTATTAAGACATATGGGTTTTCGTGAACGTATACGAGGTGACCACTTCATATATACTAAAGAAGGTATTATTGAAAAAATCAATATCCAGCCCAACGGAACGGGCGCAAAACCGTATCAAGTAAAACAGGTTAGAAATATTATATTAAAATATGGTTTAGGAGGTAAACAAGATGTATAACTATGAAATCATTTTATATTGGAGTGAAGATGATAATTCATTTATCGCCGAAGTTCCCGAACTTCCGGGTTGTATGGCTGACGGCAAAACACGAAAAGAGGCTATTGAAAACGCAGAACGAATTATTGATGAATGGATTGAAATAGCTCAGGAAGATGGAGAAGTTATTCCTACTCCCAAAGGCAAACTTATGTATGCATAATAGAAAATCCCCCGACTATCGCCAAACAGCCGGAGGACGAAGTGTATTATATGATATAATAACACCTTAGACAAGTAATATTATATCATATACACTTCTTTTTTTCAATAAGTTTTTACAAAGGAGTGTATTTTTTATGTTTTTTTCTTCTTATAAAGACAGTGTTGCTGTCTATTTGAGAAAATCGCGTATGGACCCTGACACTGAAAGCGTTGATGAAACACTTGAACGCCATAGCGACACACTGCTAAAACTCGCTGCTAAGCTTGAATTAAATATTGTTGAAATATATAAGGAAGTTGTATCGGGCGACGGTTTATTTACCCGCCCCGAAATGTGTCGGCTTTTGCAGGACGTGGAGCAGGATAAATACAGCGCGGTTTGCTGTATGGAGATTGACCGTCTGGGACGTTCCTCGCAAAAAGACGGCGGAATCATACTCGAAACATTTCAGGAACATAACGTACATATCATAACACCAAATAAGACATATGACTTAAATAACGAAATAGACGAACAATCGGTAGAAATGCAGTCTTTCATTGCGCGTCAGGAATTGAAATCAATTAAACGCCGTTTGCGTAAAGGAGTTGAAAAATCGGTTGAATACGGCTGTCACGTTACCGACGTCCCCTACGGTTACCGCCGCGCGCATATTGACAAACGTCCTACGCTTGAAATATGCGAGGAAGAAGCTAATGTTATAAGAATGGTTTTTGATATGTATGTTAATCAGCATATGGGGAGCTACATAATAGCGGAAAAGCTTAATGCAATGGGGTATAAACCGCGGAAAAGCGATAAATTTTCACGGACCACAATACGCTTTTACCTGCAAAACCCTGTTTATATAGGTAAAATTGTATGGAATAAAAGAAAGCATTTAAAGAAAAAATCTCCTTCGGATAAGCACCGTTCCGTACTTAATGATAATAAAGACTGGATTGTATCAGACGGCATACACCCTGCAATCATATCGCAGGAGCTTTTTGACGAAGCGCAAAAAATACGTCTTACCAGAACACACCCACCTACATATACAGGAGAGCTGCGTAACCCATTCGCAGGGCTTATCTATTGTAAAAATTGCGGCAACGCTATTCAGAGGCAATACTCCAAAAAAGGAGGAAACCGCCTGCTTTGTACGACCACTGGCTGTACAAGAAGTATTCGGGCTGAATATGTTGAAAAGTATTTGATTGATTTTCTCAAACAAATACTCTCAGACTATGAAACCACATTAGAAAACCATTCCCGAAACGAAAATAATAATCAAAAAGAACTACTGCGAAATACTATCCGCGGACTGAAAAATAATCTTCAATCGCTTAATACGCAAAAATCTAAACTGCACGATTTATTGGAGCAAGATGTTTATAGTATTTCTACCTTTCTTGAACGCAGTAAAGTTATTGCCGATAAGATTCAGGCTGCCGAAAAGTCTTTGCAGGAAAACGAACGTAAACTGTCAGAACTCGAACAAACTCCGCCGATGAAAGAGGCTGTACCGATTTTGAAAAAACTTTTAATTCACTATGATAACCTTTCCGCCGCCGAAAAGAATTTACTTCTTAAACAGATGATAAGCAAAATATACTACTCGCATACTAAGGAACAAAACAGTAATGAATGTTCACTTGAAATAGAACTTAAATACACATTATAAAAAGACACCCCGAAGGGTGTCTTTTATTTATTATGTTCTTTACTATCTTTTACTATTTCATATTTTTCGTTTGGTTTTCCATTTTTTGTTCCAATTTCTGGTATTATAGTTTGGAAATCATCACACTTTATATAGTACTTTCCATTACTAACGTATAGCCGTCCACCATTTAGTGCATAAACTAAATCATTATTCCACATATAATCATCTGTAACATTGATATATTCCATTCTCCAATAAGTTTTATCGTCTGTCCAGCTCACAATCCACATATCAAACTTATTTTGTTTTATATCCAGCATCATAGAGTTCACATCTGTCAACAGAAAATATTCTATGGAGTTACCATCTTTGTAAATAGAAAAACCACCCTTTGTTTTTTCTCCAGAATTAGCAACACTAATTTCAATTGGTCCTGTTTCATTTTGTGCAGTGTTTGTAACTGGTACTTCACCAACATATATAATACCATTCTCAAATCCGACATCAAACCCCATTTTGTCACCTATATCTCTCAGCTTAAAATAGGTACTTCCCTCAATGTTATAGCCTTCCATTTGTACATTTTGTCCGTTTACCTTAATAGGAAACGTATTTTCCGTTGCCGTGTATGACGCAGCCATTGCCCCTACGGTGCTTGCTATTATAACTCCACTGATAAAGCAAGCAATGTTACTTGTGATTTTTTTCATATCCTTTTCCTCCTAAGATTTATATTATGAGTTTTGTCACATAAAGATTATAACATAATCAGCCCTTTTAGTCAATATAAATTCTATTAGTGTATTTTATTTTGTGGCTATCAGTCTATAATAAGGCTAAAAGGAGTGATTATATGGAATTTAACTATGTCGCTATGGGGCAGCGAATAAAAAAAGCTCGAAAAGAAAAAAGATTGACACAGGAACAATTAGCTGAATTATGTGATTTATCGACAGCACATATAGGTCACGTTGAACGTGGCAGCAGGGCATTGTCTATTGAGACACTTGTAAAAATAGCTATGGTTTTAGAAATCAGCACAGATTATATATTGTTAGATATAGTTACTGATAAAGATATGAATTTTGAAAAAATAACTGTTGCAATAGGTGAATACCCGCAGGAACATATAGACCGTTTTTATAACATTATTAAAATTTTAGCCGATAATATAGAACGCATATAAAAAATTTTCAAAAAAACCTTGACACCCAGCATTACACTCTTGCAAATATTGACATAATATGCTATAATACAGCCATAGCAAGAGGGTATGCGGTTATTCTGACACCTTTTTAGAAATCGGTTACACCGAAATCTGATAGAATGGGGGTGTCAGTATGGATTTGAATTTAATTCTTGATGCGATAATCCTACTTATCATTCTCGATATAATAAAGAACATAAAAAAATAACCGCCTACTCTGATACAGTAGACGGTCTGTTCATTTTATGAACAACTAATACTCGTTAGAATAACCATTTAGGCTATCCTCTTGCTTACATTCTATCATAAAAAAAAAGATATGTCAAGCAACGGCACCGCATACGGTGTTATTTTTTTTAAATTTTTTGAAAAACCTCTTGACAATAGGTGTGTACCTATGCTATAATATATATGTAATCAATTAAGGGCGGTTAGGTTATTCCCTCGGAAAGGGGGAGTTATGGAACAGATAATAATTGTGTTTTACATAATTCTATTGACCGTAATAGTCTTGAATAAAAAGAAATAACCGCACCTAATGGTACGGCATTCCTTCCAAAATACTAGTTAAATGAGGGATGACCGTCTACCACAACGACCGCCCTTATTGATTGCATTATATCATAGTAAGGAGGTGTTTGTCAATAGACGAAAAAAAAATTACACCTCAACAAAAATATGACAAAGCTAATACAACCCGTTATCAACTAAAATTGAATAATAAAACAGATGCTGACATTATTCAAAAACTAAGTGAGGTTAAAAGTAAACAAGGATATATAAAAGAGTGTATCCGAAAAGATTTGTCTAAAAAGTAAAAATAGAGCGTTGCACCGCTACCAACGAAAACAACGCTCTATACACACAATTCACGGAGAATTGATAAATCTATTATATCATTTCTCCGTGAATAAATCAAGGCACTTCAAAAGAAGTGTCTTTTTTATTCTTGACAATTTTATAAATATATGATATAGTTTAGATAGTAAAGGAACGGTTTTAGCTGTTCCACTCTAATAAGCTTTAAGTAAGCCGCTTAGTTTGGTAGACAGGGCGGCTTATTTTTTTATGTTCCTGATTATTTCAAGAATTATAAGTAATTCGATTATCCGAATAATTATATCAATATCCATAATCGACACCCCCTAACTTCTTTAGTACCGTTTTCACCTCCTAAATCAGTATAAAGGGCAGAACAGCCGCCACCGTTCCAGTATATCAAGGTCTCATAAATTTCTTTATCACCTTTTCACATTATACCATATTCGACAGAAAATGTACAGTTTTTTATTTTTATAAAATTTTTTTGAAAATATTTCAAAAAAGACTTGACTTTTATACGTACGTATGCTATAATATATACAGAAAGCGAGGTGAGAAAGTGATTGAGTTAATAGAAAAACTTCTCGGATTGATAACATCAATAGTCAGCTTAGCGACAGCGATTGTTGTACTTATCAAATCCAAGAAGTAACGAAAATCGGGGGACTTGTTCCCCCACCCTTTCGGGGGTTAAATATATTATAACTCAATCTAAAGAAATATGCAAGTGATAAATTTAATTGCAAGCATTATTTCGGCAATAGCAAGCATTGTTGTTTTGATTGCAGTTATTCGCTGGAAGAAGTGATGCAGAAATGGAGAAAAAGGTAAAGTATTCTTCGCAAATAAAAAATTTGCGTACAAACTATGTACGGTTTCCTTTGGACTTAAAGCCTGATGTTTTGCAGCAATTTAAAGAAGTCTGCGAAAAAAGAGGGACAAAACCTACAACTGAAATTAAACGGTTTATACGTGAATTTTGTGAAGAAGAGAAATGAAATAGAGCGTTGTCGCCCTCAGAAAGCAATACAACGCTCTATACACCCAACCCAAAGGATTGATAAATCTATTATATCATTCCTCAGTGGGAAAAGCAAAGGCACTTCTCCAAAAGTGCCTTTTTATTCTTGACAATTTTATAAATTTATGATATAGTTTAGATAGTAAAGGAACGGTTTTGACCGTTCCGCAGAGATTTTTATGGTTTTATAACCACAAGTCGCCTCTTATTTGCGGTAAGGGGCGACTATTTTTTTATGTACTTTACAATTTCTAAGATAATCAATAGTTCAACTATCTGTATAATACTGTTTATGTCCATACGCAACACCCCTTTCTATGAGGTGTCAGAACAGCCGCCACCGTTCCAATACATCAAGGTCAAATAGATTTCTCTATCACCTTCCCACATTATACCATATTCGACAAGAAATGTACAGTTTTTATTTTTTTGCAAATTTTTTTGAAAAACCTCTTGACATTTGTATCCACATATGTTATTATATATGTGGATACAGAAAAGAGGTGAAAAAATGTCTCCAAAAGGAAGACCGACGAATGACCCTAAAGTATTAAACACTCGAATTAGATTATCAGAAGATGATGTTAAGAGATTAGAGTTTTGCCATCAGAAAACAGGCTTTACAAAATCAGAGATAATACGAATGGGAATACAAGAGGTCTATAATCAATTAAAAAAATAAACAGGTTGCGACCGTAGGAAGTTACAAACCTGTTTATACACACAATTCACGTAGAATTGATAAATCTATTATATCATTTCTCCGTGAATAAATCAAGTATTTAGGAGGAATTTTATAATGGATAATTTACAAAAGGAATATGAAAGAATAGAGAAGTATGCTACCCCGTGGGGCGATATGGGAAATTATGTACTCAACTCTGTTGAAGCAATTGCGATATCAGACTGTTCGAACAATATAATTAGTGCAATATCTCTTGCCTTTAGATTTGGTTTTGAAAAAGGCTGCCGCAAAACAAGAAAGGCGGTGAAACTATGAGTCTGAGCTATGGAAAAGATTATACAGGTTTAAAATTCGGTCATCTTACTGTTACTTCGTTCTTCCCGACAGAGGAAACAAAAGGCTCTTGGAAATGTAAATGTGACTGCGGAAATGAAGTTGTTGTTTATACAAACGACCTGTCAAGCAGAAGAATTGAATCTTGCGGTTGTCGACTAAAAGACTATCCGTACACATACAGAACTGTAAAAATGTCCGAAAATACCTACATATACAGCGATATTGTATACAAAAAAGAAAAAAGCACCGTGTAATTTTTTTAATTTTCCTATTGCAAAACACCTCGAATTGTGTCATAATAAGTATAATAATTATAAGTTAAATGTTTTTTATATATCTTGTTGCTTGCTTATCACGGCAGCTATCATAGATTTTATCTGTATGTACGCAGACAGCCTCACGGAAATCGGTACCGCATCTGTCATTACATCTGTTACAATCAGCCATTAAAATCATTCCTTTCTATAAATTAGGGTAAATCCCTTGTTATAGAATATGATTTTCAGTAAAATGTGTGATTAAACTTTCTCATTATATTAATCTTTTATTTACTTCATCAACAATATACGGTAATTTACTTTTTAAATAAGGTCCTGGACAATCGGTTTTATCAGAAAACATACTATGAATAGTTAAATTTCCGTTTATATCACCTGTAAAATTCAACATTTGAATATCATTTCTGCGGCAAATATCTGTACATAATTCAATCAAAGACGCAAGAGCTTTATCGCTTATATGCCAATCACCTTCCAGTTCATCATTTGAAACCTCTATAGTTACCGCCTGACTGTCATTTTCTCTGTTACTTGATGTCCAGGCACGGTTATGTTCTTCAACATATATCGCAATTCTCCCTTCACTGTCAATAGCGTAATTTGACGAAGCACTTCTGTCGTGATTTCCGAACATTTTCCCACACTCTTCAAGAGTCATTTCACCTGCCATATGATGAACAGTAATTTTTTTGATTTCTCCCTCGCGCGGAAAATCTGCATTTGGACTAAGATACGCATATTCAATAAGCGGACTGTTTCTTTCCGCCACTTCATTAAACTCTTCTCCGCGCAATTCCCTGCCTACGTTATCAGGCAGTTTGGCGTTTTCAAACTGCCACAATACCAGCACTATGGCTGCGCTTACTGCAAATATTAAAAGAAGGATATGTATTGAAAAGGATTCTTCCTTTTTAATAACGACATTATTCACTGCTATTCCTCCCTACGTTACTATATACCAGTACAGCGTATATAAAGATACGGCTGCAAAACCTCCAAAAATCAATTTTGCGGCTATTGCGCTTATATATCTTCCGCTATATCTAAGTTCACTTTCTGCCGCAAACAAAAATGCGGTTACACTTACATTAAAAAATACTACATCCATAAGATTATGAATAATAAATACAGCAGTTGCAACACCTCCGAATACACTTTTTCTTTTTAGCAAAAATCTGACCGATATAATAATCAGCATAAGCATTGCAGGTATTCCCAATTCAACACCCACATTAATAAAAGAATTATGTATATGATTTGTACCAAAGGTTTTGTCACTGTCCAGAAAATTAAGATGACGCCAGTTATACGAGCCTACACCCAGAATAGGATTGACCGTTAAATATTTAAATCCGCTATATATCATTTCAATCCGTTCTTTAAACGTAGCCGCCCAGCTTGGTCTTATTAAAATAACAGCAATTGCTGCCAGCAGGCTTAAAACAGTTATTATAACTGACATAAACTTATGTTTTTTCAGATACTTTTCAAACTCTTTCCAGAAATATATAAACACAGCAATGTATAATATCAGCGGCACACACAGCCACGGTATACCGCTTCTGGACGACGAAAGATACAGTAAAAGACCAAGGCTTATTCCCATAGTCACTTTTGCTACAAGCGTTACTGCAAAATCAAATGCTTTCCTTGTGTTCGTTTTACAAAACTTATAAACAATAATTATCACAATACCAACCGCCATAGCCGCAAAACTTCCTATTGACAATGTCAAAGCAAGAGCAATCAATAATATCGGTTCTATATACTGCCATAAAAAATATTCTTTCTCTTGTATTTCACTGCATTGCATAAAAATAAAATAGCTTATCACCAGAAACATTCCGAAAGGATTTGGATTTCCAACAATTCCGCCGACTCTTATTGCAGAATGCACAAGAGATGTATACAAAAACTGTCCTATGCCAATAAGTGCCATAACTGCTGCAAAATACACGCATATACGTCTGAATGATTTCAGATTACGTTCTTTTAAATATGAAGATAAAAGACAAATCACCGGAAACACCGTATGAGTTGCCGTATAACCGTCAGCAATATTACCGTGAGCATTATATGATGATATAAACCCAAAAACAATGTAAACAATAAACGGTATTATAATGTATAAATCCACCTTTACTCTGTCTTGCGTAAGTCCTATTGCGCACAAAAAAATACTGACGCAAATATCAATACTCGGTTTGCTGCCCGCATTTAAAAATAGAATAATCAAAGCGAAAAACAAGCAAATTTCAATCCGATAATCAAGGAGTTCTCCAAGCTTACATTTTAAAACTTTCATAATTCTTATTCCCTACTTTTTATATCATTCTTATTAACAAAAATTGTGTATAATATGTCATAATTTCTGTGTTTTGTTATATTCTATTCATAAAAATAAACATTGTCAACAACATCAAAACACATATACAAAAAATCGTAGAAATCAAAAAAAATCAGGCGTAATACGCACTGATTTTTTGTCTAAAAAATATATTGACAAATTGAGGAAAATATGCTAAGTATATTCGTAATTATTATACGAATATACTTATTAAATTTTTATTTTTACCCACTTCCCTGCTTTAAATCTTATAGCTGCAAACACATATCTTGATATCTGGTCGCCAAGCACACCGAGCCATATTCCCGTAATACCAAGTCCCAGCGTATAACCGAATAAATATGAAAACAGGGTACGGATAAGCGTAACGCTTATAGTTGATGCAATAGCTGTATACAGCGTATCTCCGGCGCCTCGCAAACAGCCCATATATACCACCTGTCGAATCTGAAACAGAACAACAAATATAATAATATGCATAATACTTACTCCAATATCGACAATATCTGCCTCTCTGAAAAACAAACCCATAAGCAGACGCGCTCCGAAGAAATATATAAATGCGAGTGCCACAGAAATTATACCGCCTATCATCTGGCAGGTACGACCGTATTCCTTAGCCCTGTCAGGCTTCTTCTCTCCCAGACTGCGTCCGATAAGTGCAACCGCAGCGGTCTGGAGTCCGTCGCCGAAAGCAAATGACAGCGACATTATATTCATACCGACCTGATGTGCCGCCATTGACGCGTTACCCTGTTTCGCCGCCATAATTGCAGTCAGCATAAAACCTATACGCATTAAAAGCTGTTCGAAGAACACGCTGTAACCAACTTTAACAATATGTTTTAAAGCAATAATCGAAGGACATATTTTTTCTTTTATTATGTATGGAATACTTACAAATACATTCGGCTTTAGTATCGAAATAATGCTCATAATACAAGCAACAACCGTACCTAATACAGTTGCAAGCGCCGCTCCCGTAACACCGAGCGCAGGGAATCCGAAATGACCGTTAATCAAAAGATAATTAAAAATAATATTCAGAGTATTGGAAGTGATGTTTGTACGCATTGTAATCTGTGTATTTCCTGCTCCGCGCTGTGCAGAGTTAATACCCATCTGTATACAGTTAAAAATCATACCACCCATAATAATACGGTAATAGCGCACCGCCTCGCTGTGAGTTTCAGGCGTAGAACCACACCAGTTCATTATTTGAGGCGCAAAAAACGCCAGCAAAATGCCAAGCGCAACCGAAAGAAAAACAATCATAATTAATGATGTTACAAGAACAGAATTTGCCTCACGTCGTTTATTTTCACCGAAACGTCTTGCAACCAATGCTGAAATAGATACATTAAATGCAATAAACACTGACAGCCCTAAAAATTTAGGCTGAGTTGTAAGACCTACAGCCGCAACGGAATTTGCGCCCAGAGAGCTTACCATATATGAATCGACAAGTCCTGCAAACGCAACGAAAAATGATTCAATAATTGCCGGTACAGCCATACGCAATGCTGGACGAGCCAGACTTCTGTTATATTTTTTCACTGTATCCATCTCTTTTCACTATATAATTATTAGCTCCTGTAAACATTCTAACACAAATCGGAAATTTTTTCAAGCCGATTAACGTTATATACATAATAGGTTACAAAGCTATCTGACAATTTTCTTTTTTACAACAAAATTGTTACAATTTGTTTGAATTTCTTGACAACAGGAATATTTTTAATAAAATAGTAGTATGAAGAATTGTGCTCATATGCACACAAATAAAAAGGGAGGATAATCATTATGAAGAGAAAATTGATATCTATGCTACTATGTACGGCAATTCTTTCTTCGGCTGTTCCTGCAGTAACCTTTGCAGATAACGAGCCTGAGGTAACTGCCGGTCTTAAAGCGACTCTGCGCTTTGATTACCCGCAGACAGCAGAAAAAGTTCTGAGCAGCAATATCAAAATCAAAATGTACAGAGAGGGCGATGAAATCGGTGAAATACCGCTTGACGGCGAAGTAACCGGTGAAATCAGCGAAAACACAAGTACATTAAAGAAAAATACCGAAGGAGGCGTTTTGGAAAACGAAACCGAAATCGGTTACTTTGACGTGAACATCTCCAATCTGGAGCTTGGAAACTACAGCTTTAAGCTGACAGGTACAGGCTACAGTGACTATGAAACAAAAGAAATTGAGCTTGACAATTATTCGCGTCAGGTTGTTTTGGGAACCGGTGATAAAACATTCTCAATCGGTGACGTAAACAACGACGGCAAAGTAGATACAACCGACCGTAAGCTGGTTTCCGACGCGCTTGGTACAAATAATACGGCGTATGACCTGAACGGCGACGGTAAGGTTAATATAGTTGATTTGTCATATGTCAATCACCAAATCGGAAATAAGGGCGATGTTGAACTATTCGATACCGCACTTATTGCTCAAAAAGCAGTTAACACCAAGGAAACTGAAAATAATGTTAATGTTCTTCAAGGCGAGGTAAGTAACATATTTAACGAAAACAACAATGATACTGTTGTTTTTGGTCAAAATAACCACGAGCCTATTTCAATTCCGATTGAGTTCCACGCTCCTACGGAAATGGAACAAATTGAAGTTGTTTCACCTGACGTAAAAGGCGCTTTAACAGCAGGTACAGCTGAAATTACATATACTGAAAACGGTAAAGATATAACCGAAGAGGTTCATTTCAATAATTCAATACCTGAAAATGTTCTTTTACTGAGTGAAAATGAAGAAACAAAAACTGTGGTTATTTCACTTGGAAAACGTGTTGCAGTTAAGAAAATCATTATTAATGTAAAAGAAGTTCAGGGTGAAGAAGGTGTTCCGACATATACTGTTGTTCAGGAAGTTAAATTCCTGAAGGATATCGTTCCTGAAAATCCTGTACCTCAGGTACTTACAGTACGTAACGTAACTGCCGAGGCGCTTAACGAAAGCGTTAAGCTTAAATGGGACGAATTCCCGAATATTTCAGGCTACAAAATTCTTTATGGTCTTGAAAGCGATAAGTTGACCGAAGAAATGTCAGTTGACGTTAATGAAGCAACGATTACAGGTCTAAAGAATTTAAAGACATATTATTTTACAGTTATACCGACAAGCGATGACTGGGAAGGCGGACGCAGTGAACTTATCAGTGCAATACCTCAGCCAAATTCAGTACCGTTAAAGCCTGATATGATAACTGTAACTCCTATGGACGGCGCTTTGTCGCTCGGCTGGAAAGAAACTGAAAATGCTACATACTACAGAGTATTTTATAAGAAGGAAACGGATACAGACTTCACTGAAATACCTGCAGGCAAAATTACTGAACCGAAAGCCGTTATAGGCGGTCTTACAAATAAGACAGTATACCATCTGTATGTTGTCGCAGGAAACAGCATAGGCGAAGGTCCGAAGTCTGATTTGACCGAGGGTATTCCTGATAAGTTTGAAGTTGAGGCACCAAAAATCCCGACACTTCATCAGATAGACAGAAGTAATATTGAAAGTGTTGTAATGACCAATCCAAACAACGTTAAAAAGGACGAATACCCGAACGGTTTTGATGTGTGGAACGTAGCCGACGGTGATTATGCAACTCACTGGACAGCACGCGTATTCTGGGAAAGCACTAACTTTACCTTTACTTTCAAAGAAGCTAAAGAAATGAACTATATGGTATATGTACCAAGACTTGACGGCAACTACCGCAAGAGTCTTGCAAGATATTCAATTACCGTATGGGACGAAGAAGGAAATGAAAAACAACTTGTGTCAGGTAAAAATATTGCAATCAACTCAACTGAAACAGGATATATGATACTGCCGTTTGAAAAAACAACAGTTAAGAAACTTGCAGTATCGCTTGCTCAGTGGGACGGTTCACCGACAGGTGTAAGTCTTTCAGAGGCGATATTCTATGAATCTGATAATCTTGAATCAGAAGTAAGAGGTTTGTTTGCAAACGATACATATACGGAGCTTTCAGCGTCCGCAACAGCTGACAAAGCTGCAACAATGCAGAAAATTGAAAGTCTGCGTGCACAGGCAAACGACTCAGAAGGCTACTACGTTGATAAGGACGTACTTCTTGACGAGCTCCAACTTGCAGAA
The DNA here is from genome assembly GCA_010206265.1 of Lachnospiraceae bacterium MD329. GTDB lineage: Bacteria > Bacillota > Clostridia > UBA1381 > UBA1381 > Hominilimicola. Next base: position 112,385 of record VIQV01000029.1, read on the forward strand.
GACTTACTTGAAAATAAAGCTGACGCACTGGGAAGAGTAAAAAATGGTATAGAATCAAGAAGTACCGGCGCAGACAGCGCAAAGTATAAGCAGGCAGGCAGTGACTTACAGCCTCTTGGAGTTGTGGCGTATGCTACTGATTATGCAGAAAGAAATAAATTTGATGAAACAAAAGTAACAATTTACGCGCATATTCCTGAAAATGAAACGGTATATGTTGTACCTACACAGTATTATGCAGAAGCTAACGCTTGGCAGGGCGCAGGTATTCCGCTGCAAAACGGCAGAAACATTATTGAAATTCCTAAAATCGGAACACAAACATCAGAACGCGGCGGTTCGCTGTATCTGAAATATTCAGGCTCAAAGCCCGAAGAGATTTCACTGCAAATAAGACAGGGCGCAATTGCTATACCTATGCTTGAGCTTGCTGACTGGTACAATATCAGCGAAACAGAAAGAAAAGAGCGTATAGGCGTATACGTTGATGAATTATCAGCTCATACATCAGCTCTTAACCCAAATAATATCAGTCTGAGAATCGCAAACTCAACCGAAATCTCAATGCCGAACGTACTTCTGTCTGTTGCGGCACAGCCTGTATTAAATGCTGTAAAGCCGACAAATGCAAGCAGAGATGACTCGATTAACACGCTTTATAATAACGTTCTTGCGTGGGAAGATATGATGCATATAGTTAACACAACTCAAGGTATCGACAACACATACAGTAACAGCGATATGCAGTCAAGACAGAATATCCGTTATATGAGAATGTTTGCAAAAGCATTTATGTATGCGGCAGGAAGTCATATTGGTATCGGATACGGCTCAGTCGGAGGTATGTCCTGCGGTAAGCCTGTATCAATGATGGCTGAAGGAGCAACAGCAAATAACATCTTCGGATGGGGTATTGCTCACGAAATCGGTCATAATATGGATAAACTCGGCAAGGCTGAGATTACAAACAACATCTATTCAATTATGGCTCAGACATACGACGGAAAACAGAACACATTGCCGTCACGTCTGGAAAAGAGCAACAAATATACAAAGATTTATGATAAAGTATCGGCAGGCAGACCGGGAATGTCAAACGACGTGTTTGTACAGCTTGGTATGTACTGGCAGCTTCACCTTGCATATGACGAAGGTGAAAACTCAATGGACTTCTATAACAGACTGTTCAAGGAGTGGAAGAGCGGCACTATAACCGCGCCTACAAGCGACGAACGCTTTGCGCTTGTTGCAGCTAAAATAGCAAACAAGAATCTTACAGAATTCTTTACAAGCTGGGGAATGGTTCTGAGCGACGAAACAAAAGCAGAACTTAAAAAGTATCCTGAAGAAACAAGAAAACTTCAATACTTATGCGACGAATCAAGACGTTTCCGTCTGAACGGAGGTAATGCGGCAAACGGTACAACAACCGCACAGGCAGTACTTGACAGCGAAAACGAAAAACAGATTAATCTGACTTTCTCAAATTCAGCCGCAGAGGGTTCAATCCTTGGTTATGAAATCAAGAGAAATGGAAAATCAGTTGCTTTTGTTACAGATACTTCATACACAGATATAATCGGTTCTGCAAACAACACAGCATTCCGTTACAGCGTTCAGGCAATTGATATGCTCGGTAATAAAGTTGGCGAAGAAGCTGATGCAGGACAGGTAAGAATTTCTTATGTAAAGACAATTGATAAAGACAGCTACACTGAAACAAGAAATGCAGACGGTTCAATAAAGGTTGTATTTAATAAGAAAACATCAGTTTCAGGCGTTAAAATCACAAATGCACCGTCTACAGGTAATTATACTGTATCGGTAACAAACGAGGCAGGCGAAACAATAACAGCAAAGAACGGTGATTTCGCAGTGAATGAAACACCTAACCAAAGTTATTATGTATCATACTTTAACAAGCCAAATACAACAGATACACGTATCTGGACATATGACGCCAACGAAATAACCGTAACAGGCATATCTGAAGGCGTAACTGTTGAGTATATCAGCTATGCAGGTGATAATATTGAATTTACATCTGACGCGGCTGTAGGAAAATTAAAGAATGATTATGTATATGACAACGGTGAAGGCGGTCAGGATACAATAGCGGCAGGAACAATAATCGTTACTGGTACATACCGCGGCGACCCACTGTACAATACAATTCAGATAAACGGCAGCTTTGTTTCCGTAAATCCTGAAACGAATGAGGAAACTGTTACAGAACGCGCTATTGACGGATATGCGCTGATGTTTGCAGAAATTCCTGAGGACGGAGAAGTAAGCGATATAAGCGACGGTATATTTATCTTCGTGCCTGACGTACAGAAAGAAGCTGAACTTCAGGGTAAGGGCGACGCACACGATTGCTCGGCAGACAGTCTGCTTCCTGCACAGATTAAGGCTGAAATGTATCGCACCGATACGATAGAAAGTACGGAAAGCAAGCGTAAGACAAGCGACACAATCTGGATTGATTCTCCGTCTTATAACTCAATGCCTGATATTATACTGGAAGGAGAAGAAAATTGATGAAAAAAATTACATCAAAAATAATCTCGGTTTTATGCGCTGTATGTATGTTAATACCGATTATGAGTACAGCAGTTTTTGCCGACGGCAAACCTGATGTAACAATCAATATAGACCGCAACAAAAAAAATGCGGATATTGAGCTTAATAATGTCGGCGGATATGTATATTCTGTACAGCTTACACTGCAGGCAAATACGCGTGACACCGAATTTTCTGTCAGGGATAATGACAGAGGAGCATACTCAGTAGTAAAAAACGAAAATAATAAAATTGTATTGTATGTAGACTTTTACGAGCTTGTGGACGGCAGTAAAAAAATAGACCTTGCAACAATTAGTGCCGACGCCGATATACAAATCAGCGGAAAAGCAAATTTAATAGTTGTAAACCGCTCAATGAGAGCTACAGAATACAGTAATATAAATGTGACAGTGAATGAACCGTCCAACAATTCGTCGTCAGGTTCGAGCGGCAGCAGCGGCGGTAACAGTGATAGGGACGGCGGAGAGATAGCAAGACCGATTCAGAATCAGAATCAAACAGGTCTGCCGTCACTTCCCCCAAACAACACGTCTAACACAGGCTTTGAAGACGTTCCCGCTGATTTCTGGGCAAGCAGCTCAATTAAGTTTGTAACTGACAAAGGTTTGTTTGCAGGTATGTCTGATACTACATTTGAACCTCATTCACAGATGACAAGAGGTATGTATGTAACAGTATTGAGCCGTTTCGGAGAGAAACTCGGCGAAGAATGGAAAATTCCGTGTGATACTCCGGCAGCATTCAATGATATAGCAGGCGATGAATGGTTTGCCGATGCAGTATCTTGGGCAGGCGGTATCGGTCTTGTTAACGGAATTGACGATGGTGTATTCGGAGCTTACTATCCGATTACAAGAGAACAAATAGCGGTTATGACAATGAACTATGCAAAGCTTTGTCAGAAAACACCGCAGCCGCGCGAAGAAGCAGTTACGTTTACCGACGCGGACAGCATTAATGACTGGGCAAAAGAATCTGTAACGCTTGCACAGTGTGCAGGACTTATATACGGTCGTGAAGACGGTACATTTGCACCGCAGGCTACCGCAACTCGTGCAGAAGTTGCAGCTATTCTAAGCCGTTTTATACAAAACGTAAACTAAAAAAAATAACGGCAGACATTTTGTCTGCCGTTATTTTAATATTTAATTACAAAAATTCACGAATATCCAGAACCAGTCTTTCTTCAATATTAACCAACCGTTTAGCAATATCCTTGGAATCCTCGTCTGCAGCTTTATATTCATTTATATACTTATGAAGATATTTAACTCCCATATTACAGCCGTCAGTAATCAAATCTGCAACTGTATTATCAGATTCATCTGCGGCAATCATAACGTTCGTCTTAAACCACGACATTCCTTTTGCCATAATACTCGGTTCCTTGCCGTCGTCGTGATATTTATCCAGAAGTATCTGAATATCGTCCTGAAGTTCCTGATGTTTTGATTTACAGTCAGATAACAGTCTTTTAAATCTAATATCCCCCACATTATCAAGTACTTCATCTATCGACGCAACACCCATTTTAACGCCGGCGTCACATTCACGCAGCAAGCGTATTGTATCCTGTTCTATCATTAAAATCCCTCCGTTTCGGTTATAGTATATCCGAAACAGTTAAATTTTATTTCTTTATGCAATGAATACATTCTGTGACATACTGCTCCAAAGCAGTCCATTCATCTACACGTCCCTCTTTAATTGCAAGGTCCAGTTCCGCAACGCGTCTTACCATCCATACAAGAGAATCCTCACTGAAACCGCGCGCGCTTTCGATATACTTCCTTGCGACAAACGGAGCAACCCCCAATTCTGCGGCAATCTCACCCTGTGACGCATACTCCATCACCTTTGCTTTAAGCATTTTTTCAAATGATGAAAGCATTAAATACATAACGTTAAACGCACTTTCCTTAACTGTCTTTAAACCGTTAAGCGTTGAAAATGCTTTGTTGACATTGCCCGTCATAATTGCGTCTGTCAGTTCAAACACAATAACCTGCATAGATTTTGATACTACACGGTCAATATCCGATTTATAAATCTCCTCGTCACAGAAATCCAGTAATTTTTTCAATTCATTATTTATATTTCCCAATCCGGGGTCACACAGCGTTACAAGATAATACGCATTCTCCTTACTCATACGTTTTTTTGCGTTAAGGCACTGCTTTACAACCCACGTTACTAAATCCGCGTCGCTGAGATGATTAAATTCAACTGCCGTACCTGCCTTTACAGCCGCTTTATACAGCGCACTGCGTTTATCAACGCTGCTTTCATCAAATATCACCACGGTATCTTCACTGATACGCGCAAGCTTTTCTGACCAAAACTCCTTTTTTTCCTCCGTACTCGCACCGCCCGTATTACGCTTTGATGAAAAAATACCGCTGTCCTTTATATGAATAAGCTTTTTATCCGTCATCATAGGAAAGCTTTCCCAAGCGTCGTCATACTCCGAAAATGGTACGTCCGCGCCTGAAAGACGTATATGATTAAATTCAGGAAAACCGCCGTCAGGAACACATTCAATAATACGCTTAACGTAAATATCACGCAAAAAATCCTCCTCGCCGTAAAGCACATACAGCGGTGAGAGTTTATTTTCTTTTATTTGTTTTTTCAGCTTTAACAAATCATCTGTCTTTTTTACTGCCATAGCTTATCTCCTGTTAAATGTATCTATTCTTATTTTACCTTTATTGTTTACGGTAAAACGAACATCGCCGTCATAGTCGGTTCGGTAAAGCTCCGTATCGGAAAGCCTGTCCAGAACCTCTTTGTTTGGAAGAGCATATGTATTATTCTCACCCACGCTTATAACCGCATATGACGGTTTGACGGTATCAAGCCATTCACTGCCTGTTGCGGTTTTTGAACCGTGGTGCGATACTTTTAACACATCTGACTGCCCTACTCTGCCCGTTTCAATAAGATTATTTTCCGCAAACTTGGACATATCCCCTGTAAAAACAGTAGAAAAGTCACCATATTCAATACGGCACACATAACTCGTATCATTCTCATCATCACTTATCGCCGTCTTTTTCGCAGGCGGAATAATTCTGAGCGTCATACCGTTATTATATGTAAGAAGAGTTTCAGACTTTATATAATGCACTTTGGTATTATTATTGCGCGCAGCCTCCTCCAGTTTGACGCGCCATTTATTTCCCTCCATATTGTCGGGCAAAAACAAATTTCTTACTCTTATATTCTCCATAGCCGCTATAATTCCCTGCACGTGGTCCTGATGATAATGACTTACAAACGCGCTGTCAATATACGTTATACCCTCCGATAAAAGATATTCTAAAAACACTTTTTCACCGGGGTCATAATCCGAATATGCATTTCCTCCTCCGCCGTCTATAAGTATGTTATAACGGTAAGGCGCGCTTATTAAAGCTCCGTCGCCCTGACCGACATTTATAAATGATATTTCTGTATCGTCAAAGCGCATTACCTGCCCTGCCGCCGCTGACACCATAAGCGCCGCCGCTGTAAACAATGCGGCATACATATCCTTCTTTTTGTTTTTAATGTATTTAACAAGCGCAACCATTATAAGCAAATATATAATAAGAAACAATATTGTAGGTTTTGGCAGCGCTATTTCGTTAATACCCATTTTATCAAGAGTATACGGTAAATGCTTTAACACAAACAGCATTGCGCTTACTGCCTTTGAAATCAAAGGCGCCGCACCAAACACCTTAAACATTATAATAAGCAGCGGCGACAAAATCAAAATCACAGCAACACAAGGAATCATCACAACTCCTGTTACCGCCTGAGAAAGCGTCACACCGTTAAAGAAATATGCCGACAAAGGAATCAGACCGAATGTGCATATAATTCCTATTGATAACATTCGGCGGACATATTTTCCCCTGATAAATTTCAGCTTATCATTTACATAATCGAAAAAGTAGTATATCAGGATACTTGACAAAACCGACATAACAAAGCCTGCGTTAAAGAATATAAGCGGATTTATCAAACCTATAATTATTGCGGTAAGCCCAACCACATCAAAAAAATATACACGTCCGTAACGGTAACGGAAAAATATTAAAACCGCAGTCATTATACTCAGCTTTACAAATACTGCACTTGATAAATTCACAACCGCATATATAATAAGTAGAAACACTGTTATTTTGTCGCGCTTGCGTTTATCAAACGCACTTAATACAAATGCAAGCAAACTCATAAACAAAGTCATATGCAAAAATGCAGGATAAAAAAATCGTCCTGTACCCGTTCTTGTCAGAACTTTTGAAAAGTCGTCCGAAAATTCCTTTTTGTTGCCTGTCAGCACCGCTTTCATAATTGCGGCATAATCGCCTTTGTAGTGTTTGCCGACAACCTCCGATATATCGCTCCTCACCATATTGGCAAGCGCATACGGCGAATAGTCGCGGTATATATGCTCAGACTGCAGCACTTTTGTGGAATACACTTTAAAAAATATGTTTTTACTTTTATAATAAGTTGCAAAATCAAAGCCGTTTTCATTCATTCTTTTCGGCAATTCCTCAATAAATCCGCTGAATCGGATACTGTCACCGCACCTGTATCCCGATTTGGCTGTCAGGAGCAGTTTTCCACGTGATTTTCGTTCTTCGCCGTTAAATTCTGCAGACCTCACGTCCACAATATACTGAACATTCTCATCTTTTTCGGCAGGTATTTCTGATATACGTCCCTCCGCCGTTATATAGTGACCCGCATACTCCGATAAATCACGGATTGCGTCGCTTTTTGCATATCGGCACATACAAGCGCCCAGTATAAACACTAAAAGCATAACAAGAATTTTTACATTAAATTTATGTTTAAAAACTGCCGTAATTGTCAATACCATTATAAGGGATATTATGAAGATTACAGCAAATTCAGGCGGAAACCGTTCATTTAGGTATATTCCTGCACACAAGAGTATTGCTATTTTTATATATTCCATAGTAAAATTCCCTTTCCTGCTTAAATTATAACAGATTATAGAGAAGTTTGCAAATGAATGTAATATTTGTAATGTTTGTAATCTGCGTGTAATATAATAGCAGAATTTTGACGAAACTTATCGAATTTTACGTAATCCGCCTGTAATATTGCATATTTTTAAAAAAAATCGTTTTTGTGGTAAATAACCTATAAAATATATCTATTTATTCAGATATAAGACTTTTTGCACAAAATATACCGCAACTTTTATTACAAAACACGCATTTATATTACTGTTATGTTACAGAATAAATACAAAACGATTAAAAAACTGTTGACAAATGGTTTTATATGGTGTATAATCCTTTTTGTAATGTTTTAGAAACATTTTAGCAATGTAATTGCAATCTAAGTAATGCTATTGAAATATGCTTACTTAAAATATTAGGAGGTTTTTATCTTATGAAGAACTTTAAACATTCAATTATCGCTGTTACAGCAGTTGCAATGATAAGTTCGCTTGCAGCGGCACAGGCCGCAACATTAAAGGACTCACAGATTGAAAGAGAACAGAGAATTAACGCGGCAGCGGCTGAAAAGAGTATTACAATTGCTCAGAAAGATATCAGCAACGCCGTAAAAGGAACCGCGGAATTGTTATCCGCAACAGCAGCTCCCGAAGAGGAGGACAACTCAAGCGAAATTGCCGCTAAAAGCTTTTATCCTATCGGATATGTAATTGTTTCGAGCGACGCTCTTAACGTAAGAGAAACACCGTCGGACGAAGCGGCAGTTGTAGACCGTCTGGAGGTCGGTACCGAAGTTGAGGTAATGGAAAATTCCGAAGGCTGGTACAAGATTTCATATGACGGCGGTAAGTCAGGTTATGTCGTTTGCGATTCTATTACTCAGGATAAAACTAAAGCCGACGACGCTAAAAAGAGCTTTACAAATTTCAGAATTGCTCAGGTTACGCTTTCAGGCGACTCGGTAAGAGTTCGTAAAGAAGCAAACACCGATTCCGATATTATTGAAGAGCTTACTGACGGTACTTATGTATATGTACTTTGGGGCGAGGACGATTTTATCAGAGTTTGTTACGGTGATGATTACAGAGAAGGTTATGTGATTAACACTTCACTTCAGTTCACCGGCGAATGGATTGAAAAAAGCGAAATTTCCGCAAAGCAGAAGGAAGTTGCCGAGGCAAAAGCAGCGGCAGAAAGAGCCGAAGCGGCTGCAAGCCGAAATGTAGCGGCTGCAAACTATACAAATGCAAGTTCAGTTGCACCTGCTGCATCATCAAAAGGACAAGCTATCGTCAACAGTGCAATGCAATATCTTGGTGTTCCGTATGTATGGGGCGGTACTTCCCCGTCAGGTTTTGACTGTTCGGGACTTGTACAGTATGTGTGCCGTGCAAACGGTATCAGCGTAAGCCGTGTTGCGGCAGACCAGAGAAATAACGGCAGCTATGTAAGCCGTGAAAATCTACAGCCCGGCGACCTTGTGTTCTTTGCAAAGGGTGGTTCAATTCATCACGTTGGTATTTATGCAGGTAACGGCAATATGATACACGCGCCTCAGACAGGTGATGTCGTAAAGGTTTCATCAATTAACACTGACTATCGCATATCTTCTTATGCAGGAGCAGTAAGAGTATATTAATTGAAATTTAAAGGTGTTCTTTAACAGAACACCTTTTTTAATACTTTTTATGATTTAATATCTTAAATGCTTGACATTTCATCAGGGTTGTGGTATTATAGTTAAGCAATATTTTCGCCGATGTGGTGGAATTGGCAGACGCGCGGGACTCAAAATCCCGTGGTAGCAATACCGTGTGGGTTCGACCCCCACCATCGGCACCACTTTGACCTACACAATAGTGTAGGTTTTTTGTTTGACAAAAAGTTAATTAGGGAGTAATAGTAAACGATGCAACGTGCATCTGACACTATTACTCCCTTTTTTCTTTGAAAATTTTAATTTGTGAGGACGTGATATAGATAATCTATCCACAGGAGGATAAATTAGAGCTGTCACAAAATGACTACTCTAATGTGTTCTCCTGTGAACCTTATCCCTACGGTTCGCCACTGCTTAGAACACACAAAACATTGCTTTACAACTGAATAAAAGGTGATTAAGTAAACAAGGTTTTCGATTAGCCGTCTGATGTACGCGCATTTGCGAATAACGTACAGGAAGAAAAGGAATATGGGAAATTCTTTGCCATAACTCGAAAATCGGTAATAATGATACTTCGGTAATTCGCCGCTCGGTCATAATGAAGACGGAGTACATCTCAAGGTGTAATGTGGCTTTCCCAAGCCTTACTTAATTTCCAGAAAATAAATTCCGAAGCAAATACAATTTATATAATTTTTTATGAAAGTGAGGTGTAAACATCAGATGAAAATTATGTATCAAACAGGATTTACACAAATCCCTAATAAAATAATTCGTAGTCGCACACTAACAACTATGCAAAAAATTGTTCTTATGGTACTGTGTAGCTATGCGAATGATACTAATATAGCTTATCCTTCATACAAAACCATTGCTACCGACAGCGGAATAAGTCGTCGCAAAGCGATTGATGTTATAAATGAGCTAATTGAGCTTGGCTGTATCAGAAAAATGGAACGTAAGACCTCTAAGGGTGATAACACTGCAAATGATTATGAAGTGTTAATTGGAAACGTTGATTTCTCAATACCTAATGAGGAAAATACTGACCCTAGTGCACAGCATTCACCACCTAGTGCATACAGTGCACCACCCCCTAGTGAATATCCTGCACCACCTAGTGCACACGGTGCACCCGAACAATATATAAATAATAATATTAAATATATAAATAATATTAAATCTATCAATCAAGACGAATGTACTTCTGAAAAATGGATTGATAGATATAACAAAACAGTTGCTCAGATAAAAGAGCAGATTGACTATGATTATCTCATCAATGCCACAGAACGTGACATTGTTGACGAGATTGTAAATATTATGGCTGAGGTTATGGCGGTATACCGTCCCAAATACAAAATTGAGGGTGAGATTATCGACTTCGAGGCGGTTGTTAATAATTTTCAAAAAATAACAGCCGATAAGCTCGAAGTATGCCTAACCGAATATACTCGGCGAACGCAGAAAATCGGCAACACGAAAGCCTATTGGATAACCGTGTTATATAATATTCCGCTTACTTCTCAGCTCACTCTGCGAAATATTGTAAACAATGATATGTACGAGGCTGGAGGATAAAACTATGTCAGAAAAAACAAAAAATCATTACGAAGAAATTTTGAAAATATATCAAGAACAAGAAACAGAGAAACGAGCAGTTACACCGACAATCGCTTACGGTGAAAATAAAATTACACATTTACCGCCTGACAAACTGACATCGTTTCCTAATCACCCGTTTGAGCTGTATACAGGGGAAAAATTTGATGATTTAGTTGAAAGTATTAAGGCTTGCGGTGTCATTACTCCGTTACTCATCAGAGAGCTTAAGGACGATACATATCAAATTTTGTCTGGACATAATCGCAATAAAGCGGCACAGGCTATTGGATTGAAAACTGTACCTTGTTTGGTTTTGTCCGACTTAACTGATGATGACGCTCTTATGATAATGCTTGACAGCAATAAACAGCGTGAAATCTCAGAAATGAAAACATCTCAGCAAGCTCATATTTATGCTCTTGAAGTCGAGGTAAACAAACGTCAGGGCAAGCGCACTGACTTAATAAAAAACATTGAACGAAACCTCGAATTTCTCAGTGGCAATGCGGGTTTTGGAACTTTGTACCATGCTGATACAAAGTCAGATACGCTATCAGAAATCGGAGATAAGTACAGTGTTTCAAGAATGACGATTTCACGTTTAATACGAATTGATACTCTTGTATCAGACTTAAAACATCGTATTGATAATAACGATTTTGGAATATTGGTAGGTGTCGAACTGTCCTATCTCACAGTTCCCGAACAAAAGCTTGTCAATGACCTTATGGCTGAATATAATTGTCAGCTTAACACTAAAAAAGCTCATCAGCTTAGAGAACTGTCACAAAATCATAAATTCGACAGACTGACGGCAGTAGAAGTTCTGGAAGGCAGATATAACAAAATCCGCGCACCTGTCAAACAAAAGCTGAAAGCGGTTACAATAAAGCCTAAATTCCTGTCAAAGTATTATAATACAACGATTTCTCAAGATACAATCACGGCAGAAATTGAAACAAGTATTGATATATGGCAGGAAATTAAAGGCTTTTATCCTAATCAATCAGCTACTTTTATCAAAGAAAAGCTCTTAGAGGTATTAGAACAACAGCAAAAATAGCATAATTGCACTATTTTATTTTCTGCTATTTTTCATAGCGTTTTTTACTCTGTCGGAGTAAAAAAGGGATGGCAAGATACGCCTAAGTATATACCTTAGGCAGGCACGCGCCGAGTGAGCGTGCATTGGGCTCCGCCCAAACCCATAATACGGAAAGGAGATGATTATAATGGTTAAAAGAAAAAAACATTGCAACACGGCTGTATATTTCAGATTGGACGATAAGGAACTTGCAGAAATCGACAGAAAAGCTCAAGCTCTTAATCTAACACGAAGTGAATTTATACGGCAATCCACAGAAAGAGAAAGAACAGTTATTATAGGACGTGATGAATTACGAGAAGTGAAGGCAGAACTCCGAAAAATTGGTATCAATGTTAATCAGATTGCAACCCTATGCAATATGGGCAAAATTCAAAATGCAGACCTGTCAGAAACAAACGAGGCTCTTAATAAAATCTGGGAAAAAATATACGAGTTAAGAAAGCAAGTAAAAAGAATAAATGAGCAGGACGGTGACAGCAGTGAAATATAAATTTAATATCAAACAAAAAAAATCAGCTTTTTCACAAATTGGTTTTGTTGTTTTTATATTTGTCTTTGCTTGTGTGGCTTGTCTTTCTCTGGAATATTACCACATTTTCACTTTAACGGAGAGCGTAGAAACCGAAGTTTCCCGAGCCTTAAATATATCCGTCATTATGGCTACTCAAGATGTTGATTGGGTTGAGCATACTTCGGTAATGGATACTGATACTGCAAAAAGAGAATTTAAAAAATATTTGATGGACGAAATGGAATTAAATAATAACTATGAGAAATTTGACGATGACGGAAAATTTCTATATCAGCTTATCATTGAAAATTCCGATATTCATAAGTCCCCTGCTAAATATGAGGTTGACGGTCAAATACAAATGTCCACCGTTACTCTTAAGAATATTTTACCTGCAAAGTTTAAAGTGCCGTTTAAGGCAAGCTCGAATAATATTAGAACTGATGATTAAAACTGTAAAAAATATATCAGAAAAAGAAGTCAAAAATGGCTTGAATATGCGAAAAAACAGCAAAAAATGTTGAGAAATGCCTTGACAAAATACACCAAATATGGTATAATATAACTAATAAAAGATAGGACTTGAAAGGAGAAAAGAACTATGAAAAAGCGACTTTTAGCAATAATTTTATCAACAGTAACATTACTGTCCTGTACCTCAGCTCTGGCGGCTGATTACTCAGATATCAATAAATCTGCTTGGTATTATAACTATGTCAATAAAATATCAGAGCTTAAAGCATTTGCAGGATATGAGGACGGCACGTTCAGACCAGATAATCAGATAACACAGGAAGAATTTATAAAAACAGTTGTTTGTCTTGTCAGCGGAGAGCTTACTGAGGACAATATCTCAGAAACAAAAAACCCTTGGGGTGACCGTTGGGACGCGTGGGCTGTACCCTATCTTGATAAAGCATTCGAGCTTGGATTGCTAACGGAACAGGATATAATGTTTAAGCTCAACGGTATTCCTTGTAATCGTGGCGAAATGGCTAAAGTTATTACCAGAGCCGTTAATTATCTCAAGGAGGAGCCTGTAAGCGATACATCTACTTACACAAGTAAGCTCAAGGACTATAACAGAATGAAAGAAGAATACAAGCCGTATGTTCTGCAGGCATACGCAAAAGGTATTATAAGCGGTTATGATGACGGTACTTTCCGTGATGACGGACTTCTGACGCGAGCTGAAGCGTCATCTGTACTTGTCAGACTTGTTGATAAAAATGAGCGTGTCATCGAGTCAAGCCCAAGCGAAAAGCTATATGATTATTTCGGCAGAAAGGTAACGTGGACCGAGCCGTTAAGAACAGATATTCCGTCACAGTATCAAGTAAGTATTGCAGACCACGATGTAATATCACAAGCTAACTATGACGAATCGGTATCATTGGGCGGTAGTGCTGAAGATTATTCATTAAATCGCTCAAAGGCTATGATGTTCGAGGACTTAGTTTTACAATCAATTACTTATGAGAACGAAACATTAAAGCTCTCTGTTCCCGACTATCTGCCACAAAGCCAGAGATGGGAAATCGGTATTGGCTATTGGGAAATAAATAAAGATTATGATATGTCCAATATTAAAAACGTAAAAATCACTGAATCAGGAGACTATTCGTATTCTGGAATAAAACTATTAGCTAATATTGCAATCACTGTTAAACCTCAAAACTCTGGCAGTTTTATTTCGACAATCCAAGTTACTTATCAAAAACCATTATCCTTAGAGCGTCTTGAAAATCCAGAAGTTAGCTTTAATAACCTTCGTGGGACAACAAACAAATTAACAGGTGAAGATAAAGATTTTATATGGATACAGGGACAGGGATATAAGGATTATATAAAAAATTATCAGTTTGATGAAAATGACATTGAAATAGCTTGGTAAAAATAAAAAAACGTATTGACAAAACCGTACAGCAGATATATAATAGACATAGAAAAAGGCAAGACCTCAAACGGTTAGCCAAAAAATATTAGTTACAGAGTAACCGCATTCCTTAAGCTACTGGAGCGGTTACTTTGCATTTATAGCAAAGGCTATTAAAATAATAATAACATACAATGTTATTGCTAACACTTTTGAAATTACTTTTTTCATAGCAGACCACCTCCTTTGAGCATTTCATATTGACTATTCGTCATATGCTCTTAGGTGTATGTAATACATAGGTGGCTAACCGTCCGATTATAAATCGTTTTCAGTCTTACCCTTTTCTGCCTTGCATAAGCAAGGAAAAAGATGTCGGAAAATTCCGACATTGATATTATATATCAGCATTGTACAATTTTCAACATTTTTTTGCCAAATGTAATATAAATATAATAAAATCAGCTAAGAGAGTAGTTTTACTGCTCTCTTTTTCATTGCAGAAAGGAAAATTTAAAAATGAAAAATAAAATAATAAATATAAAAGCAATAGCAATAATTTTAACTGTAATATCCACTGTATTTTCATTCGCACTCTCAAGCCGAACGGTCAGAGCAGATGAGCTTGACGGATATACCACTGTGGATTGGTCTTGGAATCGGGACATAGAAAGCTCAGACAGCAATTCTGTTATTATCGGCGGTAATATTGTTTTCTGGAGATATGTCAATGCTGATAACCCTGCAAGCGGTGCAATATGGAAAAGTGCGTTTGGTGATGAGCTTACTGATGACGAGGTTACTCTCATCTGGAACAATAAATTACCGCCTAAATATATTTCTGCAAGCGTTGATATTGATGATATACCAGATGAAAATATACGAAGTTATATATATAATCATATTGATGAGGGTGTTCCTGCACTCAAACTGAAGTTTGATATTGACGCTGATATTGAGGGTAATGACAATGAAAAAAAAGCAACTTATCTATTCAATGATGATGTAGGATACCGCATTTATCGTGATAATAACGGCTCGGACAGAATAGAGCTTAAATTTAGTCCAAAATTTTATTTGATTGATGGAAATATCAAAGATGAAACAAATCAATTGCCTTATATGCCGTATAAACCGCTCCCTAAAGCACGTTATCCGTACAGCTCCGTTATATTCTCTATGTGGGGCTTTGAGGGTGGAAATAACGACCATTACGGCGCGCTCGAGGTTGTAGAAGGCAATGACCCGAAATATATTTACGGTCAGAGCTTTAGCTATGGCGATATATTAGAAAAAGGAAAAATACCAAACAATATGATATATCCGAACTTCGAGGCAGGACAAGTCAATCCAGAGGGAAATTGGACGGGAACAATTGAGGCTGATACTCTTGACAGTAATCTTATTCGCATAGGTCAGCAATACAAATCTAAGGGCGATTTATGGTATTACTCATACGGCGGAGCAGTCGGATATGATTTTAAATTTCCGTTTAAGGTGTCGCTTGCAGTTGATGAACACGCAGCAGTTACAAAACGTTTCATCAATAGCGCAACAGGCGAATTAGTTTTTACAAATACTGAAACAATACCTTTTGAAGACAATAACAGTATATCAAAAACATATATTTTTGCTGATAAATCAAGAAAAGCTATTATTGATAACATAGAGAGCGAATACATATATGAGCGTTACGAGCTCAAAAACAGCTCAAATAACGAAAATTTAGACAGTGGCGAGGAATTACACGCTGATGTACTTTTAACGCGAAATATCCCCTTTAAAACGCTTGATATTTATGTCAGACCAAATACACCTATTGAAACACCAAAGCCAGATGACAATAATAACGATAAAATACCCTCTGATGAAATCGAAACAGTACCCATTGACCCCTCTATTTGTGATAGTGATACAAGTACAATAACGTGGCAGGAACAAACAAATCATAGTATTACTGATGATGACGGACGTAGCTATACCTGTTATCATACATACACATATCAAGCCAAATTAAATGTTGACGGCGTTTCTCTTTCGCCAGACCCTATTAAAAGCGGTTACGGTTTAGAAGCAGAAATCAAAACAAGCATAAGCTATAAACAGATTGACGCTGAAAAAAGTCATTCCTGCTCAAGAGGCTTAGGCTCAAGAACTCCTTCCGAAAAACCTGTACCGCCTACTAAGGTAACTGCACGTCTGGGGTGGACTTCTAAAACCTTCGGAGGTATCTTTATTCAGGGAAGTATGGTAGATATGATTAGAACATCAAGCAATAATACATCAGCTACATTCTCTGCCCCCTATAACGACGTTACAAACGCAAGTAAACTATATACCGACCTATGGCTCAGCGGAACAAAAGAAGAGCCGAGAAAGCATAAAATTGCGTTCGACATATACGGCGGTGGCGTGGACGGTACAGAATGGTGTACAACCATAGAAAAAATATTCACAATAAACGGCGATATGTACGAGGACGCATATACCGTAGAAGGCTTTTAATTTATACATCAAAATGAGGACAGCATATGCGCTGTCCTCATTTTATAAAATACATCTCAAGAGGAGGAAAATAAAATGAAAAAAACAAGAGAAATATCTATACAGACAGAGGAACTTAACGAGAAAACAATTTGTTATGAACAGAAATTCATTCTTCTTATGTCAAAAATATTAAAAGAATTAGAACAACAAAAATAATTTTTTATTGACAATGATTATTTTTCCGTATATACTATTGGCAAGGGAATAATAGTGAGTCAGATGCACACCCATAAGGAGTGTGAATTATGATTCAAGATTATTTAGAAAAAATCAAACAACAGCTTGGTGTAATATGTCTGTATGCCGTTATTTATGTCAGATATTCCTCTGATAATCAAAGAGGCGAAAGTATAGACGCACAGGTAAGACTTATTAAAGAATGGGCAAAAAATCATAATATTATTATTGTTGCAACCTATGCGGACGAAGCACAAAGCGCAAAGCGAGATGACAGAAAGCAATTCCAACAAATGATAGCAGACGCTAAAACACAAAAAGATTGGCAACTTGTTCTGGTGCATAAATTAGACCGATTTGCTCGTAATCGTTTTGATAGTGCCGCATACCGTGTGGAATTGCGAAAAAGCAAAAAGTTTCTCATAAGTACTACCGAACAATTTGATGATAGTCCCGAAAGCAGTATGATGGAGGGTATCATTGAGGCTATGGCAGAATTTTATTCAAAAAATCTTGCCAGAGAAGTTATGAAAGGCTTAACGGAAAATGCACTTAATGCCAAATTCTGCGGAGGAATACCACCGTTAGGATATGACATTCAAAATTCATCTTATGTTATAAACGATTTTGAGGCACAAGCCGTAAAGCTTATATTTTCATTGTTTCTTGACGGTAAGGGATATAATGAAATTATATTAGCCCTAAATTGTGATGGTTTTAAAACAAAAAGAAATGCAATGTTTACAAAAAACAGTTTATATGAAATATTGAGAAACGAAAGATACACTGGTACTTTTATTTATAATAAAACTGCTGAACGTGACCCATTTACAGGTTCGCGCAGCCGTCATCGATATAAAAGAGATGATGAAGTAATACGAGTAGAAAATGCAATACCGTCAATTATTTCTTTAGAAGATTTTAGAAAAGTCCAAAAAATATTGAATAGCAGAAAAAGAAAATATTCCAATAACGCGAAAGAAATATATCTTTTAACTGGTAAAATTCAATGTGGTCATTGTGGTGGTAGCTATGTCGGAACGAGAAAGTTTAATAGCCAAAGTAAAAAATATGTAACTTATCAATGTAATATCAAACAGCGTAGTGCAAATCAAAGGTGTTCTAATTCTTGTATAAGCCGTGATTGGCTTGAGGAACACGTTCTAAATGCTATTGATGAATATGTTATGCAGTTTGATGATGATAAAATACATAGTATTTATCAGGTTTATGCTGATAGTGTTAATGCTTGTAATAAATCTGAAATTGATACCTTACATAAAGAGATAGCCAATATCGACAAAGAACTTGCACGAATTGCAGATGTCATTACAATTACCAGTTCTCCAACTCTTATAGAGAAACTTACCAACTTAGAACAGCAAAAAGCAAACATTTTAGCCAGAGCAAAAAAATTATCTCGCACTAAAAATAATGCTTTATCCGAAAAAGATATTAAATCTTTACTTAGTAAAGCAAAAGAAATGTTAAAAGGAAAATCAGTCCCACACCTAAGAGAGCTGATTGACCTCATAGTAAAAAAAATAGTTATAAATGAAACCACTGTCATTGTTTACTTAAACTTTTCTAATAACAAAGTATTAGAAAAACAACTACACATTCAAAAATAAGTTTGTGTAGGTTATAAGGGCGCCCCCCCATCGGCACCAAAAAAGGGCAGCAATTTTGATACAAAGTTGCAATCCTTTTTCTATGTTTGAAATGATATTGGTTCAAGAGTTGCTTGCCTTTATTTTTTGTGGTATAATAGATTAAAATACTACACAAAACTCCGCACATTGTTATAAGGAAGGTATTATAATGCAAAAAGAATTTCAGCCTTTAGTTGATAACGCGATGGCATGCGTTAAAGAATATTTTAGCAAAAGATTTTTGGCCGCATATTTGCATGGGAGTCTTAACTACGGTGACGCAATCCCGAACATATCGGATATGGATTGCTATATTGTTATAAAGGACGATTTAAACGATGATGATAAAGCATGGATAAGCGACACTGAAAACAACCTGCAAAATAAATATCCGATTATTAACGGTATTCATTTGTCCACACATTCCGCAGAGGAAGTAAAAAAAGATGCTTATACTCGCTTTATGCTCAAATATAATTCCTCTCTTTATAATGGTGTTGACGTTGTGGAGCTTTTCAATACAGAAGAATTTGGAGTAATCAATCCGGATAAGATTGTAGCAAAGTCAAGATTAAAGTTTGCCAAACAATGCTTTTCCGATGCTTTAGATGGCAAGCAGCCTGCATGCACAGGAGAATTACCTAAAAATACATACTATACTGCCAGAAAATTTGCAAGATATTTTGTGATAATAGAGGGCGCGTACTGGCTTATGTCAATTAACAAGTTTAACTCGTTTAAAAAAGAGCAGGTATTGATGGATTTGAGAGAAAATTGTTCTGGATTTAATGATGTGCTCAACTTGGTAGAAAAGGTTTTACTAAATCCTGTCGAGGCAGGAATATCGCACGAGGAATTTTTGGTAAAAATCAGCCCGTTTATGTTAATGATATTTGAAAGCATTTCAAATATTTAAATTGTAAAATTATAGATATTAGAAATTTTATATAATCAAATCCTCAATTTAAGAGGGGGTGCAAATTTCTATCACAGGGATGCATTGTATTAATATTATAGTTATTTGCCGATAAGGACCGCAATTTTATTATAAAATTGCAGTCTTTTTTCTATATTTATAAAAGATTAAACTATTGACAAACAAATAGGTATATGTTATAATAATTTTGTTAGCAAGATAACATAATATTATACTGGGAGGAATAATCTATGGGCAGAGATATTCTTTTTAATGCGGAAGATTTTATTTTTTCGTACAGAGTTGGCGGTTTACTTATACAAAATAACAAAATATTACTTCAAAAACCTAAAAACGATAATTTTGCTATTATTGGAGGTCACGTATCAAGCCTCGAAACAACCACTGAAACATTGAAAAGAGAATTTGAAGAAGAACTTCACGCAAAAATCGAAATAGACAGTTTATTTGCTGTTGGTGAAGTATTTTTCCCTTGGGGACAAAAACCCTGCCATCAAATTTGTCTGTATTATAAAGTACATTTACTAAATGATAACGATATACCGTTATACGGTTCTTTTCACGGATATGATAATTTAGATAATGAAAGAATTGATTTAGATTTTTGTTGGGTGCCGTTAGAGGATTTAAAGAATGGATTAAAGGTATATCCGTTGGAATTGACATCTCACATTGTGAATGATAGTAATGAAATTGTACATTTCATTTCAAAACAGATTTAATTGAAGGACTGCAATTCTGATACAAGATTGCAGTCCTTTTTTATGTCCGAAACGGCTTAAAATATGATATTTATATTGAAAACATATACTGTTTCTGCTATAATTGTTCTAAATATAATAAAATTATAAGGAGAAACAATATGGTATCAATAAGAAAAACCGTAAAGGAAGATGCAAGTATACTCAGTAAGATACAAAAAGAGGCATTCAAATCGTTATACGAAAAATACCACGATGAAGGAAATCCATATCTTCGAGATGAGAACGATATTTTAAGCAGACTTGACCGTGAAGATTCGGTATACTATACAATTATGGATAATGAACAGATTGTTGGAGGAATTTTATATAAGTACAATTGTTCTACACCATTTTGTAAAATGTTAAATGATGGAGAATACTACTTATGTCGTGTATATATAAAACCTGATGTACAGGGAAAACAAATTGCCCGTACTGCAATCAAGTTGTGCGAAGAAAATTTTACTGACGCAACCAAGTATTTTGTTGATTTCCCTGAAGATTTAGAAATGAACAGAAGATGTTACGAAAGTGCAGGATATGTTGACACAGGCAAAAGATTAAAGGTAGAAGAAAATCTCACGCTTGCTTGTTTTACAAAGTGATATTATATATTAAATTTTTAGGAGAAGTACAGATGTCAAAACAAAAATTAATTATTATAGCAGGCTCTCCCTGTGTGGGGAAAACAACAGTGACACAGAAACTTTTCACTTCTTATGAAAACAGCGCTTTTTTTGATGGTGATTGGGCTTGGTGTGTCAACCCATTTTCAGTTGATGATCCAAGATTACGAAATGGTGATAAAACAATGTCATTTGCCTTGTCTACATATTTAAATTCAAGTTTTGATTATGTCTTTTTTTCGTCTGTAGTTGTTGTGAATAAAACCATTCGTGAAACGATATTAAAAGACATAACTGCAAAAGATTATTCTGTTATAGGTATTACATTGACCTGTTCAGAAGAAACTTTGCTTGAACGTCATAAAAGACGCGGAGACGCAAAATAATCGCCATTATATAATATACTATATAAATTACAATTTTAACCTTTACATCTTCAAAGTAATATGATAGAATAATCTGCGGAGGTAGATTTAATTTATGGATAGTGACAGTATAGGACAAATTTTATTTATAGCTATGCTGATTTTGATGTCGGCATATTTCTCGGCGTCAGAAACAGCGTTTTTCTCAATGAACAAAATCAGAATGAAAAATATGGCGTCCAACGGCAGCAAGCGTGCAGAATTGGTTTTAAAACTTGCAGAAAATTATGATAAGTTATTGTCATCAATACTTATCGGAAACAATATTGTAAACATTGCAAGTTCATCAATTGCAACGGTTTTATTTGTAAAATGGCTCGGTAACACGGGTGTTTCCGTTTCTACTGCCGCAATGACCGTAATTGTGCTTATCTTCGGTGAGATTACACCTAAAAGTCTTGCCAAGAATATGCCTGAACGATTCGCATTGTTTTCAGCCCCGATTTTAAGAGTGATAAATATAATTCTATCACCGCTTAATCTCATATTTTCATTATGGCAGAAACTTGTCTATAAGGTTGTTAAACCGCCGAAGGACAGGGGCGTTACTGAAGAAGAGCTTTTGACAATGGTCGAAGAGGCTCAGAATGACGGTGAAATAAACCCTTATGAAAGTGAATTGATAAGAAACGCAATAGAATTTAACGACATAGAAGTTATTGACATACATACCAACAGAGTAGATGTAATAGCTGTTGATTTAAACACAAGCAATGAAGAAATTGAACGCATTTTCCGTGAACACGGCTATTCAAGACTGCCTGTTTACAAAGATTCGATTGACAATATTGTCGGAATATTAAATCAAAAGGATTTTAATAACGCCTCAAAAGACGATTTTAAAATCAAAAAAATAATGAATACTCCTGTATTTGTAGTGCCTGCTATGAAAATCTCTCAGCTGCTTACACTGCTGCAAAAGAAAAAATCACATATGGCTGTAATCATTGACGAATACGGCGGCACGGTAGGTATTGTTACGCTTGAAGATATTCTTGAAGAGCTTGTCGGAGAAATATGGGATGAACACGATGAAGTAATTGAAAATATAAAGAAAATCGGAGATAACAAATACAAAGTTTTATGCAGTTCCGATTTGGATAATATGTTTGAAACCTTCAATGTTGAAAATGAATTTGACATTGCCACGGTAGGGGGCTGGGTAATACAGACCTTTGAACGCATACCTGAATTCGGTGAAAGCTTTGACTATAAAAACCTGCATATAACGGTATCTAAACGTGATAACAGACACATTATTGAAATCACCGTAGAAATTATTGAAAATCAATCAACGGACGAATAAACAAAGCCTTGTAAACTTTGATGTTTACAAGGCTTTATTATTACTGTCTTAATCCGAAAGGTATATAACTATCTGAATATTTGTTTGCTATATTACCCGTAACAATAAGCTTTATTTCATTCTTACCGCGGCGAAGATACCGACCCACATTAAATCTGCGCCTGTAAAAGCCGACGGAACAAAATTCACCGTTCACATAACATTCCGCCATCTCCTCATACTCCGCCTCAAAATACTCATTTCCCGTATTGTAGTTCTTTTCGTAATATGCGGTGTACGTCTTTGTAAGACTGTCCTCTTTAATCAGCTTAAAATCAAGTCCGTTTATTTTTGTTCCGACAGTCTGTTCCGCATATGAACCGTTTTTGCAGTCAAACAGTATCAGCGCGCTTTCACGACATCCGATTGATATATTTATATGTGTTCTCTGACCGTCATAACAATATGGTATCCCATAATATTCTCCGCTCCATAAATCAAATATTACAGGTGTTCCGTCAATCGGCATATCAGCCTCAAAGCAAAGTGTGGTTTCACCTTCATTCACAACAAAATACATATGAACACCGTTTTTCACAATATGACTGACGCGCAGCTCCTTTACAGGTATTGATGTATGGAAATCAAAATCCACCACTTCATCTGCACCGCAGACATTTTTTATATTCAAGTCTGTATCTCCGACAATATATTCGTATTCATATTCTGCAATGCATAGCTTGCCGTCCTTTACCGACGCTTTATCCAACAACGAATACGGCAGATAATTAAACTCCTTTTGATTCTCATAAAATCCTCTGGCAATATCAGGTTTCATATCGCCGCTTTTACAAAGAACCGCTGTCTTGGCGCAGTTTTTTGAATCGGTCATAATGTATGATATTCTTTTTATATAATCGGAAAACAGTTTATAATGTTTCCACCATATATTATTCGGTCCGACGTCGGGCGGACGTTCGTCCTTCCGTTTTCCCTCTATGCTGTAATAAAATGCGTGAGGAATAAACATATTAACTCCTCTTACACCAAGCCAGTCAATATACCATTTCATATCGTCGGCCGTAAAGTACCACGGTATTTCATTTCTGGAACACACTCCAAAGCACTCGTTTGAATTTCTGCGTTTTTTCATATGGCGCGCCGCGTCAGAAGTACACTTCGCCTGAACCGAATGCACGCCGTCTACACTGCCTTTTTCGGGTGATACCCAGCGAAAAACCAAGTCTTGACCTGCTATGTGAAAATACATTTCCTCGTCAATATCGTCGCTTTCCTTCGGGTGTCCCATAAGCGCTATATTATGCGCTCCGCACCAGTCAGACAGCTTTTTATAATACACGTTATTCAGCCTTTGCCTGACTATATTTTTGTATAATTCTGTCGTTGTGTTCGGTTTGTTTTCAAACAGACCTTCAAGCTCGGAAAGCTCTCCGCCTGCTGAGGTTATGTCATTTTCAAGTCCGTTTGTCCATTCAAAATATCTGCCTGCGCACCTTCCGAGTATACACGGCTCGTCAGTAAAAAATCCTATAACAGTATTACCGAAAAACTTACTTAAATGTTTATAATACTGTTCGTGAGTAAGTTCAATAAACTTATCAACCGCGTCACCGTTTAAAATATCCGCCGATGGTGGGGCATTATTTTCTCCGTCGTCCTCACCGAAATGTATACCGCGGATAGTACCGCCGCATTTTTTACTTACGATATATTTACCGCCGCTTAATTTAACGATTACATTTCCGTCAGACGGGTTATCGGTAAGCGTAATACCAACCGACGAAAATTCGGGATTTGATTTTACAACAAGCCCGTGAGCACTGCCCGACGGATACATAGCCTCGTCATACAAAACTATTTTCATATCCAGTTCTGCCGCCGATTCAACAATGAAACGTATGATTTCAAAATACTCCTCCGACAGATAAACAAAATCCTCCGGCAGACCGATTCTTGGGTGAAGAACAACACCATTTACGCCCTTTTCATTAAAATCCTCAAGCTGACGTTTCAGCTCTGTCCTGTCAAGTCTGTCGTTTAAAAACCAGAACGGTATAGGTGAAAATTCCTTAATTGGATTTTTCAGTGAGTCAATCATTTCTCTGACCGTCATTTAATTTCCTCCCGTGTTGTTTCCTCAAAAACGTAATTCTCGCCTTCGTCCGCCGACACTGTTACATTTTTCATCTTCAGTCTGTCCGTAAAATATGCCTTCATTCCGTACTTACCTACAGCTGAAACATTTTCAAGCGTTATATCGGCGCAGTGCATTTCAGGCAAGCCCGAAATATAAATTGCATTGCCGCCGCAGGTATGCACTTTTGCATTACGGAAAGTAACATTCCTTATAACAGGCGTTTCTTCGCTTACAGGCTGAAGCTCTTTTGAAATCTCGTCATTGCTGTAATAGCTGTCAACATAAATACCGCCCCTGAACCATTTACAGTCGCTATGCTCTGTATCGGTGTTGCAAAGCTCGGTATTTTCAAATAGAATATCTTCTATCACTCCGCCTCTGCCGCGGCATGTTTTAACACTGCCTATACTAAACGTGTTATTAAATAAACAATCACGCACAGTCACATTACGCACACCGCCCGACATCTCACTGCCTACAGCAACTCCGAATCCGCTCTCAAAACGACAGTTTGAAATATGTATATTTTCACTTATCATTGCAGCGGCTCTGCCCTCGGCGTCTTTGCCCGATTTTATTGCTATGCAGTCGTCCTGACTTGCAATCAGTGAATTTGTAATGAATACGTTTCTGCACGAATCACAGTCTATACCGTCGCCGTTAAATATATCCTCATAACGCCGTCCGTGCTCGTCGTACTTCGTATAGATTTTCACACCGTCTATTTTAACGTCGGTACAGTTAATCAGGTGCAGGCACCACGCAGGCGACTGCCTTACCGTCACATTTCGTATACATATTTCCGACGAATTTCTGATACACACTGCGCGTCCGCGCGCGCCCTTTCTTTCACTCATTTCCTTACGAAACAGTTCAACACCGTTTGCGTCGATTGTGCCTTTACCGTCGATTGTAAGACCGCGTACACCGCCTTCGTCCATACCCGCATTTATCAGCGAAGAATAGCACTCCGTTTCCCTGCCCTCCCAGCGGTAGGTTTTTATCGGAAAATCATCAGTATTTCCGCTGCCTTTTATCACAGCGTCCTGTTCTATAAAAAATGTCATATTGCTTTTTAAAAATAACGCTCCGCTGACATATGTTCCCTGCGGTATATATACCCTGCCTCCTTCGGGGCATTGGTCAATTGCTTTCTGCATAGCTTTCGTGCTAACCGTAATACCGTTTTTATCAGCTCCGAAATCAAGAATATTAAGCTCCTGCATATTATATCTCCTTTTTTGTACGGCATATTTTCAACTCAAAAACCCTTCCTGCCGCCTTACCTTCACCCGTCGGACGGAATTTAACCGTTATCTTTTCTTTATTCTCCGTCAACTTACGGGGAATTTCATAGTAAACATAAAACAGCTTTTCCTGCGAATTGTTTTCAAGCTTTTGCACACCGATTACCTCATTATCAGCAAGAATTTCAAACTCACGCTCATACTCCCCGTCATTTCCGCTGTACAGCGCCGCCAGACAGTTATCCCCACCGCAAACCTTCATTTCATAGCTGAAATAACCGTCACTGCCCCTTGCCTCACGCCAGCCTCTTGCGGCAGTATCGGAATATCCCGAATACGAGTTATTCTTCTTCATAGCGTGGTCAACCTCAGGCTGCTGCTCATTCGGGCGCACAATATCTATTATTACGCTTTCAGGCTCATATACGGTTTTTTCGGATTTTTCATCTGTACCGTAAACATTCCAGTAGAGCGAATAACGCTGATGGTGCAGGTCAAAATACGGAATAAGTTTTATCTTGTTTCCCTGCGAGGTCATTTCAAATTCAAGCCTTGACAGGTCAATTGGCTTAATAAACGTATCCGGATTTTTGTCCGATACCACAATATCATTTACAATAATATCCCCGTGCAAGTCAAGCGAGGTATGGTCGCTGACAATATCACACGCAGGAAAATTCTCCGTACCGAGCGCACCTGCAAGCACTGTGGGACCGTACATAAACGCCGTCTTATGACTGTCGTCACGCGCAGTATAAATATGAAGTCCCATCGGAAACATTACCGTTATTGTATCGCCTGCGTTCCAGTGACGTTCAATTGTATAATAACCCGTCTTTGAAACGTTTAGCGCCTCACCGTCGTTTACCTTAACTGCCGCCGCGCCTTTTATCCACGCAGGTATTCTGATTTTAACCGACGCGTCTGCATTTCCCTCTTCAACTTTTATAACAACGTTTTCTTCATACGGATAATTTGTAGTCTGAGAAAGCTTTAACCCCTTTTCACTCCAATTAACCAATGACGAAATAAACTGATTTATATAAATGTCATTTCCGTCCTTGTAATATATGTTTCTTGTATAGCGCGCAGGGTTTTCCATACCGCTGCCGACACAGCACCAAAAAGAATCCTCCTTTGTGGAGTATACCTTAAAATGTCCCTGCTTTGTTGCCATAAAATATGTTTTCATACCGCTTTGAGGGTCCTGCGAGGCAAGTATATGGTTAAATAATGCTTTTTCATAATAGTCCATATATTCCGCCTTGTGCTCCCAGTTGTAAAGGTATTCCGCAAGTTTCATCATATTGTATGTGTTGCAGGTTTCGCAGGTCTGCGTACTGAGCGTTTCCTCGGCAACAGACCCGAAATGTTCGTGGTCTGAATTTCCGCCGATACAGTAGGAACGGTGATTGACTACAGTATTATAAAAAAACTCTGCCGCCCTGCGATAATTCTCTTTGTTTTTATCTATATCATAAATCGCCGCCGCGCCTAAAATTTTCGGTATCTGCGTATTGGCGTGCTTACCCTGAAGTTCGTCCCTGCCCTCGGACAGAGGCTCTATAACGGCGGACTGCGAAAACCGCACCGCCAAATTAAAATACTTTCTGTCACCTGTAATAACATAAAGTTCCGCCATTGCCTCATTCATTCCGCCGTACTCACAGGTAAGCATTTTACTGAACTTTTCCTCCGACATACCGCCTGTAACGTTTACAGCCCAGTCGGCGAAACTGCGCACAACCTCTAAGGCGGTTTCATTATCCGCCAGCTTGTACGCGTCGATAAGTCCCTGATAAATTTTATGCAGTGAATACCACGGCACCCAATAGCCGTTTAAGTCAAACGCGCTCACTTCAAATTCTCCCGAAAGCGCATTTTCAAAGCCTGTCTTTTCAAAACCGCCGATATAACCGCTGCCGTCAAGCCGCTGATATTCTGCTAATTTAGAAACTGTATAATCAAGCTTGGCCTTGATTTTTTCATCACCTGTAACGGCGTACATATCAGCCGCCGCGCTTAACCAGTGACCTAGCGAATGACCTGCTATTCCCCTGTCCTGATAGCCTCGGTAATTGTAAGCCTCCCAGCCGCCGTAGAATTTTGAAGTATCTGTCATTGCGCCTGCCGAATAGGCTATCGGCGCAAGAAGTCTGTCGGGGTCAAGCGAAAGCACAAACGCTTTTCCCGTGTCCTGCGAGGTTTTGAATATTCCGTCGGTCAGCAAAACCTCTCCTGCTTTAAATGGATTTCCCATATTTTCTCCTCGCTTAATTTCCCAGAACCGCAATTTCACTTATATGACAGTAATTCTTCTGCGGGTCTGTCGCGCCGTCGCCGCTGTAACGGATATAACGCGCCTTTATCATTTCAGGGAACATATACTTTTCAAACTCCTCGGTTTCACCACTGTTTTGAGTTTTCGGCAATGCAGTTTTCCAAGTTATTTCGTCTTCCGAATATTCAATGCTGAACGGATAAATTCTTTCGTGTCCCTTCCACATTGCAATTGCAACGCCCGAAACGTCCTTGCTTTCGCCCAAATCAAGCGTCAGCGTATTTGCACCGAATGCCGACCAGCGTGTTTTTATGTCAAGGTCAACCGCGCCTGTTTCGATATTTCCGTCATTGTCGCTCGCGTCGACCGCGAAAACATCAAGCTGATTTTCGTAATACTTCTCGCCTGTACCGTTTATGGCTACAATTTCAATCTTTTCAGGTACGGGAGCAGTTTTAATTTCTGCCTTTCTTTTCTCAGCATTTTCGGCAGTCATTGTCGGGTCAAGGTCGCATATCGCGATAAGTCCGTCATTGTAATAAACCTGCTTGCCGAGCACCTCAGCGATTACGCGTAAGGGAACCATTGTGCGGTCGTTCATAATAACGGGCGCAGTGTCCATTGTCTTTTTTTCGACTGCGCTCGATACTCCGCCTGCGGCAACAGTATAATCCGAGCTTCCGATTTTCATTGTAATGAAATCGCCGTTGATTTTAACCTCCTGCGTATCGCCTTTCCATTCAACCTCCGCGCCGAATGCCTCGGCAATAAATCTGAGCGGTACAAGAGTACGGTCGTTTTCATCAAGGTACGGCGTAACGTCCGTACTGTCGTTGTCCACGCGTTTCGGGACGCCGTTTACAATTGCTGTCGGACAGTCAAGCGCCAATTCAACCTTCTCGCCCGAATACAATTCCTCAATGTCCCAAGCCTTGTTTGCAAGGTCGGGATTTTTCTCGCCTCCTGCCGTAATCTGCGGCACGGGAACAGTTTTCGTATCGTAGCCAAGATAGTAGCTCAAATGCGCCGGCTGATTATAACAGTCATTCTGATAGGCGACGTGCATTCTGTACTGAATGTCGTGCATAAGCGTTGGCAGCCTGTAGCTTGTCGGAGTAGTTGTCGTATAGATTCTGAGCGCGCTGCCGTCCTTTAGCGGATACATAATCTCCTCGCGCCAGTCACCGAACAGGTCAGCTGTCAGCGACGGATTCGCTTTCGTACTGTTTATCGAGGTACAGCCCGACGCGGTAAATATTGTTTCCGTTTTGCTCTTTGCTCCGTTCCATTTACTTATATAAATGTCATTCTGAACTTCACGTCCCAAGTCGCCGTCCCACCAGCAAAGGAAATTTGCAGGCATTGTATAGTTCGTTGAAATAACGGTACCGTCGGCGGCTGTAAGCACGCCAGCCGCAGACCAGCCCTCGCAGCCCTCATAATTCGGGTCAATGTCAGCCGCGGTTCCGCGTCCGTTGTCATTACCTGTCTTTGCGCCGTAGAGAATTTCTCCCGTGCGCGCGTCACGCATTTCATAGCCGTAATCGGAACCCGAATCTTCGTGACACGAATATACTTCAAGACCCGCTCTTGACGGGTCAAGGTCTGCAACGTGCTGAGCGTCGCCGTGTCCAAGCCCTGTCGAATACATTGGCTTACCGTCATTATCAACTGCCAGTGAACCGTAAATAATCTCGTCACAGCCGTCATAGTCAACGTCCGCCGCAGACATTGAATGATTTCCCTGTCCTATGTACTGATTATTGTAATCCATTGTGTCAAAACGCCACTTCTGAACTATTTTACCGTCTATAAGGTCATAAGCCGCCATAACGGTTCTTCCGCCCGTATCACCGTCAGGACCCGTATAATAACCGCGGCAAAAAACCATACTCGGACGTGTGCCGTCAAGATACGCTACAGCCGCAAGATAACGCTCAGAGCGATTACCCGTTTTATCGCCCCAAGTGCTTACGTCCCATTTTCTGCCGTCCTCTGTCTTACCTGTAGTCTGAGGGTCATAAGGAACAGTGTCGATAACGCTGCCGTCCTCGCCCTTGAATACTGTAAGATACAGCGGACCCTGTAGGTTTTTTCCATCATTTAATACAGCGTAATTTTTGTCCTTTTCACCGATTACAGTTCCGTCACCAGCAATTGTACCGTCCGCTGTACGGCAAGCCATTTCCGCCTTGCCGTCGCCGTCATAGTCGTATACCATAAATTGCGTGTCGTGCTGACCTGCGCGTATATTCGGACCCATATTTACCCGCCACATACGAGTACCATCCATTTTATACGCGTCGATTATACATTCGCCCGTAAAGCCTGCAAAAGCCGCATCTTTAGCGTTTGACGGGTCCCATTTTAGAACAATTTCATATTCCCCGTCGCCGTCAAGGTCGCCGACTGACGCGTCACCCGGTGTATATGTGTACTTTTCACCGTTTACCTCGTTGTCGTCGGGCTTTTGTATGGGAATGTCAAGGTAGTTATTGTCCCAAATTTGTGCCGATTCAGCTTTATCAAACTGTTCAACACCATCTATAACCGGAACAATTGTATATTGTACATATTGATATGTTTTTTTATGATTTATATACGTTATGCCTGAAATGTCTGAAAAATTTGTTGAACTTAACGGTTCGCTATTCAGTTTATTCCATAAATTACTATCAAACATATCTGATATAATATGATTACCATATACATTATACTTCGTATCCGCGCTTTCCGTGCCGAGCCACCGCCACGAAATGTATGTATAGCCGTCCATTCTTACCGCAGCCGCGCCGCGTCCGAGCTTTTCCATAGGACGCTGTATATCGGGGCGCGCATCAATAAGAGCTTGTGTTTCGGCGGCTGATTTTGAATGGTCGCCCGTACTCAGGCTCTCGCCGACCTCCGCCGCAAACGCGCTTGTACCGAGCAGCATTGCCGCAGCTAAAAACGCTGAAATAAATTTTTTCTTCATATATTTTTCTTCCTTTCTGTCTGTATTCATTCAGCAATATTTTATCATACTTACCGTAAAAAGTGACGTCATTTAAAAATAATTTCTGATTTTTATAATTTTTCAACTGTTTTTTATGTGAATTTGACAAATCGCTTTAAAAATAGTATAATTGAATATATGAACATATGAATGGAGTGAAATAAAATGGATAAGTGCAGCTCGTGTCAGTATAATCCGCAGATTGTTGACAGGCTCAAAAATCATCTTCCCGACGAGGAAACAACAAACAGTCTTGCAGAAATGTTTAAGGTGTTTGGCGACAACACGCGCATACGGATTTTATGGACGCTTTTTGATAAGGAATTATGCGTATACGATATTGCCGATACTCTCGGAATGAGTCAGTCTGCTATAAGCCATCAGTTAAAGACTCTGAAACAGGCGCGCCTCATCAAATCACGCCGTGACGGCAAGAACGCTTTTTACTCCATTGACGACGACCACGTTAAAAAAATTATTGAACAAATGCTTATCCACGTCGAGGAGAATTAGAAAATTTACTAAAAAAATTAGTAAAATAGCTTGACATATATATGTAAAATAAGGTATAATAGTATAAGTTGTATAGAATATATACAGCGTATGTCCATCAAGTTCATTTTTGAGAATTGACTTGCCGGAGGGAGGGATACAATATGTCTGAAGTAAGAGTAAAAGATAACGAATCATTAGACAGCGCACTTCGCAGATTTAAACGTCAATGCGCAAAGTCGGGCGTAATGTCTGAAATCAGAAAGCGCGAGCACTACGAAAAGCCGAGTGTTAAACGTAAAAAGAAGTCTGAAGCAGCAAGAAAAAGAAAGTTCTAATTTTTGAACGTAAGGAGATGACTTTTGATGTCTTTAAAGGATAGATTGGCAGAGGATTTAAAGTCGTCAATGAAAAATAAAGATACTGTCCGTAAGAATACTGTACAGCTCGTGAGAACGGCAATTTTACAGGTCGAAAAGGACAATAAGGTAACTCTTGAAGATGAGGATATTTTAGAAGTCATTGCGAAACAGCTTAAACAGCGCAAAGACTCACTCCCTGAATATGAAAAGAGTGGCAGAGAGGATTTAATCTCTCAGTTAAAACAGGAAATGGAAGTTTTGATGGAATACCTTCCTGAACAGCTTACTGAGGACGAGCTTCGTCCTATAGTTGAAGAGGCTGTTCAGGCTGTCGGTGCGTCAGGTATGAAGGATATGGGCAAGGTTATGGAATATGTTATGCCCAAAGTTAAAGGCAGAGCCGACGGAAAGGCTGTAAGCGCTATAGCTAAAAGCCTGTTTAATTAAAAAGAATATTGTAAAAACGTACAGAGGTTCAATGGCTAACCAATAGCCATTGAATAGTCTGTGCATTTTTGCTGGTATAGCTCAGTTGGTAGAGCAGCTCATTCGTAATGAGCAGGCCGCGGGTTCGAGTCCCATTACCAGCTCCACGTCACGGCAAGCCTTTTGGCTTGTCGTGTTTTTATGCAATAAAAACACGCCTGCGCTTTGTCTGCTGCCGCTCCTCTTTCGCAAAAAGGCACGTTTGCTGCGGCTGTGTCTTTGTGAACGCAGACACAACGCCTCTGCAGAACTACCACCTTTTTGCGATAATGCTTAGGCTGACAGCAAAATCGTTACAGCACTCCAACAAAAACCGCTTGGAAATCCAAGCGGTTTTCTTTTACTCCAGTGACATTGCGAGCCTGTAAATAACAACACAAGTCCATAACTTTGTATCATCAAGGTTAAGTCCGTCCCCTGTACCGACAATTATACCATTATCTACGCACCACTTCACCGCAGTACGTGCCCATTCAGGCATATTATTATCAATATAATTATAAATCATTGGATTTTGCAGCTTATAAACCTCATTCTGCAAAACGTCTACACGCGCTGTCTGGTCAGCTATCAGCTTTTTAAGTTCTTCATATTGAGCCATAGTCAATTCCTCCTCAAAATCCTCACCGAGTATTGCATCGCCAATCGCTTGAGCAACTCCCTGTGCGGTTACTTTTTTATACAAATCCACATCTGAACGCGTATCGACAAAACACACCTCTACAAGCATTGCTCGCGCGTTTGTACGTCGTATAACATACAAATTCGAACCGTTTTTTATACCTCGGTTTATAAATCCCAACTTCTCCATATTCTCGCAGACAAGTTCTGCCTGACGGAATCTTTCACCGTTATAAGTATACACCTCCGTACCTCTGCCGCCGCCTGAATTAAAGTGAATTGACACAAACAAATCAAGCGGCTGTCTGTTCGCCATATCGACTATTTCACGCAGATTCTCCTGAGTACTTGACGCGCGGTCATTCGTACAGTCTATAACTGTAACGCCTCTTTCCCTGAGATAATACATAAGGCTGTACCCAACCGCTCGCGTTTCGCTGCTTTCACTTATATAACCGACCGCTCCGCTGCCGGGCTGACCGCTTATCGTATGTCCGCAGTTTATTCCGACTATCATACTCTCACCTCACATAATAATTGTAAGTCTGTTTATTATATATATTCACTGCTGTTTGTCCCTATCACGAATTTGCAGTAAAATATTTTTCATCCCGTCCGGCATATCGGGCAGTATTTCCGCGGCATTTTCAAGTATGGAAATACTCTCGTTTGCTATGTAAAACATAATAACCATTTCACGTATTGCAGTACCGCCCGTAAGCACCTGTATAACATTTGCAAGCGCCACAACCGTAAGCACCGTAATTTTTTTAAGTATACCCTTAAACCCGATTTCACTCGACATCTGTTTTGTGTACACCGCTTTTATGACACCCGTAATATAGTCCATTACCATCAATATGACAAGCGTATATAAAACCGTATCCCACTTACCGAAAACACCTGCCAGTATTCCGCCTGCTATACCGAAAAATACACTTATTGAATTAAAAATCTTATCCACCTCTGTCCCCTCCTTTACTCCGTTAAAATTTTCTTACCGTTTATACATAAATATCCCGCCTCATTTTTCGTAATCGTGTTTGTACCGATAATAATTTTCTCGGCGGTCAAATCTCCTTTAAAATCCATTTTTCCGTCCGTACCCGTATCTATCGCAATATTGCCTGCATTGTCGCGTATTTTACATATAAATTTACCGTTCATATTGCCAATCTGAACCTTTGTAATACTGCCGTTTGAGATTTTCAGCAGGTCTGACAGAATCGATAAATCACCCGAATCCGACGTAAGGCGCACACCGCTGTTTGAAATCACCCCTGCAACTGCCTGCGCCTTAACCTTACCTGTTTCCGTAGAAATTTTGCTGTAACGCCGCGTAAGCGTTCCCATCTGTTCCAGATAAAAGAATAAATCACGCTTCACTCTGCCGATTGAAATAACAGTTCCGTCATTCTGATACGGATAATATTCAAGCTTAATAACACGCTCTCTAATTTCGTTTCCGCTGTCTATCACTACAACCTCGTCGCCCAATTCAAGATGTTCGCTGCTGCCGCTTTCCTCCAGCTTTGAAATATCGGCAAACGTGCCTGTAATATTAATACTCGGCACATCGATTCTTTCTTCGTTCGCGCTGTCGAATTCCCATAGCGCGCGGCGTTTTATCTTGTCAGGCTCCATATAATCGCTGTAATCGCGGTAACCCTCGCGCACACCGTAAACACCTGCGTTTGCGCTCTGAATATACTGCACTCCACCGTTCACACTGCCAATATGCGCGTCGTCCTTACCGTACGGATACAAACGTGTAACCATATCCGTTATATCACGTTCAACCGATATATTATGCATATTCTTTGTAAGGTCAAGACGCATATTATTGTTATGTCCTATTTTTTCAACAAGCGCAATACTGTAGTTATCCGAATAAATCTCACCCTTACCGCAGCTCTCAATAACTGCGCGTACCACGTCAAACGGATTTGTCTTATCGGTTGAAAAAAAGTCAATCAGAAATCCGTCGTAATCAACCCGTTTCATTCCAAGTTCAGACAGTTTACTGTCGGAAATAAGAGTAAACTTGCTCCCTGAAAAAACCTTTGCTAAGATATTTGACGGACTTACTCCCATCATATCAGGAACATTCTGCAAGTGAATATTCGGAGCGTCGGCATTATAGACATGATGACATTCCGCCTCCAATACCGCCTCACCGCCCTTACTCCTTGCGACGCGTATTATTCTGTACGCCTGACCCTCACAGACCACAATTTTATTTTCTTCAATCATTTCCGATTTATCATTAATAGGATTTGTAAATTCCAGCATACGCGTACCGTTGATTTCGTGTGTGACGCGTACATTGTACGCGTCACCAAGCGTTATACCTTTTGTAAAATCCTCGGCATTGTATGGTAAAAGCTTTAACATTCTTCTTCCTCCTTATTCGGCGCCCCAGTTTATTGAATTAAAATCCACCCCGTATGTAAATTCGGGAGAATATTTTACTTCTATGTTAATTGCAGATGTGTTTGAATTTTCAATATGAATTACATTTACACCTGCCGCCAATTCAAAAAATTCACCGCTTACCGATATATCCCCGTCAACATCTGTCACACTCTGATTTTCACAATCCACCGTCACTCTGCCAAACGCGTCAAACGACAGCTTTTTATCCCCTGCCGTTATTATAATTTCATCAGCGCTGCCGCTCATTTCAAGAACCGGTCTTACGGGTCTTTCACCAAAATTAAGAATTTCTATATCTCCGCTGCCATATACAGTGCCCTTAAGATATGCGTCAATACCAATCGGAATATTTGTATCAAGAGGTACCGCAAAATCAAGCGTCGGACCTTCACTTGAAAATGCACAGGTGCTGAACGGTTTAACTCGGAATGCAACGTCCAGTACTGCGCACTTACCCGCGTGTTCGGGAAGATATACAATTTCGTCAAGAATACGTCCCTCCCATACCGTGTACGGCATATCGTCAAATACCAGTTCGCCTCTGCCCATCAGCCACATTGACAATGCCGACAGTTTATTCTGCATTTCAATAAGACTGTCCGCCTGTATGCTGATTGACACGCTTATAACGCGTTCATAAAAAAATTCACGTCCCATAGGATTCGACCTTGAAAAATCATACACGCCGTCGCGGCACGGAATATCGACTGTAAAACTTTTTGTTTCGGGACGTATGGGACGCGACTTTGTTTTTACCGTAACACCGAATTCAGATGAATGTCTGCCATTAAAACTAAAACCGTTTCTCATTTGTAATTCCCTCCATCAATAATACTTGCTATGCGCTATGCTAAGTCCGACCTTGTTTTTAAGCGCGTCAATAATATCTGAGCTGTTCGAGGAAATGCTTATTTTTCTGTTATCGGAATACGAACTGGACGAAACACGTATTGACTTTATCGCGCTTATTGTTTCGGCAAACAGTCCTGAAATCACATTCTGCATACCCTTCATATCATTATTTACACTCCGTACAATTCCCTCAATGTTAATACCTGATTTTTCAATAGTGTATAAAAGATATTTTTTGTTTGCCTCAATAACTTCATAATCTTCTTCAAGCTTGTTGAGTGTTTCCGTATGTGTTTTTTGAAGCGCGTACATTTCCTCCTCACGCCGTATTTTTTTCATTTGTTCCTGCAGTGATTTGTACTTATCCATACCGCGTTCGGTCACAGCGCCTGCGTAAATTTTAAGCTCGTGCGCTATTCTTGCCTTATCCGCCTGCCTGTCCTCTGCCGCCCATTTTTCCGAAAGCGAGTTTTCCTCGTTCGCAAAGCGTTCTTTTGTATTTTTTATGTATTCCTTTTGCCTTGACAGCAGCTCGTCAACCTCGTCCATTTTTGCTTTATATAAATCAAGCTTTGCAATCATCGTATCATCACGGTATTCCTGCCAGCCGACATAACCGCCGTCGTACATCTGCTGTATACGCTCTATACTGCGTTCATAAAACTGAACTGGAGAATCGCCCCATTCCTCCCAGTCGTCATAGGTGTCACGGATATTTTTCCAGTTTTTCGCGTCGCTCTGCCATTTTGTGTACACCGCATAATTTTTCTGCTCCGTAAGTTTGCCTATTTTTAAATCTACGCCTGCCTTGTACTCATAAAAATCGTCCCAGATTTCCTTCATTTCATCTGATGAATACATAGTTGACGCGACCATTTTCGACACCATCTCATTATATGACTCTAACTGACGTTTATAAGCCTCTATCTGACCGTCAACGCCCATTCCGCCAACCTCGGTCTGGTATTTTATCCACGCGTCAGAATGTTTTTTGTAGTCTGCGAGCGCGGCAGAGCTCTCTTTTTTCTGCGCGCTCCAAATTTTCTGCTGCGCCGCAAAAATCTCCTCTTGACATTCCTTTACCGCCTCGCTGTCATACAT
This sequence comes from Lachnospiraceae bacterium MD329, assembly GCA_010206265.1. GTDB lineage: Bacteria > Bacillota > Clostridia > UBA1381 > UBA1381 > Hominilimicola. The sequence goes on from VIQV01000029.1 coordinate 150,145, forward strand.
AAACTGCTCCATAAGCTCGTTCCACCATTCAAGCTCCTGCGCCGCAGACATATTATGCGTTTTCTTATAATGCGTAAAATCCGCTTTTGCGGATTCAAACATCTCATTGTTTTTTCCGCGCGCATAATGAGGAATACCGAGCCCCTTCATAATTGCCTTTGTTTCATCTGCCGTGTAAACCTTATCGCCTTTTGAAAGCGGTACAATTACGTCACGTCCCGAAAACATCATCAGCCGTCCGTTATGCTCCACCAGTTCTCTCGGGTCGCTTACGCCGCGTTCATCATTTATTACGCCCAAACCTTCACGGGCATTTTTTGTACCGCCTGCCAGACGCGGAATCCCCGACACTGCATAACGCAAAGATATAGTAACCGTCTTATCCGACAAACTGTTAATACTCCTCTTTGCCGCCGCCACACCCTCCGCCGTGTTATCTACGGCAGTCAGCTTAAAGGACGCCTCCTTACCTGCAAAATCATTCATTATTTTGCCTGCGGACGAATTTAAAGTGCCGATTGCCGCCTCCGCCGCGTTCAATGAGCTTATAAGCCCAGACGCGTCGCCCGTTATACTGACCGAAAGATTTGCAGCCTCTGCCATAAACTATACCTCCTTTCCGTAGAACATTTTTAAATGCTCGTCCGTGTATTCTTCCTCTTCACGCATACTGTCAAGCATACGGAAAAGCACCCACGGATTCTGCCGTCCCACCTCGTCAGGCAGCAGATGATGGCACTCCAGAAATATGATGTATATATCTCTGAGAGCACCGCTGCCGCCGCCTGACGTTATTCGTTTTTTGACGAAAGCGCGTCAACATAAAAACCCCATAGGGTTATACACATTTTTGCGCGTGTGTTTATATCCAGAGAACCAATTATATCATTGGTGGCGTCCGTACCCTCAAACAGGTAATCCACCGCGTCACGGCATATGTTAAGCGGACCTTTTTTACCGTCGTCGTTATGTGCGTCGTTTATAATGCACATAGCCTCAAAGTCAAACGGCTTGGATACATATTTAATTTTGTCCTTTGTAAATGTTAATGTATGCTGCATTTCGTTTCTCCTTTACACCGTTTCAGGATAGTAATTCATATCCTTAAACCACTGTTCTTCAAAAGCCTCTCTTGTAACGCCTGACGGTAAATCGCTCTCGTCAAAATATGCGTAATAATTATTGTCAAAATCACGCTGTACAGCAGTGTAAGTCGCTTTGGCGGTCTGTCTGTCAATAGAACCGCTTGACGGTTTTGTTTTACCGCCGACATTTGACGCAAAGCTGTATGAGCCTTTATAATATCTGACGTAACGGTATGAACCGTCCGACTTCAATATTCGCCACGCCACACCGAAATACACTGTCTTTGTGTCATTGCCGACTTCTACAACGCCGTTTTTGCGTTCCAGTCCGCGCCAAATAGCGTCAACCTCAGGCGGAATATCTGCATTTGTAATATCGTGTCCGATTTTTTCTATATAGCTTGCTGTTTCATACGCGCCGTTATCAGCGTCAAAAATCTCACTGCCTCCCGCGTCTGTAGGCGCAATTTCAACAGTGCCCTTGAGGTTGTAAGCGTCGCCGTATTCCGTACCCTCTGCGGTATCAGAAACAACGTTAAAGAAAGTATATTTGTCTACACCTATTGTAGGTAATGGTTTTTTGTTCATTTTTCATTTGCTCCTTTTTAGATTATTTTGTCTTAAAGTCCGGTTTACCGGTATCATTCTAATATGAAATACTTTTGAAATCTCATCGTTCTGTGATACAGCTTGTCGTTTCCGCGCGGTACGTCCATTGACATTTCACGCGTCCAGCCGTCAGAGGTCAGCACTTTGTTTACCTCTATTGAAATATCGTAACACTCCTTCGGACTGCGTGACCATATATCAATCTGTACATAGCCCTCTTGTATACTCTCGTTATTGTCGGCATAAAACGCGCCCTTTTCCGACAGATTGTAATAGCTTATCACAGGCAGACGAGAAAAATGTTCAGGGTATTGGTATACAAGATTGTACCCTGTTTTTTCAAGGCTTTTCTTCGCCTCATTATTTATATCAAGCATTGCTTTCCTCCTTAAAGTGCCGTCAGCGTTGCGGCTATTGCTTCTGCAACCGCGTCCGAATTATTTATAAGCGACGGCACAAGGTACGGCTGCGGAGCTGATTTTGAAGTACCGAATTCCACATACGCGGCATATTCTGTATTTGCTGAAACCACGGCGGTATTACCTTCCCCGCTTACCTCAATCGACTCACGCAGTCTGCCCGTATCAACGGGACAGGAATTACGCGCCCTCTGAGCAACGTTCTCCCCTGCCTCCCTGACCGCCTGCGCCATACTCTCTCCAATTCTTTCAGCAATCTTTGAAAGACCTCCGTTATATGTAACACTCACTTTCACGTTAAATCCCCCTTATCAAAGCGCACATTCCAAGTTTCCATATCTCTGCACGAACTATTCTGTACCACTCTCCGCCTATTTTTACACGTCTGCCGTTTACAAGCAAATTATTGTGTCCGCAGTACAGCTTATACGCTTTATTATCTGAAAAACCATAAATATCGTTATCCATATCGCCGTCATAAGGCTGTATGTCGCACAGAACTCTTCCCAGAAACGTATCCTGACCGTCATTACCGTAGTTTTCGTTCTTTTCTGAATATACGCTTATTTTGGTATCATAAAATCTGTCAAACGGATTCATTTTCATCACTCTCCACCTCTGACGGCAGACATACCGCACGGCTTACGAACGGTTTGAGCCGTTCGTAATATCCGCTTAAAACACTGCCGCTGTCGCTGTATTCAACGCGTCTTTCACCTTCGGAGATTGTCCTTATGCCGTCGGACACGCCCCTTTTATATTCTGCCGCCGCAATGCGCGGTATAAGTCCTTCAAGCTGACGCGGCAATACATCAATACGGCAGTAGGACAGCACCGCATTTATCGTATCTTCAATCAAGAGTAAAAGCAGACCGTCATTGTCCTCGTCATTAAACTCCAAAAGCAATTTTACTGCCTCCAGATATTCAGGTTTAGTGTCCCTCATTTTAGTGTCCCCCTATTAATTGCCTGTCGCCGTACTGCTTTTGAATACATAAATTGCATTCTTTTTCTGACTGAGTACAAATGCGTCATAATATACTCTGCCTTCAACCAGCCAGCCGTTTATTCCTGGAGGATTATCGTGAATTTTATATTCCGAAAGTTTTACAGGCGCAGTAACTGCCGACTGATTTGTTATAATCAGCTCCACACCTTCCGGCAGATATGATGTCGGTACAACAATAACTGGAATACCGTCAATTGAACCAACCTGACCTTTTATAAGCATTTCCTGAGCCATATCACCGTTTCTTATAAAGCTTGCGTCCTCTTTGATGTTCTTGTAAAAGTTTGTCGAAACGAACGCAACACAGCCTGTAAGCGGTACGTTGTTTTCGATAAGCTCTGACGCGCCCGTCAGAAACGTATCGTATGCGGTAGTTTTGTTTAGTGTCCCTGTAACCGTCTTGCCTGCTCCCGTACAGATTTTCTCGAAACGGTATTTGTCGATCTCGGGAACTACTACTTCACGTATTTGTCTTTGCAAAGCCGCACCTGCCGCATTTGACATCTGCGTATCGTTATATGTACCGCGGTCAATCGTAAATGTAAAGCTCCTGTCCTTTGACATTGTAAGTTCCTGAACATTGCTCTCCAGTTCCTGCGGCGCGCCGTAACGGCTTGTTCCCGTTACGGAGTAATCGTTCATATCCGCCGTCGGCACACTGTAGACATTTACGGTTTTCACGCCTACAAAGTCGTAATCGTTATTTACCGCAGGAGAAGTCATTGACTCCCTTGCAAATTTTTCATCAATTTTCTGAGCATATTTACTTGCGTAATTTATAGCCATTATTTATCAATCCTTTCTGTTAATTATATCCCTAACCCGTTTAAAAACGGGTCGCTGCCTTCTGGAACTTCTCTTGAAATTTTCGGTGTCTTACCCTTTAATCTTTCGTACAGTCCCGCCTCAATTGCCTTTAAATATTCTGCCTTGAAAGCGGAAATATTTTTAACCGTCGTTTCCTTGTCAGCGTCGGCAAGCATATGTGCAAACGTTACGGGCAAATTCTGCGCCGCAAGCTCCTTTGCCGCCTCAAACTCGGCTCTTTCGCTGACATACTGCTGTCTTTCCTCCTCGAAGTCCTTCTGCTTTTTCTCCATTTCAAACTTCGCTCTTTCCTCAGCAGACATTGAGGCAAGACGCGCGGCGTCCTCTCTTTCGGCAGTAACTCTCGTTTCCATATCCTTTTCCCACGCCTGCTTTGCGCCGGCAAGCTCCTCGCTTATAAGACTTTTGACAAGCTCTTTAAGCTCATCATTTTTATGTCCTTCATTATTCTTGTCCGATGACTTTTTATGTCCCTCATTTTTGTTTTGAGCATCGTTTTTTAGTGTCCCTTTTTCTTTATCCATTGTTCTTCCTCCTTTATCATTTTAGTGTCCCTGCGGTCTTGCTGATTTTTCCTCCAATAAACGTTCCTTTTGCGCTAACTGCGCCTCCTCCTTGGCGTCACCGACAAACGAAAGCTGACTTAACAGCGTTTCATTCGTTGCAATACCCGAAAGATTTCTTATCATTTGTGAAACTTCAAGCTCATTTACAGGCAGATTTCTTGTAAAAACAGCGTCAATCCTATGCAGCGGCACATATTCCATAGCTCCTTTAAGAGATAGAAAATTAATGTACAGCTCCAACCGTCTTTTTAACGACTTCGCAAAATAGCGTTCCTTGTTTCTTATGTGCTGTTCAAAACCCATAAGCTTGTACTTTATCGCTACTCCGGATAAATTGGTTCCGAAGGTCTGGTCGGATAAATCAGGTATCATTGAAAAACGGTGAATATCCGATTTAAGACTGTCACGCAAAACCTCAATATCGCCCTCCGACATAACCTTTGCAAGATATTCCGCCTCCGCACCGTCATAACCCATAAGAATACGTTCCTCGCGCAGTTTCTTTGCCTGATCACTGTCAATTTCAATATTCCTCAGGAACAAAAATGCGTCAACAAACTGCTCCTTATCATTTACACGGTCCGACTGCAAAACATTATACGCGTCAATAAGCGGTATAAGCTGTTCAAAATCACCCTGCTTTTCTTCGTTGTTTCGGTATTCAATAAGCGGTATGGCGCCAAAATAATGACGGTGTTTTTCACTTAAAGTCATATGCGTAAAACTGTCGGCGCTGTTGGTATAGGTGTACATATACTCACTGTCGCACACCATACAGCATACGCTTGTTACACTGCCGTCAACATCACGGTTTTTATAGTAATGAATACCATAAATCGGATTTTCACCGACGCCCGAACCATACACCACAAATGTATTCATCGGCGGCAGGCACACGCTTTTGGGCTGAGAATACTCATCCACATAAACAAGCTCGTATGCTTTGCCGTAAATACTCATCATCTTTTCAAGCTCCGAATCAATACTTGCCATATCCTGAACAATAAAACTGTTTTTAAGCGACTCAATATCGTAGCCATCGGAACAGGTGTACGTTATCGGATTTCCGACAAGATAACTCTTTGCAATATCCACAATATATTTTGCGTGATTGCACACAACCCTGTTGTTTGCAACTCCCTCGCTGTAACGGCGCCGTGAAATAATATCGTGTTTACCCGTATAGTAGTTTCTTAACTGCTCGTAACGCTCGCCCTCAAGCATATGACGCGCAATTAATTTTTGAAGTATGACATCATCTAAACCGTCATTTAAGATTTTTTCATCAATTATCATACATTCAGCTCCTTTCTGTTTATAATCCTCGCTCTTTTGTTTGTGATATACTCCTCAAGCGCATAACGCACGGCGTCAATACTATGATTGTTCTTATCAGGGTATTCAGCCTTAAATTCACCGTTTTTATCACGTTCCAGCTCGTACTCCGAAAACTCGCGCGCAGTATTTTTACACCGCTCCGAGTCAATCACAATTTTTCTTAAACCCTGCAAAAACCGTATACCGTATTCAATACTGTCAGGACCCTTGCGAGCTCCGCGCACACGCAGTCCATATCCTCTCAAATCATTTATACTCTTTGGTTCGGCGCTGTCACAAATAATGAGCCTTTCGGGATAACCATACCGATAAATCTCTTCCGCCGCCCTGAAATTCGTCATTCCCGCCGCATATATCTCTCCAAAGATAAATAACACGTCATTATGAAGGTAACAAACGACATAAACAAACGGGTCTGACGCAAAACCAAAATCAATACCGCATTTAACGTTATCAAAGCCCTGTATTTCGTCATCGGTAATACGGCGTATTTCGAGATTATCAAACACTTCACCGCCCGTACCCGTCACTTCTCCGAGATACTCGTGATTATATTGTGTCGGGTGTAGCTTTTTAAGATACTCAGCCTCCAAAAAAAATTGTTCACCGAGCCATTCGCGCGGTACGTCAAGATATGTGCTTTTATGTACAAGCGTATCTTTACGCCGCTTTTGTATTTCACGGTTTACCCAGTTACGCCTGTTTTGCGGCGGGTTGTAGGAATAGAACACGGTAAATTTTTCACCGCCGCGCAGCATTGACTGGTTTATGGAACGGATTTCTTTCATTCCGTGAAACTCGTCAAGCTCCTCATACCAGACATAACGAATATAACCTTTTGTAACTTTTGTGGATTTAAGCTTTTGCGGCTTGTCAGCGCCCCGAAAAAGAATTTTCTGCCCTGTTTTTTTATAAATCATTTCGGGAACACTCGCTTTAATTTCCCACATATCGCCTACATTCAGCTTTTCCACTGCCCATATAAGCTGTGACAGCACACTGTCACGCAAATATGCGCCGACCTTGCGGAGTACAACGGCATTTGCGTCGGGATTCCGCATTATACCGAGGATTATTTCAATACTGATAAAACTTGATTTCGTCGAACCGCGTCCGCCGCACAGCCAGATGTGAGTGTAATCGTCAAGCGACCTGTGCACACTGTAAAATGACGGTGCGATAAGTTCATTCAGTCTTACCTGCATTTTTATCACCTGAAATATTGTCCACGATAATTACCTCACCCGTATCTGCCGCACGGCTTTCGGTAAACAGTCCGTAATGCTTTCCCAGAAGCTCAGCCGCCTTAAAGGAATCGGAAAACTTTATATTGTCTGTTTCATCAAAGCCGTCGCGCCGCATTACGTCTGTAAGGTATTCAAGAACCTCATTTTCATCTGCCACACTCACAGCGTCACCTCCTAAAACAGAACTTCTGTTTTGTAAATACACTCGCTGCAGCCGACACATTCCTCGTCCTCGTCGAGGTAATAATGTTCAGGCTCATACGCTCCGCACACGGGACATTTCTCATATTCCGCCTCACCGCAGTCACCGTAATTTTCCGTCCGCTCTCTTTCCATTGCCAAGAGCGACATCGGGTCATCATTTGAATAAATCATAAGCACTCCTTTCTATCTTTTTAAGATACTATAACATTAAAAATTTTTGCCGGTTTTAAACCGTTCCTTTAAGACACCTCGATTATATCATAAAAAGATACTCTTGTCAAGCATTTTTGTTTCTTTTTAAGATATTTAATATATTTTACAGATACTTTTCCGCTTAACTGCTTGATTTTTGTTGATTTTTATGATACTATTAAAATATACAACTTACACAGATAAAAGGAGGAATTCCAATGACAACGGGCGAAAGAATACGCCGTCTGCGCAAGGAACACGGACTGACACAAGAGGAGCTTGGCGCAAAAATCGGTGTACAGAAAGCAGCCATACAAAAATACGAAAAAGGCACAGTAACAAATATTAAGCGCGATTCACTTATAAAGCTGGCGCAGATTCTTGATACAACCCCCGAATACCTTCTCGGCTGGGACAATGCCCCTGCCAATGTTGAGGCGGTGGACGAAAGCGAATTTGTAAATATACCGATTATAGGCAGGGTTGCGGCAGGCGTTACCTGCTTTGCGGAAAACAATATTACAGGTTATGAGCCTGTAATGCGGAGTGACCTCTCACACGGTGAGCAGTATGCGTTTTTACGGGTAGTCGGCGACAGTATGTACCCTGTATTTATGGAAGGCGACCTCGTGCTTGTACGCTGTCAGACCTCAGTTGACAGCGGCAGTTATGCGGTAGTCACAATTGATGATGAAGACGGTGTTGTAAAAAAAGTAGTTTATGACAGGGACTTTATCGAACTTCAGTCAATTAACCCTATGTATCCGCCGCGCAGGTTTGAAGGCGAGGAAGTTTTACGTATACGTGTTTTCGGACTTGTTAAAGAAATAAAGCGAAAATTCCGATAAAATGGAACAAAACCGCATAAAATAACGTCTAATTATATATACGGTAAAAAGGAGAAAAACAATATTGTACCAATATAAAACACTTTCAAACGGCATACGTGTTGTTGCAGAAAAAATCACATATCTTAAATCAATTTCAATCGGTGTATGGGTTGGAAACGGTTCAAGATACGAAAACAAAAATGAAAATGGTATTTCTCATTTTATTGAGCATATGCTGTTTAAGGGAACACAAATCCGAACCGCGGCACAAATTGCTCACGAGATTGATTCTGTAGGCGGTCAGCTTGACGCGTTTACAACGCGTGAATATACCTGTTTTTACACAAAAACGCTTGACGAGCATATCCCGATTGCGCTAGATGTGCTTTCGGATATGATGTACAATCCGCGTCTTGACGAATCGGATATGTCGCTTGAAAGACAGGTTATAAAGGAAGAAATACGAATGTATGAGGACAGTCCCGAAGACCTTGTCTATGACCTTTCTTCATATGCCGTATGGGGTGATACTCCAATGGGCAGAACAATTCTCGGCACATATGAAAGTCTTGACGGAATAACTCCTGATATAATGCGTTCTTTTATGAATAATCATTACACAAGCGCAAATACTATAATATCGGTATCCGGCAATTTTGACGATACATTTTTTGATTTGCTTGAAAAGTATTTCGGTACACGGAAAATGCCCGATACACTTCCGCCTCTTCCCGACGCGCCTTATCTTGCAGGCAGAAATATTGTAAAGAGCAAGGATATTGAGCAAATTCAGCTCGTCGCAACCTTTAAGGGTATAGACGTTATGGACGAGAGCGTGTACGACCTGCTTGTATTTAACAATATATTCGGCAGCGGAATGTCGTCACGGCTTTTTCAGAATATCCGTGAAAAGCGCGGACTTGTGTATTCAATAAACGCAGGGCATAGCGCGTATATCGGTACGGGCGTATTTGATATTGCGGCAGGTATGAGCCCCTCAGGACTGAAAGAGGTCACGTCGCTGATTTCACAGGAAATACGGACTGTTAAGCGCGATAAGCTGACGGCAGACGAAATTTCAAAAGCCAAGGAGCAGTTAAAAGGAAATTATATTCTTTCGGGTGAAAGCACGGGCGCAAGAATGCAGGGCGCAGGACGTTCACTTCTGCTCGGCAAACCGATTCATACGCAAGAGGAAGTAATCAAAAAAATAGAGGCTGTAAATATCGACTCCGTGGGCGATATTATAGACCGTGTACTTGATTCAAGTACATTATGCGTATCAGCCGTAGGACCTGTAGACAATATAGACGGAATATTTGACATAAATTAGCAAAAATAATTAAATTTATATAAATTTTTCAAAAAATGCTTGCAATTTACTTACATTTGTAATATCCTATGTTCAGTGGGTTGCTAATTACAATTCTGAAGGATTTAATTATGGAAAGGGTGAGAGAAAGATGGAATTTAACGAAACAATGAAAATCAACTTAGAATTCGACAAGGCTCAGGAAGTCCGAGAAACAGTCGCTAAAGTTTACGAGGCTCTGAAAATCAAAGGTTATGACCCAATAAGCCAGATAGTCGGATATATCCTTTCGGGTGACCCGACTTACATAACCAGCTATAACGGAGCAAGAGGTCTTATTGTTAAAATCGAACGCGACGAACTTCTGGAGGAGTTTGCAAAAACTTATATAAACACGCTTTAAAAAATAGGACTGTTAGCTTACTGCAACAGTCCTTTGTTTTGTTGTTAAAAGAGGGCAGAATGAGAGAACCCCCGCTGTAAAACGGGGGTTCAATGCAATACATACTTAAATAAAATTCCTATATTAAATTGTAATGTAAGCCGACATACTTACGTTCTCTGCCCTCCTTTAACAATAAAAAATGCGCAGCCGAAGCTACGCATAAAAATACATAGCTCGACTTTGTTGCGACACAAAATATCGTACAATACATTAAGTATGCAGATTTGAGCCTGTATTTTTAACAAAAAAAATACACACTTAAACGTACTATACAATATTCTTTTGTGTCGCAAATATATTATATCATATAATTTAATATTTGTAAAGAAAAAAATACCAAGCGAAAGGAATAAACTATGGAAACAACAAAAATCAGTGATTACAGCGGTTCAACGCTTTTGGGAATGAACGGCGGTATGGTCGAAAGTCCCGACGGTCAGCATATCATTTACGCTCGCAAGGCGGATTTAACAAAACCCGAAACAGAAATATGGATATGTGACCACAATCTCAGTAACCACAAAAAAGTTTTTGACGTTTTATGCGGTAACCATAACGGTCCTTCCGCAACCTTCATAACCGATTCATTAATCGTATTCCGCGATAATGATAACGGTCTGGCGTGTTTCCGCATTATGGACGCGGACACGGGCGAAATAAGGCATAAAATCATTGCAAAAGAAAGTCACTGCGCTCAAAACGGTAAATACCCGTTTTCAATATCGTCGGAATATCTCGGCAAAAATCCCGATTATCCCGAAATCAACTCGTGCGGAATTTATATTCTCGACGTTAAGACAGGTAAAATCACACTTGCGGCGACCGACAGCGACATTATTGAAATGGTACGTTCCCACGGTCTTACCCCGAATGAATACACCGCGTCCGTAAGCCACGTACAGCTTAACCCGTCCGCGACATCGGTTATGATGAGGCTCGGCGTTGAAGAATGTCCCGTATTCGGCGCGCTCGGCTGTATTGACCTCAATACACGCAAAACATACGTTATTCCCGACAAGCCCGTACACCAGCTCTGGTTTGACGACAACACATATATGGCGACACGTCAGTTTAATCAGGGTAAGCATATTGAGATGGAAACAAGCTATATCGCGCGTTTTTCAAAGGAGGGCGAAGAACTGGAGATTCTCGGCGGAATATCCAATCATATGGACGCAAGTTCCGACAGACGTTTTTTTGCAGGCGACCGCTGTTACCCCCACTATGCCCCAAATGTGTATCTCTATAAGCGCGGAAATAAAAACCCAATCGCAGTATTTGAAATACCGCACGACGAGCATACGACGTGGAAACTACAGGTACACCCAAATCCGTCCTTCTCGCGCGACGGTAAGCGTCTGTATTTTAACCGCCAGTTAAAATCGGAAAACGGACAGTATAAAACAGAGGCAGTGTTTGCAGATATTAGTTCTATAGTTAAAAATTAACTTGCAAAAAAATGCTTTTTTTGGTATACTAACTGTAATTAGTATTTTATAGGAAAGAGTGTGAGAAACAATGATTATTATAATGAAAGATTCCGCATCAGCTAAGGATATTGACAGCGTTGAAAGACTGCTCGGCGAATTCGGTTTTCAGACTCACCCTATACAAGGTGAGAAAAAGACGGTAATAGGAGCAATAGGCGATAAACGTCTTTTAAGTATGAATCAAATTCTTACAATGGACGGCGTTGAAAACGTAGTCCCGATTATGAAACCTTATAAGCTTGCGTCAAAAGAACTGCATAAGGAACAGTCAGTAATTGAAATCGGTCACGGAGTTACTGTCGGCGGTAAAGAACTTGCCGTATTTGCAGGTCCGTGCGCTATCGAAAGTCAGGAACAGTTTACTTCCGTTTCTGCCGCAGTAAAAGCGTCAGGCGCAAATATTCTGCGCGGCGGCGCGTTTAAACCGCGTTCTTCCCCGTATTCGTTTCAGGGACTTGAGGGCGACGGTCTTAAAATTATGTTTAACAGCGGTCAGGAGCTTGGTATGCCGATATGTACCGAAGTGCTTGATACGCGTGATGTTGAGCTTGTGGCAAAATACGCAGATGTTATGCAAATCGGCGCAAGAAATATGCAGAACTTTAAACTTCTGCGTGAAGTCGGCAAGTGTAATAAACCTATTTTGTTAAAACGCGGTCTTGCCTGCACTATGGAAGAATGGCTTATGGCAGCTGAATATATTATGTCTGAAGGCAATGAAAATGTAATACTTTGTGAAAGAGGTATCAGAACTTATGAAACCGCTACACGCAATACGTTTGACCTAAGCGCAATCCCTGTATCAAAGGAATTGTCACATCTTCCTATTATTGCCGACCCGAGCCACGCAACAGGCACATATAAGTATGTACCTGCTGTTGCAAAGGGCGCAATTGCCGCAGGCGCGGACGGTCTTATGATTGAAGTTCACAACTGCCCTGAAAAAGCCGCCTCGGACGGTGAACAGTCGCTTACTCCCGAACGCTTTGACAGACTTATGAAAGAACTTGACCCGATTGCAAAAGCTGTCGGTAAGACATTGTTAAAATAAAGAAAGGATTTTTACACGAATGTTAGGATATTTAGGTCCAAGCGGTACCTTCTCACAGCAGGCGGCAATTGAATGGTCGCAGGGCCGCGAGGAAATAAAGGAATATTCAACGATTTTTTCCGCTATTCTCGCGGTTAAAAACGGTGATATAGACAGAGCGATTGTGCCGATTGAAAATTCAATAGACGGCAGTATAAACACAACTCTTGACGCGCTTGCGTTTGATGTTGACCTGTTTATAACAGGTGAATATATCCTGCATATATGTGAAAATCTTATGGTTAAAAAGGGAGCAAAAAAAGAGGATATTAAAATTATTACCTCTCACCCTCAACCTATAGGACAGTGTTCCAGACTGCTTTCCCGTGAATTTGAAGATGTTAAAATCGAGTTTACCGACTCGTCTGCCGCCGCCGCGAAACGTGTCAGCGAAAGTGATGGTTCGATTGCCTGTATCGGCTCGCCTGCAGGCGCAGAACTTTACGGGCTTGATATTCTCTACCCCGACTGCGGTGACGACGCTAACAATTCAACCCGTTTTGTTATCATTGAAAAAACACCGGCAACAACTGTTTCTGAGCACGATAAAACTTCCGTTGTATTCGCGGTTGACAATAAGCCGGGGAGTCTTTACCGCGCGCTTGAACTGCTTGCAAAATCAAAAATAAATATGACAAGCATTGAATCTCGTCCTATGAAGGACAAGCTCGGCAAGTATGTATTTTTCATTGACATTGACGGAAATATTGACGACGCGTCAATTTATTTCGCTCTTGACGAACTGCGGAGAAATACATATTTCTATAAATTTTTAGGTTCTTACGGGTATTGATTATGGACGAACGATTTATGAAAGAGGCACTGAGACAGGCAAAAAAAGCGGCGGATATAGGAGAAACGCCTGTCGGCGCGGTTATTGTGCGCGGCGCTGAAATTATCTCGCGCGGATATAACAGACGCGAAACGAAAAAAAACGCGCTCGGACACGCTGAAATTATCGCTATAAACAAAGCGTGTAAAAAACTCGGCGGCTGGCGGCTGCCGAAATGCGATATGTATGTAACGCTTGAGCCGTGCCCAATGTGCGCGGGCGCTATTATAAATTCAAGAATTGAAAATGTGTTTTTCGGCGCGTTTGATAAAAAATCAGGCTGTGCTGGTTCGGCAGTTGATTTGTTTGAACACGGTTTGTTTAATCATAATGTAAATGTCAGCGGCGGTATTATGGAAACAGAATGTTCCCAAATACTTTCATTATTTTTTAAAGAATTACGCAGAAAAAAATGATGTACCTTTGAGGTACATCATTTTCTTATTTACCGATACTTTTTAACGCATTGTCAAGGTCCTCGATAATATCGTCAATTTTTTCCAGTCCGACAGAAAAACGTATCATTCCTGCCTCAATTCCTGCCGCCGCAAGCTGTTCGTCCGTAAGCTGTCTGTGTGTTTCACTTGCCGGATGAAGTACGCACGTTCTTATGTCTGCAACGTGAACCTCGTTTGAGGCAAGCTTTAGCGCGTCCATAAACTTCGCCGCCGCAGGACGTCCGCCCTTTATAATAAATGAAATTACACCGCTGCAGCCCTTTAAATACTTGTTTGCAAGCTCATAATCAGGACTGGATTTAAGCGCAGGATAAGAAACGCTCTCGACCATATCCGACTTTTCAAGGTACTCTGCAACCGCAAGTGCATTTTCACAATATTGTTTCATTCTGACTGGCAGTGTTTCCAAACCAAGATTTAATAAAAATGCCGAATGCGCCGCAGGATATACGCCGAAATCTCTCATAAGCTGCATTCTCGCCTTAATAATATACGCCATATTTCCATAAGACTTTGTATATGATATGCCGTGATACGATTCGTCAGGCTCGGTCAGTTCAGGGAATTTACCGTTCGTCCAGTCGAATTTTCCGCTGTCTACTATTACCCCGCCTATCTGGATAGCGTGACCGTCCATATACTTGCTTGTGGAATGTATAATAATATCCGCGCCAAATTCAAACGGCTTACACAATATCGGAGTTGCAAATGTATTATCAACTATCATAGGCACACCCATTTCGTGCGCAATATCCGCAAACCTTTGAATGTCAAGCACCTTTAATGCAGGATTTGCAATAGTTTCACCGAATACAAGCTTTGTGTTCTCCTTAAATGCCGACTTTATCTCCTCATCTGACGAGCTTGGATCAACATAAATACATTCTATTCCAAGCTTTTTCAGAGTAAATGAGAATAAATTTATAGTACCGCCGTAAATTGTAGGCAGACTTACTATACTGTCGCCGGCGGAACAAATATTAAGTATTGACAATAAAGTCGCCGCCTGACCCGATGTCGTGCACATTGCTCCGACTCCGCCTTCAAGCTCTGCTATTTTCGTTTCCACTGCCATAACTGTTGGATTACCGAAACGCGAATAGCACAGCCCTTTTGTCGGGTCGTCAAATATAGCCGCAACCTCCGCGGCAGAATCGTACACATAAGTTGTACTTTGTACTATCGGAAGAACGCGCGGTTCTCCGTTTGCCGGTGTGTAGCCTGAATGCAGGCATTTTGTTTCATCTTTCATTTTATTACTTCCTTTCTCATATTATATGCTTTTAATATTGCTATAGCAGTTTTTGCGTCATATATCTTGTTATCCATAACCATCTGATATAATTCGTCCAGACTGTATTTTTTAACGTTTAAAAACTCACCGTCGTCTAAATTCTGTCCGACAAAGCTCAGTCCGCGCGCAAGATAAATATTAAGTTTTTCTTCACAATAACCGGGTGTTGCAAAATACTCGCCCAGATGAATAAACTCTTCCGCTCTGTACCCTGTTTCTTCGATAAGCTCACGCTTACCGCACTCCAGCGGGTCCTCACCGTATTCAAGCTTACCTGCAGGAATTTCAAGCATTATACTCCGCGCCGCAATTCTGTACTGCGACACCATAAACACCTGACCGTCATTATCAACGGCAATTATCCCAACGCCTCCCGAATGTCCGACAAGCTCACGGTCTGCAATCCGTCCGTCCTGCAATTCAACCTTTTCAAGACGTACATTAATTATTTTACCGTCATAAACCGTTTCACTTGAAATCGTTTTTTCTTCAAACTCCATACCTTACCTCCTTAAAAATCTTTCAATCGCAGGATTTACATTAAGCATTTCTTTTAAATTATTATAATCCCTTGCGGACTTCTCATTTTTCCTGTCTGTATAAACTGCCCTTATCATTATATTTTTCGGCGTTTCAAGCGGCGAAATATACTCAATCATACTAACCTTGTATCCCACACTTTCCAGATATGCGGCGCGTATACCGTCAGTAAGCGTATCGGCAAGCCGTGCCTTTAATATTCCGTGACGCGTAATAGCCTCGAACGGCGCATAAGCATACTGTTTTAAAATATCCTTGTGACAGCACGGCACACTGACAATTGCGCGTGACTTGGCGCGGATACCGAGCGCAAGCGCCATATCGGTAGCCGTATCGCACGCGTGCAGTGATATTACAATATCGGGACGGGCAGACGGAGTATATTCTGTTAAATCCGCCTGAATAAACTCCATATTGTTGTAACCCAGTTTTTCTGCAATACGCTTTGAGGCTGTTATTACGGTTTCGGAATAGTCCACACCGATAAAACGGCAACGTTTTTTTAATATTTCACGCATATAAAAGTTCAGTACAAACGACAGATAACTTTTTCCGCAGGCGGCATCAAGTATAACGTATTCGTCACGCTCCCCGATTTCTTTAAGCACTCCCTGCATAAGCTCAACAAAATAATCAATCTGATTATACTTTCGTATTTTATCATTTTTAATCTTGCCGTTTTTTGCCAGAATACCTATTTCCGTCAGTAAATCCTTGGCAAGCGCGGGATTTACGACATATTCACGACCCGTCTGCACCACACTCGTTTTACTGACCTCGGCTGTAACGTCCTCGTGACGCATATTAACACGTTTATCGCTTGCATCAATAACGATTTTCGCACCGCGCTCACTGTAGATTATCTGCGCGGAATCATATTTAAGCATTTCCTCCGCAATTATATCCCATATTTCATCACGCTCTACCGTGCGTTTTACTGCCTGATAGTCAAGCATTATTTCATCACCGTACAGAATTTTTGCAGGAAAATCCTTTGTTCCCGACTTGAAATTTATTGTAATGTCATTAAAAAACAGTTTGTTTTCTTCCATACGCGATAAAAGCCCCGTGAAAAACAGGTTTGTTTTTTGCACCGTTTTTTTGTTCATAATTCTCTCCTATTTTACATATAACATTCCGTTTTTTTCGGTAAGCTCAAAATACGCAGGACGTTCAAGAGGATTTTTATTCGGTGAGTGTAATAACAAAAGCAGACGTCCGTCGAACGTATTAAAAATCATACCGTGACCGCCGTCCTTTTTAAACAGCAGTTCATCACGCTGAATCCAGTTACCGTCGATATCGCCGTTATCGGAAATTGCGATAGCCTCAGTATAACCCTCCTTACCCATACTCGACCACAGAAGCAGCAAAGTACCGTCCTCACATCGGTACGGATAAGGACCGTCGGTTATATAAATACCCTCTCGCCCTTCCACAATCCAGCTTGCCTCACTCGCTTTAAATAAAGTGAACGGCTCACCTTCAGCGCGCTTTAAATCAGCGCTCATACGAACGGCGCACATTTCACCGTCCTGTACCTGTACCCACTCGTGACAGAAAATCATATACGGTTCACCGCTTTTTGATATGTAAAGCGTACCGTCAAGCGCCTCCCAGTCTGGCGGTGTTATAGTGCCGTCACTCCATACCGTAAATTTACCGTCAGGAGCGTCTGCACGCAGTACCATTGTACCTCGGCACCTGTCAGCCGACTTAAAGGAAGCAAACATATAGAACGCTCCGTTGTATTCGTATACCTCAGGCGCCCAGTAATGCCTGTCCGCCCAGAAATCAGGTGTGCGCGTGAATACTTCTTTGGGTTCAGACCAGTTTTCAAGGTCTGTACTTATATACACGTCAAGACCTGTCGCACTGTCACCCCAGACCTCACTGCCTCGTGAACCGTATAGGTAGTATTTACCACCATACGGCAGAATGAATGGGTCGCGTATGTTTATTTCACTTCGTTTCATATTACTGCACCGCCTTTCCCTGTTTCGGTTATCACCTGACCGCCGTCTGCCGCAAGCGTTATTGCAGGCACAGACGTAACCGTCATTGCTACAGAGGCAATAATCGCAAAAAATCTTTTTTTCATAATTATCTCTCCTTTTTTATTATTTATATGTGAACACTTACGGCATACGCCCTATTCCGTATTTATCCTTAACGCGTCCGAGCTTTTCTATCATCGGCATTGCCGCCGCAAACAGGAAAAATGCCGTACTTAACGCGTAAATCAAATCAAACGGCAAACCCATTGCCATTGACGATAATATCATCTGCAAATTCGGTTCCGCCTGATACATAAGAACCGACGACACATTTAAAACCGCGCCGTGCAGTGCTATTACAGCCACAAACCCAAAAATACACATCGCCAACCTTGTGCGCGGCAAAATTCTTCTGTAAAACAAGACTCCTGCCGCAAAACCGACTACACCCAGCGCAAACATCTGCCACGGTGTCCAAGGTCCCTGCCCGAAAAAGAAATTGGATACAAACGCTGTAACCACACCGACAAGAAATCCCGTTTCACAGCCGAAACACACACCTGTAATTATCACAACCGCCGCGACAGGTTTAAACTGCGGCAACATATAAAACGCAGCGCGTCCGGCAACGCCGACAGCGCATAAGACGCTTATTATCACAAGCTCCCTAGGCTGAGGTTTTTTATGCTCAAACACCGCTATAAACGGTAACAGAGTTTCTAAAATAATCAATAAACTTATAAAATAATATTTTCTGTCATTTAGAAAATGAAAACCTGCAAAAATTGTTATAGGAACTGCAATAAGAGTAGTTAAAGCCGCAATAACGGTGCGTTTTGAAACATTCTTATTTTCTGTTTTAACGCCTGCTGTTTTCTCAATTGCCCTTGTTTTTATATTCGGCTCTGCTTTTTTTAATTCCTTCTTTGGTATTTCTTTTCCGAATACTCTGATAATATCCTCCGCCAAAACCATATTGGGAAGTATTCCGCGTGATATACGATTTGCCGAAGTGGTATAAAAGCTCTTTCCTGCAAAAAATTCCCTTGCCGTACCCTCGGACGCAACAATTCCATCAAAAAGCATTGCACATCTGTCAGCATATTCTGCACAGAATTCTATATCGTGTGACACCATTATAACTGCCGTTCCCGAAAGTTTCAGATTAATCAAAATTTGAGCAAGTTTCGCTTTAAAATGCGCGTCCATACCCTTTGTAGGCTCGTCTAAAAGCAGTATTTTGGGTTTTTGCAGCAATATTTTTGCTATCGCAAGCTTTTGCTGTTCACCGCCCGACAGGTCGTAAGGATGACGTTCAAGCAGATCTTCAAGTCCGCACAATTCAACAACCTCATTCACCGAGCAGTCTTTTTCTTCGCTGCTCATTTTCCTGCCCGAAAATATTTCATATAAATCAGCCCTGACTGTCTTTTTTAAAAACATCAGCTTAGGGTCCTGCGGAACCGCGCCTATACAGCCATTGTACAAATTCTCTATGCACTCCGCTCTGACGCCCCCTATCAAGACCTTGCCCCGATACGGCTTATTAATTCCGCTTATAATATTTAACGCTGTGGTTTTACCTGTACCGTTACCGCCCATAACAGCATAAATTTCACCTGCATACATCTTTAAATTAAGTCCGTTGAGTACGTCGTCAAGATTTTTTTCGTATCTGAAATATATATCGCGTAATTCAACTGCCGGCGGTTCGTTATGTACAGCGTCAGCCGTCTTTTTTATTAAATTAATATCATAAATATGTGTTTTGGCATATGTGTCAAGCCACTTTCTGCCTTCACGTATAGTTACCGGATATTTATCTTCGTCGCACAGTGCGCCGTACACACGAGCAGCGGCAGGCATAGCGTCAAACATATCGTGTCCGCGTAAACACTTGCATATTTCACTCGGTCTGCCGTCTGCAAAAATTCTTCCGCCGTCCAATACAATAATACGGTCTGATATACTGAACGCCTCTTCAAGTCTATGCTCACTTAGAATTACCGTCACACCCAATTCACGGTTCACCTTTTTCAAAGCCGCCAGAAACTCCTGCGCCGCTATCGGGTCAAGCTGGCTTGTCGGTTCATCAAGCACCAGCGCCGACGGCTGAATAACCATTGCAGACGCAAGATTTAACAACTGTTTCTGTCCCCCTGAAAGCTCAGACGTACTTTTATGAAACCACGTCTGTATTCCGAAAAACGACGCCATTTCAGCAACGCGCGCACGTATCTGAGGCGTGTCCAATCCCATATTTTCAAGACCGAAAGCAAGCTCGTGCCAGACCTTATCAGTCACAATCCCATTTTCAGGATTTTGAGGTACAAAGCCTATATTTTCGCACGAAACCTGTCCATTAAAATATATACTTCCCGACCTTTCACCATACGGAGCAACAGACGGTATAAGCTGACGCAAAAGCGTAGATTTGCCCGAACCAGATTTACCGCAAAGGGTCACAAATTCACCTTCTGTTACAGTAAAGGAAATATCCGAAAGCGCGTAATACGCAGACTGCGGATACCTAAAGGTCAGAGCCTCGATTTTAAACGTTTCCATCGCATTGCCTCCATAATTTCTATAAATATCGGTTCAGCGCACAGCATAAAATATGCCGTAAACACGCTTACCGAATATGCGTTAAACTCCGACAGTATAACGTTCGGAAAATAAAGATACTCCGCCGCTCCGAACGCCGTACCCGCAATTACATACACCGACAGAATCAGCGTATACACAAGAGCGGCTTTATCCCGTCCCGAAAAACGGTAAAGCGAAAATGAAGTTCTGTTCTTGTGTCCGTAACCGCGGCTTTTCATACAGTCCGCCGTTTCTATTGAATTTTCAAGCGCATATGTCATCATAACCGATAAAATTGTTATGCCGTTTTTCACTCGCTGTATAACACTCCCGTTTGCAATACCGCGCCCGATACATTTCTGCGCCGCCGTTATTTTCATAAACTGCTCCTTAAACCGCGGCACAAATCTCATTGACATTGACAGTATCAGCGACATTGACGGAACGGCCCGACCGAACAAATATATAAATTTATCGCTTGTCATAATTTTATTGTACGCCGAAAAATAACATATCACAGCCGCTATCATTACCGCCGCCGCTATTCCGTACACAACAGATTCAAGCGTCAGCGGATTGCCGTTCGGAAAATAGGCTATTACCGTAACGCCCGCGTGATTAAACAACGGATTCATTGCCGCCGCTATAAACATCATCGGCAAAAGATACAGCAATCCGAATCTGACTGCGCGCGCTCCGTTCAAAACCACTGCATACACAGCCGCGCATACAAGCGATATGACAAGCATTATCGGGTTCATCAAAAACATTGAAAACAGAATCACCGCAGCAAAATATATAAAATTCACCAGCGGATGATAGTTTTTAAACTCATTCATTATTTTAAATCTTCTCCCATATCACAGGTATACAGCCATTCTATCACGTCACCGTCACGAAGAATATACTGTGAACAGCTGTAACTCAGAATATTTCCGTTCACCTTATACTGCCAGCCCGAAAGGTCGCCGCAGTCAAACTCATATATGTTGTTTATAGCGTTTATATACACACTGTTAAAAGCAGGTGTATTTGTTGCGTCCATAGGTATTTTAGCTCGTTTCAGCTCACGCGAAAGAACGTTAAAGGCATTTTCACCCTCGTAAAAGTTAACTGTCTGATTAGGCAGAATAATTCCGTCCGACGGTATAAGACTCTCCTTACCCTTTTTTAAAAGCTGCATATTGTCTAATATGGTATCACATCTTACAGCTATGGTACACGTCATTTTGTCGTCCGTATTGCTCGCTTGTTCCGCCGCTGCAGGCTTGCTTTCCGTGGCGTCGTTTATCTCCTCCCCAATGTCGGATTGCTCTGTAAAATATTCGGCGCTGTCCTCTGTTTCTTCGGGCGCAGGAGCATTTTCCTCCTCTGCCTCCGCCGTCGGTTCAGCAGTCGGTTCGGAAGTAACTTTTACTTTTTTCTGCTTTTGTTTTTTCGGTTTTACCGTAGATGTAACCTGCGTATCCTCCGTATGCTTTTCCGGTGTTCTTCCCTCAAGCCAAAACGTCAGCGCAAGCGATACAACCATAATTGCAGCAAAAATTATCTTTATTTTATGTTTCTCAAAAAAACTCATATAATAAGCTCTGCCCTCTCCATCATACGGAACAGCATTTGAGCTATTTCCGCCCTTAAAACATATTCTTTCGGTTTTACGGTCATTTCACTTCCGTCGGATATACCTTCTTTTATGCAATATGCAGCCGATGTCACCGCCCAGTCCGAAACTGTTTTATAATCATCAAAAACAGCAAGCACACTGCGCGCCTCGTTCTCATTTATTTCCGCCGTCATTCCTGCAATACCGCTTAACCTCATTACCATAGCCATTGCCTCTTCACGGGTTATTGTTCCGTTGGGGTTAAATTCCGTATCAGACACACCTCTTACTATACCGTAGGCATATGCGGTCGAAACATAGTCGTGAAACCAGTCCTGTTCCTTTACGTCATTGAATGGGTTGTCCCTTTTTACGGGAAGTCCGAGCGCGTTTACAGTAATCGTTGCAAACTCTGCGCGTGTCATTGTCGCGTCAGGCTTAAACTCAGTATCCGTCATACCGCTGATTATTCCGCGTGAGGCAAGAGCCTCAATTTCGGTCTGATTCTTGTGACCCGAAATATCGGCAAACGTCTTTTGAGCTATTATATTTTTATAGCTTATATCGGCATTTTTATTCGGAAGTCCGAAAGTGTCCTTCGGCTCGTCCGCAATTTTACCTATATCTGTCATATCATAAAATGTATTCCGCTTTTCCTCGTTTCTTTTTACCGCCGCAAGCGCGCACATACACTGTTCCGTTGTCATCTGATTGCTTTCTCCGCCGCGTGTATGTGAAAAACCTTTACCTTGACTGTAATATCCCATCAAATTGTCAAGCAGTGTATTATCATTCTTTACAAAACGACTGTCGTCCACAGGTATTCCAAGCTCACAAATTGCCATTAACACCTGCGCGCCGCTTTCCGGACTTTCACTGCCCCAGCTTGAAAAACCTCCGCGCTCATTCTGGGATTCGGACAAGTAATCTACCGCCTTATCCACAGCCTCAACAGCACCCATATTATTCTTATACTGCGACAGCGCAATAACTGCCGAGGCAGTAATATCAGGGTCGGAAACCTCCGCATTACGGTCAAACGACCAACCGCCGTCGCTTAGCTGAGCGTCAATAATATATTGTATGTACTGTTCGCGCACAGCTGACGATACACTGCCGTAGCTTTTTGAATTAACCGCTATAAGCGCCCAGACAGGACCGTTTATACCCTGACGCGTAACCGCGTCGTAATCGTCAAGCGGTTTTATCAGATTAACGCCCGCAACGTCGGACGGGTCTTTACCTATTGCACCTACTGAAAGAATAAGACGCGCATACTCCGTGTATTTGTTATCCGACAGCGAACCGCTGTTTTTTTTCACATATTCCTCAACACGTTTATAATAGTCCTGATAATATGTCTTATTATCTATGCCGGCGCGCGCAAGTCCGATAACCGCCCATTCACCGCCGATTGAACTTACCTCAGGATTTTTTAGCGTGTCCATAATATAATTTGCCGTATCGTTTAAAACATTGTCAAGCTCGTCGCTTTGAGCAAAAGCCGTAAGCTGAAATATAAACATAACCGTCATTAAATATGATATAATTTTCTTCATTTTGTATTCTCCTCTCTGTTATCCTCCCAGCCGAGATATGTCGCCTCCAAACGGTAAATCGGCATTCCCATACCCGAAAACCGTTTTTCATACTCCGTCATAACGTTGCCTTCAAAATCGGAATTATGAAGGTCAAGACTGATATTACTCATTTTAAAATTCTCCTCCGCAAAGGAATTTAACGAAAAATCAAACAGGGCTTTATTGTCGGTTTTAAAGTAAATATAATCGCCCTGCAATAGTACCGCCTTGTAACGGTCAAGAAAACGTTTATGAGTCAGACGGCGTTTAGCCTGCTTTTTCTTTTTCCACGGGTCGGAAAAATTCAGATAAATCCTGCGTATTTCGCCGCGTTCAAAAATATCCTCAATTTTTTCCGCGTCCATATCGGTAAACAATACGTTTGTAAGCTCAGCCTCCTTCGCCTTTTCCATTGCCATAACGATTACGTCCTCTACTTTTTCGATAGCAATAAAATTGACATCAGGATTAAGCTTTGCCATACCTACTACAAAATCGCCCTTGCCGCAGCCTATTTCAATATGAATATTATTACCGTTGCCAAAACACTCCGCCCATCTGCCCTTTAACTTTTCAGGCTCCTTTATCCATATATCCGCGCACTGCTCCATTCTCGCGGAACAGTTCTTCTTTTTTCTCATTCTCATAACTGTACTGTTAATTCCTTTCGTAAAAAATTAAATACATATATATTGTACTATAAATGAGATTGTTTTACAATAAGAATTGTGATAAAATAATATCAGTAAATCAAAAGGAGAAGCTCTTTGTACATCTTTGAATTAAGAAGTCCGAAAAAACGAAAAATGAAAGCAAAATACCTTGAACGGCGCGGATTTACAAACCCAAAGCAAGTTAAAACAGGAAAATATGCATTTCATTTTGAAGTTGAAGTAGACGACAGTGATTTAAAAAAAACAATACGCCGCTGTAAGCGGCGTAAACTCTCATATTTTTATTACGATAAACAATTTGCCCGTGCGACAAATTACCGCAGGCGTTTTTTTGACGCGTACAATCCTCCGTACAGATGTCAATATTGTCATAAAAAACTCAATGAAAATACAGTCATTGTAGACCACCTTATCCCTGTTGACCTCGCAAAAAAATCACCGAAAGTACAAAGACTTATCATAAACAGCGGTCTTGACGGTGTGAACGACGTAATGAACCTAGTTCCGTCGTGTCCGAAATGCAATCTCAAAAAAGGCAATAAAATGGGGATATGGTATATACGGGGTAAGCTTGGATATTCACGGCT
This sequence comes from Lachnospiraceae bacterium MD329, assembly GCA_010206265.1. GTDB lineage: Bacteria > Bacillota > Clostridia > UBA1381 > UBA1381 > Hominilimicola. The sequence continues at coordinate 174,960 of VIQV01000029.1, forward strand.
TTACTGGTTTATACGCGGACTTGTCAGGCTTGTATTTGCCGCCGCAATTCTGCTTCTGCTTGCCTCCGTTTTAAATTTTTTCCTTAATATATAATTACTCGTTCTCGTTCACCATAGAAGTAAGTCTTGCAGGAATTTCATTGGTAACGATAAAATCAGCGCCGTATTCGAGATATTTTAACGCTACGTCGTCCTCGTCAATCGACCATACACCACAATAAATATTCTGTCCGTGAAGAATGTCTATCGCCTCTTTTTCTACCTGCGGATAGTTGTAGAGAATACCGCGGTTATCCGGAATCTGAGCAATATCAGTTAAATTGTCTGTATATGAGGCCGGCGTATATCCGATAGTCATTACAGGTATTCTGCTGTTGCGCGCACGTATTTCCATAACGTCGTTTATCGCGCCCGTAATAACACACCTGCTTTCCAGTCCGCTCGCTATAATCTCATTTAAAAACGCGTCATAATTCCTTATACTCTTAATCTCTATCACGGGCACACTCGCATATTTCGCGCAAATAGCAAGGTATTCTCCCATTGTAGGAATTTTTAGATTTTCGGTTATTTTTAAATTGCTTCCGAAGTCAATTTTAAATCCGTTTATCTCCTCCAAAGAATAATCGGTCACATTTCCCGAACCGTCAGTTGTACGGTCAAGCGTTTCATCGTGCATACACACAAACTGACCGTCGGTTGTTTCTGAGATATCCGTTTCTATACCCCAGAATCCCATTCTTCCTGCAAGCTCAAAGGCAGGAATACTGTTTTCAGGTGCGTAATTCGAGTATCCGCGGTGCGCTACAAATTTTTCACCCGATTCTGCCAGAACCGAAAAAAACGTCGTACCGTCTGCCGCCGTTGACGCAGGATTTACAATATCCCTGTTTGTCAGTTTTGATACGATTATTCCCGCGGCAAAAAAAAGCACTGCCAAAAGACAAAGCTTACGCCGTATATTGTACATATCAAAACCACCTTCTCACATTAAAACAACGCTTTTACACCGATAATAATTAATATAATTCCTCCAAGAATTTCCGCCTTACTTCCAAGACGTTCACCTGCTTTTTCACCGATAATCACAGCTATAAGACTAAGTAAAAATGTCGTAACAGCAATTATTAACGCACTCATAAAAATTTCCACTCCCTGCGCGGCAAACGACACGCCGACAGCAAATGCGTCAATACTGGTAGCTACAGCCTGAATAAGCAGTACCTTCAAAGTAAGCGTTTTTTCTTCTTTCTTTTCGGGCAAAATTCCCTCACGTATCATATTAATACCGATAACTCCGAGAATTACAAGCGATATAACTCCGGCATATTTTTCAATAAATCCTGAAAACAGCGCGCCAAGATAAAACCCGAAAATCGGCATAATACCCTGAAACAAACCGAACGCAATCGGCATTGTAAGTCTTTTTGCGCCTTTCAGGCTTTTATATGACATAGCCGAGGCAATACATACCGCAAAAGCGTCCATACTGAGCGCTATACCGATAAGCAGAATTTCAATAAATGACATTTTTTCTCTCCTTTTGATTATGCCGTCCGCTGACAATATGAAAGGCTGTCATATGACAGCCTTTTATACTGTAAACATTTCTATTCAGTCCGCAGAATAATCGACTGCGTTTCACCGTCCCAATCGACAACAAAACCTACCATATCCGCAATATCTCTTATTTTTACATATGTATTTCCGTTAATATTATAAGACAGAATTTCCTTTTCCTCACCGTCTACATATACAGGCGCACTGCTTTGAGAAACGTTCAATGCGGCTCCGCTGTCGTCGCTCAATTCACCGCCCACTATCGTATATTTTACTCCGCGTGAAATTGCTACGGCATTATAGTTCTCGTCCCACGCAACATCAAAACGCACAGGCGTTGTACGAAGTACCATTGCAATATCACGAAGTTTATAATAGTTGGCGTCATTTACAGTGTAACCGTAAACTTCAACTTCATTTCCGTCAACAAGAAGTTTTGCATTTGAATTTGTCGCGGTAAGAGTGTTAATACCGTCGTACTGGTTGACAAAGCTTCTGATTTTGTTTCTGTTAGGGTAGCCGTTTGTGAGGAAGTCGTTTCCGCACATATCAACATACGGCAGCGTTGGATAAGAGCTGACATAGCTTTTTAAAATACGTTCCGTCGTAAGCTTCTGACCGTCAAACATAAGCTTGTAGTAATTTACCACAGACGAATATCTCGGCACCTCACAGCCGACGAATATATATCTTCCCTCTTTTTCATAAACGGTAATATCGGTAAGCGCCATACCCGTTATATTTGAAGGAACTTCAATATCCGTTATTGTAGTACCGTTCATTGTAAATGCGGAAATTATACCGCCGTCCATACCGTCGCGCATAACAAACGCCTCAGGAATACCGTTTCTGTCTAAATCCGTCAGTACAACCTCGTTATATGAGGGGTCGGACGAAATAACCTTCATAAGACGCGTCACGAATACTTCACGCCAGCTTTCGGGCGCCGCCAAAGCGGATACCGAAAAAACAGTACAGGCTGTCACAGCGGCAAGCACCGCGGCTATTATCCTTTTCATAAATTATTCCTCCTATATAAATACACCTTCTATAATTCTCTTTTATCCTAACATTATACTAAACTTTTACGCAATTGTCAAATTTCATAATTTTTTGCGTATATGCCCGAAAAACCAAGGTTTTTACACAAAAAATATCGTATAAAAAACACATTAAGAAGATATTTCCAAAAGATATTGACAAACAAATTATAATAATGTATAATCTCTAACACAATAACTTTTGTTCATCGGAGGACTTGCAGCCGCAGCTGTAAAGTCGGAGAAGATGTCGAGTGCGCTCGGAATAAATTTTCCGTGCGCTTTTTATTTTACACAAAGGAGGGGAAATAATGAACATACAGCTTTCAGACCATTTTTCATACACAAAACTAATCCGATTTGTTATATCGTCTGTAATAATGATGATATTCACTTCCGTTTACTGCGTGGTAGACGGTTTATTCGTATCGAATTTTGCAGGTAAAACAGCATTTGCGGCAGTTAATCTGGTTTTCCCTGCGCTTATGATTTTAGGTACGTTTGGTTTTATGATAGGTACGGGAGGCAGCGCCATTGTCGCAAAAACACTCGGTGAAGGCGACAAGGAACGAGCAAACAAATATTTTTCAATGCTCATTTACGTTACGATAATAGGCGGAATTATTTTCACCATTGCAGGTGAACTGTTTATACGTCCTGTTTCCGCTTTGCTCGGAGCGGAGGGCGATATGCTTGACGACTGCGTTCTCTACGGAAGGATTATTTTAGCCGCACTGCCTGCATATATGCTGCAAAATGTATTCCAGAGTTTTCTTATCACTGCTGAAAAACCGCACCTCGGACTGCTTGTTACTATTGCCGCAGGCTGTACGAATATCGTGCTTGACTTTCTTTTTGTCGGCGTATTACGTCTTGGACTTGCCGGTGCCGCCTTTGCTACGGCAATAAGTCAGTTTATAGGCGGTCTTGCTCCGCTTTTATATTTTTGCGGCAAAAAAAATAAAACACTGTTTCTCACAAAAGCGCGGTTTAGCGGAAAAATATTATTAAAAACGTGTACAAACGGTTCTTCCGAGCTTATGACTAACGTATCAATGTCGCTTGTCAATATGCTCTATAATTTTCAGCTTATGAAATTCGCCGGACAGGACGGTATAGCCGCCTTCGGAGTGCTTATGTACGCAGGCTTTATATTTGCCGCCGCATTTATCGGGTATTCTATAGGCTGCGCGCCGCTTGTCGGTTACAATTACGGCGCGAAAAATGATTTTGAACTTAAAAATCTGTTTAAAAAAAGTATGGTTATTATAGGTATATCAGGCGCTGCAATGTTTTTGATTTCTTTATTTACAGCTCATCCGCTTGCAAAAATATTTGTGGGTTATGACAGCGCTCTGCTTGAAATGACTTCGCGCGGTTTTAAAATATATTCACTTGCGTTTATCATATGGGGCTTTAATATATTCGGTTCGGCATTTTTCACTGCGCTTAATAACGGTCTTGTTTCAGCAATAATTTCATTTTTAAGAACACTTGTTTTCCAGATTATCGTTGTAATAATACTTCCGATTTTTCTCGGACTTGACGGAATATGGTTTTCAAGCGTTGCGGCTGAAATACTGTCGCTTTTTGTTACAACCGCTTTTTTAATCGCAAACAGAAAAAAATATCATTATTAAAAAGACGCTGCATTAAGCAGCGTCTTAATTTTTATCTTTCCATTTTCCAATACTGTACACTGTACGGCGGCAGTTCACTGCCTCCGCCGAAATCGTGGTCGTTACCCGTAATCAGGTCAACCGCCATACCACAGCCTGCGTCAAAATGCACAGTCACAGGATTTTCGTCAGCGTTAATTGCCACGAGCACGCGTTCATCCTCGTACTTTCTTTCAAAAATACAATGCTTATTCTGTAAAACGACAGACTTGAAATCACCGTAACATAACGCCTTACTGTTCTTGTGCGCCTCGGCAAGCTTACCTATAAACTTGGTAAGTTCGTTTTCAAGCGGTCTGTCAAAGCACGCCCTTAACGCAGGATCGCCCTCGCTCTTATGCGCCTTCGCGCCCCACTCACTGCCGTAATATACACACGGAATACCCGGCATACCGAATACCATTCCGTAAACAAGCGGAAGATGATTTTCATTTGTCAGTATACTTGCAATTCTCGATACATCGTGATTATCCGCAAAGCTTAAAAGGTGCTTTCCGCGGTAAAGCGTCCAGTTTTCAGGTCCGAACTGACGCAAAAGCGAATGTACTATTTCAAACATATTCATACTGTTAAAGCTTGAATATATACCTTTGTAACACTCGTAATTGGTACAGCTATGACACATTTCGTCATTTACAAAACGGTTATAATCACCGTGTAAAAGCTCGCCCAGCAACAGAAAATCCTCCTTGAGCGTACCCGTGAACCATCTAAGACGCTTTAAGAAATCCATATCAAGGCAATATGCAACGTCAAGACGAAGTCCGTCAATATCAAACTCTTCAATCCAGCCCTTAACAGCGTTCAGAATATGTTCAATAACCTCCTCATTTCGAAGGTTAAGCTTTACAAGGTCATAATTACCTTCCCAGCCTTCATACCACAGACCGTCGTCATAATTCGAATTGCCTCCGAAATCAATATGGAACCAGTCACGGTAACGCGAGCCTTCACGGTTTTTAAGTACGTCCTCAAATGCCCAGAAACCGCGTCCCACGTGATTAAACACACCGTCAAGCACAACCTTTATGCCGTTTTTGTGCAGTTCACCGCAAAGCTCCTTAAAATCCTCGTTTGTACCGAGCCTGCAATCAATTTTTGTATAATCGCGCGTGTTGTAACCGTGAGTATCCGACTCAAACACGGGCGAAAAATATATCGCGTCGGCGCCCAGTTGTTTAATATGCGGAATCCATTCCTTAACTTTTTCTATTCTATGCTTTAAAGTACCGTCATTTTCAAACGGCGCGCCGCAAAATCCCAGCGGGTAAATCTGATAAAATACGCTTTTATATGCCCACATTTTTCTAACCTGCTTTCAATTAATTTTAATATTTCTAATATTGTACCACTAAATTACATAATACGTCAATAGCAATACTCTCTTGACTTGACATAAAATAAATTATATGTCATAATTTATTGTAGAAAAAAAGGAGTGAGTACAATGTACGTCAACAAAATAGTTTCCATAACTATATTATTATTTTTTTTGTTTTGTGTGTTTTTCAAGATACGATTCAGTAAAAAAGGCGAATTTTTCGAGAATTATCTGTCTGTAGAAACAACACGCGCCATAAAGGGCATATGCGCGGTACTTATACTGCTGAGTCATCTTTGTACATATCTTGCGGACTATTTTACATCATTGTTTCTCTTCAAATTTATAGGCGCAATGGCTGTAGGCGGATTTTTCTTCGTGTCGGGCTATGGCTTGCAGTACGGCATTATGAATAAGGAAAACTATTTGAAAGGCTTTTTAAAAAAACGTATTCTTGGTATCGCAGTACCGTATTACATAATCAACATATTTTACATTGTAACAAACAGTATGCCGTATCCCGACATAATAAAATCATTGTTCGGCTTTAATATGTGGTACGTTATGGCGATAGCGATTTTTTATATAGGCTTTTACCTTTGTAACCGAATATTTCCGCTTAAGTATGTGCCTTTGGCAATGACCGTTTTTATTCTGCTGTATATAGCCGTAATGCTTAAACTTGATTTCGGTTACTGGTGGTTTAATTCGTGTCTTGCGTTTGCGGCAGGTATGTGGATATGTGTTTTCTATAAACAGTTTACTGAGTATTTTCATAAAAAGTGGTGGCTTAAACTGACAGTTCTTCTTGTATTGTGGGTTTTAGCCTACAGCTATTACCGCGTCCATATAAACGACAGAACACTTATCTGTCTTGTCGTAACACTTGCAGGCACAACCTTGTTTTCTTTACTGCTTGCGGTCGCTGTAATGAAGATACAGTTAAAAAGTCCGCTTTTGCGTATATGCGGTGATTTGTCGCTTGAACTGTATCTCACACACGCGCTATGGATAGCGTGGCTGAGAAACGGTACCCTGTATAATATGACAGGCACTTTCTTTGATAATAATCTTACATACTTAATAGGAATAATCGTGGGAACATTTATAATGTCAGTTGCCGTATATAAGGTATCGGGTTTTATTACGGGAAATCGCAGAAAACTACTTGAAAACCGCAGAAAAATGTGATAAACTATATCGGAAAGAGGCTTATAAGAAAGGAATGATTAAAGAATGTCAGGACATTCAAAGTGGAGTACAATTAAGCGTAAAAAGGGTGCAAATGACGCGCAGAGAGCAAAAATATTTACAAAAATAGCGCGTGAAATTATTGTTGCGGTTAAAGCAGGCGGACCTGACCCCGACAACAATTCAAGTCTGAAAGACGCAATCGCGAAAGCGCGCTCAAATAATATGCCCAATGATAATATTAACAGAACAATAAAAAAGGCTGCCGGCGATACGGACAGTGATAACTATGAAAGCATTACTTATGAGGGTTACGGTCCTGCAGGCGTTGCGGTAATCGTAAACACTCTTACCGATAACAGAAACAGAACCGCGGCTGACGTACGTCACGCATTTGATAAGAACGGCGGAAATATGGGTCAGACAGGCTGTGTCAGCTTTATGTTTGACCGCAAAGGCGTAATCGTTATTGAAAATGACGGTCTTGACGAGGACGAAATTACTATGGACGCTCTTGAGGCAGGTGCGGACGATTTAGAAATAGACGAGGAATGTGTGGAAATCACTACAGCGCCTGAAAATATGGGAGCAGTACGCGACGTGCTGAGCGAAAAGTATACTGTTTCATCAGCAGAGGTAAGTATGGTTCCGCAGACAATGACAGAACTTACTGACGAGGCACAGATTACGTCAATGACAAAGCTTTTGGATATGCTTGAAGATAATGATGATGTGCAGGACGTATACCATAACTGGGATTATGTTGAAACTGAATAAAATCGCCCACAGCACCATTTTTCAAGGCTCGGAGTACCTGCACGCCTTCGCCTTTCAAAACAGCGCCGTGAACAATTTTCTTTCAGTTTCAGGGATTGGCTTTTAAATATCTTTTAGAGGAATAAAAATGAAAAACCTAATTTTAAAAATTTTAAAAAATGCTTGGGGCTTGCTTATATTTGCATTAATAAGCGGTCTGGCATATTTTTCTGTTGTGTACAGATTTATATTGCTGCATACAGAGGTCGGAGGACATCTTCTCGGAATGTTCCTGCTGCCGCTTATAGTATGCGGCGCGGCGCTGGTGCTTGTAAAGCTGATTAAGCAGTGCCTTATGGACGAACGCGAAGGGACGGCAGTAACCATATTCCTTCTTCATATATTTTTCATAATCATAGCGGCAATAACCGCCGCAGTAATACTTTTTGTATAGAAAAAACCGCCAAATGGCGGTTTTTAACTTTTTATCAGATTATAAAATTCATTTCTCAGCTCGTGGTCGGTATCGAACAGACCCCGTATAGCACTTGTACGCGTTTTTGCGCCGCGTGATTTTATACCGCGCGCGGTCATACAGCTATGCTCGCCCTCCACTACTACGATAACGTCCTCTGTTTCACATACCTTTTGAAGTATCTCTGCAATATCTGAACAAATTCTTTCCTGTAATTGCAGGCGTTTTGCCACCATATCGCATATACGCGCTATTTTAGACAATCCGATTACCTTTCGGTTTGGTATATACCCGATATGACATTTCATATTATACATCAGAGCCAGATGATGTTCACAAAAACTGAATACCTCAATATCTTTTACTATTACAAGGTCGTTTGTCCGAACGTCCTCAAAACACTTGTCAAACATTTGAGCAATTTCATCATTGGTATAGCGCATACCCTCGAAAACCTCGTCATACATACGCGCGACGCGGTCGGGAGTTTCACGCAGACCCTCACGATTCGGGTCGTCGCCAAGCTCCTCAATAATTGTTCTTATTGCCGCTTTTATTTTTTCGTGATTAAATTCTTTTTTCAATTTTATACGCCCCTTTCTTCGGGATTCCATATAACCTTATGAATTTGCAATTGAAAAACAACGTCTTTCAGTACAGGTTCATTCATAATGTGTTCTATCAGCTTTTGCGGTTCGTATTCACCAAATACCACACCTGCGTAAATATGCGGCATTACATCATATTTTTCACTGAGCCTGTCCATTACCGACTTCATCATATTGACGTCCTCGCCCGAACCCACGACAAATTTTACAACGTCGCAAGGACGCAGGCTGAGGAAATTGTCCCAAATCATTCTTTCCGACATACCGCTTGACGGCAGTTTATAGTCAATGGTGTAAAACATATTCGATACGTCCCCGACCTTGGCGGAAAATTCGGCTATGTCCACTGCGCCGTTGGTTTCAATGTTTACTTCATACCCGTCCTTTAAAAGCCGCGATACAAGCTCGGCGCTGTCTTTATGTAAAAGCGGTTCACCGCCCGTAAGCGTAATACGTTTGTATTGTTTATTTACGCGCGACAGTATTTCATCAATACTCATTTCCGTGTACTCGCAGGGCTCGTCCTCGCCGAAAAGCGCGTACAGCGTATCGCAGTACGAACAGCGCAGGTTGCACCCTGCAAGACGGATAAATGTTGCGGTCTGACCTGTACGCAGACCCTCGCCGTCAATGCTGTCAAAAATTTCTACTATTTTCATATTGTCAATCCTTTACATACGTTGCCGTATTATCTATACTTTCCTGCACATCAACCCTATAGCAATACGGCTGTAATTTATCACAAATATACTTTGCCAGATTTTCCGCAGTCGGGTTAAAGTCAACCACCTCATTGATAATTTTATGGTCGAACTTATCCTGAATCTTTTTCTTGATATGCGTAAAATCCATAACCATACCGTTATTATCAAGCGTTTCACTTCTCAGATATACGTCCACAATCCAGTTATGACCGTGCAGATTGGTACACTTTGATTCATAATCAAGCTTTAGCTTGTGTGCCGCGCTTATCTCCAGACGTTTTTTTACTTCGTACATTTTTTCATCTCCATAAATTCCTCATAACCTCTGCGACGCAGTGTACACGCAGGACAATGACCGCAACCCTCGCCCATAACGCCGTTATAGCAGGTAAGCGTTTTGTTATACACAAGGTCAAGCACACCCAGCTTATCCGCCATTTCCCACGTCTGCGCCTTGTTAATCCACATAAGCGGTGTATGTATTACAAAATTATAATCCATTGCAAGGTTTAACGTTACGTTAAGTGATTTTACAAAAATATCGCGGCAGTCGGGATAACCAGAAAAATCGGTTTCACATACGCCCGTCACCAAATCAGTCGCGCCGTGAGTTTTTGCGTAAATCGCCGCATAGCTCAAAAACAACAGATTTCTTCCTTCAACAAATGTATTTGGAGGCGCGCCCTCAGGCTTTTCCTCCTCTACGGGAATATCATCACGGGTAAGTGAATTTGCGCTTAATTGATTTATAATCGGCGTCGGAATCACCTCGTATTCGATACCTGCCTCATCACAAATATTCTGAGCACATTCAAGCTCTGTTTTATGACGCTGACCGTAATCAAAACCTACCGCCGCAACATTCTCTTTACCAAAACGTTCTATAGCCCAAAACAGACACGTCGTACTGTCCTGACCGCCCGATAAAACCACTATTGCTTTTCTCTCCATTTTTATCTCTCCTTTAAGCCTTCAAACAAGCGTGTTTCCGCTATCTTTTCATATTTCGTACCCTTTTCACCGTAATTTGCAAACGGATAAATCGCGATACCGCCGCGCGGAGTGAAAATACCCTTAACCTCAAGATATTTAGGCTCCATAAGCTTAACGAGGTCTTTCATAATGATATTAATACAGTCCTCGTGAAAATCACCCTGATTACGGAAACTGAAAAGGTATAGTTTCAGGGATTTTGACTCAACCATTTTTTCATTCGGAATATAATTTATCTTTATCCGCGCAAAATCAGGCTGACCCGTAATCGGACAAAGCGACGTAAATTCAGGGCAGTCAAATGTGACCATATAATCATTATCCGGATGTTTATTAATAAATGTTTCAAGCACCTCAGGCGCGTAAGTGTCCTTGTATACTGTTTTTTTATTTCCCAGTAAAGTTAGATTTTCAACTTCATTTTCATTTCTCGGCATTTTATTACCTCCTAAAATTTTATTGAGGAAAATACTCTAAAAAGATATGCATTTAAACGATTGCCTCATATAATTATACGCAAATGTGTAATTTTTCTCAATCCAAGAGCCATTTCATTTTTTGTGCTGTTGCGTGTTTCATTATTTCCTCTAATTTGTTTCGGTCGCTATTAGCGGTTGCCTGCTTTATTTTTTCAAGACTTTCCTGCATTTCTTCAATTCTTGCACAAAGCGAGTCTTTATTTTCTACAAACAATTCGCTCCACATTTCCGCATTGATTATCGCCACTCGCGTACAGTCGCGCAGTGAACCTGCGCTGAAAAATGTTGAACGTTCAATCATAGGATTGTCACACAAAGCCACAGCAACCACGTGCATAAGCTGACTTGTATAAGCAATAACTGCGTCGTGCTCTTCAGGTGTTGTTGTTATAACGTGCTTACAGCCGATATATTCAGCAAGTTCACGGACAAGCGCAATATTTTCGGGCTTATTGTTTTTTGTCGGCGTGATAAGAAACGACGCCTTGTTGAATAAAGTATCAGTCGAGCTTTTGTAACCGCCCACTTCACGTCCTGCCATAGGGTGCGCGCCGATAAAATCAACGCTTTGAGGAAGTATTTTTGAAAGCTCGTCCACCATAAACCCCTTTACACCCGAAACATCGGTAATTACCGCACCGTTTTTTATATGGGCTAAATTATCCTTTACAATATCCACATTCAACTGCGGATAAAGACAAAGAATAATCAAATCCGCGCCGTCCATTACCTCCGCAGGGTCGGAACTCCCCTCGTCAATTGCGCCATCCTGCTTTGCAAGCAGCAGTGTTTCAGCAGTTCTGTTATAAGCCGCAATCGTGCAGTTACGAAAACCACGCAGTCTTCTTGCAATTGAACCCCCGATAAGTCCCAATCCAATTATTGCTATTTTCATAATAATCACCATTTCACATCAATTTATCCACTCTATTCTACCACAAAAATCTCCGCTTGTGAATATATATATTAAAATTTGCGTAAATATTTTATTATTATCAGTAGACTAAAAAACGGTTTTGTGATATACTTAGTTATACTGGGAGATTTTATAACTTGATGAAAGGCTATGGTAGAACGTATGAAAAAATTTAAAAACGCAATTCTTGAAATTATACGGTTTATTGACTGCCTTGCAGGAGATAATGTAAGTATATATGCGGCACAGGCGTCATTTTTTCTTATAATTTCGGTTATTCCGTTTTTAATGCTTTGTTTTAATATAATAAAACTATTCATAGTTATCGACGAACAGGCAATAATACATACTATAAATTCCTTTGCGCCTGCTGAGATAAGCCATTTGCTTACTACTGTTATAAATGAGCTTTTCAGCCGTGCGGCGTCAGCGTCGTTAATCTCAATTTCAGCTGTGACTACGCTTTGGCTTGCCTCACGAGGCATTATGGCTCTGTACACGGGACTTAACCGCGTATACAACCTGCCGACACGGAATTATTTTTACAGCCGTTTTATTGCCGTAATTTATACGCTGGCATTTCTTGCAGGACTGATTTTAACTATTATTGTATTCGGTTTCGGCGGTAAGATAGAAAGCATACTGGGCGGAAGAATTATAATACTGTCAAAAATAATATGGATTCTGATGAAGCTCAGAATATTTATCTTTATAATTCTGCTGACTCTTATTTTCGCTCTGGCATACAAGGTACTCCCGAAACGCAACAGCAGCTTTAAAAACCAAATCCCCGGCGCGCTTTTCGCGGCTGTCGGCTGGATAGCGTTTTCATTTATATACTCGATTTATATAGAAAACTTTTCAAATTATTCATATGTATACGGCTCTCTTGCCGCCGCGGTATTTCTTATGCTATGGCTGTATTTCTGTATGAACATATTTCTTTACGGCGCCCAATTCAATAAAATGCTTGAATTTGGGTACTTTTCAAAAAAAACTACACTTTAACGCAAAAGTGTGGTAAAATAAACTGAGAGAGGAGGAGTCCTATATGGCTTTTGATGTTATTGTATTCAGTCAGAAAGAACTTGACAGCGCATTAAGCGCGGGCAATAAATCAATATGTCTGTGCGACGGTGTATTCCTCCTGCCCGATACAGAAGACGTTACTTATACGTCTATCGGAAATGTAAAAATTTTATCTGCTCCTTCCGCATCGGTTTCAAGCTATATATCATCATATACAACATCATATGTGACCTCATATACGATGTCGTACGTCACCTCTTACAAATATGAATATGAATTTACTTCATCAGGTTCGTATGTAACGTCATATGTGACTTCGTTTGTAACCTCGTTCAGCTCTATTGAACACGGAGAAGAAAGTATATTGGTAAACGGCTACGGGATAAACCTGATTTAATGATATGAATGCAATACATATAAACTGGACAAAACCTTTTATAAACAAGATAAACGCGCCGTATGCTATCGAAGATTTCGAACTTTTAACTACAATCTTATCGGCACTTAACTGGCGCAGGCATAACGGCAAAATATCTATGCTCACCGACAGTACAGGAGCAGAATATTACCGCCGTATAGGTATAGACTGCATATGGGACGACCTGAAAATTGTACTTGACGACGTTGACGTGAACCCCGATGTTTTCTGGGCAGCAGGAAAGCTTTTTGCGCTCAGTACCGTTAAAGCGCCTGTTGCAATAATAGACACGGATTTTATTGTATGGGAACCAATTGATTTTAACTCGCTCGCAGATGTAACCGTTATTCACTTTGAGGACCTGTATCCCGATGTATATCCTCCCAAAGAATATTTCCATATGAAAAATTACACGTTCGACGAACGGCTGAACTGGTCGCTAAAGGCTTGTAATACTGCTTTCTGCGTGATTAAAAGCGACAAATTATTAAAGCTTTATACCAATAAGGCAATTGAATTTATGCGCGGAACAGACGAAAAAAATGACCGTCTGAAATATATGGTGTTTGCGGAACAGCGGCTGCTGCCGATGTGCGCAAAAATAAACGGCGCCAATGTTGAGTCTTTTTCAAATCTTGATAAACTATTCTCTCAACAGGAACAGCGGTTTACACACACTTGGGGTATGAAACAGCAAATGCGCGACAATCCGACTTTAAGATATGACTTCTGTAAACGATGTATCAACAGGATTATACACGAATTCCCTCAGATGTACACAATAATGCGTAAAATAGATAATTTAAAGCAGTATTTTTGATAATACTGCTTTTTTCGTGTATAATAAAAAGTGTGAAAATATCTCAAAAACAGGAGTGAAAATATGGATTTTGTAAAAGTTTTTTTTATGTCAATAGGTTCAATTATAGCTCTGTTTATTTCAACAAAAGTAATCGGAAATAAACAGATGTCCGAACTTAGTATGTTTGACTATATCAATGGTATAACCATCGGTTCTATCGCCGCGGAAATGGCAACAGCTTTGGAAAATGACTTCTATTATCCGCTTATGGCAATAGCGATATACACTATTGTAATATGGCTTATATCAATTATAAGTGAAAAAAGCCTGAAAAGCCGACGCATTTTTGCAGGACGTTCAATCATACTTATGGAAAACGGCAAACTTTTTGAAAAAAATCTACGTACGTCAAAAATTGATATTAACGATTTTCTTGCACAATGCAGAATAAACGGATATTTTAATACAGACGATATTGATACCGCCATACTTGAGCAAAACGGTAAAATTTCATTTTTACCTAAATCGGACACCAAACCGCTTACACCGCGTGACATAAATCTGTCACCCGAACAGGAAAAGCTGTCGCAAGTTGTAATACTTGACGGTCATATTATGACCGAAAATTTAAAACGCAGCGGCAATAACAAAAAATGGCTTGAAAGTGAACTTAAAAAACAAAAAATAGGCAATATCAAAGACGTTTATCTTGCCGAATGTGATAATAACAACAATTTATCGGTATTTAAACGGCTTGAAGAGGCGCCGAAAAATGACCCGTTCCAGTAAAAAAGAGGAGGAACAACACTCCTCCTCTAAAGCAACGGCGCAACCAATCTCATAATATGACCGAATATACGCGTGTAAAGTTTAAATTTTTTCAAATCGGGAATGGTTATTTCCTGTGACTTGTCAAGCGTTTCACGGAAATCGTTTTCCATATCAAGTATTGCAGGCACGTTCTCCATATACGAGGCGCACTCATAATGAAGAAACAGACTCCTGTAATCGTGGTTAATTGTACCGATAATCGCCTTGGAGCCGTCGCTTACGGACATTTTCGAATGAACAAAGCCCGACGTATATTCATAAATCTTAATACCTGCTTCAAGCAGTTCTCTGTAATATGTCCTTGCAAGATAGAACGCATACGGCTTGTCCGGAATATGCGGCATAATTATTTTTACGTCAACACCTCGCTGAGCCGCGAATTTCATACTTTCATACATTTCATCGTCAATCACCAGATACGGAGTCATTATATACACATACTCGGACGCATTATTCAGGTTATGGATATATGCGCGTTTGCCGATATATACATTGTCGTTCGGAGTATCTCCGAACGGAATAACAAATCCCGTTTCGTTTGTCTTGTATCTGAGCGATTCTGTTATATATTCACCGCCGTCCTCAGGCACATCTGAATTTATATTCCACATATCAAGAAACAGACCCGTAAAGCCCGCGACCGCCGTACCCGTCAGCTTATATCCATTATCCTTCCAGTGTCCGAAACGTTCCTTTTCGTTTATATATTCGTCCGCAAGATTTATACCGCCGTTAAATGCCACTGAACCATCAATTACAATAATTTTTCTATGGTCACGGTTATTCTGATGTGTTGAAAACAGCGGCATAAGCGGTGAAAATACCTGACACTTTATCCCATATGCCCTTATTTCCTCATCATAACGTCTTGGTATTGTCGCAAGACAGCCCATAGCGTCATACATAAGCCGTACCTCTACGCCTTCGTTTACCTTCTTCTTTAAAATATCAAAAATCTCATTCCACATACGGTCAGCAGAATTTATAATAAAGAACTCCATAAATATGAACTTTTTCGCTTTTAAAAGTTCTTTTTTAATATCTTCAAACATATGGTCGCCAAGCGGATAATACTTAACCGAAGTACCAGAATATGCAGGCGACCCACCGTATTGTGACAGATACCTTGCAAACGAGCCTTCATTTTTACCGATAAGAGCAATCTCATTTATAACTGATTCATCTTGTACAAGATATTTTCTGTTAATACGCATTGCCGCCGTATAGTCGTCGCCCATACGGTGTGAAATACCGCTGATACGGGTAAAGACATAGAACAGTGTTCCGAATACAGGTATAACCGCTATAAGCAGTACCCAAGTCATTTTAAAAGTCGCCTCTCCCGAACGGTTTATTTCATATATAATAAGCACTGCTCTTATAACCGTCGAGCAAGCTACCAGAAGCTGTGAATAATCCGATAATTTCAGCATACATACAGATACAATTATCTGAATAATCAGCATTATAAAACAAAAAAATTTATTTGAATAAAGAAGCTTATTGAGCTTTTTCATAATTATCCTCCATAACTGCTTTATCCGCTTTTAATGATTTTATATAAGCGAAGGTTTTCTTCTCGCCCTCGCGCTGAAGCATTAAAAGCCAGCTTTCAAGCAGCCGTGCCGTGTTAGGGTGCATAATGTTTTTTGCATTTCCGTTTACAAAATAACCAATCGGATTATCATTTGTATATTTATCTCCGAGATACACCTTACCTGCCGCAACACGGTCGCAAAACATCTCCTTGACGTATTTAAGCGGCATTTCGACAGGCTCTGTACGGCGTGTAACAACATTATAATCTTCCCAGTATTCAAAATGGTGCTTATTTCTGCCCTTGTGGTGCAGCCAAGCCGCAGAATATCCGATTGTTCTGCGCTCTGCCTCCGTCGGGCTTCTGTCGCCGAGATAATACCTTGCGCCCGGAATAAATTCCGTCATACTGTATTTTGACAAATCGTGGCGTAAGCCCTGCCACAGTATACCGCACTTAAAGCAATGGTAAATTACCTTATGTCTATGTTTTGTTATAGTCAAAAAATGTTTTATGATATGCAGCATTATGTACGCGCCCTCTTACTTAATAGAATAAGGTAAGTATACCATATCTGCTGACAATTTGCAACAATAAATTCATATTAAAGGACACGATATACGGCATATTACCGCCATTTAAACAACAACACACCACCAATCATAAGAACCATACCGACGTACTTGTTCCAGCCAAATGCAACCTGCTCACTGTCCATCCAGCCGAATGCGTCAATCAGAGCCGCAACAAATAACTGTGCAATCAATATTATTGATATAGCGACTGTGGGGCTCAGCTTACCGATACCGAGCATTACTGTAATTGTAATTATAATGCCCAGTACGCCGCCCAACAGATACATCTTATTTACACCGCCGATTTCTCTGAAATTACCCTTACCCAAAATCCACAATGCGACAAGCGATAATACGAAAGCAATACCCTGCACAATGACATTTGATTCATACAATCCTATTTTATCAGACAAACGCGTATTCATTACACCCTGTACACTCATTGCCGCGCCTGCAATTATAGAAAAAATTACTCCTGACATATTAACATTCCCTTTCTATTTTTATTTCAGCAATTATTATATCCCAAAGAAATATTTTTTATATATACGACAAAAAAAGCATTGTCTATGCGAGCCGACAATGCTTTTTTCGTTGCTATTTATAGGATAAAAGGGTAGAATGTAATTTCAATGTATGTATCAGTGAATATTCCTTCTACAATTGGTATTATACCATATTTATAAAGCGTTTGCAAGTGTTTTTTAGAAAATTTTAAGGATTTTTCCACACGGTCATAAACTGATGTAATATTCAGTGTTGAAAAAGTTTCCTGCGTATGATAGAATAAGATTACTTGAATGAAACGAAAGGATAATTAATATGCTGGCAGTTGAACGCAGAAATAAAATAGAACAGATAATAAATAAAGACGGAAGTGTGCTTGTCGTAGAGCTTGCAAAACTTTTCGACGTCACTACCGAAACAATCCGCGCCGACCTTGAAAAGCTTGAAAAACAAGGTATACTTGTCCGTACATACGGCGGAGCAACGCGCGCCGACAACAGTGAACCTGAGCTTGCAATAACCGAACGCGATACTGTCAATTATGAGGGCAAACAAAGCATAGGCAGATATGCTGCAGGGCTTATCCGTGACGGTGAAACAATTTTTCTTGACGCCAGCACTTCCGCGTGGCACCTTGCACGGTATATAAAGGATAAACGCGGTATAACTGTTATAACCAATGCCGAAAAAATCATAGATGAACTGTCGGACTGCGACCATATTCACGTCGTATGTGTGGGTGGTCAGCTTACACCGAGAAATATGTCGTTTGTCGGCAGAGTGGCAGAAAAAACCATACGTGAAAATTATTATGCTAATAAATGTTTCTTTTCCTGCCGCGGCGTTTCTCTCGGACGCGGACTGGTAGATTCAAGTGAAGGCGAGGCAGAAATCAAAAAAGCAATGCTTTCTTGCAGTGAATCGGCTGTATTCTTATGCGACAAGAATAAAATCGGCAGACTTGGAGTACCGCGTATTTCAGAGCTAAACGAAATTGACTGTCTTATCACTGACGCAGCTTTAACCGAAGAATGGACGGAAGAACTTGCCAAAAAAGATGTTAAAGTCGTGATTGTTGAATAAAAGAGGAGATTTTATGGGAACAGGAATTATTATATGCGGCTTAAACGGTGCAGGGAAAAGCACACTTGGAAAAGCCCTTGCGGAAAAGCTGAATTTTCATTTTATAGATAATGAAGACCTGTATTTTCCAAAAACAGACCCCAATTATCTCTATGCCTCTCCACGTACCAGAAAAGAAGTTGAAGAACTCCTTTTAAATGAAATAGAATCACACGAAAACTTTGTTTTTGCTTCTGTAAAAGGAGATTACGGAGAAATATTCTATCCCTTCTGGCAATATGCCGTATTAATTGAAGTTCCAAAAGATATTCGTATACAGCGTGTTAAAAATCGTTCTTTTGCGAAATTCGGCAGCAGAATGTTATCAGGAGGAGATTTATATGAGCAGGAAAAACATTTCTTTGATTTGGTTAAATCCAGAGCAGAAAACTCTGTCGAGGAATGGACGAAATCTTTAAACTGTCCCGTTATAAGAATTGACGGAACAAAAACTATTGCAGAAAACATAAACTTTATTACAGAACATATAAGATAAAAAAACCGAGGTCTTTGACCTCGGCATTTTAATTCTTAAATTATTCAGCTACGAACGGCAAAAGCGCGATAATTCTTGCACGCTTAATAGCTGTTGTAAGCTGTCTTTGATGTTTAGCACAGTTACCGCTGATACGTCTTGGAACAATCTTTCCTCTTTCTGTAACGTATCTTCTAAGCTTAGCAGTATCTTTGTAGTCGATATGCTCAACTTTATCTACACAGAACATACAAACCTTTTTCTTAGGTCTTCTTGCTCTCTGCGGTCTGTCATTTCTTTCAGCCATTATATTTTCCTCCAATCTTTATCATTGTATTAGAACGGTAAATCATCTTCACTTCCGTCCAAATCAGAAAAACCGTCCATATCAAAATCATCACCGAAATTCGGCTCATTTCCTCCTGCCGGAGGCTGAGGAGCGCTGAAACCGCCCTGATTAAATCCCTGATTGAATCCGTTGTCCTGATTAAAACCGGAATCCTGAAATCCGCCCTGACCGCCGGTTTCAGCCCTTGAACCCGTAAAATATACTTCATCAACACTAACTTCTGTTGAATACTGTCTTTTACCGTCCTGACCGTCCCAGCTTCTTGATTGCAGACTTCCGACTACAGCAACCATACTTCCCTTACGGAAATATCTTGCCAGAAACTCACCTGTCTGACGCCAAGCCACACAATTGATAAAATCAGCCTGCTGCTGAGCGTCCTTACCTGCGAAACGTCTGTTTACGGCAATAGTAAATCTTGCCAGTGAAACACCGTTCGGAGTCTGACGAATCTCGACGTCACGAGTAAGACGTCCCATCAAAATTACTTTGTTCATTGCTTACACCGCTTTCTCATTTGCGAAAAGACTATTCTTCGTCTTTTCTGATAACGATAGTTCTAAGAATTCCGTCTGTAATCTTGTACTGTCTTTCAAGCTCCTTCGGGAATGAAGTATCAGCCTTAAAGTTTACAAGATAGTAGAAACCCTCTGTTCTATCATCAATTTCGTAAGCAAGTCTTCTCTTGCCCCACTCGTCAACTGATTCCAATTCACCGTTCTTTTCGATAAGTGATACGAACTTATCCTTAAGAGCAGTTACATTTTCCTCATCAAGTGTTGCGTCAATGATAAAAATCGTTTCATAGCTGTTTAGAATTTTTTCAGCCATTTTCTGCACCTCCTTATGGACTTTAGTCCCACAACCCTATGTTATGGGCAAGGATTGTCCGCAATTGCGGAACTATAATATTATATATCAGCATTTACCAAAAGTCAAGTATTTTTTTGTTTGCATTGGAGGATATATTATGATATAATAGTTTTTACCACAATGAATTCAAAATTTAATATTCCCGAATATTTGTGTGCATTTTTTTCAATAATGATAAAAATGCTACACTCTATTTTTGCATACAGTATTCGTGGTGTTGGAAAATTTTGGATTCGTTGTGGTGACAAGTCCGAGTGGCGCATTTTTAGTGCGCTGCTCAGGCGGCGCACTTTTTTTAGTGTGCTTGTCACCACAATAAATTTATCAAATTACAAACGGAGGTAGAAAAAATGAGAAACAACAGCAGGGGCGGATATTGTCCGCCGACAATGAAAAGACGGTTTATGTGTATGCTTGTGACAGTGGCGATGCTTCTGACGCTTATGCCTGTCACGATATGCGCGGAAACGAACGGTACTTATCACGACACTATGACATGGACGCTTGACGACGACGGCGTTCTTACCGTAAACGGCACGGGAGTAATATCGTACTATTATAATGAGGACGACCCTCTGCCGTGGGCAGAAAGCAAAAGCTCAATTACGCAAGTTATACTGGGAGAGGGCATAACAGGTATTGAGGGCGATGAAACCTTTGGAAGTATGGAAAGTCTAAGAAGCGTTACGTTTCCCGATAGCCTTACATTTATAGGCAACGGGACGTTTATGCACTGTACCGCATTAACAAGCGTCACCATTCCGAAGAACGCAAGGCTTGGCAACGTTCCCTTTTGTGCGTGTGACGCTCTTACAGAAATAAATGTTGACGAGGAAAATCCTTATTATACGTCAATTGACGGAGTATTGTGCAACAAGGAAAAAACGGAGCTTATTCAATATCCGTCGGGCAGAAGCGATGCGGCATATACATTCCCCGAAAGCATTACAAGCATCGGTGATGAAGCGTTTGAAATGAATAATAATCTGACAAGCATTGTAATTCCTGACAGAATTAAATCAATCGGTCTTTGCGCGTTTGCACTCTGTGAGAATTTAGCGGATATAACTATCGGAAGCGGCGTTGAGGAAATAGGCTATAATGCGTTCGGTTATACCGCATACGAAAGTGACGAAGCAAACTGGGACGGCGGCGTGCTGTATATAGGCGATTGTTTGATTTCAGTAAACAACGAAATATCAGGAGAATATGAGATTAAAAACGGCACAAGATTGATAAGCCACAGCGCGTTTGAGTATTGCAAGAGTTTGACGGGGGTTGCAATCCCCGACAGCGTGCAGGTGATATGCGACGATGCGTTTGCGGACAGCGGTCTGACCAATGCAACTATTCCAAAGGGCGTTACGAAAATGGGCGAGGGAGTGTTCTATGGCTGTGAGCTTACGGAAATAAATGTTGACGCGGAGAACACTGTATATATGTCGGAGAACGGCATTGTGCTGAGCCGCGACAAAACCGAGCTTGTCTGGTATCCGAAGAACAAAGCCGATACGTCATACATAATTCCGGACGGTGTAAGGAAAATCGGCAGAAATACATTTAATAAGTGTACAAATCTAACTGATGTAACAATCCCCGACAGTGTTACCGAAATAGGCGAGCGTGCTTTTTCTTCTTGCGGTATAACAAGCATTGTAATTCCCGACAGCGTTAAGAAAATAGGCAGTGGCGCATTTGGCACATGTACCGCTATGACCTCCGCCGTTATAGGCGACGGCGTAGAGGAGATAGACAGCAGCGCATTTTGTTTTTGTTTAAATTTAGCGTCGGTTACAATCGGAAACAGAGTTAAGGAAGTCAAAAATACCGCGTTCTACTACTGTAACAGGCTGACAGACGTGTACTACAACGGAACGCAGGAGGACTGGGAGAAAATAATTATCAACCGCCAAAACGACGAGCTTGTAAAAGCGACGAAGCATTATGAGCCGACAGTAACGCCCACACCAACAGCGACCCCAACCGCAACACCGACGCCCGAGCCAACAGACCGCGTAGAATTTGAACGTACAGGCGATACGGTATCGGCAAGGCTTATATTTGAAAAAACAACACCGCCTGACGAGGGCGATATACAGATGATGGCAGCATATTTTGAAAACGGAACTTTAAAACGGCTTGTAATACCTGAAATTAACGGTATGACGGCTGATTTCAGCTATATGGATTATGATATATCGGTATATGTATGGGATAAAAATATGAAACCGCTTATGTCGGTTCAGCATTATAAATAATGCTTGACGTAAAAACAGGGTTGACCACAGTCAACCCTGTTTAATTTACCGTTTATTCTGCTGTTTCCTCAGCAGCTTCGCGCTGCTGCTTAACGCGGTCAAATATCTCCATAAACTGCTCGCCGCTGATAGTTTCCTTACTTATAAGAAATTCCGCTATTTCATCAAGCGCGTCACGATTTTCCTTTAAAATATTCATTGCCTTATCGTAGCATTCTTTCAGCACGCGTACAATTTCTCTGTCAACCTCGGTCTTTGTTTCATCTGAACAATTCGAAACACTTCTGCCGTCAAGGTACTTATTCTGTACGCTTTCAAGCGCCGCCATACCGAATTTATCTGACATTCCGTACTGCGTTATCATATTTCTTACAAGCTCTGTCGCGCGTTCAATATCGTTTGCCGCGCCTGTTGTTTTCGTGTTAAACACCAATTCCTCCGCCGCGCGTCCTGCAAGGAACACAGTAATCTGGTCAAGGATTTCGTCCTTGGACATCAGATATTTTTCCTCCTCCTCGGGCATTTGCATTGTATATCCGAGTGAACCCATTGTTCTGGGCACGATAGTGATTTTGTGTACGGGCTGGGTGTGCTTTTGCACGGCAGTCGCAAGCGCGTGACCCACTTCGTGGAATGAAACAATGCGTTTTTCCTCTTTGGACAAAATTCTGTCCTTCTTTTCCTTACCTGCTATTATGACTTCAACCGCCTCCATCAGGTCGTCCTGCGTAACGGTTTTTCTGCCGCAACGTACTGCCCTCAGCGCCGCCTCATTTACCATATTCGCTAAATCCGCTCCTGCCGCGCCGCTTGTTGCAAGCGCCATTTCGTGCAAGTTAATATCAGGTTCCGTTTTAACATTTTTAATGTGTACTTTAAGTATATCTTCACGTCCCTTTAAATCGGGCTTTTCAACTATAATACGCCTGTCGAAACGTCCCGGACGCAAAAGCGCTTTGTCAAGCACTTCGGGTCGGTTTGTCGCCGCAAGAATAACAAGTCCCTTTGACGAATCAAAGCCGTCCATTTCAGATAAAAGCTGATTTAATGTCTGTTCACGCTCATCGTTGGAATTGAGCTGGTTATCGCGCGACTTACCTATCGCGTCAATTTCATCTATAAACACAATACATGGAGCCTTTGCCGCCGCCTGTTTAAACAAATCCCTGACTCTCGACGCGCCGACACCGACAAACATCTCTACAAATTCCGAACCTGAAAGCGAAAAGAACGGAACCTTCGCTTCACCTGCCACAGCCTTTGCCAACAGCGTTTTACCTGTACCCGGCGGTCCCACAAGCAGCGCGCCTTTTGGCTGTTTGGCGCCTATCGCCTTATACTTTGACGGGTTGTGCAGATAATCAACAATTTCAGCAAGGGATTCCTTTGCCTCCTCCTGACCTGCAACATCAGCAAAAGTGATACCGGTCGAATTTTCTACGCTGTACATTTTGGCATTTGACTGTCCGATACCCATTATTCCGCCTCCGCCGCCCATTTTCTTGGACATTGAGCGCGTAAGCAGGAAAAACAGGAGATATATCACTCCCAAAGGCAGTATCCAGGTCAGGAAAAAATCAAGTATGGGGCTCTGGTGCTGTATCGGCGTGGAATATTTCACACCTTTTTCGTCGAGCATTTCCAAAAGCCTTAAATCTGAAATGTATCCCGTATAATATACGTTTCGGCTGTTCTTTTTCGCGCGCTCTATTACTGTCTGAGGGTCTACGCCCATCATTTTCATAAGCGCGGTAACTTCCGGACTTGCCTCCATATCCCCCTCTTCGTATTTCTCGTAAATGGTAATCTGCTCTCTTTGCAGGATTACTTCATCTATTTTATCCTCATTGAGCATTGTCAGAAAATCACTATATGAAATTTCCTGTTTCTTCGTCGTCTGAAAAGACATCATTACCACATTAAGTATTACTGTCGCAACCACAGAAATCACAAGGAATATCAGCAGCGGACTTCTGAACGGCGAACGGTTCTTTTTATTGTTATTCATTCTATGCGTATCCTCCTTACGCTTAATCAAGCTACATTGTATCACTTTAAAAGGATTTTTTCAACAATTTAATTTATTATTATTAAAATGTTCATAAATATGAGTAAAATGTCAATATTATATGAAAATGTCAACATTCTGTAATTGACTTATATAGAAAAAAGTAATAAAATAGAAATATATTTATTTATGCTTTAGAGAGGATAAGGTGATATTATTATGAAAAAATTAACGGCAATGCTTGCGGCAGTTGCTGTAATGACAGGAATTTCGTGTCAGACAGTGACTTTTGCGGCATTTAATGATGTGGCGGATAACAATCCCTACAGAAAAGCTATAACAACGCTTTCCAAGCTGTCTGTTATAAACGGTTTTGAAGACGGTACATTCAAACCTGATAATTCTGTTACTCGTGCAGAGTTTTCAACACTTGTTGTAAATATGCTCAACCTTCAGGACCAGTCATATTCAAACTACACATTTGCTGACAGCTCAGAGCACTGGGCAAAGAACTACATACAGACAGGCTATAATCTTGGCATTATCGCAGGTTTTGAGGACGGTACTTTCAGACCCGATGAACCTGTTACATATGAACAGGCTCTAAAGATGATTGACTGTACACTTGGCTACGATTCACTTGCTCAGAACCGCGGCGGCTGGCCTACAGGTTATATCCAGCAGGCAAGCGAGCTCGGACTTGACAAGAACGTATCGGGCGTAACATATAAAGACAACGCGCCGCGCGGCATTGTAGCGCAGACACTTTATAACGCTCTTGAAGTTGAAATGTACGAGAGCAACGGTTATTCGTGGGTAAAGACTGAAAAAACACTTCTTAATGATTATCTTAAAGTTAAGGAATTGAAGGGTACTCTTGTTGGTGTAGAGGATACTGTTACGGCAGATTGTACTCATAACCTTCTTGAAGGTGAAATGGATATTAAGTCAAGCTCGGGTGAAGAGTATGTTATTACATATACTTCAATGACGGAGAATGTTTCAGATATAAAGAAATACCTCGGCAACACAATTACTGTTTACTACAGACAACCGACGTCTAAAGACCAGAGAATGCTTGTTATCATTGATGACGAAACAACAAAGAACACGGCATACGAGCTGAGATACGACGAAATCGACAGCTATTCAAACAACACTCTTAAATACTTCGAGGACAACAGCTCAAAGGCTAAAACCCTGAAGTTTAAGGAAGAGGATTTCACAGTAAGATATAACGGTAAGCTTGTTGACGAAAAAGACAGCGTACCTGTTAAAAACAAGGCAAACAACACTATCGAAAATGTTTCACGTGACAGAGCGCTTGAATTGTGGCTGAATCCTGACACAGATTATTCAATCTACGGAACGGTAAAGCTGACAGACAGCTCAAATAACAGCGCAATCAATATGATTCAGATTTTCGACTATCAGACAATGGTAGCTTACGCTGCGCCGTCAACATCAGACTACCGCGTTACAGACAAGCTTGTAACAGGTAACTCACTGTTGCTTGACCCGCAGGCGGCAAACTATACATATACAATAACAAAGAACGGTGAAGAAATTCCCGCAACTTCTATTGCCGCAAACGATGTAATTCTGTACGCAGAGAGCTTAGACCAGTCTGTACTTACACTTCTTGTTTCAAATAAGAATGTAAAGGGCAGCATATCGTCAATGAGTTCTGACGGCAAAACAATGAATATCGGCGGAACGAGCTATGAAGTAAGTCCGAAATGTGTTTCATATGTAAAGGATAAGCACGGCAAAGATCTTAAGTCAGGTGTTTCAGGTACATTCTACCTTGACGCTCTCGGCACAGCAGTATTTGCAACAGTTGAGCAGACAGCAGTAGCGCCTTACGCTTATATTGCAAACGCATACCTCGCAGAGAATGAGGACGGAAAAGCATACCTTTCAGTATATTCAACAAGCACATCAGGTAATGTATCTTCATACCCTGTAAAGGACAAGGTTAAGTTCAACGGTTCTACTATAAACAGTGAGCTTGTCCTTGATAAACTTGAGGCAAGTTCATCATATGCAAATCCTGATGAAGACCTTGCATCAAAAATATACGGAGCAAACAAAACAGTTAATATTACACCGTATTCACAGCCTGCCCGTATCACAATAAAGAACGGTACAATTACGGAAATCGTAACAATGGAGGCTGACGAGCTGCAATCTCAAAACGAAGATAACGAAAAGCTTGTACGCTGTAAAGAGCTTGACCAGTACAGATATTCTTCAAACGGTTTTGTACTTGACAATAAAACAGCGTTCACAGTAAATTCATCAACTATCGTATTATGTCCTCCGGCAGACAGAAGTCAGAGAGATAAGTATGCAAAGAAGACACCATCAGGCGCATTCTCTTCAGGTGATTCATACTACGTTGAGGCATATGACATCAATTCATCAAAAGTAGCAGGACTTGTTATCCTGTACGGCAGTGACGGTACACTGACAAAGGTTAAGAAAGACACTGACTTCTCGGTAGTCGCAAAGCTTCCCGAGACAACCTATGATGACGAAACCGACAAGAGCATACATCAGCTTGAATTATTCGCAGGCACAGCAAGCGCGGCAAAAGTATGGAAAACATTTGATGATAAAGAATTCCGCGATGTTCAGGTAGGCGACGTTATTCAGTTCTCTTACGACAGCGACCAGTTCGCTCAGGAGCGTATAAACAATATACGTTATGCAGATATTGAAGAAATTCTTGACGGTAAAACATACGACGGCAAGAAGTTCAACTGGCAGGAAGAGCAGACTCCTTCAGAGGACAATAACTATCAGTCATACAAATTTGATTACAGATTTAAAAAGGCAGGAACTGACGAGGACGAAATATACAACAGCACCTCACTGGGTTCGGTACCGTATTCAAGAGCTTGTATGTATAACGTAAGTCAGGTACTTCTCGACGATAAGAAACTATACGTTACAAAGAACGGTTTCGACTCAAACGAAGATCTTGACGACAGCGATTATGAGGAAATCAACATTCAGTCCTCAACAAAGATTGTTCGTATGAACGACAGCGGTGATGAAATCAGTAAATTTGTTCAGGATACAACCACACCTCTTACAATTAATGATTTTAAGGACGCTAAAAACTACGGTATAAATTGTTCAAAAATTCTTGTTTGTTCGTCAAAGGGCAACGCTAAATTGATAGTAATTTATCAGTAATTTGAAAATCCACCCGAAAGGGTGGATTTTTTCAATCTGCGACTTGATTTTATTGTCATTTTATAATATAATACAATATGTAAAAATGTGCTTTAACAGAAAGGCTATGGTGATTACTATGAAAAAATTAGAACAACTTTATGAAGGCAAGGCAAAGAAGGTTTTTAAGACTGATAATGAAAACCTGTATATCGTTGATTACAAGGACGACGCCACAGCATTTAACGGTCTGAAAAAAGGTCAGATTTCAGGCAAAGGCGTTGTTAACAACAAGATGTCTAACTTCCTTATGCAGATAATGGAGAAAAACGGTATCCCGACTCATTTTGTCGAGGAAATCTCAGATAGAGAAACCGTTGTCAAAAGAGTGGAAATCGTGCCTCTTGAAGTTATTATAAGAAATATCGCGGCAGGCAGCTTTTCAAAACGTTTCGGTGTTGAAGAGGGTAAAAAGCTTAACTGCACAACTCTTGAATACTGCTTAAAGGACGACGATTTGGGCGACCCGATGATTAACGATTATCAGATTATCGCAATCGGCGCCGCAACAAAAGAAGACCTTGACACAATTGCAGACCTTACATTTAAAGTAAATGATGTTCTCAAGGCATATTTTGAAAGTGTAAATATTGAACTTGTTGACTTCAAGATTGAATTCGGCAGAACTCCTGACGGTCAGATTATACTTGCAGATGAAATTTCACCTGATACCTGCCGTTTATGGGACGCTGATACACACGAAAAGCTTGACAAAGACCGTTTCCGCAGAGATATGGGCAATGTCGAGGAGGCATATGCCGAGGTATTCAAGAGATTAGGTCTGTAAAAAGAAAGGAATAAATATGGCTACTGATACTTACGAAAGTCCGTTAAATTCACGCTATGCGTCAAAGGAAATGCAATACATCTTTTCGCCCGACAAAAAATTCTCAACTTGGCGTAAATTGTGGATAGCGCTTGCAGAAAGCGAGCAGGAACTCGGACTTCAAATAACCGACGAGCAAATCGCTCAAATGAAGGAACATATATACGACATAAATTATGATGTTGCGCGCGAACAGGAAAAGAAGGTACGTCACGATGTAATGGCTCACGTTCACGCCTACGGTGTGCAGTGCCCCGACGCAAAACCTATTATTCACCTCGGCGCTACAAGCTGTTATGTCGGCGACAATACCGATATAATAATAATGACTGAGGCTTTACAGCTTGTAAAGAAAAAACTTGTATGCCTTATCGGTGAGCTTGCTAAATTTGCAAAAGCAAATAAAGATTTACCGACGCTCGCTTTCACACACTTTCAGCCGGCACAGCCGACCACTGTCGGTAAGCGCGCCTCATTATGGCTTGAAGACCTGCTGATGGATTTGGAAGATGTTGAATATCAGCTTTCAAAAGCAAAGCTGTTAGGCTGTAAAGGTACTACAGGTACACAGGCAAGCTTTATGGAGCTTTTCAGCGGCGACCACGAAAAATGCAAGGAGCTTGACAGAAAGATTGCGGCAAAAATGGGCTATGAAAACTCCTTCCCCGTAAGCGGACAAACATATCCGCGAAAGCTTGATTCACAAATACTGAACGTACTGAGCCTTATCGCGCAGAGCGCTTATAAATTCTCAAACGACATACGTCTTTTACAGCATTTAAAGCAAATTGAAGAGCCGTTTGAAAAATCACAGATTGGCTCGTCCGCAATGGCTTATAAACGTAATCCAATGCGTTCTGAGAGAATAGGTTCACTCGCAAGATACGTAATAGTTGACGCGCTCAATCCTGCAATCACAGCCTCAACACAGTGGTTTGAAAGAACGCTCGACGACAGCGCAAACAAGCGTATTTCCGTACCTGAGGCATTCCTTGCGGTTGACGCAATTTTGAGCCTTTATATCAATGTCGTTGACGGTCTTGTAGTTTACGATAAAGTAATCCACCAGCAGTTTATGCGCGAGATACCGTT
This sequence comes from Lachnospiraceae bacterium MD329, assembly GCA_010206265.1. Taxonomy (GTDB): domain Bacteria; phylum Bacillota; class Clostridia; order UBA1381; family UBA1381; genus Hominilimicola. Next base: position 204,627 of record VIQV01000029.1, read on the forward strand.
TATGGCTACTGAGAACATAATGATGGACGCAGTTAAAAAAGGCGGTGACAGACAGGACCTGCACGAGAAAATCCGTGTATATTCAATGGAGGCAGGTAAAACTGTTAAGGTTGAGGGCAAGGAAAATAATCTTGCCGAGCTTATTGCAAATGACCCAGCTTTCGGTCTTACACTCGATGAAATCAATGCGGTTATGAAACCCGAAAATTATGTCGGACGCGCACCGCAGCAAGTGGAGGATTTCCTTAATGACTGCGTTTATCCGATACTTGAAAGAAATAAAGACTTGCTCGGTATAGAAGTTGAAATTAACGTATAAATATAGGAGGAAAAATAAATGGTTAAGGCTATAGTAGGTGCAAATTGGGGCGACGAGGGTAAAGGTAAAATTACTGATATGCTTGCCGCAGACAGTGACATCGTTATCCGCTTTCAGGGCGGCGCCAACGCAGGTCATACTATCATAAACGAATACGGAAAATTTGCTTTACATCTTCTTCCGTCAGGTTCATTCAATCAGAATGTAACAAATATGATAGGCAACGGCGTTGCGCTCGATATTCCCGAACTGATAAAGGAAATTGACGAAGTCGTGTCGCGCGGTGTTCCCAAGCCAAACATTGTAGTTTCTGAAAGAACACAGGTGCTTATGCCTTATCATAAGCTTTTCGACCAGTACGAAGAAGAACGTCTTTCCGACAGACAATTCGGTTCAACAAAATCAGGCATTGCGCCATTCTTCTCTGATAAGTTTTCAAAAATCGGATTTCAGGTCTGGGAGCTTTTTGAAGAAGACGCGTTAATGGAGAAGATAAAAAATGTGCTTGAGGTTAAAAACCTTATGCTTGAACATATCTATCATAAACCGCTCCTTAACGCAGACGAATTATATAAAACATTAAAGGAATACGGTAAAATGATTAAACCGTATGTTATAGATTCTGTAGCGTTTATGCACGAGGCTGTCAAAAGCGGTAAGAACATTCTTTTAGAAGGACAGCTCGGTTCTTTAAAAGACCCCGACTTCGGTATTTATCCGATGACTACATCGTCCTCTACGCTTGCGGGCTACGGTGCAGTCGGAGCAGGCATACCGCCTTATGAAATAAAAGAAATCATCACAGTTGTTAAAGCATATTCATCGGCAGTCGGAGCAGGCGCGTTTGTTTCCGAGATATTCGGTGACGAGGCAGACGAATTAAGAAAACGCGGCGGTGACGGCGGTGAATTCGGTGCAACTACAGGCAGACCGCGCCGTATGGGTTGGTTTGACTGCGTAGCGTCACGCTATGGCTGTCGTGTACAGGGCACAACACAAGTTGCGTTTACTGTACTTGACGTGTTAGGTTATCTTGATGAAATACCCGTATGCGTCGGCTACGAGGTTGACGGTGAAGTTATAAAGGACTTCCCTACCACCAACAAGCTTGAAAAAGCAAAACCTGTCTTAAAAGTTCTGCCCGGCTGGAAAACCGATATACGCGGTATCAAAAAATATGAAGACTTACCCGAAAATTGCAGAAAATATATTGAGTTCGTTGAAAAAGAACTTGAAGTACCGATTACAATTGTATCGAACGGACCTGCAAGAGAGGATATTATTTTAAGATAATCCAAGGGAGGGAATTGTCGTGGACATATCAAAAATTAAATTGATTATATGGGACCTTGACGAAACCTTCTGGATTGGTACTATTTCAGAACAAAAGGTCGTACCTGCTCCGCAGGCTTACGACCTTGTTTTAATGTCGTCCAAAAAAGGAATTATAAATTCAATCTGCTCTAAAAATGAGGAAGAGCCGTGTATAAACAAACTTCGTGAATTGGGTATTGCAGACTATTTTGTTTTCAATTCAATCAACTGGCAGCCCAAAGGACAGCGAATAAAACAAATGCTGAAGGATATGAATTTACGTCCTGCAAACACACTTTTTATAGACGATAACCGTTCCAATCTGGAAGAGGCAAAATATTATTGTCCTGAAATAATGACAATGCTCCCTGACCAAATCGGAGAGCTTTACGACGCTGTCAATGCGCTTACCGTTTCTGACAAAGGGCTTGAACGTCTTAACCGCTACAAACTGCTTGAACACAAACACAGCGAAAAACAAAAGGTATCCTCAAATGAGGAATTTCTGTATCAGAGCGGTATACACGTTAATATACATACAGACTGTCTAAACGAACTTGACAGAATATACGAACTAATAATGCGTTCAAATCAGTTAAACTACACCAAACTGCGTTCTTCACGCGACGAACTTCTCGCGCTTTTAAATGACCCTCAGATAACGTCGGGCTATGTAACCGCCTCTGATAAATACGGTGATTACGGCATTGTCGGATTTTTCGCCTGCAAAGACGGCACGCTCATTCATTTTCTTTTTTCCTGCCGTACACTCGGAATGGGAATAGAACAGTATGTTTATGAACAAATCGGTTTTCCTGAGCTTGTTACAGTCGGTGAAGTTTCCGCGTCAGTCGGTAAAGATGAACCGTCCGTAAATTGGATAAACCGTGATACAGCGCAGAATAAAAATGATTTCAGCGATATTGAAAACACAGATTTCAAGGTTCTTATAAAAGGACCCTGCGACCTCAATCAGATATTCTCATTTATAAAAAATGAAGATATGTTCGATTGTGAATTTACATATGTGAGCCGTGAAAGTCAGTCCGAAGGCGTTACGATTGAGGGTATGAATCACACCTCGCAAATTGTCGAATCATACTCAATCACGGACGCGCAGAAACGCGCTCTTTGTACACTTCCGATATGTGACAACGCAATGTTCCCCGACAGTATTTATACCAACAAATACGGTATAATCTTTATCAGTATTCTTACCGACGCGAATCTCGGTCTTTACCGCAAAAAAGACGGCGGACAAATATTTGCATTCGGCGAATACCTCTATCCGCTGACTGACAAGAGTATGTGGGACAAATATCTTAATAAGAAGGTTTACACGGCAAATTATACTTTTAAAAAAGATGACTTGCAAAAGATTGCTGACGAGTATGAGTTTCTCGGGCGGCTGACGCCCGAAGAAACCGCGAAAAACCTTCATTTTATATATGATCATATACAACCTGACACACTGCTTGTTATAATGCTTGGCTGTGAGCGCGAATACACACGCAACACACTCCCTGCGTGGAATGACCGCCATAACGACCATAAAAAAATCAATGCGGCGGTACGCGTGGAAATGGGTGACTTAAAGAATGTCATACTGTTTGACGTAAACGACTATATCACTTCGGACGACGATTTTAACGACAGTATAAATCATTATAAAAAGAGGATTTACTATCTTATGGCTCAGCGGTTTACCGAGATTATAAACTCCCGTGCCTGCCGCACTGCCGCAAAAAACACCTCACGCATAAAGCTTGCGTACCTGACATTAAAACAGCGTATTAAAAAACTCTTGTATCCTAACGGCTAAACGGTAAATATTGACAATATTCGACTGTATATGATAAAATGAATATACAAGGCAACAAGGAGGAGTGTTTAATGGCAATATCAACCGCTGAAAAGCTGTACAAAAAATACCGTAAATTGATGAAACATATTGCATATCAGATTTTGGAGGACGGACAGCTTGCGGAAGACGCTGTACACGATACAATGGAAAAAGTTATTAACCATATGGACGGAATTGATGATATAAACAGTCCTCAGACACGGAATTTTTTATCTGTTGTATGCAAATATACTGCAATGGATATATACAGAAAAAGAAAAAAGATTCAGTCACTTAATACATATGAAACGGAAGATGATATTCTTCAAGACAGCAAAAAGGACTTAAATCCTTTGTCAATTGTATTATCCAGAGAGAGCGTACACGAAATAGAAAATATTATAATGAATTTGAACCCGAAATACCGAGATGTTTTTCTTTTGAGCTATTCAAAGGGATATACAAATAAAAAAATCGCTGAATTATTAAATATCAGCGAAAACGCGGCATATAAACGTATGAAACGCGCGAAAGAGCTGATAATCACAGAGCTGCAAAGGAGGGATAGAAATGAATGGGAATAATGACGATATTTTCGAAAAAGCCTTTGAAGAAATGTTGAAGGAAGCGGCAAAAAGAGCCGACAAAAGGCTCGGCGGACAATTGGAGGAGCCGAAAGAAGAAATCGTATTTTCCGAAGAACACGAAAGAAAAGTAGAAAAATTATTCCGCCTTGAACGCCGTAAGCGTATTAATAAAAAGCTTATTAAATATACAAAACGGTGCGCTTGTATATTGATTGTCTGCTGCGTTGCGGTAACTGCCGTCGGAGTTGTTAAGGTAGACGCACTGCGTACGCGTTTTCTCAGACTTCTGTATGAGCCTGACGCGCCGAACTCGGATATTGATTTTATCGGCGATAAAACAAACTATTATGCAGATGATTATATACATATCAGCTATATTCCCGATGGCTTTAAAATGACCGAATCTTCTCACGAAGTAGGTGTCGGATACACATTTCAAAACAATAATCAATATTTCACCTTAGATGCAAACAATATTGAAACAGCTGGATTTAATGTAGATACAGAAGATATGGAAATTGAAAATTTAAAAATTCAAAACAATGACGCCATATATCTGACAAAACCAAGAGTAAATATTCTGGTTTGGAGCGATGATGATACTGCATATGTACTTTGCGGTAATATCTCTAAGGAGGATATAATAAAAATAGCCGAAAACATAAGATATTAAGAGCTTGTATTTATGGAATTTTCACAAATATAAAATTTTTTTAAAAAATCAGGCTAATTTTGCCTTTGTTATTCGTTTTAATATATGCAAAACAATAACAAAGGAGGTGTTCTGTAATGAACACAAAATTCACAAAAGCAATATGCGCGGCGGCAGTTATAACTGTCACAGCCTGCGCGGCAGTAACCACAGGTTTTAGCGGACGCGCCGAGGCAGCAAGAATTGACGATTCAGTATCTATTCAGAATATTGTAATCACAAATGCCATTAACACACTTTGGCGTTCGGGAAACACTATGAACTGCAACGGAAAAACAACAGTGCCAAGCGGCTATTCATCAGGACTTACAATGGAGCTGCAAAAATACGATGGCGGCTGGACAACCATAAAAACGTGGTCGTCTACAGGCAGCACAAGAACGGAAATGTCAAGGACGCACTCCGTCAGCAGCGGATACAGATACCGTCTGAAAACTACCCACAAAGCCTATAACGGCGCAGGCGGCACAGCCGAAACAATAGTAAAATACAGCAATGAAGTATCATATTAAATAATTTCGCCGTAAACAATTGCGTGATTTTTCGTCTGCAATGTTTCGGCAAGGAAGGGGGTAGAACTTTAAATCACTTACGAAAGGAGGATTAAATGATATACAGATGAAAATACGAAGTTGTTTGCATAGATAAAAAAACTGTAAACAATGAAAGGAAGAGAATAAAATGAAAAAATTTAATTTTAAGAAAATAATAACTATGGGCATCGCTGCTGTTATAGCAGTATCAGCAATGAGTATTAGCGCTTTCGCAGCTGACAAAACAGAAACAAGCAACATTGTCGTTGATGAAAACACCCCTGTTGGAACAAAATTTGAATTGGCAAGCGGTTTTACATTAGAGGTAATTGACGAGGAAACCTTTGATAAGATTCAGGCTAAAATAGATAGAATGGATATGGCAAGAGCAACAGATTATCATTGGTCATACTCAAACATATCTGTTTTATCAAATCCTTTTAACACTTCTTTTAAGTTAACAAAAACCTACCCTTATTATCATACTGTATTAAAAAATACTCAATCTTCAAGCACATATACAACAATGGCAGTTTTTAAGGGTACTGATTATGCAGAAGATGTTCCGGTATATGGCGGAGCTATTGTAGCTTTATATAATAGAAAGGCTTTAAGTGCAGGTACCTATAATTTTAGACTTTCATCAACTAAGTCAATGTCAGGTAGCGTAAGTGGTTTTGTTGCTGAAACATATTCAGAAGTTGGTTTTCAAGGCTAATAAATTTTAAGCAAAATTATTTGTATATGGGCGGCTTTTGCCGCCCCTCCAAACAGAAAGGACAGGAATTATGAAAAAAATTGTACTCACCCTAACCCTCATTGTTTCACTAATCTGTTGTCAGCTGACAACATTCGCAAGAACTTATACAATCGGCAACAGTGGTTTTGCACAGGAAAGCGATATTGTAATTTTACAGCAAAGACTGAATTGGGATAAACCTAATGCAGTTGTTTTGGGTTTGCCTGAAAACGGCGGTCCTATGCTTGATGATGAACACACCCTGCTTATGACGATTTATATTGCTTCGGAGTGGGGTTATGACGTCACAGAAAAGAACGGCACAATAACCGTTTCACACGAAAAGAGAGAAATCACAATTCCGCTGAATGAAAATAAAGCGACGGTTGACGGCAAAACAATTGACCTGTTCCATACACAGCAAAATGACACTATTTATATTCCCTATAAATCATTAACCGACCTTTTTGATGTTGATGTAAGCTGGGACGCTGACGATTTATGCCTTCTTATAACAGAAAAAGAAACTACCCCTATATCAGAAAAACAGCTTGAATTTCGCAAACATCTTTATGACCCCAATTCAGTTCCGAATGATACTGATATGGAAAATCTTATAGTCCTGAACTCTGTATGCGACGAAAACGGCGGAATAATAACCATAAACGATAAACCGATTGACTGCGGCGACGCACAGCCGTTTATTGATGAAAATGACTGTACACAAGCGCCTGTACGCGCAGTTGCCGAAGCATTCGGGTTTAATGTTCAATGGAATGAATCTACACAAACTATTATAATAACAAAAGATAAAATGTCCGCTAAGCTCACCATAAACAGCAATAAATTTGAAATTAACGGCAAAGCCGAAGAAATGGATACCACCGCCAGAATAGTAAATGACAGAACATATATACCAATACGCTCTATTGCCTGTCTTTACAATGACAGCGGTATACCGTTTAAAACTACTTGGTCACGACCTGAAAAGGCTGAATAGACAAAATAAATAGACGATTAAAAAGGGCTGTATACACAGCCCTTTGATCAATACTTCCGTAATTCACAATATACCCTTATCCATTCGTTTCCAACCTCTCTGAGCGGTGTATCGTTCCATATAAACACAAGGTCATTTTCAATCTTCACACTACCCTTATGAATACTGTCATTAGAATTGGTTATAACCGACGAACGGTCAAACGCAATACTGTACGCAGGCTTTGTCGGGTCAACCGTATCAAGCGCGTATTTATGCGGTGAATTATTTCTGTTACTGTTCATAATCCGCATTCCTTCGGGGAAATAGTAATACTGACCGTTATACCGTACTATCGACGCTCCAAATACCTTACCTTCCGCCTCTTGGGCTGCCTCTGCCACATAATCTGTCCAGTCCCAAGATGAAAGTTCAAATTTACCTGCAGTTCCGCCGTCAATTATCAGCGGAGCTATATCATCATCACCGATTACATCTATAACAAACGGAGTATATGCACCGCTGTCCCAGAGTGAATTTGAGTTGTATTTAACAATAAGATGTGTCTGACCCGGTTTATTCATATCAATACGGTTAGCGGTTATTGTATACTGCTCGCGCGACAGCTCCTCACTGACTCCGCCTGCATATATCGCATACACTTTTAAATTCTGTATTGCCTTATCCACTTCCATACCGGTAAACACCATTTTTTTCGGGTTTTGCGAATCCAGCGCCTCACCCTGATAATATGTATCCGGTCCTTTTACCGATAAATAAACCACATCTCCGCTTATCTGCGGTGTTTCCGCTATTTCAACACTCACGTTACGCATTGTCGAAAACCGTATCGAATGTTCTGACATATCATTATGTTTTTTACACATTATTGAAAGTGTTTCATTACCTGTCTGAATATAATAATCGGACGGAGAGAATTTTTTATCCTTAACTTTATCACTGAGCGACATCACAAGTTTTTGATAATTACCGTTTTTAATCATATCGTGCCAGTATATTCCGCCGCCGGCCTGTTCTTTTTCAAGCTCGTCCGAAAGAACTCCGAGCATTACATTGATATGATATGAACAATTTGCCGTGTTTTTATTTATAGCGCATTTCACCAGTGACGGCACAATAATTATGCCCGACAAAACAAGAACTATCGCTATTGCAGACAGCTCAACAGGGTGACACAATATTTGTTTCAGCTTTGCAGCTGCTTTTTTTATATCAATGGCTTTCAGTTTTTCTGTAACAGCCTTCAGGATTTTTTCCAAATTACCACCTCAAGTTCTTACCTGCTTTTCCTCGTCTTTTTCAGACATAAGCTGCGTCTTTATTTCCTCTTCAAACGCCTCACTGCCCTCTTCCACTCTGCAAATAATTTTACTCTGAGTGGTGAACATAACGCGGATATAAAAAGTATCCTCTACCTTATCATAAATTCTGCCTGCGCTCATTGTACCGCCTGCAACATTATAACTGCTGTTCGCAATATAGCCTATCTCGCCGATAATAGGCAGACGCACAACAATCGCCTCGGAGTCATACTTATTTGATGGGTCTTTTGTACAGATAAGAACATTGCCAATGTTAAACGGGTCTTTGCCTTTATATTTGGAAAACCCCGTAACTGTTACATACATTTCTTCGCCCATTCCTTCCACCTCCGAATTTCTACTATAAGTATAGCATTTTTTTACCGTTTTGTCCATAGAAAAAAACAGAGGGTTTTTATTTCCTCTGTTCCAATAAATCATTTATATTAACCACATCTCCTGCGCCCATTGTGAATACGATGTCGCCATCTTTAACATTGTTCTTTAAAAAGTCGGCAATTTCATTAAATTCTTCAATATAACACGCGTTTATACCACGGTCTTTAATATCCTTCGAAAGGTTTTCCGCACTTGTAACTCCGTCGTTCTTTTCGCGCGCCGCATAAATATGAGTTAAAATCAATTCATCAACGTCATCAAAAGATTCAGTAAATTCCTTCCATAACGTTCTTGTTCGTGAATAGGTATGAGGCTGAAATACACACCAAATCTTGTTATGCGGAAACTTTTTTGCCGCCTGAAGAGTTGCTTTTATTTCCGTCGGGTGATGTGCATAGTCATCTATAACAACAGCGCCGTTTAAAAATCCTTTCTTCTCAAAGCGACGGTGAGTACCCTTAAAACTCTCTATACCCTTTGCCGCAATCTCTGCTGACACACCTGAAATCACACATACCGCAATCGTGGCAAGCGCGTTTAAAATATTATGCTCACCCGGCACATTAAGCGTAATATGACAAATCTTAGTACCGTTTTTCATCACATCAAAGCTCGGAAAGCCCGCGTGATACACTATATTCTCAGGATAATAATCAAATTCAGGCTCCAAACCATATGTTATAATTTTTAAATCGTCCGCGCCTTTCAGCGCTTTTTGAATATTCTTATCCGAACCCATTGCGACAACATATCCCACATCTTTTGTAAGATATGCAAATCGTCTGAAACTGTCTATAATTTCATCTATTCCCGAAAAGAAATCAAGATGGTCTTCCTCAACATTTGTAATAAGCGCAATTGTCGGATAGAACTTTAAAAAACTGTTCGTATACTCGCACGCCTCCGTTACAAAATAATCTGACGCGCCTGTACGGATATTACCGCCTATAAGCTCCAATTCACCGCCTATACTTATAGTCGGGTCAAGCTCAGCGCCGACAAGTGCGTGAGCAAGCATTGAAGTAGTTGTCGTTTTGCCGTGCGTACCGCTTACGCCTATTGCGTGAGTATAGCCCTTCATTATTGCGCCCAGAAACTCAGCTCTGTCAATAACGCGTATTCCCCTCTCTCTGGCGGCAATCATTTCTGGGTTATCTTCTTTTGCCGCTGCGGTATAAACAACAAGCGACGCGTTTAAAATACCTTTTTCATTTACGGCATTATGACCATAAACAATATCTGCGCCCATTTCAGCAAGCTTTTGAGTTATATGGCTTTCGTTCCAGTCCGAGCCTGTTACTCTGTAACCCTGCTTTAATACTATCTGCGCCAAACCGCTCATACTTATTCCGCCGATACCTATAAAATGTATAGAGGCATTGTCCTCTATATCGGACATCATAAATCTACTCATTATTTTACCGCAAGCTCCTTTCATTGCGTCACGACCATTATTCGTTTTAAAAAGATTAGTCTAAATACTATTATATACCTTAATTGACGGATTGAAAACCCTTTTTAGGTATTTTTTGAAATTTGACGTAAACTCATACAAAAAAACCACTTTATTGTATAGAAATTTGTGCAAAATACTTGACAAATTGACAAATTTACTATATTATATGCTTAGTGGAATATGTCGAAGGGTGGTGAAATATGTGGAAATTACAGACATCAGAATAAAGAAGATAGCAAATGACGGAAAAATGAAAGCAGTTGCATCTGTTACTTTTGATAATGCATTTGCTGTACACGACGTAAAAGTGATTGATGGTCCGGAAAAACTCTTTGTGGCTATGCCCAGCAGAAGAACACCGGACGGTGAGTACAGAGATATTGCTCACCCCATCAACAGTGATATGCGTAACCTGCTTGAAAGCAAGGTTCTTGCAGCATATGACGCTATAGAGGACGTTGAAGCAACTGAAAACGCCGAAAATTAAAATAAACTGCAAGGTTATTCCCCCTTGCAGTTTATTCTTTTAACAGAAGAACCCGACGCCGCTTTCAGGTGTCGGATAATTTTTTTAATTCGATAATAAATTAAACAGTCTGACTACGGTCGCTACCGCCTGTTCAACTGTATACACACCCTGCGGAGCAAATTCCTCCTCTGTAATACCTGTCATAATACCATATTCGTTTGCCCACGTTACAAAAAACTTTGCCCACGGCGAAATACTTGCCGCATCAGTATATGTAAGCTCCGTTTCGGTACCTATCCATAAATACATTTCCGCAACCTTACATAAAAGCGTAGCCGCCTCTTCACGCGTTATTGAACCATACGGGTCAAAATGCGTTTCATCTCTGCCGTTTACAATTCCAAGCGCATACAATATATCTACCGAATTGTCAACATTGCCGCAATCTTCAAAAACATTTTTCAGATATGCCTCTCCTCTGTCAAGCATAAACTTTTCGACAGACACATAATTCTCCTTTACGGCAATCATATTTCCAAGCAGAATACAAAACTGTTCGCGCGTTATATTGTTCGAATAAATATCTGTAAATTCATACGGCAGTAAGCTTTTTGCCGCAGCCTCTCTTGCAAATGGCTGCGCCCAGATTGACTGAGGCAGTTTTAGAAAGTCACGTCCCGTTTCACGGTAAATTGACGCATTATCCGTTTTTTCTTCCGCGTCCTTGTACATACTGTCAAGATACAAAAGTTTTTCAGTATCTTCCTTTGACAGCTTGTAACAGATGTAATTGTCACTGCCGTACAAGCCTATCTGCAATCCCGAATGGAGATAGTAGCATTTTTCACCGTTTTCCGTGTATATATTAACCGCAATACCCCGAAACGGCGTAGGATTGATTGTTCTATGTACGGTCATATCCTTGATTGTGTTGTAAAAATCAGACACTTCACTATTTGACAAAGTAATATACTTTGCGTCGGTTGTTTCCGAAACAGTTACATTGGTAATTTCATTCGCATCAAATATACCCAATGCGTCTGAAAGTGTCATTTCCACCGGCAGGTTTACGACATTATAGGAATAAGCCGTAACCGACAACATCATTACTGCCATAAATGCGGCAGTTATTTTCAAAATCCGTTTAATAATAATCACCTCTTATGTTATAAAACGCAATACTTGCTCATATAATCCTCCATTTTAGGAAGAATATCATTATATGAACCGCTTTCCTTTAAATACTCATAAATATCCTTAACCGTGATTATCGCGTGTACATTTATTCCGAAATCCTCCATAACCTCCATAATAGTGGTTTTTTCGGGGTTTTGTCCAACCTCGCAGCGGTTTACAGAGATAAACATATCATTAACCTGAACATTTGCACTGTTCTTTAAAATCGGCATTGTTTCGCGTACTGCCGTACCTGCCGTAATAACGTCCTCAATGATAATCACCCTGTCGCCGTCCTTCGGCTTGTAACCGACCAGCGAACCGCCCTCGCCGTGGTCTTTTTCTTCTTTACGGTTAAAGAAATACGGCTTGTCTATCTTATATTCGTTATAAAGAGCGGCGGCAGCAGCCGTAGCAAGCGGAATACCCTTATACGCAGGACCAAACATACAGTCAAAGCTATCTCCGCAGTTCTCCTTTATCAGCGACGCGTAAAATTTACCGAGCGTTGCAATTTGTTTACCTGTTCTGAAATTACCAGTATTTACAAAATACGGTGTGTTTCGTCCGCTTTTAGTCACAAAATCACCGAATCTCAAAACGTCCGATTCCATCATAAATTCAATAAATTCTTTTTTCTCTGCTGTCAGCATTGTTTTCCTCCTTTTTAATCGTTAAAATATAAGTTTCTCAATTTCTTTAAAGTACTTTTTTCAAGCCGTGATACCTGCATTTGTGACATACCCATCAACTGAGAAATTTCCTTCTGGGTTTTTTCATCATAATAACGGTAATTTACAAAATCACGTTCTTCCTCCGTTAATCTGGACAAACAGTAATCAACAAAATCTTCATTTTCAATCATAAGATAGTGATTATCTTCCGCGCCGACAATATTTGAGGTAATCATCTGACCGTCGGCATACGCCTCATATTCAAGCGAGCGTATAAACGACCTGTCCCCCACTTCATATACGTGGTCAAGAAGATTTTCGGGTATGTTCAAAGTACGCGCCAATTCCGCCTTTGATATAGTGCCTGCTGAGGCGCGGCGTATTTTTTCCGCCTTGTAAAACACCTCATATAACCTTCTCGGTATACGGATAAAACTGCCTTTATCCCTGAAATATCTGCGTATTTCACCTGTAACCGTAGGTGTTGCAAACGTAGCGAATTTAACGCCCTTATCGGGGTCAAACCGTTCAACCGCATACAATATCCCCAGACACGCAACCTGATAAATATCGTCATATTCAACACCGTGATTTACAAATTTACGCGAAAGTATTTCTGCAATATATATGTAAGATAAAACTATCTCGTCACGCAGCGCAGTATCCTTTGTTGCTCTGTAGCGTGAAAACATTTCATATTCACTTGTTATTACTTCGGGTTTGACTACTGCCACCGCTTAATACCTCTTCCCTCTCGGCAAAGCTTATTTTTTAATAAGTTCTTTAGCCGTGTTTAATGCGTCCTCATAGGACTGCACACTTTTTTCGTCCGGTTTATTATTCTGTACAACAAGTAAATATAAATCCTCACAATAGATATTGTTGTTCTTTAAAACCGCGCTGTCTCTAAGACTTACCGCATAACCCCTGCCGTCAATCGCGCACATCATTTCAACGTCAGTTATATCCGCATATGTGTCAACAGGAGTAAACATATCGGAAACGTGCTCACGCTGTAAATACATTTCTGTTTCAGCCTTGTCCATTAAATATATATAAGTATAGTCGTCTGTAAATGTCATTTCAAGCTTCATATGTATTGCGTAATCGTATTCTTCCGAACCGGGATTATCGCTAAACATAAGAGGCATAAACATTACATTTTTTTCGCCGTTTTCATCAATATCGGTTATGTACTCCGACACAACCTCCTGCAAACGTGTAATTTCTTCTTCAGAATAGCTTTTATGACCGGCATAAATTACGTTCATATCGTATTTTGTACGCGTCGCGCACTGTACAATCGTAACTGCCGCAACAATAACGGCTATAACGGTAATAATAATATGCCATTTATAGTAATACCAAACGTAGTCCCACCATTGCTTTGTAAACCGCGGAGGTATTTCTCCGTATTTCTCTGCCATTTAGCTATCCTCCCTGTATTAAATACTATATATTTTGTATTATAACACGATAACCCTAAAAAAGCAAGTTTTCCCGATTAGTAAAGTAATGGTTATTTTTATTTCAAATACCTGTAAGTAAATAAATCATAAAATGTCTTTTAACGTACCATAAAAAGTGCGCTGCTCCGTTAAAGCAACGCACATAAAACACTATATTCCACTTGTTACCACGCAAGCCCAAATACCTTTAGAAATAAAGTATGGAATTTAGCATTTTCCGGTTTTAATAAATTCTATCAGCTTTTCTACATCATCAAAATCGTCATAATCGCCAGTAATTCCTTCTCGATGATATATGATTCCTCTCTTTTCGTTTTCCTCAAGACAGTCAAGAAGTTTCTCAATTCCATATCTCTTTATAAACAATGTAAAACCATATGGTTTGATTTTACTTAGTAATCCTCTTTTACAATCCATTTCACAAGCATAACAACCTAAATGTTCCTTTTCAATTGAGCATTTTCTGTTTTCACATTTGGTGTAGTCAGGACAATTATCTGAATAACATCCGTTGCATTTTACATTTTCTGAACATAAGCAACAAGCAAGTCCACACCTTGCAATTCCCAATTCTCTTTTCATTTTTCACCCTCCCAAAATTACGATTTGTCTATGTAATTATACTATAAAAGTAAAATAACCCTCAACCGCTAATATGAGGGTTATTTGTTAAATAATCTTACGTTGTCATAGTATTTCTATTTATAGCATATTTAATTACTTATTCTCTAACGGCTTCATTGTCGGGAACAACAACACATCACGGATTGCAGGTGAATCGGTAAGTAGCATACACATACGGTCGATACCGAAACCAATACCGCCTGTTGGAGGCATACCAATTTCAAGAGCACGCATAAAGTCCTCGTCGGTTGTATTCGCCTCTTCATCGCCCTGTGCCAAAAGCTCTTCCTGCGCCTTAAAACGTTCACGCTGGTCAATCGGGTCATTAAGCTCTGAATAAGCGTTCGCCATTTCCCAACCGTTCATAAAGAACTCAAAACGCTCCACATAATCAGGATTATCAGGCTTTTTCTTTGTAAGCGGCGAAATCTCAACAGGGTGGTCCATTACAAATGTAGGCTGAATTAAATGCTCCTCGACAAATTCCTCAAAGAACAAATTCAAAATATCACCCTTCTTATGCCTTTTCTCATACTCAATATGATTTGCGTCTGCCGCCGCGCGCGCCTCGTCAAGAGTTTTAATCTCGTTAAAGTCAACATTCGCATATTTCTTTACTGCGTCCACCATAGTAATACGCTCAAACGGCTTACCCAAATCCATCTCAACACCGTTATACACAATCTTTGTTGTACCAAGAACCTCATTCGCAACGTGGCGGTACAAATTTTCGGTTAAATCCATCATACCGTTATAATCGGTATATGCCTGATACAACTCCATAAGCGTA
Source organism: Lachnospiraceae bacterium MD329 (assembly GCA_010206265.1). Taxonomy (GTDB): domain Bacteria; phylum Bacillota; class Clostridia; order UBA1381; family UBA1381; genus Hominilimicola. The sequence goes on from VIQV01000029.1 coordinate 220,032, forward strand.
AATTCAGGGTTATGACGTGTATCCAAACCTTCGTTACGGAACACACGTCCTATTTCATAAACACGGTCAAACCCACCGACAATAAGGCGTTTTAAATACAGCTCAAGAGAAATTCTGAGCTTAAAATCTTCGTCCAGCGCATTAAAATGCGTTTCAAACGGTCTTGCCGCCGCACCTCCGGCATTTGAAACGAGCATTGGAGTTTCAACCTCCAGAAAGTTCTGCTGATTAAGATATGCACGTATTGACGCTATAATCTTAGAACGGTTTACAAATGTCTTTTTAACATCTGCGTTCATTATAAGGTCAATATAACGCTGACGGTAACGTAAATCAGTATCTGTCATACCGTGGAACTTTTCGGGAAGAGGCTGTAATGACTTCGACAAAAGTGTTATTTCTTCTACTCTTACTGAAATCTCACCTGTCTGAGTAGTAAACACCTCACCGCGCGCGCCGATAATATCACCTATATCAAGCTTTTTAAAACGGTTGTATTCCTCCTCGCCAAGAATATCTTTCTTAACAAAAAGTTGAATCTGACCGTCAATATCCGCTATATGAACAAAGCCTACCTTACCCATACCGCGCTTCGACATAATACGTCCTGCAAGCTGTACATTCTGACCGTCCAGCTCAGAAATATGTGCCTGAATAATCTGAACTTCATCACTTCCGCGTTTTGTAAGCTCACGTTCCTCCTCAGTATAGTGGTCTTTAATCTGAGAAGAAGTGTGAGTACGTTCAAATTTTGTAATTTTAAACGGGTCGCGTCCCTCATTCTGTAATTCTGAAAGCTTGTCCCTGCGTACCTGTAAAAGCGCAGAAAGCTCCGCTTGTGTCTGATTTTCGTTTTCCATCTATTTAAAAACCTCCTAAAATGTTAATTCTGTATATTCCATTTAATTATATAACAAATTTACTGATTTTACAATATTTTTTTGTAAAAATATGCAACAGGTATTAAATAATTGTTTACAAAATTTCCATTGACATCAGCGTGATAATTTTGTACAATAACTTTGTATACATAAATATGGTGGTGTTAATGTTGAAAAAACTTTTAATAATACTTTGCGCTCTATTCATTTACATACCGTGTGTTCAGGGTGCATATAACGTAGAACTTGAAGACGATGCATATGTGTCAGACAGCGTATATTTTGCTCCCGTTTCAACGTGGGAGAATGTAGAGGCGCAGACAATAAATCTGGATAAGGGTAAAATCCTGTTTTATATAGGCAGAGAAAACAAACCCGAAAAAATACAGGCAGAAGTAATGCCCGTAAACGCAACAGACAAAACTCTTACATATAAAACTGAAAACAGTTCCGTTGCGACAGTTGATGAAAACGGTGTCGTAACTGCAGGCAAAAACATAGGTGAAACATATATTGACATACAAAGCGGAAAAGCTATGGCAAAAATGAAAGTCTGCGTTGTAAAAGGCGTAGAAAGCGTTGCACTGTCACAGGACAGTATGACGCTGTACGCAGACAAGCCTGTCACGGCTCAGCTCAGTGCGGTTATCGCGCCTGAGGACGCAACAATTAAGGACGTAAAATGGCATAGTGAAAATGAAAGTATTGCGGCGGTTGACAATGACGGTCTTGTATCGCCGTGCGGTGTGGGCAAAACAGAAATTTACGCAGTAACCGAGGACGGCGGTATGACAGCAAAATGTACTGTTACCGTTACAACGTGGGACAAACGCAGAGAGGAAATACCTGTTGTGTACACAAACTATGATATGACGGTAGACGAGATGGTAACGGCTCAGATGTCAGCCGAACCTACGATATTTACAACCGAGGCGCTTACTGCCGACGAACAGAGCGTAGAACAGTATGTTGACCCTGCAAATCTTGTATCAGGCGATGAAAAATATCAATTTATAAATCTTGCGTCACAAAATAATGTTGACGCTGAAACACTTGATACATACCTGAAAGGCAAAGGCATTTTAAGCGGTTACGGCTCGGTATTTAAAGACGCTGCAGAAGAAAACGGTATCAGTGAGGTTTACCTTGTAATTCACGCTTGTCTTGAAACGGGCAACGGTACCTCACGTCTTGCAAACGGTACGGAATATAACGGTGAAACGGTGTATAACGTGTTCGGTATCGGCGCAGTGGACGCCGCGCCTGTCGCAGGAGGTACGGAATACGCCTATATAGAGGACTGGACAAGTGTTGAAAAGGCAATCAGAGGCGGCGCGCAGTGGATAAGTGAAAATTATATCAATAACCCGAAATACGCTCAGAATACACTGTATAAAATGCGCTGGAATCCTGATAAACCGGCTGTACATCAGTATGCAACCGACGTTGGCTGGGCGTCTAAACAAGCGCGCAATATGAGCGCAATGTTTGAGGCGTTCCCGAACGCAAAATATCAGTTTGAAATACCTGTATATGTCGGTCAGGAAAAACTGAAAATTAAATAAATCATCGGTAAATATTAAAATTGCAAACAGCCGCATATAAGCGGCTGTTTTTTTATACAAAACTTTCTCTGATTTATCACACCTCTCTCCCCACTCGCATATTATATTAAAAATCATATCAGGGAGGTTTTTATATGTGCGGAATATGCGGATTTATAAATTTTAAGACAAACCTTGTAAAAAACGAAAATGAAAACAAAATGACGGCACGGCGTATGGCGGAAAAGATACGTCACCGCGGACCTGACTCTTGGGGTGAATGGGTAGGCGAACACGCGGTATTCGCTCATAGCAGACTTGCCGTAATTGACGTTGAAAATGGCTTACAGCCTATGAAACGCACCGTTGAGGGACACGAATTTGTCATTACCTATAACGGCGAGCTGTACAACACTGATGAATTAAGAAGTAACCTGATTTCCTACGGCTATGAATTCACCACTACTTCTGACACCGAGGTACTTCTGTATGCATACATACATTACGGCGAAAAATGCGCCGAAATGCTTAACGGTATTTACGCTTTTGTAATCTGGGATTCAATGCGTCAGCACGTTTTTGCGTGCCGTGACCGATTCGGAGTAAAACCGTTCTTCTATACCCAAAAAGGTGACACAATTGTATTTGCGTCTGAATTAAAATCACTGTTTACATATCCTGAAATTACCCCGACGCTTGACAAAACAGGTCTGTGCGAACTGTTCGCACTAAGTCCGGCGCGTACTCAGGGTGTAGGAGTATTTAAGGACATTAACGAACTGCGTCCTGCGCGTTATATGATAATTAATCGCCATAAAACAGTTGTTAAACAGTACTGGTCATTAAAAAGCGACGAGCACCCCGACAACTATCTTGACACTATAGACCACGTGCGTTCGCTTGTCTGCGATACTGTACGCCGTCAGTTGGTGTCTGACGTTCCTATCGCGACATTCCTTTCGGGCGGTCTTGATTCAAGCGTTATCACCGCAATCGGCGCGCGTGAAATGGCGGCAAAGGGCTTGCAGTTATCCACATATTCATTTGACTACGAAGATAACGCAAAATATTTTAAAGCGTCGCATTTTCAGCCTGACAGCGACACAAAATGGGTGCCGAGAATGGTTGAGGAATTTAACACAAACCACACTTATCTCGTATGCCCGAACAACGTACTGACCGAGCTTTTGGAAGAGGCTCTTCTTGCAAAGGATTTACCCGGTATGGCGGACGTTGATGCGTCACTATTATATTTCTGCCGTGAGGTAAAGAAAAACCATACCGTTGTTCTGTCGGGAGAATGTTCGGACGAAATATTCGGAGGTTATCCGTGGTTCAGAGAGAAAAAGGCGTTTGAAACACCTGCGTTCCCGTGGTGTTATGATTTGTCATTGAGAAACAACATATTACTGCCGAGTGTTCGAGATACGCTCGACCTCGACGGCTATTCGCGTATACGTTATGACGAAAGTATCGCTGAAGTACCGACCTTTGACGGTGACAACGCCGAGGAAAAACGCCGCCGTGAGATTTCGTACCTGAATATTAACTGGTTTATGACAAACCTGTTAGACCGTAAGGACAGAATGAGTATGGCAAGCGGACTTGAAGTGCGTGTGCCGTTCTGCGACCATAAGCTTGTTGAATATGTGTGGAATATTCCTTGGGAAATGAAAAACAAGGATAACGTTTCAAAAAATGTACTGCGTGAGGCGGCAAAGGGCATACTCCCTGAAGATGTGCGCCTCAGACGTAAAAGCCCGTACCCGAAAACTCACAATCCGCATTATGAAACGGCGGTTAAAGAGCTTTTAGACGGCATTATTTCCGACCCGAACGCACCGATTTTGACGTTATGCGATAAGGAAAAGCTGAACGCAATTTTAAACGGTTCGTCTGACTATGGTAAGCCGTTCTTCGGTCAGCTTATGGCAGGACCGCAGTTTATCGGATATATTGTACAGATGAACTATCTGTTAAAGGACTATAATGTGAGAATTTTATAATATTATTCTTTACAAGTACAATTTATTATGTTATGATACGTGATTAGATAGGTATTTTTGTTTTATGATAAAAACGCTTACTTCGTTTTTAATGCTTATCTAAATTAAGCTTTAATTATGTTTCGCGACATCGAAATAATGCGTTTTTTATGCGTTGCTTGAGCAACGCATTTTTTATTTGACAAAAAATAGAAAGCGTGTTATAATAATTGTGCATTACAGAAAAATATATTTACACAGTGTTTATGTTTAGTAAAAAACATAGGCTTTGGTTTGCTATATTTATTTTAAACATAGTGTAGATATATACTGTAGAATTATATAGTCTGTAATGCAACAAAAATTGAAGCCGTGTTGTTTTTTTATGCACGGTTTCAACCGTGCATTTTTTATTGCAAAGGAGGGCAGAGAACGTAAGTATGTCGGCTTACATTACAATTGAATATAGAAATTTTATTAAATTTGTGTAGCATTGAACCCCCGTTTATAAAACGGGGGTTCTCTCTTGCTAAAATATTTAATTGTAGTTTTTATTATAATACCGCTTCCCACAATTCGGGGTGAGGATTTGCAATAACCTCGGTATTAATCAAAACACCCTGTTCCGACGCAATCCTTGCACCTGCCTCAACGCCTGCCTTAACGTCTGCAACGTCGCCTGTCATTGAAACAAAGCACTTACCTGCCATACCGCGCGCAACACGAACTTCTATAAGCTCAATATCGCCCGACTTAACAGCCGCGTCCGCCGCCTCAATTGCACTTGCGGCAGTAAATGTTTCAACAATACCGAACGCTTTTTTTTCTTTCACGTCAGCCGTTCCGCATATTGCCTCAAACACGTTTTCACCAAGATTACCGATTACAAATTTATCTATAAGCGCATCCTCTGCAACCATTTCCGCACGGTCAACCGCCGCGTGTATAGCCGAAAGCTCACCGCCTACTATCGTAACAAACTTACCAGGACAAACCGAACCTGAGCTTATCAGTATTACGCCTGCACTTTTCAGCATTTCATCAGTTACAACAACGCCTTTTGATACGTTTTTAACTTCAACCAAACCTATTGAATTCATACTTTTTCGTTCCTTTCTATATGGAAATACAGCAGATTATTTTTCTATGATAACAAATCTATCATTGATTTCTGTAACCTTACCGTTAATACTTGCGTGCATAGTAGTACCTAAATCCTCATATGCTGTCTGTGCTACCACATCGCCTGCTTTAACTTTTGCGCCTACTTTAACCGTAGCTGACGCAGGCTTACCAACGTGCTGTTTTAACTCTATATATACCTTATTAGGTTTAAAGTCCATATATTTTCTCTCAACGCCCGACTTAACATATTTTCTTATACCAAGTCTGTCAATAAGCACTGATGAGGATACAAGTCTTGACGCTCTTTCCTCGCGCACTTTTTCGGGCGCCTTATTATTCTGACGTCTTAGTCCCTGTCTGCCGAGCTGACCTTTAACCTCCATAGAAATTGCCTGAGGGTCAAGCATTTGCTGACATCCGATTACCGTACAAACACCGCAGCCGCAGCAAAGAGCTGACTGTAAAAAGCTTTCCGCGTCGTTTACCTCACTATGTGATGCTGCACGGACTGTTTTATGTACCTGTATATCGTAGCCCAGAAGATTTCTCGGACACATATCAGAACACATTGTACAATTACAGCAAGCCGCCGAGGCTCGCTTTAATGTCATTGACATTGGGCGTTTCTTACGCTGAATTATTGAGTGTGTAACAGGGAAAATAAGAAGTCCCTTAGTTGTTTTTGTAACAACGTCATTTTCAATGTCAACCAGCTTACCCATCATAGGTCCGCCGTTTATAACCTCTTTTCCTTCGAGGTCGCCGTAACCTGCCGCCTCAAGAAGTTCCTTGATTTTCATACCGACAGGGGCTTTAATTGTAATATCCTCTTTGGTATCACCGCCGATTGTTATATACTTTTGTATTACAGGCTCACCTCTTGTAACAGCGCAATGAATGTTATAAACCGTTTCAACGTTAATAACCATTACTCCCACCATTACGGGAATTGCGCCTTCGGGAATTATTTTACCCGTCGTTTCATATGTAAGTACAACCTCGTCGCCTGCAGGATAAATATCAGGAATTTCCTTGATTTTTACTTTTGTTCCAGCAAGTGAGGCAACAATTTTTTTGTCCAAAAGGTGCATATTCTTACCCTTAATTCCGATAATAGCTTCATCTGCGCCCATTACGTCTATAAGAATATTAAGCGTGTCAACAAGCGCCTGTAAATGGTGCTCCAGCAAATGATGGTCAACCATCATAAGCGGTTCACATTCAGCCGCGTTAACTATAATCTGCTTTACCTTATCCGAAAACTTCCTGTGTGTAGGAAAGCCTGCGCCGCCTGCGCCGACAATACCTGCGTCATACACAATTTTTTGAAGTTCCTCAAATGTCATACCGCTTCCTCCTAAAATAGCGTAAATTCACGCTTTATAATTTGTAGTAAATTTAAGACTGAAATACTCTATTATATAAGTGTACTTCAAGTTCTGCAAAACAAGTTAAACTTAACATTGTTTTTCGTCAAGAATACCGACAATTGTCGCATCAACAGGCACATCTTCTTTGCCGAGCGCCTTACGCGCGCCTGAACCTGTCGCAATAATAACATCTTCGCCCATACCGGCTCCGACACCATCTACCGCAACAAGAAATTTATCGACAAGCTGCCTATTTTCAATACATTGCACAAGCATAAACTTATACCCCACAAGACCCTCAAGCTTATGCGTTGAAACAACGCTCCCATATACTCTTCCAATAATCATATTATCAATCCTTCTATTACGCATACCGCGCAATATGGTCTATTTTTCTAAAATCACAACTCTGTCGCCTGTTTTAATTGCACAGGCATTTGCATCATCAGTATCGATGTGCATTTCCGTGTTAAAGTCTTCTCTTACTCTCACTTGTACGTTATAGAAACGTGTCGGTTTTGAGTTCTGGATTTCGACATCAACTATGTCATTATCTTTAATTCCGTATCTCTCCGCATCTGACGGAGTCATATGTATATGCCGGTTTGCGATAATACAGCATTCATTCAAAAACACGCTGCCTTTCGGACCGACAAGCGCCATAGGCGCACTGCCCTTAAGTTCTCCCGACGGACGAACAGGCGGACTTACCTTCAATTTAAATGTATCTGTTCTTGACACTTCTACCTGTGATTCTTTTCTGACAGGCCCCAGAACACGCACTCCCTCAATAGTACGGAGTGACGGACTTACAAGTGTCACACATTCCTCTGCGGCAAACTGGTCACCCATAAGTATTTTTTTCACCGTCAGCTTATGTCCTTCACCGAAGAGAGTTTCCAAATCTTTCTGCGACAAATGAACGTGCCTTGCTGACACGCCTACTTTAATACCATTACTGTCATCTTTCTGTTTTAAGATATCCACAACTGTTTTAACGATTATATCCTGCAAATTGTTATCCATTTTTATACCCCTCCAGAGGTGTTTTCCCTATTGCGGGAGAGCCGCACCCTCCCGCATAAAGGAAATCATTCAGTAAAGTATTCTTATGTAAGGTCACACAAGAATTTCTGCCCGAATTAAACAGTCGGCAAAATCTTTTCTACGTCGTTATGCGGACGCGGAATAACGTGAACTGATACCAATTCACCAAGTCTTGAACCTGCTGCTGCGCCTGCATCTGTTGCAGCCTGAACTGCGCCAACGTCACCTCTAACCATTACTGTTACAAGACCTGAACCGATTCTTTCTGTACCGATTAGTGTTACGTTTGCTGCCTTAACCATTGCATCTGCTGCTTCGATTGCTGCAACAAGACCTCTTGTTTCCACCATACCTAATGCTTCTACTGCCATTTTGTTTTCCTCCTATTTTTTCTTGGGCTATGCCCTTTTTTACTTTTTTTATTTATCTAAAGCGTTTAACGCGTTAGAACAATTTAATTAATTTGTTTTCTTCGGACGGCCTCTTTTTGCTGCCGCTGAAGTTGTTTTTTTCGTCGTTTTTGACGCTGACTTCGACGTAGTTTTCGCCGCCGTCTTTGCCGGAGTTGCTCCGACGTGTGTTCCTGCAATTTCTGAATTAGGAGTTTTATCCTCCTCTTCAAGATGCAGGAATTTTAAAATCTCACTATGAGGTCTTGCGATAACCTGTGACGCCTTTAAACAATTACACTGTCTGGCTCTTGCCGCACCTGCGTCTACCGCCGCTTTAACCGACGTTAATTCACCGCGTACAACAATTGTTACAAGTCTGCCGCCAAGCTTACGCTCTGTCGCAACAAACTCAACCTCAGCCGCTTTTAACATATCGTCAAGCATTATAATTGCGTTTCCAAGCGCGCTGACCTCAACTAAACCTAATGAATATTCCATTATACTACCTCCCCTTATATTGAAGGCAGGATTTTGGCTACGTCATCGTGAGGACGTGGAATAACGTGTACGGCGTACACCTCTCCGATTTCCTTCGCTACCGCCTCTCCCGCTTTAACAGCGGCAGTCACGGCGTCTACGTCGCCTTCAATCACTACATTTACAAGTCCGGAACCGATTTTTTCCGTACCCACTACCCATACATCAGCAGCTTTGGTCATAGCGTCAGAGGCTTCAATAGATGCAGTAAGACTTCGTGTTTCAATAAATCCAAGTGCTTTCATTGAATTATTACCTTCCTTTCTCAATACCGCTATAAACTTTCACAAATCACAATACCGTGAAAACTTATTTGGTATTTACGCGTTATTGGGTATATGCCCAACCTTATCTCTGCCGACACTGGTTCTGTTCGCCATTTTCTGCGAATCGTCAGTAGGTCTTGCAATTATATGTTTATTTATAAGTCCGGAAACCTTCTCAGCCGCCTCTGCCGCCGCGTCTACCGCTGCCGTAACAGCGCTGACACTGCCCTGTAACTTAACCGCCATAATCAGCGGTACTTCTACAGATTCAGCATTTGCAGGCTTGTTGGAGTCAATGGCAATTATCTTAACGTCCGCCGCTTTCGCCGCCGCGTCCGCCGCCGTTATTGCCGTAACAAATCCGAACATTTCAATAATTCCTATTGCTTCATTCATATTCGTTCACCTAAATTAAATCCTTGCGTACATATGCTATTTTAAGACCTTTTTGTGCAAGGTTTGTTTCAAGCGCCTCGTTCATCTCCTCAAGCGGGAAACGGTGTGTAATCAATTCCTTGATAGGCAAACCGATTGCATTTGCTCTTTTCAGGAAATCAAACGTTGTTGCATAATCTCTCAGAGTATAAACCCAAGAACCCACAAGTGTTATTTCTTTCGAACAAAGGTCGAAATGCGGATTAATTGTAGCATCTCCTCCGTTGATGAAGAATCCTAACTCACAAAGTCCGCCGCCGTTTCTGATGAACTTATATATATTCGCGTGAGCAACAGGCGAGCCTGTACACTGGAATGCGAAATCAGCATAATAACCGCCGAACGCATCTTTTACAGCATCAGCAAGAGCATCAACACCCTTGTGATTCATAAAGTTTACTGTCTTATCGGCGCCCATTCTCTTTGCAAATTCAAGACGCTGTTCGTTACCGTCAACAGCAACAATATTTTCAATACCCATTGTACGGAGAACCGCTATACAGATAAGACCGATAGGACCACAGCCCTGAACAACAACTCTTGAATTAAATCTGAGAATATTTGTTGTCTTTGCTCTTTCAACTGCGTGTATCAAAACCGCACAAGGCTCAATAAGAATTCTTGAATCAAGGTCAAGATCGCTTACATTAAATACCGTAGAACCGCCTCTTATAAGAATATAATCGCCGTACCAGCCGTTTAAGTGAATATCATCATCAGGCAAAAGCCCGTAAACGTCTGCACCGCCTACATTCTGTTTGTTAAGGTCAAACATTGTAATATCAGGATTGTCCTTAAATATCATACAGGTAACAACCTTATCTCCGATATTAAGCGGCTTGCCTGCGCTGTCGACTTTAACATTTTTACCCATCTTAACAATTTCGCCTGTGCCCTCGTGTCCGAGAACAACAGGAATAAGCGAGAACGGGTCGTTCTTATACTCGTGAGCGTCGGTACCGCATACGCCACAGCCCTCAACCTTTACAAGTATATCGTCGTCGCCCAGCTCAGGAATCGGATATTCCTGTATTTCAAACTTTTTAAGTGCAGTCATCATTGCAACCTTAGCAGTTTTCGGGATTTCACCGCACGCGCTTTTAGCAGCGCTCTGCGTTTGAGGAGCAGCAGTTGATGTACCGCTCGTCATTTCCTGCAAAACCTGTGCGACAAGCTTTGCAACTTCGTTTTCATTTATTGTCAATGATATCAACTCCTTTTCTTTTTATTGTAGTTTGCCCATAAATAACCGTTTAAGTCGTTATTTCCCTTGTACGGAAAAACACAATTATCTGCAAACATTTATACATCTTACATTATATAATGTTCAATGCATCACTAAGTACACATCTTCTCTGTCTTGTAAAGCTTCTTGGAGAAGTAATTCCCTCCCCTGTCGGACCTGCAATTGTAAACGTTGTCCAGCCCTCTGCGTTAAATCCTATTCCTGCATAGCTCGGAGCATTCTTTACAAAAATAGTTGTACAGATTGCCTTTGCATACTGCGTCATATGGTCAACATTCTTTGAATGTAAATGTGCGCTGTGACGGTTTCCATGTTCCGCCTTGACAGCCATTTCGACAGCCTCGTCAAACGTATCAACACGCACTATAGGAAGTATCGGCATCATAAGTTCTGTCTGAACAAATGCCTGTGAAAACTCAGTTTCACAAATGATACATCTTATATCGTCACCCACATTTATACCAATCTGCGCCAAAATTTTCTTTGCGTCGCGTCCTACCCAGTCTTTGTTGATAACGCGCTTTGGCTTATCGCCTTCCTTTTTCGGCTTAGACCAAACGAGAACAACGTCCTCAAGCTGTTTAACCTGCTGTTCGCTTATCAAATACGCACCATTTTTGAGCATATTCTGAATAAGCTCGTCAGCAACGTTCTTCATTACAAAACATTCCTTTTCAGCAATACAAGGAAGATTATTATCAAATGTACATCCGTCAATAATATCCTTTGCAGCCTTTGGAATATCCGCAGTATCGTCCACGACAACAGGGGGGTTACCTGCGCCCGCGCCGATTGCTTTCTTACCGCTTGACAGCAGCATTTTCACAACACCCGGACCGCCTGTTGCAACCAACATTCTGACTGACGGGTCATTTACCATCTTATTTGAAGTTTCCATTGTAGGATTCTTAACCGTACATACAATATTTTCAGGACCGCCTGCCGCTAAAACAGCTCTGTTTACAAGGTCAACGGCATACGCTGAAATTCTCTTTGCGTGCGGGTGAGGGTTAAAGATTACGCCGTTACCGCCTGCAAGCATACAAATACTGTTACAAATAACCGTACAGCTTGGATTTGTTGAAGGAGTAATCGCGCCGATAATTCCAAACGGAGCCATTTCAACAAGCGTTAAGCCCCTATCGCCAGAAAGCGCGCGTGTTTCCAAATCAGAAGTGCCGAGAGTTTTATCAGCAACAAGATGGTGCTTTAAAATCTTGTGGTACACATTACCCATTTTAGTGTCCTCAACAGCAAGCTTTGCCATTGCCTCTGCCTCTTCGTGAGTAAGTCTTCTGATTTCTTTTATTATATTTTCTCTTTGTTCTTTATTATAATGTCTAAAGGTCGTATAAGCCTTGTTACAAGCAGCAATAGCCTCTTCCATTGTGTCAAATACACCGATTTGTGTTCTTGCCGGTGTGTCAAACGCGGATAAATCCATTCCCGCAAGCACATTTTTAACAATTTCGCTTACCTGCTTTTCATCTACCATTAACTTTCCCAACCTCCTTAAAAGCGAATTTTGAAGTATTCCGCGGCAACTGCGGCAAGCATAGCGTCCTGCTCCTTCGTACCGCCCGAAACTCCTACTCCGCCATATATTTTACCTTCTGCCGTCAGCGGATAACCGCCGCCCAACAGCATTATACCGTTACCGTTAGTCAGACCGTCCAGAGCGCCGCCTCGTGATTCGCTAAGCGCTTTATGCGTTGGCATTTTCAGTGCCACGGCGGTATATGCCTTATCCTGCGCCACCTGAACACTCGCAATAAAGCTGTCGTCCATTGCGTGAAGAAGCACAAGATTAGCACCTGCGTCACGAATTGCCACAACTACCTGTACACCCATAATTCCTGCCGCGGTTTCGACAGCCGCCGCAATTTCTTTAGCTATACCAAGCGTCATATCCTCTCTGACAGTAACCGGTACTTTTTCAGTAACAGCAGTAACCGGCTCAGGCTTTACCTGCTTTTCAGGCAATGATTGTACTGCGCCAAGGCTTTTTTTAACCTCGCCCACAAGCTCTTCAATCGTTTTCACTGCGCCGTTCCCCCTGTTTTAAAATTATTTGTTCATCTGTTCAAGAACTTTCTTTGTAACTTCAGCTACAATGCCTTCAATGTCCTTGTTTCCGCTGTTTGAAGGTGTCGGACAAACTTGCGACGGTAACGGCTGGAAACCGTGATATGCCGCTGACGATTCAACACCGTACTTTTCATTTGCGTCTGTCGGTGACATTGAGCAGGTATCATCACCCGCATAACAACCCGGACAAAGTTTTTCCATTGGGTGCTTACCGGGAACACCGAACTGCTTTCTTAAATCAACAAGTTTTTTAACTTCGCCGCACGGAATTTCTTTTTCACCGCCAAGAAGTCTTGCATACATCAAAAGCTTAGCATAAAATTCTGTAGATTCCATTCTGAAAAACGCTGTATTCAAATCGCAGCCAAATGAAAGTGCACCGTGATTTGCAAGTAAAATAGCGTCATAATCCTGAAGATACGGTTCAAGTGACTCAGGAATCTCCATTGTCGAAGGTGTTCCGTACTGCGCGATAGGAACTGCGCCAAGGAATATAATAGCCTCAGGCATTATAAGCTTATCAAGCGGAATACCTGCAATTGCAAATGAAGTAGCAATCGGAGGATGTGCGTGAACAACCGCTTTAACGTCAGGTCTTTGCTGATACACCTTTAAATGCATTTTAAATTCAGAAGATGGTTTCCACTGACCGTTTGCCTCTTTTAAATTTCCCTGTCCGTCTACTTTACAAATCATATCAGGGGTCATAAAGCCCTTTGAAACACCTGTCGGCGTCACAAAATATGTGTCCTTGTCTATCTGTACGGAGAAGTTACCGTCGTTTGCCGCAACAAAACCGTCATTATAGATTTTTTTACCGACTTCGCAAAGCTCTTTTTTGATTTCGTAATCAGATTTGAACATTTGTTTTCCCTCTTTTCTTTGTTTTGTTTGGTTTTATTTTGTTTTATCTTTATTATACACTAAAAATACCATATTGTAAAGACCTTTTTTCGCATTGTTATGCGGAATTTCGGCATATTTGAAATGCAAAGGATTTCTTTACTTGTACACTATTATTTTATCACAAAATAGGTGTGATTTGCAAGTGTTTTAATTAACATTCTGCACAAAAAAATCTGCTATTTTTCATCAGAATTTAATTATTTACAAAATGTAATATAATTTTTTGTTAATTGTAACCAAATTGTAATATGATTTTCTGCACATCTCTAATATCTGTTCTGTTTGTGTGCTTGCGATTAGATATAATTTATGGTACACTAATCATATAAAGGAAGTGAAATGTATGTCAGATATAACAAAAGGAATGGAGTATATCATAAAAATTGAATCGGTATCATCTGACGGCAGCGGAGTCGCGCATATAGACGGATTTACCGTCTTTGTGCCCCAGACTGTTACCGGAGATACTGTTAATATAAAAATAGAAAATGTACAAAAACGGTTTGCACGCGCAAAACTCGTTGAAATAATTGAACCGTCCACTGACAGACAAGAAGCTGACTGTCCGTATTATGAACAATGCGGAGGATGTCAGCTGCGCCATATCAAATATGAAAAACAACTTGAAATTAAACATCTGACAGTTGAAAATGCAATGAAGCGAATAGGCGGTTTCAGTAATTTTTGTATTGATGACGTTTACGGCGCGGATAATACCGAACGTTACCGAAATAAAATGATTTTTCCTGTCGGACAAAAAAACAATAAAATCGTATGCGGGTTTTACGCTCAGAAAAGCCACGATATTATACCCCTCGGTGACTGCGCTCTCGGCGATGGTATAAATTCAGCTATAATCAACACAGTTCTTGACTATATGAATGACAATAATATTGCACCATACAACGAACATACACACAAAGGCACTATTCGGCGCATATTTACTCGTAAATCGTTTTCTGCCAATGAATTTATGGTAGTAATTTCGGCCACTGTCAAAACCCTGCCAAGATATGAAAATCTGATTCAACGTCTGCAAAGCATATCCGACAGAATTGTAAGTATCGTTTTAAATATAAATACAGGCAATATGCCTCTCGGAAATAAAAATATTACTCTTTGGGGTAAAAATACACTTTCTGATACATTATGCGGTGTTACATTTTCTATTTCACCTAACAGTTTTTTTCAGGTAAATCCCGAACAAACAGAAAAACTATACAAAAAAACGCTTGAATTTGCTCAAATTGATAAAAACACTTCCGTTATGGACATCTACTGCGGCATAGGAACCATTTCACTATGCGCGGCACAAACAGCAAAAAACGTTATCGGCATAGAGATTGTAAAACAGGCTATAACAGACGCAAAAGAAAACGCAGCAATAAACGGCATTACTAATACTGAATTTTACGCAGACAGCGCGGAAAATATCGTACCAAAACTAATTGCCAACGGCAAAACCGCTGATGTCGTTATTCTTGACCCTCCGAGAAAGGGCAGTGATGAAAAAACGCTTTCAGCAATTATAAAATCAAACGCGAAACATATAGTGTATGTATCGTGCAATCCGGCGACATTAGCGCGCGACGCACGACTTTTAGCAGAAAGCGGATATACCGTTACCCGTTCCGCGATATTCGATTTGTTCCCGCATACCGTACACATTGAAACTGTGGTATTATTTGAAAAGTAAGATATTCAACAAAACTTAAAAATATATGAAAAAAGAACCGGTCATTTGACCGGTTCTTTGATTTCATACTTAGTATAGAATACTCGATTATAAATTAGTCATTGATGATTAGGTAAATTTCCTTAACTTCATCATTATTTCTACCGTGTACTCTTGCTACTGCGTATACCTGATCTTCTGCAGCAACCTTATTTACAAAGTATGTGTCACTATCTGTATCGCCGCCTGCATATGCTTCGTCTTCAACAGCTGTTGCCATCATACCCTCGTCAAGAAGGATTCTGCCGTGATCCTTTTCTCTTGCAGCATAGTTATATACATAAATCTTAGCGTCTGTTAAATCTAAGTCAATAGCCTCAGAGAACTTAATGCTACCGTCTTCAGCAATATCTGTTGCCAAGTAGTATGCGCTATCCTTCTTCTGCTGAACAACAGCACCGAATAGAATATTTACATCCTCTTCTTCTGAATCACCAAGAAGGTCAGCCCATTTCTTATCAGCTAGAGCATTTGTCTTATACAAATTGCTAAAGCTTGTTGAACCTAACAAGTCTGTCTTAGCGAATACGTTTAGAACTTCGTCAACTTCGCCTTCACCGTTTAATGAGTAGATTAGAAGGTCGCCTTCTGCAAAATCAGAAACGCTTACTGATTTATTTGTATCAGCATATGTTGCATTCTCATCAAGCTTTAATGTAAGCTGTTCTGCACCTTCCTCTGTCTGGTCAACAACTACCATTGAATCAAACTCATTACCTTCTTCGTCCTGCTCATCCTCATATGACTCAAGGAATACAGCAAGTCTTGATGTTGAATCAATACCGCCTGCACCGTCAGTAATAACTACGAACTGATAAGCGCTTGTTGACTTTGACTTAGAATAACCATAAGCTGTGTACTCTACGCCATTCTTAAGAGCTGTTATAACTTTAATGTCATTCTTCTCTTTATCTACATTTGTAAGGTCAAAGATTGTTGTATTTTCTGCGATTCTGATTGAACCAAGCTTAGCTCCTGATTCTTTATACTCAGTATCTACAACTTCACCAGTTGTTTCTTTGCTCACATTTGTAGTCAATTTACCATTCTCATCATAAGCATAGTATAGTGACTTCACTGATGTAAGCTTACCTGTTGATGAATTAGCCTTGTATTCTACAACAGAATATGCGTACTGATCAGAACGATTCTGTGCAGTTTTAGCCTGATTGTAAATAGCTTCAGCGTTATCAAATACATCTTGCTTATCTACAACAAATGAAGTAGCCTTACCGTCCTTTGTGAACAGTTCAACTTTGTTATCACCACTCTGCTCTGTATAAGCATTCTTGATGATACCTATATTCTTTGAATTCTGACCTTCCTCGCTGTAAGCAACTCTACCGTTGATGTCAAGATATAGAGTATACTCTGCTGCTGATTCAAAGCCCTGATTCTTTATTGAAAGTGTATAATCGCCTGTTGAGAATCTCTCTGTCTTACCGTCTGAAGATGAACCTCTGAACTTAGCGTTCTCTACGATATCTCTTGATACCTTTACATCATAGAATCTTGATTCTCTAAAGTTATCCATATCGTATGAAATGCTCAATACGTCATACTCTTCAAGGTCTGTAGCTTCAATAGCTTCACCATTCAATGTGAATGAGTAACGATAGTTTTCATCATCTTTTTCAAGAGTCATCTTCTTCTGAAGACCTGATGAAATTTCCTTGAAGTTAATAACTGTTGATGTTGATTTATCATTTACTGACTCAACAACTGCTGTACCGTAAGCTGTAATCATAATTACATCGTAATCTGATGATGTGCTTGTTGTACCTGTGCCTGTTGTCTTCTGAAGTGTAATCATTGTTGTATCATCATCAATGATGTACTTCTTAAGGTCAGCGTCTGAGAAAGAATCGTTCTGCTTAACGCCGTTCAGATAGAACTCAACGTCCTTTGCAAGACTATACTTTACAGAACCGCTTGTCTTGCCTGTCGGATAGAAGTAAAGAACTCCGTCTTTTACGCTTGACTTTGTTGAGTCGATATCAGCTGCAAGAAGATCAACTGACTTGTTTGATGCTGCTGCAACAAGTGAAAGAATTGTGAACTCGTCGTCATCATTCTTCTGGATAAGAGCCTGAGCGTATGTTCTAACCATTGACTCAGCCTTTGTGTTGCCGAAATACATTTCGTCAGCATCTCTTGATGGCTTACCATTCTTTGTATAAACTTCTTCATCGTCAAATCTGTCAGCCTTTTCAACCTGGAATACAACCTTATCTGTATCAAGGCTCTGATTTGTCTTTGCTGTTTCTGTTACACGACCGTATACTTTGTATGCGTTAAGACGTGTGAACAAAGTTTCATAACCTTTGCCTGTACCGTTCTTTTCAACATACTTCGGATATGTACCAAATACGTTTGTTTCATAAGTATCAATAACCATTAGAGGAACATCCATTGCGTTATCGATCATCTGAGCAACCTGTGCTCTTGTAAGCTGGTCTTCAGCAAGAGCTGTAACGCCCTTTGTGATACCCTTCTGGCTTGCATATGTTGTATAACCTGAAGGCCATCCGCCATTCTGCTGTGCCAATGCATCATAACCAAGAGCTGCAACAAGCATCTTCTGTGCCTGTACGAAAGTAACATTATCATCAGGAGCGAACTGTGTATCGCTGTGACCTGAAATGAAACCTGATGCAACACCTGTTGAGATGTAGCCGTTAGCCCAGTGTCCGCCTTCACCTGCTGAAACGTCAGCAAACTTTGTTGCTACGTTCTGAGCAGACTCAGCAACCTTTTTCTTACCAAGAGCGTCAACAATCATCTTTGTGATCTGAGCTCTTGTTACAAGTTCGTCCGGCTTAAATGTGCCGTCCTCAAAACCGCTGATAACGTCCAAAGCTGAAAGCTCCTGAACTGCCTGATAGTAGCTTGCTGTAGCTTCTACATCAGGGAAATCAACGGCAAGTGCAGCAAACGATGATGCTGAAATTGTAAGTGCAGCTGCTGCTGAAATTACCTTTTTGAGATTCTTATTCATCTTCTCAAATCCTCCCTTTTATTCTTTATCCGAAGGGCTCTGCCTCTGCCTTATCCGTGCCCTTCATTACAGGACAAGGCTATTGTACGCATTGATTATATCACGATATACGCAAAAAAGTCAATGCAATTCTTACAGTTGTAAAGAAACTGT
This sequence comes from Lachnospiraceae bacterium MD329, assembly GCA_010206265.1. Taxonomy (GTDB): domain Bacteria; phylum Bacillota; class Clostridia; order UBA1381; family UBA1381; genus Hominilimicola. The sequence goes on from VIQV01000029.1 coordinate 238,740, forward strand.
AATTCTGTTACATTGTGTCGCAATCTGTTTTGCGGCTGTGTAACACATATTACGGCAACAATTTCCAAGTAATGCTTCTACCCAATTAATCGAAAACTGCCACTGAATATTTTACTATCTCATAATGCCGTTGTCAACAACTTTTTTATACCTGCAATGGTATTTTTTAAAATTTTATGTATTTTCACAAATTATATGACATTGCTTGTATTTTTTTGGTTAAATTGTTTCTTTTTATACGGACATTATGTCTTACAATTATTTAGACGCTTGTTTCCCGAAAAAAGTTCCGCCTTTTCTGAATATTTTTTATTTTTTCCGAATCCCCCTCTCCCCTCAGTCAAAACAATATCTCCTATAAGCATATAATACAACATTTTCACCAAAGTATCAACCGACAAAAAAAGGCACTCATACGAGTGCCTTTAAAAAGTTTCTTCCTATATAATTATGCAAGTTCTGCGAAATACTTAATTGTTCTTACCATCTGTGATGTGTATGAATTCTCGTTATCATACCAAGAAACAACCTGTACTTCGTAAAGACCGTCACCAATCGGAGCAACCATTGTCTGAGTTGAGTCAAACAATGAACCAAATCTCATACCAACGATATCTGATGAAACGATTTCATCTGTATTATAACCGAATGATTCGTTTGACGCAGCCTTCATTGCAGCGTTGATACCGTCAACAGTAACATCATTACCCTTAACAACTGCTGTAAGAATTGTTGTTGAACCTGTAGGAGTCGGAACTCTCTGAGCAGCGCCGATAAGCTTACCGTTAAGCTCAGGAATTACAAGACCGATAGCCTTAGCCGCACCTGTTGAGTTAGGAACAATATTTACAGCTGCTGCTCTTGAACGTCTTAAATCGCCTTTTCTCTGAGGACCGTCAAGTGTCATCTGGTCACCTGTATAAGCGTGGATTGTGCACATAATACCTGACTGGATAGGTGCGTACTTGTTAAGAGCGTCAGCCATAGGAGCCAGACAGTTTGTTGTACAAGATGCTGCTGAAATGATTGTATCATCAGCCTTCAATGCATTGTGGTTTACATTGTAAACGATTGTCGGAAGGTCATTTCCTGCCGGAGCTGAAATAACTACTTTCTTTGCACCTGCATTAATATGAGCCTGTGCCTTATCCTTTGATGTATAGAATCCTGAACACTCAAGAACAACATCTACATCAAGCTGTCCCCAAGGACAATTGTTAGCGTCAGGGAATGCATAAATCTTGATTTCCTTACCGTCAACTGTGATTGAATCTTCACCTGCTGTTACCTTATCAGCTTTTTCATACTTACCCTGTGATGAATCGTACTTTAAAAGATGAGCTAACATCTTAGGGCTTGTAAGGTCGTTGATAGCGACAACTTCATAACCCTCTGCACCGAACATCTGTCTGAATGCCAAACGTCCGATACGTCCGAATCCATTGATTGCAACTTTAACTGCCATTTTTGTTTCCTCCTAAAAAATATATATATTTTTCTGGGCATTTTAACCCGTATGACTATATTTTACCTCAAAAATCAAAAATATACAAGTCCCTTTGTTAAATTCGTGTCATTTTATTGCCGAATTATCTCTTTTGCACAAAAACTTTCCGTTTTATATGCTCTTTTTTTGGAAAAGGGCATACTCCTTGACATAATACCTATTATTTGGTATTATATAATTAGTAAGAATTGTGCCGGTGCAAGACGGCGGAACGGAGATTATTATGGTACATCTGAACAGCGCGGTCAGGCTTTTGGACAAAGCTGCCGAAAAATACAATGACAAAACCGCAATTGCAGACGAATGGGGTGAAATTTCGTTCGCAGAACTGCAAAAACAGGGTAAATCTGTCGGAACTGCAATTATCAACGCAGACGCAGAAGGATATATGCCATCTCCCGTAATGGTATATCTTAAAAAAAGTATTTCGTGTATCGTCTGTTTTATGGGCGCAATGTACAGCGCAAACCCGTATGTACCTACCGCCTACGATATGCCAGCCAACAGAATACAGAAAATCGTGGACAGCCTTCAGGGCAGAGGTCATATAATAACAGACGCCAACGGTCTGGAAACATTGAAAACAATGGATATTCCCGAAACAATATCTATTCACGTATATGAAGAAATCATAAAAACCGAGGCAGATAACGTACTGGTGGAAAAAACACTTTCCTCCGCTATTGATACAGACCCGATTTATATAATGTTCACTTCGGGTTCCACAGGAGCGCCCAAGGGTGTGACTGTACCGCACAGGGGAGTTATTGACTACGCAATGTGGGTAGCAAAAACTTTCGGCATTGATAAAACGTCCGTACTCGGCAATCAGGCGCCGTTTTATTTTGATAACTCAATATTTGATATATATTCGTGCCTTCTGACAGGCGCAAAAATGGTCATAATTCCGGAAACACTGTTTATGTTCCCTGTAAAACTGCCGGAATTTGTCCGTGATAACGACATTACAACAATTTTCTGGGTACCTACAGTTATGATTAACGTTGCAAATTCGGGCGTACTGTCTGAAATTGAACTTCCAAAGCTTGAAAATGTGGTATTCTGCGGTGAAGTTATGCCGAATACACAGCTTAACATATGGCGTAAGGCGCAGCCGCACTGTACCTATGCGAATCTGTACGGACCGACGGAAATTTCCGACGTATGTACCTATTATATAGCGGACAGACCGTTTAAGGACAGCGACCCGCTCCCCATAGGCAGAGCGTGCGAAAATATGCGTATTATAATCCTTAACGAACAAAACGAAATAGCAAAAACAAACGAACAGGGCGAAATTTGTGTAATCGGTACTGGCGTGTCGCTCGGTTACTGGAACAATCCCGAAATTACTCAAAAAGCGTTTATGCAGAACCCTGTAAATCCCTACTACGAGGAACGTATCTACCGTACGGGCGACCTCGCTTTTATAGACGACGAAGGACTGATTATCTATCTTGGACGCAAGGATAATCAAGTTAAAGTCAAGGGAAACAGAATTGAGCTTGGAGAAATTGAAAACGCGGCAATGTGCGTAGACGGCGTAAAGGGCGCGTGCGCGGTATTTGACGAGAACAAACAGCAGATTGTACTGTTTGTGGAAAGTCAGACAGATTTTAAGCTCCGTAAAATGAATCTGGAACTTAAAAAATATATACCAAATTATATGCTGCCGTCGGGACTTATCGTAATGGACAAGTTCCCTCACACGGCAAATGATAAAATAGACCGCGTTACATTAAAAAACAGTCTTAAAACGGAGGCATAATATGGAACCCCTAATGCAAAGCGCCGTATGTCTATTAGACCGCGCGGCGGAAAAGTTTAAAGATAAAACGGTATTTGAGGATAAAGACGGTAAAATCTCATTCGAAGAATTACGCGTGAAAAGCCGCCAAACAGCGAGCGGACTTATGCAAAACGTTATGACCGGCAGAAAATCACCTGTAATTGTGTATCTTCCGAAAAGTATCAATTCAATAATAAGCTTTATGGCGTCGCTTTACAGCGCCTCACCGTATGTACCGATTGATTACGCAATTCCGCTTGCTCGTATGGAGAGAACAGTCGAAAATCTTAACCCAACTGCGATTATTACAGACGAGACAGGCAGGGATACGCTTGCGCCGTTAAATCTTAATACCAAAATACTTATATTTGATGATTTGGTTAAACATACAATTGATGATAAGTCTATAGAACACGCGCAAAATAACGTATGCGACCTCGACCCTGCATATATTATGTATACATCAGGCTCAACGGGAGTACCTAAGGGTGTTACAATATCAAACAGAGGTGTGCTTGATTATATTGAATGGATTGCCGATACTTTTCCCGTTGACAGCAACAGTATAATCGGAATGCAGTCGGCATTTCATTTTGACAATTCGGTGTTTGATATGTACACCGCATTCTACACGGGCGCAAAAACAATGATTATTCCTGAAATACTGTTTATGTACCCTGAAAAACTGATGGATTATATGCTCGAAAGCAAGATTTCGTGTATATTCTGGGTACCGACTGTTATGATAAGCGTAGCAAACGGCGGTGTATTGGAGAAAACCCCGTTACCCGATCTGAAACTTATAATGTTTGCAGGAGAGGTTATGCCGAATACACAGCTTAATATTTGGAGAAAAAACCTTCCCGACTGTATGTATGTCAATATGTACGGACCTACCGAGGCAACTGACATAGCCACTTATTATATTGTAGACCGTGAATTTGAAAATCACGAAACACTGCCTATCGGTAAGGTATGCGCGAATATGCGCGCACTTATTTTAAATGACGAAAATCAACAGTGTAAAACGGGCGAACAGGGTGAATTATGCATAAGCGGTACGGGTATTGCGCTCGGTTACTGGAACGCGCCTGATATTACTGAAAAAGCGTTTGTACAAAATCCGCTTAATTCCAAATATCACGACAGAATTTACCGTACAGGCGACCTTGTATATGAAAATGAAGAAGGTAATATAATCTTCATAGGCAGAAAAGACAGCCAGATAAAACTCCGCGGAAACAGGATTGAACTTGGCGATTTGGAAAGCGCCGCGGCTACTGTTGACGGCGCGGATAGTGTCTGCGCGCTTTTTGACGCTGACAGACAGAAAATTGTTTTGTTTATAGAAACATCTGTTGAAATCAACGCAAGAAAATTCAAAACGGAATTAAAAAAATATGTCCCTGCATATATGGTTCCGTCACGAATTGTTACAATTAATAAATTCCCTCACACGCCCAGCGGCAAAATTGACCGCGTAGGGCTAAGAAAAGAATATATTGAGGGATAAACTTATATAAAAAGGAGACATAAAAATGGAAGAAATCAAGGACAAGCTCAGAGCTTTTATACAGGAGAAATTTGAAATTGACAACGACCCCGATTTTACAGACGACGTACATCTGTTTAACGAAGGTTTTGTAGATTCCTTCGGCGCGGTTGAAATAATACATTTTATTGAACAAACCTATAATATTGAAATAACTCAGAAGGATATTACTCTTTATCCTATGAACACAATTGATGAAATTGCAGAGGTTGTAGAGAGTAAATTATCATAAATCAAAGGGGCAGAATAAATGTGGTATCTTGAAACTGACATTCTGCTGAGGCTTTTAATGGCAACAGGCTGTATGCTGCTGATTTCGGGACTTTCACGGCTGATTCTGAAAAAAGATATCGGCCCAAAGGTACTGATTTTAGCCAGTATAGCGGTAATTGCCTATGTATCGCCGCAGCTTGCACTGTTCAGCGTCGGCTATTCGCTTATAACATTTTTACTCGCGAGGATTTTGAAACTGCTGAAAAAGACACGTCGGGTCTTTTTTGTGTTATTCAGTATTATCTGTACAATACCTTTCTTTTACGGAAGAATAAACGGCTTTTTCCCGCAGTTACCCGTAATAATCGTGTTTATAGGTATATCATATCATATGCTGAAAGCTATAGACGTAATGTATTTCGTATATTATGCGGATATGGAGATTCCTTTTCTGACATATATGAACTATATGCTGTTCTTCCCAACGTTTACATCAGGACCGATTTTCCGTTACAGGGACTTCCAGAAAGTTTTTAACAAGCCCGTACCTCTTACAACAGACAGGTTTATAATGTATGTAAAGCGGTTTATAAAAGGAATGTTCAAAAAAATGGTTGTTCTTTATTTTGTCAGCACATTTTTTACGTTTCTTCTGGGACTGGAAAAGCATTGGTATATCAGCCTTTTAATTGTTATTTTCAGCTATCTGTTTTTATATTTCGACCTGTCGGGTTACAGCGATATTGCTATTGCGACAGGCTCGGTAATGGGATATACCGTACCTGAAAACTTCCGTAAACCGTGGGCGGCGGCGTCATTTACTCAGTTCTGGCGTAACTGGCACATTACCTTGTCCGACTGGGTCAGAGAACATATTTTTGTTGTGCTGAACGGTAAAAAACTCGGAAGACTTGCCTCTGCCGGAATGGGTTTTTTGGTTATGTTTATAATGGAAATGTGGCACGGCTTTACACTGCCGTACATATTCGGCGGTGTTTACAACGGTTTATGTCTGGGACTTGAAAATCTTTTCGGACTTACTACAGTTGACAAACGTAAAATGAAAAAACCCGTCTACATTATCCGCTGTATTATAGTAAACGGTTTATTTGCATTAAATACACTGCTTATGACGGTTACTCCTACACAATTGATTGATGTATTAGGAGGATTTATAAAGCTATGAAAAAGATTGCGGTAATAATTGCGGTTGTGCTGATGATTGCGGTAAGTGACTTGGCGCTGACGTATAATAATTTTATAAAAGACAGTGATTATTTTATAAAAAACGACTTTGAAATAACCCAGAACCACCACCCCGAAAAAATATGGGACAAGGTGTTTTTCGGTAACAGTGTCGTTATTTCCTCATACATAGAGGAACAAAGTCAATCGGAGTATATAAATCTCGGCTTGGATTACGGCGTCGTTACAGACCTGTGGAAAATGATAGAAATGCGTCATATAAATATCGGTTCGGAACTTGTTATAGGTCTGAATTATCTTACGCTGTATGACGAATTTGAAACAAATCCAACTTACATCTGGCACAAACAGCCGTATGTACCGTATGCATATTTTGAACGCGACAGATTTTATCCGTTAATAACGGACGGCTTTGACAAGCTGTTAAACGGTCAGAATCCTCTGCCGTTTAAATATCTGCCTCAGGAAAAGCACGTTTACCACGGCGCGCTGTCGGACAGTGCGCTTGACGATACTTTAAAACGCTACGAGGAGGAATTTTTCAACCAGCCAATTGAAAAGTTCCAAAATAACCTTTCAGCGCTTGAAAAAGTGATTGAATACTGCAATAAAAACAATATACAGGTAAGAGCGGTATGGATGCCGTGGAATCCAAAGTATGAAAAACCTTCGCTGTCAAATGAAGTACGTGCGGCGGCGGAACAGATTTTTAACCGATACGGTGTTGAAATGCTGAATCTTGAGGACGAACTGCCCTCGGAATATTTTTACGACACGGGACATCTTAATTATGATGTGGGTTCACCGAGATTTACGGAAATTCTGGACAAATGGTTATAACGGAGGTTATTATGAAAGCTCTGAAAAGTATAGGTATATTTTTACTGTATCTTGCAATGTTCATTCTTGTGTGTATCTTTTTTACAGGCAACGGAACATTTATATATGAGGCATTTTAATTAATTAAGCAGTTAACGGAGGGCAGAATGAGAGAACCCCCGCTGTAAAACGGGGGTTCAATGCAACAAAAATCAATATGTTCCTTATTCAATTGTAATGTAAGCCGACATACTTACGTTCTCTGCCCTCCTTTAACAATAAAAAAGCGTTGCCTAAGCAACGCATAAAAATGCGATACTTAGGTTGTCGCCAAACAGACCATTATCTTTGCATAAATACACCAAGATTAAGTATCACATTTTTTACAAAAAAAATGATGTACTTTATGCAAATTAAGTATTAAAGTCTGTTTGGCATATATTATTATAACACATTTCCTGTTTTTTGTAAAGATAAAAAACAAAAAATGCGCGGTTGAAACCGCGCATAAAAAAACAACACGGCTTCAACTTTTGCGTAATATTTTCATCAAATAACTCAAGATTTTCAGTAATATTAATCAAAGCCTATGTTTTTTTCAACATAAACCGAAAACATCAAGTTATTAAAAATATTACGCAAGATTATTATACCATATTAACTCATATTTGTAAAGATATAAAAAGGAGAAAATTATGAAAAAGCTGATACCTTTGTTTGTTCTTGCCGCAATGTGCATTTCAGGCTGCGTGGGAAACATTCAGGTTTCAAATCCCGATACGTTCAAATCTGCCGTAATTGCGTCAGATGACAGTATAACTGCAAAAAATGCCATCAACGGTCTTAAAGAATCTGTTGTTTCAACGCTTACCGCCGACAGATTAAACTCGGCGCAGAACTTGGAAGATTACGACGTAATCTACATTGATAAAAGCATTGCTCAGCTTGAAGGCTTTGACGCAAAAGCAGTGCAGGAGCGTGTTTCAAACGGCGCCTGCGTATTCCTTGACAATGAAGTATATGACCTCTTTGACCGTGACTTTATCGGCGCGGAGGATTTTGTACCTGTTGACGTATGCCCCGTTGAAATGACATATCCCGATATTCAGACGGACGGCGTAAAGAAAATACAGGTATTACTGCGTGATTTTGTCAGAATGTACACGCGTTATTCAAATTATGATGTTCTTGCACAACAAAGCTACGGCGTGGGTGTTATTCCTTCAACCGCCGAATGTGTTGCGGAACAGAGCGGAACAGGAATTTACACCATTAATCAATACGGCGACGGACTTGTTTTCTTCACCAGTCCGCTTTTGCCCAATGCTTTTTCTGTAAATAACCTATCCCCCCAAGACAACGGCGAATACCTGTCAGCCGCAACTGTCGGCGCAAATAAGCTTATCCGCGACTATTTTGCGGAAATAGCGTCGCTGAAAAAATACGGTTATGCAATAGAAACGGTATTCGGCAGTTTTGCGCGTCCTGCCGCCGCGTGGGAACTGCACTATGAGGATATAACTGGAATTGAAAACGGTTCGGCGGAAATATTTGAAGAAATGTGCAAACGCTACGGTCAGGTTCCGTCCTTTACACTGGCACGAAACCCGTATGTATGGTTTCGTCGTGCTGAAAGCGTTACTTATGCTTTAAACGATAACGGACAATTCGCAATGGACCCATATGAAAACGCATATTCATCAGGCACGCACTTTGTTTCGGCAAAAAAATGGCTGTCACTTGACTATTACGACAATACAATAAGCTATTTCGAGCAAAACCGCGACTATATAAAACGCGCTTACCCCTGTCCTACCGACTTTAACGGTGACGGAAATATGGACTTAATCTGCGGCAGTGCAGACGGAAAACTGTATTACTTTGAGGGCAGCGGTATGCAGGATAATTACGAGCTTGGTATCGCAACAATGTTTACCGATACGGACGGAAATCAAATCAGCGTCGGCGCTTACTCCTCTCCCGACATTGCCGATCTTGACAATGATGGTATAAACGAGATAATAACGGGAGATGAAAACGGTTCTATACACTGCTTTAAACCTGTCGGAGGTATGGTGCTTGAAGATTTGGGAATCATTCTTGAAACAGGAATGACCGACGCTATGCCTGCTCTCGGCGACCTAAACAACGACGGTATAACCGATATGGCAGTTGGCTCTCGTAATGGAGAAATGCGTATTTATTACGGTGAGGCTGTCAACTACGGAACGGCTTTTACTTCTTATGAAACTGTTGAAACAGGTCAGACTTGGTGCGCGCCGTGTATTGCGGACGTAAACGGCGACGGCATAAACGAGCTGTATTCAGGTACATTTGAAGGATATATTGCAGGCTATGAAAACGGTCAGTTCCTTGGTTATCTTGAAGGAAACGAATGTAATTATGAAGGCAATATTCATTTGAAATTCGGTTCAAACAGTGTACCGCGTTTTTATGACATTAACCGCGACGGTCAGCCTGACCTGATTGCAGGTTCGCTCGAATACGGTATGGCAGTACCGATTGACAGTAAATATTTCCCGTACCGCGACCGTTTGCAGGAACAATTAAATGGTTTCCGTGACCGCGGTATTTACGTCGGTGTACACGCTCTTTCACACGAGCACGCTGACCCTGCGCACGACGCGCGTGAGCTGGAATATCAGAAAAAAGCGTTTGAATCATACGGTCTTGATTTTGTCGGCAGCGGTGCAAATCAGCACACTTGGCGTACCAGTAAAGTCGGTTACGACACTCATTATGACAATATGACAGGCTACGACGGTACTTACCGCGCGCAAATGGACGCAGGACTTTACTGGAACAGCGGTTCGCAGACACCAAACAGTACCGCAGTACCCGAGGTAAGCTCGGAAAATTCAATACTTGTACCGTTCTATCTCAATAACGGTCAGTTAATGTTACAGCCGTGCAACACGCCGAACGGTTACGACGAATATTCAGACATCACGGCAAATTACGAACTGCCTCTGCTATTCTATAACCACTGTGATTATGTTTATCGTGAACAGGAAAACGAGGACAAAAAAATAAAAGAGGCGGACGCGCTTGTAAATGCTTACGGTTATAACTTTGTACAGGAAAACCAGCTTGCAAAAATGACCGCCGCCGCGCTTAATACAATTGTGGACGCTAAATGGGACAACGACGCCCTCTATCTTCAGGCAAGAGCAAAATCCACAAAACTTCCGCTTTACGACAAGGACTATCAGAACTCTGTCGGAGTAAAAATAATTTTTGCAAACGGTGTTTCCGCCGACGAGTTTAACGTCAATGCAAGCGTTTCTTACAAAAAGGATAACTGCATTTATGCGTCGCTTGACAAAGGTGCGGTAATCTCAAAGAAAGGCGAAAATACGGACTTTTCTCTGACGGCTGTAAATCTGCCTGCGGATATTTCCGGAACCAAGGACGGCGCAACCGTTAAGTTTCTCGACGGCGGTATGATGACCGCCACAGTAAACGGAATGGCAAAAACGCCCTCCGGCGGCTGGGAAGTAACCCAACAGAACGGTAAAACCATATTCAGGAAATACGGCAAAAAATCAACATTAAAAATTATAAAATAAAAAGCTCTTTTCAGAGCTTTTTTATTTATTTTAAATACTTTTTTTCAAACCAGTTCCACGACATAGGCTTATCAAACAAATAGCCCTGCGCCTCATCACAGCCTATCTCAATCAGCTTTTGCAGTTCTTTTTCATTTTCAACGCCCTCGGCAATAAGTTTAATTTCCTCATTATGACAAATTTGAGCAATTGACTCAGAAAGCAAACGTGTTTTATCATCATTTTCAATCTTATAAACCAAATCACGGTCAAGCTTTAATATATCAAATTTCAGTTCCGTAAATAAATATAAATCCGCATATTTCGCGCCGAAATTATCAATTGCAATCTGAAATCCGCGTTTTTTAAGTTCCGACAGCACAGAAACAACATCAGAAATACCATTGCTTGCACTTTCACTTACTTCTATAATAATAAGTTCCTTAGGGATATTGTAATCATACCATATATTCATAAGGTTTTCCATAAATCCCGAATGTAACATTGTTTTATGCGACATATTGACAGATACAGGCTTTACATTCTTACCCTCTTTAAGCCAGCCTGAAATATACTCGCAAACGTGACGGAAAACATAGAAATCAATTAAATGAATAGTATGATTTTCCTCCATTTCTGGCACAAAATCCATAGGAGAAACGAGCACATCATCCTCGTCAAAAAAACGTATAAGCGCCTCGCTGCCGCAAAACTCGTTTGTTTTTGCGGTAAATCTCGGCTGAAACCAGATTACAAAGCGTTCCTCGTCAATAAGATTTTTAAGCAATTCAGGAGTTGAAATAGCTGTAAAGGTATCATTACGGAAACGGTAACGGGTAGAATCCTTCTGATTTCTGTAAAAATACTTCTTATCAAGATACATATTTTCATCGGCAATTTTAACAATCTTATAAAGTTCTCTGCAATCATTTGAGAATTGATAACCTATCGCGGCATTATATTCAATATCATCTATCTGCCGTTTTAACTGTTCCACAAGATTTTTAAATCTCCCCTCGTCATCACAAGGATACAGCGCAACAAATTCATCACCGCCAACCCTGTAGGAATGTGTTTTTCCAAATGTTTTAACAAGGATTGACGCAATTGTTTTCAACGCAAGGTCACCACGGTAATGACCGAAATGGTCGTTAATTGCTTTCAGACCGTTAAGGTCAGTATAAACAACGCCTACACCTTTACCGTCCGATTCCATTATTACATTAATATCCTCAATAAATCTGTTTCTGTTATAAATCTTCGTGAGATTATCGGTATAACTTAAATTACGCAGTACCGATTCATCAACATTTCTCAAAAGCATTGAAGAAACAAAATAACTCAGAGTCTCAAAATATACTTCATTTTCATACAGATTTTCCGACGCAGGGTTATCAATGCCCATAAAACCTATAAGTTTTCCGTTGCCTTCCAACGGCGAAACAATCAAACTGTTAACACCCTGAGGCGCAAGACATTCATATTCCTGAGGCGATATTTCCCTCAATTCATCAATGTTTTCAAGAATTACACAGCGTCTTGCACTAAACGGTTCCTGCCATCTGTCAATTACAGAAATATCAAGTCCCTGCAAGTTGTCAATTTCCGGCGTTACACCCTCTTTGCACCATTCGTGAGTATTGCTTACCGTTTCATCATCGCAATTAAAAACATACGCGCGGTCTGCACCAAAAAACTTACCTGTAAGAGCAAGAAGTCCGTTTATAGCGCTGTTAATATCTTTTGTTTTATGCAATTCAACAATACAACTTACGATAAAATGCTCACGTTTTAAACGCTGTTCCAATTCATTCTGCTGTGTTATATCCGTAGAAATTGTAAGCCGCGCGTTTTTACCATTCCAGTTAACAAGCTTATCTCGAAATACAAAAACTTTTCCGTTAATCTTATTTATATGAGGACGTTTTGTAAATTTCTTCTCGCTCAATTCCTGAACAGAGCAGTAATCACATAGTTCTTTATCCCCGTGAAAAGCGTCATAACAGCGCTTACCTTTACAGTCACCGCAAAACTCCTTTGCCGCTTTATTCATATACAGCAGTTCACAGGTTTCAAGCTCCGTAACAAAAACAAGTTCCGAAAGAGCGTCTAAAAGATCATACATATCAAACATTGAGTTTCCCCTCTCATTTCGCAATTATGCAACTGCAAGCATAATTCCCGCGATTATAATTCCTGCACACAAAAGTTTATAAAATGTGCGCTGTTCTTTAAATACCAATCGTCCCCCCGCTATTGTTACCAGTACTGAACATTGCTTAATCAGCGTCATTGCGACAACCGTACTGTTTTCACTCGCACAGGCTACAAATAAAGCCTTATCACCTATGACAAACAGTATGCTTAATATCCATACCCAGTAATTTTTAAATAGTGACCTCCATTGTATCTTTGTTCTTGAAACAAGCAGATAACCAAGATACAGCACAACCAGAAAAAACATATACCAAAACTGCAGCTGACCGCTGTTCATATGCTGCATAAGCATTTTATCCAGCAATTCAGACACTGCATTTCCAAGACAGGAAATAAGTACAAGTATTATAAACACAGGCTTAACTCTGTCACTGCCGCCGCTTTTAACAAAATTAACAAGCAGCAGTCCCAAAAGCACCATTATCATACCGATTATCTTATTATGTGTCAGCACCTCGCCAAGTACAAACACTCCGAGAACAGTGGCAAAAATCACGCGTGACATATCCATAATGCCGTAAAAACCAATCGGTATTTTCTTAATCGCCCTAAAACTGCAAATCCACGCTATAAATATAATCAATGATTTTATCATTATAAAGCCTATATAATGAAAATCAAGAGATAACGCATTTTTCACATCAGGCGTTACAAACAAAAAGCTTACAAGCGTATAGAAAAACAATACCTCCATTGCAGTATTTTTTTCCATTGCCTTTTTCTTTATAACATCTCTTATTCCCTTTAAAATCCCGTAAAGACAAACAAGCGCTATCCACATTTTAATCTTCTTCAAAAGGACGTATACGATATGTCACACCTATTTTACGGCATATTTGTGCACATTCCTTTTCCTCCTCCTCGGTAAGAGTTGTCGCCACGGTTGAAAGCACAACCGTTTCTACATATTTACCCACATTTTCGGCAAATTTCAGCATTGCGTCAAACGAGCCTATACCGAATTTACTGCGCGTAAGCTCCAGATAACGTTCCTTATTCGGCGTGTTAAGACTTATTGAAATAATATCGGCAAGACCCGAAAACATAGGCGCCGTATCCCTGCCGTGAATAAGGTCACACAAACCATTTGTATTAATTCTAATCTTTTTATCAAAATTCGCGCGGATAAAACGGCAGACCTCAAGCATATCGTCCAAACGCTCGGTTGGTTCACCAAAACCGCAGAACACGATTTCACCGTATTTTTCAACATCAAATTTATCAAACTCCGCCTTAATTTCCTCAACGGTCGGTTCACGTTCCAGCCACAAACTGCCCGAACCCTCCATTTCGTCGCGTGTCTGTCTTAAACAAAATGTACACGCGCACGGACATCTGTTCGTCATATTTATATATAAATTACCGTATGCTTCATAAAGTATAACCATACAATTAAAACCTCCCAACAACCTAAATCTAACAGACATATTTTATCACAAACCGTACATTTACACAACAATTTTTTTTATAATACTCATAACTTCTCCGAACGCCTGAACAGTTTTTTCCAAATCACTGTCTGTATGCGCGTCGCTTAAAAACAATGATTCAAACTGCGACGGAGCGAGATAAATACCGCGATTGATCATTTCATTAAAATACAGCTTAAAACGCTCCGTATCACAGGCGGACGCCGTTTTAAAGTCAATAACATCATTGTCCGTAAAAAATACGCTAATCATTGAACCAACACGGTTAACGCGCACGGGTATGCCGTTTCTTTCCGCCGCTGATTTAAATTCACTCTCAAGATACGCGCCTTTTTTTTCGATTTCATCATATATATTTGTATGCCTGCAAATGCACTGCAACTGCGCCAAACCTGCTGCCATTGCAAGCGGATTGCCCGAAAGCGTGCCTGCCTGATACACGGGACCTGACGGTGAAACAAACTCCATTATATCCCGTTTGCCGCCATACGCACCCACAGGCATACCGCCGCCGATTATTTTACCGAAAGTTACAATATCGGCGTCAATACCGTAAAGACCAAGCGCGCCTGACGGCGACAAACGAAAACCCGTCATTACCTCGTCAGCGATAAACAGACTGCCGTATTCCGCCGTAAGCCTGCGTATAGCCTGCAAGAATCCGTCGGCAGGCGGCACAACTCCCATATTGCCTGCCACAGGCTCAACGATAACCGCCGCGATTTCATTACCCATTTTATTAAAGGCTTTTGTTAAAGAATCAATATCATTATAGGGCAGTACAAGAGTGTACTTTGCAAAATCCTCAGGCACCCCTGCCGAGGACGCGCTCCCGAATGTTGCCGCGCCTGAACCTGCTTTAATTAACAGTGAATCGCTGTGACCGTGATAACAACCCTCGAATTTTACGATAATATTCCTTCCCGTATATCCCCGTGCCAGACGCAGCGCCGACATAGTCGCCTCCGTACCCGAATTTACCATTCGCACAACATCAATACACGGCACCAGTTCTGTTATAAGCTTTGCAAGCTCCGTTTCCGCAGCGCAGGGCGCGCCGAAAGAAAGCCCGTTTTCCGCCGCTGTACGTACAGCCTCCGTAATACATTCCTTTGCGTGACCAAGAAACATAGGTCCCCACGAGCCTACAAAATCTATAAATTCATTGCCGTCTATATCATAAATTTTACTTCCCTTTGCCCTTGCAATAAAAAGCGGATAAGTCCCTACATTTTTGAACGCCCTTACAGGGGAATTAACTCCGCCGGGAATATATTTTTTTGCCTCGTCAAATGCTTTTTTACTTTTTTCCGTATTCATAATTCCTCAACTCCTGCTCCTAATTATACCGCACAACACAGCTTATGGCAACAAAAATTTACAGTATGAACAAATAGAATGATATTTTTTTCACAATTTTCACAAATTGTAAATTTTTTTCGATATATTGTAGACAAACCCTGTAAATATATGATACAATTAGTCCATAAGTGCGTGAGCGGATATGTTTACGTATGTAAAATATTTTATAGGAGGATTTTTCAATGTCAAAAAAGTTCGTATACCTTTTTACAGAAGGTAATGCAAGTATGAGAGAATTGCTGGGCGGCAAAGGCGCTAACCTTGCCGAAATGACAAACCTCGGCTTGCCGGTTCCGCAGGGATTTACTATTTCAACAGAGGCTTGTACTCAGTATTATGAGGACGGCAGAAAAATTAATGATGAAATTCAGGCTCAGATAAACGAGCACATCACAAAAATGGAAGAAATCACAGGCAAAAAGTTCGGCGATAACGAGAATCCGCTTCTTGTATCGGTACGTTCAGGCGCAAGAGCGTCAATGCCGGGTATGATGGATACAATTCTTAACCTTGGTCTTAATGAAGAAGTTGTTGAAGTTGTAGCTAAGAAAACAGGCAATGAAAGATGGGCTTGGGACTGCTACAGAAGATTTATTCAGATGTATTCTGACGTTGTTATGGAAGTTGGTAAGAAGTATTTTGAACAGCTTATCGACGAAATGAAAGAAAAGAAGGGCGTTACTGAGGACGTTGACCTTACAGCGGCAGACCTTAAAGAACTTGCTTCACAGTTCAAGGCTGAATATAAGAACAAAATCGGTGCTGACTTCCCGAACGACCCGAAAGAACAGCTTATGGGCGCAGTTCAGGCAGTATTCCGTTCGTGGGATAACCCACGCGCTAACGTTTACCGCCGTGATAACGATATTCCTTATTCTTGGGGTACAGCAGTAAACGTACAGGAAATGGCATTCGGTAACTGGTCTGATGAATCAGGTACAGGCGTTGCATTTACTCGTGACCCTGCTACAGGCGAAAAGAAACTTATGGGTGAGTTCCTTATGAACGCTCAGGGTGAGGACGTTGTTGCAGGCGTAAGAACACCTCAGCCGATTTCTGCTCTTAAAGAGGTTATGCCTGATGTATACGACCAGTTTACAAAGGTATGCTCAACTCTTGAAAACCACTATAGAGATATGCAGGATATGGAATTTACAATTCAGGATAAGAAGTTGTTTATGCTTCAGACAAGAAACGGTAAGAGAACAGCTCAGGCCGCTTTAAAAATTGCCTGTGATCTTGTTGACGAAGGTATGAGAACTAAGGAAGAGGCAGTTGCTATGATTGACCCTCGTAACCTTGACACACTTCTTCACCCGCAGTTTGACGCTGACGCAATCAAAAAGGCTACTCCGATGGGTAAAGCACTTGGCGCTTCACCGGGCGCAGCGGCAGGTAAAGTTGTATTTACAGCTGATGACGCTAAGGAATGGGCTGCAAAAGGAGAAAAGGTTGTTCTTGTTCGTCTTGAAACATCACCTGAAGATATTGAAGGTATGAAGGCTGCTCAGGGTATCCTGACAGTTAGAGGCGGTATGACTTCACACGCTGCCGTTGTTGCTCGTGGTATGGGTACTTGCTGTGTATCAGGCTGCGGCGATATCGCTATGGACGAGGATAACAAGAAATTCACTCTAAACGGTAAGGAATATCACGAAGGTGATACAATTTCACTTGACGGTTCAACAGGTAATATCTACGACGGAATTATTCCAACAGTTGACGCTACAATCGCAGGTGAGTTCGGCAGAATTATGGGTTGGGCTGATGAATTCAGAACTTTAAAGGTTCGTACAAACGCTGATACTCCTGCTGACGCTAAGAAAGCAAGAGAATTGGGCGCAGAAGGTATCGGTCTTTGCCGTACAGAGCATATGTTCTTCGAGGGCAACAGAATCGACGCTTTCAGAGAAATGATTTGTGCTGATACAGTTGAAGAAAGAGAAGCTGCACTTGATAAGATTCTTCCGATGCAGCAGGGCGACTTCGAACAGCTTTATGAGGCTCTTGAAGGCAACCCTGTAACAATCCGTTTCTTAGACCCTCCTCTTCACGAGTTCGTTCCTACTGACGACGCTGATATTGAAATCCTTGCAAAAGCACAGGGTAAGAGTGTTGAAAGAATTAAGGAAATTATAAATAGTCTTCACGAGGCTAACCCAATGATGGGACACAGAGGCTGCCGTCTTGACGTAACATATCCTGAAATTGCGAAAATGCAGACAAAGGCTGTTATCCGTGCGGCTATAAACGTACAGAACAAGCACACAGACTGGAAGATTGTTCCTGAAATTATGATTCCTCTTGTTGGCGAAATCAAAGAATTAAAGTATGTTAAGCAGATGGTTGTTGAAACTGCTGACGCTGAAATTAAAGCAGCAGGTAGTGACCTTAAATATGAAGTTGGTACAATGATTGAAATTCCTCGTGCAGCTCTTACAGCTGACGAAATCGCAACAGAGGCAGATTTCTTCTGTTTCGGTACAAACGACCTTACACAGCTTACATTCGGTTTCTCGCGTGACGACGCAGGTAAGTTCCTTGACGCTTACTACAACGCTAAGATATTTGAAAATGACCCGTTTGCAAAGATTGATCAGAACGGTGTCGGTAAGCTTATGGAAATGTCAATCAAGCTTGGTAAGCCGGTTAATCCGAAACTTCATATCGGTATCTGCGGCGAGCACGGCGGTGACCCGTCATCAGTTGAGTTCTGTCATAAGATTGGTCTTGACTATGTTTCTTGTTCACCGTTCAGAGTTCCTATCGCAAGACTTGCGGCTGCTCAGGCAAAGATTAACGAGAAATAATTTAAATATTGAAAAAGTGACTGTTACTACAGTCACTTTTTTTATGCATTACATAAAAAATAACGCTGACCTCAAAAGGTTTAGCGTTATTTTTATTAATCTTATTTTACAATTAAGCTTTCGCCTGTCATCTGTTCAGGCTTTTCAAGTCCCATTAAATCAAGCATTGTGGGACAAAGGTCACAAAGTCTGCCCATTTTCAGCTTAACATCGCCTGCGCCTATTAATATCATAGGTACAGGATTGGTTGTATGTGCGGTAAACGGAGCTTTTGTCACAGGGTCAATCAGGCAGTCTGCATTACCGTGGTCGGCTGTAATAATAACCTGACCATTTTTCTTTAAAATTGCATTAACTGTTCTGCCTACACATTCGTCCACAGACTCCACAGCCTTTACTGCCGCGTCTATAATGCCCGTATGTCCGACCATATCACAGTTCGCATAGTTCAGGATAATAACATCAAATTTTTCGTCGTCAATCGCCTCAACTACCGCATCGGTAACTTCATATGCACTCATTTCGGGTTTCATATCAAAAGTTGCAACATCAGGCGACTTAATAAGTATTCTGTCCTCGCCTTTAAACTGCTGTTCCTCACCGCCGTTAAAGAAAAATGTAACGTGCGCATATTTCTGAGTTTCGGCAATTCTAAGCTGAGTAAGTCCCTTTTTGCTTATATACTCACCAAATGTCATTTCCAATGATTCGGGAGGATATGCCACAGTTACGTTAGGCATTGACTCGTCATACTGCGTCATACAAACAAAGTTTACAGGGAAATATGTTCTTTCAAAACCGTCAAAATCAGGGTCAACAAACGTTCTTGTAATCTGACGCGCACGGTCGGGACGGAAATTAAAGAAAATCACACTGTCGTTTTCCTTAACTCTGCCGTTTTTATCAACTACAGTCGGTATAACAAACTCGTCCGTAACGTTATTTTCATAAGAATTTTTAACAGCGGTTACAGCGTCGTTTTCCTGTACGCCCTCGCCTTTAACGATTGCGTCATAAGCCTTCTGAACTCTGTCCCACGCGTTATCTCTGTCCATAGCGTAAAATCTGCCCATAATCGTGGCAATACTTCCAACACCGATTTCCTTGATTTCATTTTCAAGCGCCTGCATAAAGTCTGCGCCTGATGTCGGCGGAACATCACGCCCGTCAAGGAAAGTATGAATATACACCTTGTCCAAGCCCTTTTTCTTTGCCATTCTTAAAAGTCCGTAAAGATGTTCATTATGACTATGCACACCGCCGTTTGACAAAAGTCCCATCAAATGCAGTGCACCGCCGTTTGCCTTTGCCGCGTCCATTGCGTCGGATAACGCTTTTATGTCGTTGATTTTACCCTCGTTAATGTCCTTTGTAATTTTAACAAGCATTTGATAAACAACTCGCCCAGCGCCTATATTGGTATGACCGACCTCACTGTTACCCATCTGACCGTCGGGAAGTCCAACGTCCAGACCGCTTGCTGAAAGCTGTGTATTCGGATATTCGGCAAGAAATTTATCAAGGTTCGGCGTTTTCGCCATAGCGATTGCATTACCCTCGGTTTCTTTGTTTATGCCGTAACCGTCCATTATGATTAGTGCAATTGGTTTCTTTGCCATTTTTGTTCCTCCTGTTTTGGTAATTTATATCTTTACAAATATAACTGAATGTGTTATAATAGTTATGCGGTAAAAATTGAAAAAGATACATATACTGTTTTTTATTTTGCAAAAATACAGGCTTTTTCTGCTATACCAGTGTATGTATAGATTTTTACCGCAATAAAATCAGTTTAAAGCTATGTATTTTTATGCGTAGCTTTGGCTGCGCATTTTTTAGTATTTAAAGGAGGGCAGAGAACGTAAGTATGTCGGCTTACATTACAATTGAATATAGAAAACTATTTATTTTATTTTGTGTGGCATTGAACCCCCGTTTTAAAACGGGGGTTCTCTCATTCTGCCCTCCGTTAAATCAGATTTAAATTAAAGGACTGCCACCTTTAAGGCAGTCCTTTTAAAAATCAATTATTTAGCCGCGCCTGTAATAACCGCAAAATCTGCGCTCTTTAATGACGCGCCGCCTATAAGACCACCGTCAATGTTTGGTTTTGCAAGAAGTCCTGCACAATTACCTGCGTTCATACTTCCGCCATACTGGATTGTAATAGCTTCTGCCGTTGCATTGTCATACAATGCTGCAAGCACTTCTCTTATTGCCTTGCAAACCTCTTCTGCTTGCTCGTCCGTAGCAGTTTTACCTGTACCGATTGCCCAGATAGGCTCGTATGCAACAACAACCTTCTTTGCGTCGTCCGCGCTTACATTTGCAAATGCTTTTTTAATCTGGATTGTAATTAAATCCATTGTAATTCCTGCCTCACGCTGTTCAAGGCTTTCACCGCAGCAAACAATAGGAAGAAGACCTTTTTCAAGAGCCTTTATCACCTTTTTATTTACGGTTTCATCTGTTTCGGCAAAATACTCGCGTCTTTCGCTATGACCGATTATAACATAGTCAACACCCATATCTTTTAGCATATCTGCGCTGACTTCACCTGTATAAGCGCCTTTATCTTCAAAATGAAGGTTTTCAGCGCCGATTTTAACGTGTGTACCCTTAGCAGCCTCAATTGCAGGCGCAAGACATACAAACGGTGTACAGCATACTACTTCACACGCCGCGCCTTTTGTTGCCTCGGCTACCTCTTTAACAAAATCATATGTTTCTGACGGAAGCTTGTTCATCTTCCAGTTTCCTGCGATTATATATTTTCCCATTTTATCTGTCTCCTTCGTTTTTCTCTTTATTTGTCTGTTAATGCCGCGATACCCGGTAATTCTTTACCCTCTAAAAATTCCATACTTGCGCCGCCGCCTGTTGAAATATGGCTCATTTTATCGCCAAGACCTGCCTGATTAACAGCCGCAACACTGTCGCCGCCGCCGATAATTGTAGTAGCGTCAAGGTCTGCAAGCATAGCCGCAATTTCGTTTGTACCCTTTGCAAAATTGCTCATTTCAAATACGCCCATAGGACCGTTCCATACAACGGTTTTTGCGTCTTTAAGAACATCTTTAAACAATTCGATTGACTTAGGACCTATATCAAGACCCATCCAACCATCAGGGATATTACCCTCAACAATTTTTGAAGGAGCGTCGTTATCAAACTTTTCTGTTACAACAGTATCAACAGGAAGAACTATCTTGTCCCCTGCCTCATCAAGCATTTTCTTTGCATAGTCGATAAAATCAGGCTCAAGAAGTGATGTGCCTGTAGTCTTACCCTGAGCCGCAAAGAATGTATATGCCATACCGCCGCCAATGATAAGCTTATCCACTTTTTTCAAAAGATTTTCAATAACTGAAATCTTTGAAGAAACCTTACTTCCGCCCAAAATAGCTACAAGCGGTCTTACAGGACTGTTTACGGCATTACCAAGGAAATTAATTTCCTTTTCAATCAGATATCCTGCAACTGCAGGTTTAATAATTGATGATACGCCAACGTTTGAGCAGTGCGCTCTGTGCGCCGTACCAAACGCGTCGTTTACAAACAAATCAGCAAGTGAAGCAAGCTCTTTTGAGAAAGCCTCTTCGTTCTTTGTTTCTTCTTTTCTGTAACGTGTGTTTTCCAAAAGCACTACATCGCCGTCCTGCATTTCAGCTACAGCTTTTTTGGCATTATCGCCGACTACGTTATCGTCAGCCGCAAAAACAACGTTTTTACCCAATTTATCCGAAAGGCTCTTTGCTACAGGTGCAAGCGAAAGTTCAGGCTTTGGCTCACCCTTCGGTTTACCCATATGCGAACAAAGAATAACTCTTGCGCCGTTATCAATAAGATACTTAATTGTCGGCAATGCGCCTACAATACGGTTTTCATCAGTGATATTTCCGTCACCGTCAAGCGGTACGTTAAAATCACAGCGAACCAATACTTTCTTACCTTTTACTTCAACATCTTCTACAGTAAGTTTGTTGTACATAGTAAATTACTCCTTTTTTCTAACGAGCCTAAAAGCCCGATTTTTCTTAATTATATTATATATAAAATTTCTTGGTTTTTCAAGTATATAATTAAAATTCGTTAAATATTTACCAATTTAATCAGGATTGCCGCGGTTAATATGCCAACAATGTCACCAACAACCGCAAACGGTACGGCTTTAAGGTTATGTTTAACGCGTGTTTTGGCAAAGTAAATACACAGACAGTAAAACGTGGTTTCGGTCGAACCCATAATGACCGACGCCAACCGTCCAATCTCTCCGTCCGCGCCGTGAGTATTCAATATTTCCGAAAGCAAACCCAGCGCGCCGCTTCCTGAAATCGGACGTATCAGCGCAAGAGGCATTACCTCCGCAGGAATCAGATTTTTTATCGGTGAAAGTAATGATACAAATAAATCAAGCGTACCCGACGCGCGCAGCATATAAGCGGCTGTCAGCACAGCCAAAAGCGGCGGAAAAATACCTGTTATTATTTTCATACCCTCGCCCACGCCGTCGATAAACAGCTCATACACGGGCAATTTTTTTCTTAATGCGGCAGCCAAAACAAGTATAATGATTGCAGGAATTACATAAATCATAATTTCTTTCTCCCGAAATAAAGTTTCGCGCAGGTCACTGCCGCAATAACCGCGCACAGCGCCGAAATCCATATAGGCAGAACAACCGAAAACGGATTTTCACTTCCTGCCGCAACACGCAGTGAAATTATTGTAGTCGGAATAAGCTGTAATGACGTGGTATTAAGCACCACCAGCATACACATATCGTCCGATGCGTATTCCGGATGTTTGTTTTCTTTATCAAGGTTCTGCATTGCCTTTATTCCCATAGGCGTTGCCGCGTTACCCATACCCAGAAGATTTGCCGTCATATTCATTGCAATATACTTTTTCGATTCCTCGCCTGCTCTCGGAAAAAGAAAACGTATAAGCGGTTTTAACAGTTTTTCAATTTTCTGAGATAAACCCGATTTTTCGGCAACTTTTAAAAGTCCTGTCCAGAAACACATAACTCCCGCAAACGAAAGCACCGTAAATACTGCATTTTTTGCACCTTCAAACGCTCCGTTTACTGTTTCGGATACTGTTCCCGTGAAAATTGATACAACTATTGATATTACTATCATTCCACACCAAATATAATTCATTCCAAAATCACCTCTTATTTAGTTATTATTCAGTGCTGACAGCATATATGATATATTACCTTGCAATTTTGGGCTTTTAGTGATAAAATGGAAATAATATTTAGATTAGAGGCGTTAATGTGAAATTAATTACTGTAAGCATAAGCCACGACAAAGCACCGCTTTTTGTACGCGAACAAGTATCGTTTACAAAACGGCGTCAGGCTGAAATTCTTAAATATATAAAGCAGCATATCGGTGCAGAAGCTGTAATTTTATCAACCTGTAACCGATGTGAATTTTATCTGGCAGGCGGAAACATAAAAGAACGGTTTATGGAATATTTAGTGTCCCTCATTGGCAAAGAAACTATTTCTTACGCCCGTATATATGAAGACAACGACTGCTGTACACACCTTATGTATACAGCCTCAGGATTGAATTCTATGATTTTGGGCGAAGACCAGATTTTAGGACAGGTAAAGGACGCGCACGAATTTTCAATGGTAAATTCTGCGTGCGGTAAATATTTAAATACAATGTTCCGACTTGCCGTAACAGGCGCAAAACAGGTAAAAACAAACACTTTACTTTCAAAAACTCCTGTTTCTGCGGCAACTATTTCAATAAAATTTTGTCAAAGAATATTGGGAACGTTAAATGGTAAAAATATACTTATAATCGGCGCAACAGGCAAAACAGGTTCTGCAGTTTTAAAAAATTTAGTGTCCCTCAATAATGTATCGGTTTTTGCAACCTCACGTTCGCACAAAGGGACAGTAAATCAAATTGATGGAGCTGTCACAATAGATTACAATGACCGTTATAAAGTTCTTGATGAAATGGACGCTGTAATAAGCGCAACTCAAAGCCCTCATCTTGTGCTTGAAAAAGAAAAAGTGTTTGATTCAATAAAAACGGTAAAAACAAGGGCATTTATAGACCTTGCCGTGCCCCGTGATATTGACATAGCAGAAGATGAAAACACCACATACCGTAATATTGATGATTTAAGAGAAATCGCAGAAGAAAATAATAAAATTAAAATACTTGAATCTGAAAAAGCAAAAAATATCTTACAAAAATATATTGATGAATTTCAGATATGGCATTTATTTACTGATAACACAGTAATTTTAAACAAATTTTCCGATAATGAACACAGCCTCTGGCAGACAGTATATAATTTAAAGGCTGAAAATAACTATAGAAAATTTTATAATTTTATAAAATCACTCAAGGAGAGAAATTATGAAAATTAAAATAGGCTCAAGAAAAAGTACGCTGGCAATGAAACAAAGCGAATATGTAGCCGAAAAACTGCGCGTGAAATTTCCGAATGATACATTTGAAATTATCCCTATTTCAACGCAGGGCGATAAGCAATTAAATAAAACTCTCCAAAGTTTCGGCGGAAAAGGCGTTTTCATAAAAGAGCTTGAAAACGCGCTTTTAAACGGTGAAATTGATATGGCGGTTCACAGCGCAAAAGATATGCCCACAGATATGCCTGAAAAATTTGAAATCAGTGCTGCATTGATGCGCGAGGACAGAAGTGATGTGCTTGTATGTTATGGGGACACTAAAATTGAAAATATTAAAACTATAGCGTCAGGCAGTCCGCGCCGAATAGCTCAGGCAAAAAAATTGTTTCCGAATACTGTTTTTAAACCAATCCGCGGTAATATTGAAACACGTCTTAAAAAAGTAAAAGACGGTGAATACGACGCCGTGATTATGGCGCGCGCCGCTTTGATACGTCTTAATATAAACAATGTAAATATTATTCCGCTCGGCGATAATTTTATATGTGCGGCAGGTCAGGGCATACTTGCGGTCGAAACAGTAAAAGGTAAAATGACAGATTATACATCTGCTATCAATGATAAAAAAGTTATGACAGAGCTTACTGCCGAACGTTCGTTTTTGAAACATATAGGCGGAGGCTGTCATATACCGTGCGGTGCGTCAGCCGTTTATAATAACAGTAAAATTATTATGCGCACATTTTATGGGGACACTAAAACTGACATTATACTCAAAATGGAGGACTGTAACCCCGAACTGCTCGGACAAAAGATGGCGCATAAGACTATTGAACTTACGGAGGGCAAATAAATGGTTTATATTGTAGGCGCAGGCACAGGCGACAGCTCTCTTATTACACTTAAAGGTATTGAATGTATAAAAAACGCTGATGTAATTGTTTACGACCATCTTGTTAATCCAACGCTTTTAAGTCGTGCAAAAGATGACTGCCAACTTATATACGCTGGAAAAATCTCAGGCAATCATCATATGGCGCAAGAAAAAATAAATGAAACTCTCTTAAAATACGGAGGGACACTAAATGTAGTTCGTCTGAAAGGCGGTGACCCGTTCATTTTCGGCAGAGGTGCCGAGGAGGCTGAATATCTTGCAAAAAACAATATCCCTTATGAAATAGTTTCGGGTATTTCCTCATGTTATGCCGCCGCAGAATACAGTGGTATTCCCGTTACTCACCGCGGTATTTCTTCATCTTTTCACGTAATAACAGGTCACGAAAAAAACGGAGAAGAAACAATAAACTATTCCACACTTGCTCAGCTTAACGGAACACTTGTTTTTCTTATGGGACTGTCCCACGCAGAAAACATCTCAAAAAAACTAATTGACAAAGGAAAAGACAAAGACACTAAAACCGCCGTTGTTTCAAACGGAACCACCGAAAGACATCAATGTGTCACAGGGACACTAAAAGACCTTCCCCGACTTGCGGCGCAGGTTTCTTCCCCTGCCGTAATTATAATTGGTGACGTCGTAGGATTAAAACGTGATTGGTTTAAACCAAGTAATATAAAAATTCTTGCAACAGGAACTCCGATAATGAACGAAAGCCTTCGTAACACAGGCACAGAAATCACAGAAATTCCTCTTATAAAAGCCGTACCGCAAAATCTTGATTTATTCAGAAAAACAAATCTTCGTGATTTCTCGCATATAGCATTTACAAGCGCTAACGGAGTTGAAATTTTCTTTAATTATATGAAACAAACAAATATTGATATACGCATTTTAGGAAACACTAAATTTGCTGTCGTCGGTAAAAAAACAGCAGGCGCATTAGAGAAAAAAGGTATATTTGCTGACATAATCCCTGCCGAACACAGCGGAACCTGTCTTGCAAAACAATTTTCTGAATGTAAGAATCTACTGCTTATCCGAGCACAAAACAGTTCTGACGAATTAACCGATATTTTACGGGAAAAAAATATTAAATTTCTTGATTTAAAACTGTACAGAACAGAAACAGATTTTTCAAAAAAAGAACTTCTTAATCTTTGTGAAGCAGATATGGACTATATTATCTTTTCAAGCGGTTCTGCCGCTAAAGCTTTTACTGAGCTCTCAAACAGAACCTCAAATGCAAAGTTTATTTCAATAGGAAAAGGAACAACCAAAGTTATCGAAAAATACGGTCTTAAAATTTATAAAACTGCTGAAACACCAGATGCAGAAGGAATTATCAAATGTATTAAAGGGGGACACTAAAATGATAAGACGACCTCGTAGACTTCGCCTGACACCTCAAATAAGAGATTTAGTGTCAGAAATTTCACTTAATGTAACAGATTTAATATATCCTATATTTGTAATAGATGGTGAAACAGAGGACATACCTTCAATGCCGAATATTAAACGCTATTCGTTAAACGATTTGCCTGACGCCTTGAAAGAGATTGTTTCTGTCGGAGTAAAATCTGTTCTTTTCTTTGGTATTCCTAAAGAAAAAGATGAAACCGGCAGCGGAGCTTATGATGATAATGGAATTGTTCAGCGCGCCGTACGTCTTACAAAAGAAATTTATCCTGATTTGATTGTAATAACGGACATTTGCCTGTGCGAATATACCTCACACGGTCATTGCGGAATTCTTGAAAATAGTGTTGTATCAAATGACCAAACCCTTCCGCTGCTTGCAAAAGCTGCGATTTCCTGCGTGCGCGCAGGAGCAGATATTATAGCGCCGTCTGATATGATGGACGGCAGAGTCGGAGTAATCAGAAATTCACTGGATAAAGAAGGTTTTCAAAATATTCCGATTATGTCATACAGCGTTAAATATTCATCCTCTTTTTATGGTCCTTTCCGTGACGCTGCTAACAGCGCTCCGTCCTTCGGGGACAGGAAAAGCTATCAAATGGATTACAGAAATAAAAAAGAAGCTCTTATTGAAACACAGCTTGACATTGATGAAGGCGCAGACATTATAATGGTAAAACCCGCTCTTCCCTATTTAGATATAGCTAAAACTATAAGTGACACTTTTAGTGTCCCTCTTGCAATATATCACGTCAGCGGAGAATATTCTATGATTAAAGCCGCAGCACAAAACGGTTGGATAGATGAAAAATCTGTTGTTCTTGAAAGCCTTACCGCAATGAAACGCGCAGGCGCAAAAATGATTATTACATACTATGCTGTAGAAGCCGCACACTGGTTAAAAGGAGAATAAGATGTATCCTGTAATGCTTAATGTACAAGACAAAAAATGTGTTGTTGTTGGCGGCGGACACGTCGCTTTGCGTAAAGCCATCAAACTTTTTGAAAGCGGAGCAAATGTTACTGTAGTAAGTCCGAAATTTTGCAGTAACTTCAATTTTGCATCTAAAATCCAAAGTAAATATGATGTGAAATATATCAAAAATTCTTTTTTGGTTATTGCGGCAACAGATAATTATGACTTAAACAAAAAAATTGCCGATGACGCAAAAACAGAAAATATTTTAGTGTCCCTTGTTGATAAATCTATCGAATCAGATTTTGTATCCCCTTCTTCAGTAACAAGCGGAGATATAACGGTTGCCGTATCTACTAACGGCAAATATCCAATGCTTGCAAAAAAATTATGTAAAATGATATCTTGTGATATTAGCTTTTATAATGAATTAATTAATATTCTCGAACAATATAGAAAAATCATAATTTCTAAATACGGGGACACTAAAACCGAACTTTTGGAACAGCTTATTTCAGAAGATATGATTCAGTACGCAAAAAAAGATATTTCTCTCTTTAAGCAAAAAGCAGATAAACTGCTACAGATTTTTTAACATTATAATTTCAAAAGGCTCATTATTCAGTAAAAATCCACCGATAGTTTTATATCCAAGCTTACTGTAAAAATGCTGACTTGTTTCGTTTGATGAAGTAGATGTTAAAACTTTGGAATATCCTTTTTTTCGCATTTCATTTTCCCAGTATTCAACTATTTTACTTCCATATCCCTTTTTGCGTTTTCCCTCTAAAAAATAGAGCATATTCATAAACGGTGTATTGTCCCAAAATAAACCATATCTCAGCCAACCGCAGAATTCATCATTTTCCGTTACAATATATATACGGTTTAACTTTACAGAATTCATCAATTCTTCATAAGATATGTGTTTGTCGTAATGTAAAATTCTTTCAATATCTCGTATTTCAGCCTGCTGTATTTTCATTTATTACACTCCTGATAATTCACATTCCATCTGACAGTCATAAGGTTCTGCCTCAACGTGCCTTTCATTATAAATTTTTGCCTCTATACATCCCATTGCTTTATAAAATTCCTGTGTTTCTACGGCAGAATGAGCGGAGATATATAATTTCTTTGCTCCGTGTTTACTTGCCCACTTTTTAGCCTTTAAAAATAAGGTCTTTCCAATTCCTTTACCGCGCATTTCCTCAGATATATGAATAGCTGATAAATCAAGATATTCATCACACCAAAGTTCTGATTCTACTGAAACAAACCCTTTTAAAATTCCTTTTAAAAAAGCTCCGCAAACCAATCCACCTGTTCTTACAGTATTTTTAAGACAATCAACAAGTATCTTGTATTCTGATTCTGACCAATCATCAATAAACGGGTCATCTTTAATCACCCATTTATCTTTTTCTCTACGATAGCATTTTGTCACAACCTGATGTCGTATAAATCCGTTAAACAATTCTTTGCAAATTTCATCTTCATTCAAATTTTTATATGTAATTATTTAAATCACCTCATATCCTGCTTTTGAAAGAACCTCTAAAGCCTTTTTTTCTGATTTTGTAAAAATATAATCAGTATTATATGTTGATACTGCAAAAATCCCAATATCATTTTCAGCTAATAATGCAGAAATTTTTGATAATATCCCAATCAAAGAAAAATCAAGAATACCTTCTATTCTAAATGCTCTCCAACCGTCATCGCGTTCAATAACATTTTGAGGTACATTTTCCGTAATGCATACCAATGATTTTTCTTCATCTGTTTTTCCCATAAAACAATATTCATCATCTAAATTCAATAACGAAAAATTTTCTACTTTACATATAGAAAAATCAAAATTTATTTTCTCTAATCTCATTTATCCACCCTAATTCCAACGTTTAAATATTACAATCTCAGCATCGGAACCATACAAACCGTATTCCGATACCATTAAATATTTTTCATCAGCAGCGATTCCGTAACATCTTTCGCTTCCTTTTTTATCAAGCTGATTTCCCAAATAAATTTTATTATCATCCCAAAGCTTTATAACCTGTCCGTTTGGCAAACTATATTCAAGATTTATAAAAGAACCTTTAAGCGCATTAAGGTCTGTTACTTCTGCCATATCCGGAATATTAAGTGAATTAAATGCCTTTATCAATTTCTTTTTAAAGTCAAATAATGCATTACCTCCTTTTCGACAATATGATGCAACAATACATTCTTCTCCAAAAGGTCTGCCTTCATTACAACCGTTACAAGTATTAAATGTTTCACATTTTGTACAGTCAATTCCACAAATAGAATTCAATTTTTTCTCCTCCTTTTATCATCACTAATCAAAAATATATCCGTATTTTTTCATATCAACCTTACCTTCTTTTGTAAAAGAAATTCCCTCTTTTTCAAGCATTTCACGCTGAATTCTTTCACCTCCGAACGCAAAAGGTTCAGCAAGTGCACCATCCGCGTGTACAACTCTATGGCACGGTACAACGCCAAAAAATGGATTTTTATGTAAAATGTTCCCGACTGCTCGTGATGCTCTTGGACTCCCTGCCATACGCGCCACTTCACCATATGTCACTACTCTGCCATACGGAATTTGCTCTACTGCTTTATAAACTCGCATCTGAAATTCTGTCATAATATCACCTTTTTATCTTTATATAATTATTGTAACATAAATAATTTTACTTTGGCAAGATTTTTATATAAAAAAATCGGAACAAGATGTACTTGTTCCGAAATTGGCTCCTCCAGCTGGGCTCGAACCAGCGACATCATGATTAACAGTCATGCGCTCTGCCAACTGAGCTATAGAGGAATATTTTGTTTTCTTTTCCTTAAACACCAAAGATAACGACTTCTCTGTCGTTATCTTTAGTATTTATTCGTTCCGGCAACTTTCTACTTTCCCAGGCAGTCACCCGCCAAGTATCATCGACGTTAAGGAGCTTAACTTCTGTGTTCGGTATGGGAACAGGTGGATCCTCCTTGCTATCGTTACCGAAAGCATTTGCTCCGCAAATGCGGACCATGTCACTAAGCAAATGAACAGAAGCGTTTTGGTACAAAACGCGAGGAGTGAATGTTTGCCGCAGGCAATGCCTATGACATACCGAGCAAAGCTCGGAATATTTTCCTCTTCTCTGTCTTGCTATGACTTAAAGCACAATTTTAAACTGTACTTTGAAAACTAAACAATGTTCACTAATGTTATCTGTGGTTTCTATCTCTCGTTCTTATGCTTC
>VIQV01000031.1 GCA_010206265.1 Lachnospiraceae bacterium MD329
CGCGGTTGCCGAGAATTTCTTCAGCTGTCTCAAATGTGAATTGGTTCATTTGAAGCATTACCGCACAAGAAACGAGGCACAAGCCGATATATTTGCCTACATCGAGGCGTTTTACAACACCGTGCGTCCTCATTCAGGAATCGGCTGGCTGACTCCATGCGCTTACGAAGAAAAACTGCGAAAAAATCATGCCGCCTGAGAATGCTTTCACTCGCATTCGAAAGCATTCTCAAGAAATACTGCGATTCATTCCGTTTTTCGCCTCTTTTTTCTGTCTATTTTTTCGGGAAGGGCTCAATCCTGCTCAGTCTCATCATTCTGCGGGACATCATCTTTCTGCCCTGCAGATGCTTTTTGCGATTTTGAGGATTTCTGTTTTGAGCCGCCCTGTTTTACGTCCGTACCCTTTGTCTGCTCGTTAAGCTGGTCTCTGAAATTTATCAGTTCTTGCTGATATTCTTCAAGTACCACCTTGTTTATTTCCTCTCTTAATTCCTTTGTTATCGGATAGCAAATATCCTTATATTCTCCGCCCACCTTCTGGGACGGCATCGAAACGAACAGTCCGTTTTCCGATTCTCTTACACTCAGATTCCGTATAACAAACGCATCGTCAATAGATAACGAGGCGAAACCTTTAAGACTTCCGGGCTTAGTGTAGAGATTCACACTTGCTTTCAATTCCATAGATTTTTTCACTCCTCTTATATAATTCATCGTCTAATAATTTAATTCTTTCCCCAATTGCCTGTACTACATTTGCGGTTACCGCATTCCCTGCCTGCTTATACAGCTGATTGTCGGAATTAACCGCAAGCATAGGCATTATCTGATCATCACTGAAGCCTTGAAGCCTGAAACACTCAATGGGCATCAGCTTTCTTATCCTGCAGTTTTCCAATACCCCGTGAATATCGCATGACGTAAGCGTGAACATAGGGCAGTTATGCGGTCTGAACCGATTACCCTGCTGACGTTTATACCATACATCTTCAAATCTTCGCATATGGCTTTGGATTTCCTTAAATAATTGCTCTTTTATCATTTTTTCTCTCCTTTCCTATTTTATTTTTATACGAAAAAAGGAGACAATCTCATTTCTGAAATTATCTCCTTCTACTCGGTATTAAATTTTTGTCAACAGTTCGAGTCCTGTACCATTGTTTCTGCTTTTCGCATTCGGATTTTATATAGTCAACGGTTCGAGTCCTGTCCAAATACCCCTGACAGTAAACGAAACACCGATTATTGGGAGGGTATCCGAAACCCTCAAAAACCGCATAAGAAAGCGTGACGAGCTTACTGACAGTAAAATCGTCACGCCGTTTTGGTGGGAGAGAGTGGATTCGAACCACTGAAGTCGAAGACAACAGATTTACAGTCTGCCCCCTTTGGCCGCTCGGGAACTCTCCCATATATGAGGGACAAGCTAACGCTTATCCCTTTTTGTGGAGCTGGTGATGGGACTCGAACCCGCGACCTGCTGATTACAAATCAGCTGCTCTACCAATTGAGCTACACCAGCATATATTTAACTATTTAATATATCGTCCTTTCCTGACAGATTACCAATTTTCGTACACCTGCACCTAAACAGCTGATACGTATATTTATATAATGGAACGAACTGTGTAATCGACGGAAAATTGGTGGGAGTTACAGGGCTCGAACCTGTGACATCCTGCTTGTAAGGCAGACGCTCTCCCAGCTGAGCTAAACTCCCATAAAACTGGTCGGGATGACAGGATTTGAACCTGCGGCCCTCTGGTCCCAAACCAGATGCGCTACCAAACTGCGCTACATCCCGTCAATTCCTATCCGTCAGACGACTTGTATATAATATCAAAATTTTATATTTTTGTAAACCCCGATTATCCATTATTATATCCGATTTCAGGCCTTTTAACTCATAATATCTTCTGTTTTCTATTTTTTACTACTTTTTTCGCATTTTTACTGCCGAAATCATTAACATTATTACAATACCAATACCTATATAACCGCATATACCGTATAAAACATCTATTAACTTCGAAAATCCGCTTCCACTCATACAAAATGCAATCATCACAGCAAAAAGAGCCGTCTTTTTACGCCCGATTTTTCTACCGACGATATCCGTTATACCAAACCCATTGGATACACCCGTTGTCAGAACTGCGAAAGCAAGCATTACGCTATATGCTGTTCCGAGCCATTTGCCCTGTCTTATTGTCATTGTAAGCATTGGTATTTCTCCTAAATTTATTTTACCGTAATAAATACCAAGCACACCCCAAATAAGCGCAATCATCAAAAATAAAACTGCCCCCGATACAACCGATGACAAAAAAGCTTCTTTCTTATTATTTAAATATTGGCTCATTCCTGCCAAAAGCGCACCTACTGTCAGCAAATTATAGCCTGCATATGACGCACCCGACAGCACAATTGTACCGCCGTTCACAAAAGTCTGATGTTCACGGTAACGAAGTATATAAAAACAGGTAAACACAATCCCAAAAATTATTACAGCTCCAAGCACAGAATTGATTTGCAGTATTTTTTTTGCATTAAGCATAAAAACAGCACAGCAGATAACAGTAAATACAAGCGCACCGTATATTTTACCGACACCGAAACAAACCATTCCCATTTCCCCTGCACAAGCTGTCATAACACACAATGTACACGCCCCAAAAAAAGCCGTTGCATATTCAACTGCCTTACGTGTATAATCACGTTTAAACAACGCTCCCAGTAATTCCTCATAGCTGTCTATTTTTCTTGATACACAGCAGGAAAGCACCATATATGAAAAAGCAGAAAACATAAATACAGCAACGATAATACCCAAAATACTCATTTTACCGTATCTTAAAAAAAAGCTGACAATCTCCTGACCCGACGCAAAACCTGCACCAATCACCGCCGCCGCATAACCGCAGGAAACCGCTAAAATATTGCGTATCTCTCTCATAGACGCACCCCCTAAGGTATGTCTATGCAAAAAAACAACAGATATGCCGTATTTAAGCATATCTGTCAGATTACTATCTTTCTATTGATAATATTTTAAATTCAACTTCTCCGCCCGGAGTCTGCGCCTTGACAACGTCACCTGCACTCTTATTAAGACACGCGGCTCCTATCGGTGATTCATAAGACAATTTATTCTTATAAGGGTCAGCCTCTGTAGAACCCACTATTGTGTACCTTTGCTCGCCTCCGAAAATATCAAGTACAACCTTCGCACCCGGTGTTACAACGTCAGATTTTATTTCTTCATCGTCAATAACCCTTGCATATTTAAGCATATATTCTATTTCATTAATTCTTGCCTCAACTTCAGCCTGTTCATTTTTAGCTTCGTCATACTCGGCATTTTCCGAAAGGTCACCAAACGAACGCGCCTCTTTTATTTTTTCGGAAACTTCTTTTCTTGTAACGTTTTTAAGCGTATCCAGCTCCGCTTCAAGGTCTGCTTTTCCTTCGACCGTCAATACATACTCTCTATTCTCTGCCATATTACACTCAAGCCCTTTCTTTATTTAATACATTATTTTATTATACAATCTTTTGTATTGAATGTCAACTGTAAATTAGCCGAATTATTTTATACAATTACGGATAAAATACCTAAAAAGGAGTGAGTTTTTTGGATTTAACCGAATTAAAAAAGGATTTTTACAAGCGTTTCAATGCGTCTGATAATTTCTTATATTTTACGGCAAACGGTGTTTTATGCACACTGCTCGGATGTAATGAAACTGAATACACCCCCGCGCTTTCCTGTACTCTTTCAATGGGCGTAAAGATGTTTGCGCGACGTTTAGACGGCGGAGTAATAAATATTCAGGAAAACACTGAGGACCAGTCGCTTTCTTATATTTTCAGCGCCAACAGCGAACATTTCCACGGCAGAAACCGAGAATTTGCAAAGATTATACATCAATTTGAGCCATACTCTCTACGCGGAACACAAATACTTTTTGAATATTCAGCGCCTGAATTTCTGCCGCGGCGAGAAGTATGCTTCACATCACTTGCACAGTCATTTGCAAAAGTGAGCAGTCTTGAACTTGAGCCGCTGAAACTGGCCTCTCTCGCCTCCTGCGGCGAGAATATAAACACATATCTTGGAATTATATATTCAAAAAAAGGTTACTGCACACTTGTTTCGACAGGGACTCCGAAACGTTTCCCTCTTCCGCTTACAGGCTACAAAATACTTTCAATACACTGCGCTCAGAAACAGCGCGACAGAGCTAAACAAATCAGATATGCGTTTGAACACATACGCCGTCTTTTTCCGCACGTCGCTACAATAGCAGACGTCACACAGGAAATGCTTACAATGACAGCTCCGCATATACGCAGCCGTCAAGCTATGAAGTATATGTGCCACCTCGTAGATGAAAATGCACGCATTGAAACTGCCATATCTGCATTAAAACGCTGCGATGAACGCGAACTATTTCGGCAAATGCAGCTTTCTCAGGCGTCAATGGAACGCTACTGGGATCTTGACAAAGAGCATATTTTCCTTGCAAACTGCTGTAAACCTTTAAACGGCATAGCCTCGGTGCGCTCGTGGAATAACGGTGTTACCGCTATCATAGAGGATAATATGATTGACCAGACTGTAAATATTATACGACGTGAATTTGAAAGCAATATAGGCTATCAGCCGGCATTTTGTGTATCAGAACCGTTTTAATCACGAATACCCCCTTAGAGGGGGTATTTTTATATCATTACAGTTATTGCGCTGTAATTATCATTCTTTTCTATTTCATTTTCGTGCAGATACAAAAGCATTTTCCTTAGCCACGATTTTGGTGAATATGATGTTCTGAAAGCAACCTGTATATTTTCTTCGTTAACGTACTCCCAGAAACCGTCGGAGCACATCAAAAAAGCGTCATTATTATTCAGTTCAATCACCTCAGATATATCAGGCGCAAAACCGTAAATATCATTAATACACCGCGTAAGTCTGTTTTGATTAGGACTTTTTCTTATATCGTCGTATGTAATTCTTCCCTGCTCATATTCCATAAACGCAATACTATGGTCACTCGTTACAGCCGATATACCGTCAGACGATATATAATAAAGCCTGCTGTCGCCTGCGTGGGCATACACTGCCTTTTTACCGTCTGTAACCAGTACTACGGCTGTTGAGGACATATTGTATTTTTTATCATCATTTTCACGTTCTTCACCAAGTATACAAGCCGCTTTTTCCAGATAATTTCTTAAAGCGCAGGGGGATATTTCGGGTTTCTTTTTAAACGCCTCCAATACGGCGTCACATACAATTTTTGAGGCAATTTCTCCGCACGAATGACCTCCCAGTCCGTCGCACAGCACAAAACACCATATGCCTTCCGTATGAGCATAGCCCACACAGTCCTCATTATGTGTTCTTCCGCCTCTGTTTGTAATCGAAACCGCTTTCATTTTATCACCCCGATTAATCTTGATTTTTTTTGTATTCATCTAAAAAACGTGCAAATTTACCCACACAGCTTTTATTGAATACTACCCCCAATGAAGTAAGTTTCATCAGCAAATCCGCGCTCATCTTTTCCTCGTATTCCACTTCTACCTCATAGTCTACAGTATCAAAATACGTTGTCTTATCAAGACAAAGCTCACTGCCGTTACGCTTAAAGGTATGGCGCAACGTAGTGGCGGCGCCCATTCTGTAAAGCTCTCCCGTATTAATACCTGTTATTTTTTCAGCTGTTTCACTGTCTATGATATCCGGTATATCAGAAATGGGATATTCATTTTCTTCGCTTATCTGTAAAGCGCTGTCCTTATTCTTATGATGTTTTACCTGTATTTTTGCATTATCCTCAATAACCCGTATACGTACTGTTATACGCTTATCACAGAGAACACCGTTTCTGTCGGTATAATAATGGTTCGTCTGCTCGGTTACAGCGTCCCATTTAAACGCTTTTTTTATTCTTTCGTAAGCGTCATTGTCTATAATACTCTTGATTTCTGTTTCCTTCATATGAATTGATTCTGCTCCTTCCGATATTTATAACCCACTGAGGCTAATTTACTTTCAAGTTCCGCTCTGTCAATCTGTAAATCGTCGCACATTTCGTCCAAATCACCGTAAAAATCACGCAATTTTGTATTCACAACACTAAGCAGTATTATCGGGTCGTTAGGCAGCATTTTATTCAGTCCTTTATTATAGTTTTTACAATTGTTTTTCCCTTTTTAATTTCATATTTTACGGCGGGAATAACCGTTTTGGGATAGCGTATATTTGTATTCGGCGAGGCAGGTATAATTATGCCCTCCCCTTCATCTGATGTAACACTGCACTGTTGAAATTTATTCTTAGCATATGCGCCTTTATCCACAGAGGTTTCAAGACAGTCGCTGTCGTCTGACGACACGGCAAACCCTGCGTCATACGCAGTACAGTCAACCTGCGAGTTTATCTCGTGACTTCGGATATGTCCCGATTCTGTAGGAGTAATTACCGTCTTGACGTCAATACCCTCAAACGGTGACCAATTCACAATGACTTTACCATTTTCCACACTGCCCCCGTTAAAATGACGACGCACCATAAACATACCGTCAACCTCAAATACGAGCATACTATCAGGCGCCGACTCATCAAGACTTAACTGACTTCGCATTACATTAAAGCCAAAATGCGCGCTGTACGCAAATTTCAAATACTTAGGTATAATCTGTCCGCAGCTAAAATCAGTAATACTTCCTATAGGATACATAACTGTTTTCCCGTTACGGCGCGATACAAGCTGACTGTTATTTCCCATTATTTTAAGCGGTTCAAGCTCAGGCATTGGCGCAGCCTCCGCCGTCCAGAATTCGTGGTCGTCGGGCAGCATTAAGAATATATATGCTTTAAGTCCCCAGTAAGGCGACCCGTGCGCGTTATAGTGCTCCGCCATAAGCAAGTTAGGATAATCATAACCAACGCTTAGCAATCCGCCCGTATCAAAAATATTTTTGCTCGTCCACGCATCCAGACTGCGCGCGATTATTCCCTTCATAACCTCCAGAGAAAACGGGCGTATGTCTGCCGCCACGCACGCTCCCCAGAAAGCACATTGAGCAAAACGGTAAGTAAGCGACCTGCCGTAAGGTAAAAACTCGCCGTTTTCATCTGACCAGTATATAAAATCCTTTGCAAATTCCTCGGCACGCGATTTATAAAGCTTTGCGCGGGATTCGTCGTCCTTTTCCATTGCTATGGCATAAATAAGGCTGTAAAAATGAAAAGCGAACGCAATATAATAGTCACATTGTCCCTTTTCCCCGTCCTTATACCAGCCGTTTGAGAGATAAAACTCATCAATGCGCGCGAGGTCTTTTTCCATACGTTCCTTATCATATTGTCTGCCTGTCTTTTTAAGCGCCGCATTTACCAGCACTCGGAAAAACGTCCAGTTGCTGTCGCAAACCGCATTATCGTTTATTGTAGAAAGCCATTGTATAAGGTTATCTTTTGCCTCGGCTGAAAGCGGTTCCCACAATTTTTCAGGCGCAAACATAAGTCCGTATGCAATCGCCGCCATTTCAACAAATCGCTGGTCGCAATCGTGACATTCGCCCCAGTAATTCTCCGTATTTGTTTTGGTACCTTCTGCAAAACCTTTATTGTACAGGCTTACAAATTCGTCAGCCTCTCCACCGCCTGCCCACAGCGGAACAAGCCCCCACAAAGGACGCGCAAATGCCTCCATATCACCCGAAACATTTTCATACCAAGCACGGTGTTTGGCAAAACACACCTTACCGCCGCAAAAATACTTTTTCAGCGGATTTACTATATTAATAAACTGTTCTGTAAAATAATTTTTATCGTACATTGATTTACCTCCGTATCTATGTATAAATATATTTTACCACATTTCCCCATAAAAGTAAATACTACAATTGTAAACCTTTTTAAAATTTTATGGTTGACAATTTGATTTTTTTATATTACAATGTACTGGAAATATTTTTTTAGGAGGTCACTCTAATGAAAACAAAAACAATTGTAATCTGCGCGATTTTTGCGGCGCTTATGTGCGTATTTTCGGTAATCACCGTTCCAACAGGCATTATTCCCGTAACTCTCGGAACCCTCGGTATTATGCTTACTGCTGTAATTTTAGGTTCTAAAAAGGGAGCTGTATCAGTAGCTGTATTTATACTTCTCGGTATTGTGGGACTGCCTGTTTTCTCAGGCTTTAAAGGCGGAATACAGGTGATTTTCGGTCCTACAGGCGGATACATATGGTCTTATATTCCTATGGCTGTTGTTATCGGTCTTTTCTCTGCAAAACTGTCTGAACAAAAAGCAATAGCTATGCTCAAGATGTTTGCAGGCTGTATTGTGGGAATGATAATTTGTTATGCGCTTGGTACCGTTCAATTTATGATTGTTCAGAAAATGGGACTTATTAAGTCACTTTCAGCCTGCGTAATACCGTTTATTCCGTTTGACATTGCAAAAGCAGTTTTGGCGTCGTATCTGGGCTTTACAATACGCGCTGCTCTGCAAAAGGCACGGCTTTTAGACTAACTTTTCAGAATGTCATAGTATTTTCCAAATTTTTGGTGACAAACAAATTAAATTGTGATAAAATAATAATATGAATTTGTTTGTGAAATCATATAAGTAAGTTTAACGCAAAGGAGAATAACTATGAACACTGAATTAAAAAAACAGCTTGATGAATTCCGTTCAAAAACACTCGCTTTCAGTAAAGGCGAATTAAGCATTAAAGACTACAAGGGATTTTCAGGCAAATACGGCAGTTATGCCCAGCGCGGCGCAAATGCAAGTATGCTCAGGCTCAGAATGTCCGGAGGAGAAATTTCCAAAGACCATTTAAAGTCTATAATAGACATTTGCGAAAAATACGGTCTGAATCACCTTCACTGCACGACGTGTCAGACAATACAGCTGCACGATATTCCGTTTGACAAAGTTACAGACGTTATGACAGACGCTATAAACTATGGCTTTTATACGCTCGGAGGCGGAGGCGATTTTCCAAGAAACGTAATGGTTTCTCCATTGTCAGGCGTAGAGAAAGGCGAATATTTCGATGTTATGCCATATGCAAAATCTGCTGCCGAATATTTGATTTCACAAATAGACAAGGTAAAAATGCCCCGTAAATTAAAAGTTGCATTTTCAAATTCACCTGCAAATTCAACTCACGCAACTTTCCGAGATTTAGGTTTTGTTGCTCGTGAGGACGGTAATTTTGATGTCTACTGCGCAGGAGGTATGGGACTTAATCCAAAAATGGGCGTTAAAGTTGATGAAAAAATTGAATCAAAAAATATTCTTTATTATATAAAAGCTATGATTTCACTATTCTGCGAGTACGGCAACTACGAAAACCGCGCTAAAGCACGTACACGCTATATGCAGGACACGCTTGGTTACAAACTGACCGAAGAATATCACAAACACCTGAAAAAAGTGTTTGATGAGGGCGGTCTTGAAATCAACGTCAACTCTGAGGATATTACAAAAAAGGGAGTTGTATGTGAACTCAGCTCACGCCGAATTATTCCTCAAAAGCAGGACGGGCTTTATACGGTGAAATTCCACCCGATAGGCGGCAATCTTCACCCTGAAACGGTTAAACGGATTTATGAAACAATTAAAGATATGGACTCAGTATTACTACGTGTTTCACCTGACGAAACCATATATATTCTAAACTGTTCAGGAAATGAAGTTCAAAGCGTACTTGACGCTACTTCTGACGGCGGTGAAAAGGATATTGAACAGTCCGTTTCCTGTATAGGTGCGTCAATCTGTCAGCAGGGACTAAGGGATTCTCAGGCGCTTTTAAAAACTATCCTTGACGCTGTAAAACCGTATGACTTCCCTGCCGACGCTTTGCCTCTCATTCATATAAGCGGCTGTATGTCATCGTGCGGCACACATCAAATCGGCTCTATAGGTTTCCACGGCAAGGTGAAAATGGTTGATAAAAAACCTGTCGCCGGATTTACAATAAGCATAAACGGTTCTGATAATCAGGGTAAAGAACATTTCGGAGATGATATAGGCGTTATTGCCGCTGACGACATTCCGAAATTTATGATAGAACTCGGAAAAGCGGTTACTGCCGAAAATATGAGCTTTGCTGAATATTCCGCCAAGAAACAAGACGCGTTTTTAGACTTGATTAACAAGTATATTTAAGGAGCAAAAATGAATACTACAGAAACAATACGAAAAAGGCGGAGCATTAGAAAGTATAAACACGGAGCAATCATTCCCGATGATGATATAAAAACAATTCTTGAGGCGGCAATGTTTGCGCCAAGCGCCTGCAATACACGTCCGTGGGAATTTATAGTTCTGAAAAGCGAACAGGCAAAGCAAACTGCAGTAAAAATACACCCGTATGCCAAACATTTAAATGATGCGTCAATCGGTATTATCGTATGCGCAAAAACTGAATTGCAGTCAGGTATTTCCGAGGGTTTTTTCCCTCAGGACTGCGGTGCGGCGGTTCAGAATATACTACTTCAAAGTCTGGAGCTTGGTTACGGTTCGTGTTGGTGCGGAATTTACCCCGGAGAAAATTGCGTTCCTGCTTTTAAAAAGAACTTTAATATCAGATGTACCCCAATTGCTTTGGTCGTTATAGGTATTGCTGACGAAACCCCTGCAGTACGTGGATTTTACGATGAAAACAAAGTTACTGTATTATAAAAAACCGAGGTCATAAAGACCTCGGTTTTAATTTAGAAATTCTTAGTCAATATTAATTAATTCGTATTCTCTGACTCCGCAGCCAATCTCTGCAGCCGCCTCAATTGTGTGTATACCGTTGCGCGATTCCACACGTTCAATAAAATGTTTCTGTCCTGCGTCATCTGTCGCCGCGTACACAAGGTCAATACAAGCCTGATCAATCGCTACAGGGTCGAGAGATATAAGCATACCTATATCCTGCATACACGGGTTCTCAGCAACAGAACAGCAATCGCAGTCAACGGAAAGATTTTTCATCACGTTAATATATATAATATTGCCGTTAAAATACTCAATAATTGATTTTGCGGCGTCTGCCATAGCCTCAAGAAATTTATTCTGTTCAGCGTGGTTATCCCATACAATATTCTGGTCGTCAGTTTTTCCTGCTGAATGAATGTTAGCTTTACCCGCGCTTGACGCACAGCCGATTGAAAGCTGCTTTAAAGCTCCGCCGTAACCGCCCATAGGATGTCCTTTAAAATGTGACAGTACAAGCATTGAATTGTATTTTGACATATATTTCCCGACATAATTTTTCT
Organism: Lachnospiraceae bacterium MD329; assembly: GCA_010206265.1. Taxonomy (GTDB): domain Bacteria; phylum Bacillota; class Clostridia; order UBA1381; family UBA1381; genus Hominilimicola. Next base: position 11,305 of record VIQV01000031.1, read on the forward strand.
TTATCACCTTACCGCCGTTAATGTCAAGCACTATATCAGGTCCGTCTGCGTCCATAATTTCCACATTAAAATATTTGTCCCAGCCGTGGTCATTCATAAGCTGTCTGTGCTTATCTGTGGTATTACGCGCTCCGCCGTAAGCAGTATTACATTCAACTGCCGTTCCGCCTATCGTTTCTATTATGGGTTTCCAAAATTCAGGTTTTAAAAAATTCTGATTTCCGCTTTCACCCGAATGAATTTTTATGGCTGTATTTCCTGTCAGCTTGCGTCCTAATGTATTATATAATTCCAATACGCGTTCAGGGGAAATATTCTTGGTAAAATATACTGCCGGCTTTTCCATAATAGTACCTCCTTAATTTATACTGTATTTTTATTATTGTACCACTTTTTATGAAAAAAATCAATAATATTGTTATTTGTTATTAAGATAAAAGGCTGTCAGTTAAACTGACAGCCTTTTGATTATTTATCGCAGTCACACTGCTTTTTCATTCCTGTACCTACTATCTTTTTGTGCTGTAATTTTGACTGCATTTTATCCAATGCTTCACCTATTGCAAACAATACAAGCGACAGAATATTACAAATTCCACTCTATCTCTATATTTCCATCTGCAATATGTATCACTTTAATCATAGCGTCAAGCACTGATTTCTTATCATCAAACGAAGTCTTATCCCAAACGTCAATATGGTTTTTAATAACTTCAACATTCTGCTTCGGTCTGTAATTTTCAAGCGAGATTATTTCCGCCTGCAATTCCTTTCTTTCCCTGTCCAGAGCTTCCATTTTTTCATTGATATAATTCATCAAAACTTCATTTGCGCCTGTAACCTTTGAAAGAAATTCGTTAATCTCATTTTCAATTTCCGAAAGCCTGATTTTGTTTTCATTGATTTTCGGGTTTGGCTGATTTTGAGCCTTGCCCGATAGTGTTTTAAATTCCGACAATCTATCTTTTATGGCGTTAAATATGTACTCCTCCAGAACGTCAGCGTAAATCGTACCACCCGTACCTTTGCATTTAGCTTTTTTCGTCGCAAGAGATGTGGCACAGACAAAATATCTGTGCCATTTTGTCTGTGCTTTTACGATAGTCAATCCATAGCCGCATTTACCACATTTTACCTTGCCCGTAAGCCACGAGGTCTTGCCCTTATAGGTTTTTGCGGACTGGCGGTTATTAAGACAGCGTATTCTGCATTTGATCCAATCCTCCGCCGATACAATACCCTCGTGAGGCGCAAGCACAATTTCTTTATCCGTCAAATCGTTCTGTTTTCGCGTATTTGATACATTGCCTTGATAGAGATAGCAGGCGTTATAGCCTGTAAAATCACTGACAGGGTTTATAATATTCGCGCCCTGACTTTTCAGAAAACTGTAAACCTCCGCGTCTGCCTTGACATAAACGGGATTTCTCAAAATATTGCTTATACGCCCTACCGTCCACATACCTCCGCGCAAATTCTCTATACCGTTTTCGTTGAAATATGCGACAATATCGCCAAGCGTATTATTGCTGTCAGAATAAATTGAATACATCAGCTGTACCTGTTTAGCTTCCTCCGGTATTGTTTCATATTTTGAGGTTTTAACTCCGTCTATAACGGTATCAACTTTCGTAAATCCATACGGAATACGTCCGCCCATATAAAAGCCTCTTTTGCTTCTTGAATAGTACGCGTCGGCAACACGCTTTTGTATCGTTTCGCGTTCGAGCTGGGCGAACACGATACAAATATTAAGCATTGCGCGTCCAATAGGCGTTGATGTGTCAAAGCGTTCCGTTGAGGAAACAAACTCCACATTGTATTCCTGAAACACGTCCATCATATTCGCAAAGTCAAGGATAGAACGGCTGATACGGTCTAGCTTGTAAACAATAACTCTTTTTATTTTCCCGTCCTTTATGTCCCTCATCATTTCCTCAAAGGCGGGACGGTTTGTATTCTTACCGCTGTAGCCTTTATCGGAATATGACTTGTAAGGATTTCCCCTTGTTTCGTACTTGCAGTATTCAAGCTGGCTTTCAATGGATATGCTGTCCATTTTGTCAACAGATTGCCGTGTATATATAGCGTCAAACATCGTGTACCTCCATAACGATGTTATGATATGAGCCGCCCTCACTCATATTGTACCGCAAAATTATTTTTACTGCAAAATTATATGGCATATTTTTTGAAAATATCGAATAGCTGTGTTTCTATTTCTGATTTCTTATCTGTATTTGGACGGATATTTGTAACTGTGAAATTCATTCTTTCTATATGTATCGTGTCAGTGGTTTTCATAATGCAGACCTCCCTTAGTATATCGTATTACCTACCGCAAGTCCTATATTACTTCCACCACGAAGCTATAAAGTTATAACACAAAATAATAACTATATTAAATAGCTTTTATTTTCATAAGAATTATAAGCAACAACGAACGGCGGCTTGCAAAACCGCGCCATAGGAATCACACCTTCCCGACATACATCCGGACTGTTATCTGACGTGCGACGCTTTTAACGCTCAGGTTCGACTTAACAGAAGTATCATTATACCGATATAGAGTTATCGCCGTTCAAGCTGCGACTTAATTTAGACAATAGGTGTTGTTTCGCTCGGCAGTATATACTGCGTCTTGGCGCACCTTGTCAAAGGCTCGTCCATATCGGAATGCCTCTTTGACAGCTTCCATATAATTCTTACCGTTCTGAACCTCTGTAATAAGGTCGGCAAGAAGTACCTTCAATTCTTCCTCTGCTTGTGCATATGAGTCAGGTCGGAGTTGCATATCACGCATAATACGGATTGCGTTTTGTGCGATAGGTGATAAGATACCGTAGCCGTTGCCGTCTGTCTGATTTGCCATAACTGCTTTTCGTATTCTTGTATTCGCATACCCAGCGGCTAAGGTGTAACCGAACTTTCCTGCTTGTACCTCGTCAAGAATATCACTGATAAGATTTTCAGTAATTTGTATTTGAGTTTCTGTCGCATTAAGCGGTGTTGTTTCTCTCGGAATTTCAGCCGCAAACGCTGTTGTGCTTGATACGGTCAATGCCGCTGTGATAATTAGTGTAAATATTCTCTTTTTCATAATGAAAACCTCCTGTAATTTATTTTATATATAAATCATATCAGGAGATTTCTTTATCGTCAAAAAAATTCATATCACAACAAAATATTTGACAAATTTATTTTTTCGTATCAAAATTACCAACTCCGCACAATATCCATAACATCATCAACCATTTTCACGGCTTCATTTATTTTATCCGTTGTTATATGCCGCTGGGCGTTTGCAACACGGGCAATCTGATTTATGTTGTTTCCGATATGATTTAACTCCGTAAGAATTTTATAGTATTCTTCCGGCGGACGTGGCTTGACTTCTTTTCCTGCAATCAGTTTGCGGATATACGGCTCCATCTTCAATCCACATAGGTTAGCTTGCTTTTTTAGATGGTCGTGTTCCTTGTTTGATAATCTGACTGTAACCTTGACTTTATCCATTTTGAAATCACCTCTTTTCTATATGCCGATAGGCACGGGGGATTGGGGGCGACGCCACCAACAAGCGGCTATTTGACGGCAAATTGCCTTGCTTGCCCGTACAATTCCGCATTTTGGATAGCAAAATGCTATGCTTGCCCGTACCAAGATAAAATATTTGTATCCAATTACTCATTGAATTGAAATTATAACTGTTACCGACAGCTATACAACTGCCGCTTTTCACTTCGTTACGCTGTTGACATCATTTTTTATATTTGTAATGTCAATTCTGACATCAATTTATCCGACTTTGACAGCACCGAACATTGTCTTGATTTTTCTGAAATCAAATTATCGTGTTTTGCTTTCGTTTTTGCTGTCGCTTCGGTCTTTTCTGCGGTCATTACTGACATCAAAATTTTGTGTATTGACATCACCATAATTTCCGTATGGAAAATTCCATTCCACAACGGACATTCTGCTTTCATTTTTGATTGCAGTTTCCGTTATTGCGGTTTCACATAGAAAAAGCAGAGCAAAAATTGCTCTGCTTTCACAAGATATTCTTTCGTTTTAACCGTATATCAATTCCGGCAATACGATTTCCTCTGCTGAATGTAGAAAATTGTTCATTAGTCCTGTCCATTTTAGAGGATTTTCAGCTTTCAATTCCTCATTCACATTCTCCGCTGCCGCCATCTGTGATATTATTGTCTGTACCTGTTCCATTGCTGATTTGTTGATTTCTTCCAAGTGGCTCAACAATTCGCCTTTCATCATCAACAGGGAATATAGGCTCGGACGATGTTGCTTGAGATATGTTCTTCTCATCATTCCATATTTGCCTATCTGATATTCCTTTGTCGGCACTGTCAAATTTGGCATTTTGTAATCTCCGACTTTTGTATATGTAACTGCGTCTGTCATTTTTATCAATCCTTTCCTTTGATTTTTATTAACTCCATTATAACCGCCGTTACATTTTTCTGCAAATTTTTTCAAAGTTCGTATCACAAAGCAGGAAATTACATCAGGTATATGTATTTATCTTTCAGGCTCGTTTCGCTTCCGCGCCCAATTTGCAAGCAGCTTTTCAATAGTTTCCTCCATCTGTTTCGGTGAAAAAGTTTTCGGAAAATATTTCATCAGCCTGTCCTCTTTCAAGGTTATTCTTATTTTTTCAGGCTTCTGCTCCTGCATAATAGACAACGCTACATCACTGTTCAAGCGTCCGTTTTCTGAAAACCGGCGAAGCTTTTTCGCCTGCTCGATAGAGGGCGCGACTTCCTCGCTTTCAATCGCCTTTAATACATCTGTCTGCTCTTTTGAGCCAAGATATGATATTTCAACCGCTGCATTCCTGCAATTTCACAAGCCTTTGCGCGTCTGTGTCCCGACAGAATTTCATAACCGCCGTCTTTATTCGGTCTTGCTATAATGGGGGATAATACTCCGCTTTGCTGTACGCTTTCTGTCAATTCGTCCATACTTTCATCAAGGCGCACCTTAAAAGGATTGTCCTCAAAAGGCTTTAATTCCGATAATGGAATATTTAATATTTCAATGTTTTTGTTATTTTTACTCATTTTGTTCACTCCCTTTTACGCATATTACGTTTAACTCTGTTTGTTATTGGTGTTTCGATTGTTTTGTTATATCTATCAATCCGTCTTTCGTTTTCTGAATGATTGATTGAATTGATATTATTAAAATCAGTATTATTATATTTATTATTATTTCGCTCTAATTTTTGCAAGTCAGGACTTTCATTTTTTGAAAGTTTAGACTTACAATTTTTAGAAGTCAGGACTTTCGATTTTCGAAAGTCTTGTTTTTCGCTGTCAGCAATTTTTGAATATGTCTGTGAGTTATCCACACCGACAAACTTGCCCCATCCCCGAATTGATGGACAGAAAAAAGTATGATATAATGGAATGGACATATAAAAATCCATTACTAAAAAGGAGGATATTTTCAATGCCAATCAAAAAAGGAACAATGCCGCCACGCTATGATGAAGCGTTTAAAACCGGCGCTGTCAAAATGGTTACTGAACAAGGCCGCCCTGCTAAAGAGGTCGCCGCTGAACTCGGTATATGCATCGATACTTTAAAATCCTGGCTCAAACGTTTGGGTTTTCAACCTTCATCTGTTGCTCGTCAGAACCGCGATGACAGCCGCCGG
>VIQV01000027.1 GCA_010206265.1 Lachnospiraceae bacterium MD329
AATGCAACCAGATTTGTCTGTCGTTGGGAACCGTCTTTTAGCAAATATCTGTCAAAGAAATGTTCTGAGGGCAAACATTACTATGTTGCAGTATCACATGCGGCAAAGAAACTCGTGCGTCTGATTTACCATTTAGAGAAAACAGGCGAAGTTTTTAAATCTGCTTAATCTTTCATTTCGATATTTTTTGACGAGCAACACTTGTTGCTCTATTTGTCATGCGATTTTCAATGTTCATTCTAACTCAAAAACTTTTTTAGAAAATTTGCATTTTCCTCTTGACTTTTAATAGTTAGTCTAATTCATATTGTTTCCTTCATTACATTATACAGTTCATCATCTGTCATATGATTATCAAGTACAAGCTGAAGATAAATATTTTTATCCTCCTCTGCATACACAGCGTCACGGTACCATTTATCGTGGCGCGCATTGTCGCCTAATTCCCGTATTGTACCCATCATTTTTCTTGTCATATACGCGCTATGCTTAATATCTGCAAAGCAGTCGTTTTCATAAAAGTCCTTCCATATACCGCGTTCGCTTAAACGCATTGCGGCGTTCGCCGTATCGAACATTACCGCGCTGTCGCCTGCCAGAAGAAAAGCTTGTTTATAATTCCCGTTTTTAATTTCTGCCACAGCGTTACAAAAAATCTGTACAGCGCTTGCGCAATAAAAATGAATTTTTGACTGAACAAAAACTGTATCATCAAAAAGATTTTTTAAATCCCCCTCAAGACCACTACTTATCATTCCGCAAAGAGTAAAATACTCTCTCAGCCCTGAAAGTCCGTTGCTGACAATAGCATTAAGCTGTTCAGTCTGCTCATATAAATCTCCCTTTGCTATCCAGTTGAGCGCTCTCAAATTTCCGCTTTCACCGCGAATTATATTGTGAGCGATTATTCGAACATTCTCCGTATAAAACTGCTCACCTGCGTGTTCGTCCTCATTATTGCCGTATTGTATCATTGCGTGCGGATATTCTCTCAATGCTCTCGCAGCGCCGGCGTCACCGCCGTAATAATCACGTGTGTATTCTTCACTATGACTTTCGTCGTTTATATCCATTCCCCACCATTTTTTACGCACAGCGTCAAGATAATATGTATGAGGCTTTACATTTGAACAGTTTATTATCCAGAAATCATTTCCATCATTGTTCAGAACCGCACCCAGTTCATTATTTACAAGCTCCACGGAATTGGGCAGCATTGTAATATGATTTGCCGCCTGAAGGTCGTAAAAAGAAACGTGATAATATATGCCCTGTCTGCCTCTGCCCTTAACAGGCATTGACGATACCCTGACATCGTGATTATCGCGGCGGCGCGTAACCATTTTGCCATAACCGTTATCAGCCTTTACCTTTATAATATCATCGTCAAGGTCAATATACCCCTTATCGTAAAGTTCCATAATTTCACCGTAAAGATTTGTACAGAACACAGGATTTTTAATATACTTTCTTACAATATCACATTGTTTCCTGATAAGCGACGATATAAGCGCTCCGCGCTTTTCCTCTGTATCAAACTTTCCGCTTGTATCACTGTTCCAGAACGGATTATCCCCCTGACCGCGGAAACACAAGTTCCATATAACCTTATACCCTGACTGTTCCTTTACAGCGTCCTCCCACAGCTTATAAAAAAGCTCCTCACATTCCAAAAAATTGGGTGCGATATTCGGATATGCACGAGAGAACATTTCCGCTCCGAGCGGCTCCGCGTGATGATGTGTTATCCACAGCCCCATTTTATCGGCAAGCTCACGATTTATCCGTGAATTTTTATCAGTCCCGGGAATCACTGTATTGCCGCCGCAGCGCAAAAGCGCCTCAAATGCCATTTCCCATACCTTGCAGTTATCGCCTTCAACAGTCCATTTATTTAAAAGAACCTCGTCGTTAAAAAACCAGCCGCGGTATCGTACAGCAGGCACTGGAGATTTAATCTCTCCCTCGTCAATCACAATACTGTTATGCTTTTCAATTTTCTGGTCAAGCCAAAACCAAAAAGGTTTAATGCCAAGATATTTCTCACTTATACACAGCAGGGCGTACACAAAACCCAAATCATCCGAGGCATAAATTTCAATCCTATTTCCGATTTTTATTATGTAGCCTTCCTCGTCTATTGTTTTATCGTATGTCAGCACAATTTCTCCGCCGTCGGTATTCGTCGGAGTAAACGCATTTTCCATATCACGTTTTAAAATATTCACCGCGTTAATCACAGGCGCGGTGTTTATCTGAGAATTAATTCTTGTATTGATGTTAAATGTAAAACTCATTGATTTTTCTCCTATTATATTAATACTGCCATTGTATCATATGTCTTTTTTGTTTGCAACACAAAAGAGACTGTTTTTTATTAAACAGTCCCTTCTGTATGTTGTGTTAAATTATTTGTACTGGTTCTCGTAGCTTTCGATCATCTTCTTAACCATCTGACCGCCGATTGAACCTGCCTGCTTTGCTGTAAGCTCGCCATTGTAGCCCTGACCAAGGTTTACTCCAACCTCTCTTGCTGCTTCCATCTTGAACTGTTCCAAGCCTGCTGATTTTGAACTCTTTGCCATAATAAATTTCTCCTTTACATAAAGTTTTTGAGTTTTTACCCAAATATAATTTATGTAAAAATTCAAAATATAAACAGGTAATTTATGTTAATTCATTACAATGTCCTCCGAGGTTATTTTTTCACAGCGTTTTCTGAGCCTAATGTACTTGTCGCTTTCAAGCGACGCGTCCTCCTCCATAATATCCTTTGCCGCCAGCTGTGACAGAGCGAGTATGTCCCTGTCCTCAAACAAATTTGCTATTTTCATTTCAGGCAGTCCGTGCTGACGCGTACCAAAAAAATCGCCCGGTCCGCGTATCTGTAAATCCTGTTCGCTTATATAGAAACCATCGTTTGAGATACACATTGTTTCCATACGCTTTTTCGTGATCTCGTTATTGCCGTGAGCCAGTAATATGCAAAATGCCTGTTCCTTGCCTCGTCCGACGCGTCCGCGCAGCTGGTGTAGCTGCGACAGTCCGAACCGCTCCGCATTTTCTATTATCATTATATTTGCATTGGGAACGTTCACACCCACTTCAATAACCGTAGTTGAAACAAGTATCTGTATACTGCCGTTCACAAACTCGTTCATAACTTCGTCTTTTAGTTTTGCCTTCATTCTGCCGTGCATAAGCCCTACTCTGAAATTCGGGAAAATTGCCTGTAATTTTTCGGCAAGTGCCTCGGCATTCTGCAAATCACTCTTTTCCGTTTCAGCAATTAACGGACACACAACATATGCCTGCATTCCCTCGTTTACATTCTTTTCAAGGAATGCAAAGACCCTCTTACGCATTTTTTCACCGACGGCATACGTTTTAACCGTCTTTCTGCCCGGCGGTAACTCATCAATAACCGAAATATCCAAATCACCGTAAAGAATAAGCGCAAGAGTTCTCGGAATAGGTGTTGCCGACATTATAAGCATATGTGGATTATTGCCTTTTGCCGCCAGTCGTGCTCGCTGTTCAACACCAAAACGGTGTTGTTCGTCAGCAACAACAAGCCCAAGCTCAAAAAAAGTTACCTCGTCTTGTATTATTGCGTGAGTGCCGACCACAACATCAGCCGCGCCTGTCGCAATCATATCATATGCCAGACGCTTTTCCTTAGCCCTCATACTCCCTGTAAGCATAACAACGTTTATACCCGTATCCTTAAAAAACTCACCAAGCGTCTGCGCGTGCTGCAAAGCAAGTATTTCTGTCGGAGCCATCATTGCAGCCTGATGACCGTTCTTTACGGCTGTATATATTGCCGCCGCGGCAACTGCGGTCTTACCGCTGCCGACATCTCCCTGAACAAGTCTGTTCATCATTTTTCCGCTTTTACAATCGTTCAAAATTTCGTTAAGCACTTTTTTCTGTGCATTTGTAAGCGGAAACGGCAGTGTTTTCACAAAATCACGCACACACAGTATATCTTCAAATTTAACGCTTTCGCGTGAAGTATTTTCGTCTTTATGTCCGCTCAGAGCAAGCTGTAAAATCAGCAGTTCCTCAAAAACAAACCTTTCACGAGCTATATTATAGCTTTCAAAATCTTCGGGAAAATGAATATTCTTCATTGCATAATTAAGCTCTGCAATATGATATTTGTTTCGTATTTCAGCCGGAATATACTCCTCCAGCCTTCCTGCCTCTTTAATTGCAAGCTCCATTGACGATTGCAGTATTTTCTGAGTAAGTCCCTCCGTAAGAGGATAAAGCGGCACAATCTTGCCTGTAAAACGCTCTTTGCCCTTTTTTTCGTACACGGGATTCAGCATTTCCAGCTTACCGCGGTTACGGGTAATTTTCCCGTACAGAATATACTCGTCGCCCGTCATAAACTGACCTTTAACATATCTGTTGTTATACCATACTACGTTAAGCGCGCCTGTCTGGTCGGAAACCACCATTGACGATATAAGAAGATTTTTCCTTACTCTCGTTTCCCTGACAGGCGAAAAAACGGTGACGCTCAGGCACACCGTTTCACTCTCAACACAGTCTGCAATTTCTTTTGTTTCCGACCTGTCCTCGTGAGAACGCGGAAAATAATAAAGCAAATCCTCAACTGTCTTTATACCTTTTTTTCTGAATAATTCGGCGCGTTTTTCGCCGACGCCCTTTAAATAACGAATATCCTTAGGCATATTATCCTCCGATTTTTATTCTACGCGCACGCCCTCTACACGTACATTTACTTTATTCACCTTAATTCCGACCTCATTTTCAATCGCGTAACGAACATTATTTACAATACTCTTGCAAACCTCATTTATATTTGTTCCGTACTCAGCAATCATATGAATTTCAACGACAACGCCGTCTTCTTCAATGGAAATATTAATCCCTTTTGACATACTTTCGGACTTTAAAAGATTTACTATACCGTCCTTTTTATTTCTTGACGCCATTCCGACAACACCACAGCATTTCATAGCCACAGCGCCGGCAATTTCCGCAACTACACCGTTTGCAATAGAAACTTCGCCAAGCTCACTGTTAGTCTTTAAAATCATACCCGTTTTCATTCCTTTCAAACAAATCCTTTTATACCATTGTACTATAAAAAAGGAAAATAGTCCATATCTTTTTAATAAAATTCTTGCATTGACGGGCTTTTAAAGATATAATATACTTAAATTAACAGACGGAGATGAAACTATGAGTAAACGCACAAAGCTAATGAATTTTCTGTCAAACCTCCCCGATTTTGTTTTTGATTACATAGAGCTTGCCTATAACGGCGAGAGTATTAATACTCAAATCGGTTATAGTATTGACATAAAAACTTTTCTTGAATATTTGCAAAAATTCAAATTTAAAGATATTGAAAACCTTGAGGATTTTACGGTATCGCACCTTGAACAGGTAACTCTGCGCGATTTGAACGCCTTTACGTCATACCTAAAGGAATATGAAACCGACACGGTTACAATTGACGGTAAACACGTTAAACGTATACGGCGCAACAGCGAACACGGCATTAACCGAAAGCTGTCAGGTATACGCGGTCTGTTTTCATACTTGTATAAAAACGACCTGATTTCTCAGAATATTACAGATAAAGTTGATTTTAAAAAAGTTCATCAAAAAATGAAACGTCCGCTAAGTACCCAAGAAACCGTAAACCTGCTTGATGTTATTTATAACGGAGAAAAATATTACTCAGGACGCGACCTTACCGAATATCTGAACAGAAAACAGCGTGATATTGCTCTGTTCACCGCATATCTCGGTACAGGCTGTCGTGTAAGCGAGCTGATAAACCTTGATGTGACTGACGTGTGTTTTGAAACCTCGTCGTTTATCGTAACACGAAAGGGCGGCGACGAACAGGAAATATTTATGCCTGTTCAGGTTGAAAACGAACTGTTTAGTTATATGAAAGAACGCGCCGAAAATCAAAAAGCGGCAGATGAAAAAGCATTATTTGTAAGCCGTCTTGGCAGGCGTATGAGTGCTCAGGGCGTTGAGAAAATATTAAAAAAATACTGCGCCACAGTAGGTATTTTCGATTCAGACAAGGCGCGTCCGCACGCGCTGAGGCGTACTTTTGCGTGCAACCTGATAGCCGACGGCATTGATATCAAAATGGTAGCCGAGCTTATGGGACATAAAAATATTGAAGTGACTCATAAATACTATACTCAATACGCTATTGAGAAACGCAAAGAGGTTATGCGCGGATTTGACATAAAAGGAAACAGGTGATTTTACTCACCTGTTTCTTTATTTTAACCATTAATTTTTTTCAAAAACTTCTCGTGCGCCGCTCTGAGCTCCTCTGCCTTTTCCTCGGGAGCAGTCGGATTACAGTGCGCCCACGCGCCTGTTTCGGAAGAAGCGTTAAACTTAACCTTATCCGCACTTCTCATCGGCGGATAGAACGCAATATGGAAATGATAATAATCAGATACGTCCTCACCGTTTACGGGGTTCTGATACATACACATCATATACGGAAACGCATAGTCAAACAGACTGTCCAGCGTACCTGTAGTTTCCTTCAGAATCTTTGCAAGGTTGGTCTTTTCCCTGTCTGTCATCTGAGTAAGATTCTGAATATGTCTTTTAGCCGCTATGTACATACCATAGGGATATTCACAGTAGAACGGAAGGAACGATATAAAGTCCTCGTTTTCTATGATAACTCTGCGTCCGTCCTTAACCTCGTCCTCCAGCATATCGCAAATAAGGCAATGATGTGTTTCATCAAAATGCTCCTTACACGATTCCATCTCAAGCTCCAGCTTTTTCGGAACTACCGAATAGCCGTAAATCTGACCGTGAGGGTGAGGCATTGTAACTCCTACAACATCACCGCGGTTTTCAAAAATAAATACATATTTAATTTTTTCGTCCTTGCTGATTTCTGTAAAACGTTCCGTCCACAGGTCAACCAACTCTCTTATATGCGCCTCCGGAAGTTCCGGCAGCGTTACTGTATGCTCCGGTGAATACAGGATAACCTCGCATTTACCATATGACGGCTTTGTTTTATAAATTCTTGTTTCTACGTCGTCAGGTACAGGCGGATTTTGTGATAACGCAGGAAAATCGTTATCATATTTATATACCGTAAAATTATCCGGCACCTTTCCCGAACCCGGACAGAACGGACACCAGTCCTTTGGCATTTGCGGTCTGTTCTGGCGGTGCGACGCAATCATAACCCAATCCTTTACCAGAGGGTTCCATCGTAATTCAGCCATTTGCATTTCCTCCTTAAATTTCATATCTTAATATATTCTACACCAATTTAACCGACCTGTCAATGATGAAATCACGCCAGTTCCAAAGTAAATGTGAATTTTGTATATTTTACGGAAGAGCCTTCTTTTGTGTCTACGCTCTCTACCCATACGCTCTGTTTATGGAGAGTCATAATATTCTTGACAAACGACAGTCCAAGCCCTGCTCCGCTTTTATCGTTAACACGCGATTTATCGGTTTTATAAAACCTGTTAAATATATTGCTTAAATCCGAGCCTTTTATTCCGTCGCCGAAATTACCGACACAGAAATGTGCTCTTCCGCGCTCCGTCCACGTTTTTATACTGATTTTAGTATTCGGATAACTGAATTTAACAGCATTATCCACGAGATTTATTACAACACGCTGTATGGCGTCTTTATCCCCAAGCACCTCTAACGTATCCGATTCAAAATCAACCTCAGGTTCAAGATTTTTTTCATCAATCCTGCTGCCCAGATTAATTATACAAATTCTTGTAAGCTCGTTTAAGTCAAACTGCGTTACATCAAGCTTATATTCACTCGACGACATCTTTGACATTTCAAGCATATCGTTTACCATTTTTGTAAGACGTTTCGACTCGTCAAGAACAATTTTTAAATAATCATTCTGCTTATCGGCAGGAATTGTACCGTCCATTATTCCCTCGATAAATCCCGAAATACTTGTCATAGGCGTTCTCAGTTCGTGCGCCACGTCGCTTATAAACTCGCCTCGTGTTTCCTCCAGCGCCTCAATTGAATCCGCCATAAAGTTAAAGCTTGACGCAAGCTGTCCTATTTCGTCGGTACTTGTTACGGCTACTCTTCCGTCATAGTTACCCGACGCAATATCACGCGCGGTCTTATTTATTGCGCCTATCGGTTTTGAGATACGCTTAGACTGCATATAAACAAGCAATGCGGAAACAAATATTGAAAACATTGACGACATCAAAAACAGGTAAAACAGTTCAAGCGCTGTTTTACGCATATTTCCCCTTGCCGTATTAAAATACATTGCTCCGACAATTCCACCCTGATATTCCATAGGGATTCCGACCACCTGAACTTTCTTATCATACGCTCCGTTAAAGTTAGTATGGCTCGTTATTGTTTCACCGTTTACGACCTTATTAACAAGCTCGTCCGGAACAGTGGTTATACTGCAGGTGCTTGCTATAACCTCTCCGTTGGTATTTGTAACAACAATATCAGAACCCAGAAAGTCAGCCCACGACTTTAGAATCTGTCTGTGTGCCGTTTTTACCCTCAAATTATCAGTTTCTATCTGCATTACGCCTGTCCAATATTCAATTGTATCCGAAACTCTTCTGATGTCGTCAATATGCTCACTTGTAACAAAACGGTCAACAAATATTCCGACAGATACGGACAGCGACGTAAAAACAAGTGCAAGTATTGTTGCATACGTCCAAAAAAGCCGTCCCAAAATACTCTTAAACATTATCTTACCTCAAATTTATATCCTACGCCCCATACTGTTTTTAACTGCCAGTTAGCCTCGACGTCCTCCAGCTTTTCACGCAGCCGTTTTATATGTACGTCAACGGTACGTGAATCGCCAAAATAATCAAAACCCCAGACTTCCTCCAAAAGCTGTTCACGGGTAAACACCCTGTTCGGGTTTGACGCAAGAAAATATAGAAGTTCCAGTTCTTTCGGCGGTACTTCGACTATATTTCCGCTTATTTTCAATTCATAATTTGAAAGGTTTATTGTCAGGTTCGGGAACACAATTTCTTTCTCCGCCGTAGTTTCCTTTGTGTCGCTTCTTCTTAGTACGGCTTTAACGCGCGCGATAAGCTCCTTAGGCTCAAACGGCTTTACCATATAATCGTCAGCGCCCAATTCAAGACCCAAAACCTTGTCAAAGGTTTCACCCTTTGCAGTAAGCATTATAATCGGAATATTGCTTACTCTTCTGATTTCACGGCATACCTGCCAGCCGTCCATCTCAGGCATCATTACATCAAGAATAACTATAGACGGCGCCTCCGACTTGAACAGCTCAACCGCCGTTCTGCCATTGTTTGCCGTAACTGTTGTAAATCCGTCCTTCTCAAAGTATAGTTTTATAAGTTCCGCAATGTGCGCGTCGTCATCTGCTATTAAAATTTTGTTGTTTGTCATTTCTTTTCCTCCTAATTCAATTGTGGATAACTTTATTCTAACATATTTTTAAAAAATAATAAAGCCTATTGCTAAAATCTTTTAAATGTTATATAATAAATTCATAGAAATTTTACAAATTATACCGCCGCATATCACGCGGACGGCATATGAAAGGACGAATTCACAATGAAATTAGGAATTGTAGGATTGCCGAATGTCGGCAAATCAACATTATTTAACGCTATAACACAAGCAGGAGCAGAATCGGCAAACTATCCGTTCTGTACAATTGAACCGAATGTCGGTATTGTTGACGTACCTGATGAAAGATTGGACAAGCTTGCCGAGATGTACAACCCTAAAAAGGTTACTCACGCTTATATTGAATTTGTTGATATAGCAGGTCTTGTAAAAGGCGCATCTAAAGGCGAAGGACTGGGAAATAAATTCCTGTCGCATATCCGTGAGGTTGATGCAATTGTTCACGTTGTACGCTGTTTTGAAGATACAAATATTACTCACGTTGACGGCTCTATAGACCCTATACGTGATATTGAAACTATAAGTCTTGAACTTATTTTCTCTGATATTGAAATGATTGAACGGCGCATTGACCGTACTAAAAAGGCTATGAAAGGCGACAAATCGCTTGCAGGTGAACTTGCTTTGCTTGAGCGCGTTAAATCTGCGCTTGAAGAAGGACTTCCTGCAAGAAGTCTTGAATACACTGACGACGAACTTGTTATTATGAAGGAAATCGCTTTGATTTCAATGAAACCCGTAATTTATGCTGCCAATGTGGCAGAAGACGATTTTTCAAAAGGTATTGAAAATAATGAATTTGTAAACCGCGTAAAAGAACTTGCCGCAAAGGAAGGTTCTCAGGTAATGCCTGTCAGCGCAAGAATTGAAGAAGAAATCGCCCAGCTTGACGGTGATGAAAAGGCAATGTTCCTTGAAGAACTGAATATGACTGAATCAGGGCTTGACAGACTTATAAAAGCAAGCTACACACTTCTGGGACTTATCAGCTATCTTACGGCAGGTGAACCGGAAGTACGCGCCTGGACTATTACAAACGGTACAAAAGCTCCTCAGGCGGCAGGCAAAATCCATACTGACTTTGAACGCGGCTTTATCCGCGCAGAGGTAGTTCACTATGACGATTTAATGTCCTGCGGTTCTATGACCGCCGCTAAAGAAAAAGGACTTGTCAGAAGCGAAGGCAAAGAATATGTTATGAAGGACGGAGATATTGTTCTGTTCCGTTTTAATGTATAATGAGGTTTTATAATGAATGAACTGATAAGTATTATCATACCCTGCTACAATGAAGAAGCTGTTATTCCGCTTTTTTATGAGGAAATAAAACGTCAGTCAGATTTTATGCAAAACAAATTCGGTGTTTCTTTTGAATACCTTTTTATTGACGACGGTTCGCGTGACAATACACTTTCAATTTTAAAATCACTTGCCGAAACAGACCGACGAGTAAAATACATATCGTTTTCACGCAATTTTGGCAAAGAGGCAGCAATGTATGCAGGATTAAAAAATGCGTCGGGCGATTATACCGCAATTATGGACGCTGACTTGCAAGACCCTCCGAAACTGCTTGAAGATATGTATAAAAGCATAGTTGACGAAGGTTTTGACTGTGTTGCCACAAGACGTGTGAGCCGTAAAGGAGAACCGCCTGTACGTTCATTTTTTGCGCGTTTGTTCTACAAGCTTATCAATAAAATTTCAAAAACTGATATAGTAGACGGCGCACGTGATTATCGGCTTATGACACGGCAAATGGTTGATTCAATATTGAGTATGGGAGAATACAACCGTTTTTCCAAAGGTATTTTCGGTTGGGTCGGTTTCAGAACAAAATGGCTTGAATTCGAAAATACAGAACGCGCTGCCGGTGAAACAAAATGGTCATTCTGGAAATTGTTTCTGTATTCACTTGACGGAATTGCCGCATTTTCAACCGCTCCGCTGGCAATCGCCTCCGTTGCAGGTTTTATATTTTGCGCGGCGGCATTTACTATGATATTGGTGATCATATTTAAAACACTTATATGGGGCGACCCCGTAGCAGGTTATCCGTCGCTCGTGTGTATAATATTTCTTGTTTCCGGCGTACAGATGTTCTGTATGGGAATCTTGGGACAGTATCTTTCAAAAACATATCTTGAAACAAAAAAACGTCCGATATTTATTATAAAAGAAACAAACAGTACGGAGGATATAAAATGATTTACAGCACTATAATCTGTATAATATTTTTTGCCGCGCTCATTATGTGGCTCATACGTTTTTTAGGCGAGGCAGGTGTAACCTATCCCGGCAACAAAGCTTTTGCCTTTATTACAAAAAAACACAATACGCTTCGTAATAATGTTAGCATTACACGACGCGAATGTCTTAATATTTTCATTATTGCGCTGGCTTTCAGAATTGCGGTATTTCTGCTTAGCTGGCTTGCAAAGGGTATTTTCAGTGAAGGTGAAGCAATAAGCTTTCTCGACTACTGCAAAAGCTGGAGTCTTTGGGACGGACCGCATTATCTTGAAATTGCTCAATACGGTTACGCGCACAAAATAGAAAACGGCAATTTCTATATGCTCGTATTTTTTCCGCTCTATCCGTTTATTGTAAAAATATTCTCAGTTATATTCCGCAGTTATGCGGTTTCCGCCCTAATCGTATCAACACTTTCGTACTGTGCAGGCTGCGTTGTTACTTATAAGCTCGTGGCTATGGATTACAGCAAGTCAATCGCGCGCACAAGCATTGTCCTTTTATCAATTGCGCCGTTTGCGTTTTTCTACGGTTCGGTTATGACAGAAAGCCTGTTCTTTCTGCTTATCATTTCAACGTTTTATGCTATTCGCCGCCATAACTGGCTGTTAGCAGGACTTCTTGGAATGTTATCGGCTCTGACACGCTCTTTCGGAATTTTAATGATTATTCCTGCGACAATAGAATGGGTACAAACCGAAAGACCGATTGCTTTAATGCGAAATAACGAATGGCACACTCTTGTAAAAAGATTTATACGCGTACTTCCTATTTTAATTATGCCTGTAGGAACGCTTATATATCTTTTCATTAATTACAGAACCACGGGCGACCCGTTCATTTTTGCACAGTACCAAAGCGAACACTGGTCACAAAACTTACAATTTTTCGGAAGAACAGCACATATGCTATGGGACAGAACAATGTCTTTTAACGATTCCTGGTCACATATTGCTTCTATGTTTATGCCCGAAGTAATAGCCCTGCCGATATTTGTACTGCTTATATTATATTCAGTACGCCGTACACGTTCGGTTTACACTGTATTTATGTTTATATATTTTGCGTTTAATGCCGCCGCGTCGTGGCCGCTGAGTCTGTCGCGTTATCTGGCGTGTATGTTCCCCGTTTATTGGGTTATCGCGGAATTTACCGACAGACATAAATACATTGAATCACCTCTGATTGCAACTTCGGCTGTAGCATTCGGAATTTATCTTACGGGATATATCACAGTTCACAGTATAATGTAATATAAAATACCGCATATCAACTGATATGCGGTATTTTGTTTTCAGCACTTCCCTGCGCTTTTACATACTTCAGCTATCGGACATACCCCACATTTAGGATTGCGCGCGGTACAAACAGCGCGCCCGTGTGCAACAAACTGATGACACATTCTAAGCTGATAATCAGGGGGTACAATTTTCTTCAGATCCATTTCTACCTTTGTTGGGTCGTCATTTGTTGTTAAGCCGATTCTTTTCGCAATACGCTTACAATGCGTATCAACCACAACCGCAGGTTTCCCGAAAATATCGCCTAAAACAAGATTGGCGGTTTTTCTGCCCGTACCTGCCAAACTGGTTAAATCCTCCATTGTATCGGGCACTTCTCCGCCGTAAACATCGATAATCCTTTGACAGCACAAAATTATATTCTTTGCTTTATTCCTGTAAAATCCCGCTGATTTTATGTATTCGCATAATTCTTCATAATCTGCTGACGCAAAATCTTCTACGTTCTTATATTTCTCAAACAACGGTTTTGTCACAATATTCACACGCGCGTCGGTACACTGTGCTGAAAGCTGCGTTGCAATAAGCATTTCCAGCGGAGTTGAATAATTAAGAGAACATTTTACATCAGGATATGCCGCGTCAAGAAGTGCGCGGATTTTTTCTACCCGTTCTTTTCTTGTCAATTTTATCTCACCTTCCATTATTGTTATCCACAAATACATTATACATTTTTCCGCAAAAATTTGCAAGAAACTATTGCAAAATTTTCAAACAAATTATATAATGTTATTTATAGTAATTTTAAGAAAGGAATTTTCAAAATGGAAAAGTATGAAAAGATAAAGTCGTTTGACCCTGAAGTCTATGCGGCGATACAAGATGAAACAAACCGTCAGCAAAATAAGATTGAACTTATCGCGTCAGAAAATTTTGTTTCTGAACTGATAATGGAGGCTAACGGTTCACCGCTTACAAACAAATATGCAGAGGGTTATCCCGGCAAACGTTACTATGGCGGCTGCGAGCACGTTGACACCGTAGAAACACTTGCCATTGAACGCGCAAAAAAGCTCTTTAACGCTGAATATGCCAACGTACAGGCACACTCAGGCGCGCAGGCAAATATGGCTGTATTTTTCGCTCTGCTTACACCCGGAGATACTGTTCTGTCAATGAGCCTTGCCCACGGCGGTCATCTGAGCCACGGTTCTCCCGTTAATATGTCTGGAAAATATTTTAACATAGTTCCCTACGGTGTTACAGAAGATACAAATACAATTGATTATGACGAAGTAAGACGAATTGCGCTTGAATGTCAGCCGAAACTTATTCTTGCAGGTGCGTCAGCATATCCGAGAACTATTGATTTCCAGAAATTCGCTGATATTGCAAGCGAAGTAGGCGCATATCTTATGGTAGATATGGCACATATCGCAGGACTTGTGGCAGCAGGCTGTCACCCTTCGCCAATGCCTTACGCTGATGTTGTTACAACAACTACACATAAGACACTGAGAGGTCCGCGCGGCGGTCTTATACTTACAAACAACGAAGAGCTTATTAAGAAAATCAATAAGGCTATATTCCCCGGTATACAGGGCGGACCGCTTATGCACACAATAGCTGCAAAAGCAGTATGCTTTAAAGAGGCTCTTGACCCAAGCTTTACAGAGTATGCAAAGCAGGTTGTTAAAAATGCCTCTGTTCTTGCAGACACTCTTGTAAACGAAGGCTTTAAGCTTGTCTCAGGCGGTACAGATAATCACCTTATGCTGCTTGACCTGACTGATTCCGGCGTTACAGGTAAAGAGGCTGAAAAAATGCTTGATGAAGTAGGTATTACAGTAAATAAAAATGCTATTCCGTTTGATACGCAGAGTCCGTTTATTACAAGCGGTATCAGAATTGGTACTCCTGCGTCAACCTCACGCGGTTTTAAAGAAGACGATATGATTGAGGTCGGCAAACTGATTGCTCTTACAATTAAAGACTTCGACAACAGCAAAGACGAAATCAAAAAGAGAGTTAAAACTCTTTGCGATAAATATCCGTTATATAAGTAAATAACTAAAATGCGAATTTTGAAAAAATTTTCAAAATTCGCATTTTTTCTCTTGACAAACATATATTTTTATGCTATTATATAAAAGCTGTATGGCTCGTTGGTCAAGCGGTTAAGACTCCGGCCTCTCACGCCGGCAACGAGGGTTCGATTCCCTCACGAGTCACCATATCGGAACAAGTAAAACTTGTTCCGATTTTTTTGCTTAAAAAAGCGTGTAAATTTAAAATTTACACGCCGGTTATCATATCTTCAATGACGTCATTAACTTGTAGTAATGAAACATCATACTTATTCAATAAATCAACTATCTTGTCGGCCAATGTCCTGTCTGCACTTACATCGTGCACAACAATATTCTCGTCGTTACTGGCAATACCGTGTGTATAATACTGCCCTAATTCCTTATTCACTAACCATTCACCCTCACAATAATACTTCATCTGTAGTTCCTCCTTGATTATTCTTTTGTTTGATAAAATTTGTTTATATCCAGTCCCATTACATTAAAGATTTTCTTTACATTGCTAAATTTAGGGTCTGAAATATCTTTTTCAATGTTGTAAATTTCGCGAGTGCTCATATCGCACTTTTCAGCAAATTCCTCTCTTGTAAGAGACATTGATTTACGAGCGTCCTTGACCACTTCGCCAAATGTCTTTTCATTCGTCATTGCTCCACCTCCTTCCTATATAATTGTAGGAAAAAATGGAGCGTGTTTCAAGGCAACGCATTGCCGTTTTCGACAATTTTTTTGATTTTTATAAAAAGTAAACAGAGTATACTAAAAAGAAATAGTATACTCTGCTTAATCACTTTTTAATTAATTATTTTATCTTTTGTATATCTCCAGTAGAATTGGATTTATCCTTTGTATCTTAATATTTTTTCATTGGTAAACTTCACTCTTAATATAAGACTTGACAAAATTTATATTGTCGTATATACTTACATAAGAGAGAGATTCCGTTTTGTATATCACACAAAAGGCTGTCCAAGCAGAGTATGATTTAAGACGGGGTCTCTTTTTATCCAAGGGTCGTATAAATAAAATTTTTACGGCTCTTAAGCAGTTTTGTTGGAACAACACATAGTGTTGTTCCAATTACTGATGAATCAGTAATTGACTTTTGGAAATTTTTGCCACAATGGCAAATTATCCTTACTTTGAAAGCTTGTTAAAAAGCATTTCAACCTTTGAAGTGTGGTTAGCCTTGTATGCCTTTACTTCCTCAGACATTTCCGGCTCATACGCTCCACCACGTGATGCAAGACCCATAGCCTCAAGAAAAGCTTCTTCAGCAGTAGTAGCAACATAGTTTAAAACCTTATCGCTTACTTTAATCATTTCCATTCCCCTCCTTTGATATAATATTTGCATAGTCAGAAGTTGAATATAACAAACGACTATGCTTATTTCTGTTATAATGAGAAGGTAATGGTCTGACGTGTCCCTCCTTGAGCTTTTACGCTCCCGATAGAAAGTGTCAGCCGCCTTCTTGTTATACGATTTCGTTTAAGCAGGTTGAACTACCCACGTTCCCATCACCAATCAAAATGAAATTTAATAAGCTCTCGGCGGTCGCCTTACAATCAATTTTTATGAAAGAAGGTATTTTTATGATTAGTGTTGGTATTGATATTTCTAAAGGCAA
>VIQV01000040.1 GCA_010206265.1 Lachnospiraceae bacterium MD329
GGCAATCGTGCTTGTCCTTTGCAACATCAATACCGACTAAAATCATAAAAACACCTCATTTTAATAAATTTTTGACACTGTTTAGACCCACAGGGACTCTCTGCGATTGTAACCTTGTTCTAAATAAACCGTCATGCGGTATCTAACTGATTAACAACTGTACAAAGAGACTGTGGTTAGAGCCTCATTCAAACCATCAAGTGGTAGGAGGAATTAACTAATCCACAGTATCTAAACACAGTATAGCACATATCCAGAAAAAAGGATATTTAAACTATAACTATATAATACAAGGAGGAATTTATTATGAGCACACAATTTGAACTTAACAAAAATCTCGCGCAAATGCTTAAAGGCGGTGTAATTATGGACGTTACCACACCCGAACAGGCAAAAATAGCTGAAGAGGCAGGTGCGTGCGCCGTTATGGCGCTTGAAAGAATACCTGCCGACATTCGGGCAGCAGGCGGCGTATCAAGAATGAGCGACCCGAAAATGATTAAAGGTATTCAGGAGGCTGTTTCAATACCCGTTATGGCAAAATGCCGTATCGGTCACTTCGCGGAGGCAAGAATTTTGCAGGCAATAAAAATTGATTACATAGACGAAAGCGAAGTTCTGTCCCCTGCCGACGACAAATATCACATCAATAAAAACGATTTTAAGGTTCCGTTTGTTTGCGGCGCTAAAGATTTAGGCGAAGCATTAAGACGTATAAACGAGGGTGCGGCTATGATACGGACAAAAGGCGAACCCGGCACGGGCGACGTTGTTCAGGCTGTACGGCATATGAGAATGATGATGTCGGAAATACGCCGTATTCAAAATATGTCAGCCGACGAACTGTATGAGGCTGCAAAACAATTACAGGTACCATACAACCTTGTTGAATATGTACACGAAAACGGCAAACTCCCTGTCGTAAATTTTGCTGCGGGTGGTGTTGCAACCCCTGCCGACGCGGCATTAATGATAAACCTCGGCGCAGAAGGTGTATTTGTCGGTTCCGGTATATTTAAGTCAGGCAATCCTGCAAAACGTGCGTCTGCTATTGTTCAGGCTGTCACAAATTATCAGGACGACGAACTTCTTGCAAGCCTTTCAGAGGACTTGGGCGAAGCTATGGTCGGAATAAACGAGAATGAAATTGCATTACTTATGGCGGAGCGTGGTAAATAATGAGAATCGGCATTTTAGCATTGCAGGGCGCGTTTATTGAGCATAAGCACGCACTTGATAAGCTCGGCATTGAATCATTTGAAATACGGCAGAAACGAGATATTGAAAAACCGTTTGACGCGCTAATACTCCCAGGAGGTGAAAGTACGGTTATAGGCAAGCTTTTGCATACGCTTGATTTGTTTGAACCTCTAAAGAAGATGATTGAACAAGGTCTTCCCGTATTCGGTACCTGTGCAGGACTTATTCTTCTTGCAAAAAATATCATCGGCGAAAATCCGCACCTTGGAATTATGGATATATCCGTAAAGCGCAATGCTTACGGCAGACAGTTTGACAGTTTTTCAAGCGAAGTATCGGTTCCCAAAGTTTCAGAAAATCCTGTACCGCTTGTGTTTATACGCGCTCCGTGGATTGAAAGCGCAGGCAGCAGCGTTGAAATATTACTGGAGCTTGACGGACATATTGTCGCCGCAAGGCAAAACAATATCCTCGTTACTTCTTTTCATCCCGAACTTACCGACAACACCGCATTTTTAGAATATTTCATAAAAATGGTAAAATAGCAAAAAACCGACGGAATTGACCGTCGGTTTTTTACTTATACTAATTCTATAAGGAGGTTTTTAATTATGAACAAAAATTCGGAACACGTTATTTTCCACAACAGAATGTTTGATTTTGATGTAACTAACGCCACATCAACACAGGACTGCACGGGACTTATTCCGTTTGCACCTGAAAGCTTATCACAGCTTGACGCTTATGATGACATACTAAACTATTCGGCAAAGGACGCTGATATTTATCGTCAGTCCAAAAAACAGCTGAAGAGTTTATAATTATCATTTTTTAACTTATATTCTTTAAAACGATATGTTTTTCCGTCATACTCTGCCGTATCTTCCAGAACGGAAAAACTGTTTAAAGGAATTGACAGTCCTCGTCCGACTACTTTTACAAAACTTTCTTTTTTGGTCCATATTTCAAAAAATGAAACGTCGCCGTATTTTATGGCAGTTGTTTCAGATGAGGTAAAAAAGCGTTCAGCAAGTTTATTGTCACATTTACGGCACTGCTGTATGTCCACGCCTACAGGCTTTGTGTGCACGGCGCATACGGCATAATCTCCTGAATGTGACAAATTTACATACAACCCCGTATCTTCTTTAAGGTACAGCTTGCCGTTAGCGTCAAGTTCCCACTCTACACATTTTTTTATATCACCGTTTACCGCATAATTAAGCAATAACTCCGCACCAATCGACTGCGATTTCTGAATACTTTTTTTTATCCGCTCTACCTTTTCAATACGTTTTTGCGAAAGATATTTGTACCATTTTTTATCATCAGGATTTATTGATGATATATTCATTGCATATACTTTCATATTTTTAATTTTCCCAGCACTTCGCCTATAGGTTCGTTTATTACCAATTTTGCCTGTTTGTCGGCAGGCGTTGACGCTTTATTTATTATAACCATATATCTGCCGCCGAAATAATTTATAAAACCTGCCGCAGGGTATACGTTAAGCGACGTGCCGCCTATTATAAGCGTATCAGCCTCGCTTATAAATTTTACTGATTTTGATATAGTGTCGTCATTGAGCATTTCTTCATACAGCACAACATCAGGCTTTACTATGCCGCCGCATTCACATTTCGGCACTCCCGTATTTGACGCAATATAATCAACATCATAAAATTTACCGCAATCCATACAGTAATTCCTGAGCGTTGAGCCGTGCAGTTCAAGTGCGTTTTTACTGCCTGCAAGCTGGTGCAGTCCGTCAATATTCTGAGTTATGACCGCTTTTAGCTTACCCTTTTTTTCAAGCTTTGCAAGAGCGGTATGCGCTTTATTGGGCTGTACATTTTTTACTATCAGCTTGTCACGGTAGAATTTATAAAATTCCTCTGTCTTATCTATAAAAAACGTATGACTTAAAATTGTTTCGGGCGGATAATCATATTTTTGATTATACAGACCGTCCACACTGCGGAAATCGGGTATCCCGCTTTCGGTAGACACTCCTGCGCCGCCAAAAAATACGATATTGTCACTTCCGTCTATTATTTCCTGTAAGGTCATTTTTATCGCTCCTTAGTTTATATCCCCTATTTCATACATTGTCATTGCAAGCACAGCCTCACCTGCCGTTTCGGTACGCAGTATACGCTTTCCGAGCGTTACGGTATCAATACCCGCTCTCCTGAGTTTTTCTGTTTCTGCTATGTCAAATCCGCCCTCAGGCCCTATAAGAAATCCAACTGTTTTTATATCTTTTTTTGAAAAAAGCACATTTCTTAATGTTTTCTGCTCTTCGCACTCATATGGAACAAAGAACAAGTCAAATTCCTTTGACCTATCTATTATTTCATCAAGCGTCATAATGGGAGATATTTTCGGAATAATCCCTCTGCCGGACTGTTTTGCCGCTGATTCGGATATTTTCTGCCAGCGGTCAAGCTTTTTTGCCTCGTCCTTTTTATTATCAATCTTGACAACACATCTTGACAGCTTTGCAGGAACAATTTCTGTTATTCCCAGCTCGGTTGTTTTCTGGATTATATATTCCATTTTAGACGCTTTAGGCAAGCCTTGAAAAAGCGTTACCTTGATATTCGGTTCCGACGCGCTCATTGACTTTGAATTAATTTTACATAAAATCTCTTTTTGTCCGAGCGACACGATTTCCGCCTCATAATCAGTACCCTGACTGTCGCATACGGTCAGAAAATCGCCCTCACCAAGACGGAGTACGCGCGAAATATGAGCTACATCCTCCGTATCAATTATTATCTGACTGTCGCTTATTTTATCACTTGTCACAAAAAATTTAGGCATTTCTCAGTATCCTTTCAAAGTTCTTATGGCTTATTTTTTCTATTTGATTTTCAGTATATCCTTTTTGTAATAGTCTGTCAAATATCTTATATATGTCCTCAACTCCGTTTATTCCGTCAGGCGTACTGTCAATACCGTCAAAGTCCGCTCCGATTCCAACATTATCTTCACCGCCGAGCGACATAAAATGTTCTATATGCCGTATTATATCTTCAACATCTGCTTTTCCTCTTTCATTCAGAAAATCGGGACAAAAGTTTATGCCCACACATCCGCCCGATTTTTTAATAATCTCAAACTGGTCGTCAGTAAGATTACGTTCTACGGGACAAACAGCTTTTGAGCGACAGACGGCACGGGCATTTGAATGTGACGCAATAATCGGTTTGTTGCTGTATTCCGCCACATCGTAGAATGATTTATCGTTAAGGTGTGATACGTCCGCAAAAATACCAAGTCTGTTCATTTCAGCAACAACCAGTTTTCCGAACTCCGTAAGTCCCCTCGTTTCATCAGTTTCAAGCGCACCTGACGCAATATGATTTGAAAAGTTCCAAGTCAAGGCAATTATCCTCACACCCAGCCTATAAAAATTACGCAAGTGAGCAAGTGAATATATTCCTTCTCCACCCTCAATACTCAAAATCCCTCTGACGTTATCAGGCAGTTTATCAGACACTGTATTATGGAAAGTATCAATCAGATTAAGCGTCCTGTCAGCGGCGCAAGATTTATATACAGGGTCTATAAAGCACGCAAATACCTGCGTATATTGTTCATACTTTTTCATACGCTCAATATCAACGTGACACTCATTCATTACAATACTTTTGCCGTAATCAAGCACACTGCAAAGTGTATCACAGTGTGTGTCAAATATCGAATATTTCATTTAAGCACCCTTTCTAAAATGCATTTTCTATATGATTTATTTTCTTTACCGCCATTTCAGCGCCGCGCTGTTCATAAAAGACTTCTATCACGTCAAAACGCACGTCATTATTTATTATATCCGTATAGCAGGCGGCGGCTTTTCTTATACGCATTTGCTTATTTCTGTTAACATATTCGCTCGGTTCGCCAAACAGATTATTCTTTCTTGTTTTCACCTCAACAAAAACAATACAACTATCCTTTTGAGCGATTATATCCACCTCGCCCATTTTCAGCCTGAAATTATAACGTATAATTCTGTAACCCTTATCAGCAAGGTACTTTCCTGCCGCCCTTTCACCAAATTCACCTATTTGTTTAGTATCCACTGTCTTTCTCCCAAAAGTTTCTTTAAAAATGTTTTTCTGTGAATTGGACACGGTCCGTACTGTAAAATCGCCTCGTTATGCGCTTTTGTACCGTAACCCTTATGCTGCTGAAAACCATATTGAGGATATTTTTCCGCAATTTCGCATATAAACCTGTCACGGCTCACTTTTGCCAAAATTGACGCGGCGGCAATTGACGCGCTTTTAGCGTCACCCTTTACAACAGTTTCACAAGGTATTGTCATTCCGCTTATTCTGTTCCCGTCAATCAACGCAAAGTCAGGCTCTATATCAAGTCCTGACACCGCTCCGTTCATTGCCTCATATGTAGCGTTTAAAATATTTATTTCATCTATTCTTTTTTCGTCTACACTGTAAATACTATATGCAACCGCTTTTGAGCATATTTCTTCAAACAACTCCTCACGTCGTTTCTCGGTAAGTTTTTTTGAATCGTTTATACCTTTTATAATTGTATCGGGTTCAAGTATAACTGCCGCTGCGTAAACAGGTCCTGCAAGCGGTCCTCGTCCTGCCTCGTCAACACCGCATATCAATTTATACCCCTTAGCACGATAACTGTTTTCAAGCTCATACATCGCTTTAACGCGCTGTATTTCTTCCTCCTCAGTAAGTTTTTTTCTTGCCATTTCCTTTTTCTCCTATTTTACTCTATCTTTTTTTGTATTTATATGGTACAATATTCTATATGGAGGTGAAGTTATGTTATATCAAAAGGAGATTGATGATTCCGTTTTAATACAATTTATTATTCTTTACACCCTCAGCAAGGTTGACGACGCTGTTCCTTACAACGAACTTCTTAACCTTGTCTTAGATAATTGTAACATTAACTACAACGATTTTCAAGTAGCACTTGATAATCTTGCCAAAACAAATCATATAAACGCATTCTTGGAAGGCGCGCACAATCAAAAATACAGTATAACACAAAAAGGTATGAATGCAGGCGATTTTTTCACCTCAAACATACCCATATACATTCGTGAACCTATTGACGCGTCCATAAAAGAACTTTTTAAAGAACAACGCCGCAAAAATGCGGTTCAGAGCAATATTTCTCCTGTAAGAAAAGACGAATACAGCGCGGACTGTCTGCTCCTTGACGACGATAACACTCAGCTTATGAATCTGTCGTTATATGCAGGTTCACGCGACGAGGCAGAGCGTATGGCGCGCTTTTTCCGTGAACATTCCGATATTATCTACGAAAAAATCCTTACTGCTTTTAACGAATCAAAGCAGTGAGGCAAAAAATGACGCTGTCGCAACGGTCATCAGACCTGCAACAGCAACCGCAAGACTGCTCATTGCTCCTTCAGTTTCACCTATTTCAAGAGCCTTTGCCGTACCGATTGCGTGGGACGCAGTTCCTATCGCAAGCCCTTTTGCAACAGGCTCTTTTATTCTGAAAATTTTCAGTACCCCTTCAGCTATTATATTTCCAAAAACGCCTGTTATAATTATTACAGCTATCGTTATTGTCTGAATTCCACCGAGTTCCTCGCTTACTCCCATACCGATTGCCGTCGTTATTGATTTCGGCAAAAGTGTTACATACTGCTCGTGTGTGAGAGAAAAGAGATATGCCATTAACAATATACTTCCCATACTCGCTATAACACCTGCAAGTATACCGATAAACACTTCTTTGGCGTGCGACTTTAAAACATTAATCTGCCGGTAAAGCGGTATCGCAAGACATACAGTTGCAGGTGTAAGCAGATAGCTTATATATTTAGCTCCGCTGTTATACGTTTCATAATCTATGTCAAGCGCTTTAATAACCACAATGGTAAGTACTATAGCTATTAAAAGAGGATTAAGAACCGATATTTTTTTACGGCAGTAAATTCCGATTAAATATCCCAAAACACTGATTACCGCACCAAAAAACATACTATCTGTCAGTACACTGTTCATTTTCCCGTTTCTCCTTCCGTTTTCTGTCCAATCTCATAACAAGCTCTGTTGTTTTTCCCGTAACTGCCATTACAACCACTGTTGACACTGACATAATCACCATCACGGGTATTATTATCGGCTTTAAGCTTGTCCAAGCCGTAACAAGCCCTACACCGCCGGGAATAAACATTAAAGGCATTATTTCTACAAGAAAATCAGCAGTTTTTTCAATATGATGTATTTTTATAACACCTGTACACAAAAGTACAAGCATTAAAATCAGACCATAGATACTGGCAGGTACAGGTATCGGAATAAAATAATGCATTAATTCAGCTATAAGAGTTACTGAAAAAATTATAAATATCTGGTATATATATTTCATTTATCTACTGTTGACATAGTTATAATCAACTATATCATTAACTCCGTTCAAAATTTCAAGATACTCTCCACACGCTCTTTTTGCGCTTTCAAGTTCAAGGGTTCTATAGTTTCCGCACTCAATTTCGCTTGCGCCGAACACTTCTCCTGTGTGTTCTGTGGTTTGTTTAAGGACTGTTTTTACAAGTGCAAGCACATCATTACCCATAACACTTCCGCGTACAAGCAAATAAAAACCTGTCTGACAGCCCATAGGTCCGAAATATATTATATCGTCCTTAAATTCGGAATTACGAAGAAATGTCGCAAGCATATGTTCAATTGTATGCATTGTTACATTATCCAGTACCGTACCGCTGTTAGGCTTGCAAAAGCGTAAATCGTATGTAACAATATCACCGTCAATTCTTGATATATAAATACCCTTATCCAGCTTTCTATGGTCTACCTGAAAGCTTTTAATTTTCTCCATCAAAGCTTACTCCTTTCATCTTTTTCAGCAGTTCAACCATTATTTTTATTGAATTGTCTGCCGCCATTTGTGCAAATGTCGGATAATCCATTACTGCATCGTCATTTGCGCCGTCAGATATTGCGCGAAGTACGCCGAACGGCACACCGTTCATCATACAAACGTGTCCTATACTTCCGCCCTCCATTTCAGCAGCAATCGCGCCGAAATTATCAATAATTTTATTTCTTTGTTTGTCAGCACATATAAACTGGTCGCCCGACGCAATCACCCCGCGCTGCGCTTTTACTGTTCCAACAGTCCGAACTGTTTCTTCCAGCATATCTGTAAGTTTTTTACTGCAAGGCATTTCTACCACATCTATACCTGATATAAGTCCCGGAGGGTCACCAACTGCAGTGGTGTCCATATCATGCTCTACAACCGCCTCCGCAATGGCTATATCGCCTATTCCGAGTTCCAATGAAAGTCCGCCTGCCGCACCAATATTTATAATAATATCGGGCGAATATTTCAAAATCATAGTCTGTGCGCAGACTGCCGCATTCACCTTTCCTACTCCTGCTGCAGCAAGTACAATATCTGCTCCGTTTATCGCACCTCTGTAAAATTCAACACTGCTTACAATATCGGTTTCACTATTTTCCATAAGCGCTTTCAAACCGTTTATTTCGTGGTCAAGTGCGCCGATTATTCCTACCAACATTCCATCACCATTCCTTTCTGTTACCATAAATTATATAACGATTGTACGTTTGTGTCAACTCATTGTTTTTTTCTTTGACATTCGGCGAAAAAAGTTGTATAATGTTATGATGTTAGGAGAGATAGTATGGATTTTGTTGCTATAGATTTCGAAACTGCCACTTCAAGCTTTACAAGCGTATGCAGTTTGGGAATATGCGTTGTAGAAAATAATATTATAACTGACAGAAAAGAAATTCTGATAAAACCTGTACCGTTTGAATTTAATGATTATAACATTAAAATCCACGGTATTACTCCCAAAATGGTTGCGGACAAGCCTACTTTTGACCGCTACTGGAATGAAATAAAACCGTATCTTGAGAGTAAAACAGTAATTGCACACAACGCAAGCTTTGACGTAGGCGCCCTGTGTGCGACACTTGAACACTTTAAAATACCGCGTCCAACATTTGATTATTTATGCACCGTTAAGCTGTCACAGCTTGCCTATCCTGAGCTTGAAAGTCATAAACTTAACAGGCTTTGCGACGCTCTTGGAATAGAGTTTCAACATCATCAGGCATATGACGACGCATATGCCTGCGCAATGGTAATGTTACGCGTTCTTGAAGATTACAGTCTGTTGAATCTCGGTGAGGTTGAAGAATGTTTTGAAATGGAAATCGGTCACCTTACCCCCAACTCACATTTTAAATGTAAAAAACGCAAGAAAAAACCAAAAACAGCCGTCAATGCGTGACGGCTGTTTTGATTATTCAAGTTCTTTCAATTCAAATTCTCCGTTTTCAAAAATCATATAGCTGTGACCGCTGTTTTCTTTCGGTATTGATATCGAACCTGTATTTATATAAAAAAACTCACCCATATTTTCATTTGCCGGTATATGGGTATGACCGTTTACAAGATAATCACCCTTTTTTAATTTAGGCGTATTTTGCGGATTAAATATATGCCCGTGAGTTAAATACAGAGTTTTTCCGTCCGCATATACTACTGCATAGTCCGCCATTATCGGGAAATCAAGTACCATCTGGTCAACCTCGCTGTCACAATTGCCGCGTACGCACAATATTTCATCTTTTAAACTATTTAATATTTCTATTACCTTTTTAGGTTCATATTCACGCGGAAGGTCATTTCGTGGTCCATGATACAGCAAATCCCCCAGTAATATCAGTCTGTCAGCCTTTTCGCGGCTGTATGCGACGCGCATTTTTTCAGCATAGTATGCAGACCCGTGAATGTCTGACGCAAGCATTAATTTCATAATTTTCTCCTAATCTCTCAGTTTTACAGGATTAAATCCTATATAATCACCTGATACCAGTTTATATTCTATTCCGCCAACCACACCTTCTACCGCATTTCTGTGAGCCGTACCGTGAAGATGTCCGTAAATACATTTTGTAACCGGATATTTTTTCATCATTTCTGTAAACTCATTGCCTTCAAGCGACGCAGGCATAGGCGGATAATGAGTAAAAACATAAATCTCGTTATAATCTTTAACACTGTTAAGTGACAATTCAAGTCTTAATACCTCTCTGTCAAATATTTTTCTGTCCTCTGCACCGAAATTGTCCCACGCAGGATGTATCCATCCTCTTGTACCGCATATAGCTATATCCTCATATTTAAATGAATTGTTCTGCATAAAGGTTATATCCGAAAAATTATTTTTTTCTGTAAATTCCTTTAGTTTATTCATTGTTGTCCACCAGTAGTCGTGATTGCCCTTCAACAGTATTTTTTTACCGTTTAGACTATGCAGATACTCAAAATCCTTTGTACTCTGTTCAAGATACGTCGCCCACGAAAAATCACCTGCCAGTATAACAGTGTCGTCGTTTTTCACACTGCTCTGCCAGTTATCCGCAAGACGTTCGACATAATTTTCCCAAGCACTGCCGAATATATCCATAGGCTTGTCTATTCCGAGCGGTAAATGCAAGTCCGCGATTGCATACAATGCCATATGTTTTCTCCTTATCTGTCAATAACATTATTTTATCATAAAAATCGCGGACACGCAAGCGGATTTTATGCTTTCTCAACAGGGAAAACAATTTTTGTTTCCCATTCGTCAACAGGTATTCTGTCAAACTGTGACTTAATATAAATTTCATAAGGAGCATTTGCAATTTTATAATTGTTATCCTTAATCCATTTTGTAACTGCACCATAAGCCTCCGGAAGCTTTGAATAGGGTCCGTAATGTATTGTAACTGCACATTCACTGCCCTTTATAATTTTATCAAATTTGCTGTTTTCTGCAACTCCTAGAGCAAGTTCAATGTCGCTTGTCTCCGGATTAAATTCCGTATCGTGATAAAATGCCATTGCTTTTCCATTTAATATGATATTCTCACTTTTGTCTGCACACCTTTTATACAGATAACCGTAATACTTACCAAAATCATCAACACTCATAACCTGACGGTTGGATATAACCTTCATATCCTCAGTATTCTCAACCCTTACTTCATAATTATTCTGATATGCCATAACATCTCTCGTCCTTTCCAAACTAACAATATGCTGCATAAGTTCAAGCTCTATTTCTTTTTTATGCTCAATTTCACTATGCAGACTGTTTAACTGTTTTCTTAAATACTTTACTGCTGTTTCGCTGTTGCAAACCAAAATTTCCTTAATATCGGAAAGTGAAAACCCATAGGTCTTAAATTTATTTATCAAAATCATAACAGGTATCTGTTCTTCTGTGTAGAACCTGTATCCATTTTCTTCATTGACGTATTCTGGACTGAGCAGTCCTATTTTATCGTAATGACGCAGAGTTTTTACCGTCACCATACACGTTTTTGAAAACTGACCGATACTAAGCATAATATCTCCTCCTTATTGATTTGTACTTGTTCCAGAACTGTATTGTAATTATAGCATTTGACCTTAGGGGAGAGTCAAGCATATTTTGAAAGTTTTTTATAAAAAACCGCCGGCACATTTTGTACCGGCGGTTTTATCAATTTTTATTTAAGATTAGCCTTTAGCTTTTCAAGCTCATCAGCCATTTCCTTCGGCAGCTTATCGCCGAACTGTGCAAAATACTCTTCAATATTCTTCACATCTTCAAGCCATACCTGTTTATCAATTGCAAGAAGTCCCTGCATATCAATATTTTCATCTTCAAGACCTGTAATATCAATATCGCCTGCCTTAGGAACATAACCGATTGCCACTTCGTCAGCGTCAACCTTACCTGCACATCTGTCAAGAATCCACAGAAGTACACGCATATTATCACCGAATCCGGGCCACATAAAGTGTCCTTCATCGTCTTTTCTGAACCAGTTAACGTGGAAAATCTTCGGAGCCTTATCGCCAAGCTTTTTACCCATTTCAAGCCAGTGTGACCAGTATGTTGCCATATTATAGCCAACGAACGGTTTCATAGCCATCGGGTCACGTCTTACAACACCTACAGCACCAGCAGCAGCAGCCGTTGTTTCAGAAGCCATTGTAGCACCAACAAAAGTACCGTGCTGCCAATCTCTTGACTGATATACAAGCGGAGCACACTTAGCACGTCTTCCGCCGAATACGATAGCATCAACAGGAACACCCTGCGGATTTTCAAATTCCGGCGAAATACACGGGCAGTTTACAGCAGGAGCTGTAAATCTTGAGTTCGGGTGAGCAAGGTTATTTCCTGCTTCTGAATACTCAACGCCATTTACCTTTGCGCCTTTCCACTCTGTTGCATTTACAGGCGGATTCTTGTCAAGACCTTCCCACCAAACTGTCATATCGTCATTATTTATTGCAACATTTGTGAAGATTGTATTCTTCTTTGTAGATTCCAAAGCATTAAAGTTTGTCTTTACAGATGTACCCGGTGCAACACCGAAGAAACCTGCCTCTGGGTTAATTGCATAAAGTCTGCCGTCAGGACCGATATTTAACCAAGAAATATCATCGCCTACTGTCCATACTTTATAACCCTTCTCCTGTAAATATTCAGGCGGAATAAGCATTGCAAGATTTGTCTTACCGCAAGCTGACGGGAATGCCGCACAAATGTACTTAACCTCACCCTGCGGATTTTCAAGACCAAGAATAAGCATATGCTCTGCCATCCAGCCCTGTTTCATACCAAGATATGACGCAATTCTAAGCGCAAAACACTTCTTACCAAGAAGTACGTTACCGCCGTAAGCAGAATTGATTGACCAGATTGCATTATCCTGCGGGAACTGAACAATATATCTGTCATCAGGATTTACATCCTTCTTAGCGTGCAGACATCTTGTGAATTCATCGCTGTCACCAAGCTGGTCCATAACCTTCTTACCGATTCTTGTCATTATAGCCATATTAAGTACAACATAAATGCTGTCTGTAAGCTCAATACCAATCTTTGAGAACGGTGAACCAACGGGACCCATTGAATAAGGAATAACATACATTACTCTGCCCTTCATCGCGCCATTATAAAGAGCCTTTAATTTAGCGTACATTTCATCAGGAGCCATCCAGTTATTAATCGGACCTGCCTCTTCCTCTGTCGGAGTACAGATAAATGTTCTGTCCTCTACACGGGCAACGTCATTTTCTGCTGTTCTGTGATAATAACAGCCCGGTAATTTTTCCTCATTAAGCTTAATCATTTCACCTGTCTGAACTGCCTCAGCTCTCAAAGCCTCTAACTGTTCTTCACTTCCGTCAATCCAGACGATTTTGTCCGGCTGACACATAGCTGACATCTCGTCAAGCCACGCAAGAACTGTTTTGTTTTGTGTCATAATTAAATCCTCCAATACTAAATAAATTTTATACAGTGTTATTTTATAACATTGTTGTCTTGATATTTACCTAAATTGTATTATAGCATAAAACCTATATTTTTAAAAGCAGTTCTTTGAAAATTTTTTAATTTTTATCATATAATTCATAATTATGATATTTTTTCTAATACAATATGACGATTTTGCACAAAAAAGTGAATAGTTTTGCATTTTTCGAATGTGTCATATCACTTTAAAACACGACAAAATCATACTATATATTGTGTTTTTTTGTTTTTAATGTTATACTGTATACGAGGTGATAATATTGAAAGAACAAATTTATACAATTCCTGTAAATGAGGCTTATGATACAGACTGTGAATGTCCTCTTTGCGAACTTCAAAAAAAACTGGAACTCGAAACTCTTGATTATACTCTCGGCGCGGCTATGATGGAGCCCGATTTCCGTGAAAATTCCAATAAAACAGGCTTTTGCCGACATCATTTTTCAATGCTTTTTGATATGCCGAATAAACTCCCTCTCGCCCTTGTTCTTGATACACATTTAGAAGAAATACGAGCACAACTGAATATTCTGAAAAAAGGTGCGTCAAAGCTTTCTAATGAAAAAAGCGGTTTGTTTAAAAAATCATCAACATCTGATTTCAGCGCCTCACTCTCAAAGAATCTTTCAGAAACCGACAAAGGCTGTATAATCTGCGATAAAATCAACCATACAATGGAACGCTATGCAGACGTACTTCTTTATATGTGGAACAAGGACGATAATTTCAGAACAAAATTTGACAATTCAAAAGGAGTTTGTCTGAACCATATGCTTCTTTTGACAAATATGGCAGAAAAATCACTCTCAAAATCTCAGGCAGCAGAATTTCTGCTTTCTCTATATAATAAGCAGTTAAACGAACTGGAACGTATTCAGAATGATATACATAAATTCACACTTAAATTTGATTACCGAAACAAAGATATGGACTGGGGCACTGCACAGGACGCCCCCATTCGTACAATAGAAAAAATTTCAGGATTTATTAAAAACAATGCGGAATAACCGCATTATAACCTCCGCCTTTGTACTGACCCCAAAAAGTTGGACAAAAGAGCGGTTGCAAAACTCTACAGCTATGCTGTAGTTTTTTGTTTATGCAGTATTTTTTAATCTGTATTCTACCGGACTCATTTTCAGTTTTGATTTAATCCTCTTGTTATTATAGTAGTCTATATATGCAATGAGTTCTCTTTTAAATTCCTCTATACTTTCAAATTCCTCCAGATACAATAATTCCGATTTTAAATGACTGAAAAAGTTCTCTGCAAGAGAATTATCAAGACAGTTTCCTTTCCTTGACATACTTTGTATTATGCCTTTT
>VIQV01000041.1 GCA_010206265.1 Lachnospiraceae bacterium MD329
TTTATTTTAGTATATACCAAAAGGGGAAATAATGCAAGAGGCGGTAAGATATTCCGCCTCGTATTTGTTTATTATATAAGTATAAGAACGCATATTTTAAAAGTCTTTACATTTCTTTACAAAAACAGGGGTATATATCAGGCTCCCTATACTGTTATAAACGGCTGTACATCTATTAATTACCCATAGTTGATGAAAGGTGTAATGGTGTAAAATGTAAAAATATATAATTCAGCAATGTAATGTTGCCCGTATAAGCCTTATATTTGGCTTGTATGGGCTTTTTATATTTTCTTTATACTTTTCCACTATAACGGCATTTAAAAGGCTTACAGCCCGTATACAGGTTATCAAAACGGCTTTTCATAATAAAGCTAATCAAAAGCATTATCAACTTGAAAAAACTTGAAATTTATAAAAACATAAACAAACATTGTACATTGATGTTGATATTCAATCCAACATTCCGCCGCGTATGCGGTTTCTTATTATTCCTGATATATGAATTTTGACCGATATTTGACCGCTACAACGGCGAAAATAGCGGTCAAGAAACAAAACGCCGTGAAAAGTACAAGAGTAAAAAACGGCATAACAAGGCGGTTTGTGGCACATTATGGAAAGATAAGAAAAATATGTTGTCTATCTCATAACCCGAAGGTCGTTGGTTCAAGTCCAGCCCTCGCAACCAAAACCCTACTGCAATTTTGATACAAAGTTGCAGTAGTTTTTTTATGCCCGAAACAGCTTGATTTCAAGCCGTTTGAGGGTTTTGGCGTATAAAAATAAACCGCTTCGGTCGTTTTCTGAAACGGCTTATTCCTTTTTTTGACAAAATCTGAAAAAGATATCGTTTTTTTTATTGGGGGTTATCGTTTTTTTATTGAGGGCTATCGTTTTTTTATTGGGGTTATCGTTTTTTTATCGGGGCTATCGTTTTTTATTGATATATTTTTGTAGGCTATAAATGTATCTCAAAACCATTCAAAAATTGTTTTTCAACTTGTTATGATTTATTTCTTTATATCAAGAAGCAATCTGATAAATCATCTGAATTTCCTCTTAAAATCCGTAGGAGTAAATCCCGTATAATCCTTAAAATCGCGCGAAAATTTTTGTACTGTTGAATAGCCGAGTCGGTTCGATATATTTGAAACAGAGTTATCGGTGTATAATAATTCCCGCTTTGCCTGTTCCAAACGCATGGTTTTCACATATCTTGCCGGCGTCATTCCAAAATGATTTTTAAACAGTTCAATAAAATATTTTTCGTTATATTTTGTGGTTTTTGCAATTTCGTTTACACTCAATTTTCTGTTGAGATTTTTTTGTATAAAAGCAGCCACACTATTTACAAATTCATTTACATCAAATTTATTTGACATCTTTTCCGTGTTGCTATTCAAAAAAACGGACAAAAGCTCCGTAATGGCAGCCTTAATCATAAGGGCTGAAGCAATGTCTGTTTTCAGGTGCAACTCGTCAAGACGGTCAAACAAAGCTTTTACATGGCTTATATCATCAAGATGGACAAGGTGCGGAAAATCAATTACATTAAATAACGGCTGACCGTCGAGCCGCGCGAGAAAATCACACCAATATTTATTGTAACAAGTTTCATTTTCCGAATAAAGCGATACTCTCGCACCTTTTGGCAAAAGCACCATGTCGTTCTTTTTGGGGTAAAATTCTTCTCCGTCTATTGTAATTTTCCCTTGACCCTCAAGTATAAGGTACATACAATCACGGCGACGCGTATGTTCTGCGCGCGACCAATCTGGGCAAAGCCCATAATCTATTAAAATAAATTCAATTTCAAGTCTTGATAAATGCTGATTAAGCACTTGATTTTTGCTATGCGGGTTCATTTTATTCACCACCTTATGCTATTATTGTACCACCTGCTTATTAAAATGTAAATAAAAACATCTGACTTTTTAGCAAAAAGAACTGACTAAACGACAACACAGACATTCATTCCTGTGCTACAATAAAATTAACAAATATATTGTATCTTTAAGGAGGAAGTCAAATGAAAGACAAAATTATTTCTTGTGTACTGACTGCGGCTATGCTGTGTCCGTTTACAGGTCAAATACCTGTAAACGCGGACAATGTGCAGTTTACACATCAAAATGTAGTCGGTTCGCAGACCTGCTACGGCGATGATACGGACGAAAAAACCATAACGGAAATCCCGAACGTAATTCAGGGTATGAGAATAAATCAGCCTGTTTTTCGTGCAAATGGATTGACGGCAAATGCAAGCTACACTGTAAATCAGCTTTTAAAGGACGGAACAGTGCTGAAAACAGATGAAATCACGGCGGACACAAACGGAACGGTTGAGTTTAAGCATGTACGCAACTGTGAAGCGGTTGAAATTTTATCGGGCGAAACGGCTGTCGCTTCTCTTGGAACAGAGCTTCAATATACTAACGGCGTTGCAATTACCTCCGCGCCTATGTCTTATCAGATTTATCAGAGAGATGATAATAACAAAGCGGAAATTACGATTAAAGGTAAAACCGAGAACAACGCGTCTGTAAGCGTAAAAATTGGTGACGCGACGGACAATGTAACAGTTACAGAAAATGAGTTTACATATACAAAAACGCTTACAACGGGACTTTATGACATCACCGTGCTTTCGGGCAGTGACGAGGTTGCTAAGTATGAGCAGGTCGGCGTGGGTGATGTTTGGGTTGCGGCAGGTCAGTCAAATATGACGGATATGGGCGCAATTACGGACGGATTTAATCCTGAAACAGATGACCCGATAAATGAAAATATGCATATTATCTATGCCGAGGACTGCACTTGGCACGCAATGTCGCACCCGTCAGGCGAGGGACGCTTCTTTAAAACAGGCACAAGAACTTCACCCGTGACGAGTTTTGCAAGAGAAATTGCGGCAAGCGAAAATGTACCTGTCGGCATTGTCCAGTCATCTGTTGGTGGAACGAACATTTTTCAGTGGATAACAGGTGTTCGCGACAGTGACGCGAACAGCGGATATTTGTTTAACGCACTCAAATCCTGCTTTGATAAAATGCCGTCACATAATGTAAAAGGCATTTTATGGTATCAAGGCTGCAACGACGCAATAAATGAAAACTATGCGTACGATTATAAAAATCTGCAAACAAAGATGTTTAGCGCAATGCGTGATTTCTTCGGAAAGGACACGCCGATTATAACAACACAGCTAAACGACGCAAATCAGGACAGCAACGGCTCGCAGGGTTACTATGACGCGTGGTCGTTTGTTAAAGACGTTCAGCGTCAGAATGAGAGCTTATATGAAAAAGTGTATGTTGTAGGTACGGGCGAATTGGAGCTTGGCGACACAATCCATAACAGCGCGGCTTCAAATGTACAGCTCGGCGCTAAATGGGCAAAAGTTGCGAAGTCGGTTGTTTACGGTGATAAAACCGCGCCGTACAGAAACGCGCAGATTGATACGGCAAAGGTTACAGGCGACAAGGAAATCACGCTGACCTTTAAGGATACTGACGGCTTAAAGCTTGCGACAGGAGTAAAGCGTATCGGAATAACCAACGTCAGCGGCGGAGGTTATAAAATTGCGCTCTGCGACCTGACAAAAGAATTTGTTGTACGCAAGGGCGCAAGCAGACGAGTTACCGCATCAAATAAGGATAAGGGTACGGAAATGACAATAGTCAGTGCAGAGCTTCAAGCAGACAAAAAGACAGTTATAATAACAACTGAGGAGGAAATGGCAGGAATTATAGCGGTTGACTGCATGTACGGAAAACGCTTTACACCAACGCTTGTTGACACTGCAACAAACGAGAGTGTATTGTCCTTCTACAATGTGATTGCGGAATATGAGAACAAAATTCCCGTAACGGAAGCGGTTGAAATTCCTGCGACAGATACGGCAGACCTTAACAATGTAACAAAGACAGCCTCGGACAAAACGATGTATGTAAACTATTGGAAATCGGGCGAGGTTGATAATACCTCCTACGGACTTGTTAAATTCGATTTGGGTAATATCGATTTTTCAAAGATAGTGTCAGCAAAATTAGCCGTTTACGGAAACAGTATCGGTAAGGACAGAAGCGGAAATATAACGCTCTCAGATGCAGGCACTGATTGGGACAATACGGCAGTATTCGGTAATCCTACATATTCTCCGTCAGCGGAAATTGCAAAAATAAATTCAAACACCGCAAGCGTATTCCCCACAGGCAATTATTCAGCGATTGACATAACGGAATATTTGAGAAAATATACGGGCGGCGAAATAGGTATAGGAATATCGTCAAACTACGCATCAGACGTTACTCTTTCGGGCATAAACAGCGAAAATCCGCCGAAGCTCATTATTCAGCCGGGTAAGATGGTAACTCTTACATATACCTGCGAGGGCGAGCCATGCGCGGACATGGAGGTATCAATCGAAGCGGTAGGCGCGACGGAGTATCAGACGACAAAGCATACTACGGATGCGGACGGAAAGCTCGTGCTGTATCTTGCGGAGGGCAGCTACAAGGCGGTTACGGAAAAGGAAATCAGCAAATATAATGCGTCGGCAAATACATTTACCGTGTCGGCTGATGATGTAACCGAAAGCTACGCGGTAGAGAAAAACACTGATGTAAAGCCGACACCCGACCCGAAAGAAGATGGGGTTTACGACTTTACAAAATTAGTGGCAAATTCGGACGATGCGCCTATCAAAAAATGGGAGGCGTCAGCGCTTACCACTCCCGCAAAAATAGGTGATACGGGCATTAGTCTTACAATAGCCTCAGGCGGCGGCGTATGGACTACCGCAAAGCTTATAACAAATTCGGAAAAGGGCAAGGATTTACTTGCTCCGAACGGTTCGCCTGAATTTACAGGCACATATCTGTTTATCGGATCGGGCGGTAATGCAACATATACGTTAAAACTTCCCAAAGCAGTAGAAGCAGGAAAATATATCAATTTCCGCTATCTGCGTCCGAGAGTTTCAAATAACGGCAAAACAGACAGAACGGCAAAAAATACTAATAATATAGCCGTCGGAAACGAAAATGTTAACGCGGTTGACGCGTGCGCGGAAAATGACAAGGCATATATAACGTCAATCTATGTTGCCGAAAAAACCGACACAATAACCTTTACTTTTGGCACTTGGTCTTCTTTGGGAATTGAAAGCATTTATATAACTGACACCGCTGATGTATTGGATTTGACTGCGGAGGACAATGTTACTGAAAAATACATTACCCCCGATACTACGACAGTACAATACAGCGGAAATATATACAACAGCGTTACATACAAAATCGGCTCTGACATTCCCACGCTTTGGGGAACAAAGAACACAGCCTTGAAACCGACATATTCGGTAAACAGTTATAACGGTGTATCAATAGACCAAAACGGCTCCCTCTCTATTTCGCCGTCTGCATCTGCCGGAATTGTTACAGTTTCGGCAGAATACGGCGGCGCAAAAAAATCAATAAATTTAACATTAAAAGCGCTCGGCTCTGCCACAGCGGTTGAAATTTACGGCGACGAGGTCGTAAAGCCGGGAACTGCAAAGTATACGGCTATTCCGCTTGCGGACGGCGTTGTTATCCCTCCGCGTGACACAAAATGGGAAATCGTAGGCGAGGCAAACGGCATATCAATCAGCACAGACGGTACGCTTACAGTTCCCGACAGCGCAGCCGAGGGAGTGATAACTATTAAAGCGACACTTACAACATCAAATATTCAAAGCGAAGAAATATCAAAGGAATTTAAGGTAACAATAAGAACGGAGGCGTCAAAGATAAGTCCGTATGAAATTAAAGGACTGCTTCTTAAAAACGGTGAAACAGATATTACAAAAGCAACGGGTATTGACGGTATAATCATTGAAAAAACAGGAGCTTCCGACGGTGAGTATGCGGCGGCTGTAAAGGTGTTTGACAAGGACAACAGAGTTATTGCCAAAAAGGCGGTAGGCATAAGCGGATTGCTGGACGGCGTTTCAAAGCTTGATTTTAATATGACGTTTACAAAAGCAGCATTTGCAAAGATATATATTGCTGAAGCTTCCGACGAGGGAAATTACCCTGTAAGCGATAAGGAATATGAAATAGCAAAAGTAACAAAGAGCGGGACTGATTTTGAAAAAGCAGTTGTAATGCAGAACAAAAAAGAAACAGCGACAGATGCAAAGCTGATTGTCGCGCAATATACAGGCGGAGCGTTAAGCAAACTGGAGGTTAAACCCGCAACACTCCAAAAGGGTGTAAATCAGATTAACTTGTCTGATATTTCCGTATTAGACGGAGCAGCCGCAAGGGTATTCCTTTGGGACGATTTAGGTACTATGAAACCGCTTGCCGATACTATATCGGAAATAAGAGAAAGCGGCGTATCAACAGGCGCGGTTATATCAGACAGCATATTCAAGGCTGAAAGCGGCGAATATTCAAATATACCGCTTGTTTCCGATTGGATAACAGGCGCGAAATCAGGTCTTGGTATGGGTGCAGGCATTATTGCGCCCGATACCGCAAGCGCGCCGTACGGCGTTGACCCCGCGCTTACAAATGTGTCGGCGTTAAATGTAAGCTATACATATGACGATAACTACAAGGGCGCGGAAACGGATAACGCATTATGGTATAAAACAGGCGCGTTCCTCGCAAGCGCAAACGGCGCAAATAACAGCATTTACGCACGCGACGGCGCGGATTGGGAACAGCAGGCGCTTCCGATAGGCAACGGTTATATGGGCGGTATGCTTTTCGGACTTCCCGACAAGGACCAGATACAGATTAACGAGGAAACCTTCTGGGCGGCAGGTTATCGCGGTACACAGACGCCTGTTGGTTCAAATACTGTAAACAGTAAAATGAGCGAGGGCATTAACGGCTATATGAGTGTCGGCAATATATTTGTTGATTTTAATATGCCAAAGGGCGCGGAGGTAAAGAATTATTACCGTGATTTAAACCTCAATGAGAGTGTTGCTCATGTACGGTATGAATATGACGGCAAACAGTATAATCGTGAGTATTTTGCAAGCTACCCGAAAGAGGTTCTTGCCTTCCGTTATACGGGT
Source organism: Lachnospiraceae bacterium MD329 (assembly GCA_010206265.1). Classification (GTDB taxonomy): domain Bacteria; phylum Bacillota; class Clostridia; order UBA1381; family UBA1381; genus Hominilimicola. Next base: position 7,079 of record VIQV01000041.1, read on the forward strand.
GATGATTTGAATTTTGACGTAAAGCCCGTTTCAATGCATTCCGGCGAGGTTACTGTAAACAACGGCGAGATTAAAATTGTCGGCAAGCTAAAGGACAGCGAGCCTTATTCGTCGGGCGGTAACGCGGCATGGAACCAAGAAAGCGACCTTGAATACTGCACAATAATAAAGGTTATAGCAGACGACGGTACAGTTACAGACGGCTACAACACCGTAAATGTATCAGGCAGTACAGGCGTTACAATCCTTGTCGCGGCGGCAACCGATTATGACAAGGACGAATTTGATACAACAGTAAAGGGCAAGGTTCAGTATAAGAGTACGCGCGGAGTACAGGCGGCTATTGAGAAGGCTGAAAAGAGAATAAGCGGCGCGGCGTCTATGACATATGATGAATTAAAACAGGAGCATATTGCCGATTACAAGTCACAGTTTGATAAAGTTAAATTTAGTCTTACTGACGATAACGAGGTATGTTCCACGCCCACAAACGAGCTTCAAGCGTCATACAAAAATGTAGTCGGTACAAAATCGGCGGACGGAAAGACCGTAGTTTCATATGATGAAACTGCATACTCTACGCTTAACAAGCACCTTGAGGAATTGCACTATAACTATGCGCGTTATATGATGATTTCCTCATCTCGCTCAAACACAATGCCCGCAACCTTGCAGGGTAAATGGTGTCAGTCCACGGCTGAAATCTGGGGCTCGTGCTACTGCATAAATATCAATATGGAAATGAATTATTGGTTCGCGGGCGGCGCAAATCTATTGGACAGCGGTAAGTCGCTTATAGGCTGGTTCAATTCACAAATCCCCGCAGGACGCGTTACGGCAAAGAATATGTATAAGGTAACACCGAAGTCATATACGTTTGCAGATGGCAAAATAACCTTTACTGACAGCGCGGACGACAAGGACGACGTATTCATTATGCACACAAAGCAGGCAATTATGGGTACAACCGATATGACCGGCTCAACCAATATTCAGTCGGCGGGTAATACGGCATGGCTGATGTATAACATTTGGGATTTATACCAGACGACAGGTGACAAGGAGCTTCTTGCAAACGAGCTTTACCCGATAATGAGAAAGTGCGCTAATTTTTATACACAGTATCTATACACTAACGAGCGAAAGACAGCAACGGACACAGCTAAATATCCCGATGGTTATTACTATACCACTTGGGAAGGACGCTCGCCCGAACAGGGACCGACGCACGAGGGTATTAAGTATGATTTACAGCTTGTCGCAGGAATGTATGACTACACAATCGCGGCTGCTCAAACGCTTGGCGTTGATGCTGATAAAGTAGTTGCATGGAAGGAAATAAGAAATCATCTTGAAATTCCTGTTGAGCTTGGTACAGACGGTCAGATTAAGGAATGGGCTGAGGAAACAAGCTACAATACAGATGCAAGCGGTAAGGCATTGGGCGACCCTGTTCACAGACATATTTCACATCTTGTCGGACTATATCCAGGAACGCTTATAAATCGTGATACTCCCGAACTGTTAAACGGCGCAAAGATTGTTCTTAATAATCGCGGCGATGACTCGACAGGCTGGTCGTGTTCAAATAAATTCTTGCTATGGGCGAGAACATTAGAAGGTGACAAGGCATTGGAATTGTTCCGTTATCAGCTTGCACAAAAGACATACGCGAATTTGTTTGACACACACGCGCCGTTCCAGATTGACGGTAACTTCGGCTCTGCCGCAGGCGTTATGGAGCTTTTAATGCAGTCGCAGACGGGCGATATTTATATCCTGCCCGCGCTTCCGACAGCTTGGGATAAGGGCGAGATAAGCGGTATCAAGACTAAAAACGGCGCGGAAGTATCAATTAAATGGAATGACGGAAAAGCAACGGAAATTAAAATTGTTCCTGCCGTTGACGGCGATATTACGATTGGATATGAAAAGGATAATACACTGACTATGAACGGCGCGGACGTGACGTTTACAAACGGCAAATATACAATTAACAACGCGGTTAAAGGTACGGAGTATGTACTGACAGCTAAATAATTGTATTGATCCTTATTTATTACATTGATGAATAATGTTAAGGAGTTTAGAATATAACTTATATGCAAAGAAAAATAAAAAGATGCTATAAACTCGCCTTTCGGATTTCGTTAAAAAAGAGTAATCCCAAAAGGCGAGTTTTTACTTAATTACGCATTTCTCTATTTCACATTTGCTTCTATATAGGCATTTGCCGCAGCTTCATCACTTTCAATCGCAATTTCGACAGCTTTGACAGCTGTTTCAATAAGCTTCTCCGCTTGCCGACGTAAAGCAAATGACTTCTGCACTTTTTCGGATATTTCAATCTGAATATCATATGGCAGAATCGGAATTACGACATTTGCAATATCGCTTGGCTTCCAGTGTTGAATAATCGCTCCGCTGGTGTCACGTTCCGCTTGAAGCTGTACAATTTCTGAATTGAGTACAAGCGTTAGGTAATCAGGCAGTACTTCCAATATGTTTTTTACACGAAAATGAAGAAGAGCGCCGGAAGTGACAGCTTCAATATCTTCCTCTATTTTATAGGCAATACCCACACTGCCGTCTTTGGAGAATAAAATCGTATCTTTCTTAGGATAAAGTTTTTCGATAGATGGCACAGTAGTTTTCGGTATTCTGATAGAAGGAATATTTATTCCCATTGTGCTGACATCACTAACTCGAATAAATGGTACTCCCGTATCACCGTAATATTCGCTTCCCGGTTCAATAGATTTTGTCATGTCAACAATCTTTCCCAACGGTTTTGTAGGAAGCTTATATAATAGGGCAAACAAATCATCATATTTCGGTTGGTAATATTCCGCGTCAAGTCTGCCCGATGTACCGAAAGATTCAAACAGGAATTTTTCGGCAGTGCCTTTTGTGGAAATTGCCGAATAGTTAAAATGCAAGTCCGCTAACAGGTGTTTTTGTGCCGATTGATATAATAAACCGCTATCATGAAGTGTTTTATGATACTCTGATGCGATTTTTGCTATGCTAGTTTGAAAATCTACACTTGGAATAAAAACATCAACGGCTTTAACGCGGGGCAAAGTAAGCTGATACTGAATTGTTAATTCTCTCTGCCTATATAACTGACCGAATCCGTATTTACAGCGTAAAAATACCATCAAATAGCGAGGATTGACATCGTGAATGCTTGTAAGCCCAAGCACAGTTCTTGACAGTGCAACTTCGTTATATTCATCAACTATACTGGCATAACATGGGGTCCCAACTTTTGTAATCACTATATCGTTCCTTCGCAGAATTGAAATACCCTTATTACTTTCTGCAAAAGATCGCGGTATCTTCTCGAATCGATTATCTTGATCTTTTGAAATCACAGGATAGTTTATACAGTCTACGCACCTGACGAAAGCAATATCTCCTACGGAATAAAGCTGTGTTGCTGCGGGGTAAAATGCACTCGCAACCGCGTAAGACAGCTGTCCAATCCTCTTTGTTTTCACACAATCAAGAAGATGCTCAACATTTAGGTATTCTTTTGAAAAATATTCGGCATCAATACGATCTCCCAAATCAATATCCGAAAGAAGAACTTCACTGCATTCCAGCCCATCCATCAAAGCCTTGTACTTGGCTTCATTGAAAGGTTTAACGGATGGGCTTACCGAAAAAAACTTAAACCTTCCTTTTTCGCAAATTCAGCAAATGCTTCCGCAATACCGTCCTCTGTCAGACCGTCATGGTTATACAGGTCGTGGTCAACAATCATATGCCCGTGTTCATCAAGAGTAATATGACCACTGCCGTCCGTTCGCACAATTTTATCGCCGGAATTATCCTTACTCGGTTTCTGCATAGTCGCAAAGAAAATCGGATAATCGTCTTTTCTGGGGCACAGCGTATCATCCCACTTTTGAACAAACAAAACAGATGTTTTTGTCCCCGTATGCGGCTTAAATACATTCCCGTGCAGACCAACCACAGCGAGAATACGGCATCGCTCCGTAATAAAATCACGGATGTATTTATCGCTTGAATTATTGAAGCGTCCCTGCGGAAGAACAATTGCCATACGACCGCCAGGCTTCAAAAAGCAAAGGTTTCTCTCTATGAACAAAATATCTCTGCCGACCCTGCTCTGATATTTGCCCTTGGCGTTTTTGCCAAGTTCATACTTGGAGATGATACGGCTTTCCTTTATATCTCCGGCAAAGGGTGGATTTGCCATAACAATATCAAAATTAAAATCCCTGTTTTCGTCCTTCTTTGCGCGGAGCGCACGAAGACCGCGCCAGCCCTCAAAATAAATATCCTGCCACGCCTCGTCCTTCGTAGTGTCTTCCCATCGCTCATAATCAAGGGTGTTCAGGTGCATGACATTCGTCCTGCCATCTCCCGCAATAAGATTCAGTGTTCTTGCTACGCGTACAGCCTTTTCATCAAAGTCAATAGCAAAAACATTCTTGCTCACATAGTCTTCGCACTCCGCAGGTTTCTTTTCTGCTGTAAACAAATGACTCTGCGCGATACCTTTCTCTGCAAGAATGCTTTTCCATACATAGAAGATGGTATGTACGGGGAATCCACAGGAACCAGACGCAGTATCTATCATTTTTTCATGTTTCTGAGGATTCAACATTCTGACGCACATATCAATAACATAACGCGGTGTAAAGAACTGACCTTTCTCACCCTTCTGGGATTTACTCATCAGATATTCAAAAGCATCGTCCACAACATCAAGATTGGAGTTGAACAGCTTCACATCCTGTAAAGATGATACACACACAGAAAGATGGGACGGCGTAAGCGCAATCACGGCGTCTGAGGCAAACACTCCGGGCCATTTGACCTTTGCCTGTTCAAAGAGATTTTGTATATTCACCTTTAAGTCCTCGTCGGTATCGCCATAATTACGGAATTCCAGTGTTCGGCTGTAATCTCTGCCGCTCTCCATCTCGTCATATAGCTTGGTATATATAAGCTTGAATACCTCTTCAAATACATCTACTCCTGCATTAGCGAGAACTTCATCCTCCATTTCCTCAATCAGTCCTTTGAGGGATTTCTTTTCACTGACAAGCTTGTCTTTCTTAACAAGATCATTGATTGTCCAGCGCTCCGTGAGAATATCCTTCAATTTTTGTGTGGAAGCGGGAATGTTCGGAATATCTTCAAAATAATTTGGATCTTTCCTATGATAATAGGAAATCTGTTGACCGTTTGTCCAAACGCCCATAGTGGCTCCTGTCGCATTGCAATAGGACTTTAGCTGTTCCTTTCCTTCGGATAACTTAGGTTTCTTTACTTCTATAATAATGTATTCAACATTCGGATGAGATTTTTCAAACAACACAATATCGGCGCGTTTCACTTCGCGTCCAAAGTGGATATGTCGTTCCAATTCAATTTGGTCTGTGGAGTAACCGTATTCATGCACAAGAGTATAAATGTAAAGCTGACGGACAGCCTCCTCCGGTGTCACTTTGATTTCTTTGCCGCGAACAAGGCACTGGATATACGGAACATCCGCGCCTTTTACAGTTTTAGTATAAATTGCGCTTTCAATTGTATGAATGGCATCATCGCTGAACAATGAGCCTTTATAGGCGCTGTCTTTAAACAGTTCATCTAACGAGTACATATTTTTTATTCTCCTGTATAATTTGGGTCCTTTGTCTCTATTTTTTCTATGTTTTTTTGACAATGGTATAATTACATTATACGCTATAATAGTATTAAAAACAAGGTCAAATTGAAAAATCTTTTATAAAAATCACACCTTAACAATCAAGCAGTTCGTATTAAGAGCAATACATGTGGTAAAATAATCTGATAACACATATTGCCTATCTTCTGTATTTAGTGATATACTAATCACAGGAGGTGGACATTATGTTATCTATGAAAAAAAATTGATTTAATCCGCAAATACAAATTTGACCTTGATATTTTTTGACTTTACGCATGATTGATGATATAATAATCCCGTATAAAATCCAAGGTGGTGATAAAATGTGCGACATGATTATTCATTCGGAATATGAAAATTTATTGGAAGAAACAAAAAAATTGCAGGCTGAATTATCAACTCTTATTATGGAGCGTGACGAGTTAAAGCATCATATTTGCAAAAATATTCAAACTGAATACATACTGAAATTGGGAACGCTTGAATACAAGGTGTTTGAATTTCAATGCAAAATTCTCCGAATAAAGCGTAAAATAGAGATTATTCAGGCACATTTTAATCGTCAGGAAATTGTAAATATAATCGAGATTGAAGTCAAATTGGACTTTGAGTACTCGGAGTATCAGAAAAAGCTCGATGAAAAAATGAACGATATTAATGAAGCGTTGGAACGAAACAGCATGAACACTCTTACGCCCGAGGAAACAGAGGAGCTAAAGAAAACATATAAACAAATAGTAAAAAAGCTTCACCCCGATATAAACCCGAACGTGACGGAGGGTGAGCTTAAACTGTTTAATCAGGCTGTGGAGGCATACAAAAGCGGAGATATTCAGATCATTCGCTCCATAGCTGTTATGATTTCGGAAATTTCAGTTCACGAGGAAATCGCCGACAGCATGAAAGTTCTCAAAGAGAAAATTGACAAATTAAAACAGATGATTGCAGATGTACTCAAAGAAATAGAACAAATCAAGCAATCCTTCCCGTACAATCAAAAAGAACTGCTGTCAAATTCTGAAAAAGTTAAAGAGTGTCAAGATGAATTAAATGTGTTATTAGACGAATATCGGAAAATTTACGCCATATATGAGCAAAAATTGAATGATATGCTGGGAGGTTTGGACAATGGCTGATATAGTAGAAATAAATGACGGTAATATTGTCGAGCTGCTGCACGGCGGTATAGATATCGGGAAACCATTTTCAAACTGCATATATCTTATAGATGTACATATCGCCGGCACAAGTTATATTGATAATATAGATGAACTGGAGCCTGAACTGATTAAGGGTAAGCGCCTTAATTTTTTTCGCGAACCCAATAATGAATATGACGAGCGGGCTATTGTGATTAAAAATGACAATAATGACAAGCTCGGATATGTGCCGCGCAATAAGAATGAAATCCTTTCGCGTCTTATGGATGCGGGCAAGCTGCTCTATGGTGAGGTATACGAAAAGGAACTTGTCGGCAACTGGTGGAAAATCACCATTCAGATTTTCTTGGATGATTAATATAAAAATAATGCAAATAATATATTGCTCACTTCCTGTATTTAGTGATATACTAGTTCCAGGAGGTGGGCATTATGTTATCCATGAAAAAGATTGATTTAATGAACCCATCCCCGTAAAGTGAACAAATAAAATAATAAAAATTTTTGATATATTTTGATGCGTTAATATGTATATTTATTTATGATGCTTTATTTAGATATTTATGATATTCCATCGGTGTCATACAGTTTAATCTTTCCTGATATCTGTTATTATTGTAATATTGAATAAATTCTGCTATTGCTGATTCTAAATCGCTGTAATTATCAAATTTATTCAAATAATACATCTCCGTTTTTATTATCCCCCAAAAGCCTTCCATAGGACCATTATCTATACATTTCCCTACACGAGACATA
>VIQV01000009.1 GCA_010206265.1 Lachnospiraceae bacterium MD329
GTACAGTTTAAAATTGTGCTTTAAGTCATAGCAAGACAGAGAAGAGGAAAATATTCCGAGCTTTGCTCGGTATGTCATAGGCATTGCCTGCGGCAAACATTCACTCCTCGCGTTTTGTACCAAAACGCTTCTGTTCATTTGCTTAGTGACATGGTCCGCATTTGCGGAGCAAATGCTTTCGGTAACGATAGCAAGGAGGATCCACCTGTTCCCATACCGAACACAGAAGTTAAGCTCCTTAACGTCGATGATACTTGGCGGGTGACTGCCTGGGAAAGTAGAAAGTTGCCGGAACGAATGGCCCGTTGGTCAAGCGGTTAAGACACCGCCCTTTCACGGCGGTAACGCGGGTTCGATTCCCGCACGGGTCACCATAGTTTAAACAGTCTTTCAATGGAAAGACTGTTTAACATATTTGGACCATTAGCTCAGTTGGTTAGAGCATCCGGCTCATAACCGGACGGTCCTAGGTTCGAGTCCTAGATGGTCCACCAGTATTAGTCCTGAGAAGTTAGGTTTTAAGCCATTCTCAGGACTTTTCATTTGCTTAAATTTCATTTTGTCCTTTACTTGTCCTTTATTTTATCTTATCCTAACTTAAAACTACTTGCCACACTTTCGCTTGCTATTGCCTGTGATTTTGAAAATGCGTGGGCATAGATGTCAAGAGTTGTGCTTGCAGCACTATGTCCCAAACACGCCTGAACGGTTTTAACGCTTGCGCCGTTGTTAATCATAAGCGAAGCATTGAGATGTCTGAATGAATGTGGAACAACATATTTTAAATTTTTCTGTTCGCAAAATTTATGCAGCCACTCATTTGGTGCGGTTGGTGAAATCACATTACCATCTGAACGCTTGAATACAAAATCCGTATCAGTCCATTTGCTACCCAATCGAATACTCTCTCTTTGGTAGAACTCTTGTAACTTACGCAGTAATTCAAATACCTCATCAGATAACCGCAGGCTTCTGTTAGAGTATGCCGTTTTTGGTGTTTCAAGTACATCGCCTTGATTTGTAATGTGATATAACGCTTTCTCAACAGTGATAATATGATTTTCAAAATCAATATTGTCCCAAGTCAGTCCGCATAATTCACCGCGTCTGAAACCGCTGAATATTGCCAATATGAAATAACACTGATATAATAATGGTGCTTGTTCCGTCAGAACATCAATGAAATGCTGCGCTTCTTCAAGACTATACATGTCTCTTTGAGTGCGCTTTACCGTTGGAATTTTTGCATTCAGACACGGATTTTTTGAAATCATTTCTAAATGTAAAGCATAATCAAATATTGATGATGTGAAAGATATGTAATTTTTTACCGATTTAGCACCTAATGGTTTATGATTTTTATTTCCATTTACAAGCGATTGAATAAGATTTTTTATTGTTCGTGAATTTATTTTGTCCATTCGGAAGTGTCCGAGTTCTTCTTCAATTCGCTTTAGTGCGTGGTTCATTGTGTCCATTGTTGTTCTTTTGAAATGTGTTGTAGCATATTCAGTTTTCCACTGCTCTATAAATTCCGAAAACTTAACTGTTGAGGTAATTAAACCGTTCATACAAGCGTCCTCAAACATTACGGCTTGCCTGTTCAGTTCCTTTTCAATTTGTTTCTTTGTCATATTGGCAGGTGGTTTCCACGACTTTGTGCGTATAACCTGTTTTCCGTTGGTGTCATAGCCACAGCTAACGCGTATTTGGTAGCTGTCGCCTCGTTGTCTAATGGTTGCCATTGATAAATCTCCTTTCAATATTTATCTGAGACATACCCTCTGTATCATCATTATAACGCCGATACGGAGGGTAGTCAACATAATTTTTTATCTCTCCATATTCCTGTCCCGTTTTTTGGACTTTTGTATAAAGTTTTCCCACATATCGCGAAGCTTGAATTTGTCAATAAATTCAAACAGCTTGTCGATTAGCTTTTGTAATCTCTGTATTTCATTTTCGAGCTTTGAAATTTTAAGTTTACCGCGCAGGCTTTTTAATTCAGACAATTCGCTGTTTTGTTCTGATATGGTTTCTTTCAAATCCTCATTTTCACTTTCCAAAAGCTTCACCTTTGCTTTTAAGAAGCTGTTATTTTGCCTGTTTGAATAATACTTTTTAGACGTATTTTGAAGTGTGTCAAAATCCTCGCTCTTGATTTTCACCTTATCGGAAAACATTACCTTTTCGACAGGAATTTTATCAATATCCTTGATTTTGATTTCCTTATCTGATAGCTTTTTAAGCTCAGATTGTTTATCGGTTATTTTATCATTAAGATTAGATAGCTGTTTTGTCTTTACGGTTAATTGCTCCTCAATTTCTGCAACTTCCTCCATTCGTTTTTGGAGCTTATATTCCTCCACAGATAAATTACTGCGTTTTATGCCTTTATTCTCGTGCTCAAGTCCGTGTTCTGTCATACACTCCGCAAGTCTTTCCTTTTCACTGTCAATCCACAGCTTGGCACAGGTGTTCAGCTTGCCCTCACTCTTAAACCCTTGCTGTTCCAAAGCCTTTGACAAGGAATTTCTTGTTGATAATCCTCTTTTGCTTTCCGTCGCAACAGGAATAAAATCAATATGTAAATGCGGCGTTGCTTCGTCCATATGGATAACGGCGTTGAAAATGTGTATATGAGGATTATTCGTTTGTAGTTTCTCATAAAACTCTTGCAGAATTTTAGCGGCTTGTTCTCCGTCCTCCGTTCCTACCGCTGTATCTTTCATATCACCTATTTGAAATATGACTTCATAAAACAGTTTTTCCTGTTTAGATAATCGTATATGCTCATAATAGTCAGAAATACATCGGTCTTTACGTTTTTGTTTGGCGTTGTATTCAGATAACGGCTTGTCGAACAATTCGTGATATGCTTTGTGAATATCTTGTTTGCATAGAATTATATTATCCTTTGTGCGGTCTTGATTTACATTGGCGGCGTAAAATTCGCGGTTGTTATGACGTATGCTACCCTTGCCGATAATTCCACTAATGCTCTTTTGTGTACTCATTTTGTGTCACCTCCTATGATGTGTTTTCTGCACCGATAGGTGCGGTTTTGTTACTTTTGTCAAAAGTAACGCAAAGATGCTTTTGTCATAATTCCTGCAGACTTATAACAAAACCTTGCGCTCTTGCAGAGGGCTTTTCGATAATACCGCTGTATTATCGAGGTACTGCCTTGCAGTACCGTAATGTGCTAACGCACATTACATACACGCCGTTACACGCTATTACACGCCATTTATAATAATAGCGTGTAGGCGTGTAATTATGATAAAACCTACGGTTTCGGCGTGTATATGGCGTGTTTTACACGCCATATATCGGACGCGGAATATCTTTTACATATATTCCGCTGAAACCGCGAACACGTTTGTTATCGCGGTTTAAAATATTGTAATCATACTTGATACAATATTTATTTTGATTGGCTTTCAGCCAACAAATGACGGTTTCACGCTTCAGTGGTGTAAGCGCATTTTGTTCGCACCAACTACTGTAAACATTATATAAATCTGTACAGCTTGTTTTGTATTCTGCGCCAAACGAAACAGCATAATCATCTTGCAGAAATTCAATCACATTACAATTATCCGACATCATATCGGCTACATTCCGTTTCGACTTCTCGGATATTGTAAAGCAATAGTTATTACTGATTAACCGTTGAAGTCCGGCAAACATCCAACTGAAAATTTTGTCCTTCTCAGCTATCATTTTATCTGCTATATAACGGTCAATAATTCTGTCTTTTGGTATCGGCTTAGTGGTAAGAATAATAAGCCTGCGGCTGAAACCGTCCGTCCTGTCATACAAGGCTTTTGGTGAGCCGTTGCCGAAACATAAAAACCGCGCGTATAATTCAGCTTGAAATGACTGCTGACCTTTAAGTTCGATGTCAACAGGCGTTTCTGCTGTAATAAGATTTTTAATATATCCTGTTGAAGTCAACGCTTCAAGCTGCATATCATCATCAATCATCAACAGCTTGTTTTGTAAATTTGCTCTTGCAAACCTGTCGGCTTCAAGACGGTGCAGCTTGCTTTCAATCATACTGTCGCCAAAAATGTGTTTCATCACAACGCCTATCCTTGACTTTCCCTCGCCGCCGTTGCCTATTATAAACAGCATAGCCTGACCTCTTGTTGATGGGACAAGGCAGTAACCGAGATATTCCTGTAAGGTTACAATATCCTCGTCCTCCAGCATATCGCGCAGGAAGTTTAGAAAAACCGTCGGCTCTGTCTGATTTTGCTTGTAATGAATATTCAAGCGGTTTACACAAAACCGCTTTTCGGGAATAAACCGTCCGCTTGTCTTTAATATTCCGTTCAGCAGGTGTATTTCATCGGAACAGGTAATCAGCTTGTCTGTGTGGCAATACAGCTTCAGTGCGTCTGTTAAAGATTTAACCTTTCGCGCAAGACTTGTACTGACATACGGTATCAGCATATTACCAATCTGCGCCGATACCTTGTCGAGCGTAATTTCACCGTCTACGGTAATGAATTTGTTATCTATGTACTTCATCGGATAAAATTCCGTAAACTCCTTACAGAACAGCACTTCATTTATAACGCCTTTATCAGACAGCCATTCGGGTATATCTGAGTTTTGCTTGTAATTCATTGAAAAACCTCCTTTCTTGCTTTACGAATTGCTTTTGTTCTTCATAACTGCCAAAGGATAATAATTCGTAATAGTATTGATATATCAGCAGTTGTCTTACACTGTCGCAGAAAATCGGGTGCCATTCTTCTTTAGGGGATGCGGGACAATATTTGTCCCGCATTTCCTCTAAAATTGAAATGTATTCCCGTAATAATGTCTTTGCTTCATATACGGATAGAGACTTCCTGATTTTAGCTTTTTGCGTTGTTGAAATCTCTACCCCGAAATCTGTCGCTAATCTCTGCGCCGCTTCGTATGATGATAAGCCTAACAACTGTGAAGTGAATGAAATTATATCGCCGTGTGCGCCGCAGGAAAAGCAGTGATAATGGTCTTTATATAATTTCATTGACGGGTGCTTGTCATTGTGGAATATACAATTTATAAATCCACTCCGATTAACGGATATACCGTAATGCTCTGCAACGGCAATCATATTAGCTTCATTTCTTATGGTCTTAAATATGCTCATAATCTAACCTCCAAAATATTCTAACAAGGCAGCTTTGGGAATAAGTATTTTCCCACGCTTGCCTGCGCCGGTACGAATGTGCGGCAGTTTACTCTGCGCGATTAACTGTCTGACGGTGTGTTCTGATAAACCATTGACAGCCTCGGCACATTCCTTGATTGTGAGCAGCTCGATTTTCTCGGCAGCTTTTGGCTCCGTTGGAGCCATTGTTTCATCTTCAACTGATAGGCTGTTGATGAATACCGTGATTTGTGTTAATAGATTTTGTCGTTCCTTTAGTGTCATAAAGGCTCCTTTCTCCCGATTATATCGGGTGTAAATTATTACCAATCTGGATTGGTAAAGCCATTGTAACACATCATTTTTTGAAGTCAATAGGTTTTCACACACCTTTTATAAAAGTCTTTTGGTTTGACAAAAAGATGATTTTATAGTAAAATACTTTAAGTTAGAGAAAGGCGGGTTAAGACGGAAAATGATACAAATTGAAAATATTTCAGTTAAGCAAAAATACAGTATATCACTGTGGTTTAACAAAGATTATACAAAAGAGAATATTATTTTTGGAGAAGAAGAAGCAAAGCAATCATTTTTTCGTAAGGGAAATACAGATAATTACGAAAAAGAAAATTTAAAAAGAAATTTTGGTACAATTATAGAGGACGGTCTTGCTTTTGCAGAAAGCGACAAATTACGCGCTGTAAGAGATGCCGTAAATGGACTTGCTGAAGTTCTGAAGCAGGGCAGAGGCAAGGAGCAGATTGAGCCATACAAGGCAGAATTATTCAGGATATATAACTGCTCCAATAATATTTTAGAGCAGTATGTCATTCTGAAGCTGTGGCACGAGTTTGGAGTGAGGCACAAAGAGATAAACAGCATAGCAAATACAATGCGCCGTAAGCAGTGGGAACAGTTAGGAATTGCTTATGGGGAATTTGCTGATAAAATGTTTATGCCATTTGAAAAGAAGTTCACAAATACAGTTGACGTAAAGACAGTAAGCGGACAAGTACGGATTGAAACGATGATAACAGATAAAGGTATTGAGTGTGTTTATACCTTTGATGAGGATATTTTACCGATGTATGTATTATATATGACGGAGCTTGCAAAGCAGGGCAAGCATATCCGCACTTGTGAAATCTGCGGCAGGGAATTTGTCGCATCAAGGAAGGATACAAAGGTATGCGGAGCAAAGTGTAAATCACAGCGTCAGGCAGGGTATTTCAAAGAACATAAAGAAAAGGTTAAGGACGATATTGTAGACAAGACATATCAGCAGAACAGGGACGGTTACGATAATTTCATAAAGAAGCTCAACAAGCTGAATATTTCGGAATATATGATTGTGGCGTACAAAGACGCAAAATATGATTTTCTTGATAAAGGCAAGAAAAAACGTAAAGCATACAAGAACGGTAAGCTAAGCAAGAAAGATTTTCTCGATTGGATAAGAGATGACAGGCTCAATCGTATTGATATGGAACAGGATATATTGGAATTACTGTAATATCACGCAAGAATATTGTTAAACACTTGCTAAATTGTAATTTCTATGATAATATATATGTGCTACACAATAATTCGTATGAGTTTGTGTCTGTAAAAGGACGCAAGCTTTGTTTATCATACTCATACGGGTTGAATGTGTAGCAACATTAAAAACATAGCTGCGTTTTTTTAGTGCGTGGCTTAGGCTGCGCATTTTTTATGCGAAATTAATGATTAGTGGAATGATTGAGGGTAGCAAATGAAATACAATACGAGAAAACATTTTAATTTGACAGTTCGACGACCGCAGGTGTTACTGTTTGGTAACGGTTTTTTTCACGAAGAATGCAAGTGGCAGGATTTTATTGTCAGATGCAGTCGTCAAAACTTCTGTAAAACCGACTTTAAAGATGTTCCATATTCAATTATGGCAGATATAATAACAGATGTTGCAGATGACAGAGCAAGGCATGCTAAATATGAAGAGCAATTAAAACATTTTAATGAATGTGGTGAAGTCAACAACAAAAGACTTGCGGAGCTTGTCAAAATAGAATTTGACGCGATTATAACTACGAATTATACATACCAGATAGAAAATCAAATAGACAGCCGTTTTTCTAGATGTTCCTCAGATACATGGCGAAAAAAATATGCTTGCTGCGCACGGTCGAAAGCTAAGAAAAATGCAGGAAGTTCGCTCAATACATATAACAGAGTTGAAAAGCACGATATATGGCATATGCATGGTGAGGCAAGGAGGAAATCCTCGATTGTTTTAACTCATGACGAGTACGGCAGGCTTGTCAGTTCAATAATTGAGGAATTAAAGTCTGTTAAAAATAAATATCAATTTTATAATGATGATGTAGAGTTCAAATCATGGATAGATTATTTCTTGATGGGCGATGTATATATTCTCGGTTTGGGGATGGACTATTCCGAATTTGATTTATGGTGGCTTTTAACACGAAGGATGAGGGAAAATGCAGAAGTAGGGAGAATTGTTTTCTATGAACCATATGACTCAAACCAAGCACAGAAATACATGGTTTTAGCGCAGCTCGGCGTGAAATATGAAACACTTGGAGCAAAACTTCCTACGGATGGGAATCCGGAAAAGATAAATAAAATATTTGATAAATTTTATAATGATGCAATAGCAGATATATCAAAAAGAGTTCAGGAAAAGGAAGGATTAAAATGAAAAAGAAAGTTTTAAGTTTACTATTTGTATTATCAATATTATGCCTATTTACACCCCTTATTGCAAATGCTGAGATTATAAAAAGTGGAGTTTGCGGTGCAGATGGTGACAATCTCATATGGACGCTTGATGACAACGGTACACTTACAATTAGCGGAACAGGGGATATGAAAGATTATAGTCCTAGTCTTCCTGCGTCCTCAACCATAGCACCTTGGGGTAGTAATATCAGCAATGTTGTTATAGAAAACGGTGTAACAAGTATCAGTGGGTCTGCATTTTATAATTGCACTGGATTAACAAGCGTCACTATACCAGACAGCGTAACAAGTATTGGTACGTGTGCATTTGAGGATTGCACTGGATTAACAAACGTCACTATACCAGACAGTGTAACAAGCATTGTCTATGGTGTGTTTTCTGGGTGCAGCGGCTTAAAAAGCGTTACTATTGGCAATGGCGTTACTTCAATTGGTAATAGCGCGTTTTATGATTGCACTGGATTAACGAGCATTACTGTTCCCGATAGCGTAACAAACATTAGAGATGGTGCATTTTGTGGTTGTGAAAATTTACAAGAAATAACCTTACCATTTGTAGGTTGCTCAAGAACCGAAAATAATTCATACGCAGCCGTATTTGGATATATATTTGGTTTTCAAACTGGACCAAATAGTTGGGCGGGTACAATAAGTCAATATTACAGATACTACTATTATATTCCTGATAGTTTAAGAAAAGTAACAATTACCGATGCAATGCACATACCCTATCAAGCGTTTTATGATTGCGCTGGATTAACGAGCATTAATATTCCAGACAGCGTTACATCAATTGGTGAGAATGCGTTTTATGATTGCACTGGATTAACGAGCATTAATATTCCAAACAGCGTTACATCAATTGGTAATAGCGCGTTTTATAATACTGGCTATGCTAAAGACGATACTAATTGGGAAAATGGCATATTATATATAGATAATTGTTTAGTAGCTGCTAAATCAAATATAACAGATGTTAATATCAAAAATGAATGCAGACTTATTGCTAATTCAGTATTTGGTAATTGTAGCAACTTAGACAGTGTATATATATCAGACCTTGCAGCATATTTAAATATAAATTTCGGTAATGACAAATCAAGTCCAATGTATTACGCGAATAAACTGTATCTTAATGATAAACGTGTTACAGCTCTTGAGATTCCCGAGGGCGTAACCAAAATACCTTTTTATGCGTTTGAAGGTTGCGACAGCTTAAAGAAAATTACATTGCCTAACAGCGTAACAGATATTCAAAATAATGCATTCAAGGACTGTATTAATCTTTCAGATATTACAATTCCTAATAAGGTCACTACTATTGGTGATTTTGCATTTAGTGATTGCAGCGGCTTGACACGTCTTGATATCCCAAACGGTGTAAAAACTATTGGTAAAAGTGCATTTAGCGGCTGCAGTGGATTGACAAGCCTTAAAATCCCAAATAGTGTTACGAGTATTGCTCAAGAAACCTTTGCAAACTGCTCCAACCTTGAAACTATTACAATTCCCGACAGTGTCACAAATATTGATTGGGGAACACGTTATAACGGTCCATTCTATAATTGTCATAGCTTAAAAAGCATTGTTATTCCAAACGGTGTAACAAATATTGCTTCTTATGCGTTTAGTGGTTGCAGCGGATTAACAAGCGTTACTATTGGAAGTGGCGTAATGCGCATTGGCGAGGATGCGTTTTACGATTGCAGAAAATTGACAGATGTATATATTTCAAGCTTGGAGTGGTGGATTGACAATTATAGTAATTTTAATAGTAATCCAATGAGTTATGCGAACAATATATACATAAACGGTGAACTTGTCAGAAATGTGGTTATTCCTGATGATCATACGGAAATCAAATCAGGTACTTTTAGCGGTTGGGGTTGTCTTGAAAGTATCACTATTCCAGAAATCGTAACCAGCATAGGTTCTTCTGCGTTTAGTAATTGCAACAGCTTGACAAGCGTTACAATTCCAAACAGCGTTACAAATATTGATGACAAAGCATTTAGTGGTTGTAATAATTTAGTACAGATGACTTATAATGCGCCAAAGCTATTCTCAAATGTTTTTGCATCTAATTCATATTATGATAAGAATAATTTGTTATTCTTAGTTTTAGGAATGAATGTATCAAGCATTGATGAAAATGCCCTTGCACAATGCAATAATTTAAAAAGAATACTAATTCCCAAAAGCGTAACAGAAATTGAAAGCAGTGCGTTTAAGGATTGCTCGTGCCTAACTACTGTTGAGTATGGCGGAAGTCAATCGGATTGGGAAGAAATGTATATTGGTACAAATAACGAGAATTTGACAAATGCCAAAATTATTTATAACTCATCATTGACAAACACAACATTAACAGATTTAGATTATCTTACATATACAAAAAATGATGATAATACAATAACAATTACAAATTGCAATACAGCGGCAACAAATATAAATATACCAGAAAAAATTGACGGTTTAAATGTATCTGCTATTGGCAGTCAAGCGTTTTACAATTGTAACAAATTAACAACTGTTACGATACCAAATAGCATAACAAGCATTGGTAGTTCTGCGTTTTATAACTGCGACAGTTTAAAAGATGTATATTTCACAGGTACGGAAAAACAATGGAAAGCTATTAATATAAGTTGGAGTAATGATACATTAACAAATGCAACTATTCATTATAATGGTGTTGCACCGACACCTAAACCAACTCCAACTCCAACACCTAAGCCAACCCCCAAACCTACACCAATACCAACCACAACCGCAACAGTAACGAAGTCGGAAACCGACACAACATATAATTTTGATGTTTCACCAGAAGCAGCATACGCAAATTGTTATGTTTATGCTGCGGTATATGATGAAAGAGGTGTTTTACTTGCGGTCAATCGTGTTCCGCTTGCATTGACAGGAAACACAAGCATTTCAGTAAATAAATCAACAAATGACGCGCTTGCAAAAGTATTCATTTGGGCGGATTCATTACAACCAATCACTGAAAAGGCCGAAGAATTTACGTTGACAGATTAAATTATAAGGCAAATGAGGACTGGTTCACCATCCAAGTCCTCATTTTATGTTCAATTATTTATTTCATAGCATTGTTAAATAATATTTATTGATTTTTACAGTATTATATGATATATTAGTAACATAGTGAATTTAGACTTGCAATGCAAGGGTTTGCGAACTTTATTGTACCTATAATAATACTACTTATACTTATATTTATTTTGACGACTTTTGAAGATTTACTAAAAACTATGTTTGACAAATTTAAGGAGTGGTGCATTATAAAAGATTTATTGGTAGAAATTGCGGCAAATATAATCTTAGGTGCATTGCAAATCTAAGTTCATTATAAAGAAATACAAGTACATTATAATTTTGTGAAAGGAATTTTGATGAAGTGCATATATTGTAATGTGGAAAATGATTTAACATCCTCCGATATTATTTCCTATGCTCTGACAGGGGCAAAATTAACAAAGTCATTTGTTTGTAAACAGCATAATCAATACACGAACGATACATATGAGAAAAAGTTTATTGCTGGATTAGATTTTTATAGAAATATGTTGGGGTTAACAACACGCGATGGCAAACCAATTCAATATACGGCTGATTTGACTATTGGAGATTTAGAAATACACGATGTTAAAATAAGTGATAGACAAGCATTGTATAGTCCTAAAGATGTAGTGGTTGGTAGAGATGAGCAAGGGAAAAAGGTTATATTAGCACCACAGCAAAGGTTAGAAAAATTCAAAAATGCAAACTATGAAATTATTGATATATCAGATGCTATGATTCATAAAACAATGTCATCGGATAGTTTTACCAATAACGAGGCATTACACAGTATTGGCAAAATCGCGTACGAATGGTATTGTTATATTCATTGTATTGAAGAATATATTGAAAATAAATATGAAGAAATTGTCAGCTACATATTAAACAACGAGAACAGAGAGGATATTGTTACTATCGTTAATGATGGTAGACACTATACGCCTATAGATTATTGTTCAGAAATCGGTACAAATTCATTTTATGAGTATGATGACTCAGATGGATATAGATATGTTGTTTTTGATTTATGGAATACGATAGCATATAAAGTAAGAATATGCAAGTCTGATTTAGCGGCGAAAATAAAGTACAGCAAACCCGTTATAGCTCTGTATCAATATCGCATTGATGGGAGCAGTAGAGAAACGATATTTGCCATATGTCAAGGTGATTTTAATACAGAACTTCATTTAAGCACTTTAAATATAAAAAAACTAACGTTAGAAGAATGGTCAGTATTTGTAAAGCGTTTGGAAAAACTTGGTTCCACATTTATACTTACACTACGTTCTATGTTTCCTAAAGTGCGAAATATAGAAGCAAACCTAAGTAAATTTGAGAATGGTCAAATTGAGCTGGCTCATCTATTAGATTTTGAAGATAGTACTACTATTGGAATAATACAAGTTCTTAATATTTTATATGAAAATAGAACATCATATAATTTTTCAGAATCATTCAGTAAAAACATACAAAATATATTTGCTTTAAATGATACTACTTTAGCAATGAATCAAGAACAGAAAAGGAATTTTCTCCTTGAATTGAAACAGCTCAATCAAGAGGGGATTTTGATTGACTATATGAAAAATGGAATATCAATATTTTATCAAATATATCAAAATGAACAAGAAAAAAACGAGGACTTGCTATAGTTCCAAGTCCTCATTTTATATTGATTATTTAATTATGGCATTTTTAAGCAATTTTCGTGCCTGCATAAGCATAACGCTGTCAACAGGTGGAATATCCCAATAGCAAAAATCTCCTGTACGGTCAACTTCGGGATTGTAAGAGGGATTTGCTGATTGATATATTCTTGTATAAGCCTTTTCCTTGACCGTTTCATAGTCCGAGCCATTTTCGACTTCAATTATTAAATCTGCTATTAAGGCTCTGACGGTATTTTCAGCTTCAGCATAATAATCGGGGCGTAAATATATATCACGATAATAACGGATTACGTTCTGTGCGATTGGTGATAATATTCCGTAACCGTAACCATTTGTCTGTTTATCAATGACAGCTTTCCTTATAATTGTGTTTGCTCTGGCGCTTGCCATTTGATAACCCAAACCATTTTGTACTTCATCTAAAATGTTGCCGATTAGATTTTCAACTATTGCTGCACTTTCTGCTGTTGCATTTTCAGGATAGGTTTCTATCGGTATTTCAGCAGCAAATACTGTAGCGCTTGTCATTGTGATTATTGATAGTATGATTGCTATAAACTTTTTCATTATTTGTTCCCTCCATAAACTATATCCGTAAGTATAATTTCATCAATCTGATGTGCTATTGTGTTCATCCGCCGCACCCATTCCATTTGACTTTCTGATTTGAGTTGTTCTGTAATACCGTATTTCTCTTTATATTTAGGCAGTAAATTGTCCTTTAATTTGTTGGCTTGACGGTCAATATCGCAAAGATATTCATTTAATTTACCGCTAATAAAAAGCGTGTTATAAAATGCTTTGTGATGATTTTTCAAATATGTTCTGCACAGTATACCATATTTGCCGATAGGCTTACATTCGGGAACTGTCAGATTGGGAATATAATAATCTCCGACTTTTGTATAAGTTCCTCCGTTTTGTTCAAATAATGATTTCATTTAATTTGTCCTCCTATGATATAATTTGTTTTACAGAGGGTATATCACAGAAATTCTGTCCTTTATTTGTCCTTTATTGTTACGAAAAGTTAGTATAAATTGCGACAAGTTATAAAAAGTTAAATACCTGTAAATCGCATAGCACTGCGGTTTGTGGCAATATGGAATAAATTGTGAAAACCTCGAAATAAAATTCGAGTCCTAGATGGTCCACCATTCCAATCGCTGGTCGCGAACACTTTCCGTGTTCGACCAGTTTTATGATTGCGCCACTCAAAAATGTCCTTATTGAACGTAAATTCAATAAGGACATTTTTTCATACATTAAAACAGTAAGTGAAACAATTATCTGTACATTATTCTATAAAATAGGGATATTTTTTTTGGCTCAATGTCAATAGTTGTGGTGAAGAAAGCGAATGGAAAAATCACACATATTAAAGTATATCAGCGACCTTGTTTAGCGAGGTCGTTTTTGTAGCTGAACATATGCAGAATGCGATTGCGAAACCGCCCAAAATTGCGGTATCCGTAAGCATTACGTTTGAGTACCTTGATTTTGTTGTTGCAGACTTCGGTAAAACCGTTTGAGTATGGGACATCAAAGGAGTTCAGTATTCCGGTCTGCCAATTCAGCAATGTTTTGGCGCAATACATATATTCTTCAATATTAGAGCTTTCAGCGGATGAAATCCAGTCAGACATAAGCCGCTTTGCCGTCTGACGGTCATTGGCATCCATAATCTTGTAGAATTGCTCCTTGACGGTAAAACCGTTTGAGTATGGGACATCAAAGGAGTTCAGTATTCCGGTCTGCCAATTCAGCAATGTTTTGGCGCAATACATATATTCTTCAATATTAGAGCTTTCAGCGGATGAAATCCAGTCAGACATAAGCCGCTTTGCCGTCTGACGGTCATTGGCATCCATAATCTTGTAGAATTGCTCCTTGAGATAGTACGCATGAAGCATTTCGTCAGATATGTAAAGCAGAGAATTTACCCGTTCTTTTTCACAGTCTTTAAGCTTGGCGTTTCGCTTTATGAGGAGGCGTTTTGAGTGCTTGAATAACAGGCGGTACTTTTTGCCGTAGATTTGCTGTACCCGTTTTCTGACCTTATCGAAAGCCCAGACCATCTGACGGATAAAGTGGTAACGGTCAATGACCTGAGTGCCGTTTTTAAAGAAGGCGCAGGCAATGTCTGTGTATTGCTGCCACATATCACTTACGAAGAAGCGTACCCGTTTACGTTGTTTTGGAGACCAAGGACATGGTTTTAGTTGGAAGGCACAGTTGCAGTGCAAAATTGATCTTGATTTTATGGAAAACAAAGAAAATCAAGAACTGTTTTGTTCATTATTTAACAAGATTACAAAAAATAATTCTGATTTATTAACTAATAAGTTTATTAATGCGTTTATGTTATATGGAAAAGCAGCTGTGCAAAAAAGCAAATACAGAGATACAGATTTGGCGCTATTGCTCTATATTACAGCTTTAGAATCTTTGCTGACAGAGGGATTTAATGAAAAAAGGTTGAGAATTTCTGCCATTGTTCCAAGATTGATTGATTATAAAGATAAAAGCGTATCGGACATTTCTAAGAACTTGGAAAGACTTTATTTATCAAGAAATAATTTTTTGCATGCAGGGCAATCGTCATTTTTGACAAGAAGAGACGATGAGATGGAATTTTTAGATAGAGTGACAGCTCTTGTGTTATTAAAATGCTTTGAATTAGATAAAACAATACCTGTCAATGGAGAAAAAAGGACAAGTCTTTGGACAAAATATATTGATGGAATATTCAAAAATATAATTTTTGGTATAGAATTGTGAGAATTATCAAAAAGTTAGGCACTGGTTTATTTGTCTGTGACGGAATTTTTTTGCTTGCACCCAATAGACCCAATAATTAAAAACTGCACCCAGCAAATCTATGTTGCCTTGAAATGATTAAAAGATTTCACGAATTGTAAAATAAAGAGAATATTGAAGTTATTTATCTGTAACGATAATGTAAAAACAAAAATATTTTATTATTGAGAAAGTGAAGATGACAAAAGAACGCTTGGAAGATTGATTAAAAATTTGATACAGATAATTGGTCAGGAGGAATTAATTAAAAGAACAGGTGGATTGCATAAAACTATTGAATTTATACTGCAAGCAATATCTTAGAATGAGATTAAAATTCAATATTATTTTTAGAACTATACCGAGTATCCTTTCTATGCTTGCCGGATTCATCGGTGACAATATTGCTGCGGCGAGCCTTTTCTTCTTGAACGGCATCAAAAATTTCTTTTGAAATAATAGGCAGATGTCCATCGTTCAGAAGGAACTGCTCATGAGAATGGTCATTATTATGAACTCTTTTATGCTTGGGAGTATAGATGCTGTAGGTCTTGAAGGCAAGGGCATTGCCGATATATTTTTCGTTGCTGAGCATTGTGTCGATGGTTCGTTTGCACCACCTGTCTTTACCAGTAGGGGATTTGACACCTTGTTGTTCAAGTTCTTTAACAATGCCTAAGATGCTCATGCCGGAAAGATACATAGTAAATATATTTTGAACGATTTCTGCTTGCTTGCGATCTATTGTCAGTTCTCCAATGTCAGATTTTATGTATCCAAAACATGCTCTGGAGTATATTTCAGAAGTGCCGTCTTTCAGTCTTTTCTTTATAGCCCAATTTTGGTTATCTCTGCGGTTTTTATTTTCTTCTTCAGCAAAAGCCGCCAATGTTGTTAATATCATTTCTGAATCTTCTTTGGAAGTATCAAGGTGCTCTTGGTCAAAGATGACGGTTACATCAAGGTCTTTTAATTCTCTGAGGGTTTGAATAGTATCTATGGTGTTTCTTCCAAAACGGCTGATGCTTTTCGTCATAATTATATCAAGCTTTTTATTTCTGGCATCTTCAATCATACGTTTAAAGCCTAAACGGTTATCTTTGGACTCCCCGCTTTTAAAGTCAAGATATATGTCAACAAAGCGCCAGTCAAGACGTCTGCTTAATAGCTGAACAAAAAATGATACTTGAGCAGCCATACTATTTAACTGCTCTTGAGTGTTGCTGCTTACTCGACAGTATATTCCTACATTTTTATATAAGGTAGGGAGAACGGTTTTTTCTTTTATAATTCTAACTTTTTTCGGTTCCATAATAACACCTCAAAATATACGATTTTTCTGCAAAAATATCAATTTAGCCTACTGAAAAATGAAATTGTATCAAATTTATACACTATCTATTATACACGAAATGCCGCATAAAAACAAGATATTTCGGTTAATTGTATTAAATTTATTCATTAGCCTAATCGGTGCACGTTTGTATCATAAATTTGATACACGCCGAAACCGCAGTTTTACTGCGGTTTTTGCGTATTTAGTTTTAAAATTTTAGCCTACTTTTAGTGGATTTTGAAGTGAACCCCAAAAGTTAGACAAAATAAAAGTCTAATGGAAGGGGTTTTTTCATGGGAAAAAGAAAATATACAACTGAGTTGAAGTTAAAAATTGTAGAAGAATATTTAAATGGATACTTGGGAATAAAAACGCTTGCTGAAAAATATCATGTCGGTTATGGCAATGTACAAAAGTGGATAGATGCTTACAGAGAACATGGATTAGATGGGTTATGTAAAAAATTTGAACGGTATAATGGACAATTCAAGGTGGATGTGATAGAATATCTGTATAATACAAATTCATCAGCAAGACAAACTGCCGCACATTTCAACATTGCATCATATACAACAGTCTGTAACTGGAAACGAATATATCTTAAGAAAGGCAGAGATGCTTTGTTACAGTGTGGACAGGGCATAAAGAGAAAAATGAAAAACAAACCAATTGAACATCCGTCCAAATTTGAATCAAACGAAAACGAGGATTTGATTGCAGAATTGCAACGTCTTCGTATGGAGAATGAGTACTTAAAAAAATTGAATGCCTTAGTTCAAGAAAGGGAGAAATCAGACAAACTGAAAAAGTAGCTGTCATAACAGAATTAAGGCAAAGATATACCCTGACAGCTTTACTCAGTGTAGCTAAAATGCCGAGAAGCACATACTATTACTGTTTAAAAAAATAAGAAGGCCAGATAAATACGCTGAAATAAAGAATCAAATAACAGCAATTTATCACGAAAATCAAGGCAGATATGGCTATAGAGGAATAACCGATGAGCTGCATAACTTAGGTTATACAATAAACCACAAAACTGTTCAAAGATTGATGAAAGTTTTGAAATTAAAATGTATGGTTAGAGTCAAACGTTATCGTTCATATAGAGGAGAAACGGGTAAGATTGCAGATAATATTCTCAATAGGGATTTTAATGCAGCAGAGCCTAATCAAAAATGGACAACTGACATAACAGAGTTTAAATTATTCGGAACAAAGCTATATCTATCACCGATACTCGATATGTATAATGGTGAAATAATAAGTTATACAATAAGCAGCAGACCTGTATTAAAACAGGTTTTAGATATGCTTGACATTGCTTTTGATAAAATACCGGATAACACAAATCTAATATTTCATTCAGACCAAGGGTGGCAATATCAGCATAGGAAATATCAAAAGCGATTATTTGAAAAAGGTATTATACAAAGTATGTCGAGAAAAGGAAACTGCTATGATAATGCGATTATGGAGAATTTCTTTGGCTTGTTGAAATCTGAATTGCTGTATCTGAGAGAATTTTCATCAATAGATGAATTCAAATTAGAATTGGAAAAATATATATGGTACTATAATAACAAAAGAATTAAAAGCAAACTAAAAGGACTGAGCCCTGTTCAATATAGGATTCAATCCTCCTTAGTTGCCTAATTAATTTTTGTCTAACTTTTGGGGGTCAGATCATTTTTGAGTAGGCTAAACTGCTCCCGACCCCCTTGGCGTGAACCCATCCCCGTAAAGTGAACAAATAAAATAATAAAAATTTTTGATATATTTTGATGCGTTAATATGTATATTTATTTATGATGCTTTATTTAGATATTTATGATATTCCATCGGTGTCATACAGTTTAATCTTTCCTGATATCTGTTATTATTGTAATATTGAATAAATTCTGCTATTGCTGATTCTAAATCGCTGTAATTATCAAATTTATTCAAATAATACATCTCCGTTTTTATTATCCCCCAAAAGCCTTCCATAGGACCATTATCTATACATTTCCCTACACGAGACAT
>VIQV01000014.1 GCA_010206265.1 Lachnospiraceae bacterium MD329
TATTATCTCTACTCCTTTCCATTGGCATAATTGTCTTAATATATCTCGTATTTCAAGGCGTTTTTCTTCAAAAAACACCTTTCTGCGATATTTCGGTGCAAACACTATATGATACTTGCAATTCCATTTTGTATGTGCTAAACTATGTGTGTCTATGTTTTCTTTATTCATAGATTAATCCTCCTTTTGTGCTTTTACTTGACTGGCAGGTCTTTTTTATTATAGCACAAAAGGAGGATTTTGTTCATCGCTTAACCTTCATTGAACCACGCGACTATCGCGTGGTTTTCTTTATACAAAAAAACAGAGCGTAGAATCCGTCGTGAATTCTACGCTCTGTTTGCTGTCCGACTATGATATTTTATCAAAAATAATTGAATTTGTCAAGAAGTGCTTTACTAATTTATAATTCGTATCAAGTAGAGTAAGTATAATCACAAATACATTTCAATCATAGTAATTTATTCTCTTGTTCTCCAATCATTTCAATCCAACCGCAAATTGTATCAAGCACTAATTTTGTATTACCGCAGTTACAGTGATTTTGCGCCTGTTCTTTATCGGTCATCAGTCTGAATGTAAGGGAATAAACATTTTTGAGCATATTTATTTTCTTGCCAACCATTTATTTTATACATCTGAAACAAGCCATTGATTTAACAGTTTCGATATGTACCTCTGAATACATAGAGTTTAACCGTTTTTCAAGACTTTCCTTTGTTTCAAACGGTGGTGTGCAGTAGACCATTTTTGTATAAAGTTTTGTAAGAAACCAATCCGTGCGCTTGCTTTCTCCCACAACGGCGAAGCAGCCGCACAAAGTACCGCCTTTTTTAAGTACACGGTAAGTTTGCGAATATGCCGCGTCCTTATCGGGAAAAGCGTGGAAGCCGTTTAATGATAAAACTGTATCAAAATTTTCATTGCCAAACGGCAGCTTGCCGACATCGCCTTGAATAAATTTTATATTCTCTATATTCATTTCATTGGCGCGATGCTCCGCGCGCGACATCATTTCCGCTGAATAGTCAAGACAGACAATATCCGCCTGTTTTAATTTTTTATATAACGGCATTGTCAAAATTCCCGTTCCGACAGGCACTTCAAGCAATTTACCGCTGAAATCGTCAGTAATAGGCGACAATGCTTTTCTTAAATATTCTTTGTTTTCATCTTTATTCATTCGCCATACCGCACGGTTTACAAGCGAGCCTAAAAAGGTTGTGCTTGTTATCATTCCGTCATAGAAGCTGTTTTTTCCTAAATTTCTATATGCTGATTTTACATTACCCATTTTTATGTACCTCCGTCAAAGATTTTATCATATAGACAAGTATTTTTCAATACGCCTAACGGCTGTAAACCTTGAAGTTTTACAGCCGTTAGTGTATATGAATGTAGCTTGCTTTAATTTATGACGCCTGTGCTTCGCAGACGGGTTTCATAGAATTTATGCTCTCCCATAAAAAGACCTTAATTTCAGTCGCGCCCTCAACATCTGAAAGATTATATGTAAAATCACCGTTTACGGTATCTCTGTTTAATTCAAGAAGTACGCCGTCCTTGTAATAGCCTATAATAAGCTCTGCAACTTCAGCAGTTGTACTTCCCGTTACAAGGCTCATACTTTTTTGAATATCCGTATAATCGGTAATATCCGATAAACTCTTAATAGCTTTTCTCAAATTGCAGTATGCTCCGAGATAGTCCTCATAAGAAGCCGCTTCAGCCGATAATGTATTTTGCGCCGCTGTAAGCATATCGGAAAATGCAGACCATTTTTCAGCGGTATAATCTGCTTCGTTCAGTGCTTCGCCCTCCTTGATTATTTTATCAAGGGCAAGTATCGATTGAAATTCTTTGTGTTCATCTTGAATGTCGCTTATAAGTTCATAAAATTTATAATAGCGGTTATATTGTGTCAAAATTGCTTTATGATTTACTGTAACATTGTTTTCTTTCATTCCTGCAAGCACTTTGTCCAAAAGTGCTTCGCCGAGATTGCACATCAGCATAAATTGTGTGTCGAAGCTATCGCCCGTGTACGGCTCGCCGCTTGCTTCAAAACCGTCAAGTTCCGCAAGATAGCCTACTTCTTCACCGAGTAAATCACCCGTTATGTTCTTAACTTCTATATTCAGATTTTCAAGCACATTTGTAAGGCGCGAGCCTGTCGCTGTATCTGTACCGAGATTATATAAAAGGACTATCGGCTTTGGTATGCTTTCACCCTCATTCAGAATATATGTAGGCATAGAAATATAATCAACTTCTTCACCCTCCCATTCAATATGGGGAAGTCTTAACTTTGCGACAAGTTTATATCCTGCTTTCAACGTAGATGTTATAGTTATTTCCGCCTCGCCGCGCGTATTCTGAACAGTTCCGACACGCTCCGCCCATTGCTGTTCCCAAAATTCGTCCGAAGTATCTTTATCAATCGGAATTTGATAGAGCGTGATGTTGCAGTAATAACCTTCCATTGACAGATAACCCTCGTCATAGGTTGATGTTACCGTGATTTTTGTTGTGTCGGGAGTTATATATTCGCCGTGAATTGCGATAGTCGGAGTGTCCCAAGCGGGCGACTCGGTTACTGTGATTATATTTGAATACACTGTTTCACTTGACGAAGCGTAATTTACCGTCAGTACAGCTTGAATTTTATCTCCTGCGGTCAGCGGTGTTGTTCCCGATTTGAAGTAAGCTGTTTCATTTCCGCTTCTGTAACAGGTTTTTGAAGCAAGAATTGTTCCGTCCTCTATGCTGTCAGAATATTTGTATAGAGTATATACCGCATTATCTGCTCTGCTGTCAAAAGAGGTTATAAGCTTTGCGTTCAAATCACCTGTTGTAATTTCATGTTCGTTAATAGAAATTGTCGGTAGCTGCATAGGTGCAGCTTCAATCGCTATCGGCTCAGATTGCGCTATGACGCTGCCGCTTGACAAGATAAGCGCAATCAACTTTCTTCCCGTTATTAGGTTATCGGTATTAGTAACGGTAATGCTCTGATTATTGCCTGCCGTTAAATTCGTTTTGTTTGCAACAAGCAAATTTCCATCGGCAAGCCAAGTATATGTATCGCCTGTAAAGCTGTGGAGCAATAAAATACTGCCGTTTGGGACTTCGCCGGATATATTTACAGGTATAACTGTACTCCTTGATAAAATCTTATCTGTATTGAATGATACGGACACACCTGTTGCGGCGCGTATCAGAACACTATTGTCAGCTTCGCCCTCATAATCATTACCCTTTGGAACAAATGACTCTATATCCTGCGACCAATAAACTATTGCACGAACGCGATAATCTTCGAGCAAGGGTTGTGTAAAGGTAACTTTTTCAGAAGTAAATTCACCTGTTGCGGCTTTAACGCTTAAAAGCGGTATCATATATTCGCCTTCAAGGTCAAAAACCTCGTCTTTGGGATATTGATATAAGCAATAGTTGATTGTTATTTTATCATTATTAAATAATCTTTCATCACCTGTAAGCGTGAGATGAAGCGAGGTTGCTCCTGCTTCAAGAGTTGTTTCGTCTATGTTTATATGAGGGTAATCATAAACGGGCGCACCGTTGCCGTTTTCATCAAGCACTTCATACGCCTGTGAAACAACCGACCTGTAATTATCATCACCTATTGGAACATTCAGACACGCAATTATTTTATATCCTGCCTTTAACGGAAGATTGCTTGCGGCAAATTCACAATTAACGCTGTCTTCGTTATGAACAAGTCCCGAATAAAGCCGTTTATTTGCAATGCTGTCCGAGTCAAAAGCAGTATTGCCCGGATAGGCAAATACAGTCATATATACTCCGTCTGTAAGACTTTCATCAAGTTTTACATTTACAACCGCAGAAGTATCGCTAACCGAAAAATTTGTTTTTCCGTTCATAACGATTTCAGCCGAACAATTATCAAGAATATTGCCGCTTGTACTTCCGCTGCCCGTTGTAACTGTAACCGTTTCGGAAACATATTCGGTCAGTGGAGTTGTTGAGGTGTCGCGGAGTACCGCAATAACTTTATTTCCTGCTGTCGGGGAAGTATCAAGACTAACCGTATTATTTCCTGCGGTTATAGATGCAAAACCAACTGTCGCAAGTGCTGTATAGTTAAAGAAATTCGAGGAATTGTATTCCTCGTCTGACGGTATTTCCAAAATTCTCATAAATCCTGCCGTAATTGCTTGTTTAACGCTTACCTCAATGTTCGTATCGGTTGAGGTAATATTTGCAGATTTTATCGCAATAAAATTACTGTTGTCCTGCTCTGTAACAGTTATAGGCTCTGATGTGTATTCAACCATTGTTCCGCTTGTTGCATCACGGAGTACAGCCATAACCTTATTACCGAGCGTAGGGGTTTTCACAAGAG
This sequence comes from Lachnospiraceae bacterium MD329, assembly GCA_010206265.1. Classification (GTDB taxonomy): domain Bacteria; phylum Bacillota; class Clostridia; order UBA1381; family UBA1381; genus Hominilimicola. Next base: position 4,388 of record VIQV01000014.1, read on the forward strand.
ATACATTATTATATCCTTCCTTTACTGACGCATACCCTATAATTTCTGATAATGATGTATAATTAAAGAAATTTGAGGGGTTATATTCTTCGCCTGACGGTAATTCTATAATTTTCATAAAACCGCCCGTGATTGCGCTTTGTACCTCAACAGAAATACTTGTGTCTGCCGATGTAATAACTTCTGTTTTGATTTTTACTGAATTTCCTGCTGCGTATGCACACGGAATTATAAGCTGTAACATCATAATTAAAGATAAAATAATTCCGCTTGTTCTTTTTAACTTTTTCATAATTTAATCCTTTCTGCCTGCAAATGATTGTATTATTGCGTCATATAGGCGTGTGGGCGCAATAATAGGGCGGCTGTGTCTGTAAAACAATACAAACGCCGCCCGTATATTTAATAAATTATGCTGCTGCGGTTTTACCTAAGTTGTTGCAATTTACGATTGCTTCATCATCGGGCGCATCATTGGCAATAACGCTGTCGCAAACAAGTTTTGCGTTTGCGCCTGTTACGCGTTCCTCCCAATTACGCATCCACTCGCCATCGCCCCAACCGTATGAGCCGAAAAGCGCAACATTTTTCCCTGCAAGCTGTGTTTCAAGTTCAGTAAAGAACGGCTCAAATTCGCCTTCTTCCAAAACCTCCGCGCCCATAGCAGGGCAGCCTAAAATCAAAGTATCATATTTAGCCGCTTCATCGGCTGTTATTTCTGAAACATTGAAAAGCTGTGTTTCGCTATTGACTTCTTTTGCTCCGTCAAGTACAGCCGAAGCCATTGCTTCGGTATTACCCGTACCACTCCAATAAATAATTGCTGTTTTACTCATATGTAAAAACCTCCTTGAAAATATATTTAACAAATTATCAAATGATAATATTGTTTGCGTGTTTAATATGGCAAAGTTAATTTGCCGCTGCAAAATGTTTTTCCAAAGCGTCATTTAGCGCACACGCGCTTGAAGATGTGCAATGTACCATCTGTGCGCCGGACTTTCTTGCTTGTATAGACGCAACATTCAGCATTTTATGTGCAACCGTGCTTGTAAAAACTACAATGACATCGGGACTGCCTATTTGATTTTGAAAATTTGCGGGACACTGTGTAAACACCTTGCACTTGCAGCCGTGTTTTTTGCATATTTCTTTATAGCGGCAATGCATTCTATCGTGTCCGCCTATAATTACAACGCTCATTTTATTTTTTCAATCTCCTTTTTTATGCAGTGCAGAATAATTCCTCAAGAGTTTTGCCTTCGTTTAACCGTTTTACTACTGCCCTGCGGCAATCCGAATATCTGCAAAACATCTTCTTTGCATTATCTGCATCAGCATATACTTTCCATTCGCCTGTCAACAGACAATGTTTATCCCTGTGATTTATAAATCCGTATATATCGTGTATCGGATAACCTAAAAAAGCTCCTATTTCGTGCGGAAATTCATCTATACCCGAACACCCCGATACCGTTCTTTTTCTTAAAATCTCAAAGTATTCATACAAAGAAAAGTGTTTTGGATAACCGTATGTTTCAAGTAAATTTTTTATCTGCGGAGTGTTTAGATATTCACAAAGTTGTCTGCGGCGATAAAGCATTATCAAAATTCTTTCTTTACATTCACATAGAATTTCTATGTAAATATCTTTTTTGTTCAGAATACTATTAAGTTCTTTAATCTCCGATAGTATATACGGATTTTGTGATTTTCTGTACGCCGCGATGTTAGCAGGTTTTATCCCTGCCAATGCCGGAGCGCAGTAATACGCTAAAAAATGCTCAATTCCCATACACCCTCCACAAAATGCAGTTAGCCATAGCTAACCGATAGCTAAAAAATATATGGTTAGTTGTGGCTAACCGTATATAGTGTACCACAACAATATATATTTGTCAATACATAATTTTATTTTAATACATAAAAAACAGGAAACTCATTCATAGACTTATGGTAGAGTTTCCTGTTTTCAGATTACCATATTTAATAACAATTCGGTCTGCGGAATACTGTAAAACCAACGCTTGATGCTGTTGATACCACAACATTATTTGCTCCGCTTGAACAGTGAATAACGAGGATATTTCCTCCTGTGTCCTTGCCGACAACAATTCCAACGTGGCTGTAACTCGGCAGGAAGCATAAATCTCCAGCCTGCACGGTTGAAGCAGATACTTGAATACTCGCATCACGCTGTCCGTATGTTCCGTGTCCTACGGCATATCCCATACCGCTGTTATTGAACGCCCACGTTACAAAACCAGAACAGTCAAGTCCGTATGCTCGGAGTGTTCCCGATGACGGACTTCCGGCAGCAGTAACACGGCGCATAGTACCCCACGCGCTATCCCAACCGATTGCGCTTGATTTACCGCCCCAAAAGTAATTGACCTTACCGACAAGTGAGCCTGCGTTCTTGACAACATCTTTCCGCTTCTGCGGAAGTGATGACGGTAAACCGTTTATAATGCTTTGCAAATCTGCGTTTATAATTGCTAAACTGTGGCTTGATGATGTCAAAACATCTCCGTGTTCAAGCAGCGTTTCAACCGCTTCACGCTGTTTTGCCGTTAGACCGTATAAGTCCATAAGTTCGTCTTTGGTTTTTCCGCTTATGGTAACAGTCAGCTTTTTAACAATTTCATTATCTGCATTTGTACTTTCCGTAACTGTATGATTTACGGTGTTTGCGGCTCGAAAATACTCTTTTAGTTTCTCTGCCTTAACATCATCAAATATGACAACATCTGCTGCGGTGTTATCTTCTGCGCCTGCGGTTTTTGCCGCAAATACGGCAAGCACGATATTTCTATCCGTCTGATTATCAATAATTTCAACGTCTGTATGGTCTACGGATAATTCTATATCCTCAACTTTCTGCGTTAATTCAACATTGTATTCTGCGATTATCTGCGACAATGGAATTGCGCCTACTTCGTTGACTTCTTCGGATATGAATATTCCAAAAGGACTTGCCGCAATAGCCGCAACAATTATAACGATAATAAGCAGAATAAGAAGTACCGTCCAACCGCCGAGAGCCGCAATAGCGGAAGCAACTGCTTTTGCAGCGGCGGCGACCGCCTGTGCAACCTTAACCGCAACATACTTTATCACTCTTGCAGTAGCCTTTGCCGCCTGTGCCGTTCGCTTCGCTGTTTCCTGCGCCGCTTTTTTAGCCGCCTTTTTTCGTGCGGCGGCAGTCGCTTTCTTCTGTGCTATTTTTGCAGGATTAGCCTTTTTAGCAAATTTCTTTGAGGTTTTAATGCCTTTAACCTTTTTTGCCGTATTCGCTGCGTATGTACCGCTTTTACTTCCACGAGTTTTTATAGTATTTTTCTGTATGGTTCCGCAAGCATAGTAAGTACCAATTCAGTATCGCTCATATTATCTCTTAAATTTTCTTTTGTAAGTCCTTTAATATTTTTATACTGTCTTGTTGTCATACCCGACCACGCTTTGGAGATTTCATCGGTAAGAATAGCATATTCCGCACCTTTTTTCACACCTCTTTTATCCCATTCGTCCGTAAGATTATTTCTTATGCGAATAGCTAAAAGCCGCTGATGTATCCATTCATCACTGTATCCTTTTTTCTGATATGTTTCTAACGCTCTGTCAATAGCTAATTCGGGGTCTATCGTTTCTTCAATCCGTTCTCTGCCAACCTCTGCAAGCCACACCTTAAACGGCTCTGCTTTTGGTGATGGAATTGATTGAATAATACGCAGTAATTGTGCCGTATCAGCAACATCAGTTTTGTAGCGTTTGCCGTCTTTAGGCGATTTCAATTTCAGTTGGTTACAATTTGTAACCGACTGATTTCCCTCTTTTATAAGACGGGATTTTAATACTTTCCAATAATTATTAGGATTTGGACTATCTGTTAAAACGCCGACCACATCAACAATAGAGAAATACCATTCCTCTTTTTCCTCGTCCCAAGCTGTGCGAATTTGCTTATCTTCAAAAAGCTGTACTTTATTATTTTCGTTTTCCATAAGAATATCCTCCGTATTATAATTTTATTCTATCATAAAAATAACAAAAAATCTATAATAATGCAAAAAAATTTACGGGCGATTACTGCCATAAGACAGTAACCGCCCATAGTATTAAATAGCATTTATTTCTACAAGACGGACAATGCCGCTTTGTGATGTTTCAAAGACAGCTTCAACCGTACTTCCGATGTCAATCTCCTTTAAGCCGAGATAATCCGCACTTTTATATGCAACAGTAACAATTTTCTGTCCGTCCTCAAGGTCAAGATAGGCAACAATATTGTCTTTCTTGCCGTACATCTTATGAGTTAGGGTAGCTATAAAAGTTCCCTCCTCGTCAATAAAGCTGTAATCATTAAAATTGACTTTATATTCTGTCATTGTTTGTTTCCTCCGTTTCAATAAATTTTTCGCATTTATCGCCCGTATGTAAATGCAAGTACGAGCAGAATACGCATCTGTTATCAAGCAGATAACAGTCCTCGCTCCGCTTGCATTTAGGGCATAAGTTTTCGCTGTTTCTTTTTTTCATTATAATTTCCTCCGTTAAATCTGACTTACTGCTGCCGTGAGAGCCTTTTGTGATACCTCGTGTGCGTGTATCAATCGTTTCTTTACCAAGCATTTTTGAAATATATTCGTGCGTTGACTGTTCGTTGCCGCCACGATAGAGCATTGTGTCGCAGTTGCCGACAAGACTTTCCCAACTGTCTTTGAATAAGGCTTTAAGCTGTGCCATATTCTGAATGATGATTGATACGGAAATGCGGCGTGAGCGCATAGTAGCAAGTACCCTTTCAAAGTTATCGGGTAAAGCCGTATTTGCAAACTCGTCCATCATAAAATGAACAGGTACGGGCAATTCGCCGCCGTACTTGTGGTCTGCACGAAAATACAGTTCTTGAAATGCCTGTGTGTAAAGCATACCGACAAGATAATTAAATGAATTGTCATTATCGGGAATAACGCAGAAAATCGCCCGTTTCTTTTCGCCGAGCGTTCCTATATCGAGGTTATCATAAGAAGTCATTTTTGCTATTTCGGGCAAGTTAAAAGCCGCAAGCCTTACCGCTGCCGACACCAAAATCGAGCGAGCAGTTTTGCCGCTTGCCTGTTTGAAAATTTTATATTGACGGAGTGCAATATGGTCGGGTTTTTCTTCCTCCAGAGCGATAAATAACTCGTCAACGGGGGATTGATACTCGCCGCCGCCCTCCTCGTCATCATCGTCAACCTGCGCTGCGTTTTCTATCAGATAAGTCAGCATTTCAAACGTCTGTTCCTCCGGCGGTGCTTCGTGCAGCAGATACAGCATTAACGCACTGTCAAGGGCAATTTCAGACTTCTCCCAAAACGGGTCATTCTGTGATGCGCCTTTCGGTGTGGTATTCTGAATAAGGTTAGAAATCAGCTTTATAACATCTTCATCGGAGCGAATATATACAAACGGATTGTATCCGTCTGAATTGGTCGGGTCTATCAGATTAAACACCTTAATGTCATATCCCTGTTCAAGCAGAAGCGGAGCAGTAGAGCGTAACATTTCACCTTTCGGGTCTGCCACCACAAAAGAAGCGTTACATTGCATAAGATTAGGTTTTGCGTAAAATCGGGTTTTTCCTGCGCCGCTGCCGCCGACAACAAGCACATTCAAATTGCGCCTGTGCTTCTTTGCGTTAAGTCCGAGCCGCATATTCTGCGACAGAATAAGATTGTGGAATTTATCGGTTTTATCAAGGTATTTTCTTACGATAGATGAAACATTGCCCCATTTAGCCGAGCCGTGTTCCTCGCCGATGCGCCTGTTTTCTCTTGTTGGGAAATACAGACCGATACCCATAGCATAAATGAATAAAAAAATAAGCACAGTTTTTATACTGTACTCATTAAAAGTGATATTGAAAGGTTTATTGATTGCGCTGCTTACTCTCTCAAAGAGTACAAACAGGTTTATATCCCGTTCATAGCAAGCTGCAAAAATTAGGGCAAAGATACCTACTTCTTTAGTTGATAGAAGTCATAAAATGCAGCGTGTTTAGTAATAAGTTCTTCAAATGTGCCATGTTCAATTATTTTGCCGTCTGCCATAAATACAATTTCGTCATAGAGTGTAAGAATATCGCTGCTCATATTATGAGTGATAGTAAGTAGCGTTAAATCAGATATTGCCAATAGCCTGCTTTCAATATCATACGCAGTTTGCATATCAATAGCAGACGTACCCTCGTCTAAAATCAACAGTGGCTTCTTACGAATTAAGGCTCTTGCTACGGCAATTCTTTGTTTCTGTCCGCCGGAAAGGTTATCTCCATTTTCTCCAACGTGATATTTAAGTCCGTTTGGTACTTGCTCAATAAACTGTGATAAACCACTATCAGACAATACGGATTGCAATTCTTCTTTACTGAAATCTTCGTGTAGGCAAATATTGTCAAAAATGCTCTCATCAAACATATAAACATTCTGATGAATGACCGACGATAGCGCAGTTATTTTATCAATATCCAAAACGGAAAGACTGTCTGCGTCATATAGTACATCACCTTTGAAATCAGAGTAATATCCGGCAATCAGCTTAATAAATGTAGACTTTCCACACCCACTCTTACCGACAAAAGCATATTTTTTCCCTTTATCAATGGATAGTGAAATACCGTTTATGACTTCGTTTTCCTTATCATAGGAAAAATGCAAATCATCTACATAAATCATTTTTTTGAAAGAGGGTGATTTTTTTGTATTTGTGTTCTGTTCCTTGTAATCTGAAAGGTTATTTAGCTTCTGTGTAATTGGTTTTATACTCTTGATTTTGGGAATATTGCTAAAAATAATCAATAATGGATTTGCAAGGTTACTGCTTACCTGTACCATGCCTAACAAGGCTCCTGCACTGATACGACCAATGATAATGAAATATGCAGAAAGAAAAACAACAACCACTTGAACAAGAAGCGCAAGCACCATAGAAACCGCTTCATTTGCTGCAATCGCCTTGTCAACAGAATATTTTGCTTTTATAGTGTCCTCGTTACTTATTTCAAATCGTGAGAGGACATATTTTTTCATTCGATAAGACTTGATAACCTCAAAACCGGATAACAGGTCTTTTACATGGTTTGTAAAATCGGATAGCATATCAGAATATTTATCCTGTCGTTTGGAGAGTAGTCCTCCGAATAGACTGGGTACAACAAGCATGATAGCGATTGCGATAATCACGCAGACTGTAACGATAATGTCAAAGTAAATCATTACAGCAAGGGAAGCTATAAAAATAATCGTATACTGGATAACTTGTAACAGGGGAAGTAAATAGTTATCTTCAATCATTTTTACATCATTCGTAATTGCGGATAAATAATCAGCAGTATTATTTTTAGAGTAGTCCTCAATCGTGTGCCGTTCAATTCCTATAAAGGTTTTAGAACGGACAGCTTTCATAATTTTACAGACAAATTTTTTGCTAAACAAAGATTGTAAGTACATGAATACTCCCATAAGTGCAAAGTAGGCTAAAGAAAAGAGTAGTATTCTGATAAAGCCGTCCATATCGCCCATATCTACAATATCCATAACTTGTTGCAATAAGATAGCAATAAATACATAAGATAGAGAACTGATTGCAGTAAATAATGCGGTAAGGAAAAGCAAGAATTTGTATTGTTTTAAGTATCGTATCATATAGCGGTGTCCTCCTATTTTCTGTTAAAAAGTAAATCGCAGACAAGCCCTACTGCCCCTAAACCAAACAGGCAGGTGGCGGCTGATTTATAGCCTTTTTCGGATAAATGTGCAGCCCCTATCATCAGTCCGATTTCTGCCGTAGCAGATATAGACTTAGATACAATGCGGAATGACCGCTTTTTCCATGCTTCATTTGCGACAACTTCAATTTTGTTTGCAGCATTTTCGATTTTTTGGTCTAATTTTGACATAGTATTCTCCTTTCATACATTAAGACGGTATGTATGCGCTCAAAAATAATACCTTACGAATGAATGTAAGGTTTGAAAATAAAACTGCCTTTTGCAAGGCAATTTTATCTATTCGCCTACGTTTAAGTGTTCAAAGTAATTTTGTGCCATACCGAAAATTTCATCATCAATAATCGGCAAGTTCATACTATCTAACAAATATTTGATAAATGCAAACTTTGAAAGTAGTTCTTCCGGGGTTGCAGGATAGACAGAGGGAATTAACCAAAAATTTGTAAGTAATGGCAAAAGTTCAGATAGTTCTTTTGCATACCCGGTTTGGATAGAGCCGTCCGCTATTCCCTCTTGAATAAGCTGCAACCAAAGAGGGGCAATCAATTTCCTGTTTGTATCAGCCAGTTCAGCCAACAAGCGGGGATTTTTCAAAAGAGGTATACTCTGTTTTCCAAGTTCAGTTCTATCATTATCTGCGTGGTTTAACTTAATGACTTCACGCATTTTTTCTAAACCATTTAGGTTCTTCTGATTTTGTACGGTAACAAATGGATTGTTGTCAAAAAAGAGTTTTCCCCCTAATGCGTCGATAATTTCCTCTTTTGATTTGAAATGATGATAAATTGCTCCTTTCGTCAATCCGCCAAGTTCATTTACAATATCTTGAATAGTTGTATTGTCGTACCCCTTGCCCCATCCCCGAATTGATGGACAGAAAAAAGTATGATATAATGGAATGGACATATAAAAATCCATTACTAAAAAGGAGGATATTTTCAATGCCAATCAAAAAAGGAACAATGCCGCCACGCTATGATGAAGCGTTTAAAACCGGCGCTGTCAAAATGGTTACTGAACAAGGCCGCCCTGCTAAAGAGGTCGCCGCTGAACTCGGTATATGCATCGATACTTTAAAATCCTGGCTCAAACGTTTGGGTTTTCAACCTTCATCTGTTGCTCGTCAGAACCGCGATGACAGCCGCCGG
>VIQV01000003.1 GCA_010206265.1 Lachnospiraceae bacterium MD329
GCCGGCGGCTGTCATTGCGGTTCTGACGAGCAACGGATGAAGGTTGAAAACCCGAACGTTTGAGCCAGGATTTTAAAGTATCGATGCATATACCGAGTTCAGCGGCGACCTCTTTAGCAGGGCGGCCTTGTTCAGTAACCATTTTGACAGCGCCGGTTTTAAACGCTTCATCATAGCGTGGCGGCATTGTTCCTTTTTTGATTGGCATTGAAAATATCCTCCTTTTTAGTAATGGATTTTTATATGTCCATTCCATTATATCATACTTTTTTCTGTCCATCAATTCGGGGATGGGGCAGGTTGGGAGGCGAGAATATGAAAAAGATTACTACATATATTATCACAGCTATTTTAATGTTGTCGAGCGTAACAGCAAATGCGGCGAGTATTCCGAGAGAAACAACACCGCTTAATGCGACAGAGGAACAAATACAAATCGTTGAAAATCTAATCGGCGATATTCTTGACTAGGTACAAGCGGACAGGCTTGGCTATGCGTTAGCCGCAGGATATGCAAACACAAGAATACGAAAGGCGGTTATAGCAAATCAGACAAACGGCAACGGCTACGGAATACTATCACCTATCGCACAGAACGCAATCCGATATTATCGTGATATATTATTAAGACCTGATTATTACAGGCAAACCTAAGAAAAATTAAAATCGGTACTTGCAGACTTGATTGTTGAGGTACAGAACGGCAAGGATTACAACACCGCCTATGACGAAGCGAGGATAAAAATATATAAAGCAGCTAACGCATCATTCAATCCTGATACTGATATGGTGGGTGATTTCTGTTATTGGAATGTTCCGCCTGTTGACAGTGCGGAATTTACAGTAGCAAGAAAATTGTTATTACAGGCTCAAAAATAAAAAACGCTCAATTATTGCAACGTAATTTTATCTGGGACATAATCATTAACGGTTATGTCCTTTTTGATTTATAAAAAGATTAACATACAATTAACATAACCTTGCTTTCAGAATTAACATAGACCGCTATATAATTAGATTGTGCAAAAGCACAAGACAAATTTTAAGGAGTGATTTCTAATGAGAAAAATTATAGGAATGGTAATTATCGGCGCAATGCTTGCGGCGGCATTAACAGGCTGCGGAAACGAAAGCGCAAGCTCAAATTCAAACAGCGTGCAGACATCATCTGCTACGGTATCAACGGACGGTTCAACGTCAATGGAAAAGGTAATCGGGTATTTAAGCGAAGCGTATATGTCGGAAAACACAAATACAAAAATTACATATAACCCGACAGGTTCGGGCGCGGGCATACAGGCTGTTTCGGAGGGACGCTGTGACATAGGTCTTTCAAGCCGAGACTTGAAATCTGAAGAAGCGCAAAGCCTTAACGCAACGGTTGTGGCGATTGACGGTATCGCAATGATTGTAAATCCCCAAAATTCCATATCAGACCTGACGATTGAGCAGATTGCAAAAATCTATACGGGCGAGATTGCAAATTGGAGCGAGGTCGGCGGAAATGACGCGCCTATCGTTTTAATCGGCAGAGAAGCCGCGTCGGGAACGCGCGATGGTTTTGAAAGCATAACCAAAACAAAGGACAAATGCCAATACACGCAGGAGCTTACTTCCACAGGTGATGTTGTCCAGACTGTTTCATCAAATCCGAACGCTATCGGCTATGCTTCTCTTGCTTCAGTAAAAGATACAGTAAAACTGTTATCGGTTGAGGGCGTAACACCTACAAATGAAACAATACAGAACGGAACGTATAAAATCCAGCGTGATTTTGTATTCGTAACGCCCAAAAACAAACAGCTTTCAGATGCGGCGCAGAAATTTATGGATTATGCGTCAAGCGCGGCGGCAGACGCTATGATTACAAAAGCAGGAGCTGTTCCTGTAAAGAGATAGGAGCAGGTGCAATGAGGAAATTAAGAAAAACAGCGGATATTTTTGAAAATTCAATGAACGCCGTATTTACTTTTTGCGGTTTTTTAGCTGTCGCGTTTGTACTGATTATAACGCTGTTTCTTGTTGTCAGCGGTATTCCTGCTATAAAAGAAATCGGAATAATTGATTTTCTTTTCGGGACAAAATGGGCATCAACCGCCGCAAATGCCTCTTACGGCATAGCGCCGTTCATTTTGTCCTCCGTTTACGGAACAGCAGGAGCGATTATAATAGGCGTGCCGATAGGACTTATGTGCGCGATATTTCTTGCTAAAATGTTAAACGACAAAACTTCTGGGCTTGTACGCTCGGCGGTTGATTTACTTTCGGGCATACCGTCTGTAGTCTACGGCTTACTCGGAATGATTATAATTGTGCCGATTGTCCGCGAGGTGTTTAACTTGCCGGACGGCGCAAATTTATTTTCGGCAATTATTGTGCTTGCAATAATGATTTTACCGTCTGTAATTTCTGTATCGGAAACGGCGATACGCGCTGTACCCAAGGAATACGAGGAGGCTTCCCTCGCGCTCGGCGCAACAAAGACGGAAACGGTGTTTAAGGTTATCGTTCCCGCCGCAAAAAGCGGCATACTTACCTCAGTTGTTTTGGGTATCGGCAGAGCTATAGGCGAGGCTATGGCGGTTATGATGGTTGCGGGAAATGTGGCGAATATGCCGAACTTATTTACAAGCGTCCGTTTTCTCACAACGGCAGTTGCAAGCGAGATGTCATATTCATCGGGACTTCAAAGGCAGGCGTTATTCTCCATCGCGCTGGTACTGTTCGCGTTTATAATGGCAATCAACTTTATATTGAATTTTGTTGTAAAGCGAGGCGGTAAAGATGAATAACGGCATATCAACATCACGAAAAATCAAAAGCGCGGTATTAAACATAATAATGTACTTATCGGCAGGGCTTATATGTCTTATGCTTTTAGGTGTTATCGGATATATTCTTATACGCGGTATTCCCAATATATCGTGGGGACTGCTTTCGTCAAAACCGAGCCTTATAAACGACACAATCGGAATACTGCCGAACATCTTAAACACGCTCTATATCATACTGATAACGCTTGTTATTGTACTTCCGATAGGAGTGGGCGCGGCGGTGTATCTCAATGAATACGCGAAAAATAAAAAAATTGTAAAAGCGATTGAGCTTGCAACGGAAACGCTGTCGGGCATACCGTCCATTATATACGGACTTGTCGGAATGTTAATCTTTGTTCAGTTCTTCTCGCTCGGAACAAGCCTTATCGCAGGCGCGCTGACGCTTGTTATTATGACGCTGCCGACAATAATCAGGACAACGCAGGAGAGCCTGAAAACTGTTCCCAACGGCTATCGCGAAGGCTCTTTGGCTCTTGGCGCAGGCAAATGGTATATGATACGCACGGCTGTACTGCCCTCCGCGATTGACGGTATTGTTACGGGCTGTATTCTGTCAATCGGAAGAATTGTCGGCGAAAGCGCGGCGTTATTGTTTACAGCAGGAATGGCAAATGAGATTTTATGCATATATGAAAGCGTAATGCCGCAAAAGGCAGGCTCAACGCTTACGGTTGCGCTGTATATGTACGCAAAGGAACGCGGCGAGTTTGACATAGCCTTTTCGATTGCCGCGATACTTCTTATACTGACATTTATTATAAATCTGTCGGCTAAGTTTACGGCGGCGGCACTGAAAAAAAGAAAGGAAAAGTAAGATGGCTGATATTATGAAAGCAAAGAACTTGAATTTGTGGTACGGCGCAAATCAAGCGTTAAAAAACATAAATATAGATATTCAAGAAAAGCAGATTACCGCTCTTATCGGTCCGTCCGGCTGCGGAAAATCAACATTTCTGAAAACGCTTAACCGAATGAATGATTTGGTCGAGGGCTGCCGCATTGAGGGCGATATTACGCTTGACGGTATTGACATATACAAGGATATGAATGTTAATATTTTAAGAAAGCGCGTAGGTATGGTGTTTCAGAAGCCTAATCCGTTCCCTATGAGTATTTATGACAATATCGCGTACGGTCCGAGAATACACGGCATTAAATCAAGGGTAAGGCTTGATGAAATCGTGGAACATTCATTAAGACAGGCAGCGATATGGGACGAGTGCAAGGACAGATTAAAAAAAAGCGCGCTCGGTATGAGCGGCGGTCAGCAGCAGAGGTTGTGTATCGCTCGCGCATTGGCGGTTGAGCCGGAAATACTTTTAATGGACGAACCGACTTCCGCGCTTGACCCTATATCAACCTCGAAAATCGAGGACTTGGCGATAGAACTATGCGAAAATTACACGATTGTTATGGTAACGCACAATATGCAGCAAGCGGCAAGAATTGCAGATAAAACAGCATTTTTCCTGCTTGGTGAGATTATTGAGTTTGACCAAACGGATAAAATGTTCTCCACTCCGCGTGATAAGCGGACAGAGGATTATATAACAGGACGCTTCGGCTAAAGAAAGGATTGTTTAAGTATGAGAAATAGATTTGATGAGCAGTTAGCACGGTTAAACAATGAGCTTACCGAGATGGGCGCATTATGCGAGGAAGCAATAAGCGGATGTGTGAAATATCTTATAGACAAGGATATTGCTATGCGCGATAATACGCTTGAAGCCGACAAGCAGATAGACCAAAAGGAACGCGATATAGAAAGGCTTTGTATGAAGCTATTGATGCAGCAGCAGCCTGTGGCGACAGATTTGCGCGTCATATCCTCCGCGCTTAAAATGATTTCGGATATGGAACGTATCGGCGACCAAGCGTCTGATATTGCGGAGATTGTAAAGCATATTCAAAAAAGCAATCTTGAAAGCAACACGCACATATCCGATATGGCAAGAGCGACTATAAGAATGGTTACTGACAGCGTAGAGTCTTTTGTTAAAAAGGATATTTCCCTTGCCGAAGCTGTAATAAAGAATGATGACGAGGTGGACGCATTGTTTAATAAGGTCAAAAATGAATTGATACAGGCAGTACAGCAGTCGGAGGACGATGCCGAAGCGTTGATTGACTTATTGATGATAGCGAAGTATTTTGAACGCATAGGCGACCACGCGGAAAACATTGCGGAATGGGTTATATACTCTATTACGGGAAAGCACGCAAATTTTAGTTAAAATAATTGTTATTAAGGAGAAATATTATGCAGAAAAAACTATTTTCACTACTGTTAGTAGCAGTAATATCAGTTTCATGTGCCAATATCTCTGCTTTGGCAGAGGAAGCGGCAAAAACGCAGTCTAAAATTTTTATAAACGGTAAACAGGCTGATATAAACGGATATAATGTCAAGGACAATAATTACTTTAAGCTAAGAGATTTGGGGAGATTATTGGATTTTGGAGTGGAATGGGACAAAATGACCAATTCAATATATATAGACACTTCAAAAGGATATACGGAAAATGATATATCGGAATGGACAGCTAAACAGTACAGCGTTGCAGTACCTCAGAAATATAAAGTACCGTTCTCATACTCAAAGACAGGTTATTTTGAAAACGGTCTTACACCGGGCTACGGCTCTGCTGTTACATTTAAGGGTTATAACGCTAACGGAGAAATGGAGTTTTATGCCATAAGTGACAGAGGACCAAACGCTGACGCTCCTCAATATAAAATCGGCGGAAATATATCTGACGCAAAGATTTTTCCCTGTCCCGATTTCACTCTGGGCATAGCGGTAATTACGTTAAAAGGTAATGAAGCTGTTGTAACATCTGCAATAGAGCTAAAAGATATGAAAGGAAAAAATATCACAGGACTTCCGCTTAAACCGGGACTTGTAGGAGCAACCAATGAAGCAGCTCTCGATATGAACCTTAATAATATCGGATATGATGATAACGGACTTGATACAGAGGGTATCGCAGTTGATAAAGATGGTAATTTTTGGGTATGCGATGAATATGGTCCTTTTATCGCTAAATTTGCGCCCGATGGCACACAGCTTGCCAAATACGCGCCTGCAAGCGGACTTGATGAAGTTCTCAAGTATAGAATACCAAACAGAGGTTTTGAGGGTATTACTATTACACCGTCAGGAAAAATACTTGCCTCGATGCAAAGCGTATTAGATGTAAACGGAGAAACATCAAAAACAGCTTGCTTTACCCGTATAGTTGAACTTGACCCCAAAACAGGTAAAACAAAAACATACGCATATCCGGTAGATGTTTCCGCGTATAACTCGCCTAAAGATTGTAAAATAGGCGATATTTATGCGATAGATGATAATACCGTTCTTGTAATAGAGCAAGGAGCGCTTGCTGATAAAACGATGAGCAATATAATCTATAAGGTTGATTTGACAAGCGCAACAGATATAACCGATATAAAATATGGTGATAAATACCTTGAATATGCAAAATCCGCAAAGGAGCTTGATATAAATTTCGCCAAAAAAGAAAAGATGATAGATTTAAGAGCTATAGGCTGGACAGCGGAAAAAGCCGAAGGTTTATGTATGACAGATGAAAATACTATTGCCGTAATAAATGATAATGATTTTGGAATTACCACAAAGGTTACGGACAAGGACAATGATACTGCAATAACAAATTATATATATGACAGTAACAGCAAAGCATACACACTTAACGGAAAAAGAGCTGACCCGACTATAACAATAGATAAGAACGCCGAGTCGGCGCAGCTTTGGTTGTTTAAGAAAAATATGTAATCAATATTGTAAAGCGTCTGAAATTGTTATATAATGATGTATGTAAGGGCGGTCTTTATAGCCGCCCCTTGCGGCAAGGAGGTGTTTTGTGTGATTTATTTGGTTGAAGATGATGACAATATAAGAAAACTTGTAAGCTATGCCTTATGCAAAGAGGGCTTTAACATAAAGGAATTTTCATCACCGATTGAATTTTGGAACGAAATAAAAAATAATGTGCCCAAGCTGATTTTGCTTGATATTATGCTTCCTAATGAGGACGGATTATCGGTTTTGAAACGACTTAGAGAAAAACCAAAGACAAAGGATATTCCCGTTATTATGCTTACTGCAAAGGGCAGCGAGTTTGACAAGGTAACGGGACTTGATATGGGCGCGGACGATTACATTGCAAAGCCTTTCGGAATGACCGAGCTTATATCGCGTATTCGCGCGGTACTCCGCAGATATGAAAAAACACATACTGATAAAATATATAAAATCGGTGAATTATATGTAAATCCCGCAAAGCATATTATAGAGGTTTCGGGCGAAAGCATAACATTATCTTATAAGGAATATTCCCTGCTTATGGTCTTGCTTGAAGCAGAGGGTAATGTTGTAGAGCGTGAAACGCTTTTAACAAAGGTATGGGGCGAGTTTTACGCGGAGTCAAGAACGCTTGATGTGCATATACGAAATCTCCGAGTAAAGCTCGGCTGCACGGGACATTTAATTCAAACGATTAAAGGAATAGGCTATAAGATTGGCGGTGCTGAAAATGAACAGTAAAATATTTCGTTCCTCTTTTTTCACAACCTTTCTTGTCTTAATCGCCGCTATTGTTTTTATTATGGGCATTTTGTTTGATGTATTTGAAAAGCAAATTCAACGTGAAGCCGCAACAGAAGCGGAGTATCTTGCCCGCGCTGTTGAAAGCGAGGGGGCAGACTTTTTAAGCGAATTTAACGGAACAGACAGAAGAATAACCTTGATAGACGCGGACGGTAATGTTCTTTTTGATAATCAAACGAATGCGGACACCCTTGACAATCACGCCAAGCGTGAGGAAATAAAACAGGCTATGGAAACCGGCAAGGGTATGAGCATACGCTATTCAAAGACCTTAACGGAAAAGACTTTGTATTATGCGGTAAAACTTTCTGACAGCAGCATTTTAAGAGTTTCCACCAATCAATATACTGTTTTTACAATTCTCTTAGGGCTTTTACAGCCGATTATTCTAATTCTTGTCATAGCTTTGATTTTAACCGCTGTTTTATCTTCAAGGGTATCAAAGGCGATTATAAAGCCGATAAACGAGCTTGATTTGGAATATCCCGATAAGAATGAAACCTATGAGGAATTAACACCGCTGCTTCGGAAAATATCCGAGCAGAAGCGGACTATTTCACAGCAGCTTGCAGAAGCAAAGAAAAAGCAAAATGAATTTAACTTAATTACCGAAAATATGAACGAGGGATTTTTGATAATTGATAAGGACACTAATATTCTAACTCATAACGGTGCGGCGTTAAAGCTCTTGGGTATTGAAAATCCCGCGTCAGACAGTGCGCTTGCTCTTTGCCGCACTAAGGAGTTTCGTGAAGTCGTAACAAACTCACTATCGAGCGAAAAGGCTCAAAGCATTATGAAACAAAATGACAGAGCATACAGCTTGATTGCAAGTCCCGTATTTGAAAACGAAAATGTGATAGGCGCGGTTATTATCATTATTGATATTACAGAGATTGAAAAGCGTGAGGAAATGCGCCGCGAATTTACCGCAAATGTTTCTCACGAGCTTAAAACTCCGCTTACTTCAATATCGGGTTTTGCGGAGCTTATGAAAAACGGTGGTGTCCCAAATGAAACCGTAACGGATTTTTCAAAATCTATTTATGATGAAGCGCAAAGGCTTATTTCTTTGGTAAATGATATTATAAAGATTTCAGAGCTTGATGAAAAAAGTATCTCGCTTGAAAGCGAAAAGGTTGATTTATATGAACTGTCAAATGAAATTATTGACCGCTTAAAGAGCGAAGCGGCAAAGAAGAATGTTACACTTAACAACTTAGTCGGAATAAACGCGGAAATAGTCGGTATAAGGAAAATACTTGACAAAATGATTTATAATCTCTGTGATAACGCTATAAAGTACAATAAAGAAAACGGTACGGTTGATATTATTGTAAGCGGTACGGATAAAAAGATAAGCGTTATTGTCCGAGATACCGGCATAGGTATTCCGCCCGAACACCAATCAAGAGTTTTTGAACGCTTTTACAGAGTGGACAAAAGTCATTCAAAAAAGGTCGGCGGCACAGGCTTGGGTCTTGCCATTGTAAAACACGGTGCGATGTATCATAACGCGGATATATCGCTTGAAAGCACAGAAGGCAAAGGAACAAGCATTAAGATTACTTTTGATAAAAATTAACGGAGGTGTGCAGTTTTGTGGTTAGTATTTGCGGCATGGTCGGCGGTATTTGCTGCGCTTACATCTATTCTTGCAAAAATCGGCATTGATGGTGTTAATTCCAATTTGGCTACTGCAATTCGGACTATTGTAATTTTGATAATGGCGTGGGTTATGGTGTTTGTTACCAATTCGCAGAGCGGAATAGCGTCTATCGGAAAACGTAGCTGGCTGTTTCTTATTTTGTCGGGTTTGGCAACGGGTGCGTCTTGGCTATGCTATTATAAGGCATTGCAAATCGGCGAAGCGTCAAAGGTAGTTCCCGTTGATAAAATGAGCGTAGTTATTACAATGCTGATGGCTTTTGCAATTCTTGGCGAGAAATTGACAGTAAAATCAATTATCGGTGTAATCTTAATTACGGCAGGTACAATTTTTATGACAATTTAACTGCTACATTTTAAACCGCATTTTTGCACCATTGAATATAAACCATAAGGGGTTGCGTGTTTCAAGCCTTGAAAGTATAGGTTTTATGCGGTTTAAAATGCTCTAAACGCCCACGTTATATATCCTGTTCTTTATCCTTCTTTCTGCTCTTATACACATTATACCGATTTTTACATTGAGGACTGCAAAATACCGCGCTCGGTCTGCTTGCCTTGAAAATCTTTGCACAGTGCTTGCAAATTCGGATTGGATTTTGCTCGTCCGTGAGCATAAGGCTAAACATCATCTGCACTGCAAGTGAAAGAGAATGAAAATCCCACACAAGTTTTGGCGCGTCCTCAATCAATGCAATACTGTTACATCAGGCTACAGTGTAAATATCTTCATACCGAATAAATGTACTATATTAGTTATAAATATATAAAACATACCAATCTTCGCCATCATAATTTTTTAACGCCAAGTATATTTGACCTTTTTTATCTTTCAGTAAATATGCAGGGCGTTCATTTAAAGGTATTTCTTCACCTCTATATCCATCCTTAGCCTTGAAAATCACCTCTGTATTCACGAATGCTGTTTGTAATTCTCTATTTTCATCTTGAACCATTATTTCTTTAGTTTCAACTTGATTTACTGTAAAATAATATTCGGCAGAAGAGCCATCAATAAATAAATTAGCATAAGGTGGTTCATCTAATACATCTGATTCTTGAGTAATTACCCAAGTAGGATAATTTATTCGTTGCTTAACAAGCGGTTTGAAACTCCATGTTTTGGGTAAATCTGATTCTTTTACCGAAAACGGAAATTCTTCATTTGATTCAATGTCTGTTTTACTCTTAAATGTTTGTATGCTTTCTGATTCTTTTAACAAATCATCAATTTCATCACGAAGCGATACTAACTCATCTTTAGAATAACTTGATAAGTCTATGCTGTTAGTACTTTCGTTTTTTTCACACCCACCAATCAAGAATAACACTGTAATGATGCAAATGATACTAAATAATTTTTTCATAATATATCTCCTTTTCTGTTGTTTGAATGATACTATTATATCAAAAATAGCGAATATAGTCAAATTTTAAGATAATATTATTTTTTATTTTTTAAAAAACAGTTCCGTTTTACCCCTCATATTTCTCCTATTAGTAGAGGGTAATCTATATTATATATTTTAGATTACACTTTGTCAAGAGGTACAAGTCTTTTATGGTTATAAAATGGGTAGAAGCTTTTTTGGTCATATTTGATGTTGTGCCTTTTGTTTTATTCAAAAACACCAAAAGGAGGACACAATATATGAATAAAGACTATATTTTTATGAGTAAGAGAATTGGAACTACTACATATAAAGTTAAGGTTTACTTTAACAACAACAGCACAGAAACAATGGAAGATAAGATTTTTCGGGTAATTTTAAATCACCCGTTGGCAAATGACGAAAATTGTGGTATAATGACTTCAACACCACAAATGAGCCGTTCAGCCTGAAAGGAGTTACTATGATAACAAACAACAGACAAACGGAAGCAAGGATAGCAAATTGTCTTTCAGATAATAAGATTGACGCTCTTTATGAGCGTTTATCGCGAGATGATGAATTATCCGGCGAAAGCAACAGCATTGTAAATCAAAAAATTATGCTTGAAAATTATGCTGCACAGAATGGGTTTACGAATATCCGACATTACACTGATGACGGATATTCAGGCGGTAATTTCGAGCGTCCCGCGTGGAAACAGCTTGTTGCTGATATTGAAAGCGGCAAGGTTAGAACAGTAATAGCAAAGGATATGTCGCGTATCGGCAGAGATTATTTACAGACAGGATTTTATACGGAAATACTGTTCAGAGAAAACGGTGTACGGTTTATCGCTATTACAAACGGAGTTGACAGCAATATTGAGGGCAGCGGCGAATTTGCTCCGTTCCTCAACATTATGAACGAATGGTATATTCGTGATTGCAGCCGCAAACAAAAGGCAGCGTTTAAGGCTCGCGGTATGTCGGGAAAACACGTTTCAAATAACTGTATTTACGGTTACAAGAAAGACCCTGAAAATAAAGACCATTGGTTGATTGACGAGGAAGCGGCAGCCGTTGTACGGAGAATATTCAATCTAAGCATTGAGGGAAAAGGTCCGGGACAAATAGCCCGTATTTTGATGAATGACAAGGTTGAGCGTCCGTCCTATTACTTCGGTACAAGAAATATAGGTATTCAAAAGAATACCTTTGACAGAAACCGTCCTTATGATTGGAACTGTACCACTGTTATGACTATGCTCGCTCGTCCTGAATATATGGGACATACAGTAAATTTCAGAAGTCATAAAGAGCATTACAAAAGTAAAAAGCAGATATGGAACTCTCCTGATGAATGGGTAATATTCGAGAACACTCACGAAGCTATTGTTGACAAGCATACTTGGGAGCTTGCTCAAAAAGTACGGAGAACAAAACGCGTACCGAATGAGAATGATATGGCAAACCCCTTTACAGGACTTATGTTCTGCGCTGACTGTGGGCGAAAAATGCACACTCACCGTGATAAGACGAGGACAAGTAAAACGCAAAAAGGTATTGACCCTGTAACTGGACTTTATCCTTATGAGCATTTTGAATGTGCGAATTATTTTCGTTCCTATGCCCGAAGTGAAACACAGTGTTTTAGTCATTATATAAATGTCAAAGCACTTTATAAATTAGTGTTAGACACAATAAAATTAGTGAGCGAGTATGCTATCTCAAACAAAGCTGAATTTATACAAAGGGTAAAGGAAACGTCAAGAGTAAAGCAACTCGAAGAAGCAAAGGACATTCAGAAACAGCTCAAGAGAAACAAAAGGCGATATGACGAGCTTGACGGAATAATAAAAAAGCTGTATGAGTCCTACGCTACGGGTAAAATCCCCGAACAGCGTTTTGAAATGCTTTTCAATGACTATGATAGTGAACAGAAACAACTCAAAATCACGATTGAGCAAACACAGAATGAGTTAAAGGAGTACGAGGAGGACAACGACAAAATAAATCAATTCCTTGAACTCACAAAGAAATATACAGACTTTTCCGTGTTGACACCTGTGATGATAAATGAGTTTATTGATAAAATTATTGTTCACGCGGCTGACAAATCAAGTGGAGAGCGGACTCAAGAAATTGAGATTTACTTGAAATTTATAGGCAAGTTTGATGTTCCAATGCCCGAACCGACAACAGCAGAATTAGAGCAAGAGGAAAAAGAGCGTCAACTACGCATAAAACACCGTGAAGCGGCAAAGCGTTACAGAGAAAATCGCAAGAAAAAACTTGCACAGCAGCAAGAGAAACAAACAGAACAAAGAGCGGAGCAATCTGCATAATACAAACACATTCGAGCGACTTATGAACAATCATAAGCCGCTCTTTTAATTTTGAGCCCTTCCCGAAAAAATAGACAGAAAAAAGAGGCGAAAAACGGAATGAATCGCAGTATTTCTTGAGAATGCTTTCGAATGCGAGTGAAAGCATTCTCAGGCGGCATGATTTTTTCGCAGTTTTTCTTCGTAAGCGCATGGAGTCAGCCAGCCGATTCCTGAATGAGGACGCACGGTGTTGTAAAACGCCTCGATGTAGGCAAATATATCGGCTTGTGCCTCGTTTCTTGTGCGGTAATGCTTCAAATGAACCAATTCACATTTGAGACAGCTGAAGAAATTCTCGGCAACCGCGT
>VIQV01000002.1 GCA_010206265.1 Lachnospiraceae bacterium MD329
CTCCTTTTGTGCTATAATAAAAAAGACCTGCCAGTCAAGTAAAAGCACAAAAGGAGGATTAATCTATGAATAAAGAAAACATAGACACACATAGTTTAGCACATACAAAATGGAATTGCAAGTATCATATAGTGTTTGCACCGAAATATCGCAGAAAGGTGTTTTTTGAAGAAAAACGCCTTGAAATACGAGATATATTAAGACAATTATGCCAATGGAAAGGAGTAGAGATAATAGAAGGAGAAGTATGCCCCGACCATATACATATTCTTGTGAGTATCCCGCCCAAAATGAGCGTTTCGGGATTTATGGGGTACTTAAAGGGAAAGAGTGCATTGTTAATATTTCAAAAGTGGGGGAATATGAAGTTTGCATACCGAAACCGCGAATTTTGGTGTAAGGGATATTACGTTGATACCGTGGGGAAAAACACAAAGGCGATTAAGACATATATATCCGAGCAATTAAAAAGAGATAGAGAGAGTGACCAGTTGAGTTTGTTTGACCCACGGGACCCGTTTACGGGTAGTAAGTAATAAATGCATGACTGGCAGGTCAACAAAAAACGCACTTGTGCGTAGCCAGTAATATTAGGGCTATGCCCGAAAATGAAATACCCCCCGTTATACGGGGGGATATTTATTCGTGATTATAATACGCATTTATATATTCCTTTGGCGTCATACCGACATTCTTTTTGAAAGTACGGAAAAAATGTTCATAGCTTGAATATCCTGTTGCTATCTGCGCTTCCGCAACTGTAAATCCCTCACGAAAAAGTTGTTTTGCCTTTGTAATTCTCTGTAAAATAATATAATTGCTTATTTGCGTATTCGTATGCTTTTTAAATATTCTTGATATATGATTGGGTGTCAGATAAAATTTATCCGCTATATCTGCCAGGCGAATATTCTCTGTAAGGTGAGCATTTATGTACTTAATAATCTGATTTACCGTTTGCTGCGTTCCTGTAACTCTCTTTTCCACCTCGTCATTTTCAGCGTGAGTATAAATCAATCCGTCTATAATTTTCAGAATATCAAAAAATATTGATATTTCAGAAAAGGTATCGTTGTTTTTACAGGCGATAAAATCCTGCATACGATTAAGCAATAATGCTTTTTGTTTATCATCAAGAGTAATAACGATAGGTTTTTTTGTATCAGTAAAATAGCTGTATCTTTTATTGTCCGCTATAAAATTTTCAAGCCATTCCGTACTGATAGTTATAATATATCGCGCATACTCACAGTCAGGAAGTTGTGTAAACTGATGAATACAATATGACGGTATTATAAGCAGCGAATTTTCTTTGAGCGGCATTACATTATCACCGAGCAGTATATTTGACAGTGGCGTCAGACTTATATACAATTCAATCGCATTATGCGTATGCGGCGGCATTTGAATTGTAGGAATTTCATTCCTGTATATCACCTCAAATTTATTTTCAAACGAAGAATATCGGATAGTTTTATTCATACGTTCACCCCCTGCTTTTAGTATATCATATTGCGGAAATCAACGCAATATAAAAATGCGTGAATTTATCATAAAATAGGCATTATTTTGACATATACAAAAGCAAAATGATATTGTATAATAAAATTAACAATAAATTTAAGAAATAATTTAAGGAGGCATACCTATGAAAGCAAAAGCATTAAAACGTATTTTATCCGCTGTATTATCTTTGCAGATGATATGCGCGTTTATTCCAACTGCTGCATTGAATGTAAGCGCGGAAGAATTGCAGATGTATCTGAACGAAAATTTTACTTCGGAAAATAACAAGTGGACGGGCAAGACAGGAAATATGGAAATCTTAACCGATGAGGAAATTCCGTATATGCGCTATACAGCAGCAGACACAGAACAAAAGATTACACGAAAGGTTGACAACACAATTCCCGGCAGCAGCGTATATGTCGCAGAATTTGATGTAAGATTTTCAGACGAAAATTCAGGTGTTGTAGAGTTGTACGGTGGCTCACAGCTCGGACCAACGATAATATTTGACGGTGAAAAAATCAAGACCAAAATAGGTAATCCGAGCAGTTATGAAACGATGTATCAGGGCGCGACAGCAAACCAATGGTATAATGTGAAATTTCTTGCAAACGGAACAACAAGTATGGTCGGCTATACTAAAGCAGCAGGTACAGACGAGGAAGCACAAGCGACAAAATCAGAAAAAGTAATCAGAAATTTAAAGAATACAATATTTTCACAATTTAATGTTACAAACAAGGTAAACAGTGAAAGCGATATACGCTCCGGCGCAGTTGATGTTAGAAATATGAAAGTATATAAACCTGCACCGACGGAGGTTACTATCGGAGTGGCAGACGATATAAGCAAGGTTTCTATTCCTGCGGAGGGGACAACAAAGACAATAAATTACCTTGTTGAGTCAGCTTCATATAACGGTGTGGATTTGTCAAACTATGAACCTCTGTCAAAAGAATTAGTAAAGTTTGAGCTTTATAATTCATATGATACAGAAAGTTTACAGGAGAATTTACCGACAGGCATAACATTAAATCCTGCGACAGGCGTTTTAACTGTAAGCTCCGAAGCAGACGCAGGCGAATATAACGTAAGACTTTTAAGCTATGACGGCGCGGTATATGACAGCAAAAAAATTACCATCGCGCAGGCAGGCTCAGCGGCTTCTGTAAGTCTGATAAATCCGGCTGAAAAACTTCCGATACCAAATAACGGTACTGTCAGTACAGAATTTTTTGCACAATGCTACGACAAGGCAGGCAGCGAAGCGTATGGAATACCGCTTAAATGGTCGCTTTTAAATGCTGACGGAACAGAATTAAACGATAGCGGAATAAGCATAGACGAAAACACAGGTGTTATTTCTTCAACTTCATCAGCAACAGCAAGCTCTTTTAAGGTAAAGGTTGCATTAGAAGATAATCCGAATGTTTACGAAATTTCAGAAGAAATAGAAACATATAAAATGACTGCTTCTAAAATAGATATAATCGGAGCGGATATGTTACAAACCGCGTCGCAAGTAAGTGAAACCTATACAATAAAAATATTCGACCAATACGGAGTGGAAATGCCGTCAGAGGAATTAAGCGGCTGGAACGCTGAAAATATGACAGACGGTATCACATTTGAAAACGGAGTGCTGACAGCCACAGCAAATAGCGACAGCGACGTTATAATTAAGGCAATATCAGGCGATATAACCGCAAGCAAGACAGTAAGAGTATATAAGCCTGTATTATCAGAAATCGCCGTAGACGGTGATATGTCAATAGAAATACCGAAAAGCGGAAATAAGAGCTTTACATATACTGCAAAGGCATACGACCAAAAGGGCATTGAAATTAAAGATACTGACTTTTCTTGGAGTATGGAAGCATATGACAATAACGGCATAACCTTTGACAGCGCAAAGGCTATAATTACAGCAGACGGCGCAGCAACAGAACAGACCATAACGGTTACCGCTTCAACTGCTGATATAAACGGCAGCTTAAAGGTTGTAGTTACAAAAAATCCGTTTACATACAAGCCTGTTGACGGCGGCTTTGAAATTGATAACGGAAACAAAAATTATACGCGTCCTATATATGCGGCGCATACAAACGATAAGGGCAAAACCTCGTTCAGATATATCTATTATCTCGGCGACAGACCGAAATTGGTATTATCAAATGCGGGTACAGGCACAAGTTTTTTCCGTTTCGCTCATATGTTTCTTGGAATAAAGGATGGAAAATGGCTTGATGAAATGAGCAATATAACTGCAAGATATGTAAACGGACACGAGGAATATGTCATAAAAGACAGTTCCTTTGAGGGTGAAATAAAGCTGACATATACACGCTCGGACAAAATCGACGCTATGCTTGTAAAAGCGGAGCTTCCCGACAGTGTAAAGGATAAGCTGGTAGTTGCAGCGGCAGGCGGAAATCGAATAGACAGTAAACAGCCTACGGGTGGAAATTCAAGCGCACTTGAATTTAGTCCGTCTGATACAAATTCAACTGTTCCGACCTTTACTGATAATTCATTCAGTATCACAGGCTCATATGCTACAATAAGCGGCACATCAAATGTAAAAATGAACTATGTCGCAAAGGACGCGTCAATGTATAGTTCAGGAGTGGACGCGTTATTAACCTCAACAGCGGCAAATCAGCCAATGGTAGTAGGCACGACTGACGGTAATACCGAAAATACGGTGTATATGATGATTACAACAGATAGTCCGTCAGAAAACAAATATTTTAACGAGTATCAGACAAACGCAAGAGAAATATTTAACGATAGTATAAGCTATTTCAAAGGTGTTGCGGAAACTATAAAAATTGATACTCCCGACCCGTACATCAATTCAGCTATGCGCGCGCAGGTTATGGCAATGGATAACATATGGGATAATCCTGTTATAACTCACGGAGCAATCGGCTGGCATAACGGACAAGGCGGCTGGCGCGGCGGCTATTGCTTTGTAAACGCAGGCTGGAGCGACAGAATAAAAACTAATATTCAAAATTATATTGCAAGACAAGAAAAAGATACAGGAAGAATATGGGCATATCCATCTCACGACGGACGCTATAATATGAGCCTTGTAATGGTAGACATTATAATGCAGTATTGGGATTGGACGGGAGATGACGCGTTCTTTTCAGACGAGGGCGGATATGAATTTATCGCCGGACACCTTAAATTTATGGACGATTATATGCAGGTTCCCGGAACAAATTTATATGAAAATTGGCTTGACGCTTGGAACACCGATAATAAATGGAATAACGGCGGTGCGGGCTCAATAGCAACCGCATATACTTGGAGAGCATATAATACAATGGCAAAAATCGCGTCGAAGCTCGGTAAGACAGACGACGCGGCGGCATATCAGACAAAGGCTGATTTAATCAAAAAGGAAATGAACGAGCAGCTTTGGGACGCTGACACGGGTGTATTTGGAGAAGTAAAGGAACGCTTTGGTTACGGCAGACTTAACACCGCACCAGATTTATCGTCAACATATACTGCTGTTGATATGGGTATTGCGACTGACGAGCAGGTATATCAAATGATGAGATTTACCGATTACGCTGTTCCGAGTGTTGCAAACTTAGATAAAATTTGGGACAATATAGATTTTAAGTATTCTTCAAACAGACTTCCCGAATATTATTCAAGTGACGGCTTGTATGTTGAGGAGGTTATGAATAATGCCCTTGCATATTTTGAAAACGGTCAGCGCGAAATGGGAATGAAACAGTTTAGAGCTTGTCTTGTTCCCCTTATGAAAGGAAGCTCGGCAGGTCAGGGAACAGTTCAGCATATAGTAAAGGCTGATTTATCAAATAACGGTCATATTGACTTTGCAGACTGTACATCTCAATATGCGAGAACAGCAGCAGAGGGTATATTCGGAGTAAAGGTGAATGTGCCGAACGGAAAAGCTGATATAAAGCCCGGCTTCCCCGCAGATTGGAAATATGCGTCTATAAAAATGGACGCTGTAAGCTATGACTATACATACGAAAATAACACAGATAAATTTAGTGTAACATCAAAAGAAAATTTAAGCTATGAAATGCACATTCCGACAAGAAGCTCGAAAATTACAAGCGTTAAGGTAAACGGCGCGGAGATAACGGACTACACAGTAAATAATTTTGTAAACGTAATCACTCCTGTCGCAAGTGGCGCAGTTATTGAAGTAACATATGCAAATGACGAGCTTGCAAAAATAGAAACGGAAGCTGTCGGCGGTAAAAATGCTGATTATACTGTTAAATCAAACGGAAAAATCACAGCCATTTCAGACCCGCAGAGCTTAATTGTAAATACAGATGGTATCGGCACAGATACAATAACAGTAAACTTGGGCGAAAAGTCAGGACACCATACATTCTTTGTTACGGTAGAGAAAAACGATATGACAGCAGTATTGCCTGTTGACCTTGAAATTAAGGACGCGGTTGAATTAACCGATATGGAAATTGTTACAGGGGCAAATGCGGGAATAAAAGTGAAGCTCACAAATAACACTGAAAAACAGCTTACACTAAATGCTACATTGTCAACTGTAAGCGGCAAAGTTACAGAAGAAAATATAACAATAGCTGCAAAGAGCGCAAGTAATGAAATTTTTGTACCGATTGAAAGCGAAACTGATTTAACACCCGGTAATAACAAGGTTACGTCAATTTTAAGCGGAGATGTAAACAAAACCATTTACGGCGAGATTACCGCTTGGGATTTAAAGGATAATGTAACAAATAATGCGGAGCAGTATCAGACAGTATCGCTCGATGGCGTTGTAAATCAAGATTTGAGAACGCTGCACCAAAATACATATGACCTCACTTATGAGGGCAACGAGCATTACAGGCTTGAAAGATTTTATTGGTCGTCTGACGCAGAAAGAACAGTTCTTCCGAACGGACGCGCTTGGTGGGAGCCGAACAGGGGCGCGGACGGTGTTCCGAGTAGCTTAAATCTTACATCAGGTAAGTATTTAACAGATATAGGCGTTCCTTTTGAAATTTCATCAGCAGAGGGAAACAATGCGGCTTTTGTATCGCTATATAATCAGTTCCCCGACAAGATGAATATTCCCGTTAATACAGACGGTTCAAAGATTTATTTTATGTTGAGCGTATCTACAAACAATATGCAGAGCAGAATTGAAAACGCGAGAATTACAGTCAATATGAAAGACGGAACAAAGGAGATACTTCCGCTTACAAACCCTGATAATATTGACGATTGGCTCAATTATCAGCAAGCAAAACCGTATGCGGAAACGGGATATGTGCAAATGCTTGGCGACAAAGCACATTCAAATATTCTCGCTCTTGACTTTGGCAAGGTTAATCAAATAGAAAGCGTTGACTTTGAATGTCTTTCAAGCGAGGTCTTAGCAGGTCTGTTAGGAATAACAGTTGTAAAGGGAGAATTTGAAGAACCGTTCTCGGCTGGTGAAATAGAATTTGACAAAACAGAATTAACCGCAGGAGAAACAGTTACGGCAACTTCTGCTATAAAAAATAACGGTGAAACGGATATACCCGTAAATATGATGATTGCATTGTATGATGAAAACGGAGCTTTAAAGGAATTGAAAACCGAAAAGCATACAGTAACGGCTAATAGTGCCAACGAATATAGCATTACATATTCAAATTCAGCGATTGAAAGCGGAGATTATATTAAAGCGTTCTTATGGAACAGTTTAGAGAATATGAAGCCGCTTACAGAAGCAAAGATTTTGCGTTAACTCTCTCCCTATATTTTATAAATGCCAATTCGGAATATTTCGGATTGGCATTTATAGTATAAGACTTCAAGGAGGATAATATGAAACTGATAAATAAAAACATAAATGTAATTACAATGAAATATCCCTCGTCGTGGCATAAAGCCTTGTGGCGCGAGGGTTTGGTGAGCGGTAACGGAAAAATAGGCGCAAATGTGTACGGCGGCACAAAACGCGAAAGTGTGCTTATAAATCACAGTGCTTTATGGACGGGTGCGGAGTGTAATCCTCTCCCTGATATAAGCAGAAGTCTGACAAAGACTCGTCAAGCAATGGATAACAGAGATTTCAATACGGCAAATTGGATTTTAACAAATGCGCTTACAGAAAGCGGATATAATAATGAGCGCGGTTATCCGCTGCCACTTGCAGAACTTAATATGTCTTTTACAGGCTTTACAGGATTTTCTGATTATCTTCGCGCTGTCAATATGGAAACAGGCGAAGTAAGCTCACAATTTCGTGAAAAAGATGTGTGGGTAAAAAAAGATTTATTCGTATCTCGAAAAGACGATATGATACTTCTTAGAATACAGGCAGATAAGCCTTTCTTGGACGCTGTATTTTCATTAGATGTTCCAACAGCTACCGACAGCTCCGACAAAACATATCAATATGTAAAGGAACATAGCCGTACTGAAATAGACAGTAATATTATCATTTATAAATCGCTTAATACCAATAAAAAACCATACGGTGCGGTGGTAAAAATCGAAAGTGCTGACGGTGATATTAAAAACATTGAAAATCGTATCAATGTAAATTGCGCGTCTGATATTCTTATTAAAATAAAGGTGTTTGTAAATGTCTGTCCTGATAAAGACAAGTTAAAATTTGAGAATAACAGCTATGAATATTATCTAAACCGTCATATTCCGCTTCACAGTGCCTTGTATCACAGTGCGGAGCTTAACTTGTTTGAGAACAATGATTTGTCGAATGAGGAACTTATGTTAAATGCGTATAGTGGCAAATCTCCGAATGAGCTTATCGAAAAACTATGGCGGTACGGGCGGTATTTATTTATATCGGGAAGCTCTAAGGACGGATTTCCGTTTTCTATGTACGGATTATGGTGCGGAGATTATAAGGCTGTATGGAGCCATAATATGGCGAATGAAAATATACAGATGATGTATTGGCATACCAATATCGGCAATCTGGAGGAGCTTAACAAGGCATTATTAGAGTATTATATAAGTAGACTTGACAGCTTTAAGGAGTGCGCCAAAAAACTTTACGGCTGCAATGGTATATTTATTCCGGCAGGAACAACACCGAATATGCCTCTGCCTTGTCAGCTTGTTCCTGTAATTATAAATTGGACGGGCGCAGCGGGTTG
The DNA here is from genome assembly GCA_010206265.1 of Lachnospiraceae bacterium MD329. Taxonomy (GTDB): domain Bacteria; phylum Bacillota; class Clostridia; order UBA1381; family UBA1381; genus Hominilimicola. Next base: position 8,655 of record VIQV01000002.1, read on the forward strand.
GCTGGCGCAGCATTATTATAAATATTATTCCTATACGGGAGATACCGAATATCTGCATAGTGTTGTTTTACCGTTTATGAAAGCGGTGGCGGATTTTTACGAGGATTTTATTGTGTTTGACGAAAACGGACATATAAAAATATATCCGAGTGTTTCACCCGAAAATTCTCCTTTAAATTTTATTCCGAAAGACAACGCAGATATGGCGCACCCTATGACAAGCGCGGTTAATTCCACTATGGATTTGGCGATAATCAAGGAATTGTTTACAAATTTAATCGAGTTATGCGTTGAGCACAATATATACGGTGAAAAACTCAAAATATGGGAAAACATCGTAAATTCAATTCCCGAATATGGTGTAAATAAAGACGGAGCCGTCAGGGAGTGGCAGAATGACAATTTTGAAGATAGATATTATCACAGGCATTTGTCGCATATATATCCTGTTTTTCCGGGTGATGAAATAACAACAAATGACGATATAGTATCAGCATTTGAAAAAGCGGTTGATTTGAGAGATATTAGCGCACAAACAGGTTGGTCGCAGGCGCATATGGCATCAATATATGCGCGGTTAAATCGCGGAGATGAAGCAATGGAGTGTCTGAATAATCTTGTAAGAAGCTGTATGCAGACTAATTTTTTTACGCTGCATAATGATTGGCGGCGAATGGATTTGTCTTTGGAAATGGACTCAGCCGCTCCTATTCAGCTTGACGCAAGTATGGGATATGTAAACGCTGTTCAGGAAATGATTTTGTATTCCTCAAAGAAATTGATAAAACTGCTTCCGGCTCTTAGCGATAATATGCAGCGCGGGAAAATTACGGGTTGGAGATTTGAGGGCGGTATTATTGATATGGAATGGAATATACCTAAAAATGAGTTTGAAGTAGAATTAACAGCAAACAAAACATTTAATGCGACACTTGAATTGTCCGCATTTTGCGCGGATAATGTGATTTGTAACAGCAAAAATATTATCTCAAAAAACGGCAAAACGGTTGAGGTTAAATTAACAAAAGGTGATAAATTGATTTTAGGTAATAGTGAACGATTTACTAATGTACAGGAGATATGAATAGAGTAAAAAACGAGAAACCCATTTGCAGGTCTGATAAAAAACTTTATTTATCAAAAAAATAGAATACTCTAATTCTATCTTTGCACCTATCAATGCGAAAAATGACACTTTAACAGTAAATAACAATGAAAGCGTAATATTGTGTGTATTTATGACACATAGTATTACGCTTTTTTTATTTTTATATGGCAGAAATTAAGAATAGTCAATTTTTTTATGATTTTATTATAAAATGGTTGATTATCTCAAAAAAGCCTTGATTTACGGGCATACAAGCAGGATTTCAAGCTGAATTTACTACCAATTTACTACTTTTGAGGGAAAGAGCTTTGATATGCCGCCCGGAACCCTGCCAGCCCAGCCACCAGCACACAGCATTGAGAAAGAATAAATGAAAACTGAATACGACGCAAACGCGGCGTTTCTCTATCCCTAACCGGGAGAACAGGAACGCCGCTTTTTTTATGCCCTCATGTTACGCAGTAGGGGCAAAAAGAGCCTTGCTATATGCGGCTTTGCGGGCGCACTTTTGCCGGGGACAGGGATTTATACCTAACCCCGGCAAAATGGCGTTCTATCGCGTAACAAATCCACAACCAAAGGAGTGATGAAGCTATGGCAGTTTTCCGAGTGGAACGCAACAAGGGCTATACCGTTATGAGCAACCACCATTTACGCAACAAGGAGCTGACCTTAAAGGCAAAGGGGCTTTTGTCGCAAATGCTTTCCATTCCCGAAGATTGGGACTACACCCTTGCGGGGCTGTCACAGATCAACCGGGAAAAGATAGACGCTATGCACTCCTCAAATGAGGTATTGACCCCGTAAGGGCGATAAACGGTGCAGAGGGCAGAGGAAAAGGATAAAAAGCGAACGGCGCGGTTGTAATGACGGCGCATAGGGGTTCAAAATTTGCCCTGACCTGAAAGGGTGCAGACTTATCCTATGGTATTTTATAGCAAAAAATGGAGGTAAACCTATGAATGATAATTATTCAACGACGGCGAAAGCTGAGAGATTATCAGACGCAGAGCAGCTTGAAAAGCAATGGAAAAGCATTGATTGGAAAAAGGCTGAATTTGAAGTTAATAGGCTGCAAGTCAGGATTGCTAAGGCAGTTCAGGAAAAGAAACATAACACAGTGAAACGGCTTCAATATTTATTGACGCATTCGTTTTACGCAAAAGCATTGGCTGTAAGAAAAGTTACAACCAATAAAGGTAAGAATACATCGGGCGTAGATAAGGAATTATAGACAACTCCTGCTTCCAAAATGCGTGCGGTGCTATCATTGACGGATAAAAACTACAAAGCGAAACCGTTAAGACGCGTATTTATTGAAAAGAAAGGCAAGAAAGCAAAAAGACCGCTTGGAATACCCTGTATGTATGACAGAGCTATGCAGGCACTATATGCTCTTGCACTTGAACCCGTCGCGGAAACCACAGCGGATACAAGGTCGTTTGGATTTCGCAAAAGTCGCTCCTGTCACGACGCCTGCGAATATATATTTGCGGCTCTTGCGAGGAAAGACAGCGCACAGTGGGTTTTGGAAGGAGATATTAAGGGGTGTTTCGACCATATCAGTCACGAATGGTTAATCGAAAATATCCCTATGGATAAATCCGTTCTGAAACAATTCTTAAAAGCAGGATTTGTATTTGACAGAGAGTTATTCTCTACAGACGAGGGTACTCCGCAGGGCGGCGTTATCTCACCGATACTTGCGAATATGGCTCTTGACGGAATGCAGAAAGCGTTATATGACAGATTTCATACAAACAGGCTCGGCAAGGAAGATATACGTTTCAAGAACGCTCATAAGGTTAATCTTGTCCGCTATGCCGATGACTTTATTGTTACGGCGGCGACAAAAGAAATAGCCGAAGAAGCAAAATCAATCATACGGAGCTTTCTTAAAGAACGCGGTTTGGAATTGTCAGAGGAAAAGACAGTAATTACACATATTGACAACGGATTTGATATGCTTGGCTGGACTTTCCGTAAATTCAAGGGAAAGCTTATTGTGAAACCGTCAAAGAAACCAATCAAAAGCTTTGTGGAAAATTTGTCGCATACTATTCTTACCAGAGGAAAAGCGTGGAAGCAAGAAGTGTTGATAGAGAAGCTAAACCAACAAATACGAGGTTGGACAAATTATCATCAATCCGTATGTGCGAGTGAAGCGTTTGCTCATATTGATTATATTCTGTATGAATTATTATGGAGCTGGGCAAAACGCAGACACCCACATAAGGGCAGATGGTGGGTATCAACCCGATATTGGCACAGAATTGGCAACCGAAATTGGGTATTCAGTACGGAGGATAAGGAATTGCTTCGTGTAGACCATATCCCGATTGTGCGCCATATCAAGATACGGCTTGATGTAAACCCATACTTTGATGTTGAATACTTTACAGAAAGAAAATTCAAACAGGGTATGAGAAGATTATCAGGCAGATTTAAGAAGATATGGCAAAACCAAAACGGCTGTTGTTATCACTGTGGTATGCCTATGGAAATTTCTGAGGACAGGGAAATATTCTTTAAGGTTCCGAAATCTATGGGCGGAAAAGACGAAGTTTCAAATATGGCATATGTACATAGCAGTTGCCAGAAAATATATACTGAACGCCGCTCGAAAGAGTGATAAAATGCTTGAGCCGTATGACGGGAAACTGTCACGTACGGTTCTTAGAGAGGAAAGGGGCAGTAATGCCCCCGACCTACTCGGCTATTACCCCCTTGTGTGAACCCATCCCCGTAAAGTGAACAAATAAAATAATAAAAATTTTTGATATATTTTGATGCGTTAATATGTATATTTATTTATGATGCTTTATTTAGATATTTATGATATTCCATCGGTGTCATACAGTTTAATCTTTCCTGATATCTGTTATTATTGTAATATCGAATAAATTCTGCTATTGCTGATTCTAAATCGCTGTAATTATCAAATTTATTCAAATAATACATCTCCGTTTTTATTATCCCCCAAAAGCCTTCCATAGGACCATTATCTATACATTTCTGCCCCATCCCCGAATTGATGGACAGAAAAAAGTATGATATAATGGAATGGACATATAAAAATCCATTACTAAAAAGGAGGATATTTTCAATGCCAATCAAAAAAGGAACAATGCCGCCACGCTATGATGAAGCGTTTAAAACCGGCGCTGTCAAAATGGTTACTGAACAAGGCCGCCCTGCTAAAGAGGTCGCCGCTGAACTCGGTATATGCATCGATACTTTAAAATCCTGGCTCAAACGTTCGGGTTTTCAACCTTCATCCGTTGCTCGTCAGAACCGCAATGACAGCCGCCGGC
>VIQV01000042.1 GCA_010206265.1 Lachnospiraceae bacterium MD329
CCGCGGTTGCCGAGAATTTCTTCAGCTGTCTCAAATGTGAATTGGTTCATTTGAAGCATTACCGCACAAGAAACGAGGCACAAGCCGATATATTTGCCTACATCGAGGCGTTTTACAACACCGTGCGTCCTCATTCAGGAATCGGCTGGCTGACTCCATGCGCTTACGAAGAAAAACTGCGAAAAAATCATGCCGCCTGAGAATGCTTTCACTCGCATTCGAAAGCATTCTCAAGAAATACTGCGATTCATTCCGTTTTTCGCCTCTTTTTTCTGTCTATTTTTTCGGGAAGGGCTCAATTTGATAATGGCTGAATATTATCCATAGAATTCTAAACCCATATTTTTAACATTTTCATATCCTTTACATACTCTATTGCTGTCTGTTTTATATTGTCCAAATATATGCTGTCTGATATTTTGTGTTTCTTTCTTTAAATAATAACCGCGCCAAAATGATGCCTCGTCATTTCTTTTTAAAAACGGGCATTGATGTTGGTGAAACAATACAGTTGGAAGATAAGCCATATGCGTGATGCAATAACAATAACCTATAATTCCCACTGTCTCTCTCAATACATTTACTTTGATGACCTTCTATGAAAATCACCATAATATCACCTGCCATTATTCTGGTTTTCTAAAGTTATTTTCTCTTTATTGTGAATCGCTACGAATATAAAATGTAGCTCGTCCAGAACCGCATTTGATTATATCTCCGCTATCAACTAGTTTCTTAATTGAACTTTCCACTGATGTTTTTCCTATAGTCGGACACATCTCCATTATATCGCTCTTTGTAAATTTTCCAATCTTGCCATACACCGCTTTTCGTACTATATCGACAGCGGAAAGCTTTTCCGATACTATATTTACTCTGTCCTCAAAATCTCTGTATGCCGCAATAATAGTCTTTAAAAGATATTTTATAAACGGCGCAGGGTATTCCTTATTTTCATGCCATCCATGCTGACATTTTTCAAGTGCGGCATAATATAACTGTTTATTTTTAGCAATCTTACTTTCCAAAGATATATACTTTCCTACCATATATCCGCTTTTGTATAACATCAGCGTCGTAAGCAACCTGCTCATTCTGCCGTTTCCATCGTTAAACGGATGAATACATAAAAAATCATGTATAAATATCGGTATAAGTATAAGCGCGTCAATATCCTGAGTGTCTTCAACTCTACTATAGCTTTCGCATATATCATTTACAGCCGCAGAAACCTCATACGGAGCAAGAGGTGTAAACAAAATAAATTCATTGCCAGTATCATCTCTTGAGCTTATATAGTTCTGTGTGTTTTTGAAATGACCACCAATGCCCTTTTCAGAATATTTATATAAATCTCTGTGAAGCTGTAGAATATAATTCGAGTTAATTGGAATATAGTCATAACTTTCATGTATGGTGTTAAGAACATCACGATAGCCCATAATCTCCTCTTCGTCACGATTTCTCGGCATAGTTTTTTCTTCACATAATTGTTTCAGACGAGTGTTTGTTGTTCTTATACCTTCAATTTCATTTGACGCTTCCGTACTTTGAACTTTTGCTATTTCAATTAGTCTGTCAAGTTCAGCGGGCTTCTGTTGTAAATACAATTCCTGCCGCCCTTTAAATTCGTGTATCTGAGCAACCAAACCTAATATTTCACTATCCCATTTTCTATCTTTAAGCTTTGTGTAATCAAAACTTCTCATTCTCTCTCACTCCTTTTTTCTTTTCTCCCAAATTATACCCTCTTTCGGGAGAAAAGTCAAGTGGGGTGAGGGAAATATATTTATACCGCAAGCTGTAATATATCATCTATTTCTTCAAACGCTTGTCCCGCTGCTTCGTCTGCAATATTTAACGCTTTATCCAATGACATTGTTTTTATCAACTCACAAAGTGCTTTCATATATACACCTCTCAGTTTGGAATTTCCACTTAAGAGAAAGTGTCTTAATCTCTCGGTAAGCATATCTGTAAATGACGAATGAAATAAACTGTTTGGTCTTCTTGATAAAGTAGGCAGCCACTGTTCCCAATGAATTGCCGTGTAATTTTTATCACCATATAACCTATCAAACTCTGCAATCTCATTTAATTCTTTATCATAGAAAATAACCTTGTTATATGTCAACTTAACCTGTACTTTCTTATTAGCATATTTCGGTTCGAGATAATATATCCGCTGTCCGTTAAATCGCACCCGTCCTTCCCTGTCAACCTTACGTCCAATACAGGTAACCACTTCAAAGTCCTTCTCGGGTAATGGCAGTAATGCTTGTCTGTCACAATTAAACATCTCTATTATACTTTTCTTTGTGCGATGGTGTTTTCTGTTATGTAATGTCATACAGCGGTTCAGCAGCTCTTTATTATATTCATCAAGATTCTGCATATGCGGCGATGTTTTCTCGCAACAGCAAGTTCCATGACGTAATTGTTCTTCTTGAAACATGAAGCATTTCTGCTATTTCTTTTTGGAGAAATCCATACCAATACTTTAAAATCAGCACTGATTTATATTTGTCATCCAGTCTTAACATAGCATCATACAACCACTCTGTTTGAATAGTACAGCTATGTCCTTTTCCATCAAAAATAATACGCTCACTTGGGTAAATATCATCTTCACCCATCCATTCTATATCATAGTCTATAACTTTTCTCGACCGTTTTTTTTGCATTGTTTCTTCGCCATATATTTATGGCAGCATGTTTGATAACAAGCACACTATATTTGTGAAACACTAATCGTTGTATTTCCTTATCATCATAGGATAAATCAAACATAAATTCTCCATTGTATATTAAAATATTATCAATTACATACGCTCAATGCCGCACCTATAATTCCTGCATCATTAAACAGCGTAGCAGCTTCTATTTTTGTCTTTTCTCTATATTTATTGTAATCACCTGCATAGACATATTCACGAAGAGGATTAAGCAGATAATTGCCTTCTTTGGATATGCCGCCGCCAATCAGGATTTTACTCGGCTGAAATATATTCAATATAGAAATCAATCCCATTCCTACATATCGGATATACTGCTCTACTACTGCCGTAGCTGCCTTATCACCTTTCTTGGCACAATCAAAGGCGGTTCTTCCTGATACCTCTCCGTTCTCTTGTACCCATTTATGTATCATAGAACTGCTGTCAGCCTGCATTGCTTGTTTTGTCTGCCGTATTAGTGCTGTAACAGACGCGTATGCTTCCCAGCAGCCTTTATTTCCGCAGGAACATTGTTCTTCTCCTTCGGCATTAATTATGATGTGTCCAAGCTCACCGCCTGCACAGTTAAATCCTCTGTATGGCTTTCCGTCTATGATAACTCCTCCGCCTACACCTGTTCCGAGTGTAATCAAAACAAAGCTGTCTGCGTCATCTCCGTTTATGGCATATTCGCCCAATGCTGCTGCATTTGCGTCATTCTCTAAGTTGATACGCTTACCGAGTCTTTTTTCAAGCATTGCCCGAAGTTCTGTGTTTTTCATTTTAAGATTACATGAATAAGCAATAATTCCGCTTTTATTGTCAACCGTTCCCGGACATCCGACACCAACAGCTTCAATATCGACTATTGAACAGTTTGCACCGTCTACTATGTCAACGCACAAATCCGCCATATCCTCGACGATTTCCTCAATCGGTCTTTGAGCCAATGTCAGAACTGACGATTTATATATGATATGTCCTGCTTCATCTACAACTCCGGCGGCAATATTTGTGCCACCTAAGTCTATTCCTATATACATTTTATTTACCTCTGAGTATTTATTTCATAACAGCTATTTTCTCAATATTTACAAGCTGCGGAAACGACATTACAATGCTTCCTGTCGTATTATGTACTGTAAAATCAACATATGTTTTTTCCTTTTTCCTATTCGTACCTCTTACGGTAACACTTATGTTTATCTTATTATTGATTTTCACCGCTATTACCAATTGCGATATGCTCGGCGCATTTGCTGTATATTCGATACAAAGCAAATGCTTTCCTGCGTTTTTATAGTCTATCGCTATTGCTTGACCGTTTTTAGGCTTTTTATATTCAAATACACTTTCAAGCTCATCTAACTTATCCTTTAATGACGTCTCAAGCTTGCCGCTGTTTTCGATAAATCTCTCAAACGTATGCGTTCCCATTATGTAATTCAAAATATTTTTTGCATTTCTTTGTAACTGTCCGCATATAAGTGTTCCGTTTTCAAGACTTTCATCAATGTTGCTGTTAAATGTTACCGCATCTTGTGCAGGCATATATACATCATTCTGAGCGATAATCATATCACTTAAATTTTGCTTATCACTTTCCTCTTTACTTAGCTTCGGCCACCAGTCCGTCATAACCATTCCCGTATATCCCCATTCCTCACGAAGAATTACAGTATTCAGCTCATAATTTACTGCCGTCCAATGTTCATTTATCGGGTTATAGGATGTCATTATAGTTTTTACATTGCCTTCTTTTACACACATTTCAAACGGTTTCAGATATATTTCCCTTAATGCTCTTTCAGACACAACCGATACAACCGTATTTCTGCAAAGCTCCTGCGAGTTTGCGGCAAAATGCTTGACCGTCGCACTGTTGCCGTGAATGCTCATTCCTTTTACAAGCGCCGCGCCGATTTTACCCGTAAGATGCGGGTCTTCTGACAAATATTCAAAGTTCCTGCCGTTAAGCGGTGAACGATGAATATTTATTCCGGGTCCCAACAGCGAGTCAATATTATGACTGCATAACTCAACACTTGCATATTCATATAGCTTTTCAGCCGCTTCTATGTCCCACGAACAAGCAATAAGCGTACCGTTCGGCATACTTGTGGCTGTATCACCGTTATCCATTCTTATTCCCGATGGTCCATCGTGTACGCAAATCACAGGTATTCCAAAGCTTGTAAGTTCTTTCGTTATACCACCAAATACTCCTGCATTTCCTGGACGCGCTTTTGGAGACGACATTCCCTCACCTGTTACAAGACAGCGCAAATCTGTGTCAGATAACTGTACAATAAATTCTTCCATTGTGGTTTTACCGTTCTTTACATCAATCAGCTTTATATCTTTATCTCCTGTATATTCAATAGTTTTAGGCAGATTATCGACTATTCTCTTGTCATAATCAACTGTTCTTGTTGATACGCTCCTGTATGCAGGTTTGAAATCATACGTTGGATAAAGCACGTCAAAATCACGCTCAGGCGCAAGAGCCTCAGTTAGTTGTTCTGTGACTGTCAATTCATCTATTTTAAAAGCAAATGCCCTTTTGGCATCTCTTACATTTTTGCCTACATAGATACTATACTCTCCCGCTTCAAGCACATAACAGGATTTATGACCTGTAATTCCGCTGTCATCATATGACGCAAAATCAGCTATATCCATTTCAATCAATAATCCGTCGCTTTTATCCGGTGCAATTATACCTGTTTTTGCAAAGGCGCAAAGCGAGCGTTTTGCTTTGCCAAGCTTACCCTGCGGAGCTTCAACATATACCTGCACAACTTCTCTTCCGCTTACATTGCCTGTATTCTTAACAATAACAACAGCCGATATTTTTTCATTATGCTTTGCAACGCTGTACGGCTCTATCTCAAAATCCGTATATGACAATCCGAAACCAAACGGATACAGCACTTTATCAGGAGCAAAGGTTTCAAAATATCTGTAACCAACATAAATATCCTCCTGATATAAATTGAAGTCTTTATTTCCAAAATTTTTACTGCTGGGATAGTCCGATATATCTTTTGCTATTGTATCAGACAACCTTCCGCTTGGGTTTACCTCGCCCGACAGTACGTCAGCTATGGCGTTTCCGCCCTCCTGTCCGCCCTGCCAGACATATATAACTGCTTTGATACTATATTTTTCTACCCAATTCATATCAATGATGTTTCCGACATTGAGCAAAACAACAGTATTTTCAAAATACTTTGAAACAACATCTAAAAGCTGTTCCTCTTTGTCCGTCAGATACCAGCTTCCCTTTTCGGGCGCATTGTCCCTGTCCTCGCCCGCTGTTCTGCCAATAACGATTATAGCAACATCAGACTTTTCACGCGCTTCCTTTACAACACTTTCATCAGGCACATACTCCTTCTGAAACCACGGTTCGCTTGCCCAGCCGTTACCCTCGTCGAACGGATTTTCCTTAATCCACGACTTGTAAATATCGACAAGTTCGGTATTTACATTTATTTTTGTGTTATTAAGCACGCCGTCAATAATATTTACGACATACTCCGTATGCACAAGACCGCCTGAACCTGTACCGCTTTTTATGTAATCTATCTGCGTTCTGCCAAAGAATGAAACATTATTTTCAGGCTTTATCGGTAAAACATTATTTTCATTTTTTAATAATACGCAACCTTCCGCAGCAAGCTTACGTGAATGTATGGCAAGCGGTGCATAAGGCTTTTCTTTAATTTTTTTTATATCTGTCATAAAATCAAACCTTTCCCTATAGTAATATATCGCTCAGCACAGAACATACGGTGTAAATAAGAGGGAGAGAGGGGCTTATTAAGGGGTAACAAGAATTTTTCCGTATATTCTGAGATCAGCGATATATTCACTGATTTATTATTCTTTTTAATCCGTTATAACTACATCTCCCTTTATTCCGCTTCGGATTCCGTTATATGCTTTACATATTATCCGTATTTCATTTTTTATTTCGGGTTTTAGCTTTATCTGCATCTCAACAGCTTTTCCAAGCTCCGGATTTACTATATCTGCGAATTGCTCGCCGTTCACAAACACTTCAAGCTTCTCTGAAATAACATTTGGAAATACTATCTTTTGTTCCTGTTTATCAGAAATATTTACAAACGTCCTATACATTTTATAGCCTTCCGTATAATTCTGAAAGCTTGTTTGTAAATCAACTGCTTCAAAGCTGTTCATATCGTCATCACCTATAACCATATATGGATTCGGATGTTCCGAAAATGTTTCTGATGATATCGTCCAGGCTGAGATTATACGGCAATCCTCATTATATATGTATAAGGGGGATTCCGTCTTTTGAATATCGAAATGATATTCGGCGCTTTTTAAATTATCGCTTCGGGCTATAAGTTTTATATACTCCGCACCCTCTTTTGACTGCACCAATACTTGACAGCTTCCGTTAAATAATGACCTTTTTGGCTGATTATCCGCTTCAAGGCACTGGGGATTGCCGTTGCCAACGCCTAAAATCTTTCCTCCGCCCTCAATATTAAATTCTATAAAATTATCTGCTGTGGGTACTCTCAGTCCGTTCTTGTCAACAGCATATACATTTATTACCGCTGTATCCGCACCGTCATTTTTTATTGTATTCATCTGTGGTTCAAGCTCTATTGCGCAAGGCTCGTCTGTTGTGTAAATTGTTTCCTCAACAGCCCTTCCCGCGCAGTCATAGCCCTTTGCAGTAAGACTTCCTTTTTCAAACGCTACATTCCATTCACAGGGCTTACAGACATCTGACTTTTGCTTTCCGAGTGATTTGCCGTTTAAAAACAATTCTGCTTCCCCGCAGTTTGTTACAGTCATAACACGCACAGTATCTCCGATATTAAAATTCCAGTGAGGAATAATATGTATCATAGGCTCTTCTGTAAAACAAGCCTTATTAAAATAAAAGCCATCCTTTGCAAAACCGCACGTATCCATTACTCCGAATTGAGAGGATACTGCCGGATATTTAAAAGGTGTCGGCTCACCGCGATAGTCAAAACCCGTCCATATAAACAATCCTGCAATATACTGATTGTTTCTCAGCAATTCCCATGTTTCCTTTACTGTCTGTCCCCACGGGACCTTTTCTTCGTCATAGCAGGCAAGCACACGATTTTCTAAATCCGTCTTATAGCAGCCGCGTGTTGAAATGGTGCTGTTGTTCTCAGAGCCGATTACAGGCTGGTTAGGATAGTTTTTATGAAATTCGGGAATTGTGTCTATAACATAATTAAAGCCCGTAATATCCATATCAAGAGCAGTTCCTTCTTCAGGATTTTTTACTCCATTTACCGCGCCTATTATAAGCCTTGTATTATCAAGCTTTTCAACCTCACTCCTTAATCTTTTAAAAATTCTCTTGCCCTCATTGGTATTCTGTAATGGTTCTTCATTAAACAGCGAATAAAATATAACACTCGGATGGTTTCTGTCGCGCTTTACGAGCGTTCTCACCTGATTTATCACATCTCTTGAGCTTTCAAAGCGTCTGTTCTCGTCCATTACAATAAGACCGTATTTATCACACGCGTCAAGAATTTCCTTAGGCGGCATATTATGCGAACAACGGTAGGCATTTGACCCCATTTCCTTTAACCGTCTTATTCTGTAATACTGTACTGAATCAGGCACTGCTACACCTACTCCTGCGTGGTCCTGATGATTACATGTACCTTTTATAAGTACATGACGTCCGTTTAAGAAAAAGCCTTTTTCTGCGTCAACATAAAATTCACGAAAACCAAAGGTTGTTTCGTCAGTGTCAATAATCTCTCCGTCCTTGTAAAGCTCAAAAGCCGCCTTATATAAATTCGGGCTGTCAATATCCCACCGCATCGGATTATCTATATCAAGACTGCATTTTAATGTGGTTACTCCATTTTCCTTGCATACACCGACACATTTTACACTTGCAATTTCCTTATTTACGTTATCTGAAATACATGCGTTTACTACCGCCCAATCATCAATATATGCAGAATTTTCGATTTCTGTTTCAAGCTCGACAGTCCAATCGTTACCACTCTTTAATACAGGCTTTACCCATAGCCCGTTATGAGCAATATGCAGCGACGGTTTTGCATATAGCTTGACGTGTCTGTAAATACCTGCGCCCTCATACCACCAGCCTTCTTCAGCGTTACCGTCAATATGTACCGCTATTACATTAGGAGTACTGCCAAAATGTATTCTGTCAGTGATATCAATATTTATTTCGCAATATGCGCTGTATGACCGCTCCAATAGTGAGCCGTTTACATATATTTCAGAAAACACGCTCACACCCTCAAAGCAGAGCATAAAATGATATCCTTCATATGCCTTGTCCATTTTAAAGGTTTTTCTGTACCAGAAATCACAACCTTTTTTATAGCCGTGAGAATGAGATGCTTCGAGTGAAAACCCCGTTTCGCACATTTTATCATGCGGTATGTCAAGAGTATTCCAAGTGCTGTCGTCATATGATATTGAGGCAGGACCGGCACAGCCTCCTGATTTTGACGTCGAATATGACTCACTGTGCGAGCGATTATGCTCCACAGCTATTTCTTCCGATATTTTCCAACCCTTGTCAAGTATAAATGTTTTCCTCATATATCTGTCTCCTTAAAATTTGCCGCTACTCAAGATAAATTGTTTCACCTGATTTTACCTCATATAACTTTCTGTTTTTTTCAAACCAGACAGAAAGTGCAGATGAATTATATATTATTTTATTCATTGTATCAGTATGTAAGTTTTTAAATGCTTGAACATACTCGTATATCTCAATGTTAGCAGCATACCATATATCATCTCTGCCGCCTATGTACTTTGCAAAATTCTCAATTACGTTCCAATTGTCATTCTCATCAAATTCATAGCTGTGTCCCCATACATAAAACATACGGCATTTGTCTGTATGGTTGGGCTGCCATTTGGCCAGACTCCTTGCAAGCTCCATAAGCTTAGGATTGTTATGATGGCAGGTTCCTTGAAGGCGCATCCAATTTTGCGGTAATTCCATACATAATGTTTCGTCAACGGTTCTTTGATAGACTATACCTATACTTCTTAATATTCCATCAAGCTCGTCTGAACAACATCCGTATGGCGCCGCATATCCTTTTACTATACATCCGAATTCTTTTTCAAGACACTTTTTGTCCTCCAACACCTCATATAACATATCATTATATCTTAAATCGGTTATAAACGGATGTGTATATGTATGGGAAGCTATTTCATGCCCTGAATTTATATATACATTTTTTGCTTCATCCAATTTCATTCGTCCTCTGTCTTTGCCTTTGACTATATTTCCCTGACCGAAAATACCTGAATTTAGATTAAATGTTGCTTTAAGTCCATATCGGTTAAGAATATCTATAAGACGTTTATCATGAATCACTCCGTCATCATAACTCAATGTCAGAGCTTTGGCTTTACCGTTTTGAAATCTCATATTTAAATGCATAATTTATCTCCTTTTATTGGCTTGACAGAATATATTGCTCATTACAGAAAACACAATGAATAATAAATAAAATCATCTATTCTCCTTATTTTATATGATTTCATAGAAGCCCGCTGATTGTCCCGATACAATTATTTTGCCGTCCGAATACCGTGCTTTTTCTCCAAAATTATATATTGCTTCTCCTATTTCGTATTTGCAATCAAACTTTGCTTCATACACTGACGGATTTATAATAACCAGTATCTTGCTATCTCCGTCTGTTCTTGTATATGCAAGAGGATATGTATTTTTTTCAGCATATACAAATTCAATCTTGCCCTTACTTTGCAAAGCACTTTCGGCCTGACGTATTTTTATCAGTTTTTTCACTTCATTAAGAAGAGAGATATCATCCTTTATCTGTTTTTCAACAGTAGGACGATTTACATCATCATCAATTTTTACATAAAGCTTTTCTTTTGAGGCACTGCTGAAGCCTGCATTTGTTGTACTGTCCCATTGCATCGGCGAACGCGAACCTGTACGGGTATATCCTCCTTCAACCGATTTTATATTTTCAATATATTTCATCCCGATTTCATCACCATAATAAATAAATGGCACACCCGGCATAGACAGCAAAAATACAAAGATAATTTTCAATTCATCTCCATGCAGTCTCCTTGCCAATCTGTCCATATCATGATTGCCGGAGGGAATGCAAATCAATCCTTCTTCTCCTGCTTTTTCTCTGCTTTCAAGATATTTATTTACAAATCCTGAAATATCTCCTTTTCCTCTTCTTGAGAAAAACGGTTCATCACAGCGGAAGAGATCGTTATAATGCGACGGTCCAAAATGCAGTAAAAAATCCATATGAAAGCCACCCTGCAATGATTTATCAGGTTCTCCCCACTCGGAAACCAACGCCGCTTTAGGATATTCCTGCTTCAGAAATTCGCTTACGTCCTGCCATAACTCAATCGTGCCAATACTATCAGGGTCGTTTTTAACCAATGACATTGCCATATCGACTCTAAATCCGTCACAGCCCATACCAAGCCAAAAACGCATAATATTTTTCAATTCCTCACGCATTTCTTTGACTTCAGGTGAATTATAGCTATATTGCCACGGTTCTGTAACATTATAGAACCCATAATTCAGCGCCGGCTGATGTGAAAAATAATTTACCGCACAACACCCGTCACGCTCCGATATACCGCGAATATTACCCATATCCGCAGGAACATTCCATATGCTGTCTGTCCATATATATCTGTTTGTAAATTCGTTTATTTCATCTTTTTGCGACTCTTTAAACCATTTATGCTCAATCGAAGTATGTCCCGGAACCAAATCCAAAAGTATGTGCATATCTCTTTTATGTACTTCATTAAAAAGGTTTTTCAGTTCTTCATTTGTGCCGTAACGAGGAGCAACAGTATAAAAATCGGACACGTCATAGCCCGCGTCGCCAAAAGGCGATGCAAAGCACGGATTTATCCAAATTGCATTACAGCCAAGCTCTTTTATATAATCAAGCTTTTCGATTATTCCCTGTAAATCTCCTATTCCATCACCGTTGCTGTCCTTAAATGACTGCGGATAAATCTCATAAAATATTGCATTATCAAGCCATTTTACCATATTTAAATCCTCCATTAATCATATATTGTGCCAAATTTGCCAATTCATATGTTTTTTCTTTTCAGGTTAACATTACGAACCCATATCTCCTCATATTCCCTCCTTGTATTATATAGTTATAGTTTAAATATCCTTTTTTCTGGATATGTGCTATACTGTGTTTAGATACTGTGGATTAGTTAATTCCTCCTACCACTTGATGGTTTGAATGAGGCTCTAACCACAGTCTCTTTGTACAGTTGTTAATCAGTTAGATACCGCATGACGGTTTATTTAGAACAAGGTTACAATCGCAGAGAGTCCCTGTGGGTCTAAACAGTGTCAAAAATTTATTAAAATGAGGTGTTTTTATGATTTTAGTCGGTATTGATGTTGCAAAGGACAAGCAC
>VIQV01000013.1 GCA_010206265.1 Lachnospiraceae bacterium MD329
TGAATATGTTCCGGAAAGATAATCTTTAACCGCCATAAGTTTAATATCTTCATTCCATTTATTATGTCTGCTGTCATGACAAAGTCCGTCAACTCCCATAGATTGATAAATATGCCACCAATCTCTTACTGTATATTTGCTTGCATTAATTTGAGCCGCTATTGTTGCCCAGCTACCCTCATTTCTTTCATATGCCATTACTGCATTAATCTTTGTTTCTAAATTAAATTTTTTTGACGACATATTTTCCTCCTCAGTGTTTTGTTATTTACTGTGTCTACTCTTTGGGGATTATATCACTGCGCACATGGTAGTGAATGGCATCCAAAAATACCACCGCGTAAGTCTCTTCAAGCGGTCTTTGTTGCCATTCTTTGAATCTTGTCAGTGATTCGGCTGACAGTGCTGTCAGACACCTCTAATCCATAAATTTCGCGGATATGTGCGTCAATGTCCCGCGTTGTCATCCCTTTGGTGTACATGGACAGTATTTTTTCCTCGATATCCCCGCTCAAGCTGGTTTGCTGCTTTTTCACCAACTGCGGCTCAAATTCTCCCTTACGGTCACGCGGCACATCAATGTCTATCTCCCCAAAACTGGTCTTCATCGTTTTTGAACTGTGCCCGTTGCGGCTGTTGTCGGTGTCCTTGTTGCGGTAATCATACTTGCTGTAGCCGAGTTCGTCGTCCAACTCGGCTTCCAGTCCGTTTTCTAAAATGTCCCCGACAAATTCTTTGAACAATGCATTGATATCCGACATATCGTTGATGTCCAACTCCTGCATCAGCTCCCGCACTTTTGCTTTGCGTGCGATTTCCTCCGGCGTTCTTTTTCTTCTTGACATACTAAAACCTCCAAACTTTGTATTTATTATACACCTGTTTGGAGGTTTACACAATCTTTGAAGAAGACTCGTAACCGAATTTGATTACTCTAAATAGTGCTATTAAATTTCCGACAAATTGGAAGTTGTCAGTTTCCTTCTTCAATCTTTATCGCTTCGGTTTCCACCCAAGCAGGCTTAAATCCGCTGTTATTGGCGATGTTTTGTGACTGAATGTTCGCAGCAGCGGTGCCGTAGAATGGAATGTCACCCATATCAATAATTTTGTTCTTCAACAGAGTCACAAGATAGGAGCCAATTCCCCTTGAACGGTAATCCGGGAGAACATCAATTCCAATCTGTTGCCAATGCGATGCATCTTCCGAACAGCCTGCCATACCCATGATGGTGTCCCCATCGTGTGCAACTACAACAATTCTATCGGGTCGTACAGGACATGGTGTAGGAAAGGCAATCGCATTCGGAAACCGTGGATCACCGTAGAATGGTCTAATCTCACTGTCGTAAAGCCACTTCACTTGGCAGTGTTCTTCTACATTGATATTACAGCAAGGTAAGAACATGTGATGTGTTGGATTCATCTGATAGCCATACTTCTTCAATTCTCCATTTAGTTTCATGAGATTATCAAATTCAAACAGTCGGTGTCCTTCCACGTTTTTGCTCCAATCGTACAGAAACCCATGTAAGCATTCATCTGCCATAATTACAGTATTCGCTCCAAGTGTTACCATTTGCAGGAATGGTTTACCGGGACTGTAGCTTCTTCTCCCCTCATTCAGTGCCGAGAATGTGATGATATTCTCCTTCGTCTGTAAATCTGCCAGGGTACAGTTGAAATCAAGGGACAATTGCTTTAGGAGCTTTTCATAGTATTCTTTGAATCTAATTTCCATGATTTTTCCTTTTTACAACTTTCGATTTATCTTTAAGCTTATTATATCACATAAATATATTATGTTTAAGTCATAACAGTCAAAATCTGCACATCTAATATAAACACACTACTCAAAAACAAAAATTTTAACATCTCTCATACAAGTCTTGACCTGTGGTTTTTACCTAAAAACGCTATCCTTAATCTTTAAAATATTTAATTTTGAGGTTAATACTGTTTATTGACTATTCAAAAACATAGTGTTTATGCGATATGGCGGATTGTTCCAATATCGCTACTCGCACCATTTGAAAAAAATCAACAGTCTTTTACAGAGGATTGTTGATTTTTTATTATAAGTTAATATTAAATATGCGTGTTGTTATTTGTCTGAATATATGATATACTAAATTATAGAGATAAAATTATTTTTTGTTTTATAAATAGTATAATATTTACATACAAAGGAGTGTTTATATATGAAAAAAATTATAGGTTCTTTATTAGCTTTTATAATTATGATTTCAGTTTTGACGGCGGCAGCCAT
Organism: Lachnospiraceae bacterium MD329; assembly: GCA_010206265.1. Taxonomy (GTDB): domain Bacteria; phylum Bacillota; class Clostridia; order UBA1381; family UBA1381; genus Hominilimicola. The sequence goes on from VIQV01000013.1 coordinate 2,270, forward strand.
AAATGCAGGGGCAGAAGATACAGTGTTTGACGGCGGTGATGGAACAGCTGAATTTCCATATCTCATATCCACAGCTGAACAGCTAAATCAAATCAGGAATTATACTGAAAGTTATTTTTTACAGACAGATGATATTGATGTGACCTCATTTTATTATTATACAGCGGATATTTTTAGCGGTGGTTACGACGGCGGCGGACATACAATAACGGGATTGAGAAGTTGTATGTTTAAAGAAAATACAGGGTATGTTCGTAATCTTGGATTTATAAAAGCAACGATACAAGATTCTATAAAAAAGAGAGATGGAAATTTTAAGGAGATGACATATTCAGCGGTTATTGCTATAACAAATAGTGGAATTATCGAAGGTTGCTACAGTGTAGACGCTTCTGTAAAGGCGGAAACAAACTTTTCGGCGTCAGACGCAACCGCACAAGCTTATGCCGGCGGACTGGTAGAAACCAATGGCTCGTCAGGAACTATAGAGAATTGTTATACAAGAGGAACTGTACGTGCATACTCAAATGCCAGAGCAACAGGAGTTATAAATACTTTTGCTACAGCAAATTCATATGCCGGAGGTATAGCGGCACGTTCTTTGGGTTCTATAAAGAATTGCTATAGCACGTCGGATGTTGATGCGTCTGCATATCGTTCAGGATATACGGGAAGCAAAACTGAGTATAAAGGTGTTATTTGCGGAAGCAATACAGGAACGATTGAGAACAGCTATTATACAGAAAGTATTAATTGTTCATCAGGAATCGGATACACATCAGGCGATGAACCTGAGAAAGTTACAACAAATGAAATTCAAAGCTATGATATGATAAGAAAGCTTGACCCGCGTATTCATTACATATGGAAGATGGATATTTATGGTTCAAATGATCATTATCCTATTTTGAATACACAAACTAATGACACTATGGCTATTATCTTGAGCCACAACCCGGGTAATCACAAGGGAGCGTTTGAGCTTAGCATAGAACCGGATTTTTATTTGTACACGTTGTATTACTGCGTAGTTGGAAAAAATGAGGGATTTGAACTTTACACAGAACCTATTGACATAACAGATAAGGATACTATGGTAGTTGCTTATCTTGAAAATGGTTATAATAGGAATATGAGAAAAACATATAAGCTTGAATATCATCTGGCAGATTATCCTGTTTTGGCAAGTGTTGAATCGGGAACATATCAACAAATGATGTCTGTAGAACTGACGAGTGACGAGGCGAATGCAGACATATATTATACTACAGATGGCAGTGACCCTCGTCAGGAAGGCAGTACACGATACATAGGAGCAATCCCTATTTATAAAAATACAACGATTTCCGCTGCTGCAAAGGTTAACGGAGAATTTGGGGATCCGCTGAATTATGAATACCGTATTTCGCCTATTATTACTCCGAGTGTGCAGGAAGGCAGCTATGATAAACCATTTATTTTGAGCTTAACAAGCAGTCTGAAACCATACGAAATATATTATACTACAAATGGATGGGGTGACCCGACAAAGGAAGACCAAGGCGCGGTGAAATATCAGGGAGAATTTGAAATTTATGATACGACAAGTATAAAAGCTGCTGCGTGTTATGAGGGCGAATGGAGCGAAGTTCAAACATTTCAATATACCTTACCTCAGGCTGAGATAGTATCGTCAATTCCGGAGGGCTCATATAATGATGTTATTAAAAATCTTGAGTTTTCCTGTGATTTGGATTATATTGATTTAGAAATAAGAGTAATCGGAGAATATGGAAACAGAATTGCTCCCATAGATGTTTATAAAACAGCTGATGTGTATGTGACTGCCAGATATAAAGACCAATATGTAACCTCAAAACGCTTTACATATACTCTGCCTGAGGCAGAAATCACATCAAGTTACGCATCGGGAAGTTATAACAATATTATAAATATAGAGTTGGATTGTAATATTCCGTCATACGATTTGTATTATACTACAAATGGTAAAGACCCTGCTGTAAATGGTATATTGTACAGTGAACCGATTGAACTGGATGATACAACCAATTTGAGAGTGGCGGCAAAGTACGGAAGTGATGTTATTGCAGAGGAAAGCTTTAATTACACATTGAATTTGGAGTATGTTACTGTAAATGTACCATCAGGTCATTACTCTGATAAGATTGAGGTTGAGCTTACACCGAGCAATCCGTTTTACGATGTATTTTATACTACAGACGGAAGCAGTCCCAAAACAAATGGAATTAAATATAATGCACCGATTGAAATAACAGAATCAGCTGTAATAAAGGCGGTGCCTGTTCTCGGTAACACTTATGGGAAAACTTCATTATTTGAATATACTATAGGTTCGGAAGCTCCTGAACCGTCTGAGGGTATATCGGCTGACCATTATATTATTCGTAAACTTACAGACGGACAGTATATGGTGTTCTTTGATGTTAACAGTACTTTGACAAATTCAAAGCCTGCTGATGTTTATTTGGCATTATATGATGGAAAAGGCGCGCTTCGTGAGGTGAAAAAGTATGTTAGTGAGTTTAGTACGGGATTAAATAATATTAATTTAACGTATACTACTGATTTTCAATTACAACCTGATAACTATTTTAAAATTATGTGCTGGGAAAGAGATACGATATGTCCAATATTTGAAAGAGGACTGGTATCAGTCGGTGAAATTAAATAAATAGTTAAGAGAGTAAACTTGTTACGTTGAGCTGTAGTTTTGATATTTTTATTGCTTAATTCTGTATTGGGTGGTATACTAATAATATAAATACTTATAGAATATTGTGATAGTGTAAAGGAGGGTAAATTTATGTTAAAGAACAAAACAGCTATTGTTACGGGCGGAACAAGAGGTATAGGACTTGCAATTGTGAAAAAATATCTTGAAAACGGTGCGAATGTTGCAATTACAGGTTCGCGTCAGGAAACTGTGGATAAGGCAATGAATGAACTTGCGGAATATGAAGGACGCATAATGGGAATGTTCCCTGATTTGTGTAATCCCGATGAAGTGGCAAAATCCTTTGAGTCGGTAAAGAACAAGTTTGGAAGTGTTGATATTCTGGCTAATAATGCAGGGATATCCTCACGCACAAGTTTATACGATTACACGATTGAAGAGTTTTCAAAAATTATGGATATTAATATAAAGGCTGTGTTTGTATGTTCGCAGGCGGCGGCAAGAATTATGAAAGAGCAGGGCGGCGGAGTGATTATTAATACAAGCTCTATGGTTAGTAAGTACGGACAGCCGTCGGGCTGCGGTTATCCAATGAGTAAATTTGCCGTAGACGGACTGACGCAGTCTTTGGCTCGTGAACTGGCGAAGGACAAAATAAGAGTTAATGCCGTTGCTCCGGGAGTTACAAAAACTGATATGGTAGCAGCTCTGCCTAAAGATATGGTGGAACGGATTTCAGCGGGTATACCGTTGGGACGTGTCGGAGAACCTGTGGATATTGCAAATGCGTATCTTTATCTGGCGAGCGATATTGCAGATTATGTAACAGGCGTTGTACTTCGCGTAGACGGTGCAGCAATGACCTAAAACAAATAAAACCGCGTATTTATACGCGGTTTTTGCTTATTAAAGCATATAGCGCAATTGTTGACAGATTATAAGAACTATGGTAAAATTAAACGGTAATTTACAGAAAGAAAGGATGAAATTTAATGACAATTACAGATGTTATTGTAGAGATTGACGATTTTTTGTGGGGACCTCCGTTGATTTTACTTATTCTTCTTGCCGGAATCTATCTGACAATCAGAGTTAGAGGCTTGCAGGTAAGACATCTTGGCAAAGCACTGAAGTTTATGGTTAAAAATGAAGAGGGCGGTGAAGGTGAAGTTTCAAGTTTCGGAGCTTTATGTACGGCGCTCAGTGCGACTATAGGTACAGGCAATATTGTCGGAGTTGCTACGGCTATTGCGGCAGGCGGACCCGGCGCATTGTTCTGGATGATTGTAGCGGCATTTTTTGGAATGGCTACAAAATATACCGAAGGATTTCTGGCAATAAAGTACCGAACCATAGATGACGAGGGTCACGTTCTCGGCGGACCATTTTATTACATAGAAAACGGTATGGGTAAGAACTGGAAATGGCTTGCAAAACTTTTTGCCATATTCGGAGTCTTTGCTGGACTTCTGGGAATAGGAACAATTACTCAGATAAACGGTATTTCTTCTGCAGTTCAGAATTTCTTTGACCCGAATGTCACAAATGTGGCTTTCACAATAGGCGGTAATTCCTATTCTTGGTCAGTGGTTATAATAGGTATTATTGTTACTCTTTGTACTGCGCTTGTTGTAATCGGCGGAATAAAGAGAATATCAAAAGTATCTCAGGTAGTTGTACCGTTTATGGCAGTTTTATATGTTTTGTTTGCGCTGATGTTGATTTTGTGCAATATCACAAAGATACCAGCGGCGGTTGCTGAGATAGTTCAGGGAGCGTTTGGATTCGGGGACGGTATTTCAAGTATAAGAGCAATGGCAGGCGGTGTGCTTGGAGCAATGATGGCTTCTATGCAGAAAGGTGTTGCACGTGGTATTTTCTCAAATGAGGCCGGTCTGGGAAGTGCGCCTATTGCGGCAGCGGCGGCTAAAACAAAAGATACTGTTCGTCAGGGTCTTGTGTCAATGACAGGTACTTTTATTGATACAATAATTATTTGTACAATGACAGGTCTTTCAATTGTAATTGCAGGTTCTTGGGCAAAAGAGGGTCTGGAAGGAGTTGCTATTACTACTGACGCATTTCAGTCAGGACTTCCGTTCCCTGCGGTTGTGTCGTCGTTTGTTCTTATGGTATGCTTGACGTTCTTTGCGTTTACAACGATTCTCGGTTGGGATTACTACAGTGAGAGATGTCTTGAATATCTTTCAAACAGAAATAAATCTCTCGTAAAGGTTTACAGATGGATTTATGTGCTTGCTGTATTTATCGGTCCGTATTTGACGGTTAAAGCAGTATGGACAATTGCCGATATATTTAATGGTCTTATGGCAATACCGAATGTAATTGCGCTTATTGCGCTCGGTGGTATAGTCGCAAAGGAAACGAGAGATTATTTTAAAAAATTGAAATAAAACAAATCAAAAAGCCAATAGATTTGATTCTATCGGCTTTTTTGTTTTTGATTGATTAATTGGACTTTGTGCGGCAATAAATGTCTGTCACCAATGAAAATGTTGCTCTACTTTATATACAGTTTCTTCAACAGTGCTGTTTTCATTCCTTTCAATCCAAAAATAATGACTATTTTTAATTTTGTGATAGTGTTCTGTATTTATATTTTTTAATGTTCTGTTAGCAGTCAGTTTTGCATCATCAACATTAGTACTACTGTTGATAAAATCACTAAAATTTTGATGGTCTGCACGATTACAATAATCTTCAATAAGATTTGAAGGATTTTTTATTAAAAATACAACTCTTGATACGTCTGTCAACTTGTCAGCCGCCTCTATGGTCAGATGGCAATCACACAATACTGTTTGATTTTGAGAAAGACGAATTAAATCCAGTATTACAAAATCCAATTGTTCTCTTGTATTATTAATTAACCATTTAGTATATTCTTCAATTGGGCGACAAAAAAATTCATCTGCATTTTTAAAGCTCTTAGTCATTGAGGGCTGAAATTTTGAATCGGCTATTTTTTGGTGTACAGGAAACTGCTCATCAACATCATAAATGATAAAATTATGTTTTTTTGCCAACGCTCTTGAAACAGTAGTTTTCCCTCCGCACGGCGTACCTGTTATAAAATATACATTTTTTAAATACTCTTTAAGTATATTGTCTTGGAATATCATATCAATTCTCCTTTATTAAATAGTTCTGAATATCGAAGTGCATAAAACTATTTTTAAAACGTAAGAACATTACCATTTAAATCACCTCACAAGCTTTAATTTACTATATATGCCGCTTTTATCTATAAAAAAGAATTGCCGCACAATTTTGCGACAATTCTTAAAAACTTAATTAACCGACAAGAGTCTCTACATAAGCCTTAATCTTATCGCATTTAGCGTTTGCAAAGAATAAGTCTTTAAACTGCTTGCCTGCAACAGCGCCCTTAACAAGATCCTGATCAAGCTGAGGAAGAATTTCAAGTAAATCTCTGTGACTGATTTTCTTAACCTCGTTAAGAATCTTAGCGTTTCTCTGTTCAGGAACAGCTCTTTCCTTTGGATATCCGCCGCCCCATTCTTCAACAAACAGCTTTTCAAATACGTACTGAAGATTTAATTCAGCACCCCAGCCCCAGCCTTTTGCAAATGGTAAAGCGATACAGTTACCGTTGTTTACCTGTGTGAACTGATAAGCGTCTGTTGGGTCAACAACGTGACCGCAAAGTACGCCGGGGAATGAGTTACAAGCAAGACAAGCGCCTTCGCCTGTGCCGCAGCCTGTGATAACAAGGTCTGCTGCGCCTGAATTCAAAAGGATTGCAGCAAGAATACCAATCTGAACATATGTCAGCTGTTCTGCGTCGTCAGCAGAATACATACCGTAGTTGAATACCTCGTGACCTAAAGGTTCAACAACCTTTTTAAGGGTTTCAAGCACGATTGAATTTTTAGCAGCCTGACTATTTTCGTTAATTAAAGCAATTTTCATTTGGAAAACCTCTCTTTCTAAAAATATTTACCAATATATTATATCAAAATAAGCTGTGGTTTGCAATATCTAAATTAAAAATATATTTTCTTGACAAATAATATTATATGTAGCATAATATTATAAGATACTTAAATAATAGCGATATAGACTTATTATATTCTTGACAAAGAAAGGAAGTTGTATAACAATGAAGAAATTGTACAGAAGTTCTGTTGATAAAATGATTTGCGGTGTATGCGGCGGATTGGCAGAATATTTTAATATTGATTCAACCATTGTGCGTCTGGCTGCGGTAGTGCTGGCCTGCGTTTCGCTTGGTACCTGCGTATTGGCATATATTGTTGCGGCAATAATAATACCGCAGGTGTAAAATTTAATAAATATAGAAAAGTGAGGAATTGTTATGGGTATATTTAAAAAGAAAAAACAGGATAATCCGCAGACTGACGCTCCTAAAGAGCAAAATGACGTTTTAAAAGATGATATTTCCAAAGCGTATGATGAACTTATCTCAGGTGACAATGAACCTGCTGATGAACCAAAAGAGCCTATGGGTGAACAGAATATAAACCTTGAAATGGAGATACTAAAATCTAAAATAGACGATTTTAAGGATAAAAAAACGCAGGAAACACTATTTGAAGTTCTTAAGTTATTACCGGGTAAGGAGTTTTTAGCTCCGTCCGTGTCAAATATGAAGGAACCATTTGAAAAAGTAGACGGTCAGATGAAATTGAAAAAAGACGCGGTATTAAATCCTGCATTGCTTACAGCGCAGGATAAAAAGATTTTTCTTCCTTTGTTTACAGATGAAAAGGCAATGACCCAGAAGTCACCGTCAGGTGTTATTTTGAGATTTAAATTTGACCAGTGCCTTGAAATTGCAGCGAATGAAGATAATCCTGTAAGTGCGATTGTAATTAATCCGTTTAGTGAAAATATGATTTTGGGTGAAGAGTTGATAAAGACAGCGTTTAAAAGAGTAGAAAAAAACTGACCGAATGGTCAGTTTTTTTGCTGCGGATTATCTGTTAAACCTAAAATGTAGTCGGTGGATACATTATAGAATTGAGCGAGAAAGATTAATACGTCGGTAGGTATGTCGCAGAATCCTTTTTCATATCTGAAATACTGCGGCTGTTTCATTTTTAATATTTTTGCCAAATCACGCTGAGTCAAATCGTGGTCTTCGCGTAAGTCACGAAGGCGCTTGTAGTAATTGCTCAAGTGAACGAACCTCCTTTTGATAACTAATCTGTTATATTGACATTTTATTATAGAAGTGATATAATTTGCGGTGTGATAACTATTAAGTTATCAAAACAACTAAAAGGGGGCAGAGGGATTTATGAGATTTCTGAATGAAATTCTTGAAGGGGCTTTAACAGTAGTATTGGACGAAAAGAAGGAAGAATTATTCAATAATATAAAAATAAATATCAGCGGCGAAGATTTGAGCAAGCTTGCATTGGATAAAACTGTATTTATGTTTGCTGAAATAGTGAATATATTGTCGGAAGATACAGATGATTTTACAGCGATAGATAAAATAGTAGAATTTTTAAGAATAAATGATATAAATTGCGGTAACCGACATAGCTGAAATCGCATTTTTTGCGCTAAAATAAGTTTTTATAAAAAAATTCAAAAAAAATAAAAAAAAGAGTTGACAAAGGAGAATAWATGTGGTAATATAAATAAGCTGTCGCTGATGAGCTTGTACAAGTTACRGCACATCATATACAGCATGTACATTGAAAGATGAACAGATGCAAGTGCGAGTGTTTAAAAAAACACTCCCAGTCAATAAAAAGAGTTTTTTATGACAGAAATTCGGATATAATTACGAAGAAAAGTCAGTTAGTAATTAGAGCTAACAAGCAATCGAGTATGTAAGACACGAAAGTGTTTTAGATAACCATTTAATCGAGAGTTTGATCCTGGCTCAGGACGAACGCTGGCGGCGTGCCTAACACATGCAAGTCGAACGAGAAACCCATTTGTGATCCCTTCGGGGTGAACTGTTGGGTGGAAAGTGG
>VIQV01000001.1 GCA_010206265.1 Lachnospiraceae bacterium MD329
AGCAGAAACCTACAGAGGATTGCGCTGTATATGACTATATGCTGAAGAAGCAGGCAGAAGGTCATCCGGCTAAATACTACAATATCGCAGGACTTAACAAATTTTTAAAAATCTATTATGCCCGTGTAACTGAATTGTACAGAAACATTGACAACCAATCGATTTTCGGCAGCAACGTTTAACAATCATTGTTTATTTTTAAGATAGTCATTGACTATCTCTGTTTGCTGTGCATAATTCTATCCGTAAAAAAATATTATTTTTTTCATTTTACCTATTGACTTTACTTAGCAGGTTTCTATAAATTTAATTAGTTCTGGTTTAAATGCTTTTACTTTTTCCAGCGATTCTTGCGCTGAATAATCATAATGCGTAAATGAAAAAGTATAAGTATATGGTTTCAACTTTTTGTCCGTATTTTGAACGGCAGGCGCTTCAAGCGGTTCTGCCTGAGCTTCAGGCGGTATATAACCTTCCTCAGCCTCAGGGAACGGCAATTCATCAGAAATTTGTTCCTGTTCCTCTACTGCGTTAACAACTGCCTGTTCCGCCGCCTTTGCTCTTGCCCTGCGTTCCGCCTCTTTTTCTTTACGAGCCTTTTCCTCCTCAATGCGCTTCTTCCGTTCCTTAACGGTTGTTATAGCGTTTGAAGCGTCAAGGCTTTTCTTGTACTCAACAAGGATTTCGTCCTCGTCCTCTTGTGTGGCAATCATTTTCAGGTCTGCAACCACTCTTTCAAGAAAAGCGGATATTTGCTTTTTTAATGACGCAACACTTGACGACAGCGTAACATTGATACCTAAATCCTCAAAAGTAAGAAAATCAATGTCTTTTGACTGTGCATACTCGTCAAAGTATTCTGTTACTTCTAAACGCTTGATTTCTTTCTGTGCGTCCTCGAGAAGAGCAATTTTCTCTTTTAGCTCCTTGTCTGCTATATCATAGCCGCTTATACAATCTTTGAATTTCGCCTGTACCTTTTCTAACGGGGCTGTAACTTTTTCAAGAGCCTGCTTATATTGGGCTTGAAGCTCCTTTTTTTCTTTATTCAGATTAGCTCTTAATTTTTTAACAATCTGCCTGTTATCCTCTGTAACCTCCAGCGATACAGCTATCTTTGTCCGTTCATCTATGATGTTTTTTAACTGTTCAAGCTGTTCCTCGATAATCGGCAATTGAGTTACAGTGATAAGGCTTAATTCATCAAATACAGGAGCGTCCAATACAGTCACATCTTCCTCTTTGATTTTCTCGACTTCGCTCATTATATCCCCTCCCATACTGCTGTCCTTGCGTGGTTTTCCATACAGCTATCACATATTACATTTCCGTCAAATATGTAATATCGTTCGTCCTCAAAAACTGATTCTCCGCATTCTGGACAGGTAAAACATTTTCTCGGCTCACATTCTTCCATCTCTCTGTAATGGTCGTCTTCCATTGCCGATAATGCCATCGGGTCATTATTTCCATAAATCATTTGACAAATCTTCCTTTCTGTGATAGAATTACAAAAAGATATTTTATATATCTTGTTTGCTTTGACCGTTTTGAGTTGCCGCTCATACGGTCTTTTTTTCTACAAAATCAACATACGGTTTGCCATCTTTACAACCTAATTTGATTTCAAAATTTTCATTTCCATTTACATACACGGTACCACCACCATCTAATGGTTCAAGTATCGCTACAATATCAGCAATTACAAAATTGTCCATTTTTCATCTCTCCTTTCTGCCTATTTCCTGTTATACCTGCAACAAAAACTTCTTGATATAATGGGTTTTTACACGTTATCTTTGCGTTGGGCTTATATTTTATGATGTTTCTTGTCAAGTAATCGGTTTCAAACTGCCATATACGGAAACGCAATTTTAAACTATTATATTCCCGCCTCTCAACACGTTCTATATGCGCTGTCATACGCATTTTTTGATAGTTTTTAATTTGTATATAAACTAATACTATCAGTGCTGATATAACCATAATAAAACCAATAAGACGCAGCATAGCTATCACTCCTTTTGTAGTTTAGATACTTTTTCAGTTACTTCCAACGTATCTGCCGTTAATAAATTACTTATTTTCTTTTCACAGTCGCATACCTCGCCAGGGTCAAGATTTGCGCCGCAATTCGGACAGGGATTGTACATCATTTTTCTCACTCCTTTCTACTTGCTTGCAGATATATGTAAACCGTTCCGAGGTATAATTTTCAGAAAGATGGGGGGTAAAAGGGAACTCATTGATTATCGGAACGGCTTAAATATACCCGCAAGCCGTCTTGACACCACATTATTATTGTGATATACTTAAATTATGGTTGTGGGAGTGTGTTCGCATTAAGCGTCACGCTCTCTTTTGTTTTATAACTTAATAGGCTTGTCCTGTGTGTTTGCAATCCTAAAGCCTCCTTTCTACTGATATATTGGAATTTTTAAATTTTATATTCTGTCGGCAGAAAAACTTTGTAATGCGCCCCTGCTTATCCTTTGCAATATAAGGTTAATTTCATCTGATGTTTTATCGCTGCAATAATCAGTTGCAATTCTTACCCTCGTATTACCTATACGAAAGTCCTTTACGATATTGACTGCCACAGTATCGCTCATACTTATCACCCCCCTACCTCAATATACTTTGAATGAAATTTGTCCTATGCTAAAATTCTTTTGACCTTTCAGCTTTATAAATCACCGTTAAAACATCAGCCATTCGTCTGTACATTTCAATAAAATTATCCTTAATCTGCTGTAATAGCATAATTTCGCTGAGGTCTACTTTTCCATCGTCCATAATTTTAGCAAGATTGTTCATTGACTCCATTACTTTAGGCAGCTCATTTTGAAGTCTTACAAAAATACGTTCCGCAGGAGCATCCTCAACCTCTCTGCATTTAGCACCAAGCGGACATTCCTTTGCACAATACCAAGATACTAATTCAGGCGCATTATAAGCGTCTGCCATAAGTGCTACAACACTATTAGGCGGATTGTTTATACCAAGCTCGTATTTTTTCAAGCTGTCCTCTGATACACCAGGTAAATGTTCTACCGCTGTTCGCCTGTTTGAAAACTCTTCATTGAACTTTGCCGCCCGTAAACGTGCTTGACAATACCTGTTATCTCCCGCTACTGTAACTTGCCTCGACATTTATTTCACCTGCCTTTTGTGATATACTCTTATTACGAGGAAACATTATCAAGTTCTAAGTAATGACAAATCGTAGTTTTTAATTCTTCGCTCTGCTTTTTACCGTTAATGACTTGCGATACCCATACTCTGTCATAACCCAAATTTTTGGCTAACTGAGTTATGCTCATAGATTTTTCTAAAAGCACTTTCTTAACCTTGATACCCCACGGCGGAGTTTGCGTTGCTACTGCCATCAATATTCCTCCTTTCAATTGACATTTGTTGCTTTTAATGATACAATATAAGGGAATAGCAACAAGTTTTGAGAGGGCTTCTTCCTATTCCCTTGTACTTTTTGACGGCTTTGACCGCCTCAGTATGTAATTATACTGATAGCACTCGGTCTAAACGGAAACAGTTTTTCTGTTTCGTGCTATATCATTGTTTACATTTGTTATTATAATTCGTATTTTACGGAAAGTCAACCGTTATTTTCGTATTTTACGGAATTTGTTAAAAATATATAAGTTGAGGTGATTTATTTTGTGTACTTTAGATAGAATATTGAAATTAATAACCGATAATGGTCTAACTCAGCAAGAATTTTTAAAAAGTATTGGTCTAAATAAATCAGCTATAAGCGATTGGAAAAAAGGATTGAATGCATCATATAAAAAACATATTGATAAAATTGCAGACTATTTCAATGTATCTGTTGATTATTTACTCGGTAAAACCGATACACCCACACCAGAACAACAAGATGAATTTTCACAACTATTACAAGACTGCTCCCCTGATGAAAGGGAACAAATAAAAAAATATATAGAATTTGTAAAATCACAAAGAGGAAAATAATATTACCGTGTTAATTATGTTCAACATATGATATAATAAGAAAGAGGAGGAATTTTATGAACTACACAATAAATTTAATTTGGGATAACGAAGCCAGCGTGTGGATTGCTACAAGTGACGATATACCCGGTCTTGTTTTAGAGGCAGGTTCTTTTGACGCACTTGTTGAACGCATACGTTTTGCAGTTCCTGAATTGCTCGAACTCAATTCACCAAACAATTCGTCTGCAACTCTTACCTTTCTATCTGAACGACAGGAAAGGATTGCTCTCTAATGGCTGAATACGAAAAAAAGGTAAGAAATATTTTAAAACAGTATAAATGTACGTTTGTGCGACACGGCAAGGGCGACCACGATATTTGGTATAGTCCTATCACTTCTCGGCATATTACAGTAGATACAAAAATAAAATCACGACATACCGCAAATGCAATAATGAAACAAAGCGGAATAAATTATAAATTCTAATACGACAAAATATATATTAAATAAATTCAACCAAAGACAACCGCCGAATGGCGGTTGTTTGTTTGTCTTAAAATATATTTTGTTGTTAATTTCTAACTACGGTATGTTATTTTACAACAAAATGCACTTTAAATTGTAATCTTGTTGTAAAATGGCTGTAATATTGCACAAAGGAGATTACTTATGAATATACAAAATGATGATGAATATGCTGAAATGATGAATATGTTTAAAACGCTTACAATAAAGGAAGCTGAAAGCGTGTTAGAGTTTATACGAAATCTTCGTATCATTTCTAATAACAATAAAAATCACTCATAAAGAAAGGAGGACCCTGCTTTGCCGTACTTAAATGAGTTTATACAAGAACAATATTGTCTATATTTGCGTAAATCACGTTCTGACGCAGAAGCAGAGGCACGCGGAGAAGGTGAAACACTTGCCCGACACGAAAAGGCTTTACTTGATTTAGCAAAGAAATTAAATCTAAATATAACCGAAATATATCGCGAGGTAGTATCTGGCGAAACAATAGCCGCTCGTCCTGTTATGCAGCACCTGTTACAGGAAGTTGAACAAGGAATATGGAAAGGCGTTCTTGTTATGGAAGTAGAGCGTTTAGCTCGTGGCGATACCATAGACCAGGGTATTGTTGCCCAGACATTCAAATTCAGCGATACGAAGATTATAACACCAATAAAAACCTATAACCCTAACAATGAATTTGACGAAGAATATTTTGAATTTGGTTTGTTTATGAGCCGCCGCGAGTACAAGACTATAAACCGACGTTTACAACGTGGACGGCTTGCCTCGGTGAAAGAGGGTAAGTATGTAAGTAATAAAGCCCCATATGGATATAAACGTATACCGCTCCAGAACGATAAAGGCTGGACACTTGAAATAGCTGAAGATGAGGCTGATGTTATACGGCTCATATTTGAATTATATACCACAGGAAAACAACAGGCTGACGGTACATATAAGCGTTTGGGTACTTCCTTAATAGCTCAGCACTTAAATGCGTTAAAAGTGCCTACAAAAACCGGTACTGATTGGAGCGTAGCTACTATTAGGGACATACTTATAAATCCTGTATATATTGGTATTATTCGTTGGAATTGGCGACCTGCAAAAAAGAAAATGATTGACGGCCAATTAGTTACATCTCGCCCACGAGCTAAACAAGAAGATTGCATTTACTCTAAAGGGCTACATCAACCTATAATATCAGAGGAGACATTTAACCTTGCACAAGAATATATAAATAGCAATCCTCCCCGTCCTATTGGCGAAAAGAACACCGTTAAAAACCCATTAAGCGGTATAGTAATTTGTGGGAAATGCGGGCGGCATATGGTACGACGACCATACTATAAAAGAGAATACCCAGATACTTTAATGTGTGCAGCTACTTCCTGCAATAATGTCAGCTCACAATTAAATATTGTCGAAAAACGAATTTTAGAAGCTCTTGAAGAATGGCTTGACGGTTATAAACTGCAATGGGATATAGAAAATACACATAATGAATACATATCACAAAGTGAAATCAAACGAAAAGCGCTCAAAAAAAATCAAACTGAACTTGACACCCTCTATAAACAATTAGACAGAACACACGACCTTCTCGAACAAAACATTTATGATACCGATATGTTTCTTGAACGCTCCCGAGCAGTATCACAACGCATAAACGAAACAAAAAGCATTATATCTACTTTAGAACAGGAACTACAAACAGAGCTTGCTCGTGAGGAAAATATAGAATGTATTATTCCTAAAGTTGAAAAACTATTAGAAGTCTATCACGAGTTACCTACTCCTAAGGCAAAAAACGATATGCTCAAAGAAGTTCTCGAAAAAATAGTATATACAAAAAACAATCGTAATAAGCGCAACGGTCCTGTTGATGAATTTGATATAACTATTTTCCCGAAAATACCAAAATATATAAAACCATAGTGCCGTTCAGAGTATGAACGGTACTTTTTTAGTTGATAACCTCTACGTCCCTATTCCTCGGTACCTACATCGTGTTCAAAATGCTCTTGATACTCAAAAAGTCTTGATTTTGCGGGAATTTCCACTATATAAGCGTACTCCAAAATACAACACAAATAAAAATTCAAGTACCAAAAATGCGAGGGACAAACCGCCAATAACGGTGCGTGTAGGTATATCAGCATAAGATGATTTTCTTAGAAACACTTTAACCGGTGTTTCTTTTTTATGCTTATAAAGGCAAAGAAAGGAGCATTACTAATGAGATTTGAATATATTTACGGCGAAAATGCCGACCTTTTTACTTTTTACAGAATACCAAAAGTGTTAATTATAGCGCCCGAATTTAATTCTGTATCTACCGATGCAAAATTGCTTTACGGTTTATTACTTGACCGTATGGGACTATCCTTAAAAAATAATTGGTTAGATGAAGAAAACAAAGTCTATATTTATTTTACTATTAAGGATATATGCGAACAGTTAAACTGTGGCAGGGATAAGGCTATGAAACTACTTTCTGAACTTGATACCAAAACGGGAGTTGGTTTGATTGAACGCAAAAGGCAAGGTTTGGGAAAGCCAGCAAAAATTTATGTTATGAGCATTAAATGTTTTGAAGCCGAAAATATCGACTTGCAGAGGTCGGGAAAACCGACTTTTAGAAATCTTAAAAATCGACCTCAAGAAGTCGGCAAAACAGACCCTAATGATAATAATATAAATAAGATTGATTTGAATAAGATTGAAAATAATCATATCAAATCTATCGAAGCCACAGATGTCAGTACAGATGATTGGCAAGCGGAGCGTATTCGATGCGAGGATATGATTAAATCAAATATTGAATATGACATTATTTGTAATCAATATAATAAGTCTTGGCTTGATGAAATAGTGGCTATTATGGTTGATACGGTATGCAGCAAAACGCCGACAATACGAATTAACAAGCAGGACTATCCTATTGAGGCAGTAAAAAGTAAATTTTTGAAAATCAAAGCTGAACACATTGAATATATTGATATGGCTCTAAAACAAAATACTTCTAATGTCCGTAATATACGGGCATTTTTAATTACAACTATTTTTAGAGCCGATGAAACAATGGATAATTTTTTTAGAACAACAGTAAATCACGATTTATACGGAGGTAACAAACGATGATAAAAACAGTTAATATTACAGAATTGAAACCTTATGAGGCACAGCCTTATAAAGTGCTTATGGATGAAAGTATGAATGAACTTGCAGAGAGCATATCTGAAAACGGGCTTTTCTCTCCTGTAGTAGTCAGACCGCACAAGGATGGCGGATATGAAATACTTTCGGGACACAGACGAGTGCAGGCGTGTAATCTTGCAGGAATAGAGGATATTCCCATCGAAATTCGAGAACTTAATGATGACAATGCCGCAATATTTCTTGTAGATAGTAATTTACACAGGGAAAATATATTGCCAAGCGAAAAAGCCTTTGCATACAAATTAAAATTAGAGGCTATGAAACGACAGGGAAAGAGAATGGATTTAACTTCCCGACAATTTGTCGGGAAGTTAGAAAGTGCCAATATTATTGGAGTAGATGTAGCTGAAAGCGGAAGACAAATCCAAAGATATATCCGTTTAACCAATTTAATTACTCCTATTCTTGATTTGGTAGACCAAAAGCAAATCGCACTGAATGCTGCAGTTGAATTATCGTATTTATCTGCAAAGCAACAAGCAGAAACGTTTAAAGCAATAAAATATGAACAAACAGCACCATCAATTTCACAAGCGAAAAGAATACGAAAATTTGCGGATAATAATAAACTTCTGCCGGAAGTAATTGAGGCTATTTTACAGGAGGAAAAACCTGAAAAATTGAAATTAAACTTTGATAATGGAAAAATACGGCGGTATTTTCCAAAAAACTATTCTCAAAGGCAAATGGAAGATACCATTATGCGCTTGCTTGAAAATTGGTATAAGCGCAGAAATAAAAATATGGAACGATAATTTTTTTGCAGTATTTACAGAAATAATATAAACTATGATTACCAAATTAAAACTGAGGAGGAACTTATATTATGAAATCTAACTTTGAGCAGATAGGTGGAACTTACAGACAAGCAGGAGATTACTTAATCCCTGATTTAGAAGTTAAAAATGAGAGTATGGACATTGGAAAATATGGCAGAATGCGGGAGGCATTTCTAAAAAATCACAGAAATTCAATTTATACCGCTTTACTTCTTACGGGAGAATTAGACAAGCATTTGTTAGAAATTGAAGAAACAGCAAGACAAACAGTTGACAAATATGTAAAGAAAATGGCTGCCGCAGAAAATGTTGATGAAAATATGAAAGCTGCATCACCAATGAAATGGATAGGTTTGATGAATAACTTTCGCCAAGCCGCAGAAGAAATCGTCAAAGAAAATCTGATATATTGTTAATATGTTTCATATGCGGCAAGCATAGCATTTGTCCGCACAAATACCGCTTGGCTGGGGACACCCCCTGCAACCCCGTTATAAATATCAATGTAAGGAGATGAGAATTTATGAGAACAAGACAGCACAGAATACATATCCACTTAACAGATGATGAAAAAAAGAAATTAGATGAATTAAAAGAGATGACCGGATTGACGGCATCTGCTATTGTCCGCACTTTTTTATCAAAACGAAAAAAGGACAGAATTTTACGACCAAAGCCGGATGAGAATTACGGAAAAATTACAAGCGAACTTTTTGCCATTAGCAATAATTTAAATCAAATTAATCGTGTGGCTGAAAGAAATAATGATAATATTCAGTTGGTACAAGAAACAGAAAAAGAATTTAAAGAGATGGCAAAACTCATAAGACGATTATACTTGTAACTGCAAATCCAAAAAAGCGGCGAGGTGCTTTATGCCCCTCGCCTGATTTTTTCTACAATATTACACCTTTATTTTCCATATCGCACCTCATTATTCCATCGGGCTTACTTTTGTTTCTATAAATTCGATTTCTTCTTTGCTTAGATCATATTTAGCATATAGTTGATTATCAATATCAGGTATAGACTTTGACCAATCAATATCAGAATTGTCTGTAAAATCTTGAAGCGGAACAAATTCCCAAACTTTTTTTGTATTATCTTGAGTTACTTTTAAAATACCTAATAAAGCTCTTGCAAACTTAGATTTTACATACTTTAAAATTGCTTCTGCTTCTTTAACAGAATCCGTTGCTCCTACAGAAATATATGTTTCTGTATAGCCAATTAACGGCGTGCCAATTAACGGCGTGCCAATTAACGGCGTAGAAAGAACTTCCCCTATTGCTCCACTACCATTTGCCTTGGGAAACATTACTTTATATTTATATAGATTTTCTATCGGCGACAGATAGTCTTTTCTAAACCATCTATAAACTCTGATATTATTATAATTCCCATACATTTGAATATACTCCTTGCCGTCATTTGGCTTGGTTTCAGTAAACAGTTTTGGCATACGCTCAAATGCACTTGTTGAGATTCTGCGGTCAGGAGTTTTCTTCATTTCTTCGGGATGTTCAATATAAACCTTGTCCGAAAATCTATACTGCCCTCTATTCAAAACGATTTTCGACAAACTTTCTTTACAAGTTTTCCATACTTTTACTTTTACACTATTTAATTCTGGGAATGGACAATACATACCTATTTTACCAAAGTCAGTCTTAGCATCCCTATAAGTTACTGCCACACCGCCTTTTATATCTACATTCGGAAAAACATCTGTACTGTTCGATGTGTAGTAAATAACTTTAAAATGTTCATCAGAAAGCATTTTTTCATTCCAACTCGTTGGAGTTGCTCCAGCATTAAAAAGAAAACGTGCAGGAGTAATAAAACTTACTTTATCAGATATATTAAACGCTGCATCCATAAAATGATAGTATATAGGCTTATCATTGACAGTACCTTCTGCACTTTCCTGATACGGAGGATTGCCAACTATTGCATCAAAATTCATTCTATCACCGCCTTTATTCCAAGTATTTGGATTTGTTAATTTTTTTGTAAACCTATCTTTATCTTGCATTCGTTCAAGCAATTTTGTCAAATAAATTGCATTAACAGTTTTACCTGAATATCCTGCAAGCGTTCTTGTTGTTATAAGTCGAGCCATTTTAGTCTTACATAAAACAAAGATATTATTTTCAAGAGTTTCAAACCACAGTCTTTGAGCTTCGTCAAAGGATAAATCTTTTTCTTTACCCGACACCTTTATCATATAAAGGCTATATGCCATGTATAGAGGATATAAACCGCTCTTTGAGTTCATTTCCAATATTTTTGCTTCTGTATTCAAAAGAATATCCGCAGTAATATCACCTTGCTCAATTAAACGCGGTTCCTCAATTTCGTTTATATATGTATCATCAAAGAAATTATATCCACCTAAACTTTCACCAAGGTGCATATTTACAACTCTCCAAGGTGTCAAAACTGTTTCCTTGTCCGGATTTTTGAATTTGCCGATAATTTCAACAATTCTCTTTGCTCTTACAGTCGGTAACATTTCATCAGCTGCTTTTGCCATTTTTCTAATACGAAGTCCGGCGCCTACCAAAACATCTTCATCATAATATTTTAAGATTTGGATAAATAACTCTTTTCGTAAACCTTTTGGCATGAACTCTTGCCACGACTCATCATCGACTATTTTAACAAAGTCTTTTAGGTGGATTGTCTCTGTAATGTCAGCATCTGCACCATAGAAAAGAAGTGGCAAACGGATTGATACTGCACGCAAAAGGTCTGTAATTTTCTTTTGTTGTTCACGAAGTTCCTTCATTCTTTTAAGAAGTTCTTCTTCCTCTTGGGTACGTTCGCGCTTCGGCTTTTTCTTTGCACGTTCTGCCTTTTTATATTCCTCTCCGGTCATACCTTTTTGGTTTACAACAACTTCGTTTTTCTTTTTACCTTTTTTCTGCGGAGTAACAACATTAACTAACTGTCTTATGATTTCAGCATCATTTTCATCCATGTTTATACCGACATCTTTTTTATAAATAGTTTCATCTTCAAATCCGCTATTGATGGCGTGTTCAACGGATATGCGCTTAATTTGACGCATCATTTCGTCAACATCATATTTACGCATAACCGTACCCTCTACAGAAATGATGGGGCAGAAATTTAGAAATTCGCCCATTTTTACCTTTTCTGTATCATCAGAACCGCCGCCCTTGACGGATAAATTATGTACATTTGCAATAACCTTTAATGCTCTATCAGGTGCAAAATCAAACACATAACAATTTTCTTTCTGTTTACCATCTATGCAACCGGGTGATTGTACTCTAAAAATAGCTTGCATATATCCGCTTGCTGATGTAGATGCGGAACCTGAAAGCATCATAATACCTGTCCACTCTTTAACTGTTACGCCTGTGGTAAGTTTCCCACACGATAGAGTTATGGTATATGGATGTTCTTTTATGTTATCTTTAACGAGCTTTAATGCTGTATCGTATTGTTGTTCTTCATCGCCATCTCCGGCAATGTTCGCCACATAAAAGTTTTTAAAAACATCGTGTTTTTTCAATAAAACACTGAGCGCTTTTGCTTCTTTAACTCCGGGAACAAGCCAAAACGTGTGGCGGAACATATCTCTGTAATTATCTGTAGAGAAGGGATAATTTGTTTCATCACTTTTCTTTGTAATTAGGTCAAGGAAAGAAACAACATCTCTTTCGTGTACAAAATCGCCAATATTTGCTCCTTCAGAAATTGGTCTAAAATCTTTTTCCAAATCTCCAGTCCATACTCTAAAAAATTCTCTAAAATTAAATGCAGAGTCCTCAGTAACATACCTATACGAGGCAGACAAATTCTCAGATAAATCAAAGGTTAAGATATTCATTGTAGGAAGCTCGGCATAAGGATTTTTCTCATTTGGATGTTTCTTATCCCAATTTGCTTTTGCATTCTGTTCGTCAACATAAGTCCAACTATAAATGTTGTCATCAAATCCCTCCATAATGTTATACGGAGTCCCTGAAAGAAGCAAAAGTTTTGTTCCGTCTTTTCTCAAATTTGCAATGACGGCATCTCCAAGCTCGGTCTGTGTTCCTTCGTGCGCTTCGTCTATGATAACCAAATCCCATTTTGTATCAAAGATAAAGTTATTCTTATTGAATTTACCACCTACGCGAGCAGAACCCCTTAAATCTTGCATAGAGGCAAAGTATGTAAATGGCACACCTGAATTAACTAATTCAGCTAACACTCTGTCATTTTCTTCATCAATAGCCGCATTGAATATATCTGTTGAGCCTGCTTTCTTTATTTCAAATCTATGCTTATTTCTGTCAAAAATCAAATCGTGGTCAGAGTCCCAGCCATCTTCAACCGCTGGTCTATGCGTAACAACAATAACCTTTTGATAATTCTGCCTACGGATAAGCTCATAAGCGGTTACGGTTTTACCATAACGCATTTTGCAATTCCATAGCATTTCATCATAGGTTTCAAAAATTTTTATTGTCTTCTTTACATTTTCGTCTTGTTCTTTTCGTAACTCTATAGTTTTCTTTTTGTTATACGGTTCCATTTGAATACCCGGCAATATCAACGGCTTACCTTCTTTTACGGCTTCAATAGCTAATTTTACAATATCCAAATCCACCTCAAACCATTCGCTTTCAAGACCGCTTTCCATAAACTTTACGCTACGATAATGTGAGTTGTAGAGCACCTTGTGAACATCTTTGTCTATAAATGAATTTGTTTGTACTTCTCCATCACTCATAACCAACCTTTGTATTGCCAACTCAGTATGGAGCAATTCATATTCGACAAGAGCCGTTTTTGTTTCTTGGTCAATGCGTTTACGCGCAGCAATATTTAATTCCTCACAGTTCGGAGGAAGTTGTTTCCAACTTGAATGTGAATCAAGAGAAGCCTTGCCGATTTTAAGAATACCTTTATGTCTTTCATCGTGAATTGCAAATACATATATTAAATTATAACTCGCAGTAGGTTTATAATTATCCATAAAGATTTCCTCCTTTTATCAAATCGACAAAACATATCACTTCGTTTGTTTCCCAATCTTTAATGGTTGCTTTTATACCATTGTGGTCATGCGGTCTGTTATATTTACAACCGGGACACGGTTCGGACTCTCTGTCATCCGAATCGAAAAATGCCATTTGCTCTGAAATTTCATCGTGGCAAGAGTCGGGGATTACATACTTCATTCCATCCATCTGCCATATATTCCAAGCGATAATGTCGGAACATTTCAAAATAAATGCTTTATCGGGCATCTTTTTGAACTTCTCGAAAAAACTCTCAATTACTGCATATAAAAGGTTTTCTCTTGCAAGAAGAATATTATCCCCTTGCCATTCAAACCCATAAATGCTTTGTAACGCTTTCTCCGCCCATAAATTCCAATCTTTTTGCGTTTCTGTATTCTCACTTACAATGCGGAGTTTTCTGTCGAGTAATCCGATTCTTCGCTTGACGGTTATATACTTGCCTGATACCATATCATATCTGCTTGTTAGATAGGGAGCTTCTCCGCAAGACATTTCCATTCGATTTGCGTTTACATAATCTTGCCAAGTCTTACTCTCAGGAAATCTGATTTTGTAGTAGTTAGTTTCCCAAGAACAATCCTTTTCGGTATTAAATCTCTTTGCTTCCTTGCCAAACCAAGCATTATCAACCAAATTATTTTGAGCATTGCAAACCCAAGATGGAGTAAAAACCTCTGCTTTTTCTCGCGAACGCAACACTTGTATACTTCTTTCTTTATCTGCTCTCGGTTTTATAATTCTTTCGTTATTTCCTGTTATTGCAGTAGCCAAAATAGGCGAATGAAATTTATATTCCTCGCCTAAACTCTCATAGTTGTTTGTTGCCCATATTATATTTTTGTTAGTTGTTTTATCACTTAAAAGGATATTAAGAACCTCTGCGTCTAATGAGCCTTCAAGTATATCAAGATTTTTTTGCTTATTAGTCATTTCATAACCTCATATAGAAATTTAACAGCGCATGTGTGTCTAAAGTTGTGCCAATTGATTTATAATTCGCTGTTCAGACCAGTTAATTGTGTTGCTTATACGGTCTTTCAGTTCCGCAAACTGTAAATCCAACAGAAACGTTTTTAAATCTGTTACCTGTTGTTCTATCTTTTAGCAAAATAACGAGAAATACATTATCCAATTTATATATAGCTTTTTTATATCAATTAAAACTTTGTCCATTTGTTTCTCCTAATCGAATTTCTAAATATATTTCATTATAATTAACTGCCAAATATAAATCTAACAATTCTATCGCTTGCTTTCTCAGTAGCAACTAAAATATCACCTTTCTTCCAGTGCGGCTTATTTTTACTTTGATATTCAGACACTAATGCACGAGCAATTGGATATTTACTATCAATATAACCTGTTTTGTTTTCAAGTTTTGTTGAAACTTTAGTTCTAAACCATTCATTCCCTAACGCTCTATTAATCTTTTCTTCAAGAATTATCTTATTGCCCAACTTGTTTACAAATGCATAGAACTCATCTTCACTATCAATTTCCGCATCTTCTCTAATTGCCTGAAGATTATATCCACTATACGGCATTATGTGTTCTATGTCATATCTTGTTCCAAGAGAAAACATTGTATCATTTTCTTGCGCAAAAAGATACTCATTTAGATATACAAGCACATTTCCATTATAGTCATATAATGTTGATGTGATAGTTTCCTTATCCCAATTAGATAAAATGTGTTTATTGAAATCCTTTATAATTTCATCAGCAGAAATATTTTTATCAATAAGTTTTGCTTCTTCACTAAACAAGAATGTTTTGAAATATTTACTTGAATAGCCAACATCAACAACCTCCAGCAAAGCAAATAAGCGTAATAAACAATCAAGAATTGGCTCAACAATAGTTTCAGTAATCTCGTCTTCAGTAAATCTATAAAAATAACTTGCTAAAAATAGTTTTGTATTCTCATTAAACTTTAACAAAACTTTCATTTGAGGATATTCTGCAATCTTTTTCCAAATTCTGGATAATCTGATCATATCAGTACACATAGCAATGGGTTCAGTGATAGGAGTTTTATTGATTTCAGTAAAATATCTTCTTAAACCCGGTGTAGTAACATTAATTGCACCTGTTTCGCTAATTGTTTCCTTATTGACGGTACGTATGTAATACATATACTGCATCAAAATTGAATTAATATCTGCAATACGAATAATTTCTAATTCATTTATAATATCATTTAACTCTTTCCATAAATCTGCAAACTCTTTTTGTTGTCCCTTTTTTTCTGCCTCAGCATATAATTTTGCAGAAATAATATCGGAATCATAAAGAGGCAAACCATCAGAGTTCAGAGAGTTGAACATTGTAATTGCCTGTTCAACTTGCCAACTCTTAATTTCAATTACTTCACAATTGTCTGTAATAGCCTTCGCTATACTATTCAACTGTGAATCTGACAGTTCACTTATTTTGTTATAAAAGAATTTGAAGTTTCTAAAAAAGTTAGTGTATCTATTGTCTTTTTGTTTAAATTTGATTTTAATTACCATTGCTTCGGCTGATATGTAATCAACTGCCTGAAGAATTGTTTTCAAATCAGTTTTATACTGTTCATTTATCGAAAAATTTTCAAATATATTTCCACGACAAAAAATTTCAAAATCTTTCTCGGCATCAGGCTTGTCGGAAATATCTTCTGTTTCAGCCTTATAAAGAATACCCATAATTCTTCTTCTGCGTTCTTGTAATCCACGACAAAGGCTGACCGAATCCTCATCACTTGCAGTTTTCTCAATCGCAATGTTAATTCTAACCAACAACGCTTTTAATAATAAAAAAAATGTAGTTGTCCTTTGTTGACCATCAATAAGTCCATATTTTGTGTCATCGTCTTGACAATTAATTATAATAGTTCCAAAGAAATATCTATCCTTGCTTTCACTTTCAACAAAATCATTTATATCTTGCCATAGTTTATCACAATTATCTATCCCCCAAGAATATGCGCGCTGATATTCCGGAATAGTAAATATGGTATTTTCTTCTAACTTTAGATAATCTCCAATTCTTTTTAGTGTAGGTTCAATATTTTTAGCCATTTCTTTTTCTCCTTAAATTTAGTGAATTTTTTGCTTGCTTTTAATCATTATAATAATATCCATCCATATGTTGCTCATTTCATTTTAGTAGCCCTTATTCATCTCTGTCCAGCTAATCACATTAGCAATCCGCTCTTTTAATTCTTCAAACTGTAAATCCGACAGAAACGTTTTTACAGCTGTTAAATCTATTGTTTTAAGCTTGTCCGCAATGTCCTTATGCTTCTTTATGAAACGCTCGCAAAGCTCGTCAAGCGGAAGCGATGCGGAATTACCCATTGTCGTTCTCGTAAGACCTATAAAACCCTCTTGAAATGCTACGTTATGGTCATAGCAGGGTGAAACAGACTTAAATTCAAATGTGCGGCTGTCATAAATAAGTCCGTAATTATCATCGTGTAAATCAGGATTTGCAATAATATAGTTAAATATAAACAGCCTTTGCAAGCCTCTGATTAAATCTTTATTTGCGCTGTCCTTTGCAAGAATATTATAAATCTCGTCTGCTGTGTTAAAATAATTTTTCAGCTCGCTTGCGTGTACCAAAGAATTATTATAATCGGTAAATATTTTAATTTTAACATAATCTCCGTCTAATACGACATCAGATACATTAACACCGATTTGCCTGCCTATAAGATATGCCGGATATTCCAAAACAGCGTCTTTTTTGAGTTTATAAATATAACCGCCGAATACCGCTTTTGGAAAATAGCCCTTTGTAGTGAAAAGCGAAGTAAAGCCTTTTAATAATTCCTCGCTGTCATTAACCTCGCCCGTAAGAGCTACATTATTGAGCGCAATATTATCATCGCGCATTTTTTTTAGGTCGTTCCAATCGCAGATGGTATCTCTTGTTTTAATCCAAAAATTATCAGTAAACGAAACGCCCGAACTATCCTTTATGATTTTATCTCTGTCCCTGCCGACTCTGCGGGCGATATAAACAACATTCATATAAGTACGACTTATGTTATTTACTCTGTCCGATAACCACTCGAATACATCTACGGCGGAAAGCTTTTCTCTGCCTCTCAAGCCGAAAGGAAGAAGATTTTTATTGTAAATTCTAATTTCATCAGTTTCACGATTAAATTCAAGCACCGGACTGTCCTCGTGCATAATAGTATATCTTTTAACCTTTTCGGCAGCGTTTTCCGAAACAGCTCCAATCACAATAAATACCTCCTTTTTTCTCAGATACGTTTACACTTTCGGCTATATATCCTCCAGATTAAATCCAATAATACATATTTTAACACAAAATTACGGAA
Source organism: Lachnospiraceae bacterium MD329 (assembly GCA_010206265.1). Classification (GTDB taxonomy): domain Bacteria; phylum Bacillota; class Clostridia; order UBA1381; family UBA1381; genus Hominilimicola. The sequence continues at coordinate 17,872 of VIQV01000001.1, forward strand.
AAATCAATTAAGGTTTTTAGAATGTAAAATATTAGGCGATATGTATAAGCGTTTTGCAATTTATATTACATTTCCTTTACGATTTTTAAATACATACTCAACAAAGCGCCCTAAAATTCACATTTAATTAGAGGCTCTTTTACAGAAAATAAAAATTTTTTAGAAAAAAGGTTGTCAAAACCCATTAAAAATCACATTAAGTGGGAGGGCTTTTTACAGACAAAGAAAGCACGCAAGATAACGGCGGCGCAGTATAACAGTCAAACGGTAACACTTAAAGATACTTCTGCTTAGTCATAGTCCGAGCGTTAAAAGCGTCACAGGCATTGAGGGCAGCCCGGTCTGAAGACGGGGAGGTGAAATTCCTATGGGCAGTTTCGAGGCTTCTGCCAACCGTTTGTTTTCATAGAGTACAAGCAGCGGCACATAAACTTACAAGGAGGAGGTGTTGCCTATGGCAAAAGAAAAAAAGGCTGACTGTATTTTGCAAGTTAAAGCCGACAGCAAAGAATTTCTTTTTGGTTTTCAAAAGGCAATACTTCTATCCTTGCACGAAAATGGAAAGCTGACATTTGAGCAATATAATTATGCAATAGAATTGCTTGAAAAGAAATTTAAAAACTGATTTTTTTGCGATATATTTTTTTGAATGGTAAAATACAGATGAAAGGAGATGGTTTTATGATTTATGTAGCGGCATATTGCAGAGTTTCAACCGACTCTGATGACCAAGCCAATTCTTTTGAAAGTCAGCAAAGGTTTTTTAAAGATTACATTGACAGAAATCCCGATTGGGAGCTTGTGGAAATTTATGCGGATAAGGGACTGACGGGAACGAGTACAAAAAAAAGAAAAGATTTTAACAGAATGATTGCAGACGCCAAACTTGGCAAATTTACTTTTATTATTACAAAAGAAGTGAGCAGATTTGCAAGAAACACCGTTGACACCTTGCAGTACACAAGAGAGTTAAAACAAAGAAATATCGGCGTTTATTTTATGGTTGATAATATAAACACCTTAGACCCCGACGCAGAGCTTCGTTTGACGATTATGGCTTCTATTGCGCAGGAAGAAAGCAGAAAGACCTCCGAGCGTGTAAAATGGGGACAAAAGCGGAGAATGGAAGCAGGCGTTGTTTTTGGTCGTGATATGCTCGGCTACGATGTTCACGACGGCAAATTATTTGTAAACGAAGAAGGTGCAGAAATTGTGCGGCTTATTTTCCATAAATTCGCAGAAGAGAAAAAAGGCACATATACGATTGCAAGAGAACTCAGAGAGGCGGGATATAAGACTATAACAGGAAACGCTGTATGGACTAATACGGTCATTTTAAAGGCTATACGCAACGAAAAATACTGCGGTGATTTAATTCAAAAAAAGACCATAACGCCTGATTATCTTACGCACTCAAAAAAGTATAATAAGGGCGAGGAAGAAATGGTTATTTTGCGTAATCATCACGAGCCTATTATAAGCCGTGAACTATGGAATAAGGCGCAGGACGAGCTTGACCGTCGAAGTCCGTCGCAAGAGATAAAAAACAAGCACTCGAACAGATATGCTTTATCGGGTAAAATATTCTGCGGCTCTTGCGGCAACCATTTTGTATCACGCACAAAAAAGCGTAAAGACGGAAGCAGGTATAAAGCGTGGCGATGTTATGAAGCTGCGCAGCACGGACTGCCAAAAGAGGATGCGGCAGGGAATCACATCGGCTGTGATATAAATTGTCAAATTCGTGACGAGGACTTTATGCTGGCTATTCAGGAGGCTGTTAAAGCACTTGAATTTGATAAAAAGAAACTTATCAAGGATTTAACTGAGATTTTGGAAACCGCGCTTAAAATAGGCGAAGAAAAGCCTGTAGACGAAGCTGAAATCAAAAAAAGGCTTGAAATTATAAAAAGCAAAGATGAACGGCTTTTAGATTTATATTTAAGCGAGGATTTGACAAAAGAAGATTATCGCAGGAAAAAAGCAGATTATGAAGCTGAAATCACAAAACTGCAAGCCGAACTGGCTAATATTAATAAGCAAAAGGCATTTACGCCCAATACAAAGAATATTGCCGCTGAAATTAAGGCGCATATTACAGATGTGGTACTTGGAAATAAAAAAGACGAGACCTTTTACAAAAATATTGTAGATAAAATCATAGTACATAGCAGAAATGAAATTGATATTTTTTTCGACCTGCTCCCGTATGAGCTAAAAATCATATTAAGGTCTTGCGGGAGCATTCCGAACACGACCTCCCTACCTCCGATTAAAAATGACGACGCTGAAAAAAATAGCATACGATTAGCAGAAATCTCAGTGTTTGAGCGGTGTTGCAAGTATGGTACTTCCTTACAGCAATCAAACACTCGGACAAACGAACAGTCCGAAAAGACGGTTGGAATAAATTTATATGCTTAAATATGAATTACAGAACACTATATTATCACGCAATAATATAGTGTTTTTTCTTTGTAAAAAATTAAGGAGGGACAGACAATGGCAATATTCAAAACGGAGGTATGGCACAATGCAGTTTGACTATTTCTACGGCAATGAATCAGAACAGTTTACATTCTACCGCATACCAAAGGTGCTTATATCATCACCGCAATTCAAAACGGTATCAGACAGCGCAAAACTGCTTTACGGTCTTATGCTTGACCGTATGGGATTATCAATACGCAATGGTTGGTTTGATGAACAAGGCAGAGCCTATATATTCTATAAACTTAATGATATTGAGGAAGATATGAATTGCAGTATAGGAAAATGTGTAAAACTCCTTGCAGAACTTGATACAAAGAAAGGTATAGGCTTGATAGAGCGTATTAAGCAAGGGCAAGGCAAGGCGGATAAAATATATCTGAAAAAGTTTGTCGGTGCGGATAACTCGCAGACATATTCAAGAGTTATAAATAGCGAAGAACAAGCCTTGCAAGAATTAGATTTCCAGACTTCTAAAAATTGCAAGTCAAGACTTGCACAAACCGAAAGTGCAGACTTGCAGAAAGTAGAACGAAATAATAATAAATATAATAATACTGATTTGAGTAATATCAATCCTATCAATTCAGACATACCTGAAAATATAAAACCGCGCGAACGGTTGATTGATATATACAACAAAACAATTATTCAAATCAAAGAGCAAATCGACTATGACAGCCTTGTAAATACAAACGATGCTGAAATCATAAACAACATTGTCAATGTAATGGCAGACGTTATGCTTTTGGATATACCCTATTATGAAATTGAGGGCAATAAAATTTCCACCGATTATGTGCGACTCAGATACGGTCAAATTACATACGAAAGTCTTGACGCTTTTCTCATAGAGTTTAGCACGATATATTACAAGATAAATAACCCTAAAGCATATTTAACAACAGCATTATACAATGTTGCACTGACCGCAGGTACAGCATTATCAAACAGAGTAAAACACGATATGTATAATATCGCCGGAGGTGAACGAAGAAATGAGTAAAATAATAGCTATTGCAAATCAGAAAGGCGGCGTTGGCAAAACTACCACTACCGTCAATCTCGGCATAGGACTTGCAAACGAGGGTAAACGTGTACTGCTTATAGATTGCGATGCACAGGCAAGCCTAACGGAAAGTCTTGGATACAGAAATCCCGACAATATGGATATTACGCTGTCAAACCTTATGCAAAAAGTAATAGAAGAACAGCCTATTGCAGACGGCGAGGGTGTTTTGCACCACGTAGAGGGCATTGACTTAATACCCGCAAATATTGAGTTATCAGGTATGGAAACCGCATTGATAAGCATTATGAGCCGTGAACGGGTATTAAAAAATTATATAAATCAAGTCAAAGGCAATTATGACTATGTGCTGATAGACTGTACTCCCTCATTCGGTATGCTGACGGTAAATGCTTTAACTGCTGCAAATGAGGTCATTATCCCTGTACAGGCACAGTATTTACCCGCAAAAGGCTTGGAACAGCTTATGAAAACCGTGTCAAAGGTTAGGCGGCAGATAAACCCGAAGCTAAAAATCGGAGGAATATTGATGACAATGCTTGACAGCCGTACAAACTTAGCAAAGGAAATATCGTCATTGATACGGGATACATACGGAAAAAACCTTAAAATATTCAATACAGAAATTCCTATGTCAATACGGGCAGCGGAAACCTCGTCGGCAGGCAAGAGCATTTATGCCTATGATAAAAACGGTAAAGCGGCAGAAGCATATAAAAATCTGACAAAGGAGGTGCTTAACAGTGGCAAAGAGCAATCTAAACATAGGTCTGACCTCATACGATGACATTTTCAAATCAGACGAGAGCAGAAATAGCGATGAAATCAAGCCTATTCCACTATCGGAACTGAAACCGTTTGAGGAACAGCCGTTTAAGGTACTGCTTGATGAAAGTATGGACGAATTGGTAGAGAGCATACAACAAAGCGGCGTATTATCCCCCATTATAGCAAGACCGCATAAGGACGGAGGATATGAAATTCTATCAGGACACAGACGCGCAAAGGCTTGTGAACTTGCAGGGATTACAGAAGTACCCGTTGTTATAAAAAATCTTGATGATGATACGGCGACAATTTTACTTGTAGACAGTAATCTGCAAAGAGAGAATATATTACCAAGTGAAAAGGCTTTTGCATATCAGTTGAAATTAGAAGCTATGAAAAGAAAAGCGGGTAGACCGTCAAAAGAAAATTTGTCCCAAATTGGGACAGATTTTAGAACAGATGAAAAACTTGCACAACAAGTTGGAGAAAGTCGCAATCAGGTACAGCGATATATTCGTCTGACAAATCTGATAGACCCTATTCTTGAAATGGTAGACAACAAGCAAATTGCTATGAACGCGGCAGTTGAAATATCATATCTTGGCTCAAAGGAGCAGACGGACGTGTTAAAGGCGATTGAAACGGAAGAAGTAGCACCGTCTATCGAACAAGCGAAAAAACTCCGCCGCTTTTCAGTAGACGGACATTTAAATGATGATGTAGTTTTATCTATTATGCAGGAGCAGAAACCCGAAAAAATAAAGGTTGTATTCAAAGAGGACAAATTAAGAAAGTATTTCCCAAAGAATTTCACTCAAAAACAGATGGAGGAAACTATGGAAAAGCTGCTTGCAAATTGGGCGCGCAAACGAAACGAGCCGGAAAGGTAGGAATATATGATGGATTTACTTATAGCTTTTGCAGTAGGTGTACTGCTTGGCGCAGGACTTATATGCAATATTATTCTTGTAGTAAAAGATGAAAAAATTGAAATCGTTGATGATGACGAAACAGAACATAAAGCCGATATTTCAGAATAAGAAGTGTCGGCTTTTTTGATTGGAGGAATAATTATGGCTTCAAGCAGAAGTCCAAACGTAAACTATAACGGCAGCGGTTATTTAGACGTAACCGCCCGTGATGCAATTATAAATGCTGACCGAGAGCAGCTAACCGAGCGAAGAAAACGTGTTATGGATAAATTTTACGAAATCGCAGCAGCAGAGGGATTGCGGATAGACAGCTATATAAAATTATCAGAGATTGGAGATGAGGAAAATGTATGATGTGAACAACTTGCCTGCAAGTTGTAGCGAGCAAAAACAAAGTTTTGCGCAGCGTAGTAAAGATTGCTTTGCACGAATGGAACAGTGCAGCGTTTTGAAAAAAATGCTTTGTAAAAACGGAGATTGCCCGTTTTATAAATCAAAGAAACAGCACAGTGAGGATATGAAAAAATATCCCCACCGCGACAGCATAACAAGGAAATCTGACGGAGGTGGTAAACGTGGCAGACGAAAAAAGAATTGTGGCACTTCACAATGAGATACTATCATAGTTGGAGTGGTGGCAAGGACAGCACAGCTGCTGTTATCCTCGACCATATACATAATTTACCGTCTTCGACCATTGTTTTCAGTGAAGTTATGTTTGATAAAACCCGAAATATATCCGGCGAACTTCCTGAACACATAGACTTCATAAAAAACAAGGCAATTCCTATCTTTATAAAATGGGGATATGACGTTAAAATCGCACAGGCAGACAAAGACTATATCACAGAGTTTCATACAATAATCAGAAAATCCAATATTCCTCATAGAAACGGACAAAAGCGCGCTTTTCCTTTGGGTGGTAAATGCAGTATAAACAGAGATATTAAAACAAAAGCCATACAAGATTTTTTCAAGACGATAGACGGTGATTATATACAATATGTCGGTATAGCTGCTGATGAGCCGAAACGCCTTGAACGCTTGAACGGTACGAATAAAGTATCTTTGCTTGCAAAATACGGCTATACCGAGCAAATGGCATACGAATTATGTCAAGAATATGACCTATTATCACCTATATACAGTTTTACCAAACGTAACGGCTGTTGGTTTTGTCCTAATCAGTCATATGCTGAAATGGCACATCTGAAAAAGTATTATCCGTATTTATGGCGGGAACTTGAAAAATTATCACAAGAAAATAACCTTGTTACACAAGGCTTTAAGTACAATGCGACCTTTGCAGAAGTAAATGCAAAGGTTGATAAGATTATTAAAGAAAAGGAGGTTTAACGCTGATGAACAAAAAAGAAATATGGAAAGGCAGGCGGCGATTATGATTACAGCAAGAATACAGTTTTTACAAAATAGTCTTACCGCTGACTTATCTCAAATACCTATATGCTTACACGATGATTTACAGCATATGGGTGTACTTACTCCGCAGGACTTAATTTTACTTGATAATGCACGGACGCTCAAAATCGAGTTATATCCGGCAGATAACCGCGGAGAGCGTATATTGGACTTGATAGACAAAAAGACTGATACGCTCGGAGCAGTCAACCGTTTATGCTACTCTATCCGTTGTATGGACGCGAGCGATAAGACGCGCTTTTTTGATAGCCTTAAAAATGGCAATTACAATACACTGTCGGAAGTGCAGCAGGATGTGGATAAATTACGCGAACAGCGTAAAATAAAAAACAGGCAAGATGAGAAATGCAGATAGCGAGGTGGATATTATGACAGATGAAACACAACGCATTTTTAATCTGATGCAGAACTCAATGCAGGCGATTTCCGACAGTGATGTATGGCAGTATTTCCTAAAAACTGCCGCGTGGCATTTCAAGTATTCGTTTAACGACCAAGTGCTTATATTCGCACAGAACTCCGAAGCGACAGCTTGTGCGGGTATGGACGATTGGGTAAATAAAACGAAAAGATGGGTAAAAAAGGACGCGCGCCCTATCGCGCTTGTGCGAGAAAACGGAAATCAATATTACCTTGACTATGTATTTGATATTTCCGATACGAGCAACTTCAGCAAGCGTGAAATAAAGCTATGGCAGTACGATAACCGTTATGAAAGCGCGGTTATACAAACGCTTGAACGGTCTTTCGGCAAGTTAAAGGTTAAAACGTCAGATATTGACGCTGTAATTTGTGCCGCAAATAACGCAGTCAATGCCCGCAAGGACGATTATCTGCGCGACCTAAAATATGTAAAAGGCGACAGCTTTTTATCAGGACTTGACAATGTTAATCTTGACGTTCGTTTTCGTCAAACAGCCGCAGTGTCCGTTGCATATATGATTATGCAGCGTATGGGATTACAGCCTGACAGTACCTTTGACGAATACGATTTTCAATACATACGCGACTTTAATACGGTTGAAACAATGAGTATTCTCGGTAACGCCGTGAGTACGATTGCAGAGGACGCATTAAGGGATATTGCAAAAACAATTCATTTTGAGCAAAAAAAATTTGCAGAAAAAGAAAACAGCGTATATAATGAAAATAACAAAGAAAAAAACAGTATTCAAGAAGAAAGGACTGATAAAAATGACAGAAGCAGTAACATACACGAAGGTCGGAGATTACAGGATACCCAATCTGACAGTACCGACAGAGGAATATCAGATAGGCAAATACGGAATGATGAGGAGGACATACCTGAAAGAACACCGTCCGAACCTGTACTCAATACTGATGATGAAAGGCGAACTTCTGAAACATCTGGAGGAGATAGACAGGATAACAACACAGCAAGTACAGACGATAGTCGCACAGATGGCGAAAGCAGAGGGATTGACCGAGGAAATGAAATCGACAGACCCGTTATTATGGACGGGACTGATGAACAATTTTCTCCATTCAGCGGAGGAAATCGTGTTATCGGAAACGGTGTACAGTTAAGTATATTTGATATGGTACTCCCTACCGAGGAGGAACAAAAAGAATATATTATGAAAGCGGAGCAATCAAGAAGCTCCGCTTTTTCTATGCCGCAGCAAATTGTTGACGAGGTTTTGACAACAGGCGGTAATGACGCGGATAGCGTTATAAAAATATGTGTTCAGTACAGTAAAAATAAATCGTCCGTAGAAAATATTGATTTTCTGAAAGATGAATATGGTACAGCCGGCAAAGGCTTTATATTTGACGGTAACAAGGTGTCTGTATGGTGGAATGACGAGGGTATCCGCATTGCTTACGGCGAACGCGCAAACGGACGCGGTGAACTCATATCGTGGGAACGAACAGAAAAGCGTATCGGTGAACTGTTGGAACTCGGCAGATTCGCGCCGCAGGAAACGATTGACGGAATGGACGAATTTGAGCGTATGAGCGCGGCAGGAGATTTTTGGGAATTGCATAGAGATTTAGACAGAGAAAAATATCCTGACTTAAACAATGATTTCAAAAAGGAATGGTTTGACGGTGGTTTTCCCGACAGTCAAATGCGAATTGCAGAACTTATGAAAAGTCCTGAAAATTTAACAGAGTTTGTGAAAATCACTGAAACTCTTGCTAATCGTTATGCCGACAATCCCGATATTATGCGCTTCCGTTGGTATTCACCCGATAAAGTGCTGCCGAACTTAAAAGATTTACAGCTTCAGCACAGAACCTTTACTGCAAACGATTATCAAAAAAACACCGCCGCACCCTTTATAACGGAGGACGAAATCGACAAGCTGCTTACAGGCGGCAGTAATATAGAGCAGAGTAAAATCAGAATTTATTTATATTTCAAAGAACATACGGACGCAAAAAAACGTCAGGACTTTTTGAAAAATGAATACGGTACAGGCGGTTATGGAGAAGGAATATTCAATGAGTGGCACGATTCCAAAGGAATATCATTCAGCCGTGGTGATATATCAGCACCGTATGCAAAGGTTGATATTTCTTGGAGTACGGCTGAAAAGCGTATTGACAGTCTTGTAAAATCAGGTAAATACTTGACCGAGCGTGAAATTGCCGAGGATATTCCGAAGTATCAAGCAAGGCAGAAAAAGTTACACACTCGCGGCGAACAAATAAAATTCCTTAATAATACAGAAAATTTAACACCGCAGGAACGGCAGCAGACAATACCAAAACGGTTTGTATATTTTATCAATACTATTGATTATTCCGAGCAACGCAAACTCAGTCTGTTTGAAATGTCAGAAATAAATGAAGTATCGGAATTTAAGATTTTAGATTTAATCGTAAATGCCGATACAAGACAGCAGTTAATTGATGACTTGGAGTATTTGCAATCATCTACGGGCGATGTTCACACACGCAGTAATGCATATTGGCTTGCGAACGACCTTAAAGCCGCAAAGGTTATAACTTTTACGCGCATAGGAGATTTCTATGAGATTTACGGTGATGAAGCCACAGAAGCCGCAAAGATTTTAGATATTGCTGTTACTCCAAAGACCATAGACGATAAACAGATTTCAATGACAGGTTTTCCCGCCCATATATCTCAAAGATATGCTCAAATATTAAATACTAACGGATACTTTGTAGCTTTTTCGGAGGATAACAGAAAGCAAGAAAAACAGTATGATATAGGGTATGGTATGCTTGGCAACGGTACTACTGTTTGGAATAGGCTTGAAGAAGTGAATAACGATTATAAGACTATCGCACATATAAGCGTTGAGGGTGATGTCAAATATTATGAGGAATTACCCGAAGATATAAAACAGCGCATTGAGAAAGTTGCGGCTACCGACAAAGCAAAATATGAAGAACAATTTGCTGATAATAAATCTGAAATTAATCAAGAACAGCCGGAACTCCCACCGCCAAATATTCCGCAGCCAAAGCCTGTTCAAAATAAAGTCATATATCCTGAAATACTCGCGTCAGAGCGTCATAACTTTACTATCACCGATAACGAACTCGGTTACGGTACGGCAAGTGAAAAGTACGCGGCGAATATCGCGGCAATACGAACGCTGAAACAGCTTGAAAGCGAACACCGCCTTGCTACTCTCGAAGAACAGGAAACATTATCACGCTATGTCGGTTGGGGCGGTCTTGCAGACTGTTTTGAGGAAAAGCACAGTAAGTATAACGAATTAAAATCATTACTTACTGATGACGAATACGAGCAGGCGCGCGCAAGCGTCCTGACTTCACACTATACTCCGCCCGTAGTTATACGCGCTATGTATAAGGCTATGGAAAATATGGGATTTCAAAAGGGTAATATTTTAGAGCCGTCTTGCGGTATCGGTAATTTTATGGGACTTATGCCTGAAAGCATTTCCGAAAGTAAAATTTACGGTATCGAGATAGACAGCATAACAGGCAGAATTGCACAGCAGCTATATCAGAAAAACAGCGTAACCATACAGGGATATGAGGACAGCGCACTCCCCGACAGCTTCTTTGATGTTGCAATCGGTAATGTTCCGTTTGGTAATTACAAAGTCTTGGAAAAGAAATATGATAAGCATAATTTCTTAATCCACGACTTTTTCTTTGCAAAGACTTTGGATAAGGTCAGACCGGGCGGCATTGTTGCGTTTATCACGTCAAGCGGCACAATGGATAAGCAAAATTCAAAGGTCAGAAAATACATAGCACAGCGTGCCGACCTCATAGGTGCAATACGCTTGCCGAATGATACCTTTAAGAAAAACGCGGGTACAGAAGTAACAGCGGATATTCTGTTTTTACAGAAGCGCGACAGAATGACAGATATTGAGCCTGATTGGGTACATATCGGACAGCACGAAACAGGACACCAGATAAATCAATATTTCCTTGACAATCCCGATATGGTACTCGGTGAATTAGTCGAGGAAAGCGGTCCGCACGGTATGCAGCTAAACTGCAAGCCTTATGAGGACGCAACCCTTGAAGAATTGCTTGACAGAGCGATACAGAATATTCACGCTGAAATGACGGAATACACAATAGATGATATTGACGATATTTCAGCTAATGAAAGCATATCAATTCCCGCCGACCCTGATGTTAAGAATTTCAGCTACACCATAGTTGATGGTGATATATATTTCCGTGAAAACAGCGTGATGAATAAGGTTGAACTTAATGCTACCGCCGAAAACCGCGTTAAGGGTATGATTGAAATTCGGGATTGCGTCCGTGATTTAATCGAGTATCAGACAAAGGACTTTCCTGATTATGAAATTAAGAAACAGCAGGAGAAGCTGAATACCCTGTATGATAATTTCACCAAGAAATACGGACTTATCAATTCGCGCGGTAACAACAGCGCATTTTCGTCAGACAGCAGCTATTTTCTGCTATGCTCGTTGGAGGAGCTTGACGATGACGGAAACTTAAAGCGCAAGGCTGATATGTTTACAAAGCGTACCATCGGCGCAAAAAAGGAAGTTACTCACGTTGATACCGCAAGCGAAGCATTGGCGGTGTCAATCGGTGAAAAAGCAAAGATTGATATGGAGTTTATGCAGTCGCTCACAGGCAAAACCGAACAGGAATTGTTTGCAGACTTAAACGGAGTTATATTCCTCAATCCATTACACGAGGAAGAAAACGAGCAGTATTTTCCTAAGTATTTGACAGCAGACGAATATCTGTCGGGCAATGTCCGTGAGAAATTGCGTATTGCACAAGAGAGCGCGAAAACAGACAGTAATTTTAATGTCAATGTCGAAGCCTTAACGCAAATACAGCCGAAAGACCTCAGCGCAAGTGAAATCACCGTCCGGCTCGGTACTACTTGGATACCCGCCGAATACTTTAAGCAGTTTACTTTTGAATTGCTTAATTCTTCATCGTATGCGAGAAGTAATATTGATATTCAGTATTCAAAGCTGACAGGCGTTTGGAATGTATCAGGTAAAAGCTGCGACAAGGGCAATATAAAGGTAAATAAAACATACGGCACTCACCGCGCTAATGCCTTGAAAATCATTGAGGACACTCTAAACCTTAGAGATGTCCGCATTTTTGATTACAAGGAAAACGAGGAGGGAAAGCGCGTAGCTGTACTCAATCCAAAGGAAACGACAATAGCACAGCAGAAGCAGGAGGCTATAAAAGCCGCGTTTGAGAATTGGATATGGAAAAACCCCGAAAGACGCAATACGCTTGTAAAGACGTATAACGAGAAGTTTAATAATATCCGTACACGCGAGTATGACGGAAACCATATCACATTCAGCGGTATGAACCCCGAAATACAATTACGTCAGCATCAGAAAAATGCGGTTGCGCGTATTATGTACGGCGGCAATTCCCTTTTAGGACACGTCGTAGGTGCGGGCAAGACTTGGACAATGGCGGCAGCGGCTATGGAAAGCAGGCGGCTCGGTCTTTGCAATAAACCGCTTTTCGTTGTGCCTAATCACCTAATTGAACAATGGGCAAGCGAATTTTTACAGCTTTACCCTGCCGCGAATATCCTTGTTACTACTAAAAAGGACTTTGAGATGAAAAACCGCAAGAAGTTTTGCGGCAGAATTGCAACGGGCGATTATGACGCTATCATAATGGGTCATTCGCAGTTTGAGAAAATTCCTATGTCGGTGGCAAGACAAAAGCAGATACTTAGTCAGCAGCTACACGCAATTATGGACGGTATAGCCGAAGCAAAAGCAAATAACGCGGAACGCTTTACCGTCAAGCAGATGGAGCGCACAAAGAAAAGTATTAAGGCAAAGATTGATAAACTCAATAATCAAGACCGCAAGGACGATGTTGTTACCTTTGAGGAATTGGGCGTTGACAGGCTGTTTGTCGATGAAGCGCACAATTACAAAAACCTGTTTCTTGTTACTAAAATGCGCAATGTCGGTGGTATAGCGCAGACGGACGCGCAAAAGTCGAGTGATATGTTTATGAAAGGACGATACCTTGACGAACTCACAGGCGGCAAGGGCAATATCTTTGCCACAGGTACGCCGATAAGTAATTCAATGGTTGAACTCTATACAATGCAGAGGTATTTACAGTATGAAATGCTCAAAGAACACGACTTGGAACACTTTGACGCTTGGGCGTCCACCTACGGCGAAACCGTTACCGCGATTGAGCTTGCGCCGGAGGGTACGGGATACAGAGCAAAGACGCGGTTTGCAAAATTCTTTAATATCCCCGAACTGATGAATATGTTTCGCGAGGTCGCGGATATTCAGACTGCCGATATGCTCAAATTACCTGTACCCGAAGCAGAGTACCATAACATAGCGGTTGAGCCTACCGAAATGCAGAGAGAAATGGTAGCCGCTCTTGGCGAACGCGCGGAAACGGTACGAAAAGGCAGTGTTGACCCTACTGTTGACAATATGCTAAAAATCACAAATGACGGACGCAAACTTGCGCTTGACCAGCGGTTAATGAACGATATGCTCCCCGATGAGGACGGTACAAAGGTCGCTGCTTGCGCTGATAATGTATTTGATATATGGAATAAGACTACCGACTTTAAGGGTACGCAGCTTGTATTTTGCGACAGTTCCACTCCTAAAAAGGACGGTACGTTTAATGTGTATGACGATATTCGTAGGAAGCTAATCGATAAAGGCGTACCCGAAAGTGATATTGAATACATACATAACGCCGATACTGATGTAAGGAAAAAGGAATTGTTTGCAAAGGTGCGAAGCGGTGATGTGCGTATTTTGCTCGGCTCAACACAGAAAATGGGCGCAGGCACGAATGTTCAAACGCTTTTATATGCGTCGCACGACCTTGACTGCCCTTGGCGTCCTTCGGACTTGGAGCAGCGCGCAGGACGCATTATCCGTCAGGGCAACACAAACGATACCGTACATATATATCGCTATGTTACAAAAGACACCTTTGACAGCTACAGCTATCAGCTTGTCGAGAATAAGCAGAAATTTATATCGCAGATAATGACATCAAAATCTCCCGTCAGAAGCGCGGAGGATATAGACGAAACCGCTTTATCGTATGCCGAGATAAAGGCGCTTGCAACAGGTAATCCGCATATAAAGGAAAAAATGGAACTTGATACCGAAATATCAAAATTGAAATTATTGCGGTCAAGTTTTATGAGCGAGATATACGACCTTGAAGATAAAGTGGCGAAATTCTATCCGCAGGAAATACAAAAACTCACAGAACAGATTTCAGGCGCGGAAAGGGATATTGAGGTAGTCAATCAAAACCCGAAACAGGAAGATAAATTCAATACTATGACGATTGACGGACTCGGCTATTATGAAAAGGACAAAGCAGGCGCGGCACTTATAGAGCGGTGTAAAACAATGACCTCTACCGACCCCGCTGTTATAGGCGAATACAGAGGTTTTACAATGATTTTGTTGTTTGATTCCTTATATAAGACGCATAAGCTGACACTTCAAAATTCAAGGTCATATACAATAGACCTCGGTACTGATGTGTTCGGTAATATTCAGCGTATTGATAACGCGCTTGCGTATATCCCGAAGTTAAAGGCAGAATGTGAGCAAAAGCTGACGGAAACAAAAAATCAGTTTGAGATTGCAAAGGTTGAGAGCAAAAAGGAATTTCCGCGTGAGGCAGAACTTGCCGAGAAGATGGAGCGTGTAGCTGCACTTGACGCACTCCTTAATATCGACAAAAAGCATAGCGAGGTTTTGGATATTCCCGATGAAGCACCTCAGCAAGAGCGTTCATATGCTATGGCACGGTAACGGAGGTGGTTAAGTGAAAACGTATTTCTATATTGAAAAAAAGGCAATAATATGATATAATTAACACATAATGTTACAGGAGTTTATACCTTTATTTAATGGGAAAGGATTATGATATGCAGAATTTATTAAAGCGTATTGATGAATATAAAAAGCTGATTGACACCAAACGTCCATTAAAGCCGGAGGAAGTAAAGGAGCTTGACGATTATTTTCGTATAGGTACAACATATTCTTCAAATGCTATTGAAGGCAATACCCTTACAATTACCGAAACAAAGGTATTGCTTGAAGATGGAATAACTGTCGGCGGCAAACCGATAAAAGATTGTTATGAAGCAACAGGACACGCAAAAGCGTATGATTATATGCTCAAAATTGCAAGAAGCGATAACTTTTCATTCAGTGAAGAAATGATAAAAGAATTGCATCGACTATTTTATTCAAGTATAGGCGCAGATGACGCAGGGCAATATCGCAAACATCAAGTGTTTATAACAGGTACGGAATATGTACCGCCTGCACACGAGGAAGTCCCTCAGCTTATGGCAGAGCTTATAACGGAATTAAACAATAAGTCAAACGAATTACACCCTGTTATGCTTGCGGCATATGCACACAGACGATTGGTTGATATTCACCCATTCACGGACGGTAACGGCAGATGTGCAAGGCTTTTGATGAATTTAATTCTTGTAAACAAAGGCTATCAAATTATTACAATCCCACCTATATTGCGTAATGAATATATATCGTCACTTCGTACAGCGCAGAAAGAAAAAAATCCGAGCGACAGGGATTTCAATATGCTGATTGCAAATTGCGAATTGGAGTCGCAAAAGGATATTGGCAGAATGTTCCATATAAAGCTGTAAAACAAAGATGTTGATATAAGCAGATAAAATCAAATAATAAGGCAAAGCCTGTTGGTTATATAATCGGCAGGCTTTTTCTATTGGAAACTTTATGGAGGTGTCAAATGAAAGAATTTGAAAACGGACTCAAGGTTATTGGTACGGACTTGGGATACGGTAATATCAAGACCGCAAATACCGTAACGCCTACGGGACTTACCGTTTACGATACCGAGCCTATATTTCAGGGTAATACCCTCGAATACAACGGCAAGTATTACCGTTTTGGTGAAAATCACAAGGAATTTATTGCAGATAAATCAGTTGACGAGGATTTTTACATACTAAACCTTATGGCGGTTGCGCGTGAGTTACAGCGCACAGGAACATATACCGCGCGCGTTTATCTTGCAACAGGCTTACCGCTTACTTGGGTACGCGCACAGCGCGTTAGCTTCAAAGCGTATCTTATGAAAAATACTGTTGTGAACTTCCGATACAACGGTAACGATTTTCATATTGAGTTTGCCGGGTGCAGCATCTATCCGCAGGGCTACCCCGCCATTGTGGAGCGTATCAAAGAGTTTAAGGGTACAAATATCCTTGCCGACATCGGTAACGGTACAATGAATATATTGTATATTCAGAATAAAAAGCCGATTGAAAGTAAGTCTTGGACGGAAAAACTTGGTGTCAATCAATGCGTTATCCGTATTAAAAACACCGTTATGGATATGTACGGAGTAAAGATTGACGAAAGTATTGTGGAACAGTATTTGCGCTTCGGCAAGGCTGATGTTTCCGACAAGTATCTGAAAATACTGCATAAGACCGCAGAGGAATATGCGTCAGATATTTTCGCGGCATTACGGAAATATGAGTACAATTCCGAACTGATGAAGCTGTATATAATCGGCGGCGGTGGTTGTATTGTAAAGAACTTTGCCGACTATGACCGTGAGCGCGTTATCATAATTGACGATATATGCGCCACAGCAAAAGGCTTTGAGCAATTAGCCTATTCAATGCTTAGAGAGCGTAACAAATGAGAAACACAAAATTTTGTAATATACGCTTTAATTTAGACAATCCCGCCCATCGTAAAGCGTGGGAACATTTGCAGACAATGGACAGAGATAAATACAAGTCATATTCCAACACCGTTATAAATGCCATCAATTCATATTTTGAAAGCGAATATAACAGCAATTTAAGAGAAACGGAATGGGAGAAACAGCTTGATAAACGCATAATATCAGCAATAAGAAAGGGATTTGCCGAGGTTATTTCAACCAATATTACAGAACGCATATTTAATGATAATAAATCAGAATTGCAGACAGATGATATCGATTGGGAATTTCTCGGCGATATTGAAAAATAACGATCTCACTATCGCTGCGGTATTACTTTAAGATAAAATCAGTATTGAAATCCAGCAAATTTCTTGCATAAAAAACATACATATCAAAACCGATATTGATTTATCAAAAAGGCAATATTGCATCGGTATTGAAAACATATAAAATCAATACAGCAGTAAGGAGAAAACACAAAATGCAGAACTATAAAGCAGAAATAATAACAGGCAGAGTCTTTAATGTAAAGGCAAATACAGTGCAGGAAGCGATGGACTTCATACTTCACGCATATTTCAAAACCGATATGGTTGACGCAAACACAGAAAATATTGAATATGTCAACTTTTCCTGCTTCTCGGAGAATGAAACAGATAAGAGCGAATATATGGCAATCCGAAACGGTAACAGTTTTGAGGTAGTCGATATGAGCAAACTCCATTTCAATCAGTAATTTGTCGCAAAGGCTTTGCCTTTGGTACGGGCAAGCATAGCATTTTGCTATCCAAAATACAGCTTGTTAGTGGCTTCGCCCCTAAACCCCAAAGATTGGAGGCGGTAATATTGAGAAAACGCAGTCAAGCGGTATTGATACGCTTAACCGATAATGAGAAAAATCACTTACAGCGTCAGGCGGCTAACGCAGGCTTGAAGATGGAGCCGTTTATCCGAAAACTGATTATGGGTGTGGATATAACTCCGCGTCCGCCGGATAATATTGTAAATCTCATACGGGAAGTAAACTATATCGGCAACAATATAAATCAGATTGCCAAAAAGGTAAATTCGGAAAACAGCGTCAATCAATCACAGCTTGAAGAAATAATGCGTCTGCTCGGTGAGATATACCGAGAGGTTAAAAACTGATGGCAATTACAAAAGTATATCCTGTACGGAATAAGCTGCACCGCGCAGTAAGCTATGCGGCTAATGAGGAAAAGACCTCGCTTGAAAAGCTAATCGGATATGCCGTCAATCCCGACAAGACTGAACAGAGTATATTTGAAAGCGTTGTAAACTGTACTACCGTTGAAACCGCGTTTGATGAAATGACATCTACAAAGCGGAAATACGGTAAAGAGGATAA
Source organism: Lachnospiraceae bacterium MD329 (assembly GCA_010206265.1). GTDB lineage: Bacteria > Bacillota > Clostridia > UBA1381 > UBA1381 > Hominilimicola. Next base: position 36,110 of record VIQV01000001.1, read on the forward strand.
AGTCCTTGCTTATCACTATATACAAGCCTTTAAGCCGGGCGAAGTAACGCCCGAACTTGCGCACAGTATCGGAGTACAATTCGCAAAGGAATGTTTTGGGGATAGATTCGAGGTTGTTATAGGAACGCACCTTGACCGTAAACATTTACACAATCATATAGTTGTAAATTCCGTATCGTTTTTAGATGGCGGCAAATTCCGCTCAACCCCGCAAAGCCACTATAACGTAATCCGTAAAATTTCAGACAGGCTATGCAGAGAAAACGAATTATCGGTCATAGACAATCCGAAACACAAGGGTATGCACTATGCGGAATGGAAAGCTTTGAACGAGGGCAAGCCGACAATTCGAGGTCAGGTACGAGAGGAACTTGACGAGATTATAAAGTCCTCATACACAATGCAAATATTTTGGAAAGAACTGAAACAGCGCGGCTATGCAGTACACCGAAAGGGCGAAAATATCAAGTACACGTCTATCATTCCCCCGTTTGGTAAAAGACCGATAAGGCTTGACAAGCTCGGCGCAGAATATACGGAAACGGCTATACAGGAGCGTATCACGGCAGAGCGTAACGGTATCCGTACTATGCCGCCATCACAGCGCAGAAAAATATATAAATATAACGGAAATCTTAAAAAAGTACCTCGAAAAAAACTCAAAGGCTTTCAAGCCTTGTACTTCCATTACCTGTACTTATTTAAGAAAATCCATAAGAAGCAGACACCGCAGAGGGTGTCATTTTTTATGCGTGATGAAATTGTCAGGTTTGAACGCTATCAGAAGCAGTTTAAGTTTTTATACAATCACGGAATAGAAACCGCAGAGCAGTTACGGGAATATCAGACTGAGCAGGAACAGAAGATTGAGGATTTAACGGAGAACAGAACAATTCTATATTATGAAAGGAAGTACACAGATGAGCCGGAAAAAATCTCACAGCAGATTTCAAAAATCAATAATGCGCTCAAAGTCTGTCGTGCAGATGTCAGAATGTGCAAAGCGATATTTACAGACGCAGACCGCATCAAAGAAAAGTATCATAAGGCACAGGAATTACAGACACAAGCAATAGAAAATCAAAAGGAGGTTACAGACAATGAACACAAGCGGAGAAGTCGCTGATTTAATGGCAAAAGAAGCTATACAGATTACCGAGTCAAGCGTTAAGCTGATGGCACTCGGTGCGAAAAACCTTGCCGCAATCATAATGGCACTTGTTAATGAGGATACCAAGCTGCAAGGAATGACCAATATGAAGCAGCTTATAAAATCGGAGAAGCCGTTATGTATTATGCAGATTAAAGAAGAAGATTTACGGCAATTCAACAAAGAAGCGAAAAATTACGGAGTGTTATTTGCGCCCGTCAAAGACAAAACAAATGATACGGGACTTTGTGATATTATCGCAAAGCAGGACGATATACCGCAGCTTAATCACATTATGGAAAAACTTGGTTTTAACGCGCCTGTTATTGAAAATGTACCCGACAATGAAGAAACGGAGGTAAATCACGATAAATCGGATAAGGCACAGTCAAAAAACTCAACACCCCGCGCGAACGAAAATCCGTCAGGCGGCAGATATACAAAGCGCGGGGATACGGAGCGAACGGACAGCAATTCTAAACCGTCCGTAAAAAAGCAGATAAACGATATAAAGGCACAGCAGGCTAAGAAACAGGCAGGACGCGCGCCTGTTCGTCAGAATACGCGTACTGTACCGAAAAAGGCAATGACAAAGGAGAGATGACGAAAATGAGTTGTATTCATAAAATTGATGTATTATCTCTAACTAAAAATGAATTGTAAGATTAATATGAAAAAACGAATTATAGAAAGGAAGATTTAACAATGAACAAGAATTTAAAGAAACTTATAGCTATAGCTATTTCAATTACAGCAGCAATTACAGCGGTAACAGGTATTTCAGCAAGCGCAGAGGGTACAAGTATCAGCTATACGGGTAAAGAAATCACACCCGATATTGTTTTGTATGACGACGACATACAGCTTGTCAAGGGTACAGACTACGACCTTACATATGAAAACAACATCAATGTCGGCACAGCAACCATCATTGTAACATTCAAGGGCAATTACAGCAGTGAGCGTCGTATTAACTTCAATATACTCGCTAAAGCACTTACACAGGACGACGTTGTTATAAGTCCGATTGAAAATCAGACATATACAGGTAAACCTATTACACCAAAGCCGACAGTTTCTTTTGGGGATGTGACCCTTGTGGAAAATATTGATTATGAACTGACTTACACAGATAATACAAGCGCAGGAACGGCAGCGGTTACGGTTAATTTCAAGGGAAATTACAGCGGTACTGCGACAACAAACTTTGTAATTGAGGCTAAAGACCTTACAAATGATGATAGTCTGACAAGCAGTGTCATTCCATCACAGACATATACAGGCGAGCCGATTGAGCCGAAGCCTGAAATTAAGTATGGAGACAAGGTTCTGGAGGAAGGAAAAGACTATGACCTTGCATACGAAAACAATACAGGTGTCGGAGAAGCAAAGGTAAAGGTTGAATTCAAGGGCGATTACACAGGCGAAAAAGAATATACTTTTGAAATTCAGAAAAAGTCAGTGACAGATGATAATACTGAAATCACGGGAATTGCGGACACCGCATACACGGGCGCAGAAATCAGACCTGAGCTTATAATTGCGGTTGACGGTCGTACACTTGAAGCTGACAAGGATTACACCGTAACCTATGAAAACAATATAAACGTAGGCACGGCAATGGTTACTATCAAATTTATCGGCAATTATGATGGTGAAATGACAAGAGAATTTGAGATTACACCGTTTATTGTTACAGATGATAATGTAAAAATCAGCAGCGTATCAGACCAAATATATACAGGCTCAGAAATTACGCCTGATGTAACTGTTACCATTGTAAGATAATCAAGCGAAGGAGTGATGAAAATGAAAAAAATCATATCTTTTTTACTGACTATTGCGCTGTCCGCGTCGGCGGTAAGTGCGTTCGCGGATGAGAGCGTTGTCGCTGATGTTACAAATGATGATATTGTCATAAAAGCGGAAAATACAGTCCTTGTTAAAGATGTGGACTATACGCTGGAATACAAAGACAATGTAAAGGTAGGCACTGCAAAGGTAATTGTACGCTTTATAGGCAATTACAGCGGTGAAAAGGAACAGACCTTTAACATCAAGAAAAAGTCATCCGGCGGCGGAGGCGGTGGCGGCGGTTCAAGCAGACCGTCACCTCAAACCACACCCGCGCCATCTGCTTCGCCTGCTCCGTCTGTCTCACCTTCTCCCACACCTACAACAGAGCCTGACGAATTTGAGCATAGTGCATATATAAGCGGTTATGAAGATGGTACATTTATTCCTGACGGAAAGATAACCAGAGCCGAAACAGCGTCTATGCTGTACGGAGTTCTTGAAACAAACAATAAAAATGCTGACGTTACATTCTCAGACCTCGCAGACGGTGCATGGTATATCCCCGCAGTAACTGCTATGTCTAAAGCAGGTGTTATAAACGGCTACCCTGATGGTACTTTCCGTGCGGACAATAAGATTACAAGGGCTGAATTTGTAACAATGCTTATGCAGGACAGAAATGTTGAAAAGTATACAGAGCTTCCGTTCGGTGATGTATCATCTGAATTGTGGAGTGCGGATTATATATATTCTGCATACAAGGCAGGATATATTGACGGCTATGAGGACGGCACATTCAGACCTGACAGCCCTATTACACGCGCGGAAGCGGTAAAGATTATAAATGAAGCCTTAGACAGAACTGATTTTAATAACGAAACTAATCCGTTCAATGATGTTTCAGGCAGTCATTGGGCTTATATGTACATACTTGAAGCTTCTGTAACACACAAGGTAAAATAGAGAAAGGACTGATTTTATGAAAACGAAATTGAAGAAATTACTTGCAGGTATATTATCGGCAGTAATGTTAACATCATCATTTGCGGTTTTTGCCGCTGATAATAACACAGATACTTTGTACCACCCTGATACAAAGTTAGAAATTACTAACAATGAAGTTGCAGAAGATACAAACGATATTACCCCTGCAGAAACATCTGAGCCTGATACGTCAGAATCGGAAGAAATTACAGCTCAGGATTTAAGCATTTGGGATATTCCTACACCGTTAGACTTTAATGACGAATTGGTTACTCCGTTTGCAGCAGACAACGATAATATAGCCTCCGGCAAATGCGGAGCAAACCTTACTTGGACGCTTGACAGCGAAGGTACACTGACTATTAGCGGTACTGGTAATATGAATAATTATGGTATCAATCCTAATAATATTACCTCTGCGCCGTGGGGACAATATGCCGATAGCTTGAAAAAACTTTTATTTAGCAATGAAATGACATCTATTGGTGAATGTGCGTTTACAGGCTGTTCAAACTTAACTGGTGACCTTATAATTCCAAATAATATTATCAGTATTGGAAAATCTGCATTCTTATGGTGTTCTGGTTTTAATGGTAGTCTTATAATATCCAATGGTATTACTTTAATTAATGGCAGTACCTTTAGTGGCTGTTCAAGTCTAACCGGCGACCTTATAATTCCTGATAGTGTTACATTTATTGGTGGTTCTGCATTTTCAAATTGCAGCAAATTAACAGGTAACCTCGTAATTCCCGACAGTGTTACATCTATTGGTAGTTGGGCATTTTCGGACTGTAGTGGATTTACAGGAGACCTTATTCTCCCAAGCGATATAACTTCAATAGATAATAGAATGTTTTATAATTGTTCGAATTTAACAGGCAACCTTGTAATTCCTGATAGTGTTACATCTATTGGAGATAGTGCATTTTATCGTTGTTCGAGTCTTACCGGCAACCTTGTAATTCCTGATAGTGTTACGAATATTGGTAGCTCTGCATTTGGCAATTGTAATAACTTAACAGATATGTATATTCCGCAAATAGAGGACAGCATTGGTACGGGTAATTTCCCGAACCGCGTACACTGGAAATATGACCTGTCGCAGTGTACCGCGACAATTAACAACTATACCTGTACAGGTTCGGCTATAATCCCTACGGAGGATAGTATAACCGTCACTTCTCCTAACGGCAAGACGTTGTATTATGGAACTGACTACATTATAGAGAGTGCAAAGAACAATACTGATGTTGGTACTGCGACAGCTCGTATTGCACCACCCGAAGGAGGTATCTCAATTCTAAGTCAGGACGTTCCGTTTAATATTGTTGGCATTGACCTGTCGGGTGCAACAGTAACATTTCCCGATAATATCACATGGGACGGCGCGGCTGTTGAGCCTGAACCGACGGTAATTCTTGACGGCAAGACGCTTGTTAGAGGCACGGACTACACCATAACCTACAGCAATAACATATTTACGGCTTCAGACTTCCCGACAAAAGACACGGTAAAAACATCAGCAGCAACCATAACGGGTATCGGGAATTACATCGGCAGTTTGACAAAGGATTTTGAAGTCAAGGGATATAGACCTGACGGTTGGGATAGTGTTGATATAAGATTAGATGATATAGTGTCAGCAACAATAGACGGTACATTCGTATACAACGGTGCAGAGCATACGCCTACACCGAAACTTGTATATCACTTTGTAAATCCGACTACAAATGTTGCGATTGACTATGATATGGTTGAGGGCGAGGACTTTGAGATTGTATCGTATTCAAATAATGTAAATGCAGGAAAAGCCGTTGTTACCATTGAGGGTATTGGAGCTTTTGAGAATACAAGAAGAATTACTTTTAACATCTCACCTTGTGAATTATCTGCAACTACAATAGCAGATATTCCGTCATTTGAATACTGCAAGAATGACATCTGTCCTGACGTGGAAATCAAGGTCGACGATACGGTTATGACAAAAGATGTTGATTATGAATTGACGTATGAGAATAATCGCAACAGAGGTACAGCAACCGTTACTATTACAGGCAAAGGAAATCTAACAGGCGTAACAACAAAAACTTTTGAAATTACGCCACGCGACGGTTCAAGGTTTACATATTATATCATATTGCCTTAAATTACAAATTGGAATATGGGAGCTTCTTGCTCCCTGTTCCTCTTTCCAAAAAATAACACAATAAAATAACTTTGTACCACCCTGTTACAAAGTTAAAAAACATTAAATCAGAGCTAAAAAAGCTCTGATTTTTTTATAAAATGCCTTGACATACTGCAAACAGTATGCTATAATAATATTAAGAATTAGATAGGATTGTGATTAATATGGAAACAAAAAAGCGTAAAACTTATACAAGTTCAGCAGTTAAGCAAAGATACAACAAAAAAGTATATCGCGCTATTACAATACGGCTAAAAAAAGAGCTTGTTGAAGAATGGGAAGAAGCAATAAAAGAAGATAAAATTCCAAAAGCTGAATTTTTACGCCGTGCAATGGTGCAATATTTAGAAAATCGGAAAAAACAATAAGAAAAATAAATATAATAATTAACAACAGCTGAAACTCTTTTGGAGGTGTTTATACAATGAAAAAGTTTATATATTTTCTCATTTCAATTACAGTGGCTATGCAGATATTCACCGTCTTTGCGTCTGCTGACGCATTATATGACGAGCCTAACGATACACTGTTTTTCAGACAGTGGTATTATGACGCAACAAAAGCATATGCGTATCGAAATAACAATATTACAGGAAAAGGCGTTAAGGTTGGTATCATTGACAGCGGACTTACAAAGAATTTCAAGTCATTCCACGATTTTGAAGGCGTTGATGTTCAAACGGGTATAAATGTATGTGCTCTTATTGATAACAACGAGGAAAGGTTGTATAACACCGAAGATAGCGGACATCACGGCACAAATGTAACAAGTGTTATCTGTGCAAAAGCAGACAATGATTACGGTATAGCAGGACTTACGGACGGTTGTACAATTATTCCATATAAGATAGAGGATTTTGAAAGCTTAGCAAATAAAGGCGGTGCTTTGATTTTAGCAATAGAATTAGCATATCGTGACGGCTGTGATGTTGTTAATATCAGTCAAGGTGACACCAATAGAAGCTATAAATTAGACCAAGTTATAAACAAAGCAGTTCAAAATGGTATGATAATTGTAGCCGCAGCTGGAAACGAGGGCAAAAAGGGAAATGATTTAGGCTATCCTGCGGCTTGCGATAATGTAATCGGCGTGGGCGGTTTAGAACCTGATTGTCAAGAAGAAGAAATAGACATTGATTTGCCGGAAACGTGTAATGATATAAACTTAAAGTATGCTTATCCTAAAGAAACAATAAGAAATCTTGCAGATAATGCTTACTCAAAATATTCTACCTCTACGGCAAATGAAAGTGTGTTCGTTTCTGCTCCCGGAACAAATATAACTTTACCTTGCATTACAGACCGTGTAACACAAGAATGGACATCAGGTTCAGGCACATCATACGCTACTCCTATTGTAACCTCAGCAGCAATCGGCGCGAAGCAAATGCGTCCGTATATTGATGTGGATATGTTCAAGGAAATTCTTATTGCCACGTCAACCGACCTTGACGCGGAGGGCTATGACATCAATACAGGCTATGGAATGGTGAATTTTGAGAAAATATATGAATATGTATCGCAAATGCCTCTGACAGCTCCCGAACGCACCCCCGAAGTGACCGTAGACTATGAAAACGGCAAGCTGATTAATTTTTGCCCGAACCGTGAATACACCATAAACGGCGTTAATATCGGCACTCCTGAATATGACGACAGCATATTGGGTATAGGCAAAAATATAGGCGGCAATATAGATATTCCCGAAGAATGGTACGGTACTACTATTGAGATTGTTAAAAAGGCTTCATCAGACGCTTATACCGACAGCGAACCGCAGTTATTAGAAATTCCTGCTCAGCCTGAGCCGCCGACTATAGAGGTAGCAATTGACTATGCTAATGAACGGCTTTTAGGTTTAGATAACAACAAGGAATATACCGTGAACGGTGAAACCGTTGAGCTTGAAACCTTTGTATATCCTACCACAGGCACGGGCTTGGAAATAGCTGATGATTGGTTTGGAAATACAATTGAAATTGAAATAAAAGGTACAGATGTAAGTACGAATGTTGAAATTCCAGCTCGTAAATCTGCACCGATAATAGATGTGCAAAATGATAATTCTGTTAAGTTTTCATCAGATATTCTTTTTAAAGAGGAAAATGCTGCTACTTGGAATAGAACCACTGCCGGAAATATAATAACGCTTAAACCGGGCAAAACGTATGTGTTCAAAATACCATATACAGAAAATTCATTTGCGAGCGAAATACGGCAAATTACAGTACAATTCCCTGAAACACAGTATAACATTGAAACAAGTATTGAATATGACCCCGACACAGGCGAGTGTACTTATTCAGCGGTCAATAATACCATATGGACAACAGACGTAACAGGCATAATCGCTGTATATGCTCAAAACGGCGTTCTAAAGCATTTAGAAACAGTTAGCGCAATTCCTGCCGAGGGTATTAATAAAAAGCTGAATTTTGCACTTACAGACGGCGATACGGTTAAATGGCTGGTATGGGATAGTCTTGAAAGTATGAAACCGAAAGAGAAAGTTAAGTTATCGGAATACAATATTAAACTGAAAGAAGCGACTAATACTTAAATGGTCGCTTCTTTTTCAAAGACTGAAACTTGGGTAAAATAGTTTTCGGAATTGTGCATTGTAATTGTATGTGTTCTATGGTATAATCTTTATAATATTTTAATTAAAGGAGAGAATATTATGGATAAAAAATTAAAGATAATTATAGAAAACTGCCCTCAAAATCATAAATGCCCCGCAGTAAATGTTTGTCCTGTCGGAGCGTTAAGTCAGAAAGATTTTGAAGCACCTGTAATAGATTATGACAAGTGTGTAAGGTGTGGTAAATGTTCAAATTTCTGTCCTAAAAAAGCATTGGTGCTATAAACAGATTATACATAGAGGAGTGTAAACGGTGGAGGAACGCATAGAACCGGCAAATACGGTACAAACTGAATTTGACGAATGGGTACAAAACGGCTTGGATAAAGCCGAAGAAATCACAAATAATTCTGATAACAAAATAAAGTAACACGGAATAATTTTGCGAGGTTATTCCGGCGCGGTTGTTTTCGCATACAATCGCGTCTTTTTTTGTACCCTTTTTTAGAGAGTTATGGATAAAAGGAGTTGATTTTAATGCAAATTTCAAGACGAAAGTTGTGTGATAGCAGTTGAACAGACAGGAAAGCAGAAAAAATATGATAATTATGTTTGTACTGCTTATCCCTGTTGTAATATGGTTTGCGTTAAAGGTTGCTATGTGTTACAGTACGGGATTAAAACTGTTCGATATACTACCGCTTTTAACCGCAAGCCTTAATCAGCCGTTCTATTTACATCTAAACGAGTATAGCCTAAAAGCCGTACTCGTTTTTTTATTTCTCTACGCTTGCGGTGTGGGTATATATTTTACGTCAAGCGAAAACCGCAGACCGGGCGAGGAACACGGCTCGGCAAAATGGGGTAATATTTCGAGCATTGCAAGGAAATACACAGACAGAAAGCACAAATTAAAAAATCTCATATTGTCGCAGAGCTTGGCACTAAGCCTAAATGCAAAAAGTCACAGACGAAATCTAAACGTGCTTATAGTCGGAGGCAGTGGCGCAGGAAAAACGCGCTTTTATGCGAAGCCGAACATTATGCAGTGCAACACCTCATTCGTTATAGCCGACCCGAAGGGCGAAATGTTAAGAGCGACAGCGCCGCTATTGCTGCAACGCGGATATGATGTTAAGGTGTTTAATCTTATCAATCCGTCGGATTCAGATGGATACAATCCATTTACATATATCCGCACTGATGAAGATGTAGTAAAGCTAATATCAAACCTGATACAGAATACCACACCAAAGAACGCGCAGCAGTCAGACCCGTTTTGGGAAAAGAGCGAAATCGCGCTTGACACAGCGTTAATGCTTTACCTTTTGCATGAAGCACCGCCGGAGGAACAGAATTTTGAAACAATGATGTTCCTGATTGAAAATGCGTCTGCTATGGAGGAGGACGAAACATTCCAATCCCCCGTTGATATACTGTTTGAAGCACTTGAAGAAAGATACCCAGAACATATTGCGGTAAAGCAGTGGAAAATATTTAAGCAAGCGTCAGGAAAAACCGCGAAGTCGATTTTAATTTCCGCAGCGGTAAGGCTTGCGGCTTTTAACCTACCCGAAATTGCCAAGATGACCTCATATGATAATCTTGATATAGGCAGTCTTGGCGAACAGAAAAAAGCCGTATTTTGTGTAATACCCGACAATGACAATTCATTTAACTATCTTGTCGGTATGCTTTACACGCAGGCATTTCAGGAATTGTATTACAGAGCAGACCATAAACACGGCGGTGAATTGCCTATACCCGTACATTTTGTAATGGACGAGTTCGCTAATGTGGCATTGCCCGATAACTTTGAACGGGTACTTGCGACTATGCGCTCGCGCCGTATTGCTGTATCAATCATCATTCAGAATATGGCGCAGTTAAAGGCTTTATTTAAGGATAGTTGGGAAAGTGTCGTAGGAAACTGCGACACTTTTTTATATCTCGGCGGTAACGAGCAGAGTACGCACGAATACATCTCAAAAATGCTCGGCAAGGAAACAATCGACACCCGAACACGCGGAATTACAAAGGGACGGAACGGAAGCAGCAATACAAATTATCAGAACGCAGGGCGTGAGTTGTTGACATTGGACGAGGTGCGTCTGTTGGATAACTCAAACGCCCTTATTTTTATTCGCGGCGAAAAGCCTATAATGGATAAGAAGTTTGACATACTATCCCACCCGAATATTAAGCTGACGGAGGACGGAGGTGCAACACCGTACAGACACAGCAAAGACAATAAATATCTGATAGACGATATTAGCGTATCGGATATTAACAACTTAAAGTATATAGAATTGGAGGACGAAAACAGAAATGAAAAAGACAATAAAAAAAATTGAGAAATCAAAAAAGACTTTGCGTATAGCAAAATACGCGCTTATGACGGTACTGCTTATGTTGTCATTCGCAACACCCGTATTTGCAGACGACCCGCTTGCGGCAATCAACGGACTGTCAACATTCATATTCTCGGCTATAAAGGCAATCGGTATGATATTGCTCGGTTTCGGTATCGTACAAATCGGTCTGTCGCTGAAATCGCACGACGCATCACAGCGCGCAAACGGCTTTTTGACATTCTTTGGCGGTGTTATTATCGCATTTGCAAAGGATATTCTTGACTTGATACTGTAAACCGCGTAATACCTTGACTTTTCACTCTTGTTTTGATAGAATAAAGGCAGATTAAAGGAAAGCAGGTGATATTATGTTACAGAATTACGAATTAAGAATATACAACGATACACTTATCACCTTTTCTCTTGAAAAGCGCGGCTTGGAGGGACTTTCCGCAGAGATTATATCCATAGCGGACGATAAAAAGCAGTTGTTTCCGCTTGACCTGAATATTACACCACAGGGCATTTTGAAATGGCTCGAAAAGCGCGTAATACCGAAAAACCGTATGTTTGTAAATGAAATCTTGAAAACGCTCGGTTTATCGGCAAATGATACACAGGGCATTATTGACGTTTGCAAAGGCTTATCGTTAAACGACAGCTATTGGGTAGTGCCGCAGGGCTTTGACGGAACGTATGAGCAGTATAACCTGTATGAGAATAAGTTTTCCGAAATATTATCACTTGTTGCATATACAGGCGTAGGACACAGCAACGAAGCGTTTACTACCTCGCCCGAACTTACGACAAACGGTATGCTCCCCAAAGGCTGGCGGTTTATTGAAAACGACGGTATTTATCTGTATAAAGGCGGCACAACAGGAGCGTCAAATACGGGTAACGAGCCGTACAGTGAATACTATGCGTGTCAGATAGCGGAAACTATGGGACTTAACGCAGTGCATTACGACCTTGAACATTGGAAAGGTATTCTTGCTTCAAAATGCAGACTGTTTACTGATATAGACACATCATATATCCCGATAGGACGTATTGTGAAAGAGGGCGGCTTAAAGGCTTGTCTTGAATATTACAAAAAACTCGGTACAGAATACTTTGAACAGATAAAGAGTATGCTTGTATTTGATGCAGTAATCTATAACGAGGACAGACACTTCGGAAACTTCGGTGTGCTTCGTGATAACAGAAGCGGAAAAATAACCGCGCCTGCACCGATATTCGATAACGGTCTATCGCTGTTCAATTTTGCGACAAAAGAAGATTTTGAAAATTTGGACAGCTATGCGAAAACGCGCAGCACACCGTATGGAGTATCGTTTGAGGACGTATGCGCGGAGGTTATGGGAAAGACGCAGACAGCACAGTTAAGGCGGCTGATTGATTTCAAATTCAAGCGTCATTCAAGTATAAACCTCCCTGATTGGAGAATTGCCGCGCTGGAGGAGCATATACAAAAACGTGTGGTACAGCTTCTTGATATTTCAAGAGAAAAGAAAAGACAGAAAAACGAGCCGGAAAGATAAATAGAAAATTGGCATAAGAGCAATCAATCTTGTTAGATTGGTTGCTCTTTTTGCATACGGAGGTGAAAACTATTGTCAGATAATTGGATAGTGGCGAACTTGGAAAATGCGTTCGGTACTTGGAATGATAAAATGACCGAAATATGGTCGCTTATAACTACCTCACCGCAGAGCTTCAAAGGCGGAGCAATATGGAATATCGTTACTACAATAAACGGAGGATTACAGGCTATCGGATATGCACTGCTTATCCTCTTTTTTGCTATGAGCATATTCAAGTCAACCGCGTCATTCAGGGACTTTCAGCGTCCCGAATACGCATTAAAGCATTTTATCCGCTTTCTTGCAGCAAAGGTGGCGATTACATACGCGCTTGACCTTATGACGGTTATATATAAAATATGCGGCGGTGTAGTAGAGAAAATCGCCGGAAGTCTTGGCGGTATCGGCGGCGCGGCTGTAACGCTCCCCGCAGCGATTGAAACCGCAGTCGAGGACGCAGGCTTTTGGGCAAGCATACCGTTATGGCTTGTTACAATACTCGGCAGTCTGTTTATAACGGTATTGTCGTTTATTATGATAATGAGCGTGTACGGACGATTTTTCAAGTTGTATATGTACACAGCGCTTGCCCCTGTACCGCTTTCATCATTTGCGGGAGAAGGTACATCACAGATGGGAAGAGCATTTATAAAGTCATATGTCGGAGTATGTTTGGAGGGCGCAGTTATAGTCCTCGCCTGTATAATATTCTCGGCATTTGCAAGCGCAAGTACGCCCCATATTGATACATCAATCACAACGGTAACAATGATATGGAAATATATCGGTGAGGTGATTTTCAATATGCTTGTGCTTGTCGGACTTATCAAGGGCGCGGACAGAATAGTAAAAGAAATGTTAGGAACTTAAATTAAGGAGGAAACTATTATGGCATACAACAATATAATCAGCGCGAACGACCCTATGGCAATAAATATGTTAAAGGAGAACTTGGCGCATTTTGAAAACAATACTGCATATATGCAGTCAGTAAATGACTTTTACAAAGAAAACGGTACAATGGTCGGTTTTGAGGGCATTGACTATGCGGAAGCGGTAAAACTTGACGAGCATGTGAACGGTTATCAGACAGCACCGTATCCGGGGAAATTCTTTAAGGATAATTATGAGAAAATCGGCAGAATTAAGGCGAACATTGACCGTCTGGAAAACAGACCTGAAACAATGTTTAAGGGCTGGCAGTTTGTAGGCGGCGAAGCTATTGTAAATCTTGCAAATAACCGTTTACAGCTTATGTTTGAGGAAAAGCCGTCTGATGAACACAGAGCAATGCTGAAGCAGAACGGTTTTAAGTTTGCGCCTACAACAAAGGCTTGGCAAAGACCGCTCGACTATAAGACAATGGCGGCGGCAAACCGTATTGACTTCATCAAGCCACTTGACGGCAGGACGCCTATGGACTTACAGCCGAAAATGACACACCGCGATGCGCCGGAAAGGTAAGGTGCGGTTATGAGCAAAGTATTATGTGGAGATGCGCTTGAAATGCTGAAAACACTTCCCACGGGAAGCGTTAATATGTGCGTTACAAGTCCTCCGTATTATGGATTGCGCGATTACGGCATTGACGGTCAGCTTGGAACGGAGGACACCCCCGCGTTATACATAGAAAGACTTGTTGATATATTCCGTGAGGTGTACCGCGTTTTACGAAAGGACGGTACACTATGGATAAATATTGCGGACAGCTACGCAGGAAGCGGCAAAGGCGGTTGGGACAGTCCAATAAAAAATGGTATTAGTCAGCAACAGTATAATCCAAAAGCCTTTAATATGCCGAAAAAGTGGAAAGGCATTAAGGCGAAGGATATGATAGGCATACCGTGGAGTCTTGCTTTTTCTTTGCGCGACAGCGGTTGGTATCTGAGGTCGGACATCATATGGCAGAAGCCTAATTGTATGCCCGAATCGGTCAAAGACCGCCCATCAAAATCTTATGAGCATATATTCTTGCTTGCAAAGTCAAAGAAATATTACTACGACTACGAAGCAGTACAAGAGCCTGTTGCACCTGAAACGGTTGCACGGTTAAAACGCGCCGTATCAGACGTAGGAAAATATGCTAACGGCGTTGACGGTCAGCCTATGCAGGCTATATTCTTGCCGCGCGACCATTCAAAGGAACGCACTATGCGTAACAAGCGTGATGTATGGACGGTCAGCACAAATTCATACCGCGCGGACGGTCATTTTGCTATGTACCCCGAAAGGCTGATTGAGCCTTGTATATTAGCAGGCTGTCCTGTCGGCGGTGTTGTGCTTGACCCGTTTTTCGGTAGCGGTACAACAGGCGCGGCGGCAAAGCGGCTCGGCAGAGAATATATAGGGATAGAACTCAATCCCGAATATTGCACCATCGCAGAGAAGCGAATTGACGAGGTTATTCCACAAAAAGATATGGAGGGATATAATGAAAAAGTTGAATAAACAGGATATTATACGTCAGGCAGAACAAGCATTGAAGCGTACAGAAGAATATAAATCAAATAGAGGTATTGACAGCTTAGATTACAAGATGTCATATATTGTGATGAAAGAAAACACGTCAGATTTGACAACTGTTAAAGCGTTTGCGGTGTCAGACGATTATCTTATGGAATTTAGTCCTTATAAAGATGAAAAAATACATACATACTTAACAGAGATGGTAAGCGCGGATTTTATAGTATCTTCATTAGAAGATGATAACAAACTGATTTATATGTCATTGGACACTCATCACTATATATGGAATGAGATAAGTGAATATGGTTTGGAATATATAGAAAGTCCTGATGCTTTTCAAAAATATCTGAAATATTGCAAACAACACGGTATCACTAAGGCTAAACTTCAAGCGAAAGAGGATTATAAGGGTGAAGATGTTATGAAGTATTATCAAAAAGAAAAGCATCATTCTGAGCCTGAGAGATAAGGAGATATTTATGGAAATACGGATTAACAAGGAAATCAAGGATTACCACGAAAGCCTGTTTTTCGGACTGTCCGCGCGTCAGTTTATATGCTCGGTTGCCGCGGTTGGCGCGGCTGTCGGCGTGTACTTCGGACTCAAGGATATAGTCGGCAAAGAAATGGTTTCATGGTTATGCGTAGTCTGCGCCGCACCGTTGGCGGCGGCAGGCTTTTTCAAGTACAACGGTATGCAGTTGGAGGAATTTATAACTGCGTTTTTTCGGAGCGAGTTTATTTACGCGGGAGTAAGGAAATTCAAATCTGAAAACATACTTTATAACTTATACAAGGAGGTTTTGACAGATGCTAAAAAAGCAAAAAAGAATACTCGCAAGGCTTTTTGGAAAAAAAGAAAAACGGATAATTCCTAAATCTGTTCAGCAGTCTATTCCGATAAAGCGTGTTTATAGGGACGGAATAATGCAGTGCGGTCAGTATTTCTCTAAAACGTGGCGGTTTTCCGATATAAATTATGCGGTTGCGTCAGATGATGACCAATTAGAGATGTTTCTCGCACACTCGGCGATCCTGAACGGACTGCCGACTGATGCGTTTGCAAAAATCACCGTCTACAATAAGCAGCTTAACAGAAATGTATTTGAGCAGTTTATAACGCCGAATGACAGGACGGATAAAAACAGTATAACATATACAAATGAACTTAAAGAGTTACTTAGTGATAAAATGTCAGACAGTAACAATATCGTTCACGAAAAATATATTACTGTATCAAGCGAAAAGAAAAATATCGAGGAAGCGCGCACATTCTTTGCGCGTGTCGGTAATGACCTGACAGCCGATTTTGGTAAAATATCATCACATATTACGGAGCTGAACTATAAAGAACGGCTTCGTATTTTTTATGACTTCTTCCATGGTAAAGAGGGCGGCACATTCAATTTTGACATCAAAAAAGCTATGGCGGTCGGCTCGGACTTTAAGGACTATATATGCCCCGACAGTATGGAGTTTAAGAGCGATTATATAAAAATCGGTGATAGATTCGCAAGAGTTATATTCCTGAAAGAATATCCGTCATTCCTTAAAGACAGTATGCTGTCTGAACTGACGGACTTTTCACGCAGTATGATGTTGTCGGTGGATATTCAGCCTATTCCTACCGATGACGCGGTAAAGGAAGTACAAAAGAAGTTGTTAGCGGTTGAAACGGATATTACCAAATGGCAGCAAAAGCAGAATATGAACAATAACTTTTCTGCAAACGTGCCGTATGAGTTGGAGCAGATGAGAAAGGAAATCAAAGAATTTCTTGACGATTTAACAACGCGCGACCAAAGAATGATGTTTGTTACCGTAACGCTTTTACATATTGCCGACACTCTTGACGTGCTCAATAACGATACGGAAACGCTTATGTCCATAGGACGCAAACACCTTTGTAATTTTGCAACGCTCAAATATCAGCAGGAGGACGGAATGAAAACCGTATTACCTTATGGCTTGATGAACATTAAGGCTATGCGAACACTTACAACAGAAAGTACGGCGGTACTTATGCCGTATAAGACTCAAGAGATAATCGACAATGACGGTATCTACTACGGTATCAATGCAATATCGCATAATCTCTTAATGTGTAATCGCAAATTACTGTTGAATGGCAACGGCTTTATTCTTGGCGTGTCCGGCTCAGGTAAATCGTTCGCGTCAAAGATGGAAATTGCTATGGCGGCATTATTTACTGATGACGATATAATCATTGTAGACCCCGAAAGAGAGTATTCACCGCTTATTGCAAAACTCGGCGGCGAAACGGTCAGAATATCTGCGTCATCAGAGAATTATATCAATGCTATGGAAATGGACAAAGACTACGGCGATGGCGAAAACCCGATTGCATTGAAGTCTGAATTTGTAATGTCATTGTGTGAGCAACTTATGGGCGCAGGCAAGATTGAAGCGAGGGACAAATCAATCATTGACCGCTGTACCGATAATGTATATAAAGATTATTTGAGCGGCAAGACGGACACACCGCCCACACTTGTCGATTTCAGAAATGATTTACTTAATCAGCCTGAACAGGCGGCGCACGATATGGCACTTGCACTCGAACTGTTTACGGAGGGCAGCTTAAATGTATTCGCCCATCAGTCGAATGTGGACACAAGCGGACGCATTATAGCGTATGACATACTTGACCTCGGCGAGCAGTTAAAGCCTATCGGACTTTTGATTATGCTTGACAATATTCTAAATCGTGTTATTGCAAACAGAAAGAAAGGCAGATACACACGCATATACATTGATGAAGCGCACCTGTTCTTTGCAAACCCGTACAGCGCACAATTCTTATCAAAGGCGTGGAAACGATTTAGAAAATACGGCGGTCTTGTAACGGGTATCACACAGAACATTGAGGAATGTCTGCACTCGGATACCGCGCGGCTTATGCTTGCGAACTCGGAATTTTTGCTTATGCTCAATCAGGCGGCAACAGACCGCGTTGAACTTGCAAAAATACTCAATATTTCCGAAACGCAGATGAGTTATATCACCAATGCGCCCGCAGGACGCGGCTTGATAAAGGTCGGCGGCTCAATCGTACCGTTTATAAATGACTTCCCGACTGATACGGAACTCTATAAGCTGATGAGTACAAAACCAGGCGAAGAATAAAATACATAGGCGGCGGTGGAAATCGCCGCCTTAATTTTTTTATATAGAATTGAGGTGAACAATATTGAGCGAGTCAAAGACAAAGCCTAAAACAAGGGAAAAGCCGACCACTGCTTCTCACACAGTAAAGAACGCGCCAAAGACCGTGAAATCTATTCCATATAATGTTCTCCGCAATGCTCCGTCCGTTATGAAAGAACAGCTTGCAAAGCAGACCTCGGAAAAGCTGTCAAAGGTAAAACAAGACGGACAGTCGGAGCAATCCCCCGAAAATTACGCGACGGATACAGTGGAAAATGCGGTATACGGCACAGCGGCGAAAATTTACCGAACTACGCGGACTATTGCGGAGCATACAATAAAATCACACAGGGCGCATAAAATCAAGACCAAAGAAAATTATACAATGCCTGATATTCCTGTCAATCCGACTGTTACTGATAATACACCAAAGTTAGCAAACAATCAGCCGAAAACCTTTCAATTATCAGACGGGAAAATTTCGCCCAATTCGGTCGGAAGTCAATCTAACACAGAAATTAGTCGCAATTTGCGACGCATTTCCCCCAAGACAAAGGGAGCATACACAGCCGCGCGGTCAGACACTCTCTCTGCTGTTCCCGAAGCAAAGAAAAAGGCAGTCCAACAGATAAAAGCAAAGGCACAGCAGAAATCTGATATTAAAAAAAAAGAGAATTATATTAAACAGCACAGCGCAGATACAGATATAAAAACTCCCGATACTGCAAGACGCGATTATGCCCGTGATAAACTGAAAGCCAAATCGGAGGAACAAAAACGGCTACAGCACACGGACGCGAATATGTCTAATACTCTAAATACGGATATTTCCCCCGACACTCTCCCTATTGACAAGCCGAATATAAAGACAAAGGAAAGCTATATGCAGTCGCTCCGAAGCGAAAAAACGGCAGAGCATATAAAGTCGGCATACAGAACACCAAAGCAGAAATCAAGCGAGATTGCCCGTCAGATTCAGTCTACGTCAAAGGCAGTACATAGTAAGGAGAAAATGACATCTAAAACTGTAAAGAGCGGTAGGAATGTGTTTAAGGCAAGCCGGACGGCAAAGAAAAAAGCGTCAAAGGCGCGCAAAGTCGTTGTCAAAACTCAAAAACAGGTTACAAAACAAGCCGCGAAACAGACCGCGAAAATGGCAAAGGAAGCGGCACAGCGGAGCGCACAGGCGGCGAAAGCAACGGCACGTGTTGCAGGTAAGGTTGCTGTCAAGGTTGCACAAGCAGTTGTCTCGGCGGCAAAAGCGATTATTTCCGCAATTGCATCAGGTGGCGCGGTAGCGGTTGTAGCGGTTGTGTTGATTATTGTAATCATTATAGCGGCTATTGTGGCGAGTCCATTTGGTATTTTTGTTTCCGAGGAGGTTACGAACGCAGGCACAATTCCGCTGTCGCAGATTATAGCGGAATATAACGTAGAACTTACGCAAGAGGTTGAGGATATAGAATTATCCGTAGACCATACTGAGGTTGACGTTATAGATAATCAGACGGACAGAAATATTGTACTTGCCGTATTTGCGGCAAAGACCGCAGGCGCGGAGAACAACACAGCCGAAGATGTTGTCATATTTGATGATGTTAAGGCTGAAAAGCTAAAAGCATATTTCCGAGCCGCAAACACCGTAAGTCATACGGTTGAGGAAATCGCAGTATCGGATACGGAAACAAAAAAGAAGCTGACCGTTACTATAAGCGAAAAAACAAAAGACGAGCTTATGGACTTATACGGTTTAACCGCAAAACAGCGTGAAGCGGTTGAAACGCTGCTTGAACACGGAGATGTTTTGACATCATCAAGCCACAGCTTAGCAATTACAAACGCAGATGTGCAAAGCATAATAAACGGTCTGCCGTCATCACTTCCGCAGAGGCGGAAAGATGTTGTCAAGAACGCAGGCTCACTTGTAGGCAAGGTCAATTACTTTTGGGGCGGCAAATCAAGCGCAATCGGTTGGGATAGTGCTTGGGGTACTATGCGCCGTGTTACTGCTGCCGGAAGTCCGTCATCGGGAACACTCCGAGCATACGGTCTTGACTGTTCAGGTTTTGTAATGTGGGCGTTTAACAACAGCGGTATGGGATATGCTGTAGGGCACGGAACATACGGACAGCGTGATGCAAGTATTCAGGTAACAGCGTCAACGGTACAAGCAGGAGATTTATGCTTCTTGCCGAGTTACAGCCACGTTGGAATCGTTGTCGGCAAGGACACAGGCGGCAATATTCTTGTTATCCACTGTTCAAGCGGTGCAAATAATGTTGTGGTATCCACCGCGTCAAGCGTAGGTTTTACTGTATTCCGCAGACCGAATTGTTATTAAATATATAATCATAACCACCAGTAAACTGGTGGTTTGCACAGCCCCTAGAAGGGGCAATTACAGGCTTAACCCTCAAATGGGCATTGAAGCCTGACACCGCATTACTATCTCAGGCAGCCGCTCACGTGCGGCTGTCTTTTTTTGCCTACTTTTTCTCGCTACCCGTAAACGGGTCTATATATTCTTTCAAACTTATTTGATCTGTTGCATAATCTTCTTCCATCTGATTTCTTATATATTCAGCTATAATTTTCTTGTTACGTCCTACTATATCAACATAATATCCTCTACACCAAAAATGACGCGAACCATACTTATATTTCAAATTCGCATGACGATCAAATATCATAAGCGAGCTTTTTCCCTTGAGAAATCCCATGAATTGTGCTATACTTAAATATGGTGGAATACCCACAAGCATATGTATATGGTCCTGGCATGCCTCTGCCTCAATTATCTCTACTCCCTTTTGTTCACACAATTTACGGAGTATCTCTCCTATATCTCGCTTTATTTGACCATATATCTCTTTCCTTCTGTATTTTGGTGCAAATATTATATGATATTGACACCTATACTTGGAATGTGCTGTACTTTTTATTTCATTTTTATTATTCTTTAACATTGTTAAAAACCTCCATGATATACTTTTAGTAATGCGGTCGCCAAACCTTTTACTATTATATCATGGAGGTTTTCTCATGCTAAAGCTTTTTTTCTTCCTCCGGTATAACCGGAGGTTTATTTCCTCGTCTAAAGACACCAACAGAATATAGGAGCTGTATTTCACAGCTCCTATATTTTTTAATTAAGCTTAATAAATGAATTTTCTATGTGTGAAACATAATCATAATTTGTTAGATAAATATCTTCTTGGTCTGTCGGGAATGAGAATGTATACATTCTTACAATTCCATTAGTAAATATACACTTTCTATAATGATAATATCCATCAAAAGTCTTAGTAGATATTACATACCACCCATCTCTTTCAAGTAAGTCTTCACGATATAATTCTGTTCCTCCGTAAGTCCTTCTGAATGTATCAATTGTGAATTTATCAGGCAACTCTCCGTCAATATACCTTGCAGTAAAGTTTAATGTTGCTTCTCTGTCTGCGGAGGTTAAATTGAAATCATCTTCTTCATCTTGGTCTAATCCGCCTTCTAATACAAAATTAGACGGACAGTCTATAGTATAATTGAATTTCTCGGAAGTTCGTTTCTCAAAAGTTGGCTCTGTGTATATAACAGGAGTTGGTGTTAATGTTGATGGTGCTTGAGATGGCATTGGAGATGGTGTATTGATATTTAAAAGACCACTTATAAATGTAACAGGATCACCTAATTTTAAGCCAGCACAACAAACTAAAAAAGCACATGTTAATGCAATTATTATTGGAATAGTTACTTTTTCTATAATAGGATTTCCCTTGGTCTTATGGTATTTTAATAAAAAGATACAAGTTGCAATGCCTGATATAATTATTAAAGCTATAATTCCCCACACTAATTTGAACATAATAATATCCTCCTTTTTTATTAAAATGATTTATAAAATTGCAAGCATATCCCACAATTTTATAATAATTATATTAAACCAATTTACACTTTTCAATAAAATGGAGTGAATTACCAAAATATCGGCATAAAAACAGTTTTTTCGACAAAAAAAGAAAAACTGCATCATTGCAGTTCTCTACATTTATGGAATAACAGCTCAGCTATCCTGTATATTTAGGCGCCGCATACTTTTTATATATACTTTTATAATACTCAATATCCACCATATAATCTTCAATAATATCTCTGAAATGAATGACTGACACATCAAAGTAATTCAATAAGTTAATCAAACAAACAATATCCGTGTAATTAATACAAATATCAGCGACAAAATCCAAAAATTCCAAGAGCTCGCTTTTTTGCTCCGATAATAAACCGATACCATACGTATCATATGTACTTGAGTAATTATTATTTGCTTTGTGTTTTATAGAACAATACGGAAAATACATATTTTCATCCTCCATCTGCATATTTTTTAAATTTGACAGAAGCTTTGCAACAGGCTCTCCTATATAAGCGGCACATTTTTGCATAGTTTCCAAAGTTGGATTAATACTTTCTCTTTCTATAAGACTTAATGTTTCTTTGCTGATACCACATTCCATTGCCATTTCGTATTGAGATAAATGGTTTTCTCTTCTGTATTTTATCAGATTATCAGCTAAAATTTTTCTTTCCGGCACAATCATCACCCTTCGATATAAAATTATATAATACGACATTATTTTTGGCAACGTAATATATTACGTTTTTTATTAAACATAAATCATTATACAGCAAAAGCTGCGGAAACTACCGCAGCTTAACATTTATAGTAATACATCTGCAATTTAAATTTAATTTTATATATCATCATTATCTTTTCCAATAAAATAGAGTAAATTACCTAAATATTAGCGTAAAAACAGGAGCATAGGCAAAAATAGGGAAGCCGCAGGTGATACGGCGTCTCTATCTTTATGGAAGGATATTTTAATTATACGGTCATAAGTATAGTTTGTTGTACCATTTCTTTCGCTGACCATCTGACTTCTGTTTCCGTAGATGTCGTATTGATAGCTGTATGTATTGTTCGGAGCTTGCTCGGTAACAAGCCTGTTCAGTCCGTCATAAGTGTAGTTTGTCGTACCCTTGTTAGTTCCTGCAACGCTCTCGGTCTTGCTCTTTTGGTTTCCGTCTACATAGTATGTATAGCTGTACTTGGAAATCTGCGTGCTGCCGTTTGCGTTGTTTACTTCTGTAAGCAGATTTGCAAGGTTATAGGTATAATCTGCTGTCTGACTTCCGTATGATGATTTCTTTAGCGTTCCATTAATGTTTAGAACAGGGTACTCCGACAATGATGTAAAGATAACTATCCTTCTTGTCACTATCATACTATTAATTTGGCATAAAAGCATTATTTATTGTATCAAAGCGGAAAATGTGTTGTTGTCTGCCATCATATATTTCAATAATAGAAGTTTTAACATCTGATAAAAGAATTGTGTTAACGATATTATTTACTAACTCTTCATCTATATATTGATTTGTATTTATCCTTAAGCGTTCTAAACGTATATACTCAGGGATTTCGTTCCAATTTGCTGGTCGATTATGTTTTTCATATAATGTGTATAATTCTTCAAATGGTGTTGTAATACTCTCATATCCAAACATTTGAGCAACACACGTATATTCTGGATAGATATTATTAAATTTTTGTTCTGCTTCGTACTCTAATGCTCTTTCTAAATATGTATCAATATATTTTCCTCTAACTGAAAATTTTAAATCTGGTTCGGTTTCTGGCGAAACAACTGCACAATATCCAAAATCACTCATATATGTATCAGTTATAATCATATTTTCTGAATATTTATTTTGCAAATAGTTTTTTACCCATTTAGGATAAGAGATGTACTTAGAATATACAATATTGATTAATAAATAGATAGTAGGTATTAACAACATTATAGTTATTAATATTATTAAATTTTTTCTTTTTTTGTTCATTGTATTTAACCTCACATAATCAATAATAAAGCTTCTCTAAATTTTTTGCTTTCCTTTTATCTCTTTTTACTCCTTCTGTAGCTTCCCATAATTGGTCATTAATAGTTTTTCTATATGAAGTATAATTCCAGCAATTGTTATAAAATTTTTTTGAAAGCGCATTCATTGTAGATTTAGGAAAAAGCCCTGAAACAGACCATATATAACTTGACATACTTGTTCCATCATATAATGTAGCCTTTTTTAAACCCTCTATAACAAATTCAGAACAATTATTAAATGCCAAATTATATTCCAGCCCATTTTCATATTGTTCATTAAAAAAGTTATATGATTCTGCTGTATTAGCTGTTACATATGTTGCGGTATCATAGTCAGACCAATATGATGATAACCATTTATTAAAATTGTTACAATCATTTAAAGCCCATCGTGGGCAAGCTATCTTGGTTAGTCCTTCTGAATTTAATGAAAAATAATACCATTCGCCATTACAATCTTGTACAACAATTGCCATATGCCCTAATGCGCTACCACCATCTGCAGACGAAACATACTCATCAAGTGGAGCCCCATTTGAATTTAATATCACAACAGCATCTGTACCTCGATAATCAATGTGCATCACCGGCTCACCCGCACAATACACATACCAATTAAATCCATCCTTGATTGGGTCTTCAGTAATAAACTGTCCTGTTGTTGGTCTGTAATATCTTGCTCTCAGATATATACTGTCGGTTTCGGTATCGTAGTATTCACCGCAATAGCGGAAGGGGTTTGTATCGTTATCGGTTTTGTTCTGTTCCACGCCAAATGCGTCATAGCTATACTGCTTCGTTATCGCTCCCGTACCGCTTGTAAGCTGAACAACATCGCCGTGTCCGTTATAGGTATAGAAGCTCTCGTTACTGCCCTTCTTTGAGGAAATAAGCTGTAAACCGCGGATATACTTCGTCACTGTTGAGCCTGATACGTCAGCTGCAATATTTGTTCCGTCCCATATATGGCTTGTTTTCGTTCCATTTACAGTCTTGCTCATTCTTAGACCGTCGCCGTTGTAGGTATAACTTGCGGTCTTACCGTTCTGCATGGTCTTTGTAAGCTGATTCCAACTGTTGTATTCGCTGTAGCTGCTGGTGTTATCAGCTCCAACAAGCGCAATGCCTACTCCTGCTGTACCTGCACCGCCTGTCGATACCGTCATACTTGAAATCTGATTACCATTCGGGTCATACCAGAAGTCTGTTATTTCTTTTGCTGTTCCTGCTGTCTTGGTTTGATTGCGCATACGGTTATTCTTATCGTATGTGTAGCTTGTTGTATAATTTTCATCACCCGTAACGCTTAACTGACTTCTGTTTCCGTAGCTGTCGTATTGATAGCTGTATGTATTGTTCGGAGCTTGCTCGGTAACAAGCCTGTTCAGTCCGTCATACGTGTAGTTTGTCGTACCCTTGTTAGTTCCTGCAACGCTTTCGGTCTTGCTCTTTTGGTTTCCGTCTACATAGTATGTATAGCTGTACTTGGAAATCTGTGTACTGCCGTTCGCATTGTTTACTTCGGTAAGTAGGTTTGCAAGGTTATATGTATAATCTGTACTCTGATTTCCGTATGATGACTTTTTCAGCGTCCCGTCAGGGTTATATGTATATTCGGCTTTTACAGTACCGTCCTCATATACCTTTGTAAGCTGATTACGCTTGTCATAGTCATAGGTGAGTGTATACTGAACAGTACCGCCCTTTGTCAGCTTAAAGCTCTTGCGATTTCCGTTCATATCATAATTATACTCCTTAACTGTGCCATCTGTCAATGTTTCTTTTGCTAATTGTCCAAGGTTGTTATAAACAGAGGTAGTATTTACTCCGCCGCCTGTCATACTTGTACGATTTCCTTTCTTGTTGTACGCATAAGTATAGGTATCGTCTGTCGTCTTGCTTGAGCTTTTTTGCGTAAGCTGATTTAGTCCGTCATAGGTATAATTTAACGTATTTCCGTTTCTGTCAACAGTTTTTATGAGATTGCCGTTAATATCATAGGTGTTGTTTACAGTCTGTCCGAGAGCGTCTGTCTGAGAAGTACATCTGTTCAGGCTGTCATACGCATACTTTGTAACCGCATAATTACTGCTTCCGCTGACCTTATCAAGTCCGCTTACAGTCAGTGAGTTGACATCACCCGTATACATTCTCAAAACATTTCCTACGCTGTCGTAGTAATACTGTACACTGTTTTTCACGGTACTTCCGTCATAGCCCATTACCTTAGTAGGCTGATTTTGCCAGTTATACTTGTACTCCGTTGTGGTATAAGTAGCGCTTGAACCGGCAACATTATTTGCCGTCTGTGACTTTGTAACATTTCCGTTACCGTCATAGTAGTATTTATTCTCGGCATAAATAGTGCTTGTACCATTCTTTTGGAACGGAATTTGCTCTTTTAACAATCTGCCGAGATTGTCATAAGTATTTGTGGTGGTGTTGCCGTTCTTGTCCTTGACGGAAATGAGGTTGCCTAAACCGTCATAGGTGTTTATTATACTTTTGCCGTTAATGTCTGTTTCCTTGATTACATTGCCGTCTACATCATAGTTATATTGAGCGGTGTACTGGCTTGCAGTCCAATTCTCAGCCTTTGCGCGCGGTTCACGCACAGTCTTTACGTTGCCGAGGTAGTCGTAGGTGTACTCAGTAGTTGCAGTTTTTTCTGCTCCGTTTTCGGTGTAAACGGTTTCCTCTTTCACGACATTTCCGTAAAGGTCAGTGTACTGTATGTTCTTTACATTCTCGGCAGCAGTGTCGCCATAAATAGTAGTAATTGTTTTAAACTGCTTTTCCGTAGGCAAGACTTCATATTCATATGTCTGTTTTGACAGAGTGGTACCGCTATTGTCGAGAACCTCGCTTGATATTTTTCTTCCGAGAGCATCATATGCTGTTACTGTCTGAGACGAATTGTTTACATCGCTGTATGTCTGTACAATATCCTGTCCATCTTTATATGCATACTCGTACGATAATATCTTTTTGCTGTCAGTCACGTTGTATTCCGATGACAAATCGCCGATACTATTATAGTTATGCTGAATTACCTTGCCGTTTTCATCGGTCTCAGTAACTTGATTTTTAACTACTTTGCTTGTCTGTGTGTTTTCATATTTAACATCATATGTATAGGTTTGGTAGCTATTATCGGGATTGATTACTTTGGTTAGGCGATTGTTTTTATCATATTCATATTTATAGATATTTCCGTTGCAATCTGTTTCCTGTTTGACATTTCCCCAACAGTCATAAACAATGTTTTGTTTAACATCATTTACTGCAGTACCATCAACATTTTTCAGATTTGATACTTTTGCGGAAGTGACATAAGCGTTTGATATGACATTATTGTTATCCGAGTATGTGTAGTCTATAGTAGCACATTGACTCATATTACCATTTACCCCATATCGGTTTTCCCTTGTGACATTACCATGTGTATCATACTCGTATGTTGACTTTTTCTTGGTGCTGTTATTTTCTAAAACTGTACTTTCCGTTATGGTTTTATGGTCACTGCTTGGTTTGTAATTTTCTACAACAGTTGTGCTTGAATCGCGTTTATGTTCCTTTTTTGTAGGATAATGATATGTAGAATCATATGTATATGTGGTTTTGCGGTTAGTATCGCCGTTTAATGTTTCAGTTAAAACATTTCCCCAATCGTCGTATGTTCTTTGAATTTTATTTGTAACAAAACTGTTATGTGTTTTGTTTTCAGGGTCTGCGAATGTTTTTGTTTCCTGATTTGTACACAGATTTTTATTGTTATATGTGTACGATGTTGTTGTTCGCATAAATGCCGGGAAAGATGTTAGTCCATCAATTGTTTGTTTCCCTACACCTTCAACAGTACTGTCAGATAACAATAATTCATCATTCTTGTATATATATGAATTAGTTGTTAATTTTATTTCTCCCTCTTTTTTAACATCTCTTTTCTCTATGCCGACTACATATTTTATATCAGAAGGTATTTCTGCAACATTTCTGTAATACGGATAACCCGATGCTGTTGTTAACTGAGTTTTAGGGCTTGTTTCCTCTTTTATCCAGCTATCATGAACAATGGTCTCCTGACTAACATTAAAGTTACTAAGTTTATTAGCCTCTTCGTTAAAATATCTATTTCTCAATGATGCTATATAATAGGTTGAATACGTTCTAATACCATCCGTACCAAAATTGTCTGTTGCACTTTTATTTGAAAAAGTATGTACAGCTCCTGTCGGATGAGATATTGCAGTCATATAGGAATATGGTATCTCAGTACCATGTGCTTTTAAGTTTTTATCCGTCAGCGAAAGCATACTATATGTGTTGGTATAACTGTAACTGGTTGATAAACCTTCTGAGTCTGTAACTACTGTCAGGTTAAATAGTTTGGGATTGGGCAAATAATTAAGGCTATCAGATATATCTTTAGTATACTCGTCGCCATCAATATCTGTATAAGTCAGTTTTACTCCAAAGATTTGGTCTTTTGTATATGTTATAGATTTTGTTGTATTTGTCGTGGGTTCTTTTACTGTAACAACTATGGTATATCTGTCTACATCAATTGTAGATTGGGTAGAATTATCATACTTTTCAATTGTTGTCTTTGGTTTATAATCAAATGTAATTTCACGCCCTACGCTATCTATTATTTTATTTAATACATAGTAGTCATGAAGATTTTTACCGTAGTAAAAACGAATTTTATTGCCGAACCTATCCTCTATGCCTAACAGTTCGCCTTGTGTTCCAAAATAGCTTTTTTTGCCATCGGCTTCTGTTAATAAATAGTGTGTCGAACGTCCGTCAAATGTTGAGTTATAATAAGATAATTGCATATCTTTTAAATAATAGCCTGCAAGGTTAGAATATGTTGAGCCTTTCTCAAAACACCATGTACCTTTAGTTCCGTAATGGAAATATTCATACGGCAAATCCATTTCCACACCGTCATCATATATTGTTTCTTCTTTAATTTCGATATATGGAAAATCGAATTCCCAACCAACACCCAAATCAGAAAAGCTTCTACTTTTATTAATAAATTTTTCCTCTGTCCTATAGGGAATGTCAGGAATGTCAACATAACATACCTCTTTCATAATGCAATCCATATCATTTACTATTGATATGTTGATTTTTTCAATTCTACCATTTTTAAAGGATATGGTTTTGTCATACTTTCCATCATATGCATCAGTTCTAGCTTGTTCTGCCTCTCGGTAATGGTTAAATAGGCTTGCGATATTACCTCTATCCATTTGCTCATTTACATATTTTTGTTTTACGGCGCTGTATATAAAATATCTTCCGTTTTCTTGAGGTGGAACTAGCGTAAGAGTATCGGAATATTTTGCGGTTCGATTTGTTCCACCATTTGATATGGATTCCCTGTATGTTATTGTGATTTCTGCTGCCGCATCAACTCTGTAATATCCAGTTTTGCGATATTGTGAGTCGTCTGACAGTTTAGCGACGGCATCAAACATATTAGATCTCTCTGAACTGTATACTCTATTCAAGTTTAAATCAAGACCATTTATTCCTTTTAAACTAAGGTCATTTTGAACAGTCATTAAATTACCGCTGACTGGATTAATGTCATATCCATTTGTTACTGTATAGCCACTTGTTTTTTCACTATCGTATTTGAACATAGGATATATTGAACCATTATATAATGATACAATATCATCATTGCTAGTAGACATAAGTGATATTTCGTCAGAATCACTCGGCGCATTAGAAAGAAAAATAGTCTTTTGATTCTCCTCATCTAACCATTCTTCCTCATTCTCATTACCCATATCAGTCGATTCAACAACACCGTTTTCTATTGCTTCATTTATTTCTGACTCCTGAAATTCACGCTCTTTTAAAACTTCATCTATTCCTAATTGCCTGAAAATAGTCGCAATATCATCCGGCTCTCCGTCATATATAATTTCAGAATTTTCTTCTACCTCAACATATTCTGACACATCCAATTCTTCTTTGACTTCCTGCCATGATTTTTCATTACTGTTTTGTTCATTTGTGTCATTGTCATCAGACATCAGACTAATCAGACTATCAGCCGTTTTTAATCCTTTTTGTTGCAAAATCTTGTATGGTGTCTCACCTGATACAGCTGATAAATTTATTGCATTGGATACATCCACCATTGAGTATCCCATGCCATATAGGGTCTTTATATCTTTTGATGTCAAAGTCATACCAGGGTCGCTAAATTGTGTTTTTTTATTGCTCAAATCATCATCCACTATTCGCACATCATCTGGAATAGCATCTGAAACAATATTTTTTACTTTATCTATACTGTATATTATAGCCGATGAGATTTTATCTGCTATGCCTTCTCTGTCTATCAGCTCATCTGCATATGCAATATTCGACGAAAACATTGATATTACAAGTAGGGCTGATGTAAATTTTGCTAACTTCTTCATAATTATTTCCCTTTCTATATTATTGAGCTGTAACCGTTATTTTTGTTGTCCCATTTGTTAGTGCTTTAAATCCAATCAAATTAATAGTACCTGATATTGATGATAGCGGTTTATTAACCTTAAATTGAATTTGTGAATTACTTTTTGATAGCAACGTAATATCAGTATCAGTTATATTCCCAATAATCTTATCTTTTTTCCATGTTTGTGCACAAATATCATCCAAGCTAAGTTTTGAATTGTCATATGTTACAGTAAAAACTTTATCGTGTATATTTGCTATGTTAGCATTCACAGCTACGATATATTGATCTCCTTTTTGAATATTAATTTCATTTATCACTGTATCCCCTGAAGGTTCGTAATAGAAAGAAAAATAAATTTTGTATGGAAAATCATATAGCTTAATCCATCCTTTATTTAATCCTGTTTTTAATGAATTTGGGGTATAGCTCACCGTATAACTATTATTAGTTGTTGATATATCTAAATATTGTGCATAGTATATAGATGTTTCAGCATATAAATAATCATCTCCAATATATATTGAAGCAGAAGCATCTCCAAACTTGCATATACCACTTAATGTTAGCATACCATTATCTACATATATAGAGTCTAAACTAAAAGCATCACTTGCAAATTCAGGTATAAGTGTCGGACTCAAATAATTAATCTCAGTATTACTAAATCCACATTGTTTGCATTGATTTCTACCCGCAGCATATAACCCATTGTCATTCAAGAATAATGTGTGATTTCCACCAGTGGAAACAGCTGTATAATTTCCGGGTATTTTAGTAATGCTCTTAACAGTTGTAGAAGTATATCCTAATCCTAGCTCTCCATAGGCATTTAGACCACATCCATATACAGTACCATCAGCTTTTAAAAATACCGTAGCAGTATTAGATGAAACATCTTCCACATTATCAATATTTATCTGTGTAATATCCGTTCTACTATTTAAAGTTCCATCGCCTAACTGACCATATGCATTACTACCACAGGCATATACCGTCTTATCTGACTTTATAAAAAAGCTGTTATTTATTCCAGCAACTATTTTATCTACATTTGTAACATCTAAAACTGTTGGGGTATAGCATTTTTCGCTTGTTTGACTGCCTAATGCGCTATTACTTGCTCGTCCCCATCCATATACAGTGCCACTTTGTGTTTGTGCCAACGCATGATAATGACCCGCACTAATTTGGTTAATATTGCTTATACCCGTCACAAGTTGCGGTGTTGTATAAAAAGGATAGGAACTTCCATTTCCTACTTGACCATCTTTATTATTACCCCACACATAAACCCTTCCACTAGAATCTAATGCCATAGAAAATTGATGTCCTGCAGCAATATCAACAATATTAGTTAAACCTAACACTTGCCATGTAGATTCATATCCATCTCCAATATATCCATCCACATAACCTACACCCAGCTGACCATAATTATTCATACCGATAGAACGCACAGTGCCATCACTTAACAATATTAAATTATGGTCACCGCGTGTGCTTATTTTTCTAACAACAAAAGATTTAGAAGTTCCATATGGTGGTTTTACACCAAACATTTTATATCCTGGCGCACTGACATCATTATCACCCCAATAATAATTACCATCCATTGCTGCTAAATTTCCAAAAATATATGCACTGTTATCAACCATTACGGATGAATGATATCCTCCGGCTGAGATTTGGCTTATCCTTTGCAGTGTCGAAGTAAGTAAAGCGTTTTCATCGTTGGTATCTGTTAGACCTATTTCGTCAACATTACTTGTTTCCTCGCTTATGGTAGAGATTTGGTTTTCAAAATATAAAGATTTTATATTAGACGGTGTGCCATTTATTAAAGTAGTATCTTGTGTACTTGTTAAAAGATAATCTTTTAACAATGGAATCTGTAATTCATTATTATCTAAAAGTATATTTGCAATTATACCACTTATGTAAGCAGCTGATGATGATGTGCCTGAACTGTTACCATATTCATTTTCAGGTATTGATGATTTAACGCTCATACCATTTACCGCAATATCAATAGCCTCACCATAATTTGAAAAATAAGCAAGGTTGTTATCCGTATCAATAGCTCCAACAGAAATTATGTTGTTTAAATCAAAAGATGCAGGATAAAATGCAGCTTTGTCTATATTTTTAGCTTGATTACCTGCCGCACAAACAAATAACATATCTGAATTTTCCATTGTTTCTTTTAGCGCCTCATTGTTGTCACTTGAACCAAAACTACAATTTACTACTTTTGCTCCTATTTGTTCGGCATAGTTTATCGCCTTAATAATATTGCTTGTATATCCGCTGCCACTCTCGAAAGCTTTTAATGGTAGTATTTTAGCATTAGAATGAACACCTTGTATTTCATCAGAATTTCCGGCAATAATACCTGCAACATGAGTACCGTGACTGTATTCAACTATTTGAGTATGGTCATAGGATAAGTTAGTATTGTTGACAAAATCCCATCCCGAAACGTCATCAATATATCCATTATTATCCGTACCACTGTCATTTTTTGTTTCGTCTTCATTTACAAATATATTGTCTTTAAGAGCTTCGTGTTCTATGTCAATACCGGAATCTATAACAGCCACAATTATATCGTTTGAAAGTGCAGAATCACTATATTCTACAGATATATCATCTGCAAAAACATCATCAGGATTTAATGGTCTGATTGTTGCTATAGCATTATTAATGTTGAGCGTCTCGGTTGAGAGGTCTATCTCCTTCTCTGTCGCTGACAAAATAAGCTTATAGTCTTTTTGAATATACGATATATTATCATTATCTGATTTTAGATCATCTATATATGAGTCAACGTCTATATTTGAAGCGACTTGTATTGTATCAAAAAACGGTGATACAAATATACCGTCTTCTACTTTTTCACCTTCACTGTTAATGTATCTGACGATAAGCTGTACACATGGTTCAACATAATTGTTCTCATTATTAATTTCTTCCTGTAATGCAGCGCTGTCATCCAAGTTGAATATTTCTAAACCGTTCATATTTTTCCATAAGGAACTCTCTGCTCCAACTACACAAGGAAAAATATTTATTAGCATAGAAATAACGACGCATATTGCGTTGATTTGTAGTAGTTTTCTCATTTCAACACCTATTCCTTTCTCTCTAAGTGATATGATTTTTTTTTTGATGTGATATTACACATAAAAATATTGCTAAAAAAAACAAAAAATCACTTAAAATGCTATGTCATGACAAATTCCCTCCTAGTTATATTTGTAATATTACATCTTTATATAACCATTTTTACCATTATCATTCTTGTTTTTAAAGTTTTTAGAGTGAATTTGCAATATTTGAACGTATATTTTGTAATTTAGGCAACCATTCATAGACTAAAGGCAAATATTATATTGCTAATATTTTATTATAATTTGTCGGGTTTTAATGTAAAATATATACGAAAAGCAAAGTTATACTTGAAATAAATAAGGTGAATATAATGATTGATTATAAAAAAGCGGGGCAAAGAATACAAACTCAGAGAAAAATTCTAGGGTTGACGCAGGAAGTAGTATCTGAAAAAGTAGGAATAACTCCAAGTTTTTTCTCCCTAATTGAATCTGGTACTAGAAAAGCTGGAATTAAAACATTTGTCAGCATTTCCAAAACTTTAGGAATTTCCTTAGATTATATTTTTGATATTGAAACAGATAAATCATTGATAAAAGATTTTGACTCGTTTGAATATCAGATTATTAATAATCTAAAAAACATCTCTGAAAATCACAAAAATCTTGTGTTGGACTTGGTAATTTCAATACAAAAGAATTTATAGAAAGGTAATTATAATTATGAACGTAGCATTATGTGACGATGATATTATTTTTTTAGATGGTTTAAAGCAAGAATTATTGCAATATGATTGTGATATATTTGCTTTTAGCTCAGCGGAGGAATTATTGTCTTCCACGCTATGTTTTGATATAGCTTTTTTGGACATTGAACTTGACAATAATATAAGTGGATTTCAAATAGTTAAAGCTTTAAGAAACAATAATAAAAAATGTATTATTTCTTTTTTCACTAATTATAATAAATATGCTATCAAAGGTTATGAATATCAGCCATTTCGTTACTTCTTAAAAACTGAGCCGAAAGAATTGATTAAGAAGCGCATAAAAGAAGTTTTTACCGAGTATAACAGACGTCAAAAAATAATATCCGGCACATATAATGGATATGCATTTCGCACTTCTTTAGATGATATTTACTATATAAGTATATCTAATCACGTAATTACTTTACATACAACAAAAGGCAATTTTGAACTTTATAGACAAATGAAAGATTTATGCACTGAATTACAGAATTGTGGGTTTTTTCGATGCCACAGAAGCTATATGGTAAATTTACATCATATATACGTTATGCGCAGTGATAATGTTTTTGTATTGGATGATCAACAGCATACCACCATCCCCATCGGTATCCGATATAAAACGGCGGCAGAAAATTATTACTTAAAAGAAGTTTTAGTAGGAGATGAGAGTATATGAGTATTTTTGTAGAAATTGTAAATTCTATATTTGAGGTATTTATAGTATTGTTCTTTTTTAAACAAACCTTATCCTCAAAGTCGCAGAAAAAATGGATAAAATATTCCACTGTTATAATAATTTCCACAATACATATAGTCCGCTCATTTGCTCATATTCCTACATATATAAATTTTTGCATAACATTTGCTCTTTGGTGTGTTTTTCTAATATTATTATTTGATGGATCACAGATACGCAAAATCATCATGATATCAATCTACTTTGTGATATTTATTGTTTGTGATATGCTTACAAGATTTATTGTTGCATCAATTTTAAATATTACATATAGTACATCTAGTCCAACAGGATTAGAGCGATATTTAGGGATGGTAATAAGTTTAATATTAAACTTTGTGATGATTTATTCTGTTTCCCTATTCATAAGAAAACGACAGATCACATTGTCTTTGAAATATTGGATAATGTTATTATTATTCCCTTTATTTAGTTTGTTCATTGTTATTTGTACTGATTCTCTTATATTGTTAGCAAATATACATAATATAAAGTATATCATTTTACTTCTTATAATTGTATTAGGATTATTGTATTTTAACACTGTTGTATTTGAATTTATAGATAGCTATTCTTCAAAATTGCAGTTAGAGGCGGCGCAGGAACTAATAGCAGCACAAGAAGAAAACTATCAATTATTAGAAAGTAATGAAACAACACTACGCATATTACAGCATAATATTAACAAACATATGGAAATCATGAATAATATAGTTTCTAATGATGTGCCTGTGGCAAAAGAATTTGCACAAAGTTTAAAAGATTTAACTGCTGTGCCTCTTGGTATTGTTTATACAAACGATATGATACTTGATGCCATTTTAAATTTGGAATGCAAAAAAGCCGCAGCAGCTAAAATACAGTACACGGTCAAAGTAAATCGTATTACTGAACCATTAAATATTATATCTGCGGATAAAAGTACAATATTATGTAATGCTATTGACAATGCTATAGAAGCATGTTATCAAATGAGAGAAAAATTCATCATAATTGATATAGCTTCTGATAAACAGTATATTAAAGTACAAATTGAAAACTCATCTTTACCAATCAAGATAAAAGATAATACAATCTTAACATCAAAGAAAAATACTGCGTTGCACGGCTTTGGCTTAAAGAGTATGAAACAGGCAATAAAAAAATACAATGGACATCTGAATATTTCATATAAGGATGGAATTACGACTTTAATTATTCTAATGGATAATTCTCAAGAACAAATTCACGCTAAAATTTAATATATTCACTCTTTTTTGTAGCGTTTTTTAATTCAACTTGCTATACTTTTGGAGAAGGGATGATTTTTATGATTAATCGCTTATCCAAAAGTATAGCTTTGTTTTTTTCTCAAAAAAATATAATATCAAATAGCGAGCTTGATTCATACATATACGGTTTTCAGCTTCTGTTGAGTATAATATTAAATTTGAGTGCTATTTCTCTAATCATGATATATAGTGGTAAGATTAAAGAAACAATATTATACATTGCTTCTGTCTTTATTTTAAGGCATCATACAGGTGGGTATCATGCTAAAACACCCGAAAGATGTTTTATAATGACAATAGGTGTATATATTTTAATACTTTTTATTATAAGTATGGTTACGGTAAAGCTATCAATAATTATATCAGGATTGTTGTTGCCTGCACTTATTGTAATTATAAAATTTGCACCAATAGTACATAAGAATAATCCTGTTCAGGAAAGTGATTTGTACCGGCACAGACAATATAGCGTTATTATATCAATACTTATTGCATGTTCTGTCATAATCTTTGTCTTAGTAAAGCAATATACTCTTTCTCTTGTTTTATCTTTAGGGATTTTTCAAGTGAGTATATCTTTATTGGTTGAAAAAATTAAAGGAGGTGATGCATAATGAAAATCAAAAATCTAATGTTCAAGGTGAGTTCTATAGTATGTTCTTTTGCATTTTTGGTTGCCATTCAATCTTTGGATCAAATGTGCGGAGGAACATATTATCAGCCCAAGGTTCCAAATAGCCTTGAAAAGTATAGAAACAATAGATAGGAACTGCCACTTTGTGGCAATTCCTATCGGCTGTTTTTTGTTAACAGGGCTTGGGCAGTAGCAGAAATAACCGTTATTTCATGTTTATCGCATAATTTAATCATTTGCTCTAAGAGTTTTCTTTCCTCGTTAGTATCCACAATGCTTTCTGGAAAGAAAATATCGTTTGCATTGATTGTAAGATATCGGACAAGCTGAAATAATACATCATAACTAGGTTTTTTGCCCTCATGTTCTATAGACATTAGGTATCGAGGACTAATTCCTATTTTTTCTGCTAATTGATCGTGTGTAAGTCCCATCTTTAGGCGAGAAGTCTTTATGACCTCGCCTAATTTATCGGTTGGGTATAGCACTGACAGTTCACCTCCATATACAGTTTACAGTGCTTTTAAGAAAATTTAAAGGATTTAATATATCTAATTTTATAGAATTATTAAATCTATAAACAACACAAATCAAATATATATTGTTTGGTAAGTGTTTATTAATGTGATACTCCCAAACAAATATTAAAGGAGTATTTTTTTATGTCAAAACCATATTTTTATAAAGTATCAAAAAAGACAAATCTCTCAGTAAAACAAAACTATGTATCATTATAGAACTTACATATCATAACAAAAGGATTTTACAGAGCATGCCGACAATAAAGTGTTATTGCTGGTATGTTTTTTTATTGCTCTTTATAAAAATTCCTTCTATACGTTCTCCGTAAGTTACCCCTAACAACAAACTGGTTCTAAAAGTTAGGAGTGGAGGACTAATAAATGTGAACGAAAAAAAATTTTTTTTAATTTTGATTTCAACTTTAGATTTCACATTTAAACGTGATTTAATAATATTAACAGATGCTTCACTCCTGACTTTTCCAAAATGGAAAGTCAGGAGGTGAAACAGATGTTTAGCTATTTTGACTATTTGTTGAAACAGTTATTGATTGAGAAATATCCTACTATAAACACAGACTATGAGGATATATCAGGTATAACTGAAAAAACAATTACAGAAGAATATAGAAAATTCTTAGATAAGGTGGCAATTAAAATGACTATTGATATGTTTGAAAATGAAGATTATGTAAAAGCAATATTGAAACTCGCAAGAATAGAACGCATTATTATTGCCTTTAATATCATTCAGGGCATCGAATTAAGAGAAATTGCATATTTGCTTAATACAAGTGCAGACAGTGTATATTCTCAAAAGAATACGGCACTTAAACGGTTAAAGGCAGAATTGGCAAATATAAAATAAGTTTTACATAATTACAGCAATTACTCAAAACAGCAACTTGAAATACCCCTTTTTATTTTTCAGTCCACGCAGAGCGTATTGCCGTTTTCACGCTCCGCGTAGACATTTTATCTATCTGTTAAAGCACATTTTCTAAATGTGCTTTAACAGGCGGATAACGCCTAATTTACAACATTTTGATACAAAGAAAGCGCGGAAGATAACGCCGACGCAGTATAAAGAGCAAACAGATACATTCCGATATTGACGAGCCTTTGACGAAATGCGCCAAGACACTGTATATAACTTCTACCTATACATTGGTATATCATCACTGATGACATATATGCAACCGAGCGAGAAACATTTATCGTCTAAATCAAGTCGCAGCTTGAACGGCGATAACGCAATATCGGGACAATGATACTTCTGTCAAGTCGAACTTGAGCGTTAATGGCGTCGCACGTCAGATGGCAGTCCGGGCGTATGCCGGGAAGGTGAGATTCCTATGGCGCGGTTTTGCAAACCGCCGTCTGTTGTTGCTTATAATTTAACGTCAGATATTAGATTATAGTAATTCTATTATTTAATATGTGATGTTAATAAACTATTGAGTTATAACATAAATATACATAGATAGGAGGTTTGGTATGATAAATAGTGATGACGTAAAAGTAATTTGTCCGGAGGAAGGTTTTACAGGCAATAATGAAGTTATACGGGCTATCCAAAAGATGATACTTATCACACTACTTGAAGAAAAAAAGATAAATATCAACCAATATAATAACGCTGTTGAATATCTTGAAAAAAAATATAGACAGTGTTAATTTTTTGCACTTGTTTTTATTATGCAGTAAAATATAAGTGAAAGGGGTTGATTATAATGCTAAATGTAGCAGCATATTGTAGGGTTTCGACTGACAAAGACGACCAAGCCAATTCATTTGAAAGTCAAAAGCGTTATTTTGAGGAATATATCAAAAGAAATCCCGATTGGGAATTGACCGAAATATACGCAGATGAGGGACTAACGGGAACCACAACAAAAAAGAGAAAAGCATTTAATAAAATGATAGCCGACGCTCATCTCGGTAAATTTGACAGGGTATTAACAAAGGAAGTCAGCCGTTTCGCAAGAAATACCGTTGACACGCTTCAATTTACAAGAGAATTAAAGTCTATAAATGTCGGTGTTTTATTTATGCTTGACAACATTGATACACTTGCGCCAGACGGTGAACTTCGTTTGACAATAATGGCTTCACTTGCACAGGAGGAAAGCAGAAAAACTTCTGAGCGTGTTAAATGGGGACAAAAACGGCAAATGGAACGTGGTGTTGTTTTTGGGCGGGATATGCTCGGTTATGATGTTCGTGATGGAAAGTTATACATAAATGATGAGGGCGCTGAAATTGTACGTCTGATTTTTCATAAGTATGTCAATGAACATAAGGGAACTTCCACAATCGCAAGAGAACTTCGGGAAGAAGGCTATAAAACTATAACGGGTAATGCAATGTGGACGAATACAGTAATATTGCGAGCATTAAGGAATGAAAAATATGTTGGCGACTTGGTACAGAAAAAAACATATACTCCTGATTTCCTGACACATACCAAAAAATACAATCGCGGAAATGAAGATTTTGTAGTAATCAAAGACCATCATACTCCTATTATTTCAAGAGATATATGGTATATGGCTCAGAAAGAACTCGACAAAAAAACGCCAAGTGATGAAATCAAGAGCAAACACAGTAATCGCTATCCCCTATCGGGAAAACTTGTTTGTGGCTGTTGCGGCAGCAAATTTGTATCGCGAAGTAAAAAACGTAAAGATGGAAGTAAGTACAAGGCTTGGAGTTGTTACAACGCTATGCACTATGGCACAGCAAAGGTTGATGCGGCAGGAAATAATATCGGGTGTGACATTCACGCTTGCATACGCGATGAAGATTTTATGATTATTATTCAAAAAGTAATAGAACATATTGACGTCAACAAAGAAAAAATATTGAAAGAGTTATCTGATGTACTAAAAGTTGTTTTTACACAAGAAAATAAAAAGCCTATTGACAAGGCAAGCATTAAAAGGCAAATTGATAACCTAAACTCCAAAAAAGAAAAATTACTTGACCTTTATCTGAACGATATTTTATCAAAAGAAGAATACCGACAGAAAAAGGACGGTTATGAAGAGGAAATATCACAGCTTGAAATTGTCCTGTCAAAATCGTCTGATAAAACACAGGATAGTTACAGCTGCGATAATGCTATAAAGGATATTGAACAGTATATACATAAAATGCTTTACGGTACTGAAATAAACGAATTTTTCTATCGGAATTTTATAGAAAAAATCGTTGTATATGACAGACAACATTTTGATGTTTATCTGAACCTATTACCGCACAAATGGCAGGTAGTAGTCAGTGAGTTAATGGAGGGGCGGGCGGGTGTCATTTTTAATCAGATGTACCTATATCCGTAAGCAAACCTTTACTTACTTCATCAGGCATAGTATATCTCTGAGAAAGATAGCGAAGTGACGCTCCGAGTTCACCGTTAGGTCCGCCATACTGGGTTATTACAACATTGGCAAGACGCGGATTCGGATTCTTAACCTTAACCGGAAATTCAAGAAATTTATTATAACTAAACATTACGCATTCGCCTCCTTTTCCCACGGCCACGGCTCATCTAACCAATTAAAGCAATCCTGCTCAGCAGCAGTAAACTGACTTAACGGTCCGAAAGCCTGTTCATATTGTGCTTTCAATTCATTTGTCTTTTTTACAAGCGATTGAAACATTTTAAACGCTTTTTTATCATCTTTATGAGTATCAAGATAAAGCAGCATATCATAAGCCGCGAAATTATAGCACTGTATCTGTTTCAGCAGTTCTGTTCTTGTACAGTTCATTCCATACCGCCTCCCCACTGTTTACATACGGTTCCGTATTCACAAATATTTAAATCAAGTTCTGGAAATATTGTCCCCTGACAAAGACCTGTACAGGGCTCGTAAATTTCCTGCATTTCCTGAACCGGTACATATCCGTAACCTACACACCCGCAAGCGGGATACTGACAGCACGGTCTGTTTACTTCTGACATTTGTAACATCTCCTTTTAATTCTTTCTTTTTGTACAGACGCGTCTGTAATATATAGTATGAATAGGACAAAAAAATAGTGATTTTCACAAATACTATTGCTTTTTATTCTCCTGCGTAGTATAATCAAAATTGAATTTTATTTATATGAGAGAGAGGGTTTATATAATGAAAATCGTTGTAAACACATCAAGAAAACAGGGTAAAATCAGCAAATACATATACGGTCAGTTTGCCGAACATCTCGGACGCTGTATTTACGAAGGACTTTATGTAGGCGAGGATTCCGATATCCCGAATAAAAACGGTATGCGTGCAGACGTTGTAAACGCGCTGCGCGAACTTCAAATACCCGTACTGCGATGGCCGGGCGGCTGTTTTGCCGACGACTATCACTGGCGCGACGGTATCGGTGCAAAAGAAACGCGCCCTTATATGGTAAACACCAACTGGGGCGGTGTTGTCGAAAACAACCACTTCGGAACACACGAATTTTTCGAGCTGTGCGAACAGCTTGATACCGAACCTTATATTTGCGGAAATGTCGGCAGCGGTACTGTACAGGAAATGCGTGACTGGGTTGAATATATGACCTTTGACGGCGATTCTCCTCTTGCAAACGAACGTCGCAGGAACGGGCGCGAAAAGCCTTGGAAATTAAAATTCTTTGGTGTCGGAAACGAAAACTGGGGCTGCGGCGGCAATATGCGCGCTGAATATTACGCTGACGAATATAAACGATATGCCACTTTTATTCGTAACTACGGCGAAGAACCGATTTATAAAATTGCAGGCGGACCGAATAACGGCGACGCTCACTGGATGGAAACGCTTATGCAGAATATCGCTCATATGACCGACGGTATTTCACTTCACAACTATTCATTTGAGGAAAGCTGGAGCAACAGGGGAAACGCGTCTGTATTTGATGAAAAAGGCTATTATTTGCTTATGGAGAACGCACTAAGCATTGAGAAAAACATCAAGCTGCACGAGGCTATTATGGACAGATACGACCCTGAAAACAAGATTGCATTAATTGTTGACGAATGGGGCAACTGGTTTGAAGTTGAACCGGGTACAAATCCGGGATTTTTATACCAGCAGAACTCTATGCGTGACGCAATAAGCGCAATGCTTATACTTCATATATTCCATAAGCACGCTAAACGCATTAAAATGGCAAATATAGCGCAGATGGTAAATGTATTGCAGGCAATGATACTTACCGAGGGTGATAAAATGGTTCTTACTCCGACTTATCATATTTTCAGAATGATGAAAGGACATATGGACGGAGAAAGCGTTGACATTGATTATGACTGCGGCACAGCAGGAGTTGACGGCATAGAAGTTCCAAAAATCAGTATGTCCGCGTCAAAGAAGGACGGAATACTCACTATTTCAATGTGCAATACAAGCCTGAGCGAAGACGAAGAAATTGAAATGTGTCTTTCGGGAGATTCATATACTGATACAAATGCAGAACTTCTTACTTCACAGCATATGACTGACTGCAACACATTTGACGCACCTGAAACAGTCAAGCCGACAAATCTTAATATATCGTTTGAAAATAGCACTCTTAAACTCACACTTCCAAAAATGAGTGCAGCTGTCATTACATTAAAAAATGAATAAATGTAAAAGGTGTTCTGTAAA
Source organism: Lachnospiraceae bacterium MD329 (assembly GCA_010206265.1). Taxonomy (GTDB): domain Bacteria; phylum Bacillota; class Clostridia; order UBA1381; family UBA1381; genus Hominilimicola. Next base: position 79,461 of record VIQV01000001.1, read on the forward strand.
GACGGTTCTTTCCGACAAGGATATTCAGAAAATGGTTGATGAAGTAACAGGTATGCGCGGTATACGTCTTGCTGACAAAGACACTTATACTGCAAGATTTAATATATGTCAAGACTGCTGCAACTTTATGTACGGCTCTACCTGCAGCGTTTGCGGTTGTGTTATGCAGGTAAGGGCACGGCTTGCTGACGGAAAATGTCCAAAGAAAAAGTGGTGATGGTATGAGTAAATATGTATGCGTATTTTGTGACGAACGCAAAAGTGACGATACTGCTCACATTATAAATGATAAAAACGGAATTTGCCTCAGCTGTTCCGAAGAATTATCTCATACGCCTCCTTCACTTCCCTACAGCGGAACAAAAAATATCTCTTACATAATGTCCCCGTTTGAATATAACGGAAAGCTCCGAAAGACAATTGTTGATTTCAAATTTAACAACTGCCGTTCTTACGCCGCGTTGTTTGCGGATATGATGTGTCCATATCTTGATTCCTATAATATGTGGGACACGTTTGATTATATAATTCCTGTACCACTGCACGCAATCCGTTTAAAAAATCGCGGATATAATCAGTCAGACCTTATTTCCCGTTATCTTTCGGAATATCTGCATATTCCGCACAAGACAGACGGATTTATCAGAACACGCGCGACAAAACGTCAGAGCACACTAAACGGTCTTGCAAGAACTGAAAATGTACGCGGCGCGTTTCAGTGTACAGAAAATTTCACGGGTAAACGAATACTGTTGTTTGACGACATCTGTACTACCGCAAATACACTTGAATCCTGCGCCGTTACTCTTAAAGATTCAGGCGCCGAATACATATGCGCGCTAACACTGGCTATACACGTTTCTCAAAAAATACCCATTTTAACGTATTAAATACAAATTTTTCGTTAAAAATAGATGTATATTATCATTGAGAAAGGATTTTCTTATGAAGCATACATCTTTAAAACGAATATTTATAACAGTACTATCAATGGTTATCTGCTGCGTTTTTATGGAAACCAGCGCGTCCGCACTGTCCAAAATCGGTTCACGCGGACAAGAGGTGCGTAATATTCAGTCGCGCCTTAAAAACTGGGGCTACTACAAAGGCGGCGTAGACGGTATTTACGGCAGCCGTACTGCTGAAGGAGTAAAGTCGTTCCAGAGAAAACACGGTCTTACCCCTGACGGTATAGCAGGTCCTGCTACACTATCAAAAATCGGTCTGCCTACAGGCTCATCGAGCAATCATTCACGCGACGTTACCCTTTTGGCAATGGCTATAAACGGTGAGGCGCGAGGAGAAAAATATGAAGGACAGGTAGCCGTAGGCGCGGTTATTTTAAATCGTGTAAGACATTCGTCTTTCCCAAATACTATAGCAGGCGTTATCTATCAGCCTAACGCATTTACCGCCGTGGACGACGGTCAGATAAATATGGCTGTAAACAGTTCCTGTTACAATGCCGCGCGCGACGCGCTTAACGGCTGGGACCCGACAGGTGGTGCAATTTATTATTACAACCCTGCTACTGCAACAAACCAGTGGATACGGTCAAGACCTATAATTAAAACTATCGGCAAGCACGTTTTCTGCAAATAAAATTGCTCTCTTTGCGTCTTGCTGACGAAAGGAATGTGATTTTATGACTCCAAAAACAATTACGCTGTCAGTGCTTACAGTCATTTTTCTCGCGCTTGTACTGATAGACGCAAGAAGAAAAATCAATAAAAAATAAATCCGATAATAAACTTAGCGGAACAGCTTATAAAGCTGTTCCGCTTTTTCTCTTTACTGCCCTATTCGAAATAATTTTTCAATATACGCCTGTATGGAATCGCTCATTATACGCGCGCAGCGGTCAAGCGACATTTTAATATTACCTGACGCCCAATCCTCAAGTACGGAAACAAAACCTCCGATAAACAGTCTTAAATTCATTTCAAATTCATCTCTGTCAGTAATATGCGGCAATATCACCTCATCTGAAAGATACTGGTTTATTATCAGGTCGCGCAGATTTTTCAGAAATTTATACGCTCCTTCGGTGTTGAGCAGCATTTTATACAATTCCTCGTCCGCCTCAATAAAATCTATAATATGTTTCATTGCTTGATACGGATTTTCCAGTGAATTACTCAGTCTATGCTCATTAAGCTTACCTATGATTTCATCAACAATGTCATTACGGATTTTTTCACCTACGTCCTCAGCCGATTTAAAATGGGAATAAAACGTACTTCTGTTTAAATCCGCATTTTCAACAATATCAGTAACAGTTATACGTTTATCGCCCTTATTCTGAATAAGCTCCACATACGCGCGGATAATCGCTTTTTCCGAGCGTTTGAAATTTCTATATGTTTTCTTTTTTGTTTTTTCCATTCTTAATTCTCCTTATTGCAGTCAGCGCTAATACCACAGCCAACAGCGCCGAAAATACTGTTCCTATAAGTATCAGCGGTGACGTATGTTTATATAAAATTACAAACTGACCCGGCTCACGCATTTCAAACACCGCATAGCTTCCATCAATTTCACAATCAACAATTTCCCATTGACCGCCGTTTTGTACTCCTATTTTTGCCGCTTTTTTCTTTTCGTCACGTATATGTACCTTTACAGTTCCGTAAGCGTCACGGCTGAGCGTAAACGAATACGCCTCTCCGTTTTTATAGCCGCTGAATTTATGCGTAATATCCTCGCTCCTCATAGACACCTCCGTACCCTCGTCAAAAACTCCCTCAACGAGCAGTACAGGCGGCTCTCCTCCCGAAGAAATTGTGGTAGTTGCTCTGTTATACTCCGCATTAAATGTTGTATGACGTATTATCGGACTTTTAGTATCCTTATCCCATACAGGCACTTCACCGCCGTCAGCGTCCAATTTCGGAATATCACTGTCAGTTAAAACCGTACCGTATTCAACTGTCATTGCTCTGACTTCCTCGTCTTTATTTTTGAACACGACATTAAAATGAAATCTTGACAGCTCTGCCGACTTCGACTGTAAAACTGCTCCGATATTCTGTGCGCTGTTCTGGGCAATTGCCCTTATCTGAGGTAAATACACGTCATCTGACGCCATATAAAAATCCGTGTCACCCAGTCCCGAAAGCGCTGCAGGGATAACCCCGTCCGACGATACCATATCATTTGGAACTACAGGCTCCGCCTTGCCGGCAAAATTCGCGCCGTCAATACCTGACAGTCCTTCGTCTATAAAATAACAGCCTGCCGCTTCACCTGACACAAAACCGGCTATAGCTCCCGATTTCTCTTTTTTACCGTCCAAACGCGGCAAAGCGTACGAATTTTTTATATCCTTTCCGCTGCCTGCAATTCCGCCTATATGGTCTTTACCGTCAATGTCGTTTATCGCAATACAGTTCAGGATTTCACCGCCGCTAAGCCCTGCCGTACCGCCTGCATAACCGCCGTCGCCTGCCTCAATTTCACCCGTTGTCAGAGTGTTCTTAATATTTCCCAAATCACTTTTTCCGCATACACCGCCTGCATAAGCGCTTTTTGCCGTAACCTTACCCGTACTTACACAGCTGTCAACAAGAGCCTTTAACACTGAATTTGTATTTACGCTCTTCCCGTCCAGAGTAACGTTCTGACCGTTTCTCACAGCCGACTCAAATCCCATACAACCTGCAATTCCGCCTGCCATTTCACTGCCCTTAATCTCTCCGTTATTCACACAGTACCTCACAAGCGCAGTATCAGCATTTTCACCGCCTATAAGACGCGGTAAGCTTATCTCTGTTGTACTAAGGTCGGATAAAAGCGTTTTTTCCTCCTCCGCATATGCCGTTGTCACAAGAAAATCTTTTATAACAGCTCCAATCGTAACGTCATAACCCGTGTCTATTTCTCCGTCAGGGTCTGCCTCGTAACCGTTTTCAGTAGGTTCATCTGTCGGAAGTATCGGTCTTGATGTAGGTAATATAGGACGTATTGTGGGGAGTGTAGGATTTATATTCTTTATAAAATCTTCAATAAGCTTTGACATTCTGTTAAGCGATTCACTTAACTGTTTAAGGTCTTTAGAAGTTTTCACTACAATTTTGTCAATATTCTCCGCCAGACCTGCAACATCGCCTGCCGCATACCGCAGCTGCCTTATTGTCCTGTTTAATTCGGTATGGGTTTCATTGAGCTTATCGGTAACGTCATTAATATCGTCTTCAAGGTCATTTAACCGCGTTGTCAGACTGTCCCTGATTTCGTCAACGTCGCCCTCACCTTTGTCAATTGCGTCGTTCAGATTATCAAGCAGGTCTGTTATTTCTTTACCTTTGCCGTCAAACTCGGAGGAAAGACTATCAAGCGAATCCTGAGCTTCTCGCAAAGCTGATACCGTTTCATCAGTTAATTCCGATAAATTATCACTGCCCTTGTCAAGCGCGTCACGCAAAGACGCTGTCGTATTATTTTCCGCAGCATTTGAAAACGCTCCTGCTATACTGTCCATCATATTTACAGCTGAATCACCAATTCTTGACAATCCAAAAAGCGAACCTGCATCACCTACTCCCAGCAATTCCGAGGCGTAATCGCTGATTTTTCCTTTAGCTGTATTAATATCGTTTTTGAGTGTTTCCGCCTGCTGACGTACAGCCTCCTTTGCGCTCTCGTATGATAAATCTATATCGGTATACGGCTCAAACCGTCCGCATATACCACCGACACTTCGTCTGCCCGTAACAGTACCGTTGTTTATACATTCGCGGATTTCACCGCTCTCTATACCGCATATACCGCCTATATTATCTCCGAAACCTTCAGCTCCGACTGTACCGTCGTTTGTGCATATCACAAGCGCGCCCTTATTGTTACCGCATATACCGCCTGCCTTAACAGTGTTTTCAGTCGTTTCGCGGCAAACAGTGCCTTTATTTTTACTTAATTTAATTCTTCCCTCGTTATAACCGACAATACCGCCGATTTCACTATCGCCGCTCACTGACGCTTCATTTACCGAATTATCCACAATACCGCTAAGCGCGTTTGCGCCGACGATACCGCCAACCTGATTTTTACCCGATATTTTACCCGAAAAAGTACAGTTTACAATCTTTCCCTCATTATATCCTGCAATACCGCCGACTGCCTTTGATGACGCGTCAAGATTTTCTGCCTCTATATCGCCGTTTTTCAGAATTTCCGACGCTTTACGTTTTAATACAGATGGTGTATCGCTGTCTTTTTTCTCGGTCACTTCAATCTGCCCTGCAACATTCAAATTATGTATCTGTGCATCGCGCGACAATGTTCCGAACAGTCCCTTTGCCGAACCGTCAGTTTTAATTTTCACATTTTTAATCGTATGACCGCCGCCCTCAAACCTTCCGCAGAACACTTCTGCCGCTGCGATTTCTTCATTTTTTAAATCAATATCGCTTTGCAAAACAAAGGTTTTATCCTTTGAATAACCGTCATAAACACATTTCTCGGCAAAGCTCCTGAAATCGTTCACCGTCGCTATCGTAACCGTGCCTTCCGCGCTGACATTCGGAAACAAATTAATTACCGTAACCGCCGCTAAAACAAACGCGGCAAAATTTTTATTCCAGTGTTTCAATCGGCTCTACCTCCCTTTCACTGCCGTCGCCAAGTAATTTTTCGTGCGCGCCAAGCTCTATGCGAGCGTCAACGTCGCCTTTTATAACGCCGTAGAATATACCGTCCACAAAGCCCGAAACATTACCGCGTATACGTCCGTTTACAATCATTACACCGGACAGTTCACGCCGCATTGACTTTTGCTCGTCAACCGTCTTTTTGTCAAATGCCGTTTTTTCTATAAACTTATCGCATAACAGAACAATCTGCGGCAATACCATCATTACTATAATTATAGAAATCAGCGTACCACGACCGAGTGTCATACCAAGAGCGGAAATAATTGCATTTGTTGAAATAAATCCTATCAGAAAGCTTGCCAGCGTCAGTATTGAACCCGAAGTAAGAATAGTCGGGAACGACTGATTAAGCGCCGCTGCCGCCGCCTCTTTTTTATCCATACTTTCTTTCAGTTCAAGGTACCTGTTTGTAAACACAATTGCATAATCAATTGTCGCGCCCATCTGTATGGAGCTTACGACAAGATATGCAAGGAAGTATAATCGGCTGCCTGAAATCACGGGAAAAGTAAAGTTAATCCAAACACTGCCCTGTATCGCAAGCACCAGCAGAACAGGTACTCCCGCACTTCTGAATGTAAACATCAGAATCAAAAGCAGAGCGATAAGCGTCAGAATATTTATCTTATTATTATCGCCGCTGAAAGAATCGCCCAAATCACGGCTGTTTACGCTGTCGCTTACCAGAATACACCTGTCGTAGTATCTTTCGACGTCTGAGCGTATGTCTTTAAGCATTTGATATGCCTCGTCGCTTTCTATATCGCAGGTATATGTAAATACCATTCGCGAATAACTGTCACTTTCAAGCTGAGCTTTGGCGTCAATAAGCGTATCATAAAGCTCGTTTAAATCGTCCGTCTGCTCCTCGTCAAGATTTATCACACCCAAATCCATTTTTTCGTGCATGTACAGAAACAGGTCAATTATCGGTACGGAATAATCGTTTACGTCACTGAATATCGCGCTGTATTCATCGTGCTCCGCGCCGTATGCCTGAAACAGTACACAGCATAAATCATAATCAATATCCATCAGCTTGGAAAGCTCGCGCGCATTGATTTTATCTGTAAGCATATAATCGTCGTTTATTTCTGTATTCGCAAGACCGAGTGCCGTCGCAATATTGGGATTTTTCTCAACAAGAGAAATCACTTTTGCCTCTCTCTCATAGTCGCCTGCAGGTACTATTACGGCAAGCTGATGGTCTGTACCGAATATCTCGTTCACTTTATTTTTTGCAATTGAATTTTCAGTCATTTTTTTCATCTGCTCGCTTGAAACGTCAAACGCATAATTACTCATTGAGGAAATAACGGCGCACACTGCAATAACAGCGACAAAAACAAACGGAACAATTTTTCTTAATTTTATAACTATTCTGCACCACTTTTCAATGCTCGGCACAAACGAGCGGTGAGTAGTTCTGTCTATTTTATCCGAAAATCTTAACAGTAGTCCGGGCATTATTAAAAATACTGTTAAAAGCGAGCATATGATACCTTTACAAAGCACAAGACCCATATCCATACCGATTTTAAGCTGCATTACCATCAGCGCCGCCAAACCTGCCAAAGTTGTCAGACTTGACGAGCTTATCTCAATAATTGCCTTTGACAGCGCACTCACAATTGCGTCATACGAGTTTTTCGTTTCCTTCTCCTCTGCGAAACGGTGTGAAAGTATGATTGAATAATCTATTGCCAGTGCAAGCTGCAGTACAACTGCAACTGATTTTGTTATAAAAGAAATTTCTCCCAAAAGATAGTTTGTGCCCATATTCAGCAGCGCGGCAACTCCGAATACTATAAGAAATATCGGAACTTCCATAAAGCTCTTTGACGTAAAAAGCAATACCGCAATTATGATTACAAGCGCAATGGCAAGAATTACCGTCATTTCGCTTTCAAGCTTTTTCGAACTGTCGTCGATTGAATCCGAATACGCATAAAAATCATAGCCGTCAAGCTGAGCCTTTACATTTTCAACTATTTCAAGCTCCCTTTCAAGGTCGTCGCGTACATCAAGCGTAACCGTAAACATCGCCGAGGACTGTTTATAGTGGTCGTCGTCATTCTCAAATTCGACTTCCTTTACTCCGTCCACAAGCTCCATCTTTTTCTTGAGCTTTTCGGCATTTTCCGCCGTAATTGTTGTAACAAGAATTTTCTCTGTATCGTATGTAATAAATTCTTCGTCCATAAGAGTAAGTCCGCGCCGTGTTTCCGTTTCCTCAGGAAGATATGAGCTTATATCATTATTTACGCGTACCTTCGGTATTGAGATTACACACAGCGCAAGCGCCGCCGCAAAAATAAAGTAAAATGCGCGGTGCTTATCTACTATAAAAGAGGCGATTTTAACCATTATTCCGTCTTCTTTTCCCTCCGTTTCGTCTATGGTTTCATTAATTTTATTACGTTTCATTAGCCTGCATCTCCGATTTTTTTATTGTCTTATACTATTATAATTTCAGACAGCTTGTCAGTCAACCGTTAATTTTCATATAAGTGTATAATTTTAGACATTTGTTTATATTTTATCGGTTTTTAATCAACTTTTTAATATAAAACATAAAATAGCTAGTAAAAAAGGACTGCTTTGCAGTCCCTTTATTTTACCTTTTCACCGTTTATAAACGTCATAACACACTCTGCGTCAAAGCGCGTCGGTAAATCGGTAAATACCGAAATATCCGCGTCCTTACCTACTTCCAGACTTCCCACTCTGTCAGCAATACGGCAATTTTCAGCCGCGGTAATCGTTATACCCTGAATAGCTTTCATTTCGTCCATACCGTGCTTTACCGCCATCACCGCACAAAGCGGAAGATTCTCTATTGTAATTTCAGGGTGGTCGGTAATTATCGCAACGCTGATACCCCTATCTGACAGATTTTTATATGTTCCGAAAGTTAAGTTTTTAAGCTCGATTTTACTCCTGTCCGATAATGTCGGACCAAGCATTACAGGCAACCCCTCACGTTCAAGAACCGGCGCGACGGCATCGCCGTCCGAGCAATGCTCTATTGTTACGTCAATATTAAATTCCCTGCCGATTCTTATTGCTGTACAAATATCATCCGCTCGGTGAGCGTGAATTTTAACAGGTATTTCTCTTCTCAGAACAGGCAGCATTGCGTCAAGCTTAATGTCAAATTCAGGCTTTTCGTTGTCCTCGTCATTTTCATTATATGCGTCCATACGCTCCATATAATCACGGGATTTTATAAGCAGTTCACGTATAAGCGCCGCAGTACCCATACGCGTAAGCGGCATTTCTTCTTTTTCATTATATACGCTTTTCGGGTTCTCTCCCAATGCCATTTTCATTGCCACAGGAGCCTTTACTATCATATCGTCAACGCATATGCCGAACGTCTTTACCGCCGCAAACTGTCCTCCTACAGGGTTCGCACTGCCGGGACCTGTGACAACCGTTGTAACGCCTGCGTTACGTGCCTCTAAGAAACCGCGGTCAAATGGATTTATACCGTCAATTGCTCTTAAATGGGGCATTACAGGGTCACTGTCCTCATTTCCGTCATCACCTTCAAAACCCATTGAATCTTCAAACATTCCAACGTGGCAATGCGCGTCGATAAGTCCTGGCAGTACATAATTACCGTTTACGTCAATAACTTTATCTGCCTCAAGCTCTTTAAAATCACCAACATATAATATTTTATCGTCAAACAATATACAGCCGTTTTCATAGCTGTCACCTGCCATTGTTACAATCTTCGCATTTTTTATAAGTGTACTCATACGCTTTTTATTCCTAACTCATTTACATAATTAATTGCCGAGGTCGCCGCAACCGCGCCGTCAGCCGCGGCGGTAATAACCTGCCTTAACGGAGATACACGTACGTCGCCTGCCGCAAATATACCCTTAACGCTTGTTGCAAGATACATATCTGTTTTTACAAAACCGAGAGGACACGTTTCCGCACCGCAGTCCTTTAACAGCTGAGAAGACGGTGTTACTCCTATCGCCACAATTGCACCTGAAACATTAAGTTCTCTCTTTTCACCTGTTTGCGTATTTCTGATTGAAACGCCGCTGAGCATTGTTTCACCGTTAAATTTATCTACAACCGTATCTGTAATAACTTCAATCCTGCCATTTCTCTTTACAGCGTCAAGCAGAGTGGAATTTGCTCTGAAACGTTTACTCCTGTTCAAAACATAAACCTTACTGCAAAAACCTGCAAGATACAGCGCGTCCTCCATTGCCGTGTTACCGCCGCCGACTACGCATACTTCCTTGCCTTTAAAAAATGCACCGTCGCAGGTCGCGCAGTATGACACACCTGCACCCGTCAGAATATCCTCATTTTCCGCACCAAGCGTTTTCGGCACAGCTCCTGCGGCAAATATAATTGCCTTCGTCATATATTTATTACGGCGCGTATGAATGACTTTCACACCGTATTCTGCATTTTCAATCAATTTTACATTTTCCTGCACAAATGTCACATCAAAGCTTTTCGCGTGCTCCTCTATCGCCTTTGACAACTCCTCACCAGACGGCTTATCCGAAAATCCGGGATAATTGTCTATTTCATACGTCTTTACAGCCTGACCGCCGTATGCAATTTTTTCTATAACGAGAGTTTTCATTCCGCCTCTTGCGGCATATATTGCAGCCGACAGCCCCGCAGGACCGCCGCCTATTATAACTATATCATACATTATATAACTTCCTTCCTCTCAATATGCTTATCAGGACTCGTCCCCGTCATTGACATAAGCCTCCACAATAAATCGCGGACGCCGTTTTACTTCCTTATACATTTTTCCGATATATTCTCCTATAAGTCCCACGGACAACAACTGTACACCGCCTATAAACCATATTGACATCATAAGCGACGCCCAGCCTGCACCGGTATTGCCGAGCAGTTTTTCAATAAGCGCATACACAGCCATAACCACCGCAATCACGCACACAATAGCGCCAAATGCCGAAATCATTCGTATAGGGCTTATACTAAAAGACGTTATACCGTCAAACGCAAACGACAGCATTTTTTTCAGCGGATATTTCGATTCACCTGCAAAACGCTCGTTACGGTCATAATAAACGCACGACGAACGATAACCGACAAGCGGTACCATTCCGCGCAGGAACATATTACGTTCTTCAAATTCGGAAAGAGCCTCTATTGCGCGGCGGCTCATAAGTCTGTAGTCAGCGTGATTAAACACGATATTCACACCCATAACACGCATAAGCTTATAAAACATCACAGCAGTTGTACGCTTAAAGAATGTATCGGTATCACGCCTGTTTCTTACCCCGTAAACCACGTCGCAGCCGTCTTTATATTTACGCACCATTTCGGGAATTACGTTTATATCGTCCTGCAAATCAGCATCAATTGAAATAGCGCAGTCGCATTGGTCCTTAACTGTCATCAGACCGCCGAAAAGCGCGTTTTGATGTCCCGCGTTATGCGCCAGCTTAATACCTGCAATTTCAGTATGCTCTCTTGCGAGCGTATCTATGATATTCCACGTCCTGTCCTTCGAACCGTCGTCTACAAAAACAATTCTGCTCTTATTGTTTATCAGCTCCGCTTTTTTCATCTTGTCAAAAAGCTCGAGCATTTGACGAGAGGTTTCGTTTAAAACCTCCTCTTCATTGTAGCACGGTACAACAATATATAAATTTACGCTTTTGTTCATTCGTAATCATTCCTTTCAAGCCTATATTATACACCATTTTCCTCTTTCAGACAAGTAATTTTTACCGATTTATTGAATTACATACGCTTTTATGTTACTATATTAGAAAAAAGAGAGTGAACGGATATGAATAAAAAACTGCGTCGCATACTTTTAACGTTTTTACCGCCGATTGCCGTAATCGCCGTTTTTTTGCTGCGCGCAATTTTTTTGCGTCTGTCATACCTGCTTCCTCCGTGCCCGTTTTTCGAAAAAACAGGGCTTATGTGCCCCGGCTGCGGCAACACGCGCGCCGTGCAGGCACTTTTGACATTTCACCCGATTTCAGCATTGAAATACAATATCTCAATTCCTATTTTACTTGTTTTCGCAGTGTTATTATACTCGCAATATGTAATTTCAGCGTGGATAAAGCCTGTAAGACTTATACCGAAAAGCTGTAAGTTTTATATTACACTCGGTTTAATATTTACCGCGTACTGTATAATCAGAAATTTTGTATAAATAAAAAACGGCATTACGCCGTTTTTTATTTATATCCAGTTAATTCCGTACATTATTTCGGATAACAGTCCCGTAATAGAAAACACGATTGAAACACCGATTAAACAGATATAAAGCGCAAGACCGATTGCCGAAAGTATAACACCTGTCTTTGCCTTTGTATCGTCAGGATTTTTTCTCATTTGCGGTATACCAAGTACAAGACCTATAATTCCGCATACTACAGACGCAATTCCTCCGCCGCAGCAGAATATTGACAGTGACAGCGACACAATTCCCAGTACAAGCGAGGCTGTCGAAGTACCGTCAGACGACTTATGCGGCGGCTGATTGACAACATTATACTTCTGCTCACCGCTGTTTGAGGTGTTTTCCTCCGTGTTCACCGTTTGCTGAATTTCATCATTGTTAAAATTGTTTTCTTCCATCTTTTCTACCCCCTTATCTTTATATTATTATTTTACCACTTTATTATTATTTAGTCAAACTTTTTTTGGATAATATATTGCAAAATATGGCTATATGTGGTAGAATGTTTATATATATTGGAGTAACAAGGAGGAGTTTTTAAATGTTAAAGGAAGATGTTCTAAAAAAACTTACAGACTGCGGTCTTGTAGCAGTTGTAAGAGCAAACAACGCCGAGGAAGCTATTAAAATTTCCGACGCGTGTCTTGCAGGTGGCTGTACGGGTATTGAGCTTACTTTTACTGTTCCGGGAGCGGACAAGGTTATTGCCGCTTTGGCTGAAAAGTATTCAAACGGAGAGATGATGCTCGGCGCAGGCACAGTGCTTGACCCCGAAACCGCAAGACTTGCAATTCTTGCAGGCGCAAACTTTATTGTAAGCCCTGCGTTTAACGCAGAAACGGCTAAGCTTTGTAACCGTTACAGAGTTCCGTATATGCCGGGCTGCGCTACAATTACAGAGGTTATTACAGCTATGGAGGCAGGCGCCGATATTATTAAGATATTCCCTGCTGATTTGTACGGTCCGACAATTATCAAGGACATAAAGGGTCCTCTTCCGCAGGCTCAGATGATGCCTACAGGCGGTGTCGACAAGAATAATGTCGCTGAATGGATTAAAGCGGGAGTTGTGGCTGTCGGTGCAGGTTCGTCACTGACGAAGGGAGCTAAGACAGGCGATTATAACGCAATTACAGAAACTGCAAAAGAGTTTATCGCAAATATTAAAGCGGCAAGAGCAGAATTGAAGAAATAAATTGTTTATGTAAGGAGAATATAATAATGGCTAAAATAGTTACAATGGGTGAAATAATGCTTAGACTTTCAACACCCAACAACGAGAAATTTATTCAGGCAGATGAATTTGACGTATGCTACGGCGGCGGTGAGGCTAATGTTGCAGTTTCACTTGCAAACTACGGTCACGACGCAGAATTTGTTACAAAAGTACCCGAAAACCCAATCGGTGACTGCGCCGTTGCGGCTCTTCGCAAAATGAATGTAGGCACTCAGAATATCGCAAAAGGCGGTGAAAGACTTGGTATATACTTCCTTGAAACAGGCGCAAGTATGAGAGCCTCAAACGTTGTTTACGACAGAGCTCATTCATCAATCTCTACAGCTACGGCGGCAGATTTTGACTTTGACAAAATTTTTGACGGCGCTGACTGGTTCCACTTTACAGGTATTACTCCTGCAGTTTCAGACGCTGCGGCAGAGCTTACGGAGCTTGCCTGCAAAGCAGCAAAGGCTCACGGAGTAACAGTTTCCTGCGACCTTAACTTCAGAAAGAAATTATGGTCAAGCGAAAAGGCTCAGAAGGTTATGTCAAACCTTATGCAGTACGTTGACGTATGTATCGGCAACGAAGAGGACGCAGACAAGGTTCTCGGCTTTAAGCCTGAAAACACAGACGTTACAAGCGGCGAGCTTAACCTTAAAGGCTATGAGAGTATCTTTAAACAGATGGTAGCTAAATTTGACTTCAAGTATGTTATTTCATCACTGAGAGTTTCAAAATCAGCGTCTGACAATGGCTGGTCAGCTTGTATTTATTCAAAGGAAGATGATGAATTCTATCATTCAAAGGAATACAGAGTACATCCAATCGTTGACCGCGTAGGCGGCGGCGACAGCTTTGCAGGCGGTACAATCTGCGGTTTCGTTGACGGCAAGAACTTCAAGGACGCTCTTGAATTCGGTGTCGCGGCGTCAGCTCTTAAACATACAATCCCCGGTGATTTCAACCTCGTTTCACGCGCAGACGTTGAAAATCTTGCCGGCGGTGACGGCAGCGGCCGTGTACAGAGATAATTCAGCGTATATTAAAAGGAGCTTTTAAAGCTCCTTTTTTATTTATTCAATAATACTTTCGTCCCTGCCGAACATACTTCCTATATTTATATTCCCGAAATTATTAACCTTTTTACCGTCCATCAAAAATTGTACGCGTTCAATATTATCAATCTCGGTAAGCGAATCTACAATAGAATAAATTACCATTTTTTCTTTATCCGCCGAACCCGAATTTTTATCAAGAAAACTGGATTTAAAATTCACAAAGCAGATATTATCCGACGTATCAACGCTTAAAAGCACCGTCCCGCTGTTTAACGACGCGGTCAAATCCTCGCTCACAGGACCCTTGATAAGCTCGTTTATTATATACTGAGCTATAGGCTGCTGGTCTGTAACCTTAATCGTGCGCGCCTCACGCGCAAGCAGTGAGCCGTCCTTTTTAGGGAAATACAGCATTACGTCACGCATTTCGCTTGTATATGTATCTGTAGGAAGATTTATATCACGGTCTGTCAGGTAGCCTATTATTGAACCGTCGCCCGTGGAAATATCTCTGCCCTCTATTACCACCTTTACGCTTGATACGCAGTCAAGAGCGCAAAGTGATTTTACCACCGCATACACCGCAAGCAAATCCTTTGTATTATCACCCGTGATAAATTCACGTGAAAAGTTTACTACCACATCACCCGTTTCCACTCCTGTCAGTGAAATAAGACGTGTTTTCCGTTCAACTATTCTGGTAAGCCGTCTGTCTTTCGGCCCCTTGCTTAGAGCCTCAACAACGTTTTCAGCTAAATCCTGACTGTAATGATACTTTATTTCCCTGTTCTCAGATTCAATTCCTGTCATTGCAGAATTGAAAAAATACAATTCACCTTTGTACCACTCACTGGCATAGTCACTTTCAATCAGCCCTACCGTCAGTGCCGCCGCAACAACTACAACAATCAGTACAGAAATTACAATTATTCTTTTCTTTTTCATTATGCACGACCTCCTTTACGTACTTTATACGGAAGCCTGATAGTGAATATACTTCCTACTTCCGACGCGTTTGTTACGGTAATTGTACCGCCGTGCATACTGACCGCTTCTTTTGTAATAGAAAGTCCCAGACCTGTACCACCCGTATCGCGCGCACGTGAATCGTCCAAACGATAGAAACGCTCAAAAATTCTGTCACGTTCAGATTCGGGTATTCCCGGTCCGTTATCCTCAAATTTTATTGTCAGATAATTTGAATCTGATGTTACATCAATATGTACAAAACCGCCTTCGGGAGAATATTTTATAGCGTTATCCGCAATGTTGTATATAGCCTCATACATTTTATCGTAATCAAGCAATATCGGGTCAAATTCCTTATCGTGATAATCGGTATATATAACAATATCCTTAGAAGTTGCAATCGGTGTCAGTTTTTTCACAACCTGATTAATTAACATACGAATGTCTGTTTCCTCTGCCTTGAGCGACGTGTCACCTGCGTCCATACGCGTAAGGACAAGTAATCTCTCAACTATTCTGGTAAGTCTGTCTACCTCGTCTGACATATCCGTTAAAAATTCCTTAACCATTGCAGGTTCAAGATTCTCCGCAGACACAAGACTGTCACAAATAAGTTTAATTCCTGCCATAGGAGTTTTCAGCTCGTGCGACGCGTCCGAAACAAAGTTACGTCTTTTTTCTTCAAGCAATTCAAGTTCATCACACATATAATTCAGTGTTTCCGCCATCTGCGCCATCTCATTATGACCCTTTACAGCCAGACGTTTTGTAAAATCTCCTTTTGAAATTTCACGCGCCACCTCTCTGAACTTTTCAAGCGGTGACGTTATAATATAACTCATTGCCAGAGAAAGCATACCTATAAGAATAATGATAAGCGCGCTGAATACGATAAGACTTGTACGAGTAGACTGAATTGTATCATCAATTGTATTAATTGATTCCGCCAGATATACACCGCCTATAATACTTCCGCCTATCTCTATAGGCACGGCAACGCTTATAAGCCGCATATCATTTTCAACCGTAGTAATGGTTTTCGCCTGCTCACCGTCAAGAGCGCGTTTTAACACATCACGCATAAAAACCTTGCCGCTAAGCTGTGATTCTGCATTAGTATCATAGAGCACAGTATAAGAAGTATTAGTAACAACACCTCGGATATTTGTACCTGCCAGACTGTTTTCAATAACACCTGCAAATTTATCTGCCGCCGTTGCCGAGGTATCACTGCCCCAGATATCAGACACTGTTGCCGATATAATATTTGCTTTGGCAAACATATTTATTGTTTCTGCACTGTAGAGGCTTTCACTAAGCAAACTTATTATGTAAACACACATCAGAACAAGCGTTGTTACTATAATGGCAAGATACGTCGCCAGCATAGTAAAACGCATTGAGCGTATTCCGCTGCGTATTTTTTCAAATAGACTAATCTTTTTTGTAGTAATAACCAACACCCCACTTCGTTCTTATATAAGCAGGCTCGGCAGGATTTTTCTCGATTTTCTCCCTGAGCCTTCTTATGTGCACGTCCACCGTCCTTACATCACCCGGATAATCAAATCCCCAAGCGATATCCAAAAGATTTTCACGTGTATATACCTTACCCGGATTTCTTATAAACAGCTCCAGCAAGTCAAATTCCTTGCTCGTCAGTTCAATAACCCTATCATTTATTGAAATACGTCTGAAATTATAGTCAAGCGTTATATCACCTGAAACAATCAGTTTATCCTTTTCCGCATTGTTTCCGCCCTGATTGACGCGACGTAATATTGCCTTAATACGCGCTGTAACCTCCCGTATGTTAAACGGTTTTGTAATATAATCGTCCGCGCCGTATTCCAGACCGAGTATTTTATCTATATCTTCACTTTTTGCGGTTATCATTATAATCGGTACATTCGAAAAACCGCGTATTGTACGGCAGACTGTAAAGCCATCTACCTTAGGCAACATTAAATCAAGAAGAATAAGGTCTATCGTGTTATCGTGCGCAAGACGTATTGCCTCTTCTCCGTCAAATGCAGTGACAACACTGTAACCCTCCTGTTCAAGATTAAACTTAGTAGCCTTCACCAACAGCCTTTCATCATCTACCACTAATATTTTCATTATATACACCCTTTCATTTATATCAGCGCGCTATTTTGCGCATATATCGTCCTTTATCTTTTCAAACTTCTTTTCACTTATCCCCGACACCTTCATTATTTCCTCAGGTGTCGCAAATGCACCGTTTTCCTCGCGGTAGGCAATAATACGACCTGCAAACGCTTTACCTATTCCGTCAAGCTCCATCAGTTCCTCCTCACCGGCGGAATTTATGTTTATTCTTCCGTCTATACTGCTTTCACTCTCAGAATGATACGGCAGCGCGTCCTCGGTTGCGACCGTTTCCATAATAAATGCGTCGCGTTCCAGATATTCAACCGCAAATCCGGCAATACAAATAACACCGAATATAAATACCGCGGCAATCACTTTTGCTTTTTTCTTTAATACTATCATACCGTTTCCTCTTAAATACTTTCTTACAACTTATATTGTACCATATTTTTTCCCGATTTCCAAACATTTTTTTAGTTTTAAAGAAATATTTATTGCAATACATTCATTATTTTGGTATAATAGTAAATTGAAAAAGTATGCAAAATCAGCTTTTGCTAATGGAGGAACTTATATAATGAAAAAAACACGGTTTATTTCCCTTATTATTGCGGCTTTTATTTCTTTCAGCTCGTTATCAGTTTCACTTGCCGCTCCGACGCCCACGCCGGACACTTCAACTTCTACAGTAACTTCAGCAGACGGTACAACAAGAACAGTAGGTGCAGACGGCAATCCCGTTACCAGCCCTGTTCCGACCGCCACATCATCAAGTGATGATGACGAGGATGATGAAAGTCCGTCGCCATCACCTGTTGCCACTTCAACTCCTGAGGCGACTGCAACACCTGCTCTCGTACAGCTTGAAGCAGGTATAACTATGGAGGACCCGACGCTTACACCGCCTAAAATTTCTTACGCGCAGTCAGCGCTTTTGATGGATATGAAATCGGGACGTGTTCTCTACAGTAAAAATCTTGATGAAAGAGTATTCCCTGCCAGCTTAACAAAAATAATGACAGGCATACTCGCTCTTGAAAACGGAAATATGTCAGATACGGTCACCGCAACATATGAAGCGCTTAAAAATATTACTCTGGAAGATTCACAGATGGGGCTGCTTATAGGTGAAAATCTCACTATGGAACAGCTTGTAAACGCAATGCTGATACATTCGGCAAACGACGCGTCAAACGTAATTGCAATTCAGATTTCAGGTTCAATAGAAGCATTTGTAGAGCTTATGAACAAAAAAGCTCAGGAACTGGGTATGACAGGTACCAACTTTGTAAACGCCTGCGGTTCGCACGATGACAACCATTACACCACAGCACGGGACCTTGCCATACTCGCTAAATATGCAATGCAGAACGAGCAGTTCCGCGAAATAGTTAAAACTCCGATTTATAAGGTTGCGCCTACAAATAAATTTGCCAACGAGCGTATACTTGTAAATACAAACCTGTTTATGAGTACGGCGCGTTCGACCTATTATTATTATCCGCCTGCTATCGGCATTAAAACAGGTCACACCTCACAGGCAGGCTACTGTCTTGTATCTGCAGCAACATACAGCGATATTGAGCTTATGGCAATTGTTATGAACTGCCAGAATGTAGATACTAAGGAGCAGGCATATTCGTATATCGACTCAAAAACATTATTTGACTTCGGATTTGACAATTACCTTAATCAGCCGCTTGCGGCAGTCGGAGATATTGTCTCAGATAAAAAGGTGTATGAGGCAAAGGACGATATCCGCGTTGCACTCACAGTTGAAACGGACGTTTCAGCGCTTATACCCACCAGAGAAGGCAGTGCAAACGAAATTCAAACAAATGTTGACCTTCCCGAACAGATTGACGCGCCTGTAAAAAAAGGCGACGTGCTCGGCACAGTGACATATACTTATAAAGGTATTCAAGTCGGGTCGGCTAATCTTATCGCGACAAACGACGTTGAAAGAAACCACCTGCTGCACGTTTTTCATTTAATTTTAAAGGTTATAGCAAGTCCGTTCTTCTTTATACCTGTAATTATTCTTATTCTGATTATGCTTTTTGCAAGACACAGGAAGAAGAAACGCGAAAGACAAAGACGTATTCAGCAGTTAAAGCGCAACAGACAGCGCGGTACTGCCTCCGATAACGATACCGGCAAACGAACGCCTGACAGAAACGCTTCGCGTACACAGCGCGTTGACCACGATACAAAGGGTTCAAATTCACGATACAGAAAATAACACAAAAGGGAGCATATGCTCCCTTTTAATTTTGCTCTCTAAATACTGTATTTTTTGTAAATTTAGCAATTATACCACTGATAATATTCCTGCCCCTGTCGTCTACGCTGTCCATCAGTGAATACAAAAAGTTTTCTTCTTCATCACTCAGATACAGACTGTACTGTCTGAATTCGCTTTCAAGACACACTCCTCCGCCCTTACCTCCTTTAATAGTTATAGGCGCAATACTGCTTAAATACAAAATATCACGAGATATAGTTCTGACCGATACGTTAAACATATCTGCTAAATCGCGTTTTAATAATTGCCTGTTTACACGAAGTAAATCGAGCATTTGTCTCCTGCGGTCGCTTACACATAGTTTATCCTTCATTTTAAATATCCTTTCAATTTTAGTTTGTATATTAATAAGCTGTGTTAAAAACAAGTACTGAACTCATTCTGTAAACACAGCTTTTCTTCACATTGTTATTGGGTCAGTCGGGAAATGATTGAGCAATATTTTATATTAATTTCTGTGGGTTTTATTTTATTGCTCAATCATTGTCCTAACCTCAAAAGAAATATTTAATTAAATATTTCTTTATTCAAAATCCTCAGCATCAAGCAATGATGCAGGAACTTTCGGCTGATATGCTTTCCATATACAGAACGCGCTTGCTGATATCTGAGCCGCAAACATTGCCGCAAAGCACATAAAGCCACATAATCTTAGTAAAATCTTTTTCACCGTTATCCCTCCTATTCATTATAAATTCATTTATATACATATACCGTCTATCTGTTTTGCAACAAATTTTTACGGTACTGTTTATAAAATTCAGCTACAACAGATATACTCATATAAAACATTCCCAAGATAATGCTTAACGCATATTTTTCGATTCCTGTAAATAATGTAATTAGCACAATAGCCGCTATCCAAAATAATGTCAACAAGATAATTCCTGTTCTTTTAAATTTTTTCTTTTTCCTCTTAGAAACAGGTCTGTTTGGATGTTCAACAGGCGCATATTTAAGAGCAGTCAATTCACAGAAAATTCCAACAGGTATTATTAAGTATTTTATGAACTCATTCGGAACATATTTTATAGCTATCATTGCAAGTATATATGCCGCAAAAAATATCATATTACATCTGAAATGACTTGACGCGTGAAAACCGCCAAGTTGGTGACGCAATAATATAAAAACACCTAAAAGTAATATTGTATAATAAGTTATACAATAAGCAGCAGACCTGTATTAAAACAGGTTTTAGATATGCTTGACATTGCTTTTGATAAAATACCGGATAACACAAATCTAATATTTCATTCAGACCAAGGGTGGCAATATCAGCATAGGAAATATCAAAAGCGATTATTTGAAAAAGGTATTATACAAAGTATGTCGAGAAAAGGAAACTGCTATGATAATGCGATTATGGAGAATTTCTTTGGCTTGTTGAAATCTGAATTGCTGTGTCTGAGAGAATTTTCATCAATAGATGAATTCAAATTAGAATTGGAAAAATATATATGGTACTATAATAACAAAAGAATTAAAAGCAAACTAAAAGGACTGAGCCCTGTTCAATATAGGATTCAATCCTCCTTAGTTGCCTAATTAATTTTTGTCTAACTTTTGGTGGTCAGATCAAAATCATTAAGTTGTAAACTTAACATAAAAAATCACCTCCTATGAAACCATAGGAGGTATTGTTATATCAGGATATTTTTTATCATCAATGATAATATCTTAACAGGTGTTATAATTTCATATTTTACCGAATTGCCGTCATATCGCTACAAAGAATATTCCTCATTCAAAAACGGTTATCATATCTTATACTCCTTTATATGTTTGCGCTATCGCCTGTCCTGCAGCTGCGCCGACTTCATTATAAGCATTCTGGTGAAAATGGTAATTATCCTTCATTGACGACTGATATTCAAGGAAAGAACCAACTGAATATACATTCTCATTTTCCTGAGCCAGTTCCTCCTGCGCGGCATTTACCGCAACATATGCCGCGTCGTGAGCGCCGTCAGTATCGTCAGAGCCGTTATAATGACCTGTTTTAACAATAAACATATCCGTAACTCCTACTTCCTGCATATAATTAAATACTGATAACGTACCATTTTTATATCCTTCCGCGCTTTGACTGCCGGAATAAATCTTATCGGCGTCCGCCTCACCCTGACACCATACCATAAATATGTGATTTATAGTATAGCCGTTATCTTCAAGATACGTTTTCGCGGCATTAAGACGCGATTTTGCCTCGGCTTTCTGCGCCGCACTGTTCCAGTATCCAAGGTTTGTTCCGCCGCGCGAGCACTGAACACCCACTATCGGCACACCTGTTTCACCATAATAACTTTCCATAAGCGAGGATACCATATCGCCTGAACGTCGGTCAATACCGTTACTGCCTGCGTCATTTACAGTGTCGTTATTTTCTTTCTTACCAAACGGTCCTGTTATATTAAACAGCATATCAGGCTGAGTAATACTTCTGAATTCATAGCCGTGACCGACAGAACATTTTACAGCGTCCTCATTTTCCCCGCGTCCTGCCATATTTGACTGACCCATAAATACTGCAAGGTCAACTGTTTTTTGTGTTTTATCTGTATTTGATGTCAGACTGTTATTAAAAAGCCAATCCCCTATTTCCTTTGCAGCTTTTTCCTGAATATTTCCGTCCTCACCATAAAACTCACAGTATTCGGCATTAGATGAGCCTGAGCCGTTCAGAGCGGTTATTAAACCTCTTGCGTATGACGTATCACCCTCACCGCCGCAAAATACCATAACACCTGAATTTGCGTCTGCTATCGCCTGTGCCTTTGACGTGTCATATTCACCGCCTATAAGCATTGCCGCCGCAAAAACATCTGTATTATCTGCAAGCATATTATACGCGCCGTCCGCGCCCTCGCCGTAGCCTGCAATATATATTCTGTCAGTATCAACATCAAATTTACTTTTTAAATCATCAATAACCGTCATTGCCGTCTGCGCGGCGCTGTCAGTCCACGAATCATTTAATGGGCATTGAGGCGCAACAAGTATACAGCCGCTTTCCATAAGCTCGTCAAACATATATTGTGCATTATACATCTGACTTTCATTGTCACTGCCCTTTCTTGTTTCACCGTGCAGATACATAACTACAGGCATATTGCCGCTCACATTTTCAGGCACATAACAGCGGTATTTCATACCGCCTGCCTCCGCGTACTTAAAATTCGGAAAGGCAGTTTCCGTATCACCGCCGTTCTGAGGCGCAGTATAAGCTTTAACAGAAAGATTATCAATATATGTATGTCTGTTTGTATTGTTTGAGCCTGAAGAACGCGTTGATTTTATGCTTACACCTAAAACAGTTCTTGTTTCCGCGCCTGTCAGTTTTCCGCTGAATGTGCTTGAACCAATCGTAATCTTAACGGTATTGGTTGTAAAATCAATTTCATTTATAACCTGAGTTACTCCTGCTCCCATACCGTCACCGCTTACCTTAGTTATTCCCACGCTTTCATCAGATGCTACAGACGTATTGGCTATATCAAGTGATATTTTACTGTTATATAAATCCAGCCGGCAGTCAACAAGGCTTGAGCCCTCGCTGTCTGTAATCGTATATCCCAGCATAAGAGTGCTCAGAGAACCAAGCCGCAAATCAAAAGCTGTTTTTATTATATCTCCTGCTGCCGCAGGGTCCAGCTTAACCTTCAGTTCACTTGCAGTTCTGTCATTCACATCAAATTTTATGTTTTTATTATCTGCGTTCCAAGAGGCATTTCCGGAAATTACAGGAACATTATTTCCTTCATTCGCAGTCTGATTTGTTTCAAAATCCCACACCTTTGAATAAATCTCTTCCGGCGACGCATTATCGGCAATAAACTGTTTAGCCTCGTCAACCGAATATACTCTCATAACTCCGCTTTCTGTTCCTCGGTTTGTACCGTCAAGAGAGGCTAAGTCTTTATAAGTGTAGGAATAGTCCGTCGTTTCATATCCCATTTTACTCATCTCCGCGCATATTATTGACGCCGCAAAAAGCGCGCTGTGCTGTGTAAGATGAAGATTATCACCAACGTGATAATTATTTGTTATCCAATTTTCATCACCTGTCTGCTCCTTTGCATTTTCTGTGTAGAGCATAGTATATTTATTAAGGTCGATAAAACCTGCGCCGATTTCTTTTGCAAAATCAGAAAGAATATTACTGTCAGACGCCTTATTATATGTAAAATACGTCTTATGCTGATACTTACTGTTGTATACAGGACTTATAATTATCGGTTCCGCGCCTGCCGCTTTCGCCGCGTCAGCCTGCAATTTTATATTTGCCTTGGCAGTTTCGACATCAACTCTGTTTGAACTGCTGACAGCGTCATTAATACCAAAATCTATAAGCAGTGTATCGCCCTTCTGTATACGCTTTGATATTGCGTCAAGTGATTCTGCATTCCACGTTCCTGCCGTCGCACTCGGCTGACCCCAGTTCGCCACCGAATACTTATCAGAAAGGAATTTATCAAGCTGCATACCGAATCCCGTCATCATAATCTTACTGTTTTCCAAATCGTCCCCACTTATCGGATAATAATTCGCAGATTCGCTGTCACCTGCCACCCAAATTACAGGCTTTCTGCTATCCTGTGGTACACGCACAATTTCAACCGACGCAATACGTTCATTGTTTCCGCTCAGATTACCAAAAGTAATATCAGCGTTGCTTTCTATATTAACCGCAGGCGCATACATAACCGCGCTGCCTGACGGACGATTCTGAGAGCCTGACGAATTTGTATTCTGAATTATCTGTACACCCTCGCTGTAAACGTCACTTCTCGCTCCGCCGACACGATATATTGTTATATCGTAATAACCCTTTGGCAGGTCAACCTTTATCGGTCTGCCGTCAACAGGCTTACAGCCGTTTTCATTTATGGCATAGTCCGCGTTTATAAGACCGTATCCCTTTTCTGAGGTATATGAATCCGCGCCTACCTTTACAAAGCCTTTTATATGCTCATCTGTCGGGTTTGTCTGATTTGTAAATTCAAATTTGTATTCAGGCACAACCGTTACTTTATCACCTGTTGTATTATGAACCTTGCCATTCTGCGCTGTTACAGTTTCGCTTGTTCCGTCGCTATGGTATATCCTGTAAGTAGTATTGTCATACATTTTAAGAGAAGATACGTCTATATACTCGTCTGACGACACCACCTCTATTTCAGGATTTACAGGCGGAACAGGCTCAGGGTCATTAACCTCTATATCACTTACCTTAATCACCTGAGGGCTGTCAATCGGGGTCATACTTTCTAAGCTTTCCCAACTCATAAGCTTTATCGTATAACCTTCCGTGTCATCAGGTCTTATAAATTTAAATTCGCGTTCCTTCGTATTATCCGTTTCTGTAAATATCTGCTGTAACACATCTCTATGGTACATTGCTGCTATAATTATCCCGTTAAAGCCTTTGTCTGTTTTAACTGTAACGCTGTCGCCCGAAATACTCTTTTCAAGTATCTTAATATTTTTCTCCTGCGGCTGTAATGCTAAGTTTAAATCAATTACAGAAGGCAGTTCAGACTGTGTTTCACCTGAAATAAGCTGCGCCGCACGCGTCGTAATTTCAGGAAGTATGTAGTTTGAAAAATCGGTATAGTAATGGTTGTAGTCCTTCCACATTGCCATCAACTCATTCGCTTTTTCACCTGCCGCGCCTCTTGCCTCCGACGCTGTTTTACCGTTATCAACCGCTGAATTATATACGGTTCTTACATCATTGGTCATAAGATTATCAGCAATTTTACCTATATCAATAAAACCTAAAACCTTATTATCGGCATTCGCTTTTCTTTCCTCGTAAATCTCACGGATTGCCGTATCATACGGGTTTGTACGCATACCTTTAAACAATACATTATCCCCGTCATAAACTTTACCCTGAGCCGAGCCGTAATTGCCTGCAGGCGTATAACTTCCCAGAATAACATACGCGCCCATATCTTTAATCGCGTCAATGTATATGTTGTTATATTCCTTAAACTGTTCTTTGGACGAACTGCTGTCGTTCGTTCCCATACCGCTTATCGAAACAACATCATCTGGTCTTATACCGCATAGGACATTGTTTAATAACCCTTCACTGTAATATGAACGGTGCTGTCTGCCTGCCTGACCGCTGTTATGGAATGAGCTTACCGTATTATTAAGTTTTTCATATTTTGCAAGAGTATTATTTAAAGTATACCCCCAGCTTCCGTTCTGCTGAACCGTAGAATCGCCTATTGTCCACCACGCAGGCTTTGCATTTTTATCCCGTTTTGTTTTTTCAATTGAGATACTTTTTATTTTACCCTCGCCCGACATTGTTATATCAAGTATACCGTCACCGAATACTGCCGTATTGTATGTATCAGTTTCAAGATTTGTCTTTGTTCTTTCAAAGCCTGTCAGAGCTGAATTTATTTTTTCACATTTAATCTTACCCTGATATTCTATACTTACTGAATAAACCTCGCCTTTTTCAAGTTTTACATTAAATCCGAAATCTGTACCCGATATATATTCTCCGCTGTCTACGCCTGTACCCGTAATACCGTAACCGCGGCTGTCGGAATATGTATCTGATACAGAAACAGACGTATATCCCTCCTTAACATTGTCCGTACCAAAATCAAATTTAAAGTTATATATGCTCACCTTTACCGAACGCGATATATTGCCTGATACAGCTCTTACATAAATCTTCTGAGGCTTTGCAGAAGGTGTAACAGTCAAAGTTCCGTCATCTGAAATTGAGATTCCCTCAGCGCTTAATACTGCCGTATTGTCAGAATTATAAAGTGAGTAAGTAATATTTCCGTCAATGCTTTCTCCGTTTCCGTTTCTAAGTTCTGCAGAATATTTGTACTCAGAAATTTTATTTGTATCAATTACTGCACCTGCAGGCGCCATAACAAACGAAATATTATCCTTTGTACCAACGAGCTTTATCGTTTTAATCACTGATATACCGTTTATTGTAACCTTTATCGGAATTTCACCTGATGCGGCAGACGAATCAACTGTAAGCACCGCACTTTTTGCGTCCTTAGTCGCAATAGTCACGCCTTCCGCCGTTTCATCATCAATTTCCCACTCTGCTGTACCCAGTGCGTCATCACCGCCGACAACTTTCGCTGACACCGACAACTCAGCTGTGCTGCTGCCGCTTGCAGGTATCGTCACCGTCTGAGGAGCCGTTATATTTACGGTATCTTCATCAATCTTTGCATATTCAACAGTGACATTGTTTATATCAATCGAATTATTTTTTTCTTTTGCAAGCGTTATTCTGTAATATGTACCCGAAGTATAGCCGTCCTTGAAATTCATTACGCCTGTTTGGGCAATCGGAGTTTCATTTGAATAAATTCCGTCTGCCTTTAAATTATAAATCTTAGCAAAACAAAGGTTGCTCGTCGGGTCTGCCGTTATTTCAATATGATACCACTTGTTCTTTTCACCTGCGCATATGCTATTTCCGTTAAACGTAATCTCCGCTCCTGAAAAGGCAAGTTCAAACGCTGTTGAATTAAAGGCTGTAACAGTTCCCTTTGCTGTATCTGCACCGTATGTAATAACAGTATCCATTCCAAACCGAACATCTTGTGAAAATACGGTTTGCGCCGTAATATTACCTATCGTGTTATAAATATAAGAAGAATTTCCGATAGCATCTCTTGTAAGTGAAAGATACTTTCCTGTGCTGTCCGAATTAAGCTTTATGTAACTGCTGTCTGAACCGTCGGTAGACCAACCGCCCAAAAGAACATCATTTTTTTTAGCCGAATATCCCACAAGCGCACTGTCATATTTATTAAAATCTGAAACATACCCCTGTCTTGGCAGTATTACTGACGAGTCACGGCTTGTATCAGATAAAAGTAAAAGCGGCTTTGAAACAGAGAGAGATTTATTGTTGTATGTAACTGTTGCCGTGACCTGTCCGTAATAATTCTCAGCCGTATTCTTCAATTTAAAATTAACTGCGGTCTGCGCTTTATCGGTTATTTCACACAGACCATAACTGTCGCAGTATACTGAGCCTGTTTCGCCTGTGGGCTTTCCGCCCATTATACGAAAACCGTCAAATTTCCAGTCTATTGTATAATCTTCTACTCTTTCATCAGGATTTGCAACAATGCTTGTTCCCCTCTCGCCCATAATTGTAAGCGATATATTATTATCTGCGTAAGTGTCGCCGTCCGCACCCATAATAAGAAGATTATCCGCAGGGAAATCATTAAAATCCACAGACGCAATATTCTCTATATAACTTTCCGAAATCTTTGCAGTTATAGTCATATCCGCAGTTATCGAAAATACGCTTAATTCCTTCGATGACTTTATTTCCCCATTTACATTCCAGCCCAGAAAGCTATCACCGTAAACTGACATATCCGGAATGTTTACCACGCTTTCGCCGTTCAGAACATACTGCGAAAATTCGCTTATCCCATCATTTATTTTTACTGTATGGTAAATTTCATTCAAATCGCTGTCAAGCGCTTTTGAAATTTTTATATTATCAATACAGGTATCACTGTTTGTTGACGGCGAAAGAAGGTGGATACACTTCCACGAACTTATGTCAGGCGACATATCCGTCATACCGTGATAATATGTTGTTCTGCCGTCAAGCGACGTTATATACGCAATTACTTTATGCGTTTCAAAATTGCCTATAACCTTTATATGCAGCCACGGATTACCCGTAATTTCCTTTGATGTGAAAACAGGTTTTGTATATCTGTCAATCCTCATATTACTGTCATCTGCCGTATTATTGATTACATATAAATCTGAACCCATAGGACGCGCCATTGTAAAGGCATATTTCGCGTTTGAATATCTGCCGTGATTTGCATATACGGAATTTTTGGTTTCCAAAAGCTCCAAATCCGATACATTTGCATTTGATGATGACTTAAAATCACATTCAAACACAAAATTTTCACTTACGGCTGCCGGCAGTTCAACATAACCGCTGCGGCAAGTACCGCTCTTTCCCGATACTACCGTCTGATATTTTCCTATACCTTGCGTACTGTCCGATTTTATGCTCATTGTTCCGGCAGGCGATGTCCAGCCCCCTCCGCCGCCTAAGGTATAGCTTTCAAAATTCTCTGAATATATAATTTCCCTGTCAGGTTCAGCTGACGGTGTTGTAGTCGGATTTTCAGTGGGCGCTGTCGTTTCAGCGGGCTTTTCTTTCGGAATAAAACTCAGTGAGGTTACAGCCGTTGTATTAACTCTAAACCATACTCTGAATATTTGCCCTTTTGTAAGTTCTAAAGTAATTGATTTTTTGTACGCACGCGTACCGCCGTCTATTGAATAATTAAAATTATCTGCTCCGTTACAAGTCAGGCTGCCGTCCGCAGGCGCCGTAAACTCGATATATGAACTGTCAGTATATGCGCAGGTACTTGATTTTCCTTTTACAAATACCTTCCCGTCCGCGCTCACATATGTACCCTGATATGTAAGATAAGCAGTGGTGTGCTGGTCAATAGGAATAATATCCGCCTCAGTACCGTATTGGGTATCTGCACCGTTTTTCACAAGACTTGAAAAATCACACTCATACGGTTTATAGTCATATTCCGTTTCTTCATCTGCATAACTCTGTATTCTCATTTCTTTATCCTCGCTTATAACAAAATCAGATTCCCACATTTTTTGCATAGGCTTATCCTCCGCAAAAACAGGAAATACTGATATTGCTATTGTAAACGCGGTTATAATACTAATTATTCTTGCTTTCATTGCTATTCTCCTTATATTATATTTTATCTATATTATACAATATTTTCGCTTTCCTTCAAATTGCATTTTATATAGTTTTGTTTGCATTTTTTGATATTCTATGCTAAAATAATTTTAAGGCGGTGATTTTATGAATAAGAAAATAATACGGCACGGAAATCATATTATTAATAATGATAATGATGGGTATATGTATAGTTTCAATACCTCAAAAGGTTATAATTTTAATTCTCATCTGCACAAATGCCACGAAATCATACATATTTTAAAAGGTGAGCTTTTATACACTGTTGAGGGTAAGGAATACCGCCTTTCCGACGGTGATTTAATTATAACAAAACCCGAAGAATTTCATTCCTTTAGTTTTCCTAAGGAATGTGAATATCAAAGAGAATTTCTGCATATCTACCCGAATTTTCTTGAGCGTTTTCCTGAAGTTAATGAAATATTAAATTCGCGTGAGTCGGGAAATTTAAATCTTGTCCCTGCCGCGAAGGTAAAAAAATACAATATTGATAAAATTTTTAAAGAGATAGAAATATACTGCACCGATATTTTACCGGAAACAGATTTAATGGTTTTATTATGTGCCGCACAAATTATTTTGAAATTAAATCACATCTGGTTCAACGATACTCCCGAATATAAAAATGTATTGACAGATACAAAAACAAACTCTATCTGTAAGTATATAGACTGGCACTTTAGCGAGAATATAACTGCGGCGTCAGTTGCTGAGGCTATGTTTATGTCACACTCATATGCAAGCCGTCTTTTTAAAGAAAAAACCGGTATGACAATTAAATCATACCTGAATATGCGCCGAATAACTGCTGCAAAAAATTTGATAATGGAGGGGCGCAAAGCTACCTCCATTTTCGCTCGGTGCGGTTTTTCAGATTACTCAACCTTCTACCGCTCTTTTGTAAAATATGTTGGTATGACTCCTGACGAATTTAAACGTACGCATAATAAAAAATAATTATATTAAGGAAAAAAAGTTATGTATTATGAAAATACTCCCACACTTGAAACAGACAGACTGATACTAAGGAAATTTAACGATAATGACATTGATGATATGTTCCTGCTTTACAGAAATGAAGATGTCAATAAGTTTTTGCCCTTTTTCCCACTAAAAATCCGAAACGAGGTTGAAAATTATCTTTATAATTCTATTTTACCTTTTTATAAAAAGGATATTGCCTATAATTATGCAATATCACAAAAGGCAGATAATAGGGTTATCGGATATGTTCATATTAATGATATTGGAAATAGTAACGATATTGGATATGCCCTGCCTGCGGGCTTTCCACTTCATATATCCATGACTACCGTCACCAGCTTATCAGAGATATTCCCGCTTTCGGCGTCCCTGTTATCCTTAACTACAGACGCCGCCGGTACCGCTGTCCTCATTGCGGTAAATGCTTCTCCGAACACCATCCCTTTGTTCCTAAGTATCATCGCATGACACGCCGCTTAGTCGCTCATATCATTGAGCTGCTCCGCTCAGAATACTCTTTTACCTCTGCGGCGAAAACTGTTAATTTGTCCGTTTCGACTGTTATCAGAGTTTTTGATACTATTCATATCCCTAAACCTCAAAAACTCCCTCATGTATTCGCTATTGATGAGTTTAAGGGCAATACCGGAAATCAAAAATATCAGGCTATCATTACTGACCCCGCTTCTCACAGAGTTCTTGATATTCTTCCTGACAGAAGTCAATCCTCCCTTATTGGCTATCTGCGTCAGTGCTCTCCAAAACAACGTAAACGGGTACGCTTCTTCGTAAGTGATATGTGGCAGCAATACACAGACATTGCCTGCGCCTTCTTTAAAAACGGCACTCAGGTCATTGACCGTTACCACTTTATCCGTCAGATGGTCTGGGCTTTCGATAAGGTCAGAAAACGGGTACAGCAAATCTACGGCAAAAAGTACCGCCTGTTATTCAAGCACTCAAAACGCCTCCTCATAAAGCGAAACGCCAAGCTTAAAGACTGTGAAAAAGAACGGGTAAATTCTCTGCTTTACATATCTGACGAAATGCTTCAAAATCAAGGTACTCAAACGTAATGCTTACGGATACCGCAATTTTGGGCGGTTTCGCAATCGCATTCTGCATATGTTCAGCTACAAAAACGACCTCGCTAAACAAGGTCGCTGATATACTTTAATATGTGTGATTTTTCCATTCGCTTTCTTCACCACAACTATTGACATTGAGCCTCGAACCAGCGACATCATGATTAACAGTCATGCGCTCTGCCAACTGAGCTATAGAGGAATGTTTGATTTTTTATATTCCTCAATCGTCCAAAGTTTACCGATGTTTCTGCTGGCAGTTTCCCTTTTCAACTGATTGGTGCAGTATAGACAACCAATACTACACAATAGATCCATAAATATTATTGCCATCAATTAATTTATTCCATGAATTGTTCTGCAATGCTTGCTCTAAATAGCATTATAGTATTATATATTAAGCCTTTTACCTCATAAAAAATCCTAATTGTATATGATATATATACAAATATAAGTACACTTGCTAATATACTATTTAAAATATTGTTATCTGTTAGAACAAAATCTGACGGTATAAATGATAACACTAACATATATATACCTGTCATACACAACCCAATAAAATAAAGAAATAG
The DNA here is from genome assembly GCA_010206265.1 of Lachnospiraceae bacterium MD329. Taxonomy (GTDB): domain Bacteria; phylum Bacillota; class Clostridia; order UBA1381; family UBA1381; genus Hominilimicola. The sequence goes on from VIQV01000001.1 coordinate 111,444, forward strand.
TATTGATTCATAATACGATACATATCGTTTTAAAACACTTTTATTCCCCGATTTGCTCTTCAATAAACACTTCATAAAATCCTTATTAAAAAAAGCTAACATTATCGAATATACCGCTAATACACACCCCAATATAGACAACTCTATATCCAGACACTTACCAACCATTCCACTAAAATGTTCTACCGTATTTGTTTCAAAACCAATCAAAACAGAAGATATAATTGCTATTATAATAGATATTAAAAAAGCAAACCAATTATTAGCTACTGGCAAAATTTCTTTTAGCGATAATAACATAATCTGATGCGCTTTTTCGTCTTTTAAAAATTCTTCCACAGAAACATCCGCTTTCATAATGTCATCTCCACAATTTTATTGTTTCAATAACGCACGTATTTTATTAATTACTTTATTATATAATTTCAGGTTTTCTTCACTCGTTATATTAATTTCCTCTGAATCTTTCGCTGACCTATAAATTTTCTCATCAGAATCAGCAGCAACATCTCCTATAATGGTAATTCTTCTGTCACTTGATATCTTATCTTCCTTTACAGTATGAGGATTTCCTTGATAATCTTTTCCTTTTATTGTGACTTTAGTAAGTGCTGCACTTTCTGTAATCAAATCTGTAATCTCTTCTTTATTCTTGGGCGAGTTAAAAATCAAGTTACCAGTTTTAGAGCCAACTGAACCCTTATATTGATCAACAGCCCTAAATAGTTCCGAAGCTGGAATATCATTATTTAGTGGAAAAAACCTAAATTTAACTGAAGATATTTTAGCTAATGATGATATAGCATACGATACATCCGATTTTAATGGCATATTTAATATGTTTATCCTTGACGACGGAAATTTATCTTGTTTACTTAAAATTCTATTCTTTTCCCTTATATAATTCCCTACAACATATCGACACTGAGCTTGAAAGCTCATAAGGGATGGACTATTAGATTCATTCTTTATTAATACCATACGGTGATTTTTTAAAAAAATCATAAATCTTGAATATGGTGCAGTTGGAACAGTAGCGGGATTCTCACATAAAACGTCATTTTTAACCACTGTGCGTATATTATACTCTGTAACTTTAATAAAATTGCCCACTAATACATATTCGTTTTCCATCTCTTTTACCTGTATATTATCAAAATAATAATAACCATTGTGCGTTTCCCTATGCTCTTTATTAGAGAAAGCAGGGAAGATAATTTCATTAAAATAGGTCAGCAATGGTTGTTCCTCTACTCCATATGTAACATTAAAATTAGCAAAGCTCATTACTTTTTCAGTTGTATCTATATCCATATTCAATCTCCTTATCTAAATAGTGTGCATTATATTTAATATATTATCATATTATGATATTTTTTTCAATGCTTTTTATCTATTTTTTCATCGTTGATTTTTAAATCCAATTATACAGTTCCATCATCGCTTTTGGAGTATATGATAACGAAATTAGCACCACTTATGTACTCTTAATAGTAAACTTCTACAAAGTTGTAATTTCGTCATTCCTATCAAAGCATTGTCTCATCGTGCTGTTGAATTTCCCGCATCAGCCATTGCAGCATTCATCATTTTACACGCCGAAACAACTCCTCATATGTTTCCACTTTTGAATGTTCTAATAAATCTTTATATTTTTCATATTCATCCTTTGACACTTCTAATACTGACATTGCCTCATCTGATGTCATATCCATCTTTTCCATCAAACTCCGTATGCAGTATACCGTAGCACGCTCAACTCCTTTTTTATAACCTTCTTTAAATGCCTCTTCAAATATGCTATCACCTATACTTCCAATCATTATAGCCTCCTTTATAAACATCTTATATTTTTTAATTTATTATACAACAATCTATATTAATATTCAACCTATATCTACAAAAATCTATGCTTTGTCAATATACACTCCACCACTCTATCTGCAATAATTCTTCTATCTCTCTGAGGATAAAATTCAAGAATGGGCATTAAATGTTCCATTATATCATCACGTTTCAGCGCAGGCATTGAAAGCTGTTTTCCATATAACGCCCTCGCCGTATTCATTTGACGTGTAAAACTCATATTAAACGGTCTTGCTCTTAATGATGAAATCAATGCTTTTGGCTCTATATCCATCGGTGAAAGCCTTGTATCCGAAATCAAGCCTGCTCCGTTATCAAAAATCGGGCAATAATCATATTTGCCGCCTGATTTTATAACAGCAATATTGTTTAGATGTCTGTCATCATTCAGAAATAAGGAATCAATTTCAAAAAGCAGTGTCAGATATTCCCCAAAATAATCAAGTCCCGTGTAATCCTTTGTAGCTTCTGCAAGATAAGCTATTCTCTTTTTATCACTCGTAAGAGATAACAATTTATCTTTTAACGAACATCCAAGAACTCTTGACAAAAGATGATTGATTGTAATAACCGACTGCCCCTCTTTTAAGAAATTATCACTTACACAACCTGTCCGTTCCCGATTGTGAACTACAACCCTTACAGGCTCATAGCGCACAAAGGTGAACGGAGTATCTTTTTCAATATTACTTTTTTCAAGCAATATCGAAATTATTGTTTCACTTAATGCCTCATATCCGAATTGGTCAAGCTTGTACCATTGATTTGTTTCAGCATCAAACCATTTTTCCTGATTGCCCTTTGATGAGGTTTCAGCAATTTTCTCATCCGTTACAAGTTTTATATCTCTTCTATCTCTATCCATTGCTTGTCCTCCGCCATTTTTCCCTTAGTCTTTTTTATAATTTCTATCGGATTATATTCCGCGACACCAATCGCCTCAAGATATTCTCTTATGCCGCTTCGCTCTTTTGGAATACAGCGTTCCTGCAAGAAATTCATAAAATCCTCCCACATTGGCAATTTATTATTTCCAAAAGCGGTTTTTACAATATCATCTGTACGATTTTGTGCTTTCAGTGTTTTATCTGTGAAGTCCGCACAAATTACACTGCACAGCTCTTTATTATCATAAAAACTTAACTTTTTAATATCATGTCCCATATCCTTTTTTTGCGATACAAATTCTTCGAATGATTTTTCAGCCGTAATATATATACTGTTTCCGTCAAACATAAGCTCAACATTTCTCTTGGTTTCATCAAGCCCCATTTCTTTTATCCACAATGACGGAATTGATACCTTATATGTTTTCGCTCCCTTTGCCGCCGTTCCTCCGGCAGAGCTTACTATTATTTTTCCTGTTCTATGTTCCATTATATCACCTCTATATAAAATATATCATATTCGTACCGAATTGTCAAACATTCTATTATACAAAAAGCAGTTCATTATGAACTGCTTCTCTTAACTCATCTTTAGCTGTTTATATATTCAAGTATTTCCTTTGCATTGGTATCAGGCTTTGCCTTTTTCCATACCTTTTCAATAATGCCGTCAGCGTCTATAAGATATGTCGTGCGTACAACACCCATCGACACTTTACCATACATTTTCTTTTCCTGCCACACGTCATAATCCTTTATTGCTTTTAATTCGGGGTCTGCAAGCAATATAAACGGAAGCTCATTTTTTAAGGCAAACTTTTGATGTGACGCCTCGCTGTCCTTACTTATTCCGATTACGGGTATTCCAAGAGCCTTGTATTCCTCAAACTCATCCCTGAACGCGCATGCCTGACGCGTACAACCAGAAGTATTATCCCTCGGATAAAAATACACAACCACTCTTTGCCCCTTAAAATCACTCAGTTTTACTTCGTTCCCGTCTTTGTCGTTTAAAACAATTTCAGGCGCTTTTGTTCCTTGCTCTAACATCACCTTTCTCCTTTCAGATATAAATTTGTTCTCATAATAACTTTTATAAATACTATAGAGTATTTAGTCACAGCAAAACCCGTATCAAATCCTCAATTGTATTGGCAATAAAATCAGCCCCCGCTTCTTCAAGCTCACACGGTTCCGCATATCCAAAACGCACACCACAGGAGGCTATACCGCACTTTTTTGCGCCGATAACATCCTGTCTCCTGTCCCCAACCATAATTATTTGTTCTCGGTCACATTCAAGCCTTGCAATTGCATATTCTATAACCTCGTCTTTGGCATTGCGCGTACCATCAAGCTCTGACCCGCATACCAATTTAAAATATGGGCGCAGTCCGTACTTTGCCATAATTCTGTCAGCAAAAATTTTAGGCTTTGAAGTTGCCAGTACTAAAATACGTCCGCTGTCCGTCAATCTTTGAAGCATATCAAATACACCATCATAGACTTTATTTTCGAAAATTCCTATACTAGAAAATCTCTCACGATATTTTTCTACAGCCTCAAGTGACTGTTCCTCGCTAAACCCATAAAACTCACGAAATGAATCTACAAGCGGCGGACCGATAAACCGCATAAGCTTTTGTTCATTTGTATCATGAATTCCGTAATACTCAAGGGCGTATTTTACACAATTCGTTATTCCCTCTTTCGGGTCGGTAAGAGTTCCGTCTAAGTCGAAAAATATATATTTATATTTCATCTCATTTTCTCCTTCACAACGACGTTTTTTTATCCTACATTACTTTTCTTTTGGATTTGAGTATATCATACCATCAATCAAAAATCAAGTCATCAATCATTTTGATTGATGACTTGAACATAATACTATTTTATCAGCTCATATAGTCCCATCAGAACAGCAAGGAAAATAATGTTTACCACTGTAAAATACAGCAGATATTTTCCTCTTAACGACTTATCTTCGCGTCCGATAAGTTTAAACGAAATCAAGCTCGCCATAGACGCTATAAGTGTACCCAAGCCTCCTAAATTCACTCCGACAATCAACGGCTTTAAATTATCCGTAAAACCCGAAAGCAGCAACGCTGCCGGAACATTACTGATTAGTTGGCTCGATAAAATCCCCGTTATACACTCACGCCCATCAATCACGCTTTTTATGTAATTATTAAATACAGGTATTCTGCCCATATTGCCTATAAAAATGAAAAACGCGATAAAGGTTATCAGCAGAGTATAATCCACTTTGTTAAAAATCTTATAGTCTGTAATCGCCGTTAAGACTATGACAACTGCCAAAGTTATTCTATGATCAATCAGCCGCGCCACCGTCAGCAAGCACACAGCAAACATCGCAGTATAAACTGCTACCTTCCCTTTTCCGCAAATGTGTCTTTTCTCAGAAAAATTTATATTTATATTACTTCCGCCTTTCCTAAGCATGGCGCAAACAACCAGCAAAACAAACGAAACTACTGTATATGGAAGCATAATCATCATAAATTCGCCAATACCAAGTCCCGAAATTCCATGTAAATACAAATTTTGAGGATTGCCAATCGGTGTAAGCATACTGCCCAGATTAGCCGCGACCGTCTGCATTAAGACAATGAAAATTATATTCTGTTTTTTAATATCTTCACCAAGCATATCCAAAACCGCAAATGTAAACGGCACAAATGCAATAAGAGCCACATCGTTGGTTATAAACATACTAAAGAAAAAGCAGAGCATCACTAATACAAGTGTCAAGCCTTTAATGCTGTGTATCCGTTTAAGCAGATTTTCAGCCAAAAGGTTAAACACGCCTGTTTTTTTAAGACCTGCTACTACTGCCATTAAACAGAACAGCAGCGCAAGCGTTCTGAAATCTATATAGCTTATGTATCGCGCGTCAGGCGTTACGAAAAATGATGACACAACCGCAAGTGCCGCCGCAATACTCAGCACTGTTTCATTTTTTACAAAGTTTATTATATGTCTCATAAAACCTCTTATTTATTTTACTTGTCCCAACAGCCAATCAAGCGCGTTTATCCGCTTTATTCCGTCATAATCAGCAATCGGGTCATCATCAAGCGTCAAAATATATTTGGGATAATTATCATTTATCCTTTTCAAAGACGCTAACTCTCTTTCGAGTGTTTTCTCATCGCGAACACTCGCTGAGACTTGAAAATACGTTATTCCGTCTGAGTTCATTGCAACAAAATCTACTTCCGCTTCTCCCGACTGCCCTACATACACATCATAACCGCGCCGCATCAATTCAAGATAAACGACATTTTCCAATATATGTCCGACATCTGTACTGCGTTTGCCCAAAAGCATATACCTTAAACCAATGTCAACAACATAATATTTTTCAAGAGTTTTCAAATATCGCTTGCCTTTGATATTATACCTCTTTGCCTGATAAATCATCATACTGTCAAGCAGAGCCTTCAAATACTTTTCAACAGTTTTAGGATCAATCTTTCTGCCTGCCGATGTCATAGTATTTGCAATTTTTGTTGTTGACAACTGACTTCCTATATTGTCAAACACAAATCGAGTTACGCTTTCAAGCATCATTACATCAGATATACTGTACCGTGCCACAATATCCTTTAGAAGAACAGTATTATATATTCCCGAAAGATAGTCATGTATTTCTTTTTCATTGTTGTTATAATTCAGCACATACGGAAATGAACTATTCTCTATATACAGCTTGTATTTTTCACTGATAGGAATGTTGTCAGTATTTCCTATACAGTATTCCGAAAACGACAGCGGCAACATTCTGAGTTCTATATACCGTCCTGAAAGAAAGGTCGCTAATTCTCCCGACATAAAATACGCATTTGAACCCGTTATATACAAGTCAACATTTTTCTTTATGAATAAACTGTCTACTGCTTTTTCAAAGTTTTGTACATGCTGTATTTCATCTAAAAAAATGTAGTTCATTTTATCGGGCAGCAATTTTTCTTTTATATATTTATACAGCTTGTGATAATCCTGCAATTCTTCATAGTCCATATCCTCAAAGTTAATGGATATAATCTGATTTTGTTTGGTTCCGTTATTTAAAAGATACTCCTTATATATTTCAAATAACGTGGACTTTCCACATCTTCGTATGCCTGATATAACTTTGATAATTTGCTTATCCTTTGATTGTATAAGAAAATTCAGATAATCGTCTCTTGGTATCATAAAATCACCTCTCTTATATATTATCCATTATAATACTAAAATATGCCATTGTCAATATTTTTACGGATTTTATTCCTTAAATTTACCATTAAAGTAAATAGCTTGTCCCACTATGGGACAAGCTATTTTTCATACAAAAGCGGTTTACTGCTATTCTTCTGTAATTTTACCTAAATTTCAGCGCCCCTCCCCTGCGTCGATGGCGGTGCAGAAACGGCTTAAAATCGACACTTTTGGCACTTTAAAGCATTACTCATACGCGCCATGACCTGCGTCAAGAATTATTTTAAGTTCATTATCAGCTATTGTCTGACGAATTTCATACTGCCTTATCCCCACGAATACACCAATCACAGCAATAACTACCGCCGCTGCTGTAAGGTGTTTCCTTGTCAAAATCATAAAACAACCTCCCACAAACAAAATATATAATATATTTTTATGAAAATACACACATAAAAATAACGCTTAATTAAGCGTTATTTTTATTCCAAGCACCGTTTATCAGAAAATTCTACTTCGCAATTCCCTTTTTAAATTTTACCATTAATGATTACTGTGTCTATATTGCCGCTATCGTCAAGAACGACTAAATCACAGTCATATCCTTCTGAAATTTTTCCGCAGTTTAGTCCAAGCATTTGAGCCGGTGTTTCACTCGCCATTTTAAACGCGTCTTGTTCCAGAATACCGAAATCTATTGCGCATTTCACGCAGTCCAAAAGTGTTGACGTACTTCCGGCAAGCGCTCCGTCAGGTGTTCTTGCTATACCGTCTGTAACAGTCATTTCCTGTCCGCCAAATTCATACTTACCGTCAGGAAGTCCTGTTGCTCGCATACTGTCGCTTATTAAAACCATTCTGTCCGCTCCGAATAATTTATACAAAATTCTTATCGCTGACGGATGTATATGCTTGCCGTCACATATGACCTGAATATACATATCATTATCAAACGCCGCGCCCAGCACTGACGGCATACGGTGATGTAAAGGCGGCATTGCATTAAACGTATGCGTTACGCATTTTGCGCCTGCGTCAGCCGCTTTTATCGCAGTGTCATAATCAGCCGCAGTATGACCGACACACACAAGCATATCTGTATTTTTAATATAATCTATCGCTCCCGATAATTCAGGGGCAATCGTTACAATTTTAGCTCGGTCATACTCCCTAAATTCATTTATATCAGGTAATCTGATAAAATCAGCATTTTGAGCGCCCTTATATTTTTCACTTATATACGGACCTTCAAGGTGAATACCAGCTATTTTTGCTCCTTTTTCAGGAACAGGAGCGGTCAGCACCTTTACAATATCCTTGTGCGGAGCGGTCATTGTTGTTGGATACACTGTTGTTGTGCCTGCATTCGCATACAGCAATGACAGCTTATCCAATTCCGCGTCCATTGTATCAATTCCTCCCATACCGTGAGTATGAATATCCACAAGCCCCGCAAATGCCCTCTTACCGCAGAAGTCTGTTCCCTCACCGTCTATTCTGCCTATTTTTTCAATTTTACCGTCCTTGCACAAAATGTCAAGGATTTCTCCGTTTATACTTAGATTTTTAAATAAAGAATAATTCATTTTGCACCTTTCATCATTTATATAATTTATTTAATCAGCACAATCACATCTTGGTGTAACTATTACTGTTATTGTAACATCATCTGACAGCATTGTAAAGCTATATTTATCCATTTCGGCTGTTACAGGCACATTTTCATCGTTTTTTGTACTATAACACATTTGCAGCATAATTTACATACTGCACCTGAATACAAAATCACCATTTTCTACAACAAAGCAATACACCCCCTCATTCTTTTCAACAATTGACGCCATAGACTTTGTACCGTAGCCGTGACCCTCTTTTTTTGATTTCGGCAAACCACGTTCAAAGAGTACAGGCGTGGAAATCGGATTTTTGATTTCAAGATAAACCTTATCCGCTTCGGTAAAGCACTTTACAGATATTCTTTTATTATTACAGTCTTTAAGCGCATTTACAGAATTTTCAAGACCGTTGGATAAAATAACTGTCAATTCCATTTCATTAACAGGCAATTTCTCAGCCAGACTTATATTTGTATCAAATTGAATCTTAGCACGCTCTGCAATTCTTTCATAATACGAAAGTACCACATTGACAGAATGATTACCGCAGTAATTTTTAACCGTACTTTTGTCTGATTCCCGTATTAAACTCTGTATACTCTCCTCCGCACTGTTCAGATTATTGTTTTTAAGATGATCGCTTATTAAAAGAAGTTTATGCCTCATATCGTGCCGAAGTATTTTAATTTGTTCCTCGATTTCCGCACTGCTCTCAAGCCGCTCGTTTACCATTTTTACCTGCATATTAAGCGCGCGGTTTTCCTCTGCCGCATCAAACAATTTTAACTGTGTCCATAAAACCTTAAAAACCGTAATATACATTACAGGCACCAATACCAGTATCAAAACAAGATGTGATATATACTCCGGTCTTTCCAGAATAATAAATGGGTAATAGGTTGTCCAGATAATAATTATATAAAACAGAGCCGCCAATATTGAAAATACGCCCCACCCCTTTTTCATTCGTCTTTGAAGCGACTGATACGGAGTGCGCAGGTATTTCACGATAAAAAACTCTGCCAGCGGAAAAAGAATCAGTCTTGACACAAACATTACGATATAATTTTTAATTCCAAGCAGTCCGTCCAGCAGATTGGTTATAAAAAGCAGTTCCAGCACAACCGTATCAACCAGACAAAACGTAAACAAAAATCTTGTGCCTCTGTTTTTAGCCATAACAAAAAACAGTATAAGACTCGGAATCACGCACACAGGCACTATCAGCTCGCCTGCTTTTGCCGTGCCGAACTGCCTTACGTTAAACACAGTTATTATTATAATAGCTGTCATAAAAATGCCTGTAATAATATTGGTTTTCTTTTGAGAAAATCGGCTTTCATAAAGCATCATAAACATAATACAGCAGTGAATAAGCACCCATATAATAGACAAATCGCGAAGAATTGTATCCATATCTTATTCCTTCCTTCTAAGAACGATCTTTTATTTTTACATTCATAAATTTAATTTTAGCATCGGCATATTTCCGTGTAACAGGAAACTCCGCGCCGTTTTTCATTTTAAATCCGCGCGCCGTAACCGATAACACATTTTTCATATTAACCAGATAACAATCCGCGCTTTTAATAAACAATTCACAGGCAATAATTTCCTCCGCCTGCCTGTCAAACGAATCTCTTGACGACAGACACTCAATATTACTGCCGCTGTTCATATGCAATACAAGCCTGTGGTCAATATATTCAACAGCATTAATTCCGCTTACCGCCACAGGCATTGTACCTTCCGCTGTTTTAACGCTAATCATAATTTCCTCTTCTTTCGGCGGAATACAGTATGTAAAAAACTTGTCAAGCTCGCCAAACAGCCGTTCCCTGTCAACCGGCTTTACAAGATATGAAAACGCGTTCACGGAAAATGCGTCAAGTGAATATTCCTTCGTGGTTGTCAGATAAATAATAATTGAGCGCTTATTGTATTTGCGTATACTCTGTCCGAGCTCAACACCGCTCATACCACTCATTACAATATCCAGAATATATATTTTACTTCCTCCGTTTTCTTTTTCATATTCCAGAAGCTCCGACGGATTTGTAAATTTCACAATTTCAATATCCAGTTTTTCACTCTCAATATACTGCGACACATACTCCCCTATCAGTGCAAGCTGGTCACTTTCATCGTCACATATGGCAATTCTCATTTGTACCCTCCTTGATGATATTTTATTAATTAAATTTTAACATACATTTTTCACTGTTTCAATCAAAAAGTATGTCAAATAAGTGAAAAACACGTTAAATAAGTGAAAGAAATTGAAAATCATTTAAAGTATGCTATGCTTTAAATAATATATAGTAGAATTCCGCGTGAATTTTTACCTACCGCACACTTATATCTCCGATTACGGCAATTATATCGGCATTTTTGCTAAATGTCAGACTTCAGAAAAAGAAAGGTCGTGTGAAGAAAAATGAATGATATAGAATTGACGATTTTAATGCCCTGCTTAAACGAGGAAAAAACTATAGGTTTTTGTATCAGCGAGGCGCAGGAATATATTAAAAAAAGCGGAATATCCGCTGAAATACTGATTGCCAATAACGGAAGCTGTGACAATTCAAGAAAAATTGCGATTGATTTGGGCGCGAGAGTTGAAACCGTCCCCTTCAGGGGTTACGGTAACGCTGTACGCGGCGGAATAGACCTCGCAAGAGGAAAATATATAATTATGGGCGATTGCGACGGCAGCTATGATTTCACGGACCTTAACGCTTTCTTGGAAAAACTCCGCGAAGGCTTCACTCTCGTAATGGGCAACCGTTACAGGGGCGGTTTTGAAAAGGGCGCAATGCCGTTTTTACATAGATATATCGGAATACCGTTTCTATCATTTCTCGGACGGTTAAAATATAAAACAGACATCGGCGATTTTCACTGCGGACTGCGCGCATTTCAAAGAGAAACCGCGCTTTCGCTTAACTTAAAAGCCGAAGGAATGGAATTTGCAACTGAGATAATCGGCGCATTTGCCGACGCAGGCGAAAAAATATGCGAAATTCCCGTTACTCTCCGCTACGGCAGGCGCGGAGGAAAATCACATCTTCGTACAGTCCGCGACGGACTTAGACATATAAGGTTAATCTTATTTAACTAATAAAATTTTCAGGGAGGAAAAACATTATGAAGAAAAAATTGAAAGGACTGCTTGCCCTGTGGCTCTCTCTTGCTATGCTTATGAGCTCGGCGCAGGCGTTTGCAAGTAATTGGTACGTCTATAACGGCGATGTGCCTGCGGAGGCGGCAGGACGGAACGGCTTATGGTATAACACAACTGAGTTTGCAGGTTTTGACGAAAGCAAACCTCGCAATGCACAGGACATCGGAGGCACGCCTGTAACGCTTTTCACCGATCCCGTTACGGTTGAACACAAGCACAAGGTCTGCGGCGCGGAGTGTGCCGACCCGAATCACTCGGAGCACGGGGACATAATCTGGACAGCGTGGAACAGCGATAATTCTCTCCCGACAACGGCGGGCAATTATTATCTGACAACAGATGTAACTATTGACAACTCATATATAGTACCCAATGGCGAAACAAGTCTTTGTCTTAACGGTCATACATTACAAAGCACTGATACAAGCGAAGACGGCAAAATAATTAATATCTGGTCAAACACAGAGCTGAATTTGTGCGACTGTTCCGAGAATAATGCAGGTAAAATAACAGGCAGTGTGCCTAACGGCGTTGTTTTCTCAAGATTAGTAATAGGGGAAACATCTGCACCCGTATTTAATATGTACGGAGGTACAATCAGCGGGATAAATTATGCCAACCCCGCAAATCCTACCGGCGCGGCAGTTAATATTACCACAGACAATGCTGAATTTCATATGTACGGCGGTAAAATTACAGATAACGGAGCTGTCGGAGTTAATGCCTCAGAAAAATTTTTCCTTTCGGGAACGGTGGATATTTCAAATAATGGTTCCTCATACGCGCAGATGATAAGCGCTATGAGCGAACAGCTTGCAGAGGCAGGTATCAATTTGGGCAATATCGGCGAAAACATTGATATTGCCGTAGAACAGGGAAAAACTGTTCAGCTTGAATCGCCTGTTACTATGACAAACAAGAGCAGTATATTTATGCAGGGAGGAGATATGTCCTTCTGCGGTACTTTTACACAGGGCTGGAACGAAAAAATGAACGGCAAAAATCCCGCTGATTACTTTATCAGTACAGCGGACGCTTTTACAGTAAAACTAAATGACAGCGGCGAGGCTGAGCTTGCCGTAATGCCAGCACATTCTCACGATATGTCGGTTGAGTGCGGAAACGATAACGCGATAGGCTTTGACCACGCGCTTACCTCACAGGACGGCAAGCTGTATATTGACGGCGCGGTTGTGGAGCCGGACGCAGGCAATAGCTCTATCTATTTACCTGACGGTAATTATTATCTTGCAGAGAGTGTAACTCCTGCCAATATTATTGAAATTCGGGGCAATGTAAATCTCTGCTTAAACGGACATACTCTTGATATGGGTGAAGCTAAGATTGGCATTAGACGCACTACTCCCGATTACGGTAATTATAAAGGCAATCTGAGCCTTTGCAACTGCGGTGAAGGCGGGAAAATTACAAGCTCTTATAGCGGAGGCCACAATACATCAGCTACTATAGAAGTAGATAATGAATTTTCTATGTACGGAGTTAATGTAATAAATACCTCCAATGATGAACGAAATGTAAAGCAGGCGGTTTCTACTTTGGGCGGAACGGTAAGGCTTTACGGCGGCGAGGTTGTGTCGTTAAATGACAATGCTGTTTGTGTTGACGGCAGCAAAGGCGGTTTGAGCCTTTCGGGCGAGCCGAAAATAACGGGAGCGGCGGATAAGGCGGATATTTATCTGGCTAACGAATACTATGATAAAATTATAACGCTTGACGCTCCGCTTACCAATACCGAGCCTTACAGAGTAGGGGCAGAGCATGAAAACACCTTTACAAGCGGCTGGAGCGAGCATATGGGAACAGCGGTATTTTCCGATTACTTTATAAGCGCGACAAAGGGCAGATTTATAGCCAAAGACGAAAACAACGAGCTTAAAATATACGATTATGCTATAACAGAACAGCCGTCGGCGGAAAACAACTATACCGTAACCGCAAACGGCGCGCCTGATTATGCTCCCACAAGCTATAAGTGGTATCTGGCGGAGGTCGTAACAAAAGATATAACAGATCAAAACGCTTTTAATTATGAATACAACGGCAGCACAAGTTCATATGACAATGTAACAGGTCTGTGGACGGGTGTGAACGGTATGGACAATCTGACTTCCTATTACTTCACAATCCTTAACCTCAGTAAGGGCGATATGGTTAAGATTAAGCCGTCCGATACTCTAAACAATTATACTTATGCGTACCTTGAGAACGATGATAACAGGCTTTATACAAAAACAACAAATGAAAACGGTGAGTATGAATTTACCGTTCCTGCGGACGGTCAATACACATTCTCTTTCAATAGCGGAAATACGCCGACTGTTAAGGCAACCGTTATAAAAACAAACAAAAAAGGCGAGGTCAAAGGACAGACAACAAATCAGCTTACAGCCGTATATCCGGGCTCGTATCTCTGCGAGGTCAGCTATGAGGACTATACGCTTTTAACAAGCGATGTGTTTGACTATACACCCTCTGTCCCCCCTGTCGAGCATAAACACGATATGTCGGTTACGTGCGGACACGACAACGAGATTGTGTTCGATAAGGTGCTAACTGCGGACGAGGACGGCTGGCTGTATATCAATGACGTAGCTGCAACGACGGATGAAGCGTCTGATTTTATGCTTTCGGAAGGCAATTATTATATTAAAGACAATTTAAGTCTGCGCAGGGGATTAAGAATTAATGATGATGTAAATCTCTGCCTTAACGGCAAAACCCTCGAATTTCAAAACGACTACACTATCTATGTTCAGGGACACCTCGACAACATAAACTTTAATATATGCGACTGTCAATCGGAAGGAAAAATTACAGGAGCATACAGCAGCACCGCTGAGCATGTAGGAATAATAGATAACCGCCACACAATGTCGCTCTACGGCGGAACCATAGAAAATTCTTCAACAGATAACTCAGAGGGATATTATCAGTACGCAATAGCAAATGCAAATATTTTAAATCTTTACGGCGGCGAGGTTATTTCTAAAAACGATAACGCAATCGTTTCATCCTCCTTTTGTATGAAAATAAACCTTGCGGGCGCAACAAAAATCAAAGGTGCAGACAGTGCGTCGGATATTTTCTTGTATAAGAGTGACGACCAGATAGATTATGACGATGATTCTCATTTAGCCTTGATACTGATTTCCGATACTTTTGCAAATGCTGAGCTGACCGAGCCGTATCGTGTTTCTGCTGATTCAGTGGAACAGTCCGCGGACTTCACACGAGGCTGGAGCGAGAAAATGGGTGATAAGGAAATCGGCAAATACTTTGTAAGCGCGATGAAGGGCTATGATATTAAGAAAAACACAGACGGCGAACTTGAATTTGTTTTAGCTCCGTCACCAAGTCCAAGTGCGTCGCCTTCACCAAGTCCGAGTGTATCGCCTTCACCAAGTCCGAGTGCGTCGCCTTCACCAAGTCCGAGTGTGTCGCCTTCATCTTCTCCGACGGCAAATCCAAAGCGTAAAGGCGGTTCAGGAACAAAAGCTACCCCGACACCAAAGCCGACAGTAACCCCAACAGTATCACCAACTGCCGAACCTGACAGTTCACCGAAACCGACAGGCAATCCGTCCGGCAGTGAAAAGAATCATAAAGCATACATATTCGGATACGAAGGTTATTTCTATCCTGACGGACAAATAACCAGAGCCGAAACAGCGGCAATTCTTGCTCGTCTTACAGACGGCTTTGAGGAAAACGGAAACTATAACACTTCGTTCACAGATTCCGTAAAAAATTTGTGGTATCATAAATATATAGGATTTATGGAAAACAGAAATGTTATATCGGGTTATGATAACGGCGAGTTCAGACCCGAAAACAACATAACGCGCGCGGAGTTCGCGGCAATGATTGCCAAATATGCGGATTTGAGTGGTACAGACGCAAATGTCACGTTTGATGACATAGGCGGACATTGGGCTGAAGAAGTAATCAATGCTTGCTGTAACGCAGGTTATACAGAAGGCTATGACAGCAAATTCAGACCTGATGAATTTATAACCAGAGCCGAAGCGGTTTCAATAATGAACCGAATGCTCGACAGAAACGATATTAAAAATGCTGAAAATCCATTTTATGATGTTGCTATGACACATTGGGCATACAAGGATATTATGGAAGCGGCAGTTGAGCATAGTGTAAATTAAAAAATACCGCGCATAGTCATTACTGATTATGCGCGGTTTTTATTTATCCTTCAATTACAAGAAAAAACGATTCCAAAAATCTGTTAAAGCCGTTTTCCGTGAACGATTACCTGTCTGTATGGGTTGTTGTTTTATTTCTTCAAAAAAACGGTCTTGGGTCACACTCACACTCACCATCGGCACTTTTAGCACAGCCGCAATCTATCATAGCGTCACTGCCCTCTACTCTTGCGCCAAAGATAATAGGCACTTCAACGCGCAGTCTTTGACTTACAGTAAATTTACATACGTCGTCACATTTACCCTTGCAGGCATCACAGCCTGACGCAACTACAGCTTTACCCAAGCACTGTGTTTTTACATTGCCAACCTCGCCGAATGCTTTGATAGTAACAGGAATACATACATTTACATCTTGATAACTTGTTGTCGGACAGCCTACCTGATTAGGTGTACACTCTTTTACCACTTCAAATTTGTTTTCCATAAAAACATCTCCTCATAAAATCTAATTTTATCTAATATCAAATATAAACAACTGTCGGTATCCTCCATAATTAATACTGTTATGTCCTTTATCGGGCGCGAAGTGAAGAAATACCTAAATTATAATATGAAATATATAAATAAACTGTTCATATAATAAACAGCATATATATTCCGCAAAAGCAGAATATATATGCTGTTTTTTAATTGAGAGAGAAAATTTTATTCATAATCCTGATATTCAAGTGTTATATTGTCAAAATAATATTCCATCTTATTTGATGTGTTTTCTCTTTTATCCATATAAACATTAAAATACAGGTTATCTAAATTAATACCTGTCGGGTAATTAGGATTACTGCCGCCGTCAGGTTTTGCTATATCAAACGGCTTTTTATTAAGTATTTCCATATTATTATCACGGTTATACAGCGTTGTGGTTATTGTCTTGTTTACCAAATCAATATCGGCAGTAATTCTGTACCACTTGTTTGCCATCTGACTGTTTTTATTAAACTGAGTGTTATCGCCGTTTATACGTCCGTTTGCGGCAGAGAACATATTCATCTGACCCCAGCCCGTATGAACTCCCCAACGCACAAACCGAGTCTGGTCTGCCGCGTCATTTCCTGCATTTGACGTGCTTGTCGCAAGGTCAAAATATGAATAGTCTGACGGCATATACTCTACATTTTCCAGAAGAAAATCAAAACTCATTCTTATTGTTTTTGTATTGTTAAGCGTTGTATTCTCTTGGAGCATATTTTTTAAATCAAAGCTTACACCAACATTTTTTCTGACAGTTTTATTTTCATCTTTTGTAAGTCTGTAAACTGTATTGCCTTCTTGGATGTTTGCAGTTTCACCGCCTGTCGCAGTATACATCGAGGCAGTAAATCCATCTGCTTCTGTTATTGCAGGAGTTATTGTGTCAAAATCCGTATTGGTAACAGTAATTGTACTCATTTTCCGAATGGATACATTATAATTAATAATATCCCCAATTCCTCCGCTTATGGTTTCAGGTTTTGTAATTATATTATACTCCGTATTTTGTGCAGTTGGGTATATTGTATATTCTCCAATTGGAATATTTTCCATAGCATATTCAGCTGATGTTTCACCCTCTGCTATCGTTACATTTTCCGTCTTGATTACTGCATCTCCTTTTTTCAGCTCAAGATTTACAGTCTGCGCACTGTCACTCGCCTTAGCCATTGAAACTGTTCCGCTTACTGTAAATACATTCTCTATATTATTTGTTGCAGAGATATTAAATTCAATTGATTTCTCCGCGCCTATTGCCTTATTGTCAGCTTTTCTCACATATAATTTAACAGTCGCCTGAATATCATTTTCTCCGTAAGCAGGACGTATCAGGGAAAGTTTTGTTTTATCTTCACTTACGTTGGCAAACGGACTGTTGCTTTCCCAGTAAAACTCATATCCGTTTGGAGCTGACGGAAGTGCAACATCATTTGTATTGCCATCACTTGTATCAATTGTTGTCGTATCAAGAATACTGTTCACTTCATTATATTCATCACTTATATTGGCAGGGTCCCAGCCGTCTGTGCCCTTTGTAAAGGTATACGGATTATAACGGAGCATTGTCCACTCGTTAAGCATTGTTCCCTTTGTACGCTTTGTTGTATTTACAGCATTACCGTTTTCATCAACACTTCCATATTCCTTAAAACGCGCCTCCTCAGGCTTAATACCCATTTCGCTCCACCCAACGTCTTTTATCAGAAGTTTTGACGGTTCAAACGGGCTATGGCTTATAACCGTATTAATATATGCCGCCGCGGCATTTTCCCTGCTCCAAGGTCTGCCAAAATCACCTTCCTTGGCGTACGGTGTACCTGTAATTCTGCAGTTATAAAATAAATATCCGTCCGACTCCGCAGGATTTGACGGAGCAGTTATAGTTGCAGATTCTCCGCCCTTGCCTGCGTTTGTGATAAGCTCACATTCATTAAAAACCGCTGTTGAACTGCCGCAGATATAGTCTGTAGTACCGCCGAGCTTACAATTTTTAAAGTAAATCCTACCGCTGTTAATACCTATTGTATCCTGAGTTGAAATAACCTCACAATTTATAATCTTCACCTTATCCGCAGATGAATGAAGAGCGGCTGAACGCTCTCTTGGACTTGAAGTAACACCTTTATAATCAATAGCCGTTCTTGTCTGCAAATATTCATTTATTTTATCGTCACTAACATTATTCGCTATCTGCTCTTTAATCCATTCAAGCCTGTGGAAATTACTGTTGTTCTGGTCAGGGTCAACTCCCGTTATATCTGTAAGTTCCTCCTGCGTATAATATCTGTTATACGAATTTTCAAGCGTAATGTTTTCCGCAGTAAAACAATTTCCGTTTCTGTCAACTTTTAAAGCTGTTCCCCAGTCCGAAGGACGATATGATTTTCCGTCGCCAACAGCATTAACATCATAGTATCCGTTTTCATTACAGCTGTCATACAATGAACCCATACCGTAGTACCACGTAATCTTTGCCTCACCGACAGTATCTGCCTTTTTTCTAATTGTAATATACGGTTTATTTACAACAACCTGCTCACGGTATACACCGGGCATAAGGTCAATATATACTCGTTCATTCTCGTTTGACGGAGTTCTTGCCGCTGAAAGAGCCTCACTGACTGTATTGTATTTTGTGTCACCGATATACGCACCTTTTAATGACGGGTCAGCCGTCGGTGAAATTGTCGGCTCTATAGTCGGAACTGCTGTAGGTATAGGCTCATTGGTTGATAACGGTATCGTCACATCATATATTTTTGCCAATGGTTTCATAGTATCAAGAGAATCCCATACGAATATTTTTACAGTTCTGTTGTCAGGATTATCAAAAGCAATATATTTCTCACCGTTTCCGTTAATATCTTCACATTTAAACTGCGTTAATACACCGCTCTTATCATACGCTGACACAATAAGCTTTGCACCGATATTTTCACCTTCATATTTAACATTAAGCCTTCCGTCATTGCCGAATACCGCAGATTTTATCGTATAAGAATACTTTGGATTGTCCGGCGTAACGTTTTTCTTATATTTTGCTGTAATGTCATTTGCATTGCCCAGATATTTATCATCATTTGCATATGGATTTCTATAGTATAGAATATATATTTTATGTATTCCTGAAATACCGTCTATGTTCTTTAAATTCAGCTCATTATCCCCTGTCGTTATAAGCTGATTTGCGATTTCTGCGCCTGAAGGTATATCTACGGTTACCGATACATATGTATCATTTTTTCTTACCTTTGACATTTTAAGTATCAGAGAATCTAAATCATCAAAATCAAATTCATTCACCGCATAACCTATCTTTACATTCTCTCGGTTATAGATATATCCGACGTCCACGCCATTTCCGTCAATCTTAGGCAATGAACCGTTATCTGACGCATAAAATTCAGTTGTGTCCGCCGCTTTGTATGTCTTTATCTCTTCAACGGTGTTTGAACCAAAGTTGGTAATAGTATATGTATTTCCCTCTTCAGCCGAAAAAGTAAGCATATTATTATCGTTAAATTTCGTTTCTATCCTATCTCCATTTTCATCATAAACAACAGCAAATGCCGTATACGGACTTCTTATGTTCATATCGCCGTTTGCTCTTGCGTGAATTTTTGCTTCCAACGGCTTATTATTCTCCCACGTTATATCCACAGTGGCATTCTCACGCGTGTTAATTCCCTTGATTGAACCTGCAGCCCATTTATCAGGGAGAGCAGGAAGTAAATCAATAGCATTGTCGTGACTCTGTACAAGCATTTCAATTATACCTGAAGTTGCTCCGTAATTGCCGTCAATTTGAAAATTTGGGTGCTGGTCAAACAGGTTAGGCGAGGTTCTTGTCGTAAGCAGTTGTTCAAGCATAGTTGACGCCGCATTACCGTCAAGCGCTCTTGCATTCAAATTAATTCTCCAAGCAAGACCCCAGCCCTGACCGCTGCCCGTACCCCTTGCCGATACAGACTTCTGAAACGCTTTGAATATATCCTGTTCGTGCTTATCTGCGCTGTATGCGCTTAAATGTGTTCCGGGGAATATCTCCCACAAGCTTGAACAGTGTCTGTGACCTGTATTGTTTCCCGCACCGTGGTCATAAACTGTTGATGTTTCATTATTTTTAAAGGGATTAGTTATTGTCCATTTTATTTTGCTTGAATCTGTTGTCGACGAAATATCAAATGTAACATCTCCGCGAGTCCATTCCTTAATCAATCCTGCGTCGTCAATTAAATTCGGCGCTAACCTTCCTTCCGTATCAGCAAGATAACTCGACGGCATTTGTTCTGAAATTTTATCTAACAGTTCTTGATTTTCTGCGTTTTTACCAAGAATTTCCGACGCCTGCTGTACCGTATCATAAAGATTTCTTATAAGCTGTGTGTCCATAGCGGGACCAGGCTGAACTCCCCCTTGTTCAGGCGAGCACGACGCTGCTGTTATAAGATATCCAGTCTGAGGGTCCGTAACAAGAAATTGTGTGAAAAACTTTGCCGCACCTATCATATACGGATAAACTTCTGCAAGATATTCCTTATCCTTATTAAATTTGTAATACTGCCACGCGTGGTCTAAAAGCCACACACCACCGGTAGGCCATAAGCCTGCAGTTGCATTATCAATAGGCTGAGTACCTCTCCATAAATCATAATTATGGTGCATTACCCACGGATCACCTTTTATGTATGTATTATCACCGCGTTCATTATATACACCGTACTGATTAGCCGCTGTAATTGCTCCGCTTTCAGCAAGTTCCGCAAAAGTATCAATAAACGGTCTTTCGCTGTCACCTATATTTAACGGTTGAGCAGCCCAATAATTCATTTCCGTATTAATATTTATAGTATATTTTCCGTTCCACGAGGCAGAAAATGCTGCGTTCCATTTTCCTGTAAGATTTAGAGGCTGACTTTTTGGAATATCAATTTCATCTGCTCCCGTCGCTTTTCTGCCATCTCTTGAACCGCTTAAAATCAAATATTTGCCATAGTTAAACTCCAGCGCGGCCAATTCGTTATCACCCTTTGAATAGGTTGAATAAACTCCGTTTTTATTTGCGTCTGACGTCCTTGAACCTGCGCCCGTCAAAAAGCCCGATTGACCGTTTATATCCTCACGTACACGCTTTTCCGTTGGAGTATTGCTGTAATCCGCACCATTTTCATTTTCAAGATGAATTTCTGTTTTGTTAAATTGTGTACTGAAATCAGTTATATGACGCTCTTTTATTGTCTGATAATCTTTATTCTTGACATTTGTCATATAAATATCACAATCACGCGTTGGCTTAGAGTTATCAAGATTTAAATAATCTACATAATTTGTTGCGCCAACAACATAAATCTCTGCTGACTTACCGCCGTTTACTGTAACAGTCTTATTATCAGAAACTGAAAATGCGCCTTCTCCCCTGAGAAGCATACGCGCCTCAAATTTGATTGCATTTACTGTTCCCGGTTCGTTATTGTCTTTACTTCCGTTTGTAATAGCAGCTGTAACCTTTACTTCACTGTCACTTATCTTCTCATAACTGTAGAAACCGTCCTTTTCACTGTGATATGTATGAAGTTCTGCCGAAAAATCAAGATTTTCGTCCGATTCAATATGTGTTACAACAACCTGATCCGGATAACTCGCAAAGCTTTCACGTTTATAATGATGTCCGTTATAATCATATTCAACAGTAACTATTCCTGTTTTCATATCCAGACTTTTTGTATAGTTTTCCGCGTTTGCATTCCGATGATGAAAATCAAGATAGACCTCCGCAAACGATTTATACGCTCTTTGCTTTGTCGGAGAACCAAGAAAAGTTGCCTCAACCATTTTCTCCAAGTCCCAGCGTCCCTGAACTGCCTCATATGTTTTTGCATTGCTTATATTAAGTGATTGATTGGAAAGACTTTTATTTGCAAAATCAGGATATTGTGTTCTGAAAGCCCCGTCACCGACTGTCACGTCAGCAGCGCCTATCTCGGCAGGATTGCCGTTTTCATCTGCGCCCCTGAAATACCTCCAGCCTCCTTCAACACTGCCGCTTGTTGGGCTCTGTGCAGTTATTTTATCTGCCTCGCTTGTCTGTTTAACTGTTGTGAGCGTATTTCCGTTTTCATCTTTTAAAGTACCGTACGGAGAACCGTCCCACGCGGTATCTTCATTTAGCTGTATAACCTCCTTGTCAATACCGCCTGCAATCATACCTGCCATTCTGCCGTTACCGATAGGATATGAATTTGTCCATAAAAACTCCGAATATGCCCAGTCCGTTAAAATTTCACCCTGTTTACCATACGGATTTTGCACATTACTGTTTGTAGTTTTTGAAGACGCATTCGGATTTACTGCCGCCGCATTTTCATAAATCCCTGTCTGAGCAAGAACATTTTCTATTTTATTGTTTGTCCACATAACTGTTTCAGGGTCAAAGTTATATGTCGCCGAAGCCGTTAATGGAATCGCTGGAATAAGTGACGCGCTTATTCCTGCCGCCGCAACCGAGCTTATAATTTTTTTTAGCTGTCTTTCCATAATTTTCAATCCTTTCCGCATATTATCTCATATAAATATAATACATTATTATAACTCGAAAAAACAGTACCACCAACTATATATTTTTTAATACCAGAGAAAATAATATTGTGCAGAAAACAATACCATGATATAATATAGCTGAGGTGAAAAAAATGTATATTGATATTAAGAAAACGAAGGGAAAAGCTCTTTATACACAGCTATATGACGCTATTGTAGAGGAAATCGTAAGCGGCAGACTCAGAAACGGAATGAAGCTTCCTACACGCCGTGCAATGGCAGAACAGCTCAATATCGCACAGACCACCGTTGACAGCGCATATAAAATGCTGCAGGATACCGGATACATAATATCGATACCACGGAGGGGATATATTATATCGTTTAAATCTTCACCGTACGGCGGAAATATACCGTGGGAAACCACCGCGCCGGAGGAAATTGTTTTCAGTCCAAACGGAATAGACACTTCACATCTGCCGAGAACCATATACGCAAAAATTATGAAAGATATTTTGTATAATGACGGCATAGACGTGTTCTCATATCCCGAAAAGGGCGGTGAATTTATTCTTAGAAACGAAATATCAAAATACTTGTATTCATTCCGTGATATAAAGTGTTCGCCGTCACAGATTATAATAGGCGCGGGAACCGAATACCTGCTTACTTCTCTTGCCGCAATATTTCCTGAAAGCACCAAATACATTCTTGAAAATCCGTGTGATACTCATTTTTATCATACATTGTCCTCATACAGACATCAGCTCGTTATTCTGCCTGAAAATATTGATGAATTTGATATTGAGGCGCTGTATGCCTCCGACGGAAATATCCTTTGTATAGAACCTGATACACGCTGTCCGAGAAGTGCCGCAATGTCACCCGAAATATGCAGCGCTATTCTGGAATGGGCTTATGCCTCACCAGACAGATATATAATAGAAAACGGATATGACTCGGAACTTCAGACAATTCAGAAAAGAACACTTTACAGTATGGATACAAAAAACAGAGTTTTATATCTAAATTCCTTTTCACGCTCTATATCTCCTGCAATAAGAACAGCATATATGGTTATTCCCGAAAACCTGCTGGAACTTTGGAAGAAAAAACACGTTTATTATTACTCTCTTGTTTTAAAGCAAGAACAATATGCTCTTGCTGAATTTATACGCAAGGGACATTTTATGAAACATTATAAATATATGCGTAAATCCTATAAAGAACGCCGCGAATACTTAAAGGACTGTCTTTTAAAAGCGTTTGGAGAAAATATTCAAATTTACGGAGAAAGCGCAAGTACATATATATCCGCCGCATTTGTATCACATAATACAAACGAAGTAAAAACCAAGGCTAAAAAAGCAGGCGTTAAGTTACTTTCGCTCAATTCTTTTAATGTAAATAAAAATGCAGTGCCTCTTGAAAATGACCGTCTGATAATGGGCATAGGTGATTTGAATAATGAAAAAATAAGGATGGGAATAAAACTTCTGAAAGAATGTTTAAATTAATATTATATTAAAACGAGAGGAGTGTTTCTTTAAAAACACTCCTCTTGCTATTTCACATTCATCATTTGTCAAACATCATTCTGTATATAACCGCGGCAGCCATAGCACGTGTAAAATCACTCTTCGGCTCTATTCTGCGGCTGTCTGTTCCCTGTATCAGTCCATAGCTCACTGCTTTCATCATATAGTTATATGCCCAATCAGAAATATCAGAGCTATCGGTGTATATTGACAAATCTGTACCCTGCGATTTTAAACTATTCAGACTCTCATATTCTCTTGTAAGAATTACAGCCGCTTCCTCGCGCGTTACGCAATTATCAGGTTTAAAACTACCGTCCTCATAACCCGAAATGAAATCTTTCTTAATTGCCGCTCCTACATATCCCGAAAACCAATCTCCGCTGTTAACATCAGTAAATCCGCCTGTATACTCTGACGTTTCTCCAAAAGCGCTTATAAGCATTTTTACCAGTTCAGCTCTTGTAAGAGGCTTATCGGGTTTATATGAGCCGTCCTCATAACCGTCTATTATTCCATTGGTATGTAGTCTTGTTATGTATTCTTCCGCCCAGTGGTTTTCTATATCGGAAAGTTTATCTTTTTTAGATGGTTCTGATGTTGGTTTCGGAGTAGCAGGTGTTTGTGTTTCAATCGGAACAGGTTCGGCAGTCACTTTCGGCGGCTGCGCGCCTCCGCCACCACCACCGCCGCTGCCCGACGCCTCAAGCGCCTGCGACAGCTTGGTTAATACATATTCCGCCCCCTGAACAGATTTTATGATACAGCCTCCGCCCTCATTTTGAGCTGTAACTTTATCATTAAAGGAATATTTATTTCCGCCGCTTACAAAATAACCTTTTGACGAACTGTAAAACGGCACTGTTATTGTAATTGCATTATCAAATGTTATACCGTAATTAGAATTAAATACTACTGATAGTCCGTCCGCTCCTTCGTTTACCGAAAAATCAATCTCACCGTTCCAGCCCAGCCAACCACTTACCGTTGTACCTGCAGGAATTGTTACTGTAACGTTTTTCACTTCACCGTTTTTCTTTAATGCCAGAGATGTGGTGTACTCTTTATCAAAAGTATAGCTCATTCGGCTGCCGTCAAGCTCAACAGGGAAAATACATTTATCCGCCTTTATAATAACCGCGCTGCCGTCTGTTTCAAAACTCCGCCATACTCCGTTCATAATCACAGAATTTATTTTCTCTCCAAACTCTATCCGCACGTCGGAAGTAAGCTTATCAGACGTATCAATTTTTAATTTATCACCTATGTGCCGTACCGCTATATCTTTTATATTTTCATCGGAACTTATAATATCTTTTCCATCAGCACCTTTAAGATACGAACCGTTTACCATAGCGGCATACGATACTTTGTTCTCGATTTTGTTCTCAGTATATATTATTTCAGCGTTTGTAGAATAACCGTTAAATTCGCGCGTGGTATTCTCACCCTCATTGGAAATATAGTACACGCCTTTTCCTGCGCTGTAGCTTATCTCCATAGCCGCCGACAAATTGGATATATCTCCGTCAACAGGTATACGCTTAAATTCCACATTCTCATTATCTCCGCTCTTTTCAGGGAAAAGAAGAGTGTTGAACATAGCGTCACCAGACGTTTTCTTTGTATATGAAACGTAATCTTCAAGTCTGTTTTGAAGATATTTATCCTTTATAAAGCTTTTATCAATTTCCAGTTTTGTATCCTGCATATCAGCCTGTAAAATCTGGAGATTTGCATTTCCCGTAAAATGAGTTTTCACTGTTCCCGACTCTGAATCTGTTTCCATTGCTGCGTCATTGTCAGGGTGCCAGTTCTGACGATATACATTTTCCGTTTCTTTATCCTCAGGCACAATCAGGTCAGATACAATCCAAAAACCATTATGCAGAAAGAATACTCTCCTGTTATGACGGAAACCTGCATATGTTTCAGCATAACCGCTTACACTGTCAAACGAATCATTTGCGATAAGCTCCATACCGTTTTCACCTATGTCATATCCCTGAGGCGCATCATTTATTTCAACAGTATTATGAGCATATGTTTCCGTTCTTACGGTAGACGCAGGCATAATCGGATTATATCCGCCGCCGTTTCCTGCATCTATAAGAAGAGGTCTGCCATATGCGTAAACGTCCATATGCAAATCGTCGGGATGACCGTGTGAATGACCTGTTTCCGCCGTTATATGCGCATACAGCGAGTCATTGTTCCAGCCGTCGCGCATTATTACAGTTTTCTTTACTGGAAATATAATTGATTTATAGTCACTCGGTTCCTCTACATCTGACTTATGACTCTGCCACAACATCATATCATCATCAAAAAATTCTCCGAATTTATATAGCTTGTCAAAAGATGTTCCGCGTCCGCCGTCGCCGTACGGAATGAGTTCTCCGTCAGGGAAGAAACAATTTGCATAAAACGTTGCAAGTCCGTATGCAGTTTTTTTATATTCGTCGAGATTTGTATAGCCTACCTTTTCATACAGTTCTACAGCCTCAATTACTTCTTCAATTACCCTGTGTATGTAACCTGTTGTCGCCTCTTTATACGCACCGTCCGCGTGTACAAGCTTTGTTCCTATGGTTGTATCCAGCTTTGCACGTGAACGCTCATAATATGACGCGTCGTGAATCTCAGGGAAATATACTACAAGTCTTGCAAATCCCACATTAGCCGCGCATATCTGATTTACAACACTCGGCGTTGTAGATGTATCAAAATATACAAGCATCTGATATGCGTATTTAATCAAGGTACAGAACACCTCAGGAGTCATCTGCTCGCTGTCCATAAGACCAAATATTGTTGAAAGCAATGCAGGTGTTCTCCAAGCACTGTCCAGAGTACGCGGATAACCCGCGTCCTTATTGGTGTAAATATCTATTATATTTTCAAGCGCCGCCGCGGCATAGTCCTCATTGCCTGTTCCGATAAAATTATTGACAAGGTCTATATTTTTCTCCAATCGTGCCATTGAATTTATCCACTCCGATTCACTGCCGTAAGGAGCGCTCCAGTCATATATACAATCAGAAAAATTAAATGTTCCCGGAGTTATATCGTTCCACGAGGCTGTTTCTTCATCAAGATAAGTTGTAAGCGGAGATTGATATAAAAGCATCTGCATATCGGCGCTTTTGCCTCTCAGCTTTTTTCCATAGAGCATAATCGAAACAGATTTTATTTCCTCACCACTGCTGATTGACGAAGTATCAAAATTGATAAACGTTCTCTTTGTATTATCATTAAAAGGATTTCCCTCCTCGTGAACATACAATAAAACGTCCGAGCCATTTACATTACCGCTGTTTGCTCCTCCTTCAAAATATGTGTCAAAACTACAGGGCAGTATATGAACACCGCTTTTGGTAACTACACGCATATACGGCTCATACTCTGTATCGCGCGAATAAATCACACCTGTACTTCCATCTTTTGAACGGTCAAACACCATATACGAAGAAGTCAAACCGCCGTCTGCAGGAACTTCAATCTCAACCCAATCCGCCTCACTTCCAAGTTTAAAAGATGACAGCACTGACTGATTTCCGATTATGTGTTCAGACGCAACCTGCGTACTAAGACTTTTGTTATTTGAAGGTTCTGTTTCATAACAAAGATTTTCGTCCCTGTTCTTATAATATTTCAGCAATTCCTCCTTTGCGGCAGAATAATTGCCGCGCTTTGCATAATACTCAACCTGCTCCAAACCGTCTATAGTATCGTATTGCAAAACAGGCGTTTCATCAAAACTACCTATTGCCTCGTTCCAGCTCCCGAAAAAATCCTCGTCTGAAAGTTTCATAGGGTCTGATAATTTTCTATGCCCGTTTATGCCGTCAGGCTCTTTTTTCAGAAGATTTAATAGTATTGTGAACCTCTCCGCTCCTTCTTCACCTGTAAGCTTTAAATTAAGCTCCACGCTTTTATCACCATCTGTATATTCAGGTCTTTTTATAATTGCAGTATCATCTAATATTTCTATGTTACCGTCCGCTGTCCATTCGGCGCTGTACTTTCCCGTTTCACTCGTCAGACAAAAATCAGAGGTTGTGCAGTGACGGTTTTGAAATAATTCATTCTTTATTGAATTAAACGCGTCATATATTTCCGCCTGCGATTCATTCAGCATAATTAGCTCGGGCGGTTTTTGTGAATTTGATGAATAAAACTCAACTTCGTCAGCGTCAGTTCTGACCTTAAACAAAACATCTGTTCCTACGGGGCAAATATCTGTAATATCAATGTCCATAGCGCTTTCACAATTCAGTTCAGCGCTGATTTCACTGCTGAAGGCACAAGATGGAACACTGTTTCCGTTTACTGTTTCAATATTTCCCGTAAATTCACTTGCTGCCGAAACATATATCATACCCGACTGAAGATTAATACTGTTATTCGGAAACAGTCTGAGTATAAGACGTTTTGCGTCCTTTGCCTCGTTTTCATCAATACTGTCAAAGGATAAATATGACGTTCTGTCAAGTTCTTCAATACCTGTATCGGCACAAAAAATACTTTCCTCTGTTCCGTGATTTTTTTCGGCATAGCTGCCTCCGTTCACATATGTATCACCCTTTACAGGGATAATACCCTGACGCATAACCCTTACAGCAATATCCCTTTCGCGCACGGCTCCGCGGTATTTTATCCTCATAGTAAGTTTTGCGGTTTTATCCTCATACTTTTCTCTGTCACATACGTCTGCAAAATATCCGTCATCCGTTTTTGATATATTTATAACTGTTTGGTCGGACGATTCCCATTCAACCTCACAAATATCCTGCAGCAACTCGGAATTATCCCATACCGACGGAAGATAAAAATCATCTGTCAATGAGTTTGCAGGAATAGATGAAATTATTTCTTTTTCCGCCTTTTCCAATATGTAATCCAACTCTGTATAAAAAATCAACTGAGGCTCAAACCCCTTTGCCTCTTTACTTTTAATGATAGCATAGTTGTCATCACCCTCTTTTGCCCAAGTCTTAAAAGCATAGACATAATCATCCTGCGCCCTTATATAATCTGTTACATCTACATAATTTATCTGAGCGTCCTCGTCAACAGCAGGCACTTCAAATTCATCATTAAGCCAGTCAGCCAGACTTACTCCGTTATTCTGGATTCCAGAGGCTATTGACCACGTAAGAGTATTTTCTTTAAAAGACTTATGATTTCCCCATAGCGGATAAAGCCGTACTCTGTTTGTGTAAGCTTTTTTGGTCGCATAATAACGGAAATATATCTTTGACGCCGTATCCACTGCACTTTTTATATCCGACGCGTCAAAGCGTATCAAACCGTAACGGCGGCTGCCCTCACGTATATCCGCATTCAGGCTTGTTGAGGTTCCAAAATTTTGGTCCATCTGGTCTTTTCGTATAACAGTGTCATCTGTCGGAGTAAGTGATACTGTCAGTGTATCCGCGTCAGGCTCCGACTCCGCTGCCGCCACATATCCGCAATTTATAACTGACATAAACATTGCTATGCTGATAAATAGCGCCAAATATCTTTTTAACATAATAATAACCCCTTTCTGTACTGCGCGGTACAATTACGCTGCTAAATCCTTCCCTTAAATTCAGCAAAATTTTCGCTTTTTATATATTTTTATTATATAATAAAATGAGAATGAAAGTCATACAGTATATTCGGCATTTTATCTACTATATTTCGTTCTGATATGACACATACAAAGCAAATATCCCCCGGCATAACCGAGGGATATTTTACTTATCTTAATGTTTTTATTTTACAGTCAAATCTGATATTATCCAGAATACTATCCTCACTTACATAGTACGGAATATCTATTGTTAAAATATACGTCCGTGTATTCTGCTCCGTATTCTTTTCAACTGCCGTATCTGTAACGGTTACTCCAAGCTCTTTGAGCTTTTGAATAATATATTCCTGATAACCGTTTTCATCAACATTGCTGATAGTAAGCGTTTTGCTCACGGGAGTTCTCAACCACCGAAAATTTTTATGCAAAAGTATCTGCGCCGCTATAATTATTAAAGTTGAACAGATGCCAATAGTATATAAGCCTGCTCCTATTGCAAGACCTACACCCGATGTCGCCCATATACCTGCGGCTGTCGTAAGTCCCGTAATTGAATTTTTGTGCACAAAAATCATTCCTGCGCCCAGAAAACCTATTCCGCTGACTACCTGCGCGGCTATACGCGCTCCGTCTGCGCCTCTCATTCCAATATCTCCTGCGGCAGTATCAAAAAAACCGTATTTTGATATTATCATCATCAGCGCTGCACCTGCGGCAACAATGCAGTGTGTGCGTACACCTGCATTTTTTGAGCGGTTAAGACGCTCAAAACCGATAACACTGCCGCAAAGTCCTGCGACAATTATTCGCAATACATAATACAGCTGACTAATTTCAAGATTAAACACTAACATTTATAATCACCCTGTCATTAAATTTTTACTCCTTATCCTTAATATATTATATCAAAAAAATCGCATATTTCAAGCATTTCAATATATATTTCCATAAAAAATAACGCCTGCTGACAGACGTTATTTACTTTATTTTCTAATCTTTGCATTGCCTGTGGAAGGATTATCTATAAGCTTGCCGCTTTCTTCAAATCGCGAGCCGTGGCAAGGACAATCCCAAGTGTGCTCCGCCCTATTCCATTTCAGAGCACAGCCTAAATGCGGACACCGTTTCGGCGTTGGAGTTAATAAATTCATTACCGCCTCAAAACCGTTTACCGCAAGCTGAGGTTTCAATATACTTCTTTGCGGTGAAAACACCTCCGCAAATTCACTTTTCTTTCCTCGTACCATATCTGTCAATATCATAGCCGCAGCCATAGATGAGGTTATTCCCCATTTATTGAAGCCCGACGCAACATACAAATCAGGCGTTCTTTTTGAATATAGACCTATATACGGGATTTTATCAAGGCTCATACAATCCTGCGCCGCCCAAGAATATTTTTCCGTTGAATCAGGATAATATCTTTTTGCAAAGTCATAGATTTCATTCCAGTTACCGCCCTTTTTTCCTGTCCTGTGTCCTCCTCCGCCTATAAAAAGCAGATTTTTATATGAGCGAAACGACATTCCCTTATTATACTCATCAACATACATTCCTTCCATTTCCTGCGCATTTTCAAACGCCGCAGCATACGAACGGTGCTGATACAATTTCAGATAATAGTTTCCGTGCTTATTAATGAACGGGAAATGAGTAGTTACAATTATCTTGTCTGCTGTTATTTTTCCATTATCCGCAATGGCTGTATGCGGAGTTATATCACGAATGAAGGTCTTTTCATATATGTGCAGTTCCTTTGAAATTTCCGCAATAAATTTTAAAGGATTAAACTGTGCCTGATTGTCAACTCTTACTGCACCTGCCGTTTTAAACGGCAGTTTCAAGTCGTCGGTAAATTCAGCGTTTATACCCAGTCTGTGCAGCGCGCGTACCTCGTTCTCTATCTTTTGTCTGTCCTTCATAGAATATGTGTACGCGCTTTTTCTCTCAAAATCACAATCAATACTGCCGCACATCTTTTCATATTCCTGCAATGCCGCTTTATTGGCGCTAAGATACATCTGAGCCTGCTCTCTGCCGACACTGTTAATAAGCTTTGAATATATCAATCCGTGCAAAAAAGTTATTTTAGCTGTAGTATTCTTGGTTATACCCTTTGCTATTCTGTCACCCTCAACCAAAATATAATCTATTTCTGCGCGCTGTAAAAAATATGCGCACAGCAAACCGCACAAACCGCCGCCTATAATCAAAACATCGGTCTTTCTGTCGCCGTTTAGGCTGTCAAACTGCGGTATTTCTATACTATCCGTCCATACTGATTTTTTCATTTTATCCTCCATATTTCCTGCCATAATTATTACACGTTTATTATGCTCAGTTATACGGATAACATTACTATACCAATACCCATTTGTCTTTTTGTAAAACAAAAAATACAGACAAGCCTGTGCCTGTCTGTATTTTCAGTCATATTATTAGTCGTTTTGATGCTGTGCAAAGCATTCACTGCAATATACCGGCTTGTCATTTCTCGGTTCAAAAGGAACCCTGTCAACTTTGCCGCAATCAGCGCAAACAATTTCAAACATTTCTCTGTTCTGTCTTATGCTGTTTTTTCTTGCCTGACGGCAGTCCTTGCAACGAAGCGGTTCGTTTTCAAAGCCTTTTTCAGCATAAAACTCCTGTTCGCCTGCTGTAAATACAAATTCATTACCGCAGTCCTTACATACTAATGTCTTGTCCTCGTACATTTTTTTACCTCACTTTGGTCGTTGTTGATTTTTTCCTTCAATAAAAGCCATTCATTCACTGTCGCAAAGCGCAGTTTCCAACTTTTTCTTAACTCGCTGCAATGCATTATCTACCGCCTTAACATCCTTTTTCAGGCGTTTTGATATTTCATTATAGCTCATACCGTCAAGATAGCAGACAAGCACCTGCAATTCCAGCTTACTGAGCGCTTTATTGATTTTATACTCCATACCATCAACATTCTCACGGTCAATGAATATAGCCTCAGGATTCTGAAGCTCATTGAATGCCATAACATCAAGCAAAGTCATATCGCTGTCATCGTCATAAGTATTCTTATCAAGTGAAACATAAGAGTTTAAGGGAAGATGTTTTTTTCTTGACGCGGCTTTTACAGCAGTAATAATACGGCGTTTAACGCATATGCTCGCAAAGACCTTAAAAACAGGAAACCGCTTTCCGTCAAAGTCCTTAACGGCTTTATAAAGTCCTATAAAGCCCTCCTGCACAATATCGTCATCGTCCGCGCCTGCAAGAAAATACAGTTTCGACTTGGCATAAACGAGGTTTTTATAGCGCGACAATATCGTATTAAGCGCCTCGTCATTCCCTTTCTGCGAAAGTTCCACAAGCTGCTCGTCCGACAATTCATCAAGCTTTATCTCTTTTATTACCGAGTTCACTGCAAATTTCTCCCTTGTGATATAAGTACAAGTACAGTATATCACGCTATACTGTACTTGTCAAGGAGCATTTGAAAAATTTTACAATTGTTTATTCCGTTCTTGACGAAATCGTTACTGTTCTCTCCTCACCATTCCATTCAACACTGTTTCCGAACGCCTCGCTGACAGCTCTCAGCTGTACCATTGTAGTATCGTTCATAAGCTGAGAAGGAACGTCAAGCTCTTTTGCCTCGCCGTTTTTATAATAAATATTACTTCCGATTGTCATTTCTATAACAATATCATCTCTTGTTGCCACTATTCTCTGAACTCCGTTTTCATCGATCCAGTCCACTTTAGCTCCAAGCGCTTCAAATATTGTACGCATAGGAACCATTGTAGAATCATTTACCATTACAGGGTCAAGAAAATACGGAAATTTCATTACATCACCGTCGAAAGTAACTGTAATAATATCTATCTTCTTTGCAAGCTCATTAAGCGGACTGTTGTCTTCAAATAATACAACAGGCTTTTCGTCAAAACGAATTCCCTTCGCACGCGTATATGACATAAGCTTTATATCTGCAAGCTTTAATCTGCAGTCTTCAGCGTCAAATGTACCTTCCATTCTTGCCTTCAGTTCATTTGCATTAATATTCATTACAGGCGCAATGTCCGCAATAGCGGCGCGCGCTGCGTCTGACGAAGAAACGTAGCCCGACGGATTTATAGATGTTTCAAATCCGCCGCTGTTTGTATAGGAATAGTATGTTTTATCGCCTGCCCATACCTTTTCTTCTTTGCCGTCCTCATTATCTTCTCTTGATATATCAAGAATTTTCTTGAATTCATCTGTATCGGGATTGAGGTCATACAAATACAAATGGTATTCATTTGCCGTTTTACCGTAAAGCTCTACACCTATGTAATTTTTATTTTTCTCCGCAACAGTAAACACATTGGAATAAGAATCGCCGTAATTTGCAATTAAGTCATTATTAACTGAACCAAGATATACAACACCCTTTTCCTCAACACGATACACCGACACCCCGTGCGACTCAACCGTCACAAGCTCATTGTCATAATCTCCGTCCAAATCAGCATAAGACGCCGCAATAAGTCCCTTGAAATAATCATTTACATTATCGTATTCACTTTCGTGTCCCGCAAACGACGCTGAAAAATTACAGTATCCTGCCTGTTTTGAAAGTATTGTTGACACAAATTTATTATAAGCGTACAAATTATCCTTTGCTAACGCTGTCGTACCCGTAATCGCCGCCAGTGACAGTAAGGCGCATATCGTTTTTTTGAATTTCATATTTATAATCACTGCTCCCTTCGTAAATCCACCACGTTGTTTTATATATTCTAACACATATACCTCTAAATTGCAATAGCGCCAAATTTAATTTTTCTGCATATTTTTTCTTCTTTTCTCTTGTAAAATTATATTAAATATTATATAATGGATATATTAATATTACAAAGGAGATGTACTTCGTGAACAGTTTCGATATAAGAACAAAAATTTACTTTGGAGATAACGCGCTTGACCGTCTTACGGACTTGCCGTACAAAAAAGCGCTTATTATAACAGACCCGTTTGTTGCAAAAAGCGGTATGCTTCAAATGATTACATACCGTCTTAATGACGGATATACTGAATTTGAGGTGTTTTCGGACGTTGTTCCCGATCCGCCTGTAGAAAAGATTTCAATAGGCGTAAAAAAAATGCTTGAATACGCCCCTGACTGCGTAATTGCAATAGGCGGCGGCAGCGCTATCGACAGTGCAAAATCAATACGTGAATTTGCGACCAGAGCGTCAAAAAAAGAAACCGCTCTTATTGCCATTCCGACAACTTCGGGAACAGGCTCTGAGGTTACTTCATTCGCGGTTGTTTCAGACCCGTCAAACGATATTAAATATCCGCTTGTATCGGACAGTATGCTCCCTACCGAGGCAATTCTGGACGCTGACCTTGTAAAAAGCGTGCCTGCCAATGTAACCGCGGATACCGGTATGGACGTTTTAACTCACGCAATTGAGGCATATGTGAGCATAAACAACAACGAATTTTCCGCTGCGCTTGCCGAAAAGGCAATTGAAATCTGCGGTACATTCCTTCTTCGTTCATATCTCGACAATAACGATACGCACGCAAGAAAGAAAATGCACGTTGCGTCTTGCCTTGCAGGGCTTGCATTTAACAGTGCGTCGCTCGGCTTAAATCACGGTATTGCCCACGCTGTAGGCGCTAAATTCCACATTCCGCACGGCAGAGCAAACGCAATGCTTTTACCTCATATCATAGAATACAATTCAGGTATTAACAAACATTCAAAGAGCAGAAAAGATTATCCGAAGTGCGTTGAAAAATACGTCAATGTGGCAAAGCTTTTAGGTGTAAACAACTTTAATGAGATAACAACTGTCCGCGCTCTTACAAGCTGGATTCAATTTATGCTGAAGGAAATGAATGTTCCCATGTCAGTTTCACAATGCGGAGTTGACAGAACGGAATATTTCAACGCGATAGATTCTATGGCTGAAAAAGCTATTTCAGACGCTTGTACCGCAACGAATCCGCGCGTACCGACAAAACCTGAGGTTGTACAGATTTTGGAACACCTTTACGAATAAAACAATTTACGGCGGGTGCTTGCCCGCCGATTTTTATGGAGGAATATATGAACAAAACTTCTTTAAAAGCCGCTTTTGAAAACATCAGAAACAGAAGTTTCCTTACTGAAATTTTTACTGTTATTCCGCTCGGACTTCTTATGCTGATACAGCGGTTCCTTACAGGCGCATACAAACCTGTAATGGACGACTGGTTTCTGTACGGTGATTTGTATAAAAAGCTTTTTGGACGTCTTAAATATTTTGCAGCGCCAAATGAAAAATTTGCAATACGACCTGCCGCAGGCTTTTTTGACTGCTTTGTAAACGCTCCTCTTTTTGAACACCTGTGGCTTGTGGAACTCATTCTGACCCTGTCACTGCTTTTCGGTGCATTTCTAATAATTAAAACATTAAGAAAAAACAATTGTTCGGGAATTGGCTTTTTCTTATGCCTTGTCTGCCTTTTTCCTGTCGGACTGGAGGCAACATATTGGATTGCCGCCGCAACGCGCATATGCTACGCGCTGCTGTTTATCGGTGCGGCGATATATTTCCTCGACCTGTACTATAAAACTCGAAAAAAATATGCCATATGGCTCTTTTCCGTTTTAGGTATGTTCTCCGTTTGTTTTTATGAGCCTGCTATTGTTATGTATATACTTCTTACCGCATTTATTGCAATTAATAACAGTAAAAATAAGCGCGACCTTATTCCGCTTATAATTATGGTGTCACAGATTACGGTTATCGGTCTTTATTATATTATTAATTCAGCTTCAGGTGAAATTGAGGCACGCGGCGGATTTTTAAGCGGAAATTTAATAGAGCATACAAAACAGGTATTTATCTATATAAAAAGTATTTTAGGCAGTTATACACAAGCTCTTATGGATTACGGCTTTGACAACGGTCTTTCAATTGTACTGGGAGGGCATTGGTTTATAAAAACAACTGTTATAACGGTATTATCCTTTCTGTTTGGTATTGGGTCTGCAATGT
This sequence comes from Lachnospiraceae bacterium MD329, assembly GCA_010206265.1. GTDB lineage: Bacteria > Bacillota > Clostridia > UBA1381 > UBA1381 > Hominilimicola. The sequence continues at coordinate 148,608 of VIQV01000001.1, forward strand.
GCATAAAAAAACGCTCTTTCTCTCCCAAAATGCTGATTTTTGCCGTTATTCTGGCGATTGGAGGCATTGTGCTGAATTTCGTACTCGGTTCGGACAGAATTCCTTTAAGACTTGTATATTTTTCATACCTTGGTATAGGTCTTTTTGCGGACGAGCTTTTGATACTGCTGCCGCGCAGAATAAATCAAATCACAGTTGCAGTTACAGTAAGCCTCGCCGCTTTTATATTTACGGTTGCAGGTATTGGAGAAGTACGCGATTACCAGACTGTTTCGGAGTTGGATACTTATATTACACAGCAGATTATTGATCTTGATACCGAAAACAACATTACTGACATTGATAAAAATACTTATGTTTTCGGCGGTCAGCACTCTTATGAAGAAACAAAATGCATTCACTATCTTGACCATATCCGAGGCGCCAGCGGCAGCTATGCGGAGTTTACAGGCTGTATGCAGCACCTTACAGGCAGGGCGTGGACTAACAATCTTGTACCTTTTACCTACGGTGATATTCAGATTTTAAAGCCGTATATTGACCAAGAGGACGTATGCTCATTCTATAATATTGAATACGATAAAACCGTCGTACGCGCCGATATTGTTCCAAACGGCGATAACTACGACGCAGTCCGCGAAGATGGGTCAATTATAGGTACGTTAGTTAAGATTGATGATGTAAGATATCAGTTTTTTGATTAAAAAATAAAAACCCCCTCGTCTGAGGGGATTTTTTATTACATATTTTCTATGCGTTCTTTTATATATGATTCAAGGTAATCGGCGGTTCTGTCAACACCAAGCTTGCTGCTGTTTATTGAAATATCGTAATTTCGCGAATCGCCCCACTTAAATGTACAGTAATAATTGTGATACTCTTTTCTATGTCTGTCGTGTCGGTTCATTACCGATTCCGCCTCACCTGCAGACAAATTTCTGATTCTCTGTACTCTCTCAATTTTCTTATCCCTGTCCGCGAGCACAAATATCGTAATTAAGCCTTCATAATCCTTCAATACCGATTCACTGCAGCGTCCGACTACAACAAACGATTTTCCCTCATTTGCCTTTTTACGCAAATACTCAAACTGTATATTTGCAATGTTCTCCTCAGGCGAATTGCTGTAACCGCGTACATTACGGGATATAAAGCGTTTTTTCGGCACCTCGTCATACTTCTCCAAAAGCGAATGGTCAAGATTTTTTTCCACTGCAATTTCACGAAGTAAATTAACGTCGTACAAATCAAGTCCAAAACGCTTTGACAGATTTTCCGCAATTTCGTGACCGCCGCTGCCAAACTCACGTCCTATTGATATAATTACTTGCTTTGACATACCCTTTCTCCTTTCTCAAACTATTAACAATATCTTATAAATATATATAACGTTGAAACAGTAAGTACAAGTACTGTCGCGGGAACCGCGCTCTTGCAATACTGTCCCCAGCCCACCGGATAACCTTTCTTTGCAGCAACCGAAGTTCCTACAACGTTCGCCGACGCACCGATAGGAGTTGCGCTTCCTCCGATATCTGTACCCATACTCAGCGCCCACGCAAGAACCTTCAAATCCACTCCAGGCACTGTCTGCGAAAGTGAGCTTATTACAGGAATCATTGTAGCCGCAAACGGTATATTGTCCACAAACGCGCTTGCAATACCTGATACCCATATAATAATTGCTATCATCAGCATTAAATTGCCGCCGCTTATTTTTCCGATAAAGCCTGCGACAAGCTTCAATACTCCTGTCTGTTCCAGTCCGCCTACAACAACAAACAATCCTACAAAAAACAATAATGTTTTATAATCAACCTTCTTTAATATTTCACCTGTGTGTTTCAGCGAAGTGAGAATTGTCACTATTGCAATAAACAGTCCTATCGTTGCCACCGTCAGTCCTGTCTGCGCGTGAGTTATAAGAAGTACCACTGCCGCAAGGAATATAAGCGTACTGATAACAAAACCTGTTTTGTCAGTAATAGCCGATTCCGGCTTTGGCAAAGATGAAATATCTATGTTGTTGTTTGCGCTCTTTTTAAGCTCCTTGCGAAACACAAAATAGAAATACACAATTACAAATACAAGCGCAATACCTGCAATTAATCCCGTATTAGTAATAAAGTCTGCAAAAGAATAGCCGAGTGACGTTCCTATTATAATATTTGGCGGGTCGCCGCACATTGTCGCGCTTCCGCCCAGATTAGCGCAAAAAATTTCCGAAAGTATCATCGGTATCGGATTGAACTTCAACAGCTGAGCCAGTTCAACAGTAACCGCCGCCAGAAACAGTATTACTGTAATACTGTCAATAAACATTGCCAGCACTGCCGACATAATCATAAATGCGATAAACAGCGGTGTCGTCTTGTAATTTACGATTTTTGCAAGCCGCATACAAAGCCATCTGAAAAATCCTGCCTTCGCCATTCCTTCAACCATTATCATCATTCCTGCAATGAATATAATCGTTGCCCAGTTAATACCGCTCGATTCCTCCGCAGCCTCACCTGCGCTGTACCAAAATCCAAGCGTAAAGATATTATGAACATTTAATGTGTCCGTTACCGCCCCAATGCTATGCATACAAACTCCGAATACCAGTATCAGTGTAAGCAGTCCGCATACAAGCGTTATTATGTGACGTTCAAATTTTTCTGTGATAATCATTAAAAACATCACCACAAAAATTATAACAGCTAAAATTTGTGCCGCTAACATAATATTATTCCTCCCTGTTTTTATTTTTGCGCTTTCCGCGCTCACCGTTAACAAGGATAGCACATTTTTATTCATTTTTCAAGAGTAATTATTCATAATTTTACCTGACTCACACACTGAATTGTTGGAAAGAATTTTATTCACACAGACTAACAAAAAATCTCTTATTTTATTCTCCTTCCGCCGAGCGACACAATATCGCCGAAACGGTTTTTCAGGCTGTCTACCGTTTTTTCGAGTTTTTCCGCTTTTTTACTCTGCATATTATCTGCCTCAAAAAAAGTCATCTGTTCATAAATCGCGTCGTCTTTTATAAGCCCCGTGCCTGTAACAGACAACATTCTTATCGGCGTTTTCATATTCCACGCCTTCTTTACAATTTCCATTGCCGCCTTGCGTATATCACGTGCAGTATAAGTTGGAAAATCCAGTTTTTGCTGACGGTTTATCGTTTTAAAATCAGGGTCCTTAATTGTCACCTGTACAGTTGTACACTTCATACCCTTACGGCGCATACGCACCGCTATACTGTCACTGAGCGCATAAATACCGTCGCGCACCTCGTCTTCTGTTTTGAGGTCGTGCGGAAAAGTTGTACCGTTACCCACAGACTTAACCTCTCTTTTTTCATCAACAGATTTTACAGGCTCGTCGTCCAGTCCGTTTGCATATCGGTAAAGCATAGCTCCCACCTTGCCGAAACGTTCAATTATAATCTGCTCGTCAAATTCTGCAAGCTCGCCTATGGTTTTAATTCCGAGATGTTCAAACTCCTCACTTGTCCGACGTCCGACATACAGTAAATCACGCACAGGTATGGGATATATCTTTTCTTTCCAGTTTGTTCTGTCAAATACCGTAGTTGCGTCTGGCTTTTTATAATCACTGCCGAGCTTTGCAAACACCTTGCAGAACGATACGCCGACTGATATTGTAAGCCCCGTTTCCTCACGCACAATATGTCTTAACTCGTTCGCAATTTTAACACCGCTGCCAAAAAGACGCTTGCTTTCGGTTACATCAAGCCACGCCTCGTCCAGTCCGAAGGATTCAACATAATCGGTATATCGGCAATAAATATCCTTTACCTGTTTTGAATACTGATAATACAACTCGCGGTGCGGCGGCACAACCACCAGCTCAGGGCACTTGCGCTTTGCCTGCCAGATAGTTTCCGCCGTCAGTACGTTGAATTTTTTTGCAAGCTCGTTTTTGGCGAGTATTATTCCGTGACGCGTTTCCTCATCACCGCCTACCGCCATAGGTACGTTTTTCAGTTCCGGTTTTAACACACATTCTACTGACGCGTAAAAACCATTGCAGTCGCAGTGAAGTATCGTCCTGTCCATCAGTTTTGTTTCCTCACAATCGTATAGTCGTCGCCCATTCTGAAATAATGACAGTTTTCGTTTCCGCCGCGGATAAAGCTGTACATTTCGTCCTCGTCCAAATCCATTGAGCAGGCGTAACAGTCATATTCCTCATCATAATAGTAATTCATACATTCTTCACAGTTGCTTTTCACCAAAATCACCTCATAACAATATTTTACCACACCTTGCAATCATTTACAAGACTAATCACAAACTACAAATTACATTGACTATTTTTGCCTTTTATTGTATAATAAGACTATAAAACACACTAATGGGAGGATAATCATTATGAAATTCAAGGAAAATACAGACTATGACTTAATCGGCTTGGGAGAGGTAATGCTCAGACTTTCACCTCCCGACAAGGAAAAAATCTCGCAAAGTGAAACCTTTGTAAAAAATGCCGGCGGAAGTGAACTTAACGTTGTATCAGGCGCTGCTATGCTTGGTATACGTTCGGCAATTATAACAAAGCTTCCCGAAAATAAAATGGGACATTTTATCCGTAATAAAATACGTTACGGCAACGTTTCCGACGACTATATCATTTACGACCATTCACCTGAAAAACGACTTGGTATTTACTACTACGAGAGCGGCGCATACCCCCGCAAATCGTCGGTTATTTATGACAGGGCAAATTCAAGCGTATGTTCCCTGTCACTTTCCGATTTACCTTCGGATATATACGATAAAACAAAAATTTTTCACGTTTCAAGTATTACAATGGCGCTGTCGCCGTCGCTGAAAGAAACCACTCTTGAACTGATAAAACGATTTAAAGAGGCAGGCACATATATTTCATTTGATGTGAATTACCGCGCGTCGCTATGGAGTGAGGAGGAGGCAAGAGAAGTGGTTGAATCAATCTTCCCTTATGTTGATTTTCTGTTCGTATCCGAAGAAACCTCACGCAGAATGTTACAGCGTACAGGTACGCTTGAAGAAATTATGCAGGGCTATGCAAATGATTACGGCTGTACTCTTATAGCTACAACGCGCCGTGAGGTTATAAGCCCTACTCATCATAACTTTAACTCAAAAATGCTGTTTAAGGGCAAATTCTATGAGGAGAAACCCTACAATAACATTGAAGTAATTGACAGAATAGGTTCAGGTGACGCATACCTTGCAGGCGTTCTTTACGGTCTTGTAAAATACGGTACGCCTGAACGCGCCATTGAAATCGGAAACGCTCTTTCTGCTGTTAAAAACACTGTACCCGGCGATATGTCAGCCAGCAGTATTGAAGAAATAGAGAGCGTTATTAAAGCACATAAGGCTACGGGACATCAGGACGAAATGGTACGCTGACAGAAAAATTACAGAAAGGCTATAATAATTATGTTTAGAGAAATGCGGAGAATAAAACAGCTTTTAAGCAATGAAGAAACAGAAGAAATACTTTGCGCCTGCAAATCAGGCACGCTTGCACTGTCAGGCGACGACGGCTATCCCTACGCCGTACCTATGAGCTATGTTTATGAAAACGGTAAAATATACTTCCACAGCTCTCTGTCGGGACATAAAATTGACGCGTTGAAAAAATGCGGTAAGGCGTCATTTTGCGTAATTGCCGAGGATAATATTCTTCCCGAAAAATTTACTACCGTCTATGTAAGTGTAATCGCTTTCGGTCAAATACGCATTATTACGGACAATAATGAAAAGAGAAAAGCAATTACCCTGTTGTCGGATAAGTATTCACCCAATCTTGAAACAGAACGCGAAAAAGAGATTAACGGCAGTTTTGAACGTATGCATATGCTTGAACTCACAATCGAGCATATGACGGGAAAAGAGGGCATTGAACGCACGCGAATGAGAGAGAACAAGTAACGGAGGAATTTATATGATAATACGCAAGGCGGCAGTACAGGATACAGAAAAAATAAAGGATTTATTAAATCAGGTGCTTAACGTTCACCACAACGGCAGACCCGATTTATTCAAAGCAAACTGCCGAAAATACACGGACACTGAACTTAAAACCCTGATTGCAGACGACAGCCGACCAATATTTGTCGCGGAGGATACTGACGGTGTTCAGGGTTATGCTTTCTGCATTTTACAAGAACATAAGAACGACAATATTTTAACTGATATTAAAACGCTGTACATAGATGATTTATGCGTTGATGAAAATGCTCGCGGCAAGCACGTCGGAACCGCCCTTTATGATTTTGTGCTCGGATATGCAAAAGAAATCGGCTGTTATAATCTGACGCTTAACGTCTGGTCGTGCAACGAGAGCGCACAGGCATTTTACGAAAAACAGGGGCTTAAACCACAGAAAACCACACTGGAAACAATTTTATAATAAAGGGAGGTATTCAAAATGAAAAAACAAATTATTGGGGCAGGTCTTGTATTAACCGCACTTTTATCCACGAACGCGCTTGCGGATGGCAACATAACGGTGACCTTTGACGGTCAGGCAATAGCCTTTGATACTCAGCCGCAGCTTGTAGAGGGCAGCGTAATGGTGCCTATGCGGAAAATTTTTGAAACAGTAGGCGCAAAGGTAAATTGGGACAGCGAAACAAAAACAGTTACCGCCGTAAAAAACGCTCAGTATGTAAAGTTCAGCGCTGACAATGCCACTATGGAGCTTGGCGTATGCAAGGACGGCAAAGACACGGGAGAAACACTATATTATGCCGACACTCTCCTTGACAGCGCGCCGTTAATTAAGAACGGTTCAATGCTTGTTCCCGCGCGCGCCGTTTCCGAGGCATTTTACTATGACGTCAATTGGAACGCCGAAAATAACCGCGTGGAAATAACAACTCCCGATAACGACGAGGGCTGGATTTATTATTCAAGCTGGACTGACGGCGGACATATGTACAAGATTGACACAAACGGTCAGAACAGACAAATATTATCTGAAAACGACTGTTATTCGGAAGGCTATTACCCACTTGTACATAACGACGGCTATATTTATTATTCAATGCGCGGTGAAAATGAAGGCTGTCTTTACAGAATTAAAACCGACGGTACAGGTGAGGAAAAACTAACGAATATGCCTGTAGAACTCATATACGATTTTGAATTGGACACTCGTTCATCATTTACTGGCGACTGTATTTATTTCTTCGCACCAAAAAAGGACAGCCGCAAATATACTGTTCCTTTATACAAACTCAATGTTAACACAAAAGAGCTTACACAGCTTATTGATAAAGAGATACCCTCATACAGCATACGAAAATACGGCGAATATATTTATTTCCAGTATAACGACGACAGAATAGCATATTATCGCATAGACGCTGACGGTGAAATTATTAAGGTTCTTGATAATATACTTATACGCAATTTTTCAATCGGAAACGACAGATTAAGCTTTATAAATGAACGCGACGGCAAAAGATACACAGCTGCTCTTGACGGTTCGGATTTACAAGAAGTAGCGGAAGACAAGACCGAAGATGAATTTATGGAGAACTATGACGGAGTTATGGAGAAATACGATGATTTCTTTATAGCATATCGCTTTATAGAAGATAAAGATTCAGATGGACATTATATAAGCTCTATGGAATATTATGTAGTTGATAATGACTGCAAGGAATTGTTTAAAATATCGCCGCCCGAAAATGCCGATATATATTATGGGATAGAACATCGCGGCAATAAAATATATTATTCATTAGCCCCTAAAATAAACTATCAGTCAAAAAAGATTTACGTTGACAGCATTGACGAGCTTTTGGGTATGGAATTTATAAGCGTAAGCGCTGAAAAAGTTGACGGAAAATTCGAAATCCAAACAAATAAACGTGAACAGATAAAAAGTGATTTTGAAAGCGAAGTTCACTGTATAGATTTAGACACAAATACAGATGTCGTTATTTTAAAAGGTTATTACCTTATAGGTGTTATGGATGACGAAGAAAAGCTGTATTTAGGCAAAGAAACATCGGACGGCAAATATGAATACTATATGTCAGATTTAAACGGAAACAATATTGAGCCTCAGTCGAAAGCAGCAGAAATTCTCTTCTCAGATATGGTAAATGTAAATGAACAGGCTAAATACGGAATCGTTGTGAAAAGTAATGGTAAAACACAGGGCTATCCAAACTATAATCAATACTGAACTGACAGGTAATATCGGATAGACTGATAACAATCAAGCCGCCGCCCATAAAAATGAGGTGGCGGCTTTTTACATACTAAAATTCCATTTCCCTGCCTTGTTTTTTCCATTCCATAAACTCGGCGGTTGCGGCAAAAAGTACATCTGCCGATGAATTTATTGCAGTTTCAAAAGAATCCTGCACAACTCCAATAATAAATCCAATTGCCACAACCTGCATTGCAACGTCATTGCCTATATTAAACAATGAACACGCCATTGGTATTAAAAGCAATGAACCGCCTGCAACTCCCGACGAGCCGCAAGCCGCGAGAGTCGCTAAGACGCTTAATATCAGTGCAGTAAATATATCGACCTGCACACCCATTGTATGTGCCGCTGCAAGAGTCATTACAGTTATTGTAATAGCCGCTCCGTCCATATTTATCGTTGCTCCGAGAGGAATTGATACGGAATACATATCCCTGTCAAGACCGAGTTTTTCACATAAAGCCATATTGATTGGAATATTTGCGGCTGAACTCCGTGTAAAAAAAGCTGTAAGCCCGCTTTCCTTAAAGCATTTTAACACAAGCGGATACGGATTTCTTCTCAGGCATATTGCCACTATCAGCGGGTCAACAATCAGAGCAACCGCAAGCATACAGCCAACCAGAACTAAAAGCAGATGTCCGTAGTCTGTAAATATACCTATGCCGTTTTCCGACACAGAAGTAAATACAAGTCCCATTATTCCGAATGGAGCAAGATTTATCACCCAACGCACAGTTTTTGTGACTGCCTCGGAAATATCGCCTAAAACCTTTTTGGTACTTTCTCGTGCAAGCTGTTTTAACGCTACTCCAAACACAACCGCCCACATAAGTATTCCTATATAGTTTGCCTCTGACAGTGATTTTATCGGATTGGAAACCATATTTAAAAGCAATGCTTTTAATATCTCCCCTACACCGCTTGGCGCAACGGAATCGGTCTGCGCAACCTCAGTAAGCGTTAGAGTTATCGGAAAAATCTTACTCACCGTTACCGCTACAATTGCGGCAAACAGTGTGCTCAGCACATATAAAATTATAACAGTCCGGAATCTTCTTCCTATCCCCCCTGCTGCGTTCGCCAAAGAGCTTATAACAAGAACAAATACAAGTATCGGCGCAATCGCTTTCAGCGCTCCGACAAATATATCCCCAAGCATAGACAACACAACCCAATCAGTACGCACAATTCCTATTACAGCTCCTATTATAATTCCTGCTAAAATTCTCAATATAAGATTTGTTTCAGTGTATTTTTTTATAATTCTTTTCATAACTGTTTGTTTCCTTTCTTCATATAATAAATAATTACTCCCTATGTTTATAATTCCTTCTTCCATTGTTGTTTTATACATTGCCGTTTGTTTAATCATCTCAAACTAAAAAACGCGTATTTGACTTTAAAGGAAATTTATGCTAATATATAGACTGTACAATTAAATATTCACACAATGTGTCGATTGTACCGTATGGGTGCAATCGGTGAAAAGGGAATCGGGTGCAAATCCCGAACGATAACTGTCGCTGTGTGCGCCGAATGTTTTTATGCCCGTCGGTGAAAACCGGTCATTGGGAAACTGAGAAGGCAGGGTATAAAAATGCTGAACATCTGTTCTATATGGCGTAAGTCAAAAGACCTGCATTGATGTTATTCCGTAAGTGCTTATGCATAGGAATAGCAGTTTTGTCCGCATTTTTAGAGGCGTTTTGTCAGTGTGCGGATAATTTGTGAAATAGCACAGGAACACTCAGCTGTGACAACAAAAAAGTTGTTGCGGCTTTTTTTATTTGCCGTGACAAAAGGAGGACATATTATGAAAAAACAATTCAACAACAAAAAACTGCTGTCTATAATGCTTATACTCAGCCTTATGCTTAGTGTGCTTTCTCAAAGCATATCAGCGGCAGACAGCCCGTATCTAATCTCAGATGCTGAAGATTTAAAAAACTTCCGCGATTTGGTAAACGCAGAGGCGTCCAGTACGCTTTCTGTCAGACTGACAGCCGACATTGACCTTAACAGCGAAGAATGGATTCCCATTTATCCTGCGTCAGGCTATGCTACAGAGGCATTTGCAGGAACATTTGACGGCGACGGACATACGATAAGCGGACTTTCTATAAATTCCGATAAGTCTAATCAAGGCTTGTTCGGACTTATAAACGGCGCGGAAATCAAAAATCTGAACGTTTGCGGCAATGTCACATCTTCAAATAACTATGTAGGCGGAATTGTCGGTAAAATACAGCAAGGAACCGTTTCAAACTGTAGTTTTTCAGGCAGTGTAACTACCACAAAAATCGGAGGCTACGCAGGTGGTATCTCAGGCTATGCAGGAAATGGAGTATCACAAACCGCCTCAATTTCAGGCTGTTCAAACAATGCCGATGTAAACGGCGGCGTTACAGGCGGTATCGCTGGCTATGCAAAATTTTCAGCCATTACTGACTGTTATAATACAGGTTCAGTTACAGGCAGCGGTCACACAGGCGGTATTGTAGGACAGATTATGAATAACACTATTCTTGAAAACTGTTACAGCGCTGCTGAAATTACAGGCGATGCAAATACAGGCGGTATTGCAGGGTGGAACGGTGTGACAGACGGTATAAGAAACTGTTACTGGACCCAACCCGACGACTGCTGTAAAGGCGGTACAGGAACTGCAGACGCAAATTGCTCTCAAATCACCTCGCCAGACGGATTAAAAGATAAGCTCGGCAACGCATTTTCAGAAGATATCAGCAATATAAATAACGGCTATCCCATACTTAACTGGCAGTCAGGTTCTATCGCAGAAAAAGACCCAAAAATATCAATTACGGGAAACTCATCTATTTATATGACAAACAGCGGTGTTACTCCCTCATTAATGCTTACAGTACAATACACCGATATGGACGAAACTCCAATTGAATGGTTATCTGACAGCGATATTATAACACTCGAACAGCCTGCCGACGCTGACGAAAACAACAGTGTCATTATTGTAAATGCTGTCAGTGCAGGTACAGCAACAATTACTGCCTCAACAATCAATGGCGAGTACACAGCAGAACACAAAATTTCTGTAATGCCGTTTATAACAACTGTTGAAATAAGCGGTCAGGCTGCTAAAGGGCAAACAGTTTATGCAAAAGTAAATATACTCGGCGGCGAAGAATACGACTATGACAATTATCCCGAATTAAGTTTTCAGTGGCGTTATCTCACAGAAGAGGATTACAGCGCAGGCAATACCGGCTCTGACTACTACAAGGACATTGCAGTCGGACGTTCTTTGGCAATACCTGACAATCTGGTAGGTGATTATCTTTCGTTTTCTGTTCTGTACAACGGTGAGTATATAACCGCAAGACCGGTTAAAATTGCTGAAGATGTAACTGTTCCTGATGACGAAAAGGACAAGGAACATCTCACGCAATTAAATGATATGGTTGCCGCTCTCGGAAGTTATTATAAAATCACGCCTGTATTTGGTACAGATACAAATGTAATTGATATTCTTACATCTGACCTTACAGCAAAACAGGCTGATTTAAATGGTGTTGATATATCCGTCAAATCCGTAAATGAGATTTACGGCGGCGCAGGTGTAGACAACGGCGGAAACATTACATATTTCTACGCCGACCCAAACACTTCTCCTTCAATTAAAATGGGCAGCTATAACGTTACCTTCACGCTTACGCTCGACAATGTTTCGGTAGATTTGGAGGTTCCCGTAATAATCTACTGGGACGCAGACAAAGTCAGATCTGTTATGAAATCAGAAATTCTTGATAATGTAACAGATAACAGTATTCTGAACGGAAATACGTCAATTGAAAAAGTAACTGAAAATCTTACTCTTCCAAAGGTAATTGACAACAAAAAGTGGACGCAGATTTCTTGGAGCTCGTCAGATGAAAATATTATCGCTGTAAGCAGCAAAAATCAGTCTGATTCCGATACTCTGTTTAATCCTTATATCGCCGTTGTTAAACGCGGCGCAGAGGATAAGCAGGTTACTCTGACGGCAAAATTCACGTTTATGCTAACAAACGACATAAATGGCACAGAAAAGCCCATAACTATGAATAAGGCTTTTGTTGTAACTGTTAAAGCGGCAGGCAGTGAACAGATTGAGGCTCAGATTGCCGAACTTATGAAAAAACTGGACAAGGGCTTTGAAAAATCAGGTCTTACCGACGCAGTAACAGGCGATTGTCTTGAAAACAACAATAATGTATATACGGCATACAACGACATCTCCTTCCCTACTACGCGTGATTTTGAAGTAGACGGAAAATACTATCCTGTAACAATTACAAGCAGTAACCCATCTGTTATTAAAGCTCCCGACGTAAACAATGCCGCGCGCGTTGAAGTATATCGTCCTGCAGCAGGCAAAGAAAATGCGTCGGGTGTCGTAAGCGTTACAATTACTGATACAGCCGCTAATATCTCAGCAGTAAAGTCATTCAACATATCGGTTCCGGCTCTTACCCAAGAAGAAATTAACAGAGAAAAAGAGTTAATGTCAAAAGTAAAATCAGCGTACTTTGACGGAATAAAAGGCAAAAATACAGAATGCGGAAACATCACCGAAAATCTTTTACCTTTCTTTGAGGTATATGAAGAAAACGGCGGTCTTGTCTGGGTACGAAACAATGCTGACAAAGTAAATCACGGCATTGTACCCGTACCGTTAAACGGCTGGGAAGAGCTTGAAGCGTGGCGTCTGTTTAAATCAAGTAACCCTGCGGCGGTGAATCACGAGAATTTACTTGTATCGTTGCAGAAAAATGCCAAATCAGTCACAATAAACAGTGCATTGTCAAGCGAAACTCTCGGTAAATACGGTGAACTATACAAACTTGACCCTGACACATATGCAGACTATGCCGACCTTGCAGACCTGTATTATCAGGAAGTAAATGCCGACCTTGTAGTACGCGGAAAATCAACTCCCGTAAATACAAAGCCGTTTGCTGTTGAAGAAAAAATCAATGTTTCCTTCCGACTGCAAAGCAGCAATAAAACTCTTATTCCCGATATAAGCTATAAAAATATTGATGAAACCACCAACGTTTTTGATATATTTAAAAAAGCATTGTCCGAAAACGGATATTCATATGACAACAAAGGAAGTTACGTTTACTCAATCACTACGCCTGACGGAACCACAATAAAAGAACTGGATGAAGGTGAAAATTCAGGCTGGCTGTATAAGGTTAACGGAAAAATGCCTGAAGTGAATATGGGAGCCTGCGGTTTAAAAGACGGTGATGAAATAGTTGTGTTTTTCACAAAAGATTACACTGAAGAAAACGGACATTCACCTTCACGCGGCGGCGGTTCATCTAAAAACGAAAAACCGCTTGAAACATCAAAACCCGAAGATAGCAAACCCATAGCCACAGACACCCCTGAAAAAAAATCCGAATACACTGATATTTCAGGTCACTGGGCGGAAACGGCAATAGAGTATATCTGCCAAAAAGGCTTAATGCAGGGTGTCGGCAATAATTGCTTTGCACCTGACGCTCCTCTCACACGAGCTATGTTTGTAACCGTCTTATACAGAATTGAAAATGAACCCGAAACAAAAGCACCGAAATTTACTGATATTGAAAACGGTTCGTGGTATGAAAATGCCATTGGCTGGGCAAATGAAAACAATATTGTGTATGGCATATCCGATACAGAATTTGCCCCGAATATGAATATCACCCGTGAACAAATGGCTGCAATATTATATCGTTACGCACAAATCAAGGGATATGACAATTCTAATAATGTCAGCATAAACTACACTGACGCAGACACTATTTCAGAATATTCTTTAAATGCCGTAACATGGACTTCGACACACTCCATAATGACAGGCAATGAAAAAAGCGAATTTGTCCCACGTAAAAACGCAACAAGAGCTGAAACAGCGTCAGTTATTATGAGAATGATTGAAAATTTAAATTTATAAACCGCAAAGACAGGGACACTAAAATTTAGTGTCCCTGTCTTGATATTAATCTGTTATTACAACAGTTCTTAAAATACCGCCGTTACTTTTTTCTTCGGCACTATTAATAATAACCGCAATATCAGCCTCTCCTGAAATATCGCTTACATCAACCTCTATTTTTCTTCCCCACCTGCAATCGCCTTTAAACTTCTCTTCACCGTTTACAAAGACTTCAACTTCATTGCCCATCACTTCACGGAACACAATATATTTATCTGTGTCATAAATATTTGCAGTGGTTTTATACAGTCCGTAGCCTGTAGCGCCCTTATATCTGTTCTCATAATCGCCGCCTACTGTAACCACAGCCCAAGTATTCATATCGTGGTCTTCAATCTTTATATTCGGGTCAGGTCTTTCCTTAAATAATTCTACTGCCTGACGCCATTTAACAATATATCTTTCGTTTACTGACGGAACAAACTCAAGTTTAGTGTCCCTGTCTATCACGTCAACTCTTACGCCTGCACCTTCAAGACCGTCTGCCTCGGCAGTCAGAGTAACAGTTTCGGCACCGTCTGTCTGCTGTACAATAACCTGACAAAGCCCGTTAAACAGACGTCTTTCCTCCGCTTTATCAGCCTCGTGTGAATTCGGGTCGCCGTTTCCTACTCCTATTATCTCTCCGCCCTGAGCTGTAAATCTAATTAGATTTTCTGCCGTAGGGACACTAAATCCCTCACTGTCCTGTACAGAAATATTAAATACGACTGCGTCGCCGCAAGCATTATATACAGTATCCTTATGAGGAGTTATGATAATTTTTTCAGGCACTCCTGTTGTTGTGACAGTATCGGAACATACCTCTTTACCGTCGATATAACCAATCATTTTTAGTGTCCCCTTTTCAAACGTCACATTCCAGTCAGTCATATCGTATTTGTCCACTTTGTTTCTGCCAAGCGTTTTACCGTTCAGGAAAAGCTCCGCCTCCTCACAGTTCGTATACGCCATAACACGAACCTGTTCACCTTCATTCCAGTTCCAGTGTGGAAGTATGTGTATAAGCGGTTCAGTTGTGAAAAAGGCTTTATTGAGATAAAACGCGTCTTTCTTAAATCCGCAGGTATCCATAATTCCGAACTGAGTGCTTATTGAAGGCCATTCAAACGGCGTAGGTTCTCCTCGATAGTCAAACCCCGTCCAGATGAACAGTCCCATAATATGTTTTCTCGTATCTACCTGCTTAAATCCGTCGCGATAGGTATTACCCCAAGGCGCTGCCTCACTGTCATAACAGTCTATAATATTTTTACTCAAATCGGTTTTATACACTCCGCGCGTTTGAAATGCGCTGTCGTTTTCACTTCCGAGCATAGGCATTTTCGGATATTTTTCACGGAAATCATCATATGTGTGCGTTATGTAGTTAAAACCCGTTATATCCAGTGCGTCGCAAGCGCCACCGTCACTTGTTACACCTGTATTCATTGCACCGAGAAGGAAACGCGTATCGTCAAGCTTTTTAACCTCGCATTGAAGTCTTTCGGCAAGCTTTCTGCCAGTCGGGGTTCCCTGCAAAGGTTCCTCATTAAACAATGAATACATAATAACACACGGGTGGTTTCTGTCACGCATAACCATATCCCTCGTCTGCTTAATACCGTCAGGACTGGTGTTAAAATTACGGTTTTCATCCATTACAAGCAAACCATATTTATCGCAGTAATCAAGTATTTGCGGCGACGGATTACCGTGAGCACATCGGTATGCATTAGTGCCCATTTCCTTTAACAGTTTTATTCTGTATTCATTTACGCTGTCAGGCACGGCAACCCCCACGCCTGCGTGGTCCTGATGGTTGCACGTTCCGTAAAGCGGCACACGCCTGCCGTTAAGAAAAAATCCGTTATCAGGGTCAATTTCAATTGTTCGGAAACCAAACGTGTTTACCTGCTTATCGGTAAGCGTTTCACCCTCGTAAAGCTCAGATACCATTCTGTAAAGATTTGGCGTGTCAATATCCCACAGCAGCGGACTATATGTTAAAATATTCTGCCTAATCTCAGCAGTGTCACCGCCATCAACGGTAAACGATTTTTCGTCTTTGCCGACAACATTGTTTTCAGCGTCAAGAATATATGATTTGAGAATAAATTCTTTTGTTTCATATGATGTATTTTCAATTGTTGTTTCCGTAATAGCGTCCCACACATCTGCGCTCTTTTTTTCAGGGTGCACAAATACACCCCAATGCGCAATATGCAGTTGATTTTTCTTATACAAATTAACGTGACGGTATATACCTGCTCCCTCATACCACCAGCCTTCAACGGCAGTTGCGTCAACAAATACAACAAGGTCATTTATGTCCTCGCCGTAAACTGCCATATCGGTTGCGTCAACCGTAAAAGAGTTATAGCCACAAAAATTTCTGCCGATTACAGAGCCGTTCAAATATATCGCGGAATATGTTGAAATCCCTTCAAATTCAATTAAAATCTGTTTTCCCCTATCGCTTTCATCAAGTCTGAAACGCTTAGAATACCAGCCCTTTCCTCGTGCCTTATATCCCTGCGAGGGTCCCCATTTCTCCTCAAATTTATTATATACCGCCCAATCGTGCGGTATATTTACTGTTTCCCAATTGCTCTTATCAAAATCAGGCGACGCCGCTCCGCGCGCGCCGCCCGCCTTAGACGCCATATAATAATCAGTATGAGTTCCTGTTTCAGGTATTTTTATATCCCCGTTAAAAAACTTCCACTCTCTGTCCAGACTGAATTTTTCCATAACATTCTCCTTAAATCAAATATTAAATATTATTGTCGCAATATTGAAATATAAAAACAACGAACAGCAGTCAACTATTGTTGTAATCAGCGGCGTTGCCATAATAGCTGGGTCAAGCTTACAGCGTTTTGCCAGCAGCGGCAGCGACGAACCGATTATCTTTGAAATAATTACCGTTACAACTATTGAAAGAGCAATAGTAACCGCAAGCAAAATATTCTGCTCGTACATCACATATACTCTGATACCATTTACTACAGCAAGCACGGAACATACAAGTATTGATATACGAAATTCTTTAAATACCACTTTGAAAAAATCAGAAAAATGAATTTCGTCAAGAGCAATACATCGTATTATCATCGTTGAACTTTGTGAACCGCAATTACCGCCTGTATCCATAATCATAGGCATAAACGATACCAACAGGGGTATTGTTTCAAAAGCATTTTCATATCTGCTTGTAATAATCTGTGTCAGCGTTGCCGAAATCATAAGTATCAAAAGCCAGCCTATTCTGCTTCCTGCGTGACGTAATATACCTGTTTTGAAATATGAATGCTCATTCGGAGCAATAGCCGCCATTCTCGCAAAGTCCTCGGTATTTTCCTCCTGAATAACGTCCATAGCATCATCAAAAGTAACTATCCCGACAAGTCGGTTATCCCTGTCAACCACAGGCAGAGCAAGCAAATCATATTTACGAAACATATTACCGACAAGCTCCTGATCTTCATGCGTATTCACCGATATAATATTGGTTTCCATTATATCGCTGAGCTTTTCGTCCTCATCCGCAAGAAACAAATCCTTCACTGTAATAACTCCGATAAGACGTCTGTTTTCTGTCACATAGCAGGTATAAATCGTTTCCTTATTCACGCCTACTCTTCGGATTTTTTCAAACGCCTCTGATACGGTCATATCCTTATGCAGACTGACATACTCAATAGTCATTATACTGCCTGCACTGTCACGCGGATATCGGAGAATTTCATTTATTGCTTTTCTTTCACCCGTACTTGAGTTTTTCAAAATTCTTGAAACAACATTAGCCGGTAATTCCTCTATTAAATCGACAGTATCGTCAATAAACAGTTCATCAAGAATTTCACGCAGTTCCTTATCGGTAAACATCTCAATCAAATGACGGCGCATATCTCCGTCCATATACGCAAAAACCTCAGCTGCAATATCCTTAGGCAAAAGCCTGAACAAAATTATAAATTCTGACTTTTCTTCAAAATCCTCACCAAAAAGCTCAACAAAAAGTGCCGCTAAATCGGCAGGATTTTCAAGGCTTACAATACGTTTAACCTCCGAAAATCGCTTTTCCTTCAAAAGCCGGTCTATATTATTTAACAGGCTTTCCATAGCGGCACCTCCTCAACAGGGTTTTATTTTACTTTAAAATTCTCAGGTCTTTCTGTTCTGTACCCGAAGGCATAAAGTATCGCCTCAACTGTTCTGCGCGATGCTTCACCGTCACCGTACGGATTAGCAGCGTGCGCCATTTTATTATATGCGTCCTTGTCATCGAGTAATTCCTTTGCAAGACGTATAATATCGTTCTTGTCCACGCCTGCGATTTTAACCGTTCCTGCCTTTACAGCCTCAGGACGTTCCGTTTCGCGCCTCAATACCAGTACAGGTTTTGCCAGCGCAGGAGCCTCCTCCTGTATACCGCCTGAATCAGTCATAACCATAAATGCGCGTGACATAGCATTATGCAATTCCTCAACGTCAATTGGCTCAATCAGATGTACTCTATCCAATCCGCCTAAAATTCCAAATACAGTTTCACGAACAGCAGGATTAAGATGAACAGGATAAACCAGTTCAACGTCCTTATATTCCGTTACGATTTCCTTCAGAGCATTACATATATTCTCAAGCGGCTCGCCCAGATTTTCACGGCGGTGAGCCGTTACAATAATAACACGGTTATTTTTAAAATCAATTTGCTTTAAACATTCATCTTTAAATTCATAGTCGTCACGAACAGTCGTTTTAAGCGCGTCAATAACAGTATTTCCGGTAATATAAATTATATCGTCCGACACGTTTTCTTTAAGCAGATTCAATCTGTTTTGCTCTGTCGGTGAGAAATTTAAATCGGAAATTCTGCCCGTAAGCTGTCTGTTCATTTCTTCCGGAAACGGCGAATACTTGTCATATGTTCTTAAACCTGCCTCAACGTGACCAACTTTAACCTGATTATAAAATGCTGCCAGTGCCGCCACAAAACTTGTTGAAGTATCTCCGTGCACAAGCACAATATCAGGCTGTTCCTTTTTTATAACCTCGTCAAGTCTTTCCAGTACGCGCGCGGTAATTCCAACAAGCGTCTGGCGTTCCTTCATTATATCAAGGTCATAATCCGGCGTAATACCAAATATTTCAAGCACCTGATCAAGCATTTGTCTATGTTGTGCCGTTACACATACAATTGACTCTATTTCATCATATTTCTTTAGTTCCAACGCAAGCGGAGCCATTTTTATAGCCTCCGGTCTTGTTCCGAAAACAGTCATTACCTTTAATTTTTTCACTTGCTTTAGTCCTCCTTTTCTTCCTGCAATTGCTCCTTCTGCTCGTGTGAATGAGCGTATGTGTTTCTAAGCAGTCCGCCTATTAAAATTAGTATAATCATTGCTATTACAACTAAAAGCGCTCTCAGAACACTGCTTTCTGCAAGGAGTACAGCTGTTATTCCAAGCACACCGCTTATGGCATAAAGAATAAATACCGTCTGTTTCTGTGAGAATCCCATATCTACCAGCCTATGATGAAGATGTCCTCTGTCTGCTTTCATAGGGCTTTCTCCACGTAAAATTCTTCGTATCATCGCGAATGACGCGTCAAACAGCGGTAAGCCCAAAATCAGCAGCGGCACGGCAAATGAGATTACTGCATAACTCTTAAACACGCCCTGTATGGACAGCGTCGCAAGCATAAAACCGAGAAATGTCGAGCCTGTATCGCCCATAAATATTTTCGCAGGATTAAAGTTAAACGGAAGAAAACCGAAACAAGAACCCATCAGCGCAATTCCCAATATCGCTATCGGATATTCACCGACACGTATTGATATAAACACAAGTGAAACTGACATTATCGCGCTTACTCCTGCCGCCAGTCCGTCAAGACCGTCGATAAAGTTAACGGCATTTGTAATAAATACTATCCATAAAACGGTAAGTACAACTGAAAGCCACTCAGGCAGAACCCAGTAAGGGTTATCGCTCAAAAAGTTCGGGTTTGTAAAAACATCTATTTTTATATCACCTACAAAAATCACTATTAGCGCCGCCGCAATCTGAACCACAAACTTCAGCTTTGCAGGTAAATCCTTGCAGTCGTCTATAAATCCCATTACAACTATTACCGTCAGCGCCATAAACAAACCCGTCGTCTGACGGCTTGCAAACGTATACTGTGACCAGAACTGCGAATCTCCGCTTATCTTTGAAAATATCATTATTGTTATAAGCGGAACAATAAACCCAAACACCATAGCCAGTCCGCCTATACGCGGTATCGGTTTTTTGTGCATACGCCTTGCATCCTTCGGCTTATCAACGGCTCCTTCGCCTATCCGAAATGCCAGTTTACGAACGTTCGGTGTTGCCACAAATGTGAATATAAATGCCGACACAAATGTGAAAATCATAAGTATTGCAAAACTTCCTGTATTCATATTATCCTCCGTTTATATCACAAATCCGACTTTTTTGTATACCTTATTTAAAGTTCTCTGCGATATTCTTCCTGCGCTTTCGGCGCCTTTTTTACATATATCCAAAAGATACTGCTTATCCGCAACAAGTCTGTCAAATTCGGCGCGTATCGGTTTCATTTTTTCAACGACTGCCTCTGCAACGTCCGCCTTAAAGTCACCGTAGCCTCTGCCTGCATAATCTTTAACAATATCGTCAATTTCACGACCTGTTACCGATGACATAATACTGAGCAGATTATTTATTCCTGCTTTTGTGTCATCTCCTTCGCGGTATTCAACAACTCCCTCGCTGTCTGTAACAGCGCTTTTTATCTTCTTTGCTATTACATTCATATCGTCCAGCATTGAAATATACGCTTTCGGGTTAGGGTCAGATTTTGACATCTTCTTAGTAGGCTCCTGTAAGCTCATAATATTTGCGCCTACCTTCGGTAGCATACCCTCCGGAATTTTAAACACGTCACCGTACACTGCGTTAAATCTCTGAGCAATATCACGGCAGATTTCAATATGCTGCATTTGGTCTTTGCCTACGGGCACATAATCTGTCTGATACAAAAGAATATCTGCCGCCATTAAAACGGGGTATGTAAACAGTCCCGCGTTTATATTTTCAGCGTGACGCGAGGATTTATCCTTAAACTGCGTCATTCTCTGCAATTCACCCATATATGTGTAACAGTTAAGCACCCAGGCAAGCTCCGCGTGGTTAGGGTTATGCGATTGTATGAAAAACGTGTTTTCATCAGGGTTAATTCCGCAGGCAATATATAAAGCCAGCAGTTCAAGCGTTCTGCGCCTTAATTCCGCAGGCGTCTGACGTACTGTAATTGTATGCATATCCATCATTGCGTAAATACAGTGATAGTCCTTCGGCAGATTTACCCATTGACGTATTGCTCCGAGATAGTTTCCGAGCGTTAAAGTTCCGGACGGCTGTATTCCGGAAAAGATAATTTTTTTATCGTCCATTTGTTTTCATTCCTTTCAGTATTACAGCATTTCCGTCAGAACTTCGCCAAGACGCTTAACGCCCTCCTCAATATTTTCAAGAGTAGCCGACGAATAATTCAGTCTGAACATATTTGACGGAGCAAAAATATCCGTAGCAAAATTTGAACCGGGAACTATTGCAACCTTCTTTTCAAGACATCTGTCTACTATCGGCGCAATATCCGTAATTGTCAGGCACTCACACCAAAGGAATATTCCACCCTCCGGAACAACCCACTTCACTTTACCTTTCGGGAAATATTTTTCCATAGCGTCAACCATTGTCCTGCACTTTTTGCCGTACAATTCTCTGTTCTTTTCAATATATTTATCTATATCGTATTTCTTCATAAATTCTACGCACATAAGCTGAGTCAGCATAGGCGTATGAACATCATTTACCTGCTTTAACATTTCAATCTTTTCAGCAAGCGGAGCAGGAGCTATGATATATCCCAAGCGCAGACCTGGTGATAAAATTTTTGAGAATGAGCCTGCATAAACCACTCTGCCTTCTGTATCAAGCGACTTAATTGTAGGCACGTCCTCACCTGAGAAACGCAAATCACCGTAAGGATTATCCTCAAGAATAATAACATCATACTTTGACGCAAGTTCAAGCATTTTCTTTCTCTTTTCCAGCGGCATTGTCGTACCTGTCGGGTTCTGGAACGTAGGAATAGTGTAAATCATTTTTACTCCGTCATTATTTTTCAGAGCATTTTCAAGCTCGTCCATATTCATACCATCATCGTCAACCTTAACGCCTACAAGCTCAGATTCATACGTTCTGAAAGCGTTAAGACTTCCAATAAAGCTCGGACTTTCAACAATAATCTTGTCACCCTTGTTTATAAGCGCTTTTGTTGTAAGGTCTATTCCCTGATTTGCGCCTGTCATAATTAAGACAGCGTCACCTTCGTGTACGGAATTAACCTTCGCCGCACGTTCACGGGCACAATCGCGCATTTTCGGATAACCGTCGGTTGTACCGTATTGAAGGGCAAGCGTTGGACTTGTCATAAGAATTTTTCCCGCAATTTTTGAAAGTTCTTCGCTCGGAAACAATTCTGCCGCAGGATTGCCCCCTGCCAGCGATATAATTTCAGGGTCTGCCATACGCTTAAACATCTCACGAATCGCACTGCCCTTCATTGTTTTTACTCTGTCTGCCATATATTTTGTATATTCCATTTACACGTATCTCCTTTTTTGTTTAATAGACAACTTTAAAAAGTTGTTCAGCCTGACATTTTTACAAATAGTGAACCGTACACCGATACTATCCCTGTCTGTAAAATGGTAAGATTGGCAATTTTAATTAGTCGGCTTGTTGATTTTCTTCCAGCTGTCCTTTAATGCCACTGTCCTGTTAAATACAGGCTTTTCAGGTGTTGAATCAGGGTCAACGCAGAAATAGCCCAGACGCAGGAACTGGAATTTATCGCCTACGCTTAAATTAGTAAGATTGCTTTCAAGCTTAGCATTTTCAAGAACCACCATTGATTCACTGTTCAGATTATCAGTAAATTCATTAACACCGCTTTCATCTGACGGATTTTCAACGTTAAACAGTCTGTCATACAAACGCACCTCCGCGTCAATTGCGTGAGCCGCACTGACAAAATGTATTGTGCCCTTAACCTTACGTCCGTCAGGCGCGTCACCGCCGCGGGTTTCGGGGTCATAGGTACAGTGAACCGCTGTAATATTGCCGTTTTCGTCCTTGTCGCAACCGGTACAGGTTACATAATAAGCGCCCTTCAAACGAACCTCACGCCCCGGTGAAAGTCTGAAATATTTCTTCGGAGCGTCCTCCATAAAGTCGTCCTCTTCAATATACAGCTCTCTTGAAAATTCAACGGTACGCTTACCCATCTCAGGATTTTCCGGATTAACCTCAACTTCTATTTCCTCAACCTGACCTTCGGGATAATTATCAATAATAAGCTTTACAGGTCTTAATACAGCCATTGCGCGCGGAACATTTTTATTTAAATCTTCTCTTATACATGCCTCTAAAAGCGCAAAGTCAACAACACTGTTTGCCTTTGCAACACCTATTCTTTCACAGAAATCACGTATTGCCTCAGCAGTATAACCGCGTCGGCGCATACCGCAAAGCGTAGACATTCTCGGGTCGTCCCAGCCCGAAACAATACCGTCCTTTACAAGACGCAGACAGCGGCGTTTACTCGTCAGAGTGTAATTCAGGTTCATTCTTGCAAACTCAATCTGTCTTGAAGGCTTATCATAACCAACCTCTTTTAATACCCAGTCATACAATGGTCTGTGGTCCTCAAATTCAAGAGAACACAATGAATGTGTAACTCCCTCAACAGTATCAGAAATGGGGTGAGCGAAATCATACATAGGATAAACAAGCCACTTGTCGCCTGTTCTGTGATGATGTGCGCGTAAAATTCTGTAAATAATCGGGTCACGCATATTCAGATTCGGTGACGCCATATCTATTTTGGCGCGCAGTACCTTTGCGCCGTCAGGAAATTCACCGTTTGTCATTTTTTCAAATAAATCAAGGTTTTCCTCAACACTGCGTTCACGATACGGGCTATTTTTACCTGCCTCTGTAAGCGTACCTCGATATTCGCGTATCTCGTCCGCAGACAAATCATCAACATATGCCTTGCCTTTTTTTATCAGCTTTATTGCCGCCTCATAAATATCATCAAAGTAATCTGAGGCATACAGCACCTTGTCCCACTCAAAACCAAGCCACTTAATATCCTCCATTATAGCGTCAACATACTCGGTATCCTCTTTAACAGGGTTTGTATCGTCAAGACGAAGATTACATTTACCGCCGTATTTATCCGCCATACCAAAATCAATACATATAGCCTTAGCGTGACCGATATGAAGGTATCCGTTAGGCTCCGGAGGGAAACGGGTCTGGACAGAAGTATATACTTTCTGCTCCAAATCCTTGTCTATTGCCTCCTCAATAAAGTTTTTGCTGATTAGTTCGTCCATATTGTCCTATCTCCTTAATTCATCTATTGTTTCATTAAATCGTTTCATAACCTCTTCCCTGCCGAGAGTCTGTAAAATCTCGTAAAGGTCAGGCGTGTTACGTCTGCCTGTCACGGCTACACGTATAACACCTGCAACGTCACCAACGTGTCCTTTATAGTCATCAGGATTTTTCTTGTATTCCTTCGGCGCTTTTGCATAACCAAGTGTTACAGCCAAATCGCGCACCTGTGGGAACCAATCGTCAGCCGACGCATTTTCATCATAAATATCCATATATTTTTCTATAATTTCTATTATATCTTCATTTGACAAATTATCGGCAAAATCACGTTTTCTGTCCCACAATTCCGAATAAAAATATGAAACATAATCTTCAACATCAGACCACTTTGCAATATCCTTACGCGGTTTTGCATTGCCTCGTTCAATCGCAAATATCGTCTTTGCATATTCCTCGTCGTCACATAACAATTTATAAAGACGCGTATTGTTTTCCTCCGCCCAGTCGGTTACCATATCATAGACTTCCTCGGCGCTCAGTTTACTTATATAATTTTTACTTACGTCTGCCAGTTTTACAATATCAAATAATGCGCCTGCCTTACTCATTTTTGAGAATGTAAACTTAAACTCATTAATATCGGCGTCAGGATTTGCAATACGCCAGTCTTCATAGTTTGAATTTGCCAGCGTCATTAAATACTCCCATACAGCCCCCTTAGGATAGCCTGCCTCACTGTAAAAGCTCACTGCCGCCTCAGGGTCTTTACGTTTCGAAAGCTTACGCTTACCGCCGTTTTCCTCCTTCATTATAGGTGAAATATGGACATACTTAGGCGGTTTAAATCCGCACAGATAGAAAAGCTGCAAATGTATCGGCACCGACGATATCCACTCGTCGCCACGGATAACGTGCGTTGTACGCATAAGATGGTCGTCTACAGCGTGTGCAAAATGGTATGTAGGCGTTCCGTCTTTTTTAAGAAGTACAACGTCCAGAATATTTTCGGGCATTTCAATTTCACCCTTAATGCCGTCCTTAAACTTAATTTTACCGTCCTCTTTACCTGGTGACATAAGTCTTACAACATATTCATCACCGTTTTTAATGCGTTTTTCAGCCTCCTCAACGGTAATGTTTCTATATTTTGCAAACTCACCGTAAACGCCCGGAAGAAGTTTTTCACTCTCCTGCTTTTCGCGTATCTCGCTCAATTCCTCTTCAGACATAAAGCACGGATAAGCAAGTCCCTTTTCAACAAGCGATTTTACAAACGCCTGATAAATTTCTGTTCTCTTACTCTGCGTATACGGACCGTAAGCGCCCTTTTCCTCGGTTTCACTGAGCATACCCTCGTCAATTTCAATTCCGAAATCATCAAAACCCTTTACAATAAGGCTGACGCCGTTTTCAACCTCGCGCTTTTTATCGGTATCTTCTATTCTGAGATAAAAAATTCCGTTCGTTGACCTTGCGGCTGTCTTTTCCACAAACGCCGCAAACAAACCGCCGAAATGCAGAAATCCTGTCGGACTCGGCGCAAAACGCGTTACAACCGCGCCTTCCTCCAAATTACGTTCAGGATACAATTTTTCATAGTCTTCCGGCGTTTTTGTTATGTTTTTAAATAAAAGCTCCGCCATTTGTTTATTACTGTCCATCGCTTTAATTATTCCTTTCGTTTTGTACTACTATACTTATTCTATTATAACTAAAATCACTGCTAATATCAAGATATTTTGGGATTTTTTTTCATAATTGCGAAAAAAGAACGTCATAAGACGTTCTTTATGTAATTCAATTAATATCCGAGTTCCTCAGGTACAAGGACAATTGTAATACGTTTCGGGAAATAGTGACAGCCGTCAACAATGCTTGTAACATTACAAACTCTTGCCTGACAGTGACAATCAGTACACTTTATATTGTCGTCAGCGGCACAGGGAGTTTTATGCGTAATACGTCTTGCATTCATAGGCGCAATCGACTTCGCTCTCTTTATACCCTCTTCAACAGTTTCAACAATTTTATTTGCTCCTGCCACAATAATAACCTTTTTAGGTCCGAAAACAATCTGACTTGTACGGTTTCCTGTACAATCTATATTTACAAGCTGACCGCCCATTGTTATTGCATTTGTGCTTGATACAAACACATCTGCCGTATAACCCTCTCTGTATTTATCCAGCATAGCCTCAAAATCAGGCGCGCTGTAACGGTCAATAAACTTATATTTATCGCTCCTGATTTCGTCAAGAATACCTGTTTCATTAAGAGTTACACTGCCGCCAACTGCGATAGTCGAGCCTTCAGGTATCATATCCATTACGATTTTTCTCGCGTCGTCCTTATCCTGCGCCATAACAACGCCGAACTCACGGTCCTCCAGCACCTTCATAAGGTCTGCTATTCTTCGTTCATTTGCCCATCTTTTTACTGCGTCCATTTCTAATCCTTCCTTTCGGTAATAAAATCTGTTTTCTTCATTGTACACTATTTTTCCGAATTTTGCAATTCTTTTATAACTGAAATAAGATTGTTTACGGTATTAAGAATATTTTTATAATCACCCTTCATTGCATAACTTATTACAGGAGTTTCACTTGATAACAGCTTTATACGTTTCGGGAAATTCTTATCCATACCCATAATAAGATTTGCGTCAACATATTCCTCACGGAATTTCAGCTGCAGCATATCCCCGCTTTGCGATATTTCACTTATCCCCACACTCTTTGCAGGCGCTTTAAGCGCCGCCACGTCAATAATATTCTGTACAGGTTTAGGAATATCTCCGAAACGGTCAATCAGTTCGTCCTCGATTTCAAACTTATCGTCCTCTGTTTCCACTGCCGCAATTTTTTTGTATATGTCAATACGCTGATTATGATTCTTAATATAGCTTTCAGGAAGATATGCGTCAATGTTTATATCAATTGAAACATCGCTGTCCTCCTCAACTTTAATTCCTTGAGCCTCGTCAACGCTTTCTTTAAGGAGCTTACAGTACATATCGTAACCTACAGCGTCCATATGACCGTGCTGTTCAGGTCCAAGTATATTACCTGCGCCTCGGATTTCAAGGTCACGCATAGCAATTTTAAAGCCTGAACCAAACTCCGTAAATTCCTTTACGGCGCGCAGTCTTTTCGAGGCAACCTCAGACAGAATTTTATCCTTATGATAAGTCAGATATGCATATGCCGCACGGTTTGAACGTCCTACGCGTCCGCGCAGCTGATACAACTGAGCCAATCCCATTTTATCGGCATTTTCTATAATAATTGTATTTGCGTTTGGTATATCAAGACCTGTTTCAATTATGGTGGTGCAGACAAGTACGTCAGTCCTGCCGTTCACCATATCATACATTATGTCCTCAAGCTCGTCTTCCTTCATCTTGCCGTGACCTACAGCTACATTTATATCCGGAAAAAGCGAGCGTATCCACGCCGCCTTACTATGGATCCCCTGCACACGGTTATACAAATAAAACACCTGACCGCCGCGCGAAAGTTCATTTCTGATGGCGTCCGCGATTACCGCAGGATTATCCTCAAGTACATATGTCTGTACGGGATAACGGTTTTCAGGCGGCTCTGTCAGTACGCTCATATCACGCACACCTGTCATTGCCATATGCAGCGTTCTCGGTATCGGAGTTGCGGTCATTGTAAGAACATCAACATTCTGCTTTAACTCCTTTAACCTCTCCTTATGGGCAACACCGAAACGCTGTTCCTCGTCAATTATAAGAAGTCCCAAGTCCTTAAATTCCAAATCCTTTGACAATATTCTGTGCGTACCGATTATTATATCAATCTCGCCTGTCTTTACCTGCTTTAAAATACGTTTCTGCTCCGCGGCAGTCCTGAAACGCGACAGCATTTCTACCTTTATCGGAAAGCTTTCCATACGCTTTAAAAACGTTTCATAATGCTGCATTGCAAGAATTGTCGTAGGACACAAATACGCAACCTGCTTTGAATCACCTACAGCCTTAAACGACGCCCTTAGAGCAACCTCCGTCTTACCGAAACCGACATCTCCGCAAAGCAGTCTGTCCATAGGCTTTACGCTTTCCATATCAGACTTGACCTCTTCTATTGAACGGAGCTGGTCGTCTGTTTCCTGATACTGAAATGTGTCCTCAAAATCACGCTGCCACGGCGTATCGTTGCTGTATGCAAAGCCTTTTGCCTTTTCACGCTGTGCGTAGAGCGCTACAAGCTTTTTTGCAAGCTCCGCCGTAGACTGTTTAACTCTCTGCTTTGTCTTGTTCCAGTCACTTCCGCCAAGTCGGTTAAGCTTTAGTTTCTTATCTGCGTTACCTACATATTTATACAGCAGATTTAACTGGTCAATCGGTATATACAGCGAATCTGTTCCGTGATACTGGATTTTAAGATAATCCTTAGTAACACCGTTTACAGACATTTTCTGCGTTCCCATATACTGACCTATACCGTGTGTCTGATGTACAACATAATCGCCTACACTTATGTCAGTATAATTTTTTATTCTGTTTGCATTTTCAATTTTACGCTTATTTCTGCTCTTTTTTGTTTCAAAAATTTCACGGTCACTGACAAGAACAAAGCCCATTTCAGGATATTCAAAGCCCTTATTCAATTCGCCGCGTATTATAACCGTTTCGCCTTTATTGAACTTAATCCCGTCGTCGCGCGCGTCAGCAAAAATAAACCTTGCCCGTATACCTTTATCCACAAGAGTTCCCGCAAGATTTTCACCGCGCCCACGTGACGCGCACAAAATTACCACGGTATAATTCTTATTCTGCCAGTTCCTTAAATCCTCGTACAGATATTCAATCTTACCGTGAAATGACACCGTTGTTTTTGTTGTAAATGTTTCAAGGTGCTTGTATTTAAAATCTGTGCTTGAATGTGAAAGTACATCAAGAGCAATAAGCCTTTTTGACGAAAATCCCGTTACCGCCTCTGAATATGAACGGTAAAAATTGTCCTTGTACGCACCAAGTATACGCTTTTCTTTAAGCTCAGCTATCTGCTCATTTTTTTCCCATTCAAACGTTTTACCTCTCTCACAAATTCTTTTCGGGTCGACTACAAATACTAAATCATCTTTTGAAAAATAGTCAAGTATTGAAGGGATTTTTTCATAAATCAATGATACATATTTATCAACCGACGGAAAATACCGCTGTTCCTTAAAGCTTTCTATATCCGAATTTGATGTTTCGATAAATACGCTTTCATCACTCTTTTTACGCTTTGCACTACGTATGCGTTTTTCTATTTCCGCTATTATTTCATCACGCTTTTCGTCAGTTATAACCGCCTCGCGTACAGGAGCAATGCGCGCCGACTCTACCTTATCCAGAGAACGCTGAGTGTAACTGTCAAACTCGCGTATTGAGTCGGTTTCATCATCGAAAAATTCTATTCGGTAAGGATTCGGGCTGTCAGGCGGAAATACGTCAAGTATTCCTCCGCGCAATGCAAACTGACCTGCGCCCTCCACACTGTCCTCACGGGAGTATCCCATAACAACAAGCTGTTCCGCAAGCTCCTCCAGATTAAAACGCTTTCCTATCTCAAATTTAATGCTGTTATCCGACAGTACATCACGGTCAAGAGTATACTGCAAAACCGCGTCAAGACTTGTGACAACAATATAGTTTTTGTCAGAGGCAAGCTTTTCTATAACCGAAATACGTTTGTGCTCATTCTGATGTCCCGAAGTTTCAATATTATAAAAAATATATTCCTTGGTCGGAAAATACAGCACATTATCACTGAAAAGCTCCATATCGCTGTACAGCTTTCTAGCCTCCATATCGCTGTAGCATACAACCAGCGCACTTGACTTATTTTCTCTGCTAAGTGCGTAAATAAGCTGTCCCTGCGCCGTTTCAACTATACCTGCTACAGATATAGGCGTATTATTAAGATTTTGTACCACCCCTTTATAGGGCGTATAATCGTTTAAAATATCAGAAAAATTCATTTTCTTCTCCACTATTTAGCGTTATATTTATTCATTGCGCTTTCTGTTCCGTTTTTGATTATTTCGCTCACCGCGCCTTCCGCCTTTTTTATAGCCTCTTCCATTACGGGAATTTCCTCTTTCGTAAAACGTCCGAGCACAAAATCGGCAAGGTCATAATCATCGTGTTTCGGGGCTCCCACACCCATTTTCACTCTCGGAAACTCGTCGCTGTTAAGACGGAGAATAATTGATTTAAGTCCGTTATGTCCGCCTGCGCTGCCTTTTTTTCTTATCCTTATTCTGCCCGTATCAAGC
Source organism: Lachnospiraceae bacterium MD329 (assembly GCA_010206265.1). GTDB lineage: Bacteria > Bacillota > Clostridia > UBA1381 > UBA1381 > Hominilimicola. The sequence goes on from VIQV01000001.1 coordinate 179,610, forward strand.
GATATATCATCATTAATAATAATTATATTTTCTGGCGGTATTTTATAGAACTGAGCCATTTCAGCCACACTGTCACCGCTCAAATTCATATATGTCTGCGGTTTTACAAGGTATACCTTTTCTCCCGCAACAATACATTCTCCGTATACCGCCTTAAATTTAAGCTTTGTCATACGCGCGCCGTATTTTTCCGCAATATAGTCAATCGTGTGAAATCCTATGTTATGACGCGTCATATCATATTGTTTGCCCGGATTGCCGAGCCCGACTATAAGATACATTGGTATTATCTCCTTCTTACGCTAACACAAACTGCAAACAGTTTGCTCGCTACAACTCGCAAGCGAGTTGTTGTCCTTCTTACGCCAACACAAACTGCAAGCAGTTTGCCCGCTACAACTCGCAAGCGAGTTGTTGTCCTCTTCACGCTTAAAAAAGGCAGATTTTTTTATCTGCCCAAAAATATTTTTTAACATAATTTACTCTCCGTAAAACTTATTTCCTTTTGTCCTTCCAGCCGTCTTTGTTCACCTGTCTTGCTCTTGCGATTGACAGATTATCCTCGGGAATATCGTCTGTAATTGTAGACCCTGCGGCGATATATGCACCGTCGCCGACATTTACAGGCGAAACAAGATTTGTATTACAGCCGATAAAGCAGTTATCACCAATTACAGTTCTGTACTTTTTCTTACCGTCGTAATTTACAGTCACTGTTCCGCAACCGAAGTTTACACCCTTTCCGACGTCACTGTCACCGATATAAGTAAGATGGGAAATTTTTGTTCCGTCACCTATGGTTGAATTTTTCAGTTCAACAAAATCGCCAACTTTAACATCACTGCCGACATTACAGTTAGGTCTGATATACGCAAACGGTCCGACGTTCGTACCTGCGCCGACCTCCGATTCAATAATAACCGAGCTGATTACATTTACGCCGTCGCCGATTACCGCTTTATCAAGTGTACTGCCGGAACCGATTACACAATCCGAACCGATTTTTGTACCACTCTTAATTGTAACATTCTGGCAAATTTCACTGTCCGAACTGATTTCAACGTCATCTTCAATACATACGCTCTGCGGATTACGAATTGTAACTCCATTACGCATATGATATTCATTAATCCGTTTCTGCATTATCTTTTCAGCCTCGTCAAGCTGTATTCTGTCATTTATACCGCGGATTTCGTCATTATCGGCTATAGCATAACCGCCGACTTTTTTACCTGCGTTTAACAGTATTTCAAGAGTATCGGTAAGATAGTATTCACCTTGCGCATTATTAGGAGTAAGTTTTTCAAGCGCATATAAAAGAGATTCACTGTCAAAGACATACATACCTGAATTTATTTCATTTATTTTCTTTTCCTCGTCGTTTGCGTCCTTTTGCTCAACAATCTTTCTTACACCGCCGTCATCTCCACGCACTATTCGTCCGTATCCTGTCGCGTCGTCAAGCACTGCGGTAATAACAGTCGCCTGATTACCGTTCTCTCTATGATAATTAACCGCCTTCTTTATTGATTCCGCTGTAATCAACGGAATATCTCCGTTTAAAATCACTACCTCTTTTTTTGCTGACTTTATAACATCAATCGCCTGCATAACTGCGTGTCCTGTACCCTTCTGTTCAGCCTGAAGTGCAAATTCACATATATCACCCAGTATTTCCTTAACCATATCAGCTCTGTGTCCGACAATTGTGCAGACCTTGTCTGAGCCTGCATTTTTCGCGGCGTCTATTACCCAGCGGCAAATCTCCTTACCGCACACCTTATGTATAACCTTCGGCATTTTCGATTTCATTCTTGTGCCCATTCCTGCCGCCATAATTACACTTGTAAAATTCATATTTCAACCTCCATATTTTTTACCGTTTCAATGTCTTTATTTATCTGTTCAAGAAGTTTTTCAACACTGTCAAACTTTACAGTATCTCTTAATCGCTTTAAAAAGCATACCCGAACATACTCATCATAAATATCACCCGAAAAGCCGAGAATATGACTTTCAATGGTTCTTTCCCGTGCATTAAACGTCGGATTTTTGCCAATGTTTATTACACTCTTGTATGCGCGTTCCCTGACATATGTCACCCCTGCGTAAACTCCGTCGCACGGCAGAGCCATATTATCAGTATAGTCTACATTTGCGGTTCTTACACCCATTTTTCTGCCGTTTTGCTTGCCTTCACCAACTTTGCCCTCAATACAATATCCCCGTCCTAAAAAATGCGCCGCGTCCTGAATCCTGCCTGATTGCACAAGCTCTCTTATATATGTACTTGCGACAATTCTGCCGTCAATTTTTACCGCGTCGGTCACAAGCACTTCAAAACCATACTTCTGACCGTATTCCTTCAAAAGCGGTACGTCCCCCTGCGCCTTATAGCCAAAGCTGTAATCATATCCCACGCAAACTGCCTTTATATGGAGCTTATTCACAAGATACCTGATAAATTCCTCAGGTGATTTCTTCATAAAATCCTCGTCAAATTTCTCCATATACGCAAAATCAAGCTGTTCCTGCTCCAAAAGCTCCAGTTTCAGCCTGTTCGGGGTTATCAGCTTAATCTCACCTTGGGTAAGATATTTTGTATTTTCATCAAAAAGCAGAATACCGCTCTTTAAACCATTGTTATTCGCATAATCAATACAATTTCTAATTATAGTCATATGGGCAACGTGAAGTCCGTCAAAGTTGCCCAATGCAACTGCTGTACCATCATAATGGGTACCGTTTCTTATAACCTCCATCGTTTCCCCCTTAACTCCAAAAAGACTTTATAAGTTTAAGCCTGCCGTCGGTAATACGGGATATGCACAAAAATTTGTTTTCGTTATCATACACACGGTATGTTTGTCCCTCCTGCCCTTCACGGTATGTCATTGCAACTCCGTTTGTAACACTTTTAACCTGCTTAGGATTAAGCATTACCGACGGATATTCTACAAACATTCTATCTGCAGGTATAATAATACTCTCTATACCGCCGTTTTCCTTAAGCTCTTTTATTTCGCTTAACGTATGGCTTTCTTCTATTGTAAACTGTCCTGTTCTTGTACGTCTTAACGTATTCATATACGCTCCAGCACCCAGTTTTTTACCTATATCTTCGCAAAGTGTTCTTATATATGTCCCCTTGGAACAGGAAACATCAATTTTAACACGCTCACCGCTGATTTCAAGAATATCTATTGAATTTATAGTAACTTTTCTCGGCTTGCGCTCAACCTCAATCCCCTGTCTTGCAAGTTCATAGAGTTTTTTCCCGTTTTGCTTTATTGCCGAATACATTGGAGGCACCTGTTCTATTTCACCGACAAATGAATTTACTGCACAGCGTATTTCCTCCTCAGAGCAGTTAACCTCACATTCGGTAAGTACCTTTCCGTCAGCGTCCTGCGTATCGGTAGTCCTTCCGAGAACAAGCTCGGCTATGTAAGATTTATCGGACAGTGTAAGCATATCCGCCATCTTTGTTGCGCTGCCGATACATACTGGCAGTACGCCTGTAGCCATAGGGTCAAGCGTACCCGTATGTCCGATTTTTTTTATTCCTGTAACCTTCCGCATTTCGTACACCATATCGTGTGATGTTCTTCCAAGCGGTTTGTCAATAATAATTATACCGTTCATTCGGCACCTTCCAATGCTTTTTTACATTCCTCAACCACTGCGTTTAACGCGTCCTCCGCCGTATCACAATGCAGCGTTGCACCGGCAGCTTTTATATGTCCGCCGCCTCCGAAGGTCATAGCCGCCTTCGCAACGTCTGCCGCGCCGTTTGAACGAAGATTAATACGAAAACCGTCGTCAATATGCTTTATGCAGACTGCAATCTCCGTACCTTCAATTCTACGCGGAATATCAACAAGATTTGGTATATCCTCTTTTGATATACCATATTTTTCACCTGCTCGTTCATCTGTTACAACAACTTTTATTTTACCGTCTGCATACGACTTAATTCCTTCTGTAATTTCAGCTTTAAGCTTTGCCGCCTCAAGAGTTTCCGTATCAAAAAGCAGTCTTGCCGCCTCGGCGTGGTCAAAACCATATTCCAAAAGCGACGCTGCCGTATGCATTGTTTTAGGCGTTACATTACTGTATTTAAAACAGCCTGTATCAGAGCTTACAGCTATATACAAATCACGCGCTATCTCTGAATTAAGCGTTATTTGCATTTCTTTAAACAAGTCAAATAAAATCTCTCCTGTTGCCGCCGCAGTTCCGTCAACGTAATTTGCGTCTGCAAAACGCGTATTTGTAAAATGATGGTCTATATTAACCGTATTTCCTATTTTATCAAATATTACTTTACGCTCTGTTATACGTTCAATATCACCGCAGTCAAGACATACGCATAAATCGTGATTATAACAGCTGTCCCCGTTATACATCACATAATCGTTTCCGATAAAATCCAATCTCGCCTCAATTTTTCCGCTGACATATATTACTGCCTCTTTACCCATAAGGCGCATTACCTTCTGAAATGCAAAACACGAGCCGAGCGCGTCAGGGTCCTCATTGACGTGCGGAAGTATCGCAACAGACTTTGCTTTTATTATTTTGTCAATAACAGAATCCATAAAATTCTCCCCCGTTACTTATCTATCACTTGTTATTTAAATTATTCAATAATTTTTCTATATTCGCTCCGTGTTCAATAGAGTTATCAAGTTCAAATATAAATTCAGGTGTATATCTTAAGTCTACGCGTTTTCCCATTTCACGGCGGATAAATCCTGCCGCGCTTTTTAAGCCCTGCATAGCTTTTTTCTTTGTTTCTTCATCTCCCATTACGGAAATATATGCCTTGGCATAACGCAAATCATTAGTAACATTCACTGTCACAACGCTTGTCATAATAGGTATACGCGAATCCTTAAGCTCGCGTATAATATTTGCAAGCTCTCGTTTTACTTCCTCGTTGATTTTATCAATTCTTGCCATTTTTTATTTCCTTTCAAGAAGTTTCCTATCTTTCTATTTCCTCCATAGTGAAACATTCTATAATATCGCCTTCTTTAATATCGTTAAAGTTTTCAACACCAAGACCGCACTCGAAGTTTTCCGCAACTTCCTTTGCGTCGTCCTTAAAACGTTTCAGACTGTCAATGTGTCCCTCGTGGACAATAACACCGTTACGCACAATACGTATCTGCTCATTACGCTGAATCTTACCCTGCGTTACATAACAGCCGGCAATTGTACCGACATTCGATACTTTAAATGTCTGTCGTACTTCCGCATAACCCAGTACAACCTCTTTGTATTCAGGGTCAAGCATACCCTTCATAGCCGCCTCTATCTCTTCTATTGCCTGATAGATTACACGGTAAAGTCTTATATCAACCTCCTGCTGTTCTGCAGACGCTACAGCGCCTGCGTCAGGACGTACGTTAAAGCCGACAATAATTGCGTTTGACGCGTTTGCAAGCATTACATCGGATTCGTTAATAGCGCCGACGCCTCCGTGAATTGCTCTTACTCTTACCTCGTCGTTTGACAGCTTTTCAAGCGACTGCCTAACCGCCTCAACACTACCCTGAACGTCAGCTTTAATAATTACGTTCAGTTCCTTCATATTACCTTCGTCAATCTGACTGAACAGATTATCAAGAGATACTTTAACAACCTGATTAAATTTAGTTTCCTGTACCTGCTGCTTTCTCTGCTCAGCAACGTCACGTGCAAGTTTTTCGTTTGCAACCACCATAAATGTATCTCCGCCCGAAGGAGCTTCTGACAGACCAAGTATCTCAACAGGAGTTGAAGGACCTGCTGTTTTCACGCGTCTGCCCTTGTCGTTTATCATAGCACGAACTCTGCCGACCGTTGTACCTGCAATAACAAAATCACCTACATTCAGAGTTCCGTTCTGTACAAGAATTGTAGCAACAGGACCGCGTCCCTTATCAATTTCCGCCTCGATAACAGTACCCTGCGCATCACGGTTTGGATTAGCCTTTAATTCCTGCATATCAGCTACCAGAAGTACCATTTCAAGCAGACCATCAATATTCATCTGTTTCTTAGCTGAAATTTCAACGCAGACAGTATCACCGCCCCATTCCTCAGGAACAAGCTCGTGCTCAACAAGCATTTGCTTTACTCTATCAGGGTTAGCGCCTTCCTTATCTATCTTGTTAATTGCCACAACTATCGATACACCTGCGGCTTTTGCGTGGTTAATTGCCTCTATTGTCTGCGGCATAATACCGTCGTCAGCCGCTACCACCAGTATTGCAACATCAGTCACCTGAGCGCCGCGCGCACGCATTGTTGTAAACGCCTCGTGACCCGGAGTATCAAGAAATGTTATAATTCTATCATTTAGCTTTACGCTGTATGCGCCGATATGCTGGGTAATACCGCCTGCCTCGTTTTCAGTTACGCTTGTATGACGGATTGCGTCAAGCAACGACGTTTTACCGTGGTCAACGTGACCCATTACTACTACTACCGGCGGACGTGAAACCAAATCTTCTTCCTTATCCTCGTGTTCGGTTTCAATCATAAGTATATCTTCTTTTGTCAGCACGACTTCCTGTTTAACCGTTATACCGAAATCGTCACCTATAAGCTGAGCCGTTTCAAAATCAATCGCCTGATTTTGAGTTGCCATAACACCCAGCATCATAAGTTTTTTAACTACTTCTGCCGAAGTCTTACCCATTTTTGAGGCAAATTCTCCGACTGTAATTGTTTCGGGGATTTCAATCTCCGTAATAACCTTTGCCTTGATTTCCTTCTTCGGCTGCGGCTTTTCTTTTTCACGGCGATTTTTAAGATTGGGCGCGCCCTTTTTATTATTCTTTACCTTACCGCCCTTTTTATCCATCTTAATATGGTCCGGAACCATATCTTCAATACGCTCGCGAGTTTCAATCGCGTCAAGATTAACAACCGTCTGGCGTGTATCAACGTGACGCTTTCTTTCCTCTGTCTTTACAATATATTCCTCCTCTGTGTTTGAGTGGTCAATATTGCTTAAATCAATTTTTTGTCCCGACTGTTTTTTTGCAACCTTTTTATGTTTTTCGTGTTTAGGCTTTTCCTCTGTCTTTTGCGGTTCTTCTTTTTCGGGTTTCTTTTCCTCAGGCTTTTCCTTTTTCTCTGATGTTGTTTCCTCTGTCTTAACAGGAGTTTCAGCAGTTTCTTCCTTTTTGCCTGCCTTCTTTTCAGCCTCCGCTTTAAGCTCCTGCAGTTCCTCCTCCGTAACCGAATTTGCCTGTGTGTATATGTCAAGGATAAGTCCTGCAACATCTTCGTTTATTACGCTTGAAGAGCTTTTAAGCTCTACCCCGAATTCTGCAAGCCTTGCTATTATATCCTTATTGGTAATTTTAATACTCTTTGAAATTTCACCAAGTTTCAATGTTTCTGCCATATGGTTTCACCCTTTCTTTTTACCCTTGGATTTTATCTACTCTATCTAAAATTGCTTTCGCAAAATTGTCGTCATTTACTGATACGGCTGAACGGCTTTCCGCTCCCGTATACTTCCCCAGTTCCGCTTTATCAAATGCGGTAATATATCTGACTTTATAATACTCACACGAATTCACAACTGATTTTTTCGTATTATCCGAAGCGTCCTCCGCAATAATAACCAGTTTTGATATTCCGCTTTTGACTGCTTTTTTACATAAATCCTCGCCTGTTGTTACCTTGCCTGCGCGTTTTGCCAATCCGAGAAGTCCGAGAAAATTATTTTTCACATCATATCCTCCGCCGTATTATATAATTCACCGTCAACCGCACATTGAAAAGCGCGTTCAAGTCCGCGTTTTTTCTTTGCCAGTTTTACACATTCGGTATTCCTGCAAATATAAGCGCTGCGCCCAAACAGCTTTTTATCCGCGTCAAGCTTTATTTCTCCGCTTGAATTATCGCGCACTATCCTTATAAGTTCGTTCTGAGGGTGCATTTCCCTGCACGCCACACACATTCTCATAGGTATGTGTTTCATAATGCAAATTCCTTTCGTGTAATGGTTTAATTCACGGTAATACAGCAGGTTTTAACCTGCAGTAACAATGTCAATCTTCCAACCTGTCAGTCTTGCCGCAAGTCTTACATTCTGTCCCGACTTACCTATTGCAAGTGACAGCTGAGATTCGGGGACAACCACTTTAGCAGTCTTTTCCTCCTCGTCAATATCCGTTGAAATCACCTCTGCTGGACTAAGGCTTGCTGTAATAAACTCTGTCGGGTCCTCGCTCCATTTTACTATATCAAGCTTTTCATCTCTCAGTTCATCACTTATATTCTGAACACGAGTACCCTTAGGTCCGATACAAGCTCCCTGAGCGTCGATATTCGGGTCGTTTGAATAAACGGCTATCTTTGTCCTTGAGCCTGCCTCTCTGGCAATATTCTTAATCTCCACTATGCCTTCGCCTATTTCGGGAACCTCTGTTTCAAACAAACGCTTAACCAGTCCCGGGTGCGTTCTTGACACAATTATCTGCGTACCGCGTGTACCGCTTCTTACCTCGCTGACATAACAGCGCAGCATTTGACCAAGCTCATATGATTCACCTCTCGGCTGTTCCTTTTCAGGCAGCATAGCCTCAATTTTACCGATATCAATAAACACATTTCCGCGTTCCATTCGTTCGATTTTACCCGAAATAATATCGTTGGTTTTTTCAGTATACTCACTAAAGATTATTCCTCTTTCCGCCTCGCGTATTCTCTGAGTTACAACCTGCTTTGCAGTCATTGCGCTTATTCTTCCGAAATCACGCGGTGTAACTTCAATATTTACAATATCGCCCAATTCGTAATTTCCGTTAATTTTACGCGCGTCTTCCAGTTCAATTTCCTCATTCTCTTCAAACACGAGGTCTACAACAGTCTTCTGAGCAAAAACTTTTATTCCGCCTGTTTCTCTGTCAATTACTACTTCAACGTTCTGCGAGGAATTAAAATTTTTCTTATATGCAGCAACCAGAGCCGCCTCCAATGCGTCGAAAAGCACGTCAGGACTTATCCCCTTTTCGTCACAAATCTCCATTAAAACCTCAATTAATCCCTTTTCCATTTTTATAATCATTCCTTTCTAAAATTCAAATCTCAATCTTATATAAGCCGCCTGCTTGACGGGAATTTCCTTTGTTTCATTTTCCGTTTCAATAAATGCCGAACCGTCCCGAAAATCTTTGAGAGTGCCTGAAAATTCTTTAACTCCGTTTTCAGCCTTATACAGCTTGACATCAACCTCTCTGCCGACATAATAAAGAAACTCACGCTCTTTTTTTAGCTGTCTGTCCGCCCCCGGTGACGAAACTTCCAGTGTATAATTTGTTTCAATAAAATCCATCTCGTCCAAAACTGTTTCAATCGCTTTGGAAAACTTTTCACATTCATCTATTCCTATGCCGCCCTCTTTGTCAATATAATAACAAAGCGAGTATCCGTCAGCAGATTTGCTGTAGTCAACATCAACAATATATACGCCCTGCGCCGCCGCTATGCTTTCACCTGCCGCAAGCGCCTGTATTTCTGTTTTATTAGCCATTCTTTCCTCCTTGATTATATGCTGTTCAAATAAATTCCTATTTTACAAACGAAAGAGTGGGCAAACCCACTCTTTCTGAATATAGTATATTCATCTTTCTTAGATATTATATCATATCAATCCAATAATTTCAAGCTTTTTTTACGATTTTTTCATATTTTTTTGAATTACTCGTCATCATCATTAGACGAATGTATATTATCAGCATAATCTTCATCGTCGTCATCATCGTCACTGCCTGACAAACTGCCGCCCGAACCTGACGAACCGCTTGTACCCGTACCCAAAGATGAACCCGATGAACCGCCCGAGCCGGACGAACTTCCGCCTGAATTTGATGAACCTCCCGAACCGGACGAGCTTGAACCTGACGTACCGGTCTTATCAGACGACGACGAAGAACCCGACGTACTGCCCGAACCTGAGGACGAACCGCCTGAATTTGATGAACTTCCCGAGCTTGAAGAGGTTTCTGACTTATCAGATTTTCCTGAGCCTGACGAACCGCTTGACACCTTTTTGCTGCTGCCGTTATCTGATTCGCTTGAACCATTTGGATTGTCAATCGTTATAGTATCAGCCGGATATCCGAATACCGTCTGAACAAGCTGACGCGTCGCCTCAATATCAACCTCCCAGACATCAGCCCTCTGACCGTCTATAGTCACCTCGTCAAAACGTCCCGGTAACTCGTGAGTATGAATATTTTCACTCTGAAAACCCGAAAGGTACTTTGAGTATTTCACTACGTCGCTTACTGTAAAATTAGTTTTCATTTCTGAATTTACAGTTTTAAATATTGATGGTATTTTCAGTATCAGCGACGCATTCATTTTCTGGTCAATAACAGCTTTCAGGAATTTCTGCTGCATTTCAACTCTGTCTTTGTCGCCGTTTACATATCCCTTAAAATTACCGCTTGAATCTCTGTTTCCGTGACGGTAACGCATAAGGTGCACCGCCTGCGAACCGTCAAGCTTGTATGTTCCCGGCGGAAGATTTATATGAAGGCTCTGTACAGGGTCATCATAAACCATTCCCACTCCGTCGCCGTAAAGGTCTGGAATTGTAAACTCAATAGGTCCAAGCTCATTTATAACGTGCGCTACGGCATCAAGCGTAAAATCTACATAATAGTTAATAGGTATACCAGTTATACGCGTAACCGCCTCGCAAGCAGCAGTAGGACCGCCGATTACGCCATTCTTCATATACGCGTGAGCGGCGTTGATTTTCTGATAACGGTTTCCGATGTACATACGCGTATCACGCGGAATTGACATCATATTAACCACTTTTGTTTCTGTATCAAAACTTGCAAGCATCATTGCGTCAGTACGCAGACCGTCAATATCTGTCGTCATTAAAAGCACATTAATTTTACCGTCTGCCGCAGCTACGGTAGACGTATTATCAACAAGTTCAGTATTGTTCCTTCCCGTAAAATCCATTCCCATACACACTGCCGCCGCCGCAATTACTACTGCAAGTGACACGCCGAGCACCTGAAAATATCTTCTGACGTTAAATCTAACTTTCACTGTTTACCTCCAAATATTAAGCATATCATTATTCAAATTTACATATATATTTAATTTTAGCATATTTCTTCGCCGCCGTCAACAAAAACCAATATATATTATGTAAACATAATATTAAGTTTTTGTAACAATGCAAAAGGCAGTACGTTGTACTGCCCTATTATTACCATTATTTTCTTCATTAATACCTTAAAGGTCCTGCCCTTTCATAATTCCCCTCATATATTCGTCCATAGCGTCTGCAACCTGTTTTGAATAAGCTACTGCCTCAACCACCGTTTTCGCACCGCGGACAACGTCGCCCGACGCAAAAATACCGTCACGTGTTGTTTCGCCGAACGTATTTGTAACAAGCAGTCCCTTTTCATTAACCTCCAAACCTGTTGTTGTCGATACAATTCTGTCCTTCGGTCCCTGACTGATTGCAATAATAGTTGAATCGGCAGGATACAGATTTTCCGTACCTCGTACAGGCGATAAATTACCGTGACCGTCACATTCAAGGTCAACAAACACAACGCCTTCATCTACAATTTCCACCGGTTCAACGTGTACCACAAATTCAACTCCGTCAATCTTTGCATAGTCAACCTCACGCTGACTTGCCGCAAGATGGTCGCTGCGTGAAAATACAGTAACCTTTTTTGCGCCGTGTCTTAAAGCTGTACGCGCAACGTCCATTGCGCTGTTTCCCGCTCCGATAATATTTACGGTATCGCCCAGACGGTAAACATCAGGGTTTGTCAGATAATTTATGGCATAATGTACGTTTCCAAGTGTTTCGCCCTTTATATGCAGAGTGTTCGGACGCCAAACTCCCGTACCGATAAATATAGCGCTGTAGCCGTCGCGGAACATATCGTCCACACTGATTGTAGTACCGATTGAAGTATTCGGACGTATTTTAATTCCAAGCTCCCAGAGCTTTCTTTTATATCTGGCAAGAATAGTCTTTGGCAGACGAAATTCCGGAATTCCGTACTGCAATACTCCGCCTATTTTTTCCTTGGATTCAAAAATTGTTATATCATAACCTCGCTGAGCCAGAATTACGGCTATTGTTATGCCTGCAGGTCCTGAACCAATAATTCCTGCTTTCATTCCGTTTTTTGGAATACCCGAAAAACCGAGCTTATCAAAATAGTTTTCGGAAATGTAATTTTCAATACTGCTTATATGTACCGGCGAACCTTTGTGATTAAGAACGCAATGACCTTCGCACTGTTTTTCGTGATTACAAATCAGCGAACATACAATTGAAAGAGGATTGTTCTCAAAAACCATTTCACCTGCTTTGTTTATATCTCCCTCAAGGAAAGTATGTATCATATCAGGTATAGGCGTATTTATAGGACAGCCCTCACGGCACATAGGTTTTTTACAATTAAGACACCGCTTTGCCTCATTGATAACGTGAATAGCCATTTTATTACTCCTCTCAACTCTGCTTATTCAGTATAATTTTATCATAAACAAACTTAAATCTCAACTGTTTTTTTATACATTATACAAAATAATCCGGAATAAACGTTTCACGCATATCAATATACCCTTTAAAGTCGCGCTGTTTTTCACCTTCGATAGTAAAACGCACGTTAACAATACCCTGAAGACCTGTAAGCGAATTCACAATTGAATACACTGTCAAAACTTCAAGGTCACGTCCGTCGGGAACGCTCTCAAGCATTTCCTTCTTTATATTTACATATGCAATCCTATCCTTTACCTTTACTGTCATACAACCCTTTTCATCAGGAATAAGACGGCGGATTTTAGGATTGTCGTCACGTCCTTCAATAAGCTCGCTGATTACGCGTTTCGCCATTTTTTCGGCAGACATCTGCGGAATACTTGTCTTAACGGGAATAAGTCTGAGCATTTGAGCGTCTACAAAATACAGTTTTACCTCCTCTGTCTGTACGCTTGTCCCGTGTGACAGAGCTGCAATGCCAAAACCCACAGCAAGTATCAGCGCAAAAGCGGCGTATCTTATAATCGAACTTCTTCTTAAAGTAGTTTCATACAAAAGAAAAACCTCCATATACTGAGTGTCTATATACAGTATATGAAGGAAAATATGTTTTTATTACTGTTCTTTGCTAAGTTCCAGAGCACGAGCAAGCTGGTCAGGACACGAGGTACCCCTTCCGTTACAGTTTGTGCCCTTTAAGCGTTTTATAACTTCGTCCACCTGCATACCCTCGACAAGCGCGCCTATACCCTGCGTGTTGCCGTTACAACCGCGTGTGAAACGTACGTTCTTTACAATACCTTCTTCAATTTCAAAATCAATCTGCACCGAGCACACTCCCTTCGGCTCGTATGTATATTTTGCCATAGCTATTCCTCCTTTTTTTTATTGTATTGTAACACATCTTCAAAAATTGTTCAAGTAAATAAAACATTAATTTTTACTGCGCTCCTGACACGAAAAATATCCGTTATGAACAGTATAGCGTGTAACAAGCATAAACTCGGAGCATAATACTATTGAATATAATTTTCTTCATACCTCGTTACTGTATTTAAAGTTGATGTAACAAAAAATTCATAAAAAAAATATTGATTTTTTATGAATAAAGTGGTATATTGTATAAGTATACTTGAATAACCAATGAAAGGGGATTTTAAAATTTATGAACGAACAGAAGAAAGCAACAAAGTCCGATAAGATTTTAAATCTTATAATGTGCGTTGTTATCGTAGCAATACTTGCCGTAGCAGTATATGCGACATACGGAAAAATTGCAACAAACATTAAGGACAAGGCAATTCAGGAGGGCAGAGCGGAAGCTACAGTCGATTATCTTGCAAGACAGGCTGATTTAGATGTAGAGGATTATCTTGCTCAGTACGGTTTGACTCTTAATGAAACAATTACCGTAAATACCGGTGAAACTGAAATGCTGGATAATATGACGCTTGAAAACTACTTAAAGTACAACGGCGGCGAACAGACAGCTGAAGAAGTTCTGGAGGGTACAAAGCTTACAGACAAAGCAACAAAGGACACTCTTTGGAAAGATTTCCTTCCTATGATGCCTGCAATTTCGGTTATCGGCGACGAGGAAAACTTCAATCAGCTAAAAGAGCAGTACGGCTTTGACAATGATGATATAACTTGGGGTGAACTGGAAGAGCTTATTAAATCCAAGCAGGAAGAAGCCAATGCTGCCGACACTCCCGAAAGCAGTGACGCGCCTGAAACCAGCGCAGAGCCTGCGGAATAATTTTAAAAAGGAGAATTAAAAGTGAACGAAGAAAAGAATTTTAACGAAGAAAATGAAAACGAAGAAGTATCGGTTAGTGAAACTCCTGTAAACGACACTCCGAACGAGGAAACTCCCGTTTATACAAACAACGACGATACTGCTGCAGCAACTGACGACACCGATATGGAAACTCCTGAAGAGGCTGTCGTTAATGCAGAACCTGCCGACGAATCAGACGACGCAATAGACGCTGTAGAGGACGCCGCTGAGGAAGCTATCGCAGAGGCGGTAAGCATAGATTCAGAAGAAAGCGTACTTAATGAGCAGACAACAGAACAGACCGATGCCTTCGGAGTTGTTGAAACTCAGCTTGCAGACGAAAATATCGCTGTAGAAAAGAAATCAAACGTTGGAGCAATCGTGGCAATAGCAGCGGCAGTTGTAGTTGTTATCGCACTTGTAATCGCGGCTATTGTATATCTTCCGTCAATGCTTAATAAGTATAACAGACAGGGATATGTAAATATAAGCGGACGTACAATAGGAGAAGTTGCTGAAATGTCAGGTATGGAGCTTGACGAATTCCTTGAAGAATTTGGTCTTCCTGAAAAAATGCCTGCAAATACAACCGAAAGTGCCGCTTACAATAACATTCCTTTCTCAAGAATGGCTCAGTCATACGGCAGAACAACAGAAGATTTTAAGAAAATGCTTCAATTACCGGACGATGTTAATGATGACACTCCTTGGGGCGAGGCTGTAAACAAGGCAACCTGCGGCGCATATGTCGGCGAGGAGGGCTTTAATGAATTTAAAGAGTATTATGGTCTTGGCGAGGACGTAACAGTAGAAACTTTGTGGGGTGAAGTAAGACAGACTGTCGAGGAAAAGCAAAGACAGGAAAGAATCGACAGTGAAAAAGAGGCTAAAAAAGCCGAGAAAGAGAGCTCAAAGCAAAGCGCTGATGACAACGCTGATATAGACGCGGCAAGTACTGATATAGAAGCTGATACACCTGCAACAGATGACGCAGGAGCTGACAATACATCACAAACAGAATAATTTAAAATAACGGTATACAAAAAACCTCGTTCTGAAGAACGAGGTTTTTATTAATAATTTTTCCACCCTGCCTATTGACTATACAGGAAAAATTTTGTATAATAAATTTAACAAACTAATTAGGAGGAATTCAAAATGAAATTATTCGTAGATACAGCCAATGTTGACGAAATACGACAAGCCAATGATATGGGCGTTATTTGCGGTGTTACAACAAACCCTTCGCTTATCGCAAGAGAAGGCAGAGATTTTGTTGAAGTCGTGAAGGAAATAACAACAATTGTTGACGGTCCGATAAGCGCAGAGGTTATTTCGCTTGAGGCAGACAAAATGGTTGAGGAGGCAAAACCACTTGCCGCTATTAACAAGAACATTGTTATTAAAATACCTATGTGTGCAGAGGGTTTAAAAGCAGTTAAACAGCTCACAAAGCTTGGCATCAAGACCAATGTAACTCTTATCTTCTCAGCAGCACAGGCACTTTTAGCAGCACGCGCAGGCGCTACATTTGTAAGCCCGTTCCTAGGCAGACTTGACGATATTGGTTCTAACGGTATGATTTTAATTGAGGAAATTGCAGATATATTCAAGCTGCACGATATTAAAACAGAAATCATTGCTGCAAGTATCAGACACCCGATTCACGTTATTGACGCAGCACGCGCAGGCTGTGATATTGCAACAGTTCCTTATAACGTAATTGCTCAGATGATTAATCACCCTCTTACAGATAAGGGTATCGAAAGATTTTTAAAGGACTGGGAAACTGTTCCGAAAAAATAAGTATTAAAAAACCGCCGGCAGGCGGTTTTTTCTTTTATATGTCACCTCTTGGCGAAGTGTTCTGAGTTGGTGTTGAGGTAGGTGCAATACTTTCCTCAGGCACTTCCGCCGTAGGCACGGGAGTCGGTGCCAGTGCAAGCTGAGCGGCAAGCTCCTCATTCTCGTTTTCAAGAAACGCTATACGCTCACTCATTTCACTTACCTGCTCTTTCAATTTTACATTCTCAGCAACCGCAGACGAAACACGTTCCTTATCTGCACCGTCACTGCCGGCAATCAAACCGATTATATATATTACAGCCATAATTACTGCTGCCGCAACAATTGCAACGGTAATTATTTTTTTACGCTTACTTTTTTTGTTCACATTAAAATTACCATATTGTGTCATTTATCTTCACCTCTAATCTAATTTTACCATACTTTGTGCGGAAAATAAATACAAATATTTATTTTTTACAGGCTTTTGCAATATTTTCTCCATTGCTCGTCCGTAAAGCTCCAGTTGCTTTTTATAACGGTCAGCAACTTTTTGCTGTTCTTCGGGCGTTTTGCAGTAGTCGGTCTTGTAATCGACAAGCGTTATATTTCCGTCATTGTCCTCAAAATACAGGTCAATAATTCCCTGTACAATAATACTTTCCTCACCATACTCCTCGCCCAGTGACGCATCATATTCCCTCGCCGTTATACTGATTTCAAACGGACGTTCACGATAAACATTCTTTGCACACAATACAGCTTTACCCATATCACTCTTAAAGAAACCGCACACATTATTGCAGATTGTTTCAATTATTTTTTCGTCCTCAGCAATAGACTTTTCAATTTGACCCTCATCATATATACGAATTATTTCACTCTTAACAGTTTCCTCAAAGCCGCAGTCACACTGCCGCAGCTTTTGTATATCAATAAACGCCATAACCTGATGGTGCGCGGTACCAATTTGTGCCCCAAGCTTTTCTGTACGCATAAATTGAGGTTTCTGCGTCATATATACAGGTTCATCCGAGCGATTCATTTCCGCGTCCTCAAGCTCCTTTATTGCCGTTACCGAAGTCTTTGCAGGAACGTTTCCGCTTTGAGGATACTCATACTTAAATTCAAGGATTTTTTTAACGTATTCACGGATTTTATCAGTATTTTCTATTACAATTTCCTTTTCACCACTGTCGCTCTGCGCGTCAAACGCAACGCTCATAAGCTCTGTATCCGTGCATTTCCAGCCCTGTCCGTTACTCTCCACTGCAGGTATTATCCAATCGGCATAAGAACGGGCGCTCTCGCTTATCCTCGGCGTAAGTTTCTTATTAAAATAGCTTTCACGCCATTCGTCAATTTGATTTCTGCAAGCCTCACTGTCCTTATAAACATTTGCCGCTGTAACAATCAGCTTTTCTTTTGCGCGCGTAACCGCAACGTACAACAGTCTCATTTCCTCCGACAAATATTCACGCTTATTAGCCTCTTTAATATACTCGTTAAATACCAGCTTTTTGCAATACATATCATTATAGTTATAGTAATCAACACCTATTCCCAAGTCCTTATGCAGCATTACTCTGTTTTCGTCCCTCGGATTGGTGAAAAGAAACTTTTTCGTTGTACGCGCAAGAAATACAACAGGAAATTCAAGTCCCTTAGACTTATGAATTGTCATAATCTTCACTACATTATGACCCTCGCTCACAAGTCTTGCGCCCGCAATATCCTCATTTCTGCTTTCCATACGCTCAATATATCGTATAAAATTAAATATTCCTTTAAAGCCTGATTCCTCGTATTTCTTTGCTCTCTCATATAAAAGCTTTAAATTTGCCTGAGCCTCCTCACCGCCTTCAAGCGCACCCATAAGGTCGTAAAATCCTGTTTCCTCATACAGCGTCCATATAAGCGAGGCAATTGACTTCATTCTCACGTACCCACGCCAGCGGTCAAGGTCGGATATGAATTTTCTGCACTTGTTTCTAAGCCGTTTTTCTTCGTCTGAAAGCTCTTCTGCTCCTGACTTATATCCCTTTACCGCCTTATAAAACGACCTTGTGCGGCTGCCTATTTTAATACGCGCAAGCTCATTTTCGGTAAAATCACCGATAGGCGAACGCATAACCGCGACCAGAGGTATATCCTGCATATGATTATTTATAATTGAAATAAGCGAAAGCATTAGCTTTATTTCACGTCGTGCAAAATACTCTTCCTTTTGCACAAATGACGATATACCACGGCTTTCAAGCATTTCACGCATAATCTCTCCGCCGCCTTTTATCGAGCGCATTAAAATAACAATGTCGCGGTACTCTATATTCCTATACCCCGACTTGTCATAAACCTGATAATGACCGTCTATTAGGGAACGTATTTTATCGGCTATAAACGCTGCCTCCGCCCTGTCTGCTGTAACGTCCTCTTCCGCCTCATCGCCAATTACGGCTATGCGGTAAAGCTCTGAATTATAGCCTATTTCACTGTTAAACAGATTGCCTGAGACCTCGGTATAACACTCTCTTTCCTTTTCGCGCTTTAATTCCTCGTCACTGTTGTATTCGACGTCACCGACCTCGTCCGACATTACTCCGGCAAACAATGAGTTAATACCTGTTATAACCTCCTGTCTGCTGCGGAAATTCTGCGACAGTACAATTCGTCTGCCAGCGGAGTTTTCGCTCATAAAATTTCGGCTTTTATTCTTAAATACAGTCGGGTCGCCGCCTCGAAAGCGGTAAATACTCTGCTTTAAATCGCCAACCATAAACATATTGTTCTCATTTCGTGAAATGAGCGTGAATATGGCGTCCTGCAGACTGTTTGTATCCTGAAATTCATCTATAAGTATTTCCCTGTATTTTTCCGCATATTCGCCGCGGATATTTTCATTTTTACTGAATAGACTGTAAGCAAGATGTTCAATATCCGAAAAAGACTTAACATTTTTACGGCTCTTTTTCTCACTGAAACTATCGCTGAATTTTTCGGTAAGCCAGACAATATCATCAACTGTCTGTTTTATTTCCTCACCGTGAACATAATCATTGTATTCTGATTTACTATGCAGCGGCAATTTTTGACATTCTTCTCTGAAAAAATTGCGGAGCTCGTCATACCTGTCATAAAACATCTGCCATTCCTCGTCTGATACTTCTTTTTTTGCAGGAATTTTATTCATTGCGCTTCCAAGATACGATTTTTTCTCAATATACGTTTTGTAAAACTCGTAAAGCTTATCCCACGAATCCGCACTTTCCAACGCATTGCAAGCGTTATTGCAGGCACACACATTACTCCATAATTTGCCCCAAAAAATGTTTGCCTCGCTTGAATTTTTTTCGGCAATTGCAAGCATTTCACTATATATATCGCTCCATTCGCCCTTACAGCGTTTGACAATATATTCACGCCTGCCGCCCATTATTACTTTTTGCAGCCATTCACTTTCGGTCATATCACTATTGTACATATCTGCTTTTTCCCGTAACCACCTCATAGGTTCCGGAAAAGACTGTATAAAACCATACACTTTTCGTACAACCTTTTTTAACCCCTCGTCGTCGCGGTTTGAGGCATATATATCGGCAAGACGCAGAAAACGCGCTCTATCCTCTTCCTCCTCTGCCGCATACAGTGACAAAAACAGTTCACTCAAAGTATCGTCAATTAAAAGCTCACCCTCGTTTTTATCCATAATTCCAAAACCTGCGTCTATACCAAGGATATGGAAATTATTTTTAACCACACCAAGGCAGAACGCGTCAATCGTATTTATATCAGCCGCAGGAGTAAGCCGCATTTGTTCCTTTAAATGCTTTCCGCGCTCAACATCTCCTATTGCCGCCGCTTCACGGTATGCGTCATTTATCCGCGATATTATACGCTCTTTCATTTCAGCGGACGCCGCCTCGGTAAATGTCACAATAAGAAGTTCATCAATCGAAATACCGTCGTTTAATATCATATTAACTATACGCTCTACCAGCACTGCCGTTTTACCTGAACCTGCCGCTGCCGATACGAGAATACTCCCCTCTCCCGACGGCTCATATATAGCCTGCTTTTGTGCGTCAGTCCATTTAGTCACTCTGTTTCACCCCGCTTTTCAGTGCGCTGCCTTTGGTTTTCATTCTTTCCCATATTTCCTCAGAGGTTCCCTCAGGGACACGCTCATTTATTCTGTCCTCGTCAAATTTACATACACTGCTGTAACCGCAGTACGCGCATACACTGTTACCATTCGGTGCATACGGATTTAATTGGATTTCACCGTTCCGAGTACGTTCGTCAATATTAATTATTGTATTTTTAACGTGCTCCATAAGCCCGTTTATTTCATCAAACGTACCCACGCCGACAACTTCATCTGCCTTGTCCAGCTTGACGCGCGTAAATGCACTTTCACGGTTTTCAAAAAAGCCGTTATCCATATTATAAAGAATACGTGCCTTTTCTTTTTCGTTTTCCGGCGCAAATGTCACACCGTCCAGAGTAAGCGAGGTAAGATTTTTTTCACGTACGTTATCCTCTGTAACTGTTGGCGTAAGCTGACGGTATGCGCTTTTCACCGCCGTATAATATATACCTGACACATCTGAATTCTTAAACATCTGCTTCGCCGCCAAAGCGTAAATTACCATCTGCATATCGTAACCGTTAAATATATTGACTATATTAAATTCGGTCTTTCCCGTCTTGTAATCAATGACGCGCGTATATACTTTTCCGTCGTCAATACAACTGTCAAGCCTGTCAACAATACCGCGTACAGCCACCTTATCTGTTAAATCTGTTTCAAACTCATACTCCATACCAACCTCGGCAAAATTACCTGATGAAAGACTTTTTTGCACCAGAATTGCCGCGTCCGAAACAGTCTTGCCCATACGGCGCAATATTCCTGCTGTACGCTCTCTGTCACGCATATTAGACGACATAATATTTTCACACGCGGTATCTATAATACCTCCCAGAATTTCATTGCGTTTCACTTCATCAAGTGAACGCCAAGCATTTATCTTATCGTCATTGCTCTCGGCTCCGTCCTCAACCGCCAAACAAAAATCGTTTATTACTCGATGTGCGTAGCTGCCCATATTTGCAGGAGTAATGTCCCATTCGTCCCTTTCATAAGCGCCAAGACCATACTTTAGAAAATACTCAAACGGACATCTTGCAAAGGTATTTATTCTGCTTGCGCTGTAAGTCAGCTTACCTTCATACAGTATAGCGGCAATATCACTATCAAGCATTATTCCGCGTCTGTTATAGTAATCAGCTCTGTCCATAAGTGATAAAACCCTTTTCCATTCCTGATTTTCCTCATACCATTCGCGCACTATACCCCATAATGGATTTCTGATTCCATCGTGCCGTTTTGAAAGATTTATCAGCATTTTGTGTATGGTTGCTTTAGGCGAGGAAAGATATATTCCGTCGTTTCTGCTGTCATTTAACAAGTTGTCCTCAACCGTCATTTTCGGGAATTTATTGTGTATATCCAACAGCATATGCGACGCACTCTGAGCACGTCCCGTTTCATCTTGTACAGAATAGCTCATATACAGCTTTTCACTTACCGCCGCAACAGCTCTGTACACTTTAAAATACTGCTCGTCCATTTTCTTTTTTGTATCGGGAGCAAGCTCAATCCCATATTCTTCATTCAGCGTATTTCTGTCCTTATTTGATAAAAAGCCCTCTGTTTTTATATTTGTCGGGAAGGTTCCGTTTTTTGCTCCTACAATAAACATAGCGCGTACATTCGCGTGACTGCTTCGTTCCACACTTCCCACATAAACCTGATCAATAGCCGACGGAATTGTTCGTATTTCACACTTGGACAGTCCGACGCTCATATATTCGCCAAATTCCTCTAAAGTCATTTTATCACTGCCAAGCGCAGTTACCGTCTGATTAAGCACATCAAGAATAAGATTCCATATTTTTGTAAACTGTTCGGCACGGTTCATTTCACCGTTCTTTCTGAACACCGCAATATCTGATTTCAAGCCTGCATACAAGTTAATATCTTCCAGATACTTAAACAAAGCGCAGGCAAATTCCTCCGCTGTCTTTTTTCCCTTTACCGCCGCAGCAAATTCAGCTATCGGTTTGGTTATCTCACATCTCAGTTTTTCAATTTCTTCATTTACCTCTGTTTCACTTTCATCATTAAACGCAGTACCCATAATATCATTCTCGGATACCCATTCAGTTTCCGACAACCATTTGCCTCTGCCGCGTATACCATATTTCAAAACAAAATTTTCAAGCTCGTCGATTTCCTCCTGATTTATCGTATTAAAAAAAGTGTATTTTCCGCGTTCTGTACGCCTGTAAATAAATCCTGCGCGAAGATATCTGAATACAGCGTCATAACTCCAGTCGTCGCCTATTATCCCGATAAGCGATAAAATCTGCATTGCTATGGGGTGATCGCTCAGAATAATTTTACGGTCGGTAAAATACGGTATGTCATACTCGCCAAACACAGCCTCTACAAGATGTCTGTACTCATTTTCATCACCGCATAAAATCGCAATATCACGATAACGATAACCACCGTCGCGTACAAGATCAACAATCTGACAGGCGGTACGCTCTATTTCACCGTATGCGTCCCTGCTCTGAAATAAAGACATATTCGCCGGTATTTCTTTATATTCAAAGTCATCGGTCCAATAACGCAGTAATTTATATAAATCCGGCTTATCACCGAGATGTGACAACGCCTTGCCTGATGAAAACTCACCTTCAAAGCCGTATTCCTCTGCAAGCCTCATCACTGTATCAACGGTTTTTTCGGTCTGTATATACAGCTCACGTTCACTTTCGTTTTCTGCAATCGGACAGCATATGCTGACTGTCATATGAACACCCTTATCCAATAATGCACGTATTACACACAACTGCTGAGGCATAAACTTATCAAATCGATTTACCCATATATATGTATTTGAATCAAACTCATTTCCGTCTTTAATACTCTCCGCAAGCGTATACAAATCATCATCACTGTCAGTACACTCCGATTCGTCAATATACTCACAATACTTTGAATACATTGTGCCAAGAACAATAAGCTTATTTTTCAAAGTACGGTTATTTCCAACCTCTT
This sequence comes from Lachnospiraceae bacterium MD329, assembly GCA_010206265.1. GTDB lineage: Bacteria > Bacillota > Clostridia > UBA1381 > UBA1381 > Hominilimicola. The sequence continues at coordinate 202,860 of VIQV01000001.1, forward strand.
CAGACTTTTGAATCAGCATTTCAGGTGTTGTAAGATAACGTTTCATCTCACTTATAAGAGAGGCGGCAACGTCTAAAAAACCCTGCTTCTGCATTGCTGCAAGCAAAGACATATCCATTCCTTCCGTACTCTTTACCTCTTCACAGGCGGCATTTACAGCTTTATAAATAAGCATTTGCTTGCCTGATTCAGTCAGATGATTCAAATCACGTGCACTAAGACAGTTTATCGACATACGCCTTAACGTTAAAACATCAATATTATTAAGACCTGTACCTCCGAATTTTTCAACAAGACGCCGTTCTGTTTCGTAAGAGTAGTGGTCAGGCACCATCATTATACAACGCGCGTTCAGATTTTCTTTATGAAGTTTTTCTATTTGGCTCAGACAAAGCTCGCTTTTACCCGACGATATTCCGCCGCGTATAATACTTACTCCCATAACTTACTCCCTTTTTAAAATCCTCTCTAAAAGAGCGGTACAGCCTTTTATAACATCGTCATATGTCGCGTCAAAATCTCCCGTAAACCAAGGGTCTGCAATATCACGCGGTGTATCTGTAAAGTCCAGCAAAAGAGAAATTTTTCCATCTCTATCATCAGGCAGCATACGGTGCATATTACGCAAATTCTGACCGTCCATTCCAATAATATAATCATATTTATCATAATCACTTTTTGTAATTTGTACGGCACGATGATTACCTACAGGCACACCCACCTCCTGTAGTTTTTTTCGTGTTCCGTGGTGAACTCCGTTTCCGATTTCATCAGTACTTGTCGCTGCGGAATCAATATAAAACTTATCTTCAATCCCTTTCTTTTTCACCATATCTTTCATAACATATTCAGCCATTGTACTTCGGCAAATATTGCCGTGACAAACAAAAAGTATGCTTATTACATTATTTTTCATTTTTCTTATTTCCTCCTACTAAATCGGCTATTACTTCTCCTGCCGCTATTAATCCTGCCACTGATGGTACAAACGCCACACTCCCAGGCGCCAAACGCCCTAAACTACCTTTGCTTTCTGCATTTTCCGTATAATGCGGTGAAATAGTTTCCTCCTTTGAATACACAACTTTTAACGCTGAAACTTCTCTTTTTTTCAGCTCTCGCCGCATAACTCGCGCCAGAGGACAAACTGACGTTTCATAAATATCTGCCACCTCAAAACGTGACGCGTCAAGCTTATTACCTGCTCCCATACAGCTTATTACAGATATATCAGCTTTTTTGGCTCTAAGTATAATTTCCAGTTTTGCGGTCAGGGTATCGACTGCGTCTATGACGTATGAATAATCTTTAAAGTCAAATTCATCAGCAGTGTCAGGCATATAAAAACATCGGTATGCATTAACTACAATATTCGGATTAATACTTTCTGCCCGTTCCTTCATCACATCTACTTTATACTTACCTATAGTATCATAAGTTGCAATAATCTGCCTGTTAAGATTTGTAACGGACACGGTATCATTATCAAAAATATCAATTATACCTACACCGCTCCTTACAAGTGCCTCAACTGCATAACCACCGACACCACCGATACCAAACACCGCAACACGCGAATTTTTTAAACGCTCCAGTCCGTCACTGCCTATCAAAAGCTGAGTTCTTGCAAACTGATTATCCTCTGCCATAAATACAAAACCCCTTTTTTAATCTCTTCTTATATTTTACCACACTTTTTACTTTATGCCAACACTAAATTAACATAAAAAGAAGGCTACCGCAAATGCGATAGCCATAAACTTTTTAAATTAGTGTACGATTGCAAGCTCAGTATCCTTATCAAAGATGTGCAGCTTATTTGTTTCAAATGCAACTTTAATCGTATCGCCAGTCTGAGCTGTTGAACGCTGATTAACTCTCGCTGTAAACTGCTCACCTGCAACCTGTAAGTACAAGTATGTTTCCGCACCCATCATTTCAGTAACTTCAACATACGCATTACATACTGCGTCAGGTTTACTTGAAAGGAATGCTTCATCATCGTGAATGTCCTCAGGTCTGATACCAAGAACAACCTCTTTACCTACATATGTTTCAAGCTCAGGAGTAATCTTACCGTCAGGAATTCTAATCTTATTATCACCGAATGACGCATACATACCGTCGCCCTCTTTTGAAAGCATAGCATTAACAAAGTTCATCTGCGGTGAACCAATAAATCCTCCAACGAAGATATTTACAGGCTTTGAATAAAGATTAGCCGGTGTATCAACCTGCTGTACAATACCGTCCTTCATAACAACTATTCTTGTACCCATTGTCATAGCCTCTGTCTGGTCGTGAGTAACGTAGATAAAAGTTGTCTGAAGTTTGTTATGAAGTTTCTTAATTTCTGTTCTCATTGCAACTCTCAACTTAGCGTCAAGGTTTGAAAGCGGTTCGTCCATAAGGAATACCTTAGGATTACGCACGATAGCACGACCCATAGCAACACGCTGTCTTTGACCGCCTGACAAAGCCTTCGGCTTTCTGTCAAGAAGATGTTCAATATCAAGAATTTTTGCAGCCTCCGTAACACGCTTCTTAATCTCGTCTTTAGGAGTCTTTCTAAGTTTCAGACCAAACGCCATATTCTCAAATACTGTCATATGAGGATAAAGAGCGTAGTTCTGGAAAACCATTGCTATATCTCTGTCCTTAGGAGCAACATCATTTACAAGACGTCCGCCGATGTAAAGCTCACCTTCGGAAATTTCTTCAAGACCTGCAACCATTCTAAGCGTTGTTGACTTACCACATCCCGAAGGACCTACAAGGATAATAAATTCCTTGTCCTCGATATCCAGTGTAAAGTCACTAACTGCCGTAACACCGCCTGCATATCTTTTGTAAATGTGTTTTAATTGTAAATCTGCCATAATTGTAGTCCCCTCTCATCTAATTTAAATTCAGCAAAAGACCGAGAGCTTTTGCCGTTTGAGTGCATAATTTACTTTGTAACTTTTATGTTATATATATGATAACATATTTTCAAGGAAAATGTTAGTCGTATAATTCACAAAAAATGTTTTTATTCTTTAGTGAAAATAACTAAACATATTGCAATATTGTTACCTGACTCAGTTCTGCCCCGAACAGCCAAATGCTGCACGGGGCAAAACAAATTGAGAAGGACTGTTTATTCAACGTTTGCGGCAGCAATTATTTTTGCCGAAATATTTTCCGGTGCCTGTTCATATCGTGTAAATTCAAAGCTGAACACACCTCGTCCGCGGCTCATAGAGCGTAAATCAGTCGCGTACTTAAACATTTCGGACATAGGCACCTCCGCCTCGACCATATTAAGTCCGTCCTTATCACTCTCGCCCATACCCATAATCTGACCTCGCCGCTTATTTATATCTCCTATTACATCACCCATTATACTTTCGGGTATATACACCTTTAAATATCCTATAGGCTCCAAAATCACAGGCTTTGCCTGTTTCAAGCCCTCTTTGTAGGCTATTGACGCCGCTGTTTTAAACGCCATTTCCGACGAATCAACAGGGTGATATGAGCCGTCCAAAAGCGTAGCCTTCAGATTTACCACCGGATAACCTGCAAGCACACCTTTCTGACAGGAATCTCTCAGACCTTTTTCAACTGCAGGGAAGTAATTCTTCGGCACAGCGCCACCAAACACCTTTTCTTCAAAAATCATTTCCTCGGAAATACCGGGTTCAAACTCAATTTTAACGTGACCGTACTGACCGTGACCGCCGGACTGTTTCTTATGCTTGCCTTCAACGGTCGCCTTGCCCTTTATGGTTTCACGGTACGGCACAACAGGTTCTTCAAGCACCACGTTTATTCCGTATTTATTTTTAAGCTTGCTGACTATAACGTCAATATGCTGTTCTCCCTGACCGTTTATAAGCGTCTGCTTTGTTTCGGTGTTATTTGAAACTGTAAATGTCGGGTCCTCCTCGGTAAGCTTGGTTAGTCCGCCGATAATTTTTTCCTCGTCGCCTTTCTGCTGCGGTTTAACTGCCATTGAAAGCACGGGCGCAGGGAACTCAATACCTGTCAGAATTATATTTTTACCCTTTTCACAAAGAGTATCACCTGTCTTTGTAACTTCAAGCTTTGCCGTAGCGCCTATATCACCTGCTTTTATAGACTTAGCCTCAAGCTGTTTTTTACCGCACAAATTAAATACCTTGCCTATCTTTTCGTTAGCGTCCTTATTGGGGTTATAAAGAACGCTGTCGCCTTTAACCTCTCCTGAATACACACGGAACAGCGACATTTTTCCTACATACGGGTCGGCAATAGTTTTAAACACTACAGCTGCCGTCGTTTCTTCGGCTGTCTGCACAAGTTCCACAGGCTCTCCATTGTCTGCCTTACGGGCAATTTCTTCAATCTCCGACGGCGCAGGAAGATACTTTCCAATACCGTCCATAAGCGAACGTACGCCAATATTATCCTGACCGCTGCCACAGTATACAGGGTATATACTTCCGTCTTTAATACCTGTGCGTATAGCCTGTTTTATTTCATCGAAGGTGAATTCCTCGCCATTGAAATACTTAACCATAAGCGCCTCGTCGGTTTCCGCAACCGCCTCCATAATCATATCACGCAAAGGCTCTATCACGTCAGCCATTCCTTCGGGTACCGGAATTTCCACTCTGTAAATACCGTCATAACGGCGAGCCGTCATATCTACAATATCTACAAATCCCTTGAACTCACCGTCCTCTTGAATAGGGTAAACAAAAGGTGTCACCGATTTGCCGAAAACTGTTTTCATCTCCTCAAGAGTTTTTGTATAATCGGCTCTGTCGTCATCAATTTTATTCACGAAGAACATAGTAGGAACACCCTTTTGCTTAGCGTATTTGAACACCTGTTCCGTACCAACGCTTACACCGCTGCGTCCCGACAGCACCACCAATGCTGAATCAGCCGCACGCAGACCTTCCTTGACGCCGCCGACAAAATCAAAAAATCCCGGTGTATCAATAATATTGTATTTCATATCTTTCCACTCTACAGGCGCGATTGCCGTGGAAATACTGAATTGTCTTTTTGTTTCCTCGCCGTCATAGTCGGTTACGGTATTTCCGTCGGCAACCTTTCCCATTCGGTCAACCGACTTTGCATTAAACAACATAGCCTCCGTAAGCGTTGTTTTACCGCATTTTCCGTGTCCCATCACGGCGACATTTCGTATTGCGTCCATTGTGTATTCTTTCATTGTCAAAACCTCCTTAGTTTTTCTATCCGTTCTGAATTTATATCCATATATTATATATACCCACATTTTATCGTTGGATAACAAAAAAAGCACCGTCATATTGCAGTAATATGACGGTCGCTTTTTGTGCAACTTTTCAAAATTAATCCTCTGTAAATTTTATAATACCTGTAACATCACATTCAAGTATCTCACATAAGTCATTTATTGTAACAGTGCTTATAGGTTTATTATGGCGCAGTCGGTGAATCAGACTGCTGCTTATTCTATACTTATTTATAAGTGTATATGTTGTCATATTTCTTAATTTTAAGGTAGTCCAAAATGGTTCATAGGTTATCAATATTCTGCCCTCCTGTCTTTATTATTTTATTATAAAATACAGTTTATATATTGACAATGTTCTATAAAAAGAGTATACTCTTTTTATAGACTATTAAAGGAGGTTTTCTAAATGGAATTAAGCAGAAAAGACAACACAATAAATTTCTTAAAGTGGACTAAAAGGCACAATGACCTGTGGAGGATATTATACACTCCAGACTGCAAAGAAATGACACCCAAAAAAATGAAAATGATTATCGAGGAATTATTAAATGAAGAACTGTATGAACTAATTTTTGTAATGTTAACTATTCATCGAAACACTCCCTTTGTGAGTGACGTCCTCGCAATGATGTTCAACGATTTGACATCAAACAGATGGAAAAACGAAAAAGTTTATATAATCAAACGCATATTACATTATCTACCATAACATTTTAAAAGGAGCTGTCAAAATAACAGCTCCTTTTGATTATTTAAAATCTAAAATCTCTTTCGCCTTTTTGAATTTTTTCTATATTTTCTTTTGCAATGCGTTTAACGTTGTCATTCGGAATTTTTTCAATTTCATTCTCTATAACTCGTCTGCCGTTTTCCTGAGTTTCATCAGACGCATAATCGCACAAATATTCCTCCAAAGTCATAAGCGCATTAGGCTGACAGCAATTTTGTATTGCTCCTGTTTTGGCAAGTGACATAAACCTGTCCCCCGTTCTTCCCTCACGATAGCAGGCGGTACAGAACGACGGTATATACCCAAGCTCCAAAAGCCAGTTTACCACCTCGTCAAGCGTTCGCGTGTCGCTCCTGTCAAACTGGGCGGTATTCTCCTCCTCGCTTTCAGGCTTTACATAACCCCCGACGCTTGTGCTTGACGCGCCGCTTATCTGCGATATACCAATCTCAAGAGCACGTTCACGATTTTTCGCCGTTTCCCTTGTCGAAACAATCATACCTGTATAAGGCACTGCAATTCTGATAATGGCAATAAGCTTATGCCATATTTCGTCAGGTACGGCATTGGAAAAGTCGTTCACATCAATATCGTCTGCAGGACAAATACGCGGTACGCTTATTGTATGCGGTCCGACTCCGAACACTGCCTCAAGATGTTCCGCGTGCATTAAAAGACCTGCCAGTTCATATGCATAGGTGTCCAGACCAAACAATACGCCAAGACCCACATCGTCTATGCCTCCCTTCATAGCTCTGTCCATTGCCTCAGTATGATAACTGTAATCGTGCTTAGGTCCTGCAGGGTGCAGTTCCTCATAATGCTTTCTGTTATACGTTTCCTGAAACAGAATATATGTGCCTATGCCTGCGTCTTTCAGACGCTTATAATTTTCAACCGTAGTAGCGGCAATATTTACATTTACACGTCTGATTGCGCCGTTTTTATGCTTTATGGAATAAATTGTATCTATACATTCAAGAATATATTCAAGAGGATTGTTTACGGGGTCCTCCCCTGCCTCAAGTGCAAGACGTTTATGCCCCATATCCTGCAGTGCAATTGTTTCCGCCCTTACCTCTTCCTGAGTAAGCTTTTTACGGCACATTGTCTTATTCTTAACGTGATACGGACAATACACACAGCTGTTTATACAGTAATTCGATAAATACAGCGGCGCAAACATAACAATTCTGTTGCCGTAAATTTTTTGTTTTATTTCACGCGCCAGTGCATACATTTTTTCATTAAGCTCGCTGTCCTCACACGCAAGCAGCACAGCCGCCTCACGATGACTAAGCCCCTTGCAGTCACTCGCACGGTCTATAAGAGATTTTATAAGCTCCCTGTTATTTTTATTTTCCTCAGCATATTTAAGAGTGCTTTTAATTTCTCCGTCATTAATAAATTCATCTGCATTCATTGATTTTACGTTATACATTATTATACCTTCTTTCATTATGTATTGTACCACAAAAATCATTTCGGGTAAATATATATCGCAAAAAAAGTTGCAAAGCTCATAAAAAAATGGTATACTGTATAAAAAAGGAACGGAGGGGATAAACGTGAAAAATGATATGTTCGGAAAATGCAGTATGACGCAGTTTGTAGGCACGGGCGTGTGCGATACAATTGGGCTTGTAATTGCGAATGTTGATGACGAACTCAGAAAACAAATGGATATCCCCGACAAATTTCATTCAATAGGTCTTATCGGTTCCCGTACCGGCGCAGGCGCACAGATTCAGGCTGTTGACGACGCTGTCAAAGCCACTTCGGCAGATATAATTTCCATAGAAATACCGCGTGATACAAAAGGCTGGGGCGGTCACGGGAACTTCATTATAATCGGCAGTGAAACCCCTGCGGACGCAAGACGTGCAATTGAAACCTCATTACATAATATTAACATAAACGCAGGTGAAATTTATATAAGCGAGGCAGGACATATGGAATTTCAGTACAGCGCACGGAGCGGAAATGCTATAAATATGGCATTCGGAGTTCCGACAGGACAGCCCTTTGGATTTGTATGCGCATCTCCTGCACCGATAGGTATGGTTATTGCCGATATTGCTATAAAATCAGCAGGAATTGAACTGATAAAAACACTTCGTCCAGATAACGGTACAAGTCATTCAAACGAGGTTATAATTATTTTTACGGGAGAGGCTTCTGCCGTCAAGACAGCTGTGATTGACGCGCGCCGTGCAGGTATGGAATTGCTGCGCTCACTCGGCTCGGAACCCCTGCCCGTAACAACACCGTATATAAAATAAAAGAACCTGATACTTACTTTTATAAGTATCAGGTTCTTTTCAACTTTTTTTCTTCTTTGGTTTCGGCTCAGGCAGTTCGTCATACATACCTTCAACTAAACCACTAACAAACTCCATATCCTCCGATTCAACCATAAGCATTGGTTTCGCGCCTTCGTACGGAATTTCCTCCCTATCAAGTACAGACGACGAATGAGGTGTTATTTTAACCAAAAAACGATTATTGTAAATACCGCCAAACAGCTTACCCTTATAATAAAGCAGATATTCACCCATCATTTTTCTAAGCATTATATCCTCAAGCTGAGAAAGCAGGGACATTACATAATCGGCATATTCATTTGTTGTAGCCATTATTTCACGGCCTCCTTCAATGCTTCAACCATATCGGTCTTTTCCCATAACACGCCCAAATCCTCACGTCCCATATGACCGTAAGCCGCAAGTTCACGATAAATCGGCTTTCTTAAATCAAGACGTTTTATAATCGCATAAGGACGCAAATCAAATACCTTTTTAACCGCCTCAGCAATTTTCTCCTCGCTTACGGTACCTGTACCGAAAGTATCAATCATCACCGAAACAGGGTGAGCCACACCTATTGCATATGCGAGCTGAACCTCACAGCGTTTTGCAAGACCTGACGCAACAATATTCTTAGCTACCCATCTTGACGCATAAGCCGCACTTCTGTCAACCTTTGTCGGGTCTTTACCCGAAAACGCTCCGCCGCCGTGACGCGCATAGCCGCCGTATGTATCAACAATAATCTTTCTGCCTGTCAGACCGCTGTCACCGTTAGGACCGCCTATTACAAATCTTCCTGTAGGATTAATGAAAAACTTAGTATTATCATCAATCAAATCTGACGGTATTGTCTTTAAAATAACTTCTCGTTTAATATCCTCACGCAGTATATTTATATCAATATCCGCAGAATGCTGACTTGACACAACAACCGTATCTACGCGTATCGGCTTGTCATCTTCATATTCAACAGTAACCTGCGTTTTTCCGTCAGGACGAAGATAATCAAGTGTTCCGTTCTTACGCACTTCCGTCAGACGCTTTGCCATTTTATGCGCCAGTGATACAGGCAGTGGCATAAGCTCCGGTGTTTCGTCGCACGCATAGCCAAACATCATACCTTGGTCACCCGCGCCTGTTGAATTTTCATCATCTGTTCCGCCCTGCTCACGGTTTTCATAACCTGCATTTACTCCCTGCGCAATATCAGCCGACTGCTCGTCTATCGCAGTAACAACAGCACAAGTTGTACCGTCAAAACCATACTTTGCTCGGTCATATCCTATATCCAGCACAACCTCACGCGCAAGTTTCGGAAAATCTACATAACAATCCGTTGTAATCTCGCCCATAATGGAAATTATACCCGTTGTACAGGTGGTTTCGCACGCAACACGCGCCATAGGGTCTTTCTTTAATATTTCGTCCAGTATAGCATCTGAAATTTTGTCACACATTTTATCGGGGTGTCCCTCTGTGACAGATTCCGAAGTGAATAGTCTTCTGCTCATTTCAAATCATTTCCTTCCGTATAATGTTTAAATTTTATTATAACACAAATGTCGATAATTGTCAATTACACGTGACGTATTATCGCAATGATAATTCCCAGTACCGCTCCTGCAAAAACCTCTATAGGCGTATGTCCCAAAAGTTCTTTCAGTTTTCTGTTGGTATGCGAATAATCCGCCTTAATTAAGTCTTTAACAATCCTGTTAAGTATAGTCGCCTGCTGACCTGCCGCACGCCGCACACCAGCCGCATCATACATAACCACAAACGAAAAAACTGCCGCCACTGCAAAAACCGCGCTGTCAAAGCCCTCCGTAAATCCTACCGCAAAACTCAGCGCCATTACAAATGCCGCGTGCGAACTCGGCATACCGCCCGAACCCACTATTCTTTTAAAATCAAATCTGCTGTCCCACGAAAAAACAATTTTAAGCACCTGCGCCGCGCACCAGCCAATCAATGCGGTAATAAAGACTGAATTTAATATGAATTGCTGTAAATATATCATCTGATATTTTTAACTCCTTCTGTCTGTCAAATAATCTGTAAACTGTTTTAAAAAATCTGCTTTACTGCCGAATATGTCAAGCGACTTTTTAGCTGAATCCGAATATTCCTCCGCAAGCTCCTTTGATTTTTCAAGACCTGTCAAACTTACATATGTGTTTTTATTCTCCTCTGCGTCCGAGCCTATCGGTTTCCCAAGTTCTTCCTCAGTACCGGTAACATCAAGAATATCGTCCTGTATCTGAAAGGCTATGCCGAGATTTTGCGCGAACTTGTCAACTGCCTTTATTTCTTCTTCCGACGCACCTGACATAACCGCGCCTATAACACACGCACTGCGTATTATCGCGCCTGTTTTATTAAGATGAAGATATCTTAATTCATCAAGCGTTATAGTTTTTCCTTCACTCAGAATATCTACAATCTGACCTCCAATCATACCTTCCGTACCTGACGATACTGAAAGGATATTAATTGCTTTCATTGCGCGGTCAGTCTGCTTTCCTGTATAGCTCGAAACAACTTCAAACGCTTTATTCAAAAGCGCGTCACCTGCCAGAATTGCCGTCGCCTCACCGAATTTTTTATGACTTGTCGGTATTCCTCTGCGTAAATCATCATTATCCATAGCAGGCAAATCATCGTGTATAAGAGAATAAGTGTGTATCATTTCCAACGCGCACGCAAACGGTATTACTTCATCTATATCTCCGCCGCACATTTTACACACGTTAAGCATTAAAATCGGACGTAAACGCTTGCCGCCTGCAAACACGCTGTAACGCATTGCGTCATATATTATACTTTGCGGATTGTCCTTTTTTTCAAGGTATTTGCCGAGATGTTCGTCAATAAGGTCAATCTGTTCTTTTAACATTTCTTTCATTGTTTTATTCCTCTGCCGTAAAATCTTCTTTTACCATTTCTCCGTCATCATTAGCCATCAGCACCGATACTCTTTTTTCAGCGCTGTCAAGCATTTTCTGACAGCTTTTCGACAGCTTGATTCCCTGCTCAAACAATTCCAGCGATTCATCAAGAGTAACGTCGCCGTCTTCAAGCTTTGCCACTATTGTCTCAAGCTCCGTAATCGATTGTTCAAATGTTTTCATAATGTAATCTCCTTTCAGCCCTTGACTATACAATCCGCACTGCCGTCTTTCATTCTCAGAGTAAATTCCGTACCGCTCTTCATTTCATTTGCGCTCCGTATGACAGCGCCGTCCTCGGTTGTCGGTATTGAATAACCTCTTGCAAGCGTTTGCAGAGGACTTAAAGCGTCCAGCTTTGCAGCAGCCGACGAAAGCTCACGTTTTAAATGCATTGTTTTCATTTTAAGACTTGAATCCATTGATTTCATCAGCCCGTCAAGCCGCAGATTAGCGTCATCAATCCTATCCTTCGGCGTTCTCATTTTAAAACGCTCCAAAAGCAGTCTGTTTCCTTCTATGCGTCCCGCTATATTACGGGAAATACGATTTTTGTCAGTGTCTATTCTGTTACGGAGTTCAATCACCGACGGCACTGCAATTTCCGCCGCCGCCGAAGGTGTAGGCGCTCTTAAGTCAGCGACAAAATCAGCAATTGTGAAATCAGTTTCGTGCCCCACTGCCGAAATCACGGGTATCTTCGACGCATAAATCGCGCGCGCCGTAATTTCCTCGTTAAAAGCCCATAAATCCTCTATACTTCCGCCGCCGCGCCCGACAATAAGCGTATCTGCCCCGTCTGTCGCGTTAAAATACTCTATCGCCTTAACCACACTTTCTGCCGCGCCCGTACCCTGAACCTGCGCCGGATAAAGTACAATCTCCGCCATAGGATAACGGCGCGTTATTACATTTATAATATCACGTACCGCCGCGCCCGTAGACGCTGTTACCACCCCTACTCTATCGGGGAACGGCGGAATCGGTTTTTTATGTTCAGGTGAAAAAAGCCCTTCAGATTCAAGCTGTTTTTTTAACTGTTCATAGGCAATATACAGCTCTCCAACGCCGTCGGGAATCATTTCTTCAATATACAGCTGATATGACCCGCCTGCCTCATACACGCTTATTCTGCCTCTTGCAAGCACTTTCATACCGTCATTAGGTTCAAATGCAAGTGACTGAGCGCTGCCGCGGAACATAACAGCTTTTAAAACCGCTCCTTCATCTTTTAAGGTAATATACAGATGTCCCGAATAATGGTGCTTGAAATTAGATATTTCTCCCTTTATCCAAACATTATTCAGTATTATATTATGGTCAAGAATTTTTTTTACATAGTTGTTTATCTGTGAAACTGTAGCTACCTTTGCCTCCAAATTTAAGCCTCCTTATGCGCTAACCGCGCCAAATATGCTATTCCAACGGCATTATCAGACGCGTATTCTTTCTTTGCAAAGTACACATCTCCGTCAAGCTCCGCAGTAAGCCCTGCGCGTATAATACTGTTTGACGCAACTCCGCCTGCAATAAGTATACGTCGAATCCCTGTTTCTTTTACTGCACTGTTTATAGTTTTAACAAGCGTATCACGTACATTTTCCAGAACTCCAAGCGCCAGAGCCTTGCTGTCCGCTTCTTCTGCCATACGCATTGCCTTTGTTTCCGCGCCCGAAAAATTCATATATGAGCCGTCTGTCGATACAGTCAGTTTTTCTGCCTTGTCTGCCTCAGAGGCAAGCTTTTCAAGCGACACTCCTGCAGGAAACTGCAAGCCAATTTTTACGCCCACTCTGTCAATAAGCTGTCCTGCGCTTATATCGCGCGTACCGCCTATAATCTCATTTATAAAATTACAATCTCCGTAACGGCTTTTTAAAATCTCAGTAGTACCGCCCGACAAATGTACTGAAATAAAATCGCCGTCCAGCAGTTCATATCCTCCGCAGGAGGCAATACCTGCCATAATATGACCGTCCTGATGTGAAAATTTATAAAGCGGTATGCCAAGCGTTCTGCTTACAACCTCCGCATAGCCTTCACCTGCCAGAAACACGGGCATATACGAACCTTCTATATTACGCGGACGAGTGCTTACTCCAACCGCTTTTACACCGCCTATATCAATTTCGTCCAAAAGAAGTTTATAAATTTGCGGTACAAGTTTCATATGCTGAAAAACTCCGTCGCTCTGACGTATTCCTCGCTCTCCCTGTTTTACAAACAGAAGTCGGCGTACATTTTTATCACTTACTCCGTCAGTCCAAGCTACAGACGCAGTATAATTACTTGTATCAAATCCTATAGCGCTCATACCGTTTCTTTATAAACACTTGCCAAAAGACCGTTTACAAAATGCGGGTCATCATCGCATCCGTATCGTTTAGCCAGCTCTACCGCTTCATTTATCGCAACTTTGTGCGGAACGTCATCACGGTATTTCATCTCGAATATAGCCAGCTTTAAAATTGTAAGCGACGCTTTTGATATTCTTGAAAGTTTCCATCCTGATTTCAGATTTCTCTCTATGATTTTCTCTATTTCTTCGCCGTACTGCGCCACACCGTCCACAATACTGCTTATATAACCAAGATTTGTTTCACATTCGGGACGTGCCTTTAAAAGCTCGTCCATAATCATATCCATATCGTCGGTATGCAGGTCCATTTGAAACACCACTGTAAATGCAGCGTCGCGTGCCTCACTTCTTGTTTGCTTTCTCATAGTTTAGCATTAACTTCCTTTCATAATTCACAGCATAATTTTCCATATTAAAATTGTATCATAGTTAAATGAAAAAATCAAGGTTTGATATTGTAATATGAATTGTTGTTTATGCCATAAAACTATAATTTCTCTGTTTGACTTTTTATTGAAAATATGATATATTATAATAATATAATAGTGGTGCAGTATCCTAGTCAGTACGGCTTTTCGGAAAGCGGGCCTAAAAATCCGCCAAATGGCACATCGATGAAGTTTCTGGTGTTTTGCTTTGAACGCCCAGTTCGGGGCTGATGCTGGGAGTTAAGGTTTAGGGGCGGTTTCTAACGGCATAGAAACGCTAACCCCTTTTCCGTGGAGGCCTGTGACTGTGGCGGTCCATACCCCCTAAGGGAGCAAATCGTTACGGCACAGGGGAAAACCTGTTTCGCGGTTAGTAATCCGCTCTCTCACAAGGATAGCGGTATGAATGCTGTGGGCAGCGTAGCCAGCCTTGAGTGGATATGGCGGATACGCGATAAAAAAGCTGTTTCGCCGTTTCGGCCAAAACGGCTTACGGCAAATGCGTGTTGAAACCATATTTGCAAAAGAGGATACGATAAGCTCTGGCTGTTTGGGAAAACCTCTAGGCTGTCTTATCTAAGGATGGACAGGGGATTGCAGTGCGGACTAAGTGGCAATTCGGCAACGATCAAACGTGTGAGTCTTTAATGGGAAACCGCTTTTTCGGCGACGATTAAGCAGACTTTCGGGAAATCCTGCTGAACCTAAGCCGCAAACTTTACCCTGTTCATTACCCTATTATACATATATTTAAAGGAGAGAATGTACTTGGACAAATCCGACATACCGCGAAAAAAGAAATTTAACATACCAAGACCCGATTCAAATGTATCCACTTCGCACAAGTGGACAGTTATCGTTACGCTGCTTTCATTCATTCTGTCAGTATTTTTCAGCTTTCTGACCTCGGTTGCAATGAAATCGCTTACGGTATTTTTCGCTTTTATTCTGCTCTTGGTTATAATCGCAGTAAATATTATATTTGATATGGTCGGCACCGCCGTACAGTCGGCGGAAGAAAAACCGTTCCATTCACTCGCCGCAAGAAGAGTGGCGGGTGCAAGAGAAAGCATTTCCGTAATTCGTCACGCACCTCAGCTCGCTAATATGTGCTGTGACGTTATAGGCGATATTGCAGGTATCATTTCAGGTGCGACAACGGCGCTTATCGTTGCCGAACTCGTTCAAATGTTCCAGCTTAAAGGTATGCTCCCCAGTCTTATTCTGACAGGGCTTGTCGGCGCGCTCACAATCGGCGGCAAAGCAATGTCAAAGGGGATTTCAATGCAGAACGGTAACTACATTGTATTTATTGTCGGCAGACTGATGTACTTTTTTAAACATATCAGCTTACGCCGTAAAAAAAAGTGAGGATACGGTGATGAAAAAACTTTTAGACACGATAAACTCACCAGATGATTTGAAAAAACTTAATATAGACGAATTATCCGTGCTATGCGCGGAAATACGCGAATTTCTGATTGACAGTGTATCAAAAACAGGCGGACACCTCGCCTCCAATCTCGGAGTTGTTGAGCTGACCGTTGCTTTGCACACTGTTTTTGACGTTCCGAGAGATAAAATTGTCTTTGACGTAGGGCACCAGTCGTATGTACATAAAATACTGACAGGCAGACGCGATAACTTCAATACACTCCGTCAGTTCGGCGGAATGTCGGGCTTTCCGAAATCAAGCGAAAGTGACGCTGACGCATTTAATACAGGACACAGCTCAACCTCGATTTCAGCCGCGCTCGGACTTGCCCGCGCGCGTGACCTTGACGGCGGCAGTTACAGCGTTATATCTGTTTTCGGCGACGGCGCACTTACGGGCGGTATGATGTATGAGGCGATGAACGACGCCGGACATACAAAAACACCGCTTATCCTTATACTTAACGATAACGAAATGTCAATTTCCAAGAATGTCGGAGCAGTGTCAAAACATTTGCGTACACTGCGGACATCATCTGTATATTTCCGTTCAAAGTACATAATAGAACGATTTTTAAAGAAGATACCGCTTTGCGGCAATGCTATTGTAAATATTATAAAGCATATTAAGCGTGGGTTCAGACGTCTGGTTATACCAACCACACTGTTTGACGATATGGGCTTTCGATATATGGGACCTGTTGACGGTCACGATTTAAAATCGCTTATCGGCTGTTTTGAATATGTGCGCGGCGAAAGCCGTCCCGTACTTATTCACGTGCAGACAAAAAAGGGAAAGGGTTACGCCCCTGCTGAGAGCAATCCGCAGAAATTCCACGGCATTTCGTCCTTCGACAAGGCTACGGGCGAAACAAAAAAAAGCGCTGAGAGCTACAGCGCGCGTTTTGGTTCTGTAATGCTGCGTCTTGCGGAAAGCAACAAAAAACTGGTTGCAATAACAGGCGCAATGCCGAACGGAACAGGTCTTGACGAGTTTATGAAACAGTTTAAAAAACGTTTCTTTGACGTAGGAATTGCCGAACAGCACGGGGTTACCTTCGCCGCAGGACTTGCCAAGGCTGGATATGTTCCTGTAATACCGCTGTACTCATCATTTTTACAGCGCGCATACGACCAGACCCTGCACGACGTCTGTCTGCAAAATCTGCATGTCGTATTCCCCATTGACCGCGCAGGAATAGTTGGCGCGGACGGTGAAACACATCAGGGCATTTACGATATTTCCTACCTGTCGCATATGCCGAATATGACAATTCTTTCACCCGCAACGCTCGACCAGCTTGAAACAATGCTTGATTTTGCGGTTAATAAATTCAATGCGCCGATTGCTATCCGCTATCCGCGCGGCAGTGTGCAGACAGAAGGAATACCTCCTGAATTTACTCTGGGTAAAGCTCAGCTTTTACAGAGCGGCAATGATATAACCATAATTGCCACGGGCAGAATGGTTCGACGCGCACAGGAAATCGCATCTCTTCTCGGACGCTCGGCAGAAATAATTTCACTGCCTACGATTAAACCGCTCGACGAGGCGGCAGTTATTTCCTCGGCAATGAAAACAGGGAACGTAATAACAATAGAAGATAACGTCAAATCAGGCGGTATGGGAAGTATGATTGGTACATTGTTAAAAGAGAAGCAAATAGACTGTGCCTTCAAAATTTTTGCTTTCCCTGACACACCAATCACACACGGAACTGTCGATGAGCTTGACAAGCTTTACGGACTTGACGCAGTCACTATCGTTTCAAAGATAAGGAGTTAATATGGCTAAAATAAGACTTGACGCTCTGCTTGTGAAGAACGGTCTTGCTCAGAGCAGAGAAAGAGCTAAGGCAATTATAATGGCAGGGCAGGTTTATATTGATAACCAGAAATGCGACAAAGCAGGACTTATGGTTGACGAGGATACAGCAACACCTGAAGTCCGCGGTGAAACTTTAAAATATGTCAGCCGCGGCGGTTTAAAGCTCGAAAAAGCTATGCAGGAGTTTCCCATTACTCTTTCGGATAAAACAACAATGGATATAGGGGCATCTACAGGCGGTTTTACCGACTGCATGCTGCAAAACGGCGCAAAAAAAGTGTTTGCCGTTGACGTTGGTTACGGTCAGTTCGCTTGGAAACTTCGTCAGGACGAAAGAGTGGTAAATATGGAGCGGACTAATATACGCTATGTTACCCCTGACGACATTGGCGAACCGATTGACTTTGCCTCTATTGACGTATCATTTATTTCTTTAAGGCTTGTACTTCCCGTTGCAAAAGAGCTTTTAGCTGATAACGGGGAGATAGTTGCGCTTATAAAGCCTCAGTTCGAGGCAGGGCGCGAGCAAGTCGGAAAAAAAGGCGTGGTAAAGGATATAAAGGTACATTTTGAGGTTATAAAAACAGTTCTTGACTTTGCCCGTGAAACAGGCTTTTTTGTTGCAGGACTGTCATTTTCACCGATAAAAGGTCCCGAAGGCAATATTGAATATCTGGCATATTTAAAGAAAACAGAGTGCAAGGACATAATCACCGACGAGGTTATTAAATCAGTCGTTGACAGTTCGCATAATACGCTTTAAGGAGAACAAATCTATGCTTGCCAAAGATACTGTTATAACAGGCAGACGCGCTATATCGCGTTCCTACGCAAAAATAAATCTTACTCTTGACGTGCTTTCAAAGCGCGCCGACGGCTACCACGACATAAAAATGATAATGCAGACCGTATCGCTGTTTGACCTTATACTTGTTGATAGAATACGCGACCGACGAATCTCAATTGCAACCAATCTGCGTTATCTTCCTAACAATGATAAAAACATCGCATATAAAGCCGCTGACGCATTTCTGAATAAAACAGGTCTTGACGGCGGAGTTAAAATAATGATACATAAAAACATACCGGTAGCGGCAGGTCTTGCAGGCGGCAGCGGCAACTGCGCCGCCGTACTGACGGCAATTAATATGCTGTACGGTAACGCGCTTTCAGACCAAGAACTAAAAACACTCGGTGCGTCGCTTGGTGCCGATGTCCCCTACTGTTTTAACGGCGGTACACAAATAGCGGAAGGAATAGGCGAAAAACTCACGCGTTTAACCGCAATACCTGACGCATACATACTTCTTGTAAAACCTCCGATAAATGTTTCAACCGCGTCAATTTATGAACAGATTGACAGCGCCCCTATTAGTGTAAGACCTGACACAAAGGCAATGGAACAGGCTCTTTGCGAAAACAATATACATGGAGTTGCAGATAATCTCTGCAATGTTATGGAATCGGTAACTGAAAAAATGTACCCCATAATAGGCGGTATTAAACATAAGATGATGTTAAACGGCGCACTCGGCGCAATTATGAGCGGTTCGGGTCCGACAGTGTTCGGAATTTTCGACGACTACAAAACCGCAAAAGCAAGTGCAGACAGCTTTTCTCTGCAGTTTAAGGACGTATTTTTAACACAAACAAAGAATTGAGGTGCTTTCCTTGGAAAAGGATAAAGACGTTATAAACGTCATAACCAACGGTTACAGCAAAAAAGAACGCATATACATAGCATTATCTGCCGCAGCAGTTATAACCATTGCTGCGCTAGCTTTCTTTGCAGGTTTTTTTCTTCCCAAACCGATTGGAGCGGTAAATATCAGCCTTAATGCCTATGAAAAAAAAGACGGTGCATATCTTGACGCACTTGACGCATACACTGCCTCAGAAAAAGAGATTGAAAAACTCAACACAAATCTCGGCAGTACAGCTCAGGAACTTGAAGAATTTAATCAATCGCGTGACAGCATTGATAAGATAACCCAGAAAAACAACGAACTTGAAACTCAAAAGGAGCAACTGCAAAACGAGATAAATTCAAAACGCGCCGTACTTGACACGCTTGACGGCAAAACGTCAGCCTCTTCAAGTTCCGCGCTTACTTTGACATCCGGACGATACACAGTAGGAGAAAATCTGACGGCAGGCAGTTATACAATAACAGGGACAGGCAGTATTGTCATTTCAAATTCAGGCACAGCGCGAGTTAATAAATCGCTCAAATCCGACGGTGAAAAATTCACACTCAGTGAAGGTGATATTTTAAGAATTGACGGCAGCGCCAAGCTTATAAAGGAGGAGTAACGTGAACCGCAAAAAAATATATATAACAATACTTGCCTCAGTTACGGCGGCAGCGTCAATAATATCTTTTACTACGGGTTTTTGCGTAGATACCTCCATTCGAGCCAAAGACAGACTGCGTACTGAAATTTCCTCACTTGAAAAAAGACGCGCTAACCTTGACGAAAAAAAAGAGGAATTAAGTACAAAGCTTTTGGAGCTTGAAACAGAGTTAAGCTCAAAGGACACTGTAAACAACTATTATATGGAATATCAGAAAACCCACGACCAGCTCACTGCTGACATCACAGAACTTCAAAAGCAGAGCAGTGCTCTTGATGAAGAAATCACAAAAAAAGAGGCGGAGGCAGAAAAAGCAGGACGAATTAAAGGAACAATAAGAGGCAAAACATATTCAATAACAAAGGACGAAATGTACATCTGCCCCGACAAAATCCCGTCAGGACGATATATTGTTACCGGACGCGGAACAGTCGTGATTTACGGCACAAACGGTAAAACACGCGCGGCTGAAAACCTTGATGTTTCCTATAATAATTCCTACACCTTTGATTTAAAAGATAAAGAAAAATTCAAAGTCAGCGAAAATGCCTCGCTTACAGAACTGAAATAAATATGAAAAGCAGTCAACTTTAGTTGACTGCTTTTTTGTGGGTTTTATGTATTATTATATGGGGGTACTTATGGGAAGATTATTTTAAGTTTATATCAATAGCGTTATCATAATCAAGCTCAAAATCATAATAGCCTATTCCCAGATGTGTAAATGTCTTTTCAAGATTTTCCTTGCTGATAGTGCTCATATCAAACGGTACTTTATTTCCGTTTTGGTCATATTCTCCGTCATACGCATATTTAGCAGTATATGAGTTCGTATCGTGATGTACTGTTGTAGTTAATAGACACCCAAGCTTTCCACCCGGCTCTACAATGTTGCCGTCCTTATCCATTGTATGGAAATTCGGGTCCCACAATGAAAAACCATCTTTATAGTAGTCAATCTCAAATGCACCGTCCGAAAAACGTATATTCGTTACAACAACACTGCCGTAAGCGCTGGTCTTAAAGGTCATTGGATATGTTCCTATCTGCTGAGTTGCTGTTTTCTCCTCGTTATAGGTCATCGAGCCCATAACGGGAACAATTTTAAGCGCCTTGGTGTTTGCGTCTGCTTTTAAGATTTCTATTTTATTTATACTCTCAACATCTACTCTGCCGCCTGACATATCAGTGTTAAGAACATCAAGGCTCTGTCCGTTTTCATCAAATATAGCGCTGCCGCTTATTTTCATTCCTGCATTACCCTGACACCTATCCTTAACAACAAGCTGACTTCCGAAAGGTGAGAATACAACTTTTGAGATTTCTCCCTCTCCCTGTCTTTCTACAGGCGACGCATTACCGTCCTCGTCATAAACTTCATCATAATAAGTAAACGGGAACTTCTTATTTACATTCTTGACAACACTCTTTGTTTCAACGCTTGTCTTTTTAGCTATAGTTGAAATATATAAGAGCTTTTCTTTGTCAGCGTCCGTCAAAACGGTGTCGTCATTATAGAGATAATCTCCCTCAAAGTTGCTTTCTTCTTTCAGGATAGCAGGTTCGCTGTACATTTCCAAAGTGAATGTATCGGGAACTTCCATATCGGCAACATTCAGCTTTATAACACCCTTATAACTGCCGTCCTCCGTGGAATATGCGTTCTCTGTATTGTTATTGCCGAAATTTGCCAGCTTGCCGTTTATACGGCAAAGAAACCACAAATTATAGTAATCGTTTTCAGTCATAGACGAATCATCCTTTTTCAGCGTATAGAAAACGTGCATAAAGTTATCGTCTGTCGCTATATTGTCAAGTGTCAGCGTATAACCAAAATTCGATACTGTCACACCAACCTCTTCATTATATTCCGCCAGAGCTTCCATACTTGTAATATCAATCGCCTTATCCGACTGGAAGTACGAAATAACACTGCCTGCCGCAAAGGCGGTGCTTATGCCGATTACCGCTACACACGCAGCAACTGACATAATACCTTTCAGACTTCGTTTGGTAGACTTTTTCATTGAATTGTCCTCCATTCTATCTATTATCCTATTTTTAAGAGCATCGTCAGGTTCAATTCTTGAGAACATTTTCTCTAAATCCTCTCTATGCATAGAAATAACCTCCTTCTGTTAAAATGTCCTTCAGCTTTTTGCGTCCGCGAGCCAGTCTTGACAGCACTGCAGAAAGAGAAACCTTCATCATATCTGCAATTTCCTGTGCCTTGTAGCCTTCATAATAGTGCATATACAGCACAACCCTGTATTTCGGCGGAAGTTGTAATAATTCCTCCATAACGCTCTCCTCCTCAGGTGTAGCCATATACATCAGCACGTCCTCGTCTTTAACCACATTTCTGTGCCAACTTGACTTCAGCAGGTTTTTGCTTATATTAACCGCTGTCTGTATAAGATACGCCCTTGTATGGGCGTCATTCTCAAATGCCGGATTTGCCTGCATTATCCGTATAAACGTTTCTGTCACCGCCTCTTCGGCATCGTCCTTGTTCTTCAGATACATAAGGCATATTCCGTATACTGACTTCGCGTGTTTTTCATACATATCAGAAAAATATTGCTTTTCAGTGTCGGTCATTTTATATTCGCTCCTCTCCTCTGTATTTGCAAATACATATATTATACAACCACAATTAGCATATTATTGCAAAACAGTTTAAATTTAATTAAGCAAAAAACTGCCTGCAAAATGCAGACAGTAATATAATCTTATTTTTTAATCTTAATTATGTATTCTGTACCCCAGTCAAAGGCATTTTCCGAAAGCTCCGCGTCAATACCGCTTTTTGCCATCATATTAATAGCCCGTTTAACCGTATTATGAAATACTTTTACATCCTTCGCCTTTGTAACACGCACCTCGTCAATCGGCTGTTTCGGCTTGTTAGCCTTCATACTGCGTACAAGCTCCTCTGTCTGCGTAACTCCTAAATTATCACGGCAGACTATTTTAACCGCTTCAAGCTGCTTGTCCTCGTCAGGCAAAAGCAGCAGCGCACGCGCGTGTCTTTCGGTTAAGTCATAATCACGTATAAGCTTTTTAACAAGCGGCGGCAATCTTAACAGGCGTATTTTATTTGCCACAGACGCCTGACTTTTGCCCACCTTCAGCGCAAGTTCTGTCTGTGTCATACCCTGCTCACGGATAAGACTTTTATAGCTTTCCGCAATTTCAAAAAATGATAAATCTTCACGCTGCAAATTCTCCAATAATGCCAGAATTGCAGACTTATCATTATCAGCCTCAATAACAACCGCAGGAATAGTTTCAAGACCTGCCATCTGCGCCGCGCGGAATCTGCGTTCACCTGCTATAAGCTCATATTCGCCGTTCCTGCGTCGTACCGTAATCGGCTGAATAAGTCCATATTCCAGTATTGAACTTTTAAGCTCCTCCATTGCCGCGGGGTCAAAATAACTGCGCGGCTGATTCGGATTAGGCGCTATCATATATAACGGCAGTGATATTATCTGCGGTTTTTCATTCTGTATTTTTTTCTTTATAATATGTATCATTGCGTTTCTCCTGTAAAAAAGAGTAAGCAGCGATAATGTAAGTACCTGATGAAAACACAATGATGAATTTACATTATCGCCATTTACCCTCGGTGGTGGAAGGTGTAAGACAATTTGGGGGTAGACAGGGCCTTGGGGAAACCCTGTTTGAAATGTACCTTTCTGATACTGTTCTGTCTTACATTTACTATTATAGCATATTTTTTCCATTTTTCAAGAGGTTTTGTATTTCATTTTTCGACATACAATGATATTATTTTTTTATTTTGATAAATTATAGCACGTTCCGATAGGTGTTTTTGTCGCAATACCGGCTTTTCTCGGATATTTCAACGGAGTTTGTCCTACTTTTTTTATAATAATTATCTTGTGTTTTAAATCTGTAAACGGAATATCCGCCTCAAATACGTCTTCAAGTCTGCCTCCGAGAATTTTAATTGCACGGCGCGCGTCGTTCAGTTCCTCGTCTGCAAGAGGACCTTTAAGCGCCAGAAAATATCCGCCCTGCTTTAAAAACGGCATACACCATTCACTCAGCACACTCAATCTTGCCACAGCACGCGATACGACAGTATCAAACTGACCTCTGTAAAGCCTGTTACGTCCTCCGTCCTCCGCACGCGTGTGAACTGTTTCAACATCTTTTATTTCCAGTCTTGCACAAACGTCATTTAGAAAGTTGATACGTTTTTGTAAGCTGTCAATGAGAGTAAGCTCTATTTCAGTTTTTGCAATTTTCAGTACCAGCCCCGGAAATCCCGCACCTGTACCAACGTCAATAACCTTACCTTTTACGCAGCCTGTCCCAAACACAGTAAGACTGTCAAGAAAATGTTTTACCGCAATACCCTTGTTATCGGTTATTGCGGTAAGATTTATTTTCTCATTCCATTCACGCAGAATGTCAGCATAATTTATAAGTGAATCTATTTGTTCTCCGTCAAGCGGAATACCCAGTTTTTCACTTCCGTTTATAAGTAATTCTTTCATATTTTATTATCTTTCTTCAGCCTAAAGTTTTTTCAATCAGAGTTGCAAGTTCTTCTGCCTTTTTAGTTATGTACTCTACGTCTTTACCCTCAATCATAACACGAACCAGCGGTTCTGTTCCGGAAGGACGGATAAGAACTCTGCCCTCACCTGCAAACTCTTGCTCAAGCGCACTGCAGGCTGCGGCAATTTCTGCGTTCTCCATATAATTATCCTTATTTTCAAGCCTTACTACCGCATTTCTCAAAACCTGAGGCATAATTGTTACAATACTTGCCGCCTCAGAGGCTTTTAAACCTGTCTTTTTCAGTACAGCTAAAAACTGTAGCGCGCTCACAAGTCCGTCACCTGTTGTATTATGGTCAAGGAATATAATATGTCCCGACTGTTCGCCGCCTATGTTATAGCCGTTTTTAAGCATTTCTTCCAATACATAACGGTCACCGACCTTTGTACGCGGAATATTTATTCCAAGCTTTTCACCTGCCATAAACAAACCGAGATTACTCATTACCGTAGCCACAAGCGTATTCTGCTTTAACGTGCCGTTATCACGCATAAACTTTGCGCATACCGCCATAATCCTGTCACCGTCAATCAGCTCGCCTTTTTCGTCTACAGCTAACATTCTGTCTGCGTCGCCGTCGAACGCAAGACCTATATCAGCTCCGATTGAAGTTACATATGCCTTCAGGCTATCCATATGAGTTGAACCGCACATATAATTTATATTTACTCCGTCAGGTGTATTATGTATAGCCTCAACATTTGCGCCAAGCTTATTGAGCGCCTTAAACGCCGTTTCATAGCTTGCGCCGTTCGCGCAGTCCACCGCAATTTTCATACCGTCCAGACGGCAGTCTATTGTAGAAACCGCAAACGCAACATAATCCTCAACCGCATTATGGTTTGCGCTTACATAACCTACTCTGCCGTGAGTAGGCAGCGCGTCAATTGTCTGCTCTCCTAAAATATAGCTTTCAATTTCATTTTCAATAGCGTCGCTCAATTTATATCCGTCACCGTTAAAGAATTTAATTCCGTTATATTCACACGGATTATGCGACGCGCTTATAACTACTCCTGCGTCAGCTTTATAAAGACGCGTCAGATATGCTACGGCAGGGGTCGGCACAACTCCAAGCGGAATAACCTTCGCACCCATCGAACACAAGCCTGCCGTCAGCGCCGCCTCAAGCATATCGCCTGATTTTCTTGTATCCTTGCCTATTAATATTCTCGGCCGCTTAGAAGAATGTTTCGTTAAAACATACGCGCCGCTTTGTCCTGTCTTAAAAGCCAGCTCCGCCGTAAGGTCTTTGTTCGCAATACCTCTTATACCGTCTGTTCCGAATAGTTTTCCCATTTACAGTCAATCCTTTCCACGCTTACGCTATATTTTCAGTTCCCGAATATACAAGTCCGCATTTTGCGTCCATAGTGATAGTAGTTCCGCTCTTTAAAATTTTTGTAGATCCTGCCGCGGCAACTATTACAGGAATATCAAGCGCTGCCGCAAGTACCGTGGCATTAACTGCCTCGCCTGTTTCTTCACTTATAATGCCTGCCGCTTTTTTCAGAATAGGAATCATATCCTTTGTAATGTTATTCGTAACAACAATATCGCCGTCACAAAAATTCTTTTCAAGCTGTTCATAATTTGTTGCCACACATACATTTGCTGTTGTATTCAACGAATCAAGACCCTTTCCGCTTGCAAGAATATGACCTACAAGATGTACCTTCATAATATTGGTGGTACCTGCTACACCCATAGGTGCTCCGCCCGTAATTACGACAAGCTCACCGTCCTTAATAAGACCCGTCTTCTGAGCACATTCAACAGCGTGGTCAAACAATTCGTCAGTATTGCTTCTTGCCTCACTCATAATCGGAATTACGCCCCACGACAAATTAAGCTGACGTCTTGCTTTAATACTGAGCGTAGGTGCGATAATCGGACACGAAGGTCTGAAACGCGAAAGCTGCATAGCAGTTCCGCCTGAATATGTCAGAGCGATAATCGCTGCCGCGTGAAGGTCGTGCGCAGTGGTGCAGGTAGCGTGGCTGATTGCGTTGGTAACGTCCATACGCGAATCAAAATTCATTCTGTCAAGACGCTTTACATAGTCAATATCATTCTCTGTGCGCTCCGCTATTGACGCCATTGTTTTTACCGTTTCCACGGGATATTTACCGATTGCCGTTTCACCCGACAGCATTATGGCGCTTGTTCCGTCATATATGGCATTTGCAACATCTGTTGTTTCCGCACGCGTCGGACGCGGATTTCTAATCATTGAATCAAGCATTTGCGTTGCTGTAATAACTACCTTACCTGCACGATATGTTTTCTTTATGAGTCTTTTCTGGATAACAGGCAAATCCTGCATATCTATTTCAACGCCCATATCGCCTCTTGCAATCATTATACCGTGAGTTTCACGTACAATATCATCTATATTCTGAACACCCTCGGCATTTTCTATTTTTGCAATTATACGTATATTTCTTCCGCCGTTATTTTGAAGAAGATTTTTAATCTCCTTTATATCGTCAGCAGTTCTTACAAACGATGCAGCTATAAAATCAACATCTTCACGAATTCCGAATAAAATATCATCCATATCCTTTTGGCTCATATATGGCATTGACAACGACACATTAGGTATATTAACACCCTTTTTATCTGATACCACACCGCCGTTTTTCACCTGACACAGAATACGCGTCCCCTTAACGCTTAATACCTCCATCTCAATCAATCCGTCATCAATAAGGATTCTGTTCCCTACTTTTACATCATTGGGAAGATTTGAATATGTAATTGAAACCTGAGTTTCATCACCTTCAACATCATCTGTACAAAGTGTAAATTTCTGTCCTTCTTTTAGCTGTACTTTACCTTTTTTAAAATTCTTAACTCTGACTTCGGGACCCTTTGTATCAAGAAGTATTGCAACAGGAATATCCAATTCCTCCCTGACTTTCTTGATAAGATTTATTCTTTCCAGCGCCTCCTCGTGAGTGCCGTGTGAAAAGTTAAGACGCGCCACGTCCATTCCTGCAAGCATTAAATCCTTTAACACTTCCTCGTTGTCTGTCGCAGGTCCCATTGTGCAGATGATTTTTGTTCTTCTCATATTTATCTCCTTTATACACAAAAAGGGGTTGTTCCATACAAAGTGCAACAGCCCCAAATATATCCGATATTATACCGATAATTTCTTAGCTAAATCAACAAGCTGCTGAGGTAATTCCTTCTTCATTGCAAGACCTTCCGCAATATCTACGTCAATAATCTTATGGTCACGCATACAAACTATTCTGTTTTGCTTACCTGCAAGCAAAAGCTCTACGGCCGCGCCGCCCATTTCACTTGCAACAACTCTGTCGCGTACTGTCGGGCTTCCGCCTCTCTGAACGTGACCGAGAATAGTAGCTCTTGATTCAATGCCTGTTTTATCTTCTATTTCCTTTGCCATTTCTATTACGCCGCCGATACCCTCTGCAACAACGATAATAGAATGTTTCTTACCTCTTGATTTACTTTCAAGAATAGGACGTAAAACGTCTTCATCAAAATCCCATTCTCTTTCGGGTACAAGAACAACCTCAGCACCGCACGCAATACCTGCCTGAATGGCAATATAGCCTGCCGCACGTCCCATAACCTCAATAATTGAGCAGCGCTCGTGGCTCTGGGCTGTATCTCTTATTTTATCCACAGCGTCCTTAACAGTATTAAGACAGGTGTCATAACCAACTGTATATTCACTACAGCTTATATCATTATCAATAGTACCAGGAACCGCAATTGTCGGCAGTCCTGCCTCACACAAGTCTTTTGCGCCTCTGAATGAGCCGTCGCCTCCGATAACAACCAAACCGTCAAGACCGAATACCTTAGCTATTTCAACGCCCTTTTTAACACCAGCAGGTTCTTTAAACTCCAGACATCTTGCAGTCTGAAGAATTGTTCCTCCTCTCTGAAGTGTTTCGGATACGCTTCTTGCATTCATCTCTACAAGTTCACCGTTAATAAGACCATTATAACCTCGTCTTACTCCGAATACTTTAAGCCCATAATACGCACCGACTCTGACAACCGCACGGATTGCCGCATTCATTCCGGGAGCGTCGCCGCCGCTCGTTAAAACGCCTATCGTTCTTATGTTCTTATTTTCCATAACTTTTCGTCCTCCCACAATTTTTAAAATAGTTCATTTTCTATAATCAAGTCCTGCGCGAGCTGCAATTCCGTATTCGGAACCAGTACCTCATAACAGCCGCAATGATTCTCTCCCTCACTGCGCGCACGTCTTAATTTCGAAATCACATTGTTATTTAAAAGTACATTTCTTAAAGTTTCTGACGTATTCATAGACTGCGATATATAAACTACTGTCCACATATATTTATCCTCCTGCCGCGGCTATCTGCTTTCCGTCGTAATTTTGCCGTGCTTTGTATATATCTCTGCCGCGCCGTTTATTTTTATCGCCGTCGTCACGTCCGTAAACTGTGCAAGAAAGACCTCGCCTTTATCCAGTTTTTCAGTATGATGAAATTTTGTATCACGTCCGCTTGTAAGACCTATAATATTAACTCCGTCCTCAAGCGCCTTTACTGCTATATAATCTTCCATTACAATCTCCGTTTCCGCTGCTTTAAAGCAGCATAAATACGATATAAAACCATCCCTCTTACCCATACAATGCAAAATAACGCATATATAATATAATATAGCATTTTTGTCAATATTTCAAGAGCAAATACATTAAAATATTTTTACGCGCCAATGGTTGTTTTGGTTATTTTCACTATTTTATCTTAACATTGTCACTGCCGAATATATTCTTTAAGTCAGAAAGCGCATTTTCAGTACCGTTAAAGAACAGTCTGCGCGGAGCAGCAGCCACTTTTTTTGTATCCTTAAAGAACAGTCTTACCTCCATATCTCCGCGATATGGCGATAACGCCTCCTCAACGGTTTTCAGCGTTTCATCATTTCGTGTTTCAAGCTGAATATATAGGCGTTTTTTCTCCTTCTGTGATTTCAGCGCATCGTCTAAAGGCAGTACCGTCTGCATTAAGAGCTTTGGTTCCTCGTCCTCGCGTACCGACAGTCTGCACGACACCGCGACAAGGCTGTCCTCTTTTAGTATCGGCGAATATTCCGACAGTACCTTCGGGAACACAATACATTCAACCGCTCCGTATATATCCTCCAGCGTTAAAAATGCCATCTGAGCATTCTGACGTGTTGTTTTATTTTTTCTTGACGCTATCGCCGCACATATTACAAGCATATCGCCGTCCTTGATTCCGCCCTCAACAGAATGATAGTTACCGTCCTCGTCACGATGAACACTTGTCAGCACGTCATTTATATTATACTTTGTAAGTTTCTTTATTTTATCCTCGTATTCCTCCATTGGATGTCCGGAAAAATAAAGACCTGTTGAACGCTTTTCCATTTTTAATATGGTCTTTTTATCAAGTTCTGGAATATCGGGAAATTCCATTTCCATCTCTTCATCTCCCGTATCAAACAACGACATCTGACCTGCCACATTATCTCTCGCAGCTTTTGCGGTACCTTCAAGCGCTCTTTCATATACAGCCAGCAGCTGTGAACGCTTTACTCCCATTGAATCAAACGCTCCGCACGAAATAAGTCCCTCAACCGCGCGTTTATTTATATCTCTGCCTGTCATACGGTCAACAAAATCCGCAAAATTCTTAAATTCACCGTTTTTATTGCGTTCCGACACAAGATTTACTATCATTGCGCGTCCCACATTTTTAACTGCGCTAAGACCGAAACGTATCGCACCGCCTTCTACCGTAAACGTGTCCTCGCTTTTGTTTACATCCGGCGGCAAACGGTCAATACCCATATCCTTACAGTTTGCAATGTAGTGATTTATCTTATCAAGGTCATCAATACTGGAAATCAGCGACGCCATATATTCTACAGGGTAGAAAGTTTTCAAATACGCTGTCTGGTATGTCACAAACGCATATGCAGCAGCGTGAGATTTGTTAAAGGCATAATTCGCAAAGTCGTTTATCTCGTCAAAAATAGAAATTGCTGTTGCCTCGTCTATGCCGTTTTTAATACAGCCCGGTATCTCTCCGTCGTCACTGCCGTAAATAAAATTCTTACGCTCTATTACCATCTGGTCAGCTTTTTTCTTACTGATAGTACGGCGCATTTGGTCTGCCTTACCAAGTGAATAACCTGCAAGAGAACGTACAATCTCCAAAACCTGCTCTTGATATACCATACAGCCGTATGTAACGTCCAGAATATCCTTCAGCAGAGGATGTTTGTACTTAACTTCGTCAGGATTTTTCTTACTCCTTATATACCTCGGTATCTGCTCCATAGGTCCCGGACGGTAAAGCGCAATTCCTGCTATAACATCTTCAAGAGAATCGGGCTTTAATTCCTGCACAAATGACTGCATACCTGCGCTTTCAAGCTGAAATACGCCGTCAGTATTTCCCGACGCTATCAGCTCATAAACTTCAGGACAATTATAGTCAATATTATCCATATCAAGTTCAATACCGCGCGTTTTCTTTATGATTTTAACAGCATTGTCAATTACCGTAAGGTTACGAAGTCCAAGAAAATCCATTTTCAGAAGTCCCAGACTTTCAACTGTATCTTTTGTAAACTGCGTTGTTATAAAATTATCCGCATTCAGCTGCAATGGCACATAATTTACAATAGGCTCGCTTGTTATAACAACACCTGCCGCGTGAGTTGACGCGTGACGCGGAAGTCCTTCCAGCGCCATTGAAGTATCAAGAAGTTCTTTTATTTTCGGGTCATTTTCATATAGCGTGTGAAGTTCCGTGCTTATATCAATTGCCTTCTGTATCGTCATTTTAAGGTCAAACGGCACGAGTTTCGCCACTCTGTCCACATCAGCATACGGAATATTCAGAGCGCGCCCGACGTCGCGTATTGCAAGCTTTGCTTTCATAGTACCGAACGTTATTATCTGCGCGACCTGTCCTTCTCCGTACTTTTTTACAACGTAATCAATTACCTTCTGACGTCCTTCAGGCTCAAAATCAATATCAATATCAGGCATACTGACACGTTCAGGATTTAAAAAACGTTCAAAAATCAATCCGTATTTTATAGGGTCAACAGTTGTTATTCCAAGCGTATATGAAACAATACTTCCTGCCGCACTGCCGCGTCCGGGTCCAACTATAACACCGTTATTTTTAGCAAAGTGAATAAAATCCCATACAATTAGAAAATAGTCTACAAACCCCATATTTTTTATGACGTTCAATTCATAGTCAAGTCTTTCTCTGAGTTCGTCAGACACAGGCGAATAACGCTTTTCAAGTCCGCTGTAACAAAGCTGTGACAAATATTCAAACGCACTCAAGCCGTCGGGCACATCATATGCAGGAAGATGTCTTGTTCCAAAATCAAAATCTACATTGCAGCGGCGCGCAATTTTCTCAGTGTTTTCAACAGCCTCAGGAATATACTCGAACAAATCAGCCATTTCCTCAGGTGATTTTATATAAAACTCCTCTGTTTCAAATCTCATTCTTTCAGGGTCGTCAACAGTCTTTTCCATCTGAATACACATCAAAACGTCCTGATATTTTGCGTCCTCTTTTTTCAGATAATGTATATCATTTGTTGCAACAATATCCACGCCCGTTTCCTGCGACAGCTTAATTATTTCGGGAATTATGCGTTTCTGCTCAGCAATTCCGTGGTCCTGAATTTCAAGGAAATAATTGCCCTTACCAAGCACCTCCACATACTTATTAACAATTTCCTTTGCCTCTTCATAATTTCCGTTAAGAATCGCCTTAGGCACCTCTCCTGCCAGACAGGCGGACAACGCGATTATACCCTCGCTATTCTCCTTCAACAGCTCAAAATCTATTCTCGGTTTATAATAAAATCCGTCAATATATCCGCTTGAAACCATTTTTATAAGATTTTTATAGCCCGTCTGATTTTCTGCAAGAAGTATTAAATGGCTCGTCTTATTGTCAATATCGTGTACCTTTTTAAAACGGCTTCTCGGCGCCATATACACCTCACAGCCGATTACGGGGTGTATTCCCTGAGCCTTCGCCTCACGGTAAAAATCTACCACACCGTACATTGAGCCGTGGTCTGTAATGGCGCACGAGGTCATTCCAAGTTCCTTGACACGCGATATGAGTTTTTTAATGCTCGCCTCGCCGTCAAGCAAACTGTATTCCGTGTGCGTATGCAGATGGCAAAATTCCATTGTATTTCCTCCTTACTTTGTAAATTATTTAATTAACTTGATGTACGAAAAAATTTAATAAATTATATACTGTCCGCTATTTCCAAAATCCTGTTAAGTCTGTGATTTACTCCTGACTTACCTATCGGCGGCGCTGTCTTTTCTCCCAGTTCTTTCAGGCTGTCCTCAGGATATTCCTCTCTCAGTTCACCAATTTCCTTTAAAACGTCAGGCAGCTTGTCCCATTCGCCCGACGACCGTATTTTTTTTATAGCAAACAGATGTCTGGACGACGCGCGCGCAGCCTTGTTTGTGTTTGCATTTTCGCAATTTACACGTCTGTTAATGTCGTTACGCATTTCACGTTCAACCTGTATTGTAAACATCTCCAATGCGCCCTGAGGAGCTCCCATATAACCCAGAATATCCGCGATTTCGCCGCTGCCTTTAATATATACAACATATCCGCCTTTGCGGCGTGTAATTTTCGCTGAAAATCCATCACGGCTAAGAATACTGCAAAGTTCTTTTGCGCTGCTTTCTTCACGCGTATTAAACTCCATATGATACCCCTTCTGAGGGTCGGTAACACTTCCTCCGCCCAGAAATGCACCGCGCACAAACGCCGCGCGGCAACACGAAAACGGTATATCGCCGCAAAGCGATATACCGCCGATAATATTTTCGACTTCAAACACATCTTCTATACTCAGGCGTTCAAGTCTTGGCATATGCACAATATCCGCACTGATTCCAAACGCCTCACTGACGGATTTTTTCACTCTCTCCGCCACCGCCCTGTTCTCTGTCGCAAATCTTATACCATCGCCGCCGACTGTACCTCCGAAGGTTAGCGCACCTGCCGTTTCATTGGCGGCACAGCTCTGACAAACATATTCCGCCCTGCACAGTTTTTCTTTAATATCCGAAGAAAACGACACCACCAAACATCCTTTCTATATGTATCATTCAGCTGACGTACCCAACAGCATAATGGTGCGTGCCAGACGGCTGAAGTTATGACGTATTCTGTCATTGCGTACAATTAACAGATTACCTTGAACAAGCTTGGAACGCGTCAGTATTCTCGCTGAATCCATTTCAACCTCACACGCGTGTTCAAGCGCATATTTTTCTTTAAGTCCCTCAGGAACAGGCGAATTGTTCGCAATAACAATATCCGCTATCCCTTCATACGAATGACGTTCTATTGCAGACAGGTGATCATACGCAGTATAACCCTCTGTTTCTCCTGCCTGACTCATAATATTGCAGACATAAATTTTAACCGCGCCGCTTTTCTGTATAGCCTCCACAACTCCGTCTACAAGAAGATTAGGTATAATACTGGTATACAGACTTCCCGGACCGAGCACGATTATGTCCGCTCGTTCTATAGCGCGTATCACTCCGTCTACGGGCTTTGGTTTTTCGGGATTTAATTCCACCCGTGTTATACCGCTGCTCGGTTCTTCCCGATGTACTCCTATATGCGATTCACCTTTTATCACCGCTCCGTTTTCCAGTACGGCATTAAGCGTAACCGCCTCATTTGTAACAGGGAAAACTGCTCCTACAATTCCTGCCAGATGACTGAATTTTTTAACCGCCTCGTCAAAGCTTGACGACGTTTCATTAAGCGCCGCCAGAAACAGATTGCCAAGGCTGTGACCTTTCAGCCCACCGTCCTTAAACCTGAAATTTAACAATTCACCCATCACCGGGTCTACCTCTGCCAGTGCCGATACGCAGTTACGCACATCACCCGGAGCCAGCATACCAAAATCATTTCTTAACATTCCCGACGAACCGCCGTCATCAGCAACAGTTACAACCGCCGTTATATTATGAGTATGTAATTTCAAGCCCTTAAGCATAGTCGAAAGCCCTGTTCCGCCGCCTATGGCTACAACTCTTGTATCTGTATTCATTATTCCGACTGCTCCTTTCGCAAAGCCGCTGCCGCGCCCTTTTAAGG
This sequence comes from Lachnospiraceae bacterium MD329, assembly GCA_010206265.1. GTDB lineage: Bacteria > Bacillota > Clostridia > UBA1381 > UBA1381 > Hominilimicola. Next base: position 237,282 of record VIQV01000001.1, read on the forward strand.
ACGGCTCTATTCCCTTCCGATGTCTCTGTACGTTACATTTACGCTGTAGTCAAGCGTCTTTAAATAGTCGGCAAGTCTGTTTGTCATTGTAACACTTCTATGCTTTCCGCCCGTACAGCCTATGGCAATACTTAAAGAAACCTTGCCTTCCTCAATATAAAGAGGTATCATAAATGCCATCATATCCTGAAGCTTTTCCATAAACTCCTCGGCTGTCTTAAAGCTCATAACGTAATCCTGAACATCTTTGTCATTACCTGTTTTATGCTTTAATTCATCAATATAGAACGGATTCGGAAAACAGCGTACGTCAAAAACAAGGTCTGCGTCAAGAGGCATACCGTATTTAAAGCCAAAAGCCATAACATTTATTTCAAGCCCTTGTTTAGCGTCTTTCGACGCATACAGCTCCTTTAATTCCTTTAGTAAATCCTGCGCGCTCAGACGCGATGTGTCAATAACTGAATCCGCCGCATTGTAAAGAGCAGTAAGCATTTCACGCTCCTGCTGTATGGACGCCAAAAGTCCGTTTGCGTTGTCAAGAGGGTGCGGACGCCTCTGCTCCTTATACCGTTTTACAAGTGTTTCATCATCAGCATTAAGATATAATAATCTGCAGTCATAGCCCTTATCCTTTAAATCCTTTATCTGAGCCAGAAGTTCATTTATCATATCTCCTACGCGTATATCTATAACAAGCGCTATATTGTTGAAATTTCCGTTCACGCTTGACAGCATTTCTGAAAATTTAGGTATAAGAACAGGAGGCATATTATCTATACAGAAATATCCCATATCCTCCAGATACCGTATTACTCTTGTTTTTCCGCTGCCTGACATACCCGTAACAATTGTATATTGCATTATTTATTCTCCTTCGCCTGCAAGCCTCACTTCCGGCTCCAGCCATACCCCAAATTTTTCATTTACAGTGTTTTGTATGTGCTTTATAAGATTGGTAACATCCGCCGCGCTCGCGCCTCCCGTATTAACGACAAAGCCTGCGTGCTTTTCACTTACCTGCGCCCCTCCGATACTGTATCCCATAAGTCCTGCGTCCTGTATGAGCTTACCTGCAAAATACCCTTCGGGGCGTTTAAATGTACTTCCTGCCGAAGGCAGGTTAAGAGGCTGTTTTTCTGTTCTTCGCGAATTGAAATCAGCCATCATTGCTTTTATGTCCTCATAATTCCCTTCTCTAAGCCTTAACTTACAGGAAAGAATTACATAACCGCCTTCGGTAAACATACTTCGTCTATAGGCAAAACCGAGATTCTCTGCCGTTTCGGTTTTAATAATACCGTCAGGACAAATAAATGTTACACTTTCGATTATGTCCTTTAGTTCGCCGCCGTATGCACCGGCGTTCATAAAAATACCGCCGCCGAGCGTACCGGGTATTCCCGACGCAAATTCAAAGCCTGTCAGATTAGCCTCCAGAAGTTTTTTTGAAAGCGCTGACATCAGAATTCCCGCGTCAGCATATACATCGCAGCCTTCAATACGGCACTTTGACATTCCGTTTCCTATATGAATAACAACTCCGCGTATTCCTTTATCGCTTACAAGTATATTTGAACCATTACCCATTATCATATAAGGTGTTTCTGTATCGGCGCAAAAGCAGATTATCTTTTCTATTTCAAGCGCGCTTGTAACAGATACAAACGCATCCGCCGTTCCGCCGATACGAAAGCTGGTGTGCTTTTTCATATCTTCATCAAAAACCACATTATCAGTAATCGCCAAAAGTTTTTCCCTGTCTAACATATACACCTCCGGTTTAATATCCCCATTGGAATAATTTCTTGCCTTTATTATTCATAAATTCTTCAAAAGCATTTAAACTTCTGTTCATTATAAGCTTTTCGGGAAAAGAAATTTCCTTAAGCATATCAAGCGCGTCACTGTATTCGCCCAATTCAAACGCAATATGCGCGTCCGACGATACAACTATTCCTACGCCTTTTTCTTTACATATTTCAGCAATTTTCTTACAATTAGGTATACTGGCTTTTCTAACATAAAACGAGTGATTGTTAATTTCAATCAGCTTATTGTTTTTCTTTGCCATCTCAATAACACGCTCATAATCATACGAAAACCTTGGTGAACCGCTATGACATATAACATCAACAAGCGGGTGGCTCACAACTTTAAGATATGCGCTTGTATGGTCTTCCGCCTCAAAATCCTTGTAGCACGGCTTATGAATACTCGCATTTACAACGTCCAGATTTTTCAAAACGGCATCTTCAAGGTCAACATTTCCTTCAAGGTCAAGTATATTTAACTCCGCGCCGTAAAGAATTTTTACTCCGTCAATTTCACGCGGCACAGCCTTTAAGTTCTGAAAATGCCACGGGTGCGCTCCGTCGGGAATAGCAGGTCCGTGGTCTGTTATTGCAATTGCCTCCAAGCCTGATTTTTTTGCCTGCGCCGCCATCTCCATTACTGTCGAATAAGCGTGCGTACTTGCTATTGTGTGCGTATGTGTGTCTAAAAGTATATTCAATTAATTTTACACCTCTTTATAAATTTAGCTGACTTTCCATCTGATTCATCAGGCGGTTATTAAGTTCTACAGCCGCGTTATATCCCATACGTTTCTGTCTGTTGTTCATTGACGCAACTTCAACAATAACCGCAAGATTTCTTCCAAGCTTAACAGGAATAGTAAGCGACGGTACATTTATACCCATAATATTGGTAAATTCATCAACCATACCAAGTCTGTCATACTGCTTGCCTTCCTCCCACGGTTCAAGATGAATAATCATATTTATATTTTCTGTATCTTTTACCGCTCCTATACCGAATATTTCTTTAACATCTATTATTCCTATTCCGCGAAGCTCTACAAAATGACGTATAATGTCAGGAGCCGAACCTACAAGCGTATTATCCGATACGCGCTTTATTTCCACAGCGTCATCCGCAACAAGACGGTGACCTCTCTTTACAAGCTCAATCGCCGTTTCGCTCTTGCCGACACCGCTTTCTCCCATTATAAGAATACCTTCACCGTAAACCTCAACAAGAACTCCGTGACGCGTACGTCTTGGTGCCAGCTCAACATTAAGATATGCTATAAGAGCGCTCATAAATGCTGATGTTCCGCTCTCGCTTCTCAGAAGCGGTATATTATATTTTTCCGCCATTTCCAGCATTTCAGGAAAAATCTGCAGTCCGCGAGTTATAATAAGCGCGGGAATGCCCTGAGAAAATAATTTTTCAATTTTTACGGCTCTGTCATCTGCTCCGAATTGCTCCAGATAAGTAAATTCAACTTTACCCATTATCTGAATACGGCTGTTATCAAAATAATCAAAAAAACCCACCATCTGAAGTCCCGGTCTGTTTACGTCTGTCCGCGCAATCATAACGGAATCCATACCGCTCGTTTCGTAAATTTTTTCCAAATCAAATTCCTCTATTATTTTTGTCAAAGGAAGTTTATATTCATCTGTGGTCATTATAAAAAGTCCGCCTTTCCGATATTCATACAATACCTTATTCTACATTATACCCTATACAAATGCATTTTTCAAGAAAAAATAGATAACTTTTACTTTACATTTATATGTTGATATGTGCAAAAGCATAATTTTCAAAAAAAATTCACAAAAAAGTCATAAAACTCTTGCAATATTAAAAACTTTGTGTTAAAATAATCCTTGATGTTTTTAAAAAAGTGTCAGGAGGTGTTTTAAAATGGCAAAATGTGATGTTTGCGGTAAGGGTGTAGCGTTCGGTATTAAAGTCAGCCACTCTCACAGACGTTCCAACAGAACGTGGAAACCCAACGTAAGAAAAGTAAGAGCAGTTATAAACGGCTCAGTTAAATCAATTCACGTTTGCACTCGTTGCCTTCGCAGCGGAAAGGTTGAACGCGCAGTTTGATTGAATTTGAAATAGGGCAGCTTGCCAAAGGCAGGCTGTTTTTTTTCGGCATAGGGTCTTTTATCCGTACGCTTTAATTTTTTTGTAATTTTTTAATAAATAAATTGCTTTTTATTGGTTTTTCTGTTATACTATAGATTAGTATGTGAAATATGACAATTTTCATAATTGTATGATGTATAAATAGATTTTGAAGGGGTGTATTGATTGGAGAAGCTCTTGGTTAAGGGTGGAAACAGATTGCAGGGCGAAGTAACCATAAGCGGCGCAAAAAATGCCGCGGTTGCAATATTACCTGCGTGTCTTTTGGTCAAGGACGTTTGCAGAATTGAAAATCTACCCGATATAAAGGACGTAAAGCTGTTTGTCAGAATACTTAAACAGTTGAACGCCGACGTAAAATATATTGATAAAAATACAGTTGAAATAGACTGTACCGACGTTAACTCCTATGCGCCGTCACGCGACCTTACTCGCAGAATGAGAGGTTCAAGCTATCTTATGGGCGCGCTTTTAGGACGTTTTTCGCGTTTCAGCGTTGACCCGCCCGGAGGCTGTGATTTTGGTACCCGTCCAATCGACCAGCACATAAAGAGCTTTGAGGCGCTCGGAGCAGATATTGACACGTCACGCGGAGTTATAAACGGCACTGCTGATAAACTTAGCGGCGGAAGTATCTTCTTTGACGTTGTTACAGTCGGAGCCACAATCAACGCAATGCTCGCCGCAACGTGCGCGGACGGGCTTACCGTTATAGAAAACGCTGCTAAAGAGCCTCATATTGTTGACCTTGCAAATTTCCTTAACAATATGGGAGCAAACATACGCGGCGCCGGTACCGATACAATTAAAATCAAAGGCACTAAAAATCTCCACGGCGGAACATACGCAATAATTCCCGACCAGATAGAGGCAGGCACATTTATGGTTGCCGCGGCAGCCACGCGCGGAGATGTTGTACTTAAAAATGTAATACCGCGTCACCTCGAAATTATAAGCGCAAAGCTTGTTGAGGCAGGCGTTAACGTAAGCGATGGCGAGGACAGCGTCAGAGTATGGGTAGACGAAAACAAGGCTCTTCGTCATATCAATTTCAGCGCGTTGCCATACCCCGGTTTCCCTACAGACATGCAGCCACAGCTTGTTTCATTTCTGACGACTATTCCCGGCACAAGCACAGCACGCGAAGGCGTATGGGAAAATCGTTTCAGATATGTAAATGAATTAAAGCGTATGGGAGCTAATATACGCGTAGAAGGCAAACTTGCGATTATTGACGGTGTGGACAGGCTGATAGGCGCAAATGTTAAAGCAACAGACCTCAGAGCAGGTGCGGCTATGATTATAGCAGGTCTTATCGCCGAGGGCACTACAGAAATTACTGACATATATCACATAGACCGCGGTTATGAAAATTTTGAAGAAAAGTTCGTAAATCTCGGCGGTGATATACAGCGTATACAGGTCGTTGACGATTTGCTTGACTAAAGGTTCTTCGGGAGGTTTATAACCATATATTATGCATAAATTTATTTCACTTATAAGCGGTTCTTCGGGCAACGCAACCTTTATTTCCGACGGCAGAACAAACCTGCTTATCGACTGCGGAATGTCGGGAGCAAAACTAAAGGAATCCCTGCACGCTATAGACGTTATGCCCGAAAACATAGACGCGCTTTTAATTACTCACGAACATATAGACCATACAAAGGGCGCAGGTGTAATTTCACGCAGGTATAATATTCCCATTTACGCCACCTTGGGCACATATTCACATATGAATGCGGGCAATATTGCTGACGATAATATCAAAATTATCAAAAGCAATACATATTTTGAACTTGGTTCTATCGGTATAACACCGTTTTCCATACCGCACGACGCGTCGGAGCCTGTAGGCTTTACCTTCAGCATAGACAAAGATACATATGCGCTGGCAACGGATATAGGTAAAATGGATGAAAGCATTTTAAATTCAATTTCAGGCTGTAAATGTGTTCTTCTTGAATCAAATCACGACGTTGAAATGCTGAGATACGGTTCATATCCTTTCCCCTTAAAACAACGTATATTAGGTGATTTCGGTCACTTGTCAAATGACGTTGCCGCAAGGACAGCTCTCGCGCTTGTCGAACGCGGAACAGAACACATTATGCTCGGTCACCTCAGTCAGGAAAATAACCGCCCTGAAATCGCAATGCTTGAAAGCTATAATCTGCTTTCACGTTCAGGCGTTAATATTGGAAACGACGTAACACTGCAGGTTGCAGACCGATATAAACCAACAATTTTCAAGTCTGAATAATATTCAGACTTTATTTTTTAGAAAGAGTTGATTTAATATGAACATAAATGTAATTTGCGTAGGCAAAATCAAAGAAAAGTATTTTACGGACGCTATCACAGAATACTCAAAACGACTTTCACGTTTTGTAAAACTTAATATAATCGAAGTCGCAGATGAAAAAATTCCTGACAACGCCTCTGCAAAAGAAATGGAAATTGTAAAGAAAAAAGAAGGAGAACGCATTTTATCCAAACTCCCTGCCAACTCCTTTGCCGTGACATTATGTGTCGAAGGCAAAGAACTTTCTTCTACAGAATTTGCAACAAAGCTTTCAGATATTTCTATGACTTCCAGCAATATTACTTTTATAATAGGCGGTTCGCTCGGTCTTAGCGACGACGTGAAATCTGCGTCACAGCTGCGTCTTAGTTTCGGCAGAATCACTCTTCCCCACCAGCTTATTCGTGTTGTACTGCTTGAACAACTCTATCGTGCTTTTAAAATCAATAATAATGAAACTTATCATAAATAATATTTTGTGACGTTTTGTGTCATTTTTTTGTTTACTTTTTTCTCTATGTATGGTAAAATTATCATAGAAAATATAAGGAGTAGACAAATTATGAAAAAAACATACCATTCTGACAAAGCTGTCGGCACACGACTTCAGCAATTACGCCGTGAGAGCGGATATTCACAGGTTGACATTGCGAATAAAATCGGCGTATCCCGTTCCTGTATTGCAAACTGGGAACACGGCTACCGCATACCCGATTGTTTTACCGTAAAACAACTTTGCCGAATATATAAAGTCCCCGTTGATTTTGTATACGGCACCTCAAATCATAAATATAACGTAAAAATACCCGATTATTTTGAAATAGATTTTACCCGTCTTAATGATAATGGTATGATAATGGTATGATAATGTTATACGACTATTATAAATACCTTGCAGGAAACGAAAAATATTCAGCAGATTAAAAATAACGCCCTCCTTTTTGGAGAGCGTTATTTTTTAATTATTATTTACCTTTTCTCTTATTGCAGGGGCATCAATCAATGGCGTCATATCATCAAGAGAGTTCCAAATAAAGATTTTCAACGTATAATCGTCAATATTATTTGTAAAATCAAGTGTTTGTTCAAGCTCTGTTTCTGCCTCAAGCGCATTTACAGGAGATGCCTTAACCTCCTTGACAAGTTCACCGTCATAAAGAACTCCCACAATCTGTACGCTTTCACTTGCGTCAGGCGCAATCAGACTTATCGGGACACTGTTTCCGCTTATTTCACCGATAGTCACCTTAGGGACAACAGCCCACTTGGCATAATAAGTTTTATCGCCTGTTTCCGTAGCTGCAATTTTTACAATTTTACTGCCTGTAAAATCTGGTTTTGCATACCACCCTATAAAGTTATAATCCTCTTTTTCAGGAGTTGGCAAGACAACTTCATTGCCATATGTATACTCCGTAATATTGTTTTCAATTGTACCGCCGTTCAATTCAAGCGATACATTATATGTTCTCGGTTCTGCATTATACTGCGCGCGGTAAATTACATTGTCTATTGCCGCTGTAATATTTGGTGACCAACCCTTAAAAGTATATGTATACTTTGCGTCCTGTGCTTTCGACGGATTTTCACCTTTGAATGACGGCATTTCTCCTACATTTAGATTCTCTGTCTGTAATATCTTGTCACCGTCTGCAAACTGAACGGTAAACTGCGGCTGTATATTCTCTCCAAACTGTGAAACTGTTATATTCTCAATACCGCAAGGATGTTCCCAGCTGTCAGTCGCGCCTCCGCGTTGAAAACCAAAACTTACAGAATCAATGGCAGCAGACTCCGCCAATTTGTAATTGGCATACGCAGAAATCTCCTTACCGTCAAAAATCAGCGATTTAATCGTTTTGGTTTCAGTATCAATTGTCAATTTAACATTCTTTGTGTAGCTCTCGCCGTTCTTTCCTGTGAAAATACTGCTACTTGTATCTGTTATAGTTTTGCCGTCTTCTGCAATGTTATTTCCATATGACCAACTTTGCCCCGCATCAGTGCTGACATATACATTATATCCATATGTCCACCCAAGCCTAAAATCAGAACCAAATTGAATATATTCAACATTTGAAGCACGGCTTGTTGAATTTCCGAAATGCCAGTCAACATCATATGTAAGAATACCACTGTCTAATATACCGTCAAATGTTTTTGATGCGCTATATCCCGCGCTTGGTTTCATCGTATTATACCACAAACGGTCATTTTCAAGCTTTAATGTATCTCCGCCATTCCATTCTGCAACATCTGACTGCGACCAATTTTCTCCTGTTTTTGCGCCGCGCTTATAAATAGTATTTGACGCACCCAATACAGGAATATCCAGACCATATGACACTTCCTCTATTTTCGGTTGCGCGTAGACAGTACCGCCCTGTGTAATAGCCGTTTCACATTTCAAAGTTTTGAATTTAGCACCGTTTAATGAGAAGGTTGTTCTATACTCACCACAATTATATGTCACTCCGTCTTTTACGCCTGTTCCCTGCCAGTTGCCGTCACTTCCTAAAAGATTGACAGTGCAGGTATCATTGTCATAGTCAAATTCAGCTGTTACAATCCAACGTTTAAAACTTCCTTCAACGTCACTTCTTCCCTCCACTACAGTCATCCAGTCTGATGCTCCTTCACCTGAAGGCACAAGAGAAGCAGGTTCTTCATTGAAAAGTTTACTTGTCAGCTCTCCCGCTTTAGCCTGCCACTGCTGCTCGGCTGTTAATATATTATTGCCGCTTTCATCAAGAAAACTTAGTGCTGTGTTATACTCGTGTCCTGTCCAGTTCCAGTTTTCACCGTCTATTTTCAAACCTCCTGTTGTAAAACGGAACTTCAATATACGTTTTCCGCTTTCCGGCACCTCAAAATCCTTATGAAATTCAGCCCCGTTATTTGCGTCTGCCTGCACAAGCGCACCGCCTGTTGCAGAACCTGTAAACTGAGTTTTTTCGTCTGTTACAGAGGAAGTGACAAATTCATTATCACCCGTCATTTCGTCCCAGCCGCGCGGAACCACATTTACCGCATAACCATCTCTGTAACCGCCGTCAACAGTAGTTGCATATATTGTCGCTACTCCGGTTGAAACACCATAAACTGTACCATCTTCCGAAACCTTAGCCACTCCTTCATTTGAGGAACTCCATACAACCGACTTTTCTGATGCATTAGCCGGTTGAATTTCAGTATTTACCGGCGCCGCCGTATCTCCGACAATCAAATTAACAAGCTTATCCTCAATTATTATGCCTTCAACAGGATTAGACCATACTTCCACCTCACAGGAATCAGTAAACCCTCCGTCCTGAGTAGTTGCTGTAATTGTAGCCGTTCCCGGTGCAATACCTGTTACATTTCCTTTTATAACTTTTGCCACACTTTCGTCCGAAGATGTCCAAATAATATTCTTTCTCGTTGCATCAGCAGGCATTATTTCAGCCTCAATCACCTCAGTTTTACTTCTTTCAAGACTAAGTTTATGCTGTTTTAATGTCACACCGCTGACATTCACCCAATCGTCTGACGGATATTTAACCTTTGTGTACTTTACAGCAGGCGCAAGATAGTTCAGCTCATTACCGTTTTCATCTGTCGCTAATGCTGCTGAACCTATATAATAACTGGTATGCGGAGGCTGATTATATCCTACATTCTGCCAGGCTATAGCTAAACGGTACTGGCTGTCGTGCATAAGCGTTGTAAGACGATAATCTGTCGGAATTGTTGATGTAAAAATCCTTAATGCAGGAGTTTCATCTTGTCCTTTGCCTGTTGCCATTATGATTTCTTCGCGCCAGTCACCCCACAAATCCACCGAGAGGCAAACATTTCTCTTAGTATAATTGTTTGTTGTTCCTCCTGTAAGCGTATAGTTACTGTTTTTACCGTCATCACCGTAAAATCTGTTAGTATATCCGTTTGCCGCGTCATACTTCTGAATTATATTAGAGTCAAGCAACTCACGTCCCAAATCACCGTCCCAATATACAAGAGAGTTGTCAAATGAACCGTTTCCCGCTGCTGCCGGCTTAGCTTTTAAATCATTACCTGCAAAATCGTGCGCATTACTAAAACCGCTAGACCATCCAATCGCCATAACATTCTTATTACCCTTGTCATATTCCGACTTAGCATACGCATCATCAATATTATCCATTACACCACGTCCGTTATCGCTGGAGGTTACAATCTTTCCATCATTCCAGAAAGATTTACCTGTACTTGCAACACGCAAATTCTCCGCTTGCTTTTTAAAACCCTCGCCATCCTCTTTAACCGAAAATACCTCCTGCAAACCGTCGTTATTAAAATCGTTCATATGCATAGCGTCACCGTGACCGTAGGGTGTATATCCAAGAACTGTTTTACCGTCGTCATCAAGTGATGCGGAGCCATAGACAATCTCGTCCTTTCCGTCATTATCTATATCTCCTACCGACAGGTTGTGATTACCGCTTCCATACAAGGTTGAGCCTCTTTTATCGCCTGTATGCTCCCACTGCATATTAAGACTAACTCCGTCCCACGTATAGGAACGCAGCATTGCTCTGTTATAGTAGCCTCGGCACATAACCGCACTCGGATGAACGCCGTCTACATATGCGACAGCCGCAAGATAACGCGACGATCTATTCATTTTTGCATCACCGTACCAGTGACCGTCGTAATAATCTTCGGTAATTATACCTTGTTCATTCTGTGGACCTATGGGAATTGCGTCTGTCGTACACAGCGCCGCTCCTGTTTCACCGTCAAATATTGTATAATATTCAGGTCCTATATTCTTTCCTTTTCTTAAGAATATCTGTGAATTATCAGCATTTCTTATTTCCTCCGTATCCCCCACTTTTGTAACAAATTCTCCGTTTCCGTCAGTTGCTCCAAGTCCTGTTATTGACACAATTTCAGCTTTTCCGTCACCGTCGAAATCGTATACCAAAAACGGGTTTTCGTGCGCTCCCGAGCGAACGTGAGGGCCCAAATCAATTCTCCATTTGTATAAATGACCATTCTCATTTTTTGAAGCATCATTATTTTTTGGGTCTATCTCGTAACCGTCTATATACGTTCTGCCCGTAGTTCCGCCGCCTGCAGCATCCTTTGAGTTTGTCGGGTCCCACTTCAAAACAATTTCGTAATCACCGTCACCGTCTAAATCCCCGACAGACGCATCGTTTGCACCGCCTTCTTTTGTGCTTGTACTGTAATAATTACCTCCGCCATTCGGAGCGGGTCTTTCAATAGGAATATCAACATAAGCATACGAGTTATAGAGCGTACCCCCGTTGTTTAAATGGTTAGTCATTGTATCTACTATTTGCATAGGCGCCGCGTCAACCTCAGCCTTTGGAGTACCTGCCTTAACAACCTTATATTTATCAGTTGACCTTCCATTCTTATCAATATATGATGTCGGGTCAGTAGGATTTGTCGTTTTAATTTTAGAAAATGTTGTTTTGCCTCTGTAAATATCAAATGCCTGATTTTCAAGACTTTCTGTACCTAAAAGACGCCAGCTCAGATATACACCCTTGCCGCTTCCCAGATAAGACGCAATCAGACCGCGGTTCAATTGCTCCATAGGACGCGCAGTTTCCTGATATTGCGGCACTTTTGCTGCTGCGCTTGCGGTAATTGTAAAGCTCGTACACATTGTAGCCGTAAACGCTGCGCTTAAAAGCACGCTAATAAATCTTTTATTCATTTTTCTCCCTCTCTCTCTTTACTATTGAGCCCTCCGAAACACCGTTCAGACAGCAGTTTATCTATATTTATTTTATAATATATTTAGGTTTTTCTCAATATAAAAATCAGTCTATTAAAAGGCAAAAGTATACAAACTTTAACTTTAAAAATTGTGCAATATTACTGTTCTGTTGCTTCCCCGTCTGCATTATAAACACTGACTGCCGCACCTTCAATTTTATCCTGAACAGTATCACCACCTGCACCCATCAAATATACAATTGCAAGCGGCAAAAGCAGCGTTGCGAATACTACTATCATTATAACTGCTATTACTTTTTTCAACGTCATCACCCCATTTATTTTATTTACCCCGAAGCAAAAAAAGAACCTCCCCGAAGGAAGGTTCTCTATGAATTTAATTAATCTGTTACAGGAAAAACTGCTGTATCTGTAACATATGGTTTCAAGTTGCTGTCCCATACAAATACTTTAACTGCTGCCGCCTGTTCATCCTTTGTATAAGGAACATCGGCTGTAAGAACATCGTTTGTAAATGTTACATCTGTCTTTTCAATCTTAACCAATACATTGTTTGCGTCATACTGAGCTACATATGCGCCAAACGCCTGCGAACCAGTAGATGCGCCTTCTTTAATTGTTGCTGTAAGTGTAATTTTACCCTCTGCCGGAGTCTGCGTTACACTTTCTATCGCAAACGGATTATTCTTAATATTTGCAAGCTCACTCATAACATATGCTGCATACAAATCGCCCATTTCCTTTGTATAATGGTTGTGGTCAGGATGCCAGCTCTGTACTATTTCCAAAACAGATGCAGGCGCTGTATAATTTGAATTTGCGTGATCTTTATTCTGTACATTCGCCTTATCTATATCATCCATCGTGAGGGAGTTATAATAGTCATTACCGAATTTACCCATATCTATCAGATTTAAATTATACTTTTCTGCCAATCCTTTTAAGAACTGAACCCTACCGTCACCTTCTCTGGACTCTTTAAATGTATATTTGCCTGTCGCTTCATCATATGTATAGCTTCCCAGAGTTCCGTCAGCGCCCTTGCCTACAGGGCCTGCCGCAGTATGAGTAAGAATTACAGGGATACCGCCTCTTTGAATGATACCGTTCACATAATAGTTTTCCATAAGCGTTTCGTACGGTTCTTCACCCTGAGAATTGATACCCATATTTACAGTAACATAATCACCTGGAGCTACGGAAAGAAGAATCTCTTCAAGTCTGCCAAGATTGTAATAGCTTGCCGAGTTTTTACCTGCCCATCCCTTATTTGAATATGATGCAAAATCTTCACTATACATTTCAGCAGTTACGCAGTTACCCCAGCTTGCATATGTTCTGTGATCGGTAGAAGTAGCTTCATTATATCCGCTTGGGTGACCTGCATTACTGGTTGTAGAGTCGCCTATTGAATAAATTGCAGGTTTAATTCCTTTTGTTTTAGCTGTATCCTGCGAAATCTCAAGTGTTGAAACAGATGCCTCTACCTCATCAAGATATTCTACCTTATTTTCCGTTCTCACCGATACACCAAATGTCAAATCAAGTATTCCGTCACATACAGCCACTTTGAATTCATTATTGGTTTTTCTTACTCCCCAAGCTGAGCCTGATACCCATTCGGAGAAAATGAGATTCGCTGTTGAATTAACCTTGACAACATAATTTCCGTTAGGAACTTTAACCTTAACTTTAAACTTCTTTCCTGTTACTTTATCAGCTCCGTCAGTAAGACCTGTAAGTTCCTCAAATCCGTAACCAGTCTTATCATCATATTGCTTGGAAGCTGTTATCTGAGTAAAACCTTCTTCAGGTTCATTTGTACCAAATGCAAATGACATACCGTGTATGTTAATTTTTATTTTATTTGAAAGACCTTCTTTATTTGTAGCCTTCAGATAAATAATTGTAGGTGACGCACCCGCCGATACAGTCAATCTCGCCGTCTTAGCATCAAATTTAATTCCTTTAGGCAGACTATCTAACGGAGTAGAGCCGTCCTTCTTAGTAAATGAATATTTGATTTCATCACCCTCAACAGGCTGTGTATCTTTATCCAATGTCTGTGCCACATATGTACCCACTGCATCAGCTTCACCTGCAAAAGGTATGGTTATTGAAGAAGTACCCTTTATAGACACCACATTTGATGATGTTGTAAGAGTAATCTCTTTAGTATTTGTTGCACTTCCGTTAGATGCACGTACGATGACAGTTCCTGACGCACCCGCTTTAATCGTAAGTGTTGCTTCCTGTCCTTTTCCTGCAATTGAAACGCCTTCAACATCATCTTCAAGCGACCACGTTACATCACCAAGAATTCTATTTCCTCCAACTCCAACGCAATTTGCTGACAAGGTTAATTTAGCATCAGCTTCACCCTCTTCGGGAACTTTTATCACATCTTTATCTGCATTGACTGTAAGACTTTCAACCTTGTCTGTATATACCTTAAAGCTCTTAACATCAATCGGAAATGCCCCATACAAACACAAATACTTCATTGTTGCGCCCGTGCCTGCTGCTACAGGCTCAGTTTCTCCTATAAGTGTCTTCCCGTCCTCACTATATACCTTTGCACAATACTTCTTTACAACAGGATCACAGGTAAGTAAAATTTTGTAGAACGCATCTCCTGAAATACCATCAATCTTTTCTGTGCCTGCTTCCAATGCACCTCCTGCATTTTTAACAACACATTCTGCAACAGCATTATTGTTATTCGGAGTATTTGAATAAACTCCTATTGAGGCGCCTGACGGCAGTTTCGCTATTGCTTCAATCGTATACTGAGCTGTCTGTGCCGACCACTGGTAAACACCTACAGTTGTATTTCCGCTTCCGCTATGATTACCGCCTGTTGCCGCAAACTGCAAACCCTTTGATCCATCTTCATATTTTACAAGTTCAAGATTTCTTGCCGCATTTGAACCGTAAATAGACCAGTTGTTAAGAACTAAATCACGGGTGTTAATATCATTTGACGTTGCTTTATAACCAACCAGACTGTCAGGATAATCACTCATATTAACAGGATAGCCGCCTGCCGGAATAATATTACTTGTTGCCGCATTACCCAAAATAGCATACGGGATTTGAATAGTCTGAATCTGATTATCGTTTTCGTTATCAGAATTTTCAGGGTCATACGTAACCGTAGCTTTTATGTAGCCATAATAATTGGACACTCCAGACATTACTGTCAATTTAGCTTTTGACGCTGCTACAGCGTCAGGAATTAGGTGTGTATAATTATCATCGGACTCGTTACCAATAATTTCCCATTGGAATGAACAATTATCTGTAATATCCTTATTAATATCGCTCGTAACCTTTACTTGATATTCATATTCATCGGTTGCACCTGCATCAGGCTGTCCGATAGCTGAAAGAAGAGGATTTACAAACTCTACTTTTACAATTTTCTGGACATATGCACTGTCAATTGCATAAACAGCTGTCAAGTCCATATTATCTTCGATTTGCATTGATGATAGCTCGTCAACTGAAATATATGTTTTGTTTTCATCATATTCAGATGAACCATCTGTTGACCAGCCTTTGAATAAATATCCCTTTTTGTCAGTAGCAGGTATATTATCCGCCGGAATTGTTGTTCCCTTTTCCACTGCCACTGACGACGATTTACCATCAACATTAAACGCAACAGTTCTGTATACTAAAGCTGCCACTTCTGTCGCAGTCATCTTATAATTTTTAATATAAATGCCTCTGTTGTAGTCTCTATCGCCCATAACAGTCAGTTTTATATCCGTAACACCAGCATTTGTTCCGCTATCAAATTGATATGTGCCACCATCAATAACAATATATCCATTACCTTCTGAATCATAGGATATTTCAGCAGACACTTTTTTACCAATGTGTGATGGTAATTCTGCTGTTTGTGTAGAATTACCTGTTGCATATGTAATACTTGCTTTATCAGACCAACTGCCTATACTTTCAGTAAGACTAAACAAAAACTGATTGTCAGCATTGTAATATGACATTGTATAATCATTATATGCCTGCCCCTTTGATTTATCCTGATATGCAACATCATAAGCAATACTTAATTTACTGGTAGCACTTCCCTTTGCTTCCGAAAAAGATACAAAACCTTTATCTGTATAATTATTAGCTTTAGAATCTTTGTTGCCAAGCAATAATCCTTTTCCGGCCGTAAGATCATTTGCAAACTCAGTTCCCCAAGTATATGAACCATCCGTTGGATTGGTGACAGAACCGGAGGTCAATGCTTCTTCCAAAATAGTCACAGTATCACCAGTTGCCGCGCTTACAGGCAAAACAACCGCAAATTGCGCCGCCATTGCAAGCGTTGCTATACCCGCAACCAATTTCTTGAAAATTTTACTTCTCATTTTTTATTTCTCCTCTCTCTCCTTGATTAAAATGTAATCATCAATTAAGATAATTATACTATATTTATTTGTTTTTGTACAGTCTTTTTACGCATTTTAACCAAAAAAGTCTGTTTTTTTGAAAAAAACAAAAAAATTTTAAAAAAATATTGACAAACCGTTTCTCTGCTGTTATAATATTACTGTTGTTCGCACCTGTGGCGGAATTGGCAGACGCGCTAGACTTAGGATCTAGTGTCCCCGACGTGAAGGTTCAAGTCCTTTCAGGTGCACCACAAAAAAAACACTCGCATATGCGAGTGTTTTTCTTTTTACTTTAAGATATTATCTATTTCATTAAGTTCATCTTCTGTAAAATCAAGTTTTGCAAGAGCACCTGCGTTTTCTATAATCTGTGCTGACTTTGAAGCACCAAGCAGCACACTGGTTAGCTTACCGCCGCGCAAATTCCACGCGCAGGCCATCTGCGCCAAGGACTGACCTCTATTCTCTGCAAGTTCATTTAATTTCACAATCTTTTCAATTTTGTCAGCTGTAATGCCATCAGCCGTCAAAAACGGCGAGCTTTTTGCTGCTCTTGAATCCGAAGGAATTCCATTTATATATTTATTAGTCAGCATTCCCTGAGCTAACGGGCAGAAAGAAATTGAACCTATGCCCTCCTCCGCAAGCACATCCTGCAATCCGTCCTCAATCCATCGTTCAAACATATTATAACGCGGCTGATGTATTAAAAGCGGAGTACCGAGCGACTTCATTATTTCCGACATCTTTTTGGTTTGTTCTGCGCTGTAATTTGATACACCGACATACAAAGCTTTTCCGCTCCGTACAATCTGGTCAAGCGCACGAGCGGTTTCCTCCATAGGTGTTTCAGGGTCCGGACGATGATGATAAAAAATATCAACATAATCAATATCCATTCTCTTTAGACTCTGGTCCAGACTTGCAATAAGATATTTTCTTGAACCGTGGTCACCATAAGGACCTTCCCACATTTCATAACCTGCTTTGGTTGAAATAATCAGTTCATCACGATACGGATACAAAGTATTTTTTAAAATCTTACCGAAATTCTCCTCTGCACTGCCTGCATACGGTCCGTAATTATTGGCAAGGTCAAAATGAGTTATACCAAGGTCAAACGCAGTTGTGAGCATATCTACCATATTATCATAATTATCACGGCTGCCGAAATTGTGCCACAACCCAAGCGAAAATGCCGATAATTTCAGACCACTGTTTCCGCAACGGTTATAGAGCATATTGTCATATCTGTTCTCATTAGCAATATACATAATTAAAAACTCCCTCTTAAAAATATTGTGATTAAATTATATAGTTTTACCAACAATATGTCAAGGCTTTATAATTCTTGTTTATATAGTATATAAGAATATACAGCAGGAATTATAACCATCATCGCAATCACTGCTAAAAACAATATATAATGCATATTAAAGAATGTATACAGAGTAATAACAATTCCTCCGATTATCCATACTCTGCCTGCCATACGGTGCGTCTTGTTCCAGTTTTCTTCACTTGCAAGCGTCCACGGAAGTTTTATTCCCATTGTATAATTATGTCTGCATTTGGGAAGATAATTTCCCATTACCATAAATAGTACTCCAATCATCAGCGGTACAAAGCTTACAAGATTAACACCGCTTACCGAATACATTATAATTATACACTGAACAATCACCGAAAGTATAGGAACCATCCAAAGTATAACATGTTTTATATGTTTATTTATCCCCTGCCGCTTCGGTTCTGCATTGATTGCAAACCAAGTAACTACATTTGCCGCAAGCATAATCAGCGGTATCAGAAATGCCGCTATCCACTTAGGGCTATAGTTATCGGGTTGATTGTCAAAACCGAAATGTGTAGCCACCATATCTGGCATTTTATCATAAAACACTGCCGATAATACAAACGGTATCAAACATAGTACAACCGACATCCAAAAGCTTTTTGTTTTAAATATATTATTTTTCATTTTCATTATCCTCCTTAAATTGTGATATCCAAAGCATTATTTCCTCAAATACAGAAATATTCAACTCATAATATATATAATTTTTCTTTCGTGTTTCAGTGATTAAACCCGCTTTTTTCAGCTGTGACAAATGATACGATACAGTCGCGTTTGTCATATCGAATTTGTACGCGATTTCTCCTGCTGATAACGCTCCGTCCTTTAACATCATAAGTATCTCACGCCTGTTACTGTCTGCAAGCGCTTTAAAAGTTTCTGCAAATCCCACAAAATCACCTCTCAAACATCTATTTAGATTTTTTTCTAAATAGATGTTACCATATATCGCGAAAAAAGTCAATAGTATTTAGAAAAATTTCTAAATACTATTGACTTCATTATATACCACTTGTTTTATTTTTTCCCAAAAAATACTTGACAAGAAGTATTAGTATGTGGTATCATATTATGCGTAGCTTAAATAAGCTATGCGCTCGTAGCTCAGCTGGATAGAGTGTTCGGCTACGAACCGAAAGGTCGGGGGTTCGAATCCCTCCGGGCGTACCATTATGAGTGTTCTTGCAGAATCTGAACGGTTTTGTAAGAACACTTATTTTTTTATAATGAATATTTAATCCTTATCTTAATATGTACGAATAAATTTTCAGACGATTTACTTATATTACTTGTCTTAAAAGTTATTTGACTTTTTTATAAATAGCCCCACAAGATTTACAAGTGATTTTCATTTCATAATTAGCTACTTTTTTATCTAATATTGTAATTAAAGGCTCATTATCATTCGGACAGCAAAATCTATTTTTTATAATAACTAATTCATCACTGCAATCTTGACCTGTTTTACTATCTTCAAAATCTAATAGTATACTTCCAATGCTTCCGCAATTACATTTATATTTTAATTCTAATCTATCATATGTTGAATAACATAAATAGCCTATATTTTCATTACAACTATCACAATAAACCCAGCCGCCATAATTAGACGCTAATCTTGTGTTTACCAGTTCTTTGTCTTTTACTGCTCTTGCCATAACTTATACCCTCCAAAAATTATAATTTATATGTAAGTTAAATTATAGCATATACGATTAACAAACACAATATATAATTACGACAATTATTTTACCCAAGTTTTGCCCTTCGTCCGATTTTTATCTGCAGACGGTATATAATCAAACTCAATTGACAAACATTTCACCATATGTTATAATAATATTGTTAGCAGGATAACATAGGAAGGTGTTAATATGAATCATAAAAATATGCTTGGAATGGAAATTAAAGCAATAACAAACAGAATGGTACGCAGACTTGAAGGCGCGGCGTGGGACATTGGAGAAAAAACTCCTTCATCAGCGCAGAAACATACTATTGTATATCTGTATGAACATAGCGCGGACGGAGATTTATTTCAGCGCGATATTGAGGAATTTCTGTCTATACAGCGTCCTACAGCCACACGAATGCTCAATCATATGGAGGCAAACGGTCTTATAAAACGCGAAAGTGTAGAATATGACGGTCGCCTAAAAAAAATTACGCTTACGCCAAAAGCGATAAATTTGTATAATAATATTTTTGATGAAATCAATCGTGTAGAAGAATATATGACACGCGGCTTGACTGACAAGGAAAAAGACGATTTTTTACGTATTGCTCGTAAAATCCGCAAAAATTTAGAATAGAGATAATATTTACGCAATTATTTTTATTAATATTGTTATCTCGCTAACAATATTGACTGAGGAGGATATTATGAAAACATCATACATAATAAAGCGCTTAATACCATATCTAACCAAATATAAAAAACTGATTATCATTGATTTACTGTGTGCTATGACTGCGGCTGTGTCAAATGTGGTTTCTCCAATGACAGTTCGCTATATTTCAAACAGAATTGACAGTCTTACAATCGTATTGCTCGCTGCGGTTATCATCACTTACGCACTCATTTTAGCTATATCCTCCGCTGTAAATTTCTATATGGGATATATGGGAAATGTGTTCGGCGCAAAAGTCGAAAGTGATATGCGTCTTGATTTATTCAAGCATTTGCAAAAACTATCTTATTCGTTTTACGCTGAAAATTCAATCGGACAAATTATGGCGCGTCTAACAAGCGACTTAAACGACTGCGCCTCATTTGTGCATATCGTTCCCGAACAGCTCATTATTTCAAGCGGAACTCTTATAGTTTCATTTATAATGCTTATGCATATCAATATTCCCCTTACGCTTACTGTATTTGCATTTCTGCCTCTTGTTTTTGTAAGTACAAAATACTTCAACAAGCGTATGAGAACAACAATGAAAGAACAGCGGGTACAGGTCGGTAATATAAATTCACAAGTAGAAGATACGCTGTCAGGAATACGCCTTGTAAAATCCTTTACAAACGAAAATGCAGAAATTGAAAAATTCGAAAAACGCAATAATCTCTATCTGAAAATAAAATCAAAAACATTTTTTCATATTGCAGGATTTCAGGTTACAACAGGTTCATTGGGCGGAGTTATATACATTGCGGTTGTTGCGCTTGGAGCAGTATTTATGATGAGGGGCAGCATAAAAGCTGGTGATTATGCTGCATATCTTCTATGTATCAGTACACTGTGGACCTGCATAAGAACGCTTGTTGGATTTACGGAGCAATTCCAGCGCGGAATGAGCGGTATTGAGAGATTTTTGGAGCTTATGGACACACAGCCTGAAATTTCAGATGCGCCAAATTCCAAATCACTCACAAAAAGCGGCGGCAGTATCGAGTTTAAAGAGGTTTCATTCCGCTACAAGGATTCGGATAAAACTGTACTGAATAATATCAGCTTTACAATCAACAAGGGTGAAAACATTGCAATTGCAGGACCCTCAGGCAGCGGAAAAACAACTCTTATCAACCTTATTCCGCGTTTTTATGATGTATCCAACGGTACAATTAAGATAGACGGCGAGAACATCAGAAATCTGAAAATAAGTTCTATCCGTCAGGCAATAGGAATTGTTCAGCAGGACGTATATTTATTCTCTGGTACGGTTTTTGAAAATATCGTATACGGAAAACTGGACGCTTCAAAAGATGAGGTTATTAACGCTGCAAAACAAGCAGACGCGCACGAGTTTATTATGAGCCTTGAAAATGGCTATGACACATATATCGGCGAACACGGAGTTAAGCTTTCAGGCGGTCAGAAACAGAGAATAAGCATAGCAAGAGTGTTTCTAAAAAATCCGCCAATACTTATCCTTGACGAAGCTACTTCAGCGCTTGACAATGAAAGTGAATGTCTTATACAGGAATCGCTTGATGCTCTGTCTGAGGGCAGAACGGTTATAACTATCGCCCACAGACTGAGCACTATACAAAATGCTGACAGAATTATGGTCCTTACCCCAAACGGCATTGAAGAAACCGGTAACCATAATGAACTGATGAATAAAAAAGGCATTTATTACAATCTGTATTTATCATCTGCAAAACAACCTTCATCCCATTATAAAGGAGAGATATTCAATGACTAAACTTACAGAGTGCAAAGGCTATTCAGACGAAAAAGGCAATCGTGTTATAGGCAGTTTTCAAAATTGTGAAGTAATATTTTCCGGCAGTAATTCCACTCTGAAAATCGGTGATAACTTTAATGCCGGACAAATGAAAATCAGCATTGGAAGTAACTGCAATATAGATATAGGCAACAGCGTTACAACGCGCGGTTCATTTTGGAATTTCTATGATAATGCGACCTGTTCGATAGGCGATAACTGCCACTTTCGTGACAGCGGCTTTCTGAGCATAGCACCATTTGCAAAAATCATTATCGGCAGCGGTTTTACAGTAGAATTTGACTATACTATGATTGCCCTTCCATACAGTGAAATCCGTTTTGGAGAAGATTGTATGGTATCAAGACGTGTTTCGGTTCAATCAAACGACGGTCACGATATTTTTGATGTAAAGACGTGTCAGAACATAAATGCAACAGTTGAACTGTCAAAGTCAAGGAAAATCATTATAGGTAATCACGTATGGATTGGGCAGGACGTGTCTGTGCTTTATAATACTAACATAGCCGACGGAAGTATTATCGGCGCAAAGAGCCTTGTCAAAAATAAATTTCCAAATAACTGCATTGCAGGCGGAAATCCTGCAAAAATAATTAAAACCAACATTGCGTGGAGCCGCGGTTACGGTGATACGGATATAAACGTAATTGATAAAAGATATGTGAGATTAACAGACAATATATAGAATTAAATTTTCTTGCCTTAAACAGTATAATTATTCTATACTTCAGGACAAATTAAATACAGTCTATAATTTTTTTATGAGAGGAGAATAATTATGTGTACGGCAGTAACTTATAAAACCAAGGATTTTTATTTCGGACGCACCTTAGACTATGAATTTTCATATGGTGATGAAATCACAGTTACTCCGAGAAATTTTCCGTTTCATTTTATTGAAAAGGAAACTATGGATTCTCATTACGCAATGATTGGTATGGCGCATATTGAAAAAAATTATCCTCTGTACTATGATGCAGTAAATGAAAAAGGACTTGGAATGGCAGGGCTGAATTTTGTGGGCAATGCCGTTTATTGTGATAAAAACGAAACAAAAGACAATATTGCTCAGTTTGAATTTATTCCTTGGATACTAAGTCAATGCCAAACAACAAAAGAAGCTCGTAAGCTAATAGAAAAAATCAATCTTTTAAACACACCGTTTAGTAAAGAACTTCCTCTCGCACAACTTCATTGGATAATCTCAGACCGCGAAAATTCAATCGTTATAGAGCCTATGAAAGATGGCATAAAAATTTATGATAATCCCATAGGTGTATTGACAAATAATCCACCATTTAATGAACAGTTATTTTCACTAAACAATTATATAAATCTTTCACCGAAAACACCAAAAAACCAATTCGCCCCAAATCTGTCCTTACATCAGTATAGCCGTGGTATGGGAGCGATAGGTCTTCCGGGAGATTTGGCTTCGCAATCAAGATTTGTCAGAGCATCATTTGTAAAAATGAATTCTGTTTCAAGCGACAGTGAACAAGAAAGTGTAAGTCAGTTTTTCCATATTCTAAATTCTGTAGATAACCAACGCGGTTGCTGTGAACTTGATAATGGAAAATATGAAATTACCATTTATACCTCGTGCTGTAATGCTGACAAGGGAATTTACTACTATACTTCCTATGATAATCATCAGATTACAGCTGTTAATATGAACAAAGAAGATTTAAATTCAAAAGACCTTGTAAAATATCCTATGATACACACTGAGCAAATCAAATATCAAAATTAACTTCTAAAATATAACACCTTATAACAGTTTATTAAATGTTATGGTGAAAAAATTAACAGACCTGTTTCTTTTCGAAACAGGTCTGTTAACTTATCTTGGGCGGGTGTTATGATTTTACTGTCATTTTCCCATGCTTCATCAATCAAAAATTTATGAAACATTTTATCCTTTACTGTATTACTCCAATTATACCGAGGTTGGTTTTTGAATTAGGCAATATAAGAATACCGCGCTCGACAAGTATATCCATAAACAATCCTACAGCCGTAATCGAAAAATCAAATTTTGCAATAGTCCTTGCTTTTTGTTTTAAATGCCGCGGAACATAATCGTCTATTAAAGCTGTGGCTTTGTCAGATACCGCATCTATCACACAAATAACTTGCTTTACCAACGGCTGAAGAATTTTATCGAACTTTTTCAGCTCTGTTGAAGTAAAAACAGGAAATGCAGGACTCAGAACACCGTTTTCAGAAATAATAATATTTTCATCAATCAGCCGAACGAGTTCAAGATTATCCGTATCAACAGTAATACCTGCGGCAATATCGCACATAATATTAAATGTTTCCGCATCCTCCCATTTGGGTTGGAAATTCTGATGATTTTCAAACGCCTTATAATTAAAAACTGTTGCGTATGCTGTCTTGCTTTTGTTCTCCCACTGTCCGTAAATACCGTTAAATCTACTGTGCCTGAAATTACTGTCGTGACCGTAAAATAATGTTTCTGAGCCGTCAGGCCATTTCGGGACACCGCCTATCGCCTCCCAATTACGACTGTTACGCTCCCACAGCGCCAGCTTTAACGCCTCAAAATATATCAGCCACATCAGTCGGTTTTCATTCTTATCACAATAAGAAATATTAAGACTTGATACCTTGCCGAGAACATTTTTTGCATTTTTGACAATTTCGCCTATAGACGATGCAAGCTCCTTTTTTACATATTCATTTCTTGCGCGTTCAAACTCATCTGTTAATATCACTATATCGGTTAAATATTTATCATTATTCTTTTTCACTACTCCCGCATTCACAAGTATATCAAGCTCATCCTCCAGATATGCCGAAGATACACCAAGTTCAAGACTTATATCAGCGATTGTTGCCGGCTTTTTATATGCCGCAAATAATATATTCCCGGGTAATCTGCGTTTAAATAAATCTGCAAGATAACAGGAATTACCCCAGCTGTCAGGAGCAAACGTCTTGGGATTATAGCTTTGTTCTCCATATTTCCTTTCCATTTCAATTCCTTCTTTCAAAATTCTTCGCACTTTAAAAAGCGTATATCTTACATTGTCCATTGAGATATTCAGTTCAGAAGCAATATCCTTGTATGACATACCGTTGATGTAATATTTAACGGTAATATCCCTATATTTTTTTGACATCATCGACAACTCGCGTCTAAGCAGTATTATCTGCTCGTTATCTTCAACGATGTTTTCAGGTGTTTCATAATGAATACCCATAAAATTACAATTATATGATGCCTCATGCCTTTGCTGTCTTAAATATTTTTTATATGTGTTGCTTGCAACCGCCCACATAAAACCAAAAAAGGCATCATCATTTTTTATTGACTTGTGAGATTTTATAATCTGCAAAATAATTTCGCTTGCCAAATCCTCTGCCAAAACAGTATTTCCAAGTCTTGACAGCGCAAACGCATACAAATTATCCATACTGTCACATAGTAGTTCATACATTGTACTTGTATCCAAACTATCATCTCCTCTATATGAAAAGTACCTTTCATAAATATAGTACCACAAAAAGCATGAATGTTTAAAATATTTTTGTTAATAATATAAATTATTTAATATCTTTTCGAGTGATTTCAGATTTATTCACAAAATAATTATGTCACTTATGTGTATTCCGGAAAAATAAAAAATCGACAATTTTCTATCGAAAACTGTCGATTTTTGTAGATGGTAGGGTGTTACGATTTTACTATCACCGTAAAACCATCATCACCTCACCGTTTTTATTTTTCAATTTTCAAAAAAAGATTTATAAATCTTTTTCTATATTTATTCTAACATATTGGTAAAGGTTTGTCAAGGTTTTTTACAAATTTATTCGACAAAATTATGATAATTCCATGCCTGATTGAAGCTCCTCTGATTCCTTCACGCACTCTTTCATACTGTCTAATTTATCAAGAATATCTTTCAGTCCATACTTACTCCACATGCGACTGCCTAATTCATTATATTCTAACTCAATGCCTTTACTTTGAAAAAATAATTCCATGTATTTATAGAACTCATTATTGACTTCTATTGTAAGTCTTGAAGGATTCCAAAGATATTTATCATTTGCCGGTACAAACTTCATTTCCGGATTATATAACTTATGTTCCGGATATGCCTCGCTCATTTCTATTAGTTCTAATTTGAAAATACAACCTTCTTTTAAAAGCATCTCATTGAATTCATCTACTATTTCTTTCGTTATTATCACATACTACATCTCCTTATCCAATACTGTCAATCCACTCCTTAATATCCTGATTTGATAAACTTCCGTTGAATAGCTTACCCTCTATAATTTTAGTATCCGTAGAAACGCTGTCTGTCAGCTTTTCTGCCGTTTTACCAAATCCGCTTCCTCCAGAGGTTGCAAACAATATAATCGTTTTTCCTGAAAAGTCATAGCTTTCAAGGAATGTGTTTATAATTGTCGGCGCTACATACCACCAAATCGGAAAGCCTATAAAT
Organism: Lachnospiraceae bacterium MD329; assembly: GCA_010206265.1. Classification (GTDB taxonomy): domain Bacteria; phylum Bacillota; class Clostridia; order UBA1381; family UBA1381; genus Hominilimicola. The sequence goes on from VIQV01000001.1 coordinate 263,706, forward strand.
ATTCTATCGTACTGTTTAATGTTATTAACTTTATCGGTTATCGCAGGACGTGATGATGGATTCTGCATTTCAAAGCTGCTTCGTGATGTCTTATCTCTCCAATCCAAGTCTGCCTGTGTGTACGGTATTTCAGACTTGATTTCATAAACATCCGAATTGCTTACCTCTGCAATTCTTTCAGCAACCGCCTTTGTAACTCCGCTTGCCGAAAAATATGCTACTAATGTCTTTCCCATAATTATTCCCCTTCCATATATATTTCATTGAAAAATCCTGAATCGGATGGCTCTATTCCTGCTGCATTAAGATGAGACGTATCTCCAAGCTTCTTACATCGGAATGCTACCTTCCCTTTTTCTCTTTCTTCTGTTGCTACAACCGTTACCGATGTCGGAGCAACAAAGAAATTCTGCCACATTGCAGGCGCAGATATTCCGAATAGGTGTGATAAAATCACAAACTGTACTCCCAAATGGCAGAAGAATACTATTGTCTTATCATTCCCCTGCTCTACGGTATAGATTCCTTTATTTCTTATATATCCGTATTCCGCTAAAATCTCATCAATGCCATTGCAAACACGCTCATATTCTTCAGAAACTCTGCCGGTTTTCATAATATTGCTTTTATG
>VIQV01000015.1 GCA_010206265.1 Lachnospiraceae bacterium MD329
ACGCGGTTGCCGAGAATTTCTTCAGCTGTCTCAAATGTGAATTGGTTCATTTGAAGCATTACCGCACAAGAAACGAGGCACAAGCCGATATATTTGCCTACATCGAGGCGTTTTACAACACCGTGCGTCCTCATTCAGGAATCGGCTGGCTGACTCCATGCGCTTACGAAGAAAAACTGCGAAAAAATCATGCCGCCTGAGAATGCTTTCACTCGCATTCGAAAGCATTCTTAAGAAATACTGCGATTCATTCCGTTTTTCGCCTCTTTTTTCTGTCTATTTTTTCGGGAAGGGCTCAAATTGTTGATTTTCGCCCAATGCTCATATCCCTTGCTTTCCTGTGCCTTAATGCAATTTTGAATATCAATAATTAAGCTGATAGATTTATTTTGCTTTGACATCGTTCTCTGTTTCTTTATTCTATCTGTGATAGCTTTCTCCGTATATCTTTCGCCAAGCGTTTTTAAACGCATAAAACGCTGTTGCCCCTGCGACCTAAATGATATATATTTACCTCGTTTGACTTCATATCCAGCAAGCTCCATACGCAACAGAAAATCCTCAAAGTCAGTTGAGCGTTTAATAGCAGTATCAATTTTCTGTTTAAGCTGCGATTTGTAAGTGCTATTTTTTTCGTATGCGGTATGTTCAAAATATGACTGTCCTTTGTTCGAGTTTTCAGCAATAACCGATAGTCCGTATTCTTCACATAGCCTATCACTTGCTTTTCGGATATTTCGGTATGTATATTTATTTGAATGATATTTTTTGTAATCCACAAAACTAACGGAATTAAAAATTATATGATTATGAACGTGTCCTTTATCGGTATGCGTACTAAGCACAAACTCGTACTTGCCGCCTAAAACCTGTTCCGCTAATTTCATTCCTATTTCGTGAGCCTGTTCGGGCGTTATATTATCTTCAGGGCTGAAACTCTGAATAATATGTCTGCCCAAACTGTTTCCTTTGTCTATCGCTTGCCTGCGTGTCCATTCAAATTCAATGTCGGCGGTTTCGGGCAGACACGCAAATGATGATACAAGCAGTTTTCCGTCCGTTTTTGCAGGATTACATATATACTGTATTGCTAAATTTAATGTAGACTTAATAGAATGCGTCTTTGTAATTGCCATATCTCTTGAAGCCTCTCTTTAATTTCTGTTATGTCCTCATCATAAATATTGCTTACGGAATTGACGCGTTTTGCAATCTGATTGATGTTTTTACCGATAGCCTGTAATTCCTTGTTCATTTCTTTTATGTTGCTTGTGTCGGTATAGATAATCAATCCGTCAATCGCCATTTTACGCATATATGCGCCTATTCTTTGTGTCGGCAATAACGCCATTTTCTTTCTGATTAGTCCCCGTTCTTCTTCCGTAACATTAAATTTAATCTGAATATTTCTTTTTCTGTTCGCCATTTTTTACCTCCGTTTTTTGTATAAGGGTTTGGGATTATCCCAAGATATTTTTCATTGATTTTGCGGAGCAAGGTCAAGTGGAAAATCGTGAGTGTGTACACGCTCGCTGTGCTTGCTCCTATGCTAAAACCGTACATTTCAGCTTATTTTCGCAAATATATTTTTGCTGTCGTTGCAAGTACCGTCTGTATTCGTTTGGGTGTTCCATAAGCCTTTTTCTGCGTTCAGTTTCTTCTGAAAAAGCCTTCTGAAATTCATATTGAATAATACAGTCAATAACTGTATCGTTTAAATTAGACCATTCTTCAAGTTTGTCCGAACCGCCCAAAGTGTCCTGAACAGAGGGCGGCAGCAATTCAAACTGACGCTGATAATCTGTTTGATTTCCTTGTATTATTTTTCGTACACAAGACCACGCTTCCGTTTCGGTCATATCATAAATGCCGAGAACAATATTTAATTTTTCATATATTTCCGCAATCGTCGGAGGAAATTTATTTTTTGAAATTACCGCGTCAACCGCCTGAAGCATTACATCATAATCTACATATTCAAAATGCCTGTACCACAAACGGAGCGCTGCCAGTTTGTCCGTTTCCGTCTGCTTATCGTAAAATCTCGGATAGGCGGCTGTTATTACCGCCATTATCTGTACCATTTCATTTTTTGTCATAATCTTATCCTTTCAAAAGAGGTTTTCAGTGTTGCCGTCAGATACAAGTTTTAAGAAAAAATTATTGCTCTCTGCGGCGGACTGCTCTCTTACTCCGTTATATCTCTCAATTATATTACTAATATTATTCTTACTACCTTTGTACTTTGGCGGGATACCCCCTTGTAAATCTACGGGATACCCTATGCCCGAATGACGGCATACCCCCTTGCCGTCTGGCGGGACACCCTCTTGTAAATCTGCGGGATATATCACTGTGATATACCGCTTGTCTATATATTTTTTACCTGCCGCATAATGCACCGACCTTGATATGTAACCGTGTTTTGTAAGTGTTTCTAGCCATTTGCTGATTGACGATTTGCTGCACCGCATTATTTCTGATAATGCCTGATTTGAAGCAAAGCATTTCTTTTCTCTGTTCATCGACAGCCTGACAATAACGCCGAATAAAATTATTTCCGGATATGTGAGTCGCTTGTCTGCCAATACGCTGTCAAAGACCTTGTAAAAGTGTTCAGCCATTTTCAGCTTACCTTATCGCCGTTCAGAAAATCAGTGAACACATCATAGTTAATCAAAATTTTCCGTCCTGACATAATAACAGGGAACTTCTTTTGTTTAACCCATTGTCTGATTGTCCATTCACCGATACCGAAATCCGCAGCAGTATTTCTTATACTGTCAACGTGGGGTATGTTTCGTTTTTCATTCTGCATTTGCATTTCTCTCCTTTTTATTTGAATTTTTTATTGACAAGTTAGTTGGCTTGTGTTATTATTTATTATAATAGATAACAACAATCAGTCAATAGGTTTTAACATAAAATGGAAAAGTTTGACATCGGCGGATTTTTGACTTTCGGTGATGAGCTATTGATAACAGAAAGGACAGTGAAAATTTTATGGATATATATAAACAAATACATACATCAGATGAAATGTTTTATTTATATACAGGAATAAAAGAAGAGGATTTGTATACTTATGATTATCAAAAAGAGCCGTTTGAATTTTTAATTGACGCATACAATTCAAATTTGGAAAACAGCAGACAAAAATTTGCAAAGCAATTATTTCAGAAGAGCTACAAAGATATGAATATAGCAAAACATATGAATTGTGATTACCACCTTATAGATTATGACGAAGCATATAAATCTCTTGGATTGTTTATGAACCTTTCAAATGAAGATTATAAATTTATAAAAGCGTTGATGTTTTTAATGACAGATGACGAATTTTCTTCAAGTAAAGTTTTAAATAGACTTTATAATCTTTTTGATGGAAATGATATAACGATGGAATTGGATTTTATTGATAAGTCAATGAGCGAAGTATCGCAAAGACTTGGTTTGTTATCATATATGTTTAGTGTGAAATGGGCAGTATATGATGATTGTTTTTCTGACAATGTGTGCGCTTGCATAAATGAATTAAGACAATATAACATTAATGATAAATTATCATTTAACGCCCGTATTGAAACAAGTAATCAAGTGTATAAACGTTTCTTTGGCTATACATTTAATACTATGATGGACGAAATTTTATTTGAAATTTATTGTTTTATAAATGATAATGCAACCATAAAGCAATGCAAAAACTGCGGTAAATTATTTCAGCCGCTTCGTACTGACGCGTTGTATTGTGATAATATTTCACCGCAGGAGGAAACAAAAACTTGTAAGGAATACGGCGCATATCAGCAATGGCGGGCGAATACTCAATCAAATGAAGTAACAAAGCTGTATCGAAAAATTTATATGCGGAAACAAATGCAGGCAAAACGAAATCCCGACATAAAAATGTATGTTGATGATTTTGAAAATTATAAAAAGCAGACAAAAAAATGGAAAGAGAATATAAAAAAAGGTAAAAAGACAAATGATGAATTTTTAACTTGGCTTAAAGATTTAAAATAATAAACTCGCAATAAGGTGGATAAAAAAATATTGGGGATTGATTTTCATATTGACATATCCATTTTAAGCGCGTTAAAATATTTATGCAGAGGATATGTCACGGATAAGTATTGAAAGGAGATTTATACAGTGGCAACCATCAGAAAAAGAAGCGACAGCTATCAAATACGCGTAAGCTGCGGCTATGACGCAAACGGAAAACAGGTTACACGCACAAAATCGTGGAAACCAAAGCCTAATATGACAAAGAAACAAATTGAAAAAGAGCTGAACCGACAAGCTGTACTGTTTGAGGAGGCTTGTATGAATGGTTTAGTTACTTCAAGCGTTAAGTTTTGCGATTTCATAGAACAGTGGAAAGACGGATACGCAAAGAAAAATTATAAGCTAATGACGATTGATACAATGCAGCATATAATGAAGCGTGTAAATGAGGAATTAGGGCATATGCGTCTTAGTAAAATTAGCAGGCGGCATATTCAGGCGTTTATCAATTCTCTTTCGGACGGAAACGAAAAGTATAAACCGCTGGGACCGAAGACAGTCAGAAATTACATAAATTACACATCTTCAATCTTTGAATATGCGATACGCTTAAACCTTGTTTCAAATAATCCTTGCAGTAAGATAATTTTACCGGCACTGAAAAAGGTTGAGCGCGAGGTTTATACCTTAACCGAAGCGCAGACATTCATTGATACGCTGATACAAAAAGCGCCGATTGTTTTTCAAACATATTTTATTCTTGCTATTTACGGCGGATTAAGGCGGGGCGAGCTTTGCGGATTGACTTGGAATGACATTGATTTTGAAAATGAAATCATAAGCATTGACAAGGCATTGTATCACATTTCAAATAAAGGAAGTACGCTTGACACTCCGAAATCGGCATCATCTAACAGGAGCTTAAAACTGCCGTCAGAAGTGTTTGAATTTTTCAGGAAACTAAAAATTTTCTATGAAAATGAAAAATGCAGATTGGGAAGTTATTGGAACGATACGGAATTTGTGTTCAAGGACGAGGACGGAAACTCGCTTTCACCGCTGAAACCTAACAGATGGCTTCACAGGTTTTGCGAAAATGAAAACTTAAAATATGTTACACCGCACTCATTCCGACATCTTTGCGCAAGCCTTATGATTGACAGCGGAGCGAGCGTAAAAACGGTTCAAGCCTGCTTAGGGCATAGCGACGCAAGCACAACATTAAATATTTATGCTCATTCATTCGCAAAAGCGCAGGCAAAGGCAAGCGAAGCTGTGGCAAGTAACTTCAAATTATGCTAAAATGCCGTAAAGGACAAACAAAGGACAAGACGAAAATCAGAAAAAGAAAAATGGCTTAAAACCTAATGTTTTAAGCCATTATCTGGTACGCGATCAGGGGCTCGAACCCTGGACACCCTGATTAAGAGAATTATAAATGGTATCACATTTAATTTTATGTCTTATTATAATCGTAGTTTTTATGCCATTTTTTAGAGTTTTCTTTTTAGCTTAATTTATCTGAAATCATTGTTTTTTCAATTTATAGCTGTATGGATAGCTGTACGATTAAAATTTATTCATCAACAGAAAATCTTTTATATTAATATTTGGTATACCGTTTCTTCCGCGATTGATTTCGTCCATAGACACAACATATTTAGGATAATTGTCGTTAATCCTTTCGAGTACAGAAAACTCTCTTTCTACTGTTTCATCAGATGCAAGAAGATATGATACCTGTACATAAACCTTTTCATTGCCTTTGACTGCAACAAAGTCTATTTCGTTATTACTGCTTTTACCTACGGTTATTTTATAATCACGTCTTAATAGCTCCATATATACAATGTTTTCAAGAGTTTGGTTAATGTCTTGTAAGTTACTTCCATACAACGCTTCACGTACTCCATGATCTGAGATATAAATCTTTTCTTGGAACTGTAACAGCTTTTTGCCTACAACATCCTCTCGTGACACTAAATGCAGTAAACAAGCATTTTTACAGTATTCAATATAGTTGTATATAGTTTCGGTGGAAACGGCTCTTAATTCATTTTTCAAGTATTTTGTAATACTGCTTGCTGAGAATGTATTGCCTATATTTGCAATAAAGAATTGAATAATACGTTTGAGCAGCTCAATATCCCGTATTTTATTCCTTGTAGCTATATCCTTTAGTATTATTGAATCGTATATATCATTGAGATATTGCATAGCACCTTGTTCGTCAATAGGAAACTGATATAGAAAAGGCATGCCACCTCTTGTCAGATATATTTGAAAGGCTGCGTTTTTATCTGTATCAGGCATCATTTCAAGTATTTCTTTGAAAGAAAACGGATATATGCTAAATTCTACATATCGTCCGGCAAGATAAGTCGCAAGCTCTCCCGAAAGCAACTTTGCATTTGAACCTGTAATATATATATCTACATCAAAATCAATCATGCAGTTGTTAATCATTGTTTCCCAACCATCAAGTTCTTGGATTTCATCAAGAAACAAATATAGTTTCTTATTTAATTTTTCAGAAAGAGCTTTTATATGTTCATATGTTGAGTCGGTTGACTTGATATAATCAACAGCGCGTGATTCAAAGTTGATAGATATAATTTGCTCTTTATTGATATTGTTTTGTATAAGTTCATTTTGTATAAGTTCAAGCATTACAGATTTACCGCAACGACGAATACCTGTTAAAACCTTGACGATTGGTTTGTCGATAAACGGTCTGATTTTTGCCATATATAGTTCTCTTTTTATCATAAAATCACATCCATTTCGTTCTATATTATACACCGATTATATCAGAATTATATCAAAAAGTCAAGTGATTACAAGCATATAATTTCGATATATCGAAATCTAATAGTGTGAATTTGGAAGTGAAAATACTGTGAAAACACAAAAATATGTTCACATTAGCAATGTAGAAGAAATGGCTTGTTTATGCTATTTCTTTGCATTTTCACATATTCACTTATTCACGTTGTGCGACGAACTCTTTTAATTGGGCAACATCAAGGGCAAAGTATGATTGACTCCCAATCCGATAATCCTTTCTATTCTTGTTGACAACCTGTAGTTGCTTTTCGATTAAAGAATTTCTTATTTGTTGCAATAACTCTTCTGTGGACTCGGCTTCTATAAATATATTGCTGAAGTTATTATATAAGTTAATCTTGTCCCTATTATTTTTTATGAAGGGAATAACATCTGCTATATAATTGAAACAAAGCAGTTCTTTCTGATTCTTTTTGTTAATATATATAAATGGTTTCCTAGTATTGTCATCTGTAAAAAGTTCGATATTATTTATATACAATTCGTATATTGCTTCGGTGAAAACAACAATAGGGTCAATGTTAGTGTTAGTATCGCTTATATCAATTTGAGTATTTTCTGCACCATAGATTGTATTACACAAGTTTATAAATTTATTGTAATCTTCTTGTGCTATATAATATTCATTTCTTAAAAATTCGAAAAAGTCGTACAATGCTAATATTATAGGTGCGTATCTATCTGCAAGATATTTTTCAATAACGGCAGATTTATAAATTGACGTAGACATTTTTTCTACATATTCTTCCATAAAATAGTCAACCAACTCAATCCAGGATGGTATGTATTTTTTATTGAAAGCATTTTTGAATTTAGATATGTACTTTTGCATATTTTTTGAATTGTTTTGTATGAAATGATAATTGCTACTATCAAGGTTGTCAAAGTTAATATTCAAAACTGTATCATCTATGATCCTCTTTTTAGAAATGATAATAATACTTTGCGTGAGTTTTTTAGCTTGTTTTAAAATAATATTTAGTAAATTATGGTTGTTTTTTCTTATCGAAATTTCAGAACAATCTATGATTACGAAATTATCAAAAATATTTTTATAAGTATATGCGTACTGAAAATTTTCTATTTCTTCAAATTTATTTAATATGATATTTTGATCTGATAAATCTGTATATGTCAGAATGTTTTCTGGCGGTATTGTATTTTTATCAAATATAACAGAGTATAAAAATGAACAAACGGCTCTCACCTGAGTGACATTGATTTTCTTTGTGTCACATACGAGATTGATTATTGAGTAGTATTTATGAGATAAAAGGTATTGTCTATAGTAATGTACATATAAATAATACCCAAATAAAGTAAGCATTTCTTTTTCTTCGATTATATTAAATAGAGAATGGATATTATCAATATCTGCTTTCCGTAATCTGAATTCCAATATGTTAATATTTTTTGAGATTTCTTTTGTGACATTTAACAAAGTAAGCATATCAACATTATGTTGAGTAAATTCTGAAAAGAATTCCTTTAACTTGTTTTTTGTAGATAGTTTATTTATAAAATCATTAGTTTTTGAACTATCAATCACTGTGTCTTCACTATATGTTAATAGCAATAGTATCTCAGAAGTATGTTTTTTAAAAATAAATAATAAGTTCTCGTATATATTTTCCTCTCGTAGATAAGTCGAAGATATGTGTACAGGTAAGTATCCTGATTTTATGCATACAGATATATCAATATTATATTTGCATACTTCATCAAGAATATCTTTCCATATTTTGCTGATTCTGACAAGCATCCATCTTTTGTCAGAATCAATTAACTTATGCGATATTTCTTTAATTTCACTCTCATATTTCTTCAAAAAATCTTTTTCCATAAGTAAACACCTCAAAAAATATATATTACATCTATATCATAATACAAATTTTTCTTAATGTAAAGCAATTTGAAAAAATACTTAAATATTATATACTCCCTGTC
>VIQV01000043.1 GCA_010206265.1 Lachnospiraceae bacterium MD329
TCATAAAAACACCTCATTTTAATAAATTTTTGACACTGTTTAGACCCACAGGGACTCTCTGCGATTGTAACCTTGTTCTAAATAAACCGTCATGCGGTATCTAACTGATTAACAACTGTACAAAGAGACTGTGGTTAGAGCCTCATTCAAACCATCAAGTGGTAGGAGGAATTAACTAATCCACAGTATCTAAACACAGTATAGCACATATCCAGAAAAAAGGATATTTAAACTATAACTATATAATACAAGGAGGATACAAAAATGAAAACAAAAAAAATAATTGCTTTAGCCTTGATAGGAGCTATGTCGTGTAGTGCGCTGGCAGGATGCTCTCAGGGAAAGGTTGCCGAAAAAGACGGTAAGGTTTATGTATATGACGGCACTTGGCCCGAAGAATCGGCAGTTGACGGTGTGAAAGATATGGAAGCATTCAGAGATGATTTCCAAACAGAAAATCCCGATATTGTCATTGTAGATGACGCGGGTAATTATATTGATTCGCAAACCTATGCCGCAAAAGCAAACGCAAAGCAACTGCCAACATTTAATTTTATGATGTTTACAGATATTAAGGCAAATGCAAAAGCGGGCTATTTGCGTGACATTACAGAGATTATGAAGAAGAACGGGCTTGATACCGCGCTTAATGACCAAATGCTTGATTTGGTGACGTATGATGGTAAAATTTATGGTATTCCTGATAATGCCTATGCACAGGGATTGGAAATAAATCTAAATTTATTTGAGCAAGCAGGTCTTATTGAGAATGGAAAACCGAAAGTTCCTAACACTTGGCAGGAATTGGCTGAAACAGCAAAGGTTATAAGAGAAAAAACAGGAAAAGCAGGCTATGCACTCCCAACAATAAACAATCAGGGCGGCTGGCATTTTATAAATATAGCGTGGTCATATGGTGTTGAGTTTATGAAACAGGAAAATGACGGTTCATACACAGCTACATTTGATTCTCAGGAAATGAGAGATGCGTTGCAGTATATGTATGATTTGAAATGGAAGTACAATGCGCTTCCTGATGATATTGCTATTGATAAAGCTGGATTGGAATCACTGTTTGGTTCTGATGAGGTTGCTATGATGATTGCAGACCCACCTACTCAATCGCTTACAACAGCCTATGATATGAATATTGACGCAATATATGCAGACCGTGTACCGGCAGGACCGAGCGGAAGATTTGCACAGATGGGCGGCGGTATAGTTGTATTCTCTCCTGAAGCGACAGATGCACAGGTAGAAGCGGCATTAAAATGGATGAAATTCAGAGGAAAGGAAACCCCTACAATTACAGAGGAAGAAAAAGAGCGTCAGGGCAAATCATATGAGAATGACAGAAGCAAAAATTATATCATATTGCCTAAACAGCCTATGACAATATGGAAAACGGGCGATAGATATGAGGAGGATATAAAGCTACGCGCGCAATACACAAATGTTAAGGCTGAAAATTATGAGAACTATCTCAATATGGAGGACGTAACGATTAAGCCTGAAGAACCTGTATGTTGTCAGGAGTTGTATGCGATTTTGGATAAGCTGATTCAGGAAGTGTTTACTAATGAAAATGCAAATATAGATGAGCTTGTAAAAACAGCTAATAATGATTTTCAGGTTAATCATTTAGATAAAATGGATTAACAGAAATTGAAAGGAAGTGCAGGAATGAAACAGAGAAAAAAATATAGCCTGCAAAAACGGCGGCTATCATTGGGCGGCAAGGATATTTCCGGCTGGATTTTAGTCATTCCTACTATACTGCTGTTTTTGTTTATAGTGTGGCGTCCTATATATATCGGAATGAAGTATTCGTTTTATTCACTCAAAGGCTTCACTCCTGTTGAATTTGTGGGTCTTAAAAACTTTAAAGACGTGTTGACAGATACAAATTTTATGCAGACGCTCAAAAACACTTTGTTATATGTGTTTTGGTCGTTGATTGTAGGGCTTCCGCTTCCGTTTATATGCGCAGTAATTGTAAACGAGCTTTGGGTCGGACGGACAATTTTTAAGACACTGAGTTATCTTCCATGTGTTATCCCCGCAATGGCGGTATATCTGATTTGGAAGATGATATATCTTGAAGGCGATGGCGGTTTATTGAATATGCTGTTGTATTATTTGGGACAGGAACCGGCAAAGTGGCTTGCAAATAAGAATATTGTAATTTTACTTATTATTATAACTATGTCATGGAGCGGCTTTGGAAGTACAATGATTATGTACTTGGCATCGCTCCAAGGCATAAACCGTGAGCTATATGAAGCTGCAAGAATTGATGGAGCAGGATTTTGGGGCAGAATACGCTATGTCCTGTTCCCTCATATGCGTGGCATAGTGCTTTTAATGGCTATAAGGCAAATAATATCTGTATTCCAAATTACAGAGCAGCCTATGACAATGACAGGCGGCGGTCCTAACGGCGCATCTATGAGCTTGGGTTTGCAGATGTATAACTATGCGTTTAAATTTGGTCAAACAGACCGCTCGCTTGCAGTCGGAGTTATTATGTTTGTAATTTTAATTGGATTAACAGTTGTGTATTTTAAATTAGACAAAAAATACAGTGATTAAGGGAGGGAATGACAATGAGAATAAAGAGTAAAAAATCTCAGAGAGAATACGGCTTGTTAAATTCCTCCGATTTAAAGACGGCAAAATATAAACTATTATACGGTATTATGTACGCTATAATGATTATAATAGCCCTTGTATGTCTTGTGCCTGTTATATGGGTGGCTCTTTCGGGTTTTAAAGAAACGAAAGAAATGTATGCAATACCACCGACATTCTTTCCGAAAAGTATTGATTTATCAAAAATACCTGAGATAATTTCAAAAGTTAATTTCGGAAAATATATATTTAATACGTTTAATCTTATTATAGGCTGCTTGGCTTTTGATATATTCTTAAACGGTATAGCCGGATATGTCTTATCAAGGGTAAAGCCGAAAGGCTCAGTTGTGTTGGAAACACTTATATTTTGGTCTATGATGCTGCCGGGGATAAGTATGGTTCCGTTGTATATGAGCTTTGCAGATGTTCCAATTCTGCATGTTAATATGCTTGGAGGATATTTGCCTCTCTGGATGATGGCGGGAACTAACGCGTTTAATATTTTTCTGTTCAGAAATTTCTTTAACGGAATTTCAATGTCATACATTGAAGCGGCAAGATTAGACGGCTGTTCTGAACTGTCAGCGTTTTTCCGAATTATACTGCCATTAAGCAAGCCGATAGTTGCGGTTGTTGCAATATTCAGCATAATCGGCTCTTGGGGTAATTTCCTTTGGCCCTACCTTGTGCTGGATAAAGGAAATCGCACAATTTCTGTTTTGTTGTATGAATTGACGACAGGTACAACAGTATTAAAAAATAATGAGCTTATGTTGCTCTTAATGCTCGCAGCTATTCCGCCTATTATTGTTTATATCATTTTTTCGCGGCAGATTAACGGCGGCGTTGATATGAGCGGTATAAAAGGCTAATAACAGCTTAATTGAAAAATCATTTAAGCACAATTTTGATTATACGAGGAGTAATAGAATGATTGATAATAAAAATGATAAAAATAAGGCGTTTAGACCCTCGGCAGTACCGCTTGTAACAGTAGACCCGTATTTCAGTATTTGGTCTATGTGCGATAAATTGAACGATGGAGTAACGAGTCATTGGACAGGAAGAAGAAATCCTATGACCGCAGGAGTGGTTATAGATAATAAACTGTATATACTGATGGGTGAGTTAGAAGCTGACAGCGACAGGCGAACTTACGGATATTACCCTATAATACCGCAAAAATCGCTTGAAGTCACACCTACAAGAACGATATATGTTTTTGAAAATGACATTATAAAGGTACAGCTTGTATTTACAAGTCCAATGCTGTTAGACAATCTGAAAGTAATGTCAAGACCCGTATCGTATATAGAATATGATATTGAAACGCTTGATAATGCTGAACATGACGTATCTTTTTATTTTGATATATCTGCCGAATGTTGTATAGATGACAGAGAAGCGGAGGTTGAATTTAAAAGAACTGATATATCGCTTTCGTGTGGAAACACTGCTCAGAATGTACTCCATAAAAGCGGCGACAGCGTTTGTATTGATTGGGGTTATCTACATATTGCCGATAAAAATGCAAAAGTCTTTAATGGTAAAAAGAGGTGTAGCATAAAGAATAATTACGCAGAGGAGCTTGATGAAACAAAATGTTTAAGCGTATTTGACAGCTATCCTTGCATCGGAATAATGAAAAATGATTTTCACGGAGTTATAACACTTGCTTATGATGATATAAAATCTATTGAGTATTTCGGTAAACAACTTGACGGATATTATAAACACTTTTATTCAGGATTTGAAGAAATGCTAAAAAGTGCAATATCAGATTATGATACAGTAAAACAAATGTGTATAAAATTTGATAATTCTTTGATGGATGAAGCGCGAAATATAAGTGATAAGTATGAAAAGATAGTATCTCTTACATACAGGCAAGTAGTTGCCGCCCATAAACTTGTGGAGAATACTGATGGCGAGTTGTTGTTCTTCTCTAAAGAATGCCATAGTAACGGATGTATAGGAACGCTTGATATAACATATCCGTCTGCACCGCTGTTTCTTAAATATAATCCTGAGCTTGTAAACGCCATGCTGCGTCCTATCCTGTTTTTTGCACAGACGGATAAATGGCAGTATGAGTTTGCGCCGCACGATATAGGTCAATATCCTCTTGCAAACGGACAGGTGTACGGTTATGAGAAAACAAACCCTGACGATATATTAGCAATGCAAATGCCGGTTGAAGAATGCGGAAATATGCTGATAAGTCTGTATGCTGTTATAAAATACGGCGGAAACAGAGATGTAGCTGATAAGAATAAGCAAATACTCAAACAGTGGGCAGACTATCTTGTGAAATACGGGTATGACCCCGGTGAACAGCTTTGTACCGATGATTTTGCAAGTCATATGGCGCATAACTGCAATTTAAGCATTAAGGCAATTTTAGGTATAGCGGCTTACGGGAAAATATTTTCTGATAAAAACTATGTTGACATTGCAGAGGAGTATGCTAAGAAGTGGCAGCTTGAGTCAAAAGGAAAACAAGCATCAAGACTTGCTTTTGATAATGAGGATTCGTGGAGTCTTAAATATAATATCATATGGGATAAATTGCTCGGTATTCATATTTTTGATGATGAAATCTTTGAAAAAGAAATCCAATTATATAAAGAAAAGATGAATGCTTATGGAATACCGCTTGACTGCCGTGAGGACTATACCAAGATGGATTGGCTTTTCTGGACTACGGTTATGACTGACGATAAAGAATATACTAACAAGGTAATAGATTCGGTTTATCGCTTTATAAATGAAACCACAGACAGAGTTCCCGTAACTGATTGGTATTACAGCAGTATTCCGCGAATGGCGTCATTCCAAAACAGAACTGTTTTGGGAGGAATATTTGTAAACATTATTTAATTGAGAGTTTTGGACGGGATAATATCCCGCCCGATACTCCGATAATTTCAGAAAAAATTATTTTAATAAGAGTAAAATTATTTTTTGTGAGATTATGTGCGAAGGAGAAAAAGAATGATAAAAGCAGTAATATTTGACCTTGACGGAGTTTTGGTAACAACGGACGAGCTGCATTTTGCGGCATGGAAGCATCTGGCGGAGGAGCTTGGAATATCGGGCTTTACGAAGGCGGACAACGCCCGTCAGCGCGGTGTAAGCCGCATGGCTTCGCTGGAGGTCGTGCTTGAAAAAACGGACAGAAAATTCAGCGATGAAGAAAAGCTTACACTTGCGGAAAAGAAAAACGATATGTATGTAAAATCGCTTGAAAGCCTTGATAAATCGGCGGTGCTGGACGGAGTGTTTGACTTTATCGCATATCTGAGAAGCAGCGGAATTAAAACCGCAGTCGGCTCGGCAAGCAAGAACACGCCGCTGATTTTAGAGAAAACAGATTTGGCGGACAAATTCGACGCGGTAAGCTGCGGACTTGACACGCAAAAATCAAAGCCCGACCCGGAGGTGTTTCTGATAGCGGCGCAAAAGATAGGCATAGCGCCGTCGGAATGTGTGGTTATAGAGGACTCCGACGCCGGAATAGAAGCCGCAAAGGCAGGCGGAATGTATGCTGTTGCAGTTGGTGAAGCGGAAAATAATAGCAAGGCTGATATTTCGGTATCCTCGCTTGGAAGCTTATATAGAACGATAGAAATGTTTGGGAGATAGCTATGGACTTTATTTTAACGGAAACAGAATTTAACAAAGATAATATCGCATGGAACGGTAACCGTTTTCTTATCGGCAACGGATATTTCGGCATACGCGGAACGCTTGAGGAATATACGAAAAAGCAGATGTGCGCCGTAAATATGGCAGGCATTTACGACCGCGTGAGAGACTCGTGGCGCGAGTCCGTAAATGCGCCCAATCCCATATATACATATGTAAAAGTCAATGGTAAAGCATACACCTTGCCCGATGAAAAACCCAAATTTCATCAGCAGGAGCTTGATTTTAGATACGGCATACATTGCCGCGTTACGCGCTGGAAAACAGAACACGGGGATATTACGGTAATATGCGAGAGATTTGCAAGCATAGCGCGTCAGCATATTATAGCTATGAAATATACGTTTTCAGCCGATTTTGACTGTGAAGCGGAAATCGTAACAGGTATAGACGGAGATGTGTGGGACATCAACGGTCCGCATTTTGTAAAGATGCAGATGGGCAGCAAGGACGGAATTGATTATGTTACGGGAATAACAGGCGAAAAGAATATATCCGTAACAGCAAAGGAATACATACGGACAGATTTCCAAGCGGAGCAGACTAACCGGAATACCGATAAATCAATATTCCGTCATATTAAATTCAATGCTAAAGCCGATAAGGAATATACCTTTGAAAAAATTGCAGAGATAACAACCTCTGCTGATGATTTCAGCGCAAATGGCAGGATTGAAGAATTAAGCTATAGGGAATTAAAAGACGAGCATAAAGCTGAGTGGGATAAAATATGGGATATATCAGAAATTCATATTGACGGAGATGATGAAGCGGAATATGCGCTTAATTATTCTATCTATCATCTTAACTGCATAGCTCCGAGAAATATGCAGGGAAAATCTATCCCTGCAAGAGGACTGTCAGGACAGGTGTATAAGGGTGCGGTATTCTGGGACACGGAAATGTTTATGATAGACTATTATATACATACCGCTCCCGAAGTCGCCAAAACACTCTTGCAGTACAGAATTGACACCATAGACGGAGCAAGAACAAAAGCAAAGGAATACAATCTTGACGGAGCGTATTACGCATGGGAAAGTCAGGAGGGCGGCTATGAGGGCTGCTCTGATTATAATGTAACAGATGTATTCACAAACCGTCCTATGAGGACGCATTTTCGTGATAAGCAGTACCACGTTTCAGCTGCTATTGTCTACGGACTTATGAAGTACATAAACGCAACAGGCGATTATGATATTTTAAACGAGGGCGCAATGGAAATGGTGATTGAATGCGCTAAATTCTACCGCTCACTGCTGTTGAAAAAGGCAGATAAGCCGTATTATGAAATCCATGACGCTGTCGGGCCTGATGAATATCACGAGAGAGTAAACAATAACGCATATACGAATCGAATGGCGAAGTTTGTGTTTGACACAGCTCTTGAATTGTCGGAAAAATGTCCGATAGAAAGCGAATTAAAGGAAAGGCTAAAGGATTCATCAAAGAATATTCTGATAAAAGAACAAAACGCAAGCGGCATAATAGAGCAGTTTGACGGATATTTCAAGCTGGAGGACGCAAGTGTTGACACAGTGCGGTCAAGGCTTATAAACCCAAAGGAATATTGGGGCGGCGCATACGGAGTTGCGGCAGATACGCAGGTAATAAAGCAGGCGGACGTTGTGGCAATGCTAAGTATGTTCAAGGATGATTATACCAAAGAGATAATGGCAAAAAATTTAAAATACTATGAACCGCGCACCGAACACGGTTCGTCACTGTCAGCGTGTATGTATTCACTGCTGGCGTGCTATACTGATAATCCGGAAATTGCATACCCGATGTTTATGAAGTCTGTAAAGGCTGATTTAACAAAAGGCGGCAAGGAATGGGCAGGCTCAATATATATAGGCGGAACACACCCCGCAAGCGCAGGAGGCGCATGGATAGCGGCGGTTAAAGGCTTTGCAGGCGTAAGCGAGGAAAACGGACAGCTCGTATGCAGACCGAATTTGCCCGAAAAGTGGAACGTCATGAGCTTTAAGCTGATGTATAACGGAAATTTATATTCAGTTGAGATAAAAGATAAAAATGGAACAGTTTTAATGATTTGATAAATGCTATAATATATCGCTGATTTCAGAATATACGGACTCTTGTGAATACCCTGCCCCATCCCCGAATTGATGGACAGAAAAAAGTATGATATAATGGAATGGACATATAAAAATCCATTACTAAAAAGGAGGATATTTTCAATGCCAATCAAAAAAGGAACAATGCCGCCACGCTATGATGAAGCGTTTAAAACCGGCGCTGTCAAAATGGTTACTGAACAAGGCCGCCCTGCTAAAGAGGTCGCCGCTGAACTCGGTATATGCATCGATACTTTAAAATCCTGGCTCAAACGTTTGGGTTTTCAACCTTCATCTGTTGCTCGTCAGAACCGCGATGACAGCCGCCGGCG
>VIQV01000044.1 GCA_010206265.1 Lachnospiraceae bacterium MD329
GGATGCAGTCTGTTCTTGTAAATCCCGTATTTATTGTTATATACTCCGTATCTCTTTACATTACAGCCATCGGGCGTATTTATACTATCGTCTACCATATCGATTTTCTTTATGAACACGCTTTCAAATACATCTGTAACTGCATCAGCAAAGGAATCATCGGTATTATCCGCTATCCATAACAAATCTCTTGCGTTAATCGCTTTCGTTATTTCTGCTATTCTAAATGTATTATAAGTGTTCAGACCGCATTGAAATAATATCTTTTCGATATCCCGTCTTTGGCTGCTGACAATTCTATCATCAAGAAACGCTTTAAACTGTCCCTTTGTCCAATGAGTAACCGAACTATCCGGATTTGTAAGCAATGCTCCCTGTTCACTTAAAAAGTCAACACTATAATCAGAGTGGATTTCTGCTATAACATCATCTTTCCATTTTAAGTATTTCACATTGACCACCTCACCGTCGGTCTTGGCATTTATATCCATTACGTTTAGTATATCACACATCTTCGCAAATTACAACCCGCGCTTTACCTTTATTCCCGAAGATACCGCACTATTATCCGCTTAAAAAATTCAAGCACAATAACTCTGTGCATATGCTCATTGAAATCATGATAAACCTTTGGTTTCTGCGTTTTATATAGAAGCACATTGTAAAAATATTCTCCGAACATCTCTCTTACAGGCTCTCCCCTGTTTTTTACTTCGGGGATATACCTGTTAATTTCATACCGTATATCGTCCGGTTCAAGTTTCTGTGCTATTACGTCATAGAGCATCTGCCCTATGTTTTCAGATATGTACTTGGTTTTATTCGTATTTATGCTTATTCTCGGAAGAAGTATATTGACATTACTGCCTGTAAATTGAATTTCAGCTTCTCGGTTATGGCTCTCTGCATCTGCTTCTGCTATATTAACCGTATGCTCGGCTTCTACGCAGCTCATTAGCCCACATTTCTCCTCACATTCGCACAAAACCGTCTCAAATTCGGCTTTTGTTATCTGCACTGTCATGTCTTCATTAGCCTCCGCAAAGTCTTTACAATTGTCCGTAAACTCCTCCAAAGCCTCTATGACTTCATCTCCGTTCTCACAAACAGTCAGATATGAGGATAACAGCGTCAAATAATCGTTTCCTTCTGCATCCTCTACGGCTTCCTTGAGCCTGATGCACTGCTCATCGTTATTGCCCAAAGCAATTTCACGGCAGAAATCTCTGATTAAATCCAAACAATTTCAGCAATGATGTTTCTTTTATAATCTTATCTATCAGCATGTTTACCTCCTTTCAGCAAAAAAGCGACTACTCATAATAGAATAGTCGCTTAGTTTTATGTATTATTTAATTTTCAATATCGTCTTCTTCTCCGGAAACAACACCCTCAATCATATTGGTAACAACCTCATTGAGTTGCACAGCATTCTTGGATGTGATAACAGGCTTACCTGTGCTTATTTCGATATTTTTTCTTGCTTCTCCTGCAATACTTCCGCCTTTCTTTGCAGCCATACGGTTTTCTTCAAAGGTCTTCGGTTTCTCAGCTTTAGATATTTCAGTGGTGCTGACTTCTGCCAGCATATTAAGTACAATTTCTGTTGTACTCATATTATCTCTAAGATTTTCTTTTTTCAAGCCTTTGAGGTTTTTATATTGACGAGTTGACATTCCTGACCACGCTTTTGTTATTTCATCTGTAAGAATAGCAAACTCAATGCCCTTTTGAACGCCTCTATCCTGCCATTCATCTGTAAGCTCCTTGCGAACCTGAATAGCCTGCAGCCTTTGATTTATCCATTCACGGGAATATCCCTTCTTCAGATAAGTTTCAAGAGCTCGTTCTATGGTCAGCTCCGGATCGATAGTTTCCTCTATACGTTCCCTTCCCACTTCTGCAAGCCAAATTTTAAAAGGTTCCGCTTTTGGTGATGGTATAGACTGAATAAGCCTAAATAATTGTTCAGTAGTAGCCACATCCGTCAAGCGTTTTTTGCCATCCTGCGCTGTCATTTTCAAACCGTGACAATTTGTCACGGTTTCATTCCCTTCCGCCTTCAGACGTTGTTTTAGTTTGCGCCAATATGCAGTCGGGTCTTTACTGTCGGTTAAAACAGCAATCACATCAACAATGGAAAAATACCATTCTTCTGTTTCTTCATCCCATGCCGTCCGTATCGCTTTATCTTCAAATAGCTGCATTGAATTATTTTCTTCCATTGCTGACTTCTCCTCTATAAATAAATATTTTTATTAGCTTGTTCTTATATATTTTATCATAAATTTTGACAAATTTCAATGTTTATATTATTTCTCTGATATGTACTGATACTCGTGCTTTGGAATGCTTCTCGCTGATTTTACCTTGTGTCTGTCCTCCTCGCCGAGAAAGCCGAGTTCTATCGCCTTTGTCACTATATCGTTTGAGTCATTCATAAATCCTTTATATTTAAAGCATATAACATCATCGCAGTCTCTGCCGTATGTAACCAATATCTCATAGTACCC
Organism: Lachnospiraceae bacterium MD329; assembly: GCA_010206265.1. Taxonomy (GTDB): domain Bacteria; phylum Bacillota; class Clostridia; order UBA1381; family UBA1381; genus Hominilimicola. The sequence continues at coordinate 2,514 of VIQV01000044.1, forward strand.
CATATCATTTTCAGGCGGTTTTTGCTAATTCCTTCTCATACGATATTCCGCCTATAAGCCATATGATGATTTTGTCTTGGGATATTACATCTATCCGCTCTACCACAGCTCTCACCGTGTCATCGTCAAACTCTGTCATCTGTTCGCTCATATGGTCTATCGCCTCAAATATCTGCCTGAGCCTTGCCTGTTCCGCTCCTTTCATCTGAATTTCCATTGTGTGTTTCTTGTTTTCCTCTCTTAATTTCTTTGATTCCTGCATGATTTCCGCGCATATCTCGTCAAGCTTGTCTATCTTATTGTTATTTTCCTCTATACTGAACGGCTCGTTTGTCTTGCCGAGTAATGCTGCGATATTGCATTTTACTATATCCCTTACAGAGTTTTTGCTTGCGTATACTGCGTTTATCGCTTCAATTACCGTGTTTTTTAGTATTTCGTCATCTATGCTCGGAGAGGTATGGCAGTATTTCTTGCCGTATTCAAGTCTGCTGACGCATCTCCACACATATTTTTTATTCTTTCGTCTGTCTATCCATATGGTACGGCGGTATTTGCTTCCGCATTCTCCGCATACTACAAGGTTATTCAAAGCGGATTTACCGCTGTATTTGCTAAACTCATTCTTCTTTTCATTTTTCCTTATACAGCTTCTGCGTTTCAATTCTATCTGAACAGCGTCAAACTGTTCTCTGCTTATAATCGGAATATGGTGATTTCTTATGTAATACTGAGGCAGTTCTGCTCAATCCCTGCTCTGTCTATGACCTGAGAATTTGATTCAGGCTCGGCAAGTATGGGATTATCAATCAGTTCATTGATTCGGCTTAGTATTATCTCGTGCAGGACGCTTTCTCTAATTGACGTTTCTCCGCATTGGTCATTGGCACAATCAATTATGACATAGGCATTTGCATATCTGCCATGCTTATTTCTATGTATTCTGCTTCCGCATTTACCGCATACTGTATTTTGACGTATAAATTTATCCAGACTCGCTTTCTCCTCATCTATATCCAACTGCTTTTTAGATTTAAGCTCGTTAGCCTGTTTGAATAATTCTGCCGGTATAATCTGAGGGTAATCATCTTTTCCGCAATATCTTTCGTTTTCAATCATTCTTTTTATCATATTTTTATTCCAATCCGGCTTGCCTTCACGGTATTCAATTCCGGTCATTGTAAATCTGTCGGCAATGCTTTTGAATGATTTTCCCGATATGTATAGCTCAAAAGCTGATTTCACCAAGCGTTCCTCCTGCGGAATGACCGCAAGAGCGCCGTCTGTTATCTCGTACCCGAATGGTACATACCTTGTTCCCAATTTACAGCACCTCCTCAATTCTGATGTCAAGTTCCATGTTATTTATGAGCTTGAATGTAAGCGTATCGCTGTCTGCGTATATTTTCTGCACCACACGCCTGAACTGTTCCTTGTTAAATTCAGCTATGGCTCCTGTGATTTCAAATTCTTTAATCAATTTTCTTATATTGTCTATTACCTTGTCAAACTCATTTTTCTGCTGAAATTTCTTTTTCTGTTTCCTCAGTTTTATAATCTGCTCGTTAAGCCTGTTGCTTTCCTCCATATATGAAACAGGCTCTATCAATCCCTTAGCTTTCAGCCTGTTGATTGACAGAACCTGTTCTGTTGTCTGTGCTATTTGAATATTTATATCTTTGATTAAGGTCTTTTCTGCCGAACTCGTCCGTATCATCTCTACCTGAGACAACATCGGTTGCAGAATATATTCCTGATTTTCCTTTAATCTGTTATACATTAGAATGTATGCTTTTCTAATATATATATCATCAATTGGTTTCGATGTGCATTTATGCACTCCATAATCGTGCTGTCTGCATACCCAGGCATATTTGCCGTCCCAACGATCTTTTTTTCTGTATATACTTCCGCATTCTCTGCATACAATCATATGCGAGAATGAATGTTCCTGTATTGTTCTGCCCGAATAGTACAATTCCCTTCGCTTACTGAGCAGTTTCTCAGCTTTATCAAATTCTTCTCTCGATACTATCGGGACATTTGCGTTATATTTATAATACTTGTCCTTTTCTCCTCTGTTTTTCTTAGCTTTATATGGGAAACCATCCCTATATGATTTTTGCAGCAAAGCGTCACCTTTATATCGGACATTGGATAGAATATAGCTTATATCTTTTATCCTCCAAGTTACACCGCCGAATTTAGTCGGTACTCCTGCCTGATTCAGCTCATCTGCTATTTTATATATACTTTTCCCCTCTATATATGCTCTGAATATTACACGTACAACCTGTGCCTGTTCCTCATTTATTTTGAACTCATCGTTTTCTATGTAATATCCGTATGGAGCATTGACCTGCTTATATGTTCCGAGCTTCATCCGTGCCGAACAGCTCATTCGCATATTCTGTGCTATTGATGTCAATAATACCGCCACAGTTCAGCAAAACGGCATATTGCTTAAAATATTTTCCTACATTCGAAATCAGACGTTTCTCATTAGGCGTAAGAAGATAACCGCCGGCTGTGTTTTTCATATCATAAGATTCGCCTGCAAGACGCCCTATAACAATAACCGCCTTCTGATTTCTCTTTGCGGCATTTTTTATTGTTTCTTCCTCTATCTCTATCTCGCAGTCCGTAAAATTATCCGACCACAGATTTTCAACCGGATTCGGTGCGTCTTTCAGCAGTTCAGCGTATAAATCCGCAATTTCCTCATCCACAATTATATTGCCGCAGTTTCGCATTCCCTCTAAAATATCCACCGCATACAGCGTATTAACCGCTCCGCCCGAGCCTGCGCCGCTTTTATAATAATCAATCTGTGTCCTACCGAAAACAGCCGTTTTTTCATTTTGTATCGGCAAAATGTCTCCGTCATTTTTAAGAAGCACCGCGCCTTCCGCTGCCGCTAATCTGTTAAATTCTCTAAAACCTTCTAATATCATTGTTTGCCTCCCCTGATTTGCAGCCATAAAAACTTTTTGTTACATAAATATTTCTCATTCAAAATTCTTCTGATATTACCATGAGTAATATTTATATTTTACTAAATTTATTATAGCATGCGCCTATATTTCAAAACAACTGTAAATAATTGCATCTAAACTATAACTTTTTGCATCAGCAGCAACTGTATTACAATTGTAAATAATCATTCCTCACATAATCAACATTATGTTGGAAACGGTCAATTCTAAATGCTGTAACCATATACTTTTTTAGCCGGATTTTCAACGATTATCAGACCAATGAAGCTATCAATCATTCATTGGTCAATTTTTCGTGTTAATTATTGCAAAATACAGGTTTTATCGCTATGAAACATTGACTTTTCTGCCCATTTACGGTATAATTTTTTATGTATTTATGATACGGTTTATATTTTTCGCCACATAATGTTGATTATGTGGTCTTTTTATATCTGCATATGCACGAGACCGAGCTTCTGCATCTGCCTGCGGTGTATATCTCCGTTTTCTATGGTGTATATCCTTGTTGTATTTATATTGCTGTGTCCGAGAATATCCGCAAGCCTTACAATGTTGCCCCATCCCCGAATTGATGGACAGAAAAAAGTATGATATAATGGAATGGACATATAAAAATCCATTACTAAAAAGGAGGATATTTTCAATGCCAATCAAAAAAGGAACAATGCCGCCACGCTATGATGAAGCGTTTAAAACCGGCGCCGTCAAAATGGTTACTGAACAAGGCCGCCCTGCTAAAGAGGTCGCCGCTGAACTCGGTATATGCATCGATACTTTAAAATCCTGGCTCAAACGTTTGGGTTTTCAACCTTCATCCGTTGCTCGTCAGAACCGCGATGACAGCCGTCGGCG
>VIQV01000011.1 GCA_010206265.1 Lachnospiraceae bacterium MD329
ATACAGCATGTACATTGAAAGATGAACAGATGCAAGTGCGAGTGTTTAAAAAAACACTCCCAGTCAATAAAAAGAGTTTTTTATGACAGAAATTCGGATATAATTACGAAGAAAAGTCAGTTAGTAATTAGAGCTAACAAGCAATCGAGTATGTAAGACACGAAAGTGTTTTAGATAACCATTTAATCGAGAGTTTGATCCTGGCTCAGGACGAACGCTGGCGGCGTGCCTAACACATGCAAGTCGAACGAGAARCCCATTTGTGATCCCTTCGGGGTGAACTGTTGGGTGGAAAGTGGCGGACGGGCGAGTAACGCGTGAGTAACCTGCCCATAAGAGGGGGATAATCCTTGGAAACGAGGACTAATACCGCATATTGAAATTTTATGGCATCATAGAATTTTGAAAGATTTATCGCTTATGGATGGACTCGCGTCAGATTAGCTRGTTGGTGAGGTAACGGCTCACCAAGGCGACGATCTGTAGCCGAACTGAGAGGTTGATCGGCCGCATTGGGACTGAGACACGGCCCAGACTCCTACGGGAGGCAGCAGTGGGGAATATTGCGCAATGGGGGMAACCCTGACGCAGCAACGCCGCGTGCAGGAAGAAGGTCTTCGGATTGTAAACTGTTGTCGCAGGGGAAGAAGACAGTGACGGTACCCTGTGAGAAAGTCACGGCTAACTACGTGCCAGCAGCCGCGGTAATACGTAGGTGACAAGCGTTGTCCGGATTTACTGGGTGTAAAGGGCGCGTAGGCGGGATAGCAAGTCAGTCGTGAAATGCCGAGGCTTAACCTCGGAGCTGCGATTGAAACTGTTATTCTTGAGTATCGGAGAGGAAAGCGGAATTCCTAGTGTAGCGGTGAAATGCGTAGATATTAGGAGGAACACCAGTGGCGAAGGCGGCTTTCTGGACGACAACTGACGCTGAGGCGCGAAAGTGTGGGGAGCAAACAGGATTAGATACCCTGGTAGTCCACACCGTAAACGATGGATACTAGGTGTAGGAGGTATCGACCCCTTCTGTGCCGCAGTTAACACAATAAGTATCCCACCTGGGGAGTACGACCGCAAGGTTGAAACTCAAAGGAATTGACGGGGGCCCGCACAAGCAGTGGAGTATGTGGTTTAATTCGAAGCAACGCGAAGAACCTTACCTGGGCTTGACATCCCGATGACCGGTGTAGAGATACACCTTCCCTTCGGGGCATCGGTGACAGGTGGTGCATGGTTGTCGTCAGCTCGTGTCGTGAGATGTTGGGTTAAGTCCCGCAACGAGCGCAACCCCTATTGTCAGTTGCCATCATTCAGTTGGGCACTCTGGCGAGACTGCCGGTGACAAATCGGAGGAAGGTGGGGACGACGTCAAATCATCATGCCCCTTATGCCCAGGGCTACACACGTACTACAATGGCCGGCAACAAAGTGCAGCAATACCGTGAGGTGGAGCGAATCACAAAACCCGGTCTCAGTTCAGATTGCAGGCTGCAACTCGCCTGCATGAAGTTGGAATTGCTAGTAATCGCGAATCAGAATGTCGCGGTGAATACGTTCCCGGGCCTTGTACACACCGCCCGTCACACCATGAGAGTCGATAACACCCGAAGCCTGTGAGCTAACCGTAAGGAGGCAGCAGTCGAAGGTGGGGTTGATGATTGGGGTGAAGTCGTAACAAGGTAGCCGTATCGGAAGGTGCGGCTGGATCACCTCCTTTCTAAGGAGAATTTTTGCGGAGCAAGAAATGTTTCAGCAAAACATTCCTATAGGTCGGTAGTAACGAAAGTTACTAAGAGGTTGACTGAACTTGCACTGTTTATCTTTGAATGCATATGCGTTTTTTGCACAGCAAAAAAGCATATATGTGTTATGGAGTAAGTGAGCAAAAGCGTTTTTACACAAAACGCGAGGAGTGAACGTTTGCCGATAGGCAATACGAAATGACACACGGACGAAAGTCCGCATCTCTGATATTAAAAAGGGATGATAAGAACATTCAAAAAGGAATATTGAGAAAGTGGGATAAGAGAAAAACTTAGACCCCGAGAGCGAGCCTATGGGCCTATAGCTCAGCCGGTTAGAGCGCACGCCTGATAAGCGTGAGGTCGGTGGTTCGAGTCCACTTAGGCCCACCACTAGCATTTGCTCTGCAAATGCGAAACATTGCAGTCGGAAGTAAACTGTAATGCAGACTGTAGGTCTGAATAGAAACCAAATAGTAACACAGAGTTGTGTAAAATTTGGGGGTGTAGCTCAGCTGGGAGAGCACCTGCCTTGCAAGCAGGGGGTCAGGAGTTCGATTCTCCTCATCTCCACCAGCATTTCGCAGAGCGAAATGCGAAACATGTCACGAAGAAGTGGAGCACAGTGTTTTCACAAAGTGAAAATCACGAGCCGCGAAACGTCTGCCGGAGGCAGTCGGAGGTGACATGCCGGACGTAGTCCGGATTAATTATCAATAGAGATAAAAGCAATTTAATTTCTGTTGATTGAAACTCAATATTTAAAATTGTACTTTGAAAACTGAACAATGTAACACGATGATAGAGAGATTAAACGAGGAAAGTAATTTAAATTACAAACCCAAGTAAAAATGTGGAAAGGTTTTTTCGAAAATACTAACGTATTGGGTAAAAAAACTTCAATTTCAAACAATCTCAAATTCTTATGTAATTCAAGAACCAAGTTAGAGAGTATTTTAACAAAGAAAGTAAAGCGAACAATGTCTTCGCTGCATAAAGCATTTACAAGTAAATGCTTAGTCAGCTGCACTTTTAATAGCTCGCTATTAAAAGCTGCCCCTTGTCTAAAAAGACTTCGGGACGCCGACAAATGCAACGCGAAGTTTCGCATTTCAACTTTGTTGAAATACTAGAGGTCAAGCTAGAAAGAGCGTAGGGAGAATGACTTGGCATCAGGAGCCGAAGAAGGACGTGACAAGCTGCGATAAGCTGCGGTTAGGAGCAAATATCCATAGACCCGCAGATTTCCGAATGGGGAAACCCGTTATGTTAGAAACATAACACTGCACAGTAAATACATAGCTGTGTGGAGGAAACCCTCTGAACTGAAACATCTAAGTAGGAGGAGGAAGAGAAAGAAACATCGATTTCCTAAGTAGCGGCGAGCGAACGGGAAAGAGGCCAAACCGAGGGTAGCAATACCTTCGGGGTTGCGGACTGCAAATTTGATTCAGAGCCTTTAGCAGAAGTGTATGGGAAGACACACCATAGTAGGTAATAGTCCTGTAAGCGAAAGGGGCAAAGACATAGCAGTATCCAGAGTACCACCGGACACGTGAAACCCGGTGGGAAGCCGGGGGGACCACCCCCCAAGCCTAAATACTACCTGATGACCGATAGTGAATAGTACAGTGATGGAAAGTTGAAAAGAACCCCGGAAGGGGAGTGAAAGAGAATCTGAAACCCTATGTTTACAAGCTGATAGAGCACCTTACGTGTGCGATATCGTACTTTTTGTAGAACGGTCCGGCGAGTGTATGTTGCAAGCAAGGTTAAGATGTTAAGCATCGGAGCCGAAGGGAAACCGAGTGTTAATAGCGCGTAAAGTTTGCAGTATACGACCCGAAACCGGGTGACCTAACCATGGACAGGTTGAAGTGGAAGTAAAATTCCATGGAGGACCGAACCCACGTATGTTGAAAAATGCGGGGATGAGCTGTGGTTAGCGGTGAAATTCCAATCGAACTCGGATATAGCTGGTTCTCATCGAAATAGCTTTAGGGCTAGCCTCGGAATAGTTTAGCGGAGGTAAAGCACTGAATGGGCTAGGGGGCTTCACGGCTTACCGAACCCTATCAAACTCTGAATGCCGCATAAATGTTTTCCGGGAGTCAGACTGCGTGAGATAAGTTTCGTAGTCAAAAGGGAAAGAGCCCAGACCTACAGCTAAGGTCCCTAAATGAATTTAAGTGGAAAAGGATGTGCAGTTGCGTAGACAACTAGGATGTTGGCTTAGAAGCAGCCACTCATTAAAAGAGTGCGTAATAGCTCACTAGTCGAGTGATTGTGCGCCGAAAATGTAACGGGGCTAAAATTCATACCGAAGCTTAGGATTGATTTTATCAATGGTAGATGAGCGTTGTGTAAGCCTGCGAAGCCATACCGAAAGGAGTGGTGGAGGTATCACAAGTGAGAATGCCGGAATGAGTAGCGAGAATTATGTGAGAATCATAATGGTCGAAAACCTAAGGTTTCTTGAGGAAGGTTCGTCCGCTCAAGGTTAGCCGGGAGCTAAGGCGAGGCCGAAAGGCGTAGTCGATGCACATACGGTAAAAATTCCGTAGCCGCCGAAATCGTTAAATACAGGGACACAGGAACATAGCCCAACCCTGCCGTTGGTTGAGCAGGGCGTAAGGGAGCGAAAATTAGTAGCGAAGTGGGTGATTGTACACTGGCGAGAAAAGCTGTATGAATTGATTAGGTGCCCGTACCGCAAACCGACACAGGTAGGTGAGGAGAGAATCCTAAGACCAGCGGGAGAAGTGTTGTTAAGGAACTCGGCAAAATGACCCCGTAACTTCGGAATAAGGGGAGCCTGCGTGAGCAGGCCGCAGAGAATAGTCTCAAGCGACTGTTTAGCAAAAACACAGGTCTATGCTAAATCGAAAGATGATGTATATGGGCTGACGCCTGCCCGGTGCCGGAAGGTTAAGGGGAACTGTTAGCGTAAGCGAAGCAGTGAACTTAAGCCCCGGTAAACGGCGGCCGTAACTATAACGGTCCTAAGGTAGCGAAATTCCTTGTCAGGTAAGTTCTGACCCGCACGAATGGCGTAACGACTTGAGAGCTGTCTCAACAACATACCCGGCGAAATTGAAGTACTGGTAAAGATGCCAGTTACCCGTGATTAGACGGAAAGACCCCATGGAGCTTTACTGTAGCTTGATATTGAATTTTTGTATTACATGTACAGGATAGGTGGGAGACTTAGAACCTATGGCGCCAGCTGTAGGGGAGTCACTGTTGGGATACCACTCTTGTAATATGAAGGTTCTAACCTGCACCCGTGAATCCGGGTGGGGGACACTGTCAGGCGGACAGTTTGACTGGGGCGGTCGCCTCCTAAAAGGTAACGGAGGCGTTCAAAGGTTGGTTCAGCACGGACGGAAATCGTGCATCGAGTGCAAACGCATAAACCAGCCTAACTGCGAGACCGACAAGTCGAGCAGTAACGAAAGTTGGAGTTAGTGATCCGGCGGTATGAGAGTGGAATTGCCGTCGCTCAACGGATAAAAGCTACCCTGGGGATAACAGGCTGATCTCCCCCAAGAGTCCACATCGACGGGGAGGTTTGGCACCTCGATGTCGGCTCATCGCATCCTGGAGCTGTAGTCGGTTCCAAGGGTTGGGCTGTTCGCCCATTAAAGCGGTACGCGAGCTGGGTTCAGAACGTCGCGAGACAGTTCGGTCCCTATCTATCACGGGCGTAGGAAATTTGAGGAGAGCTGACCTTAGTACGAGAGGACCGGGTTGGACGTACCGCTGGTGCACCTGTTGTTCTGCCAAGGGCATAGCAGGGTAGCTAAGTACGGACGGGATAAACGCTGAAGGCATCTAAGCGTGAAGCCCCCTTCAAGATAAGATTTCCCACAGCGTTAAGCTGGTAAGGGTCCTGGAAGACTACCAGGTTGATAGGCCGGAGGTGGAAGTGCAGTAATGTATGCAGCTGACCGGTACTAATAGCCCGAGGGCTTGACCTAAGCATTTTTGCAAAGCAAAAATGCGACTATGCAATCAAAGTAAGCGAGCAGAAGCGGAATTTTTGTGAAACAAAAAAACGCAAGGAGCGAACGGTTGCCGAAGGCAATACGGATTGCATACTGAGCGTAGCTCAGAGCATTAATATATGTTTTCGTATAGAGCAAAGCAAAATGAAGAGTATATCGCTAATACTCGCTTGGGAAGCGAAGCATAAGAACGAGAGATAGAAACCACAGATAACATTAGTGAACATTGTTTAGTTTTCAAAGTACAGTTTAAAATTGTGCTTTA
>VIQV01000045.1 GCA_010206265.1 Lachnospiraceae bacterium MD329
TTCGTCAGTCGGTATGTATGTAATATCTCCCACCCATTTTCTATTGGGATCGGAAGCGGAAAAGTTACGTTTCAGAAGGTTTGGCGAGATGGTGTATCCGTGTTTGGAGTTGGTGGTAACCTTGTATGCGCGTTTTCTTACAGAATGAATATTGTATTTTTTCATCAAACGATGAAGGCGGTTACGAGAGCAAGGAAAGCCGGAGGTRTTGAGAATGCGAAGCAAGCTGTCAAGACCGGAAGCCGGATACTTTTCGTGCAGTTCAACGAGTTTAGYCAAAAGGAATTGTTCGCTTTTTTTACGTGAAGATAAGCCCCTGTTTTTCCAAGCATAGAAACCGCTCCGAGAAATATCTAACATATGGCATAGCAGTTCCACAGAGAACTCGGAGCGATAAGAATCGACGAAACGAAACTTATCATCTATGGAATGGAAAGTATGCCGATGGATTTTTTTAAGACAGCAATGACCTCGTCTTTCTCGGCAAGCTGCTTGCGCAGAGTGCGGATTTCGGTTTCAAGTTCGCGCCAGCGGCTGTCATTGCGGTTCTGACGAGCAACGGATGAAGGTTGAAAACCCGAACGTTTGAGCCAGGATTTTAAAGTATCGATGTATATACCGAGTTCAGCGGCGACCTCTTTAGCAGGGCGGCCTTGTTCAGTAACCATTTTGACAGCGCCGGTTTTAAACGCTTCATCATAGCGTGGCGGCATTGTTCCTTTTTTGATTGGCATTGAAAATATCCTCCTTTTTAGTAATGGATTTTTATATGTCCATTCCATTATATCATACTTTTTTCTGTCCATCAATTCGGGGATGGGGCACAAAAAGATACTCCACTTTTTCAAGAACAAGAAAATGAACGCTATAACAGCGAAAGATGTTATTAAATGGCAAAATGAAATTATGGCTTATCGTAATGAAAAAGGCAAGCCGTATTCGCCTACATATCTGAAAACAATACATAATCAGCTTAGTGCGATTTTTAACCACGCAATCAAGTATTATGATTTGAAAAGCAATCCCGCTGCAAAAGCGGGAAATATGGGCGATAAAGACGGTGCAGAGGTGGAGTTTTGGACAAAAGAGGAATATACAAAATTCTCTGATGTAATGATGGATAAGCCGTTATCGTTCTATGCGTTTGAGGTGCTTTATTGGTGCGGTATTCGAGTGGGTGAACTGCTTGCTCTCACTCCCGAAGATTTTGACTTAAAAAACAGTACCTTGCGTATCAATAAATCCTATCAGCGTATAGGAAAAAGGGATATTATTACAGACCCGAAAACAAAGAAAAGCAAGCGCATAATTAAAATGCCGAGATTTTTATGTGAGGAAATCGAGGAATATATCAATATGCTTTACGGTATCAAGCCTACTGACAGAATGTTTACTGTAACTAAAAGCTATCTGCACCACGAAATGCGCAGAGGTGCAAAAGAAGCAGGAGTTAAGCTTATTGTAGAGCTTGCAGTCAAACAGGGTGTTACGGAGCAGTTAAAAGCCACCAACCAAATGAAATGGGTCTGTATGATGAATAATATAAAGGCACAGGCAGAGGAAATAATATATGCTGAAATCGTATATGTGAGAGGAAAAGTAAAATAAAAAAATCTATTGTTTTTTTAATCGTGATGCTTGCAAGTACGAGAATGAAAGTTGCATAGGCACCTAGAGAGTCGACACTTTGCTATGTGATAAATGATGCTGTTTATAGTAGCAGAAATCCTTATATGTGATATTCTGACAGAAGTATAAAACGGTTTAGAATATGCAATTGTAAGAGCAAAATCAAATGTAATTATTTTTAATGCGTGCTTAAACGAACAAACAAATGGTTACAGCTAATGATGTGTTTACTTATAGGAATTGTAAAGTTATAGAAAATATAACGATTTTTCTAATATCTATTGACATTTACGACGCTTTGTCTTATAGTATATGACAGAACGTCATATGGAGGAGAAATATGTACGATTATTTAAATAGTTATGGTTATTTATTAGAAAAAATAAAGCATGAACACGCCTTGTGTGAAAAAATTAAGATAACAAGATTTTATTCAGAAAATGCCGCACCATTTTTGATTGCTTATGATTTAACTAAAGAATCAATACATGATATAGTATCCATTTATGAAATGTCAAAGGAAGAAAATGATGAGCTTTGTACATTATTTTTACTGCATGGTAATGGATACAATTTTTGTTATACTAGAAATTTAAAAACGAAACAATTTATACAGCTTAAAGATATGATTGTATATTCTAATAGATTTAAAAATAACACACTTTCTAAGGGGAAAGTTGAAAGTGATTTCTTTGAAAATCTTTTTTTTGAGGCACATTCATTTTTAAGAGATATTGATGGCTTGCATCCTGATGAAGCATTAGATGAACTTTGTAAATTGATATATGCAAAAATGTATGATGAAGAAATGGATTATAACATTTATTCATATAATGGCGGAAATTGCGAAGAAATAGCTGCTAGCATAAGAAAACTGTACAAGATAGCTAATGAAAATGATATGAGAATATATGCGTTGAAAATCCCAGGATATAAGAGATCAAGGGGAGTTTTTGAAGAACCTATATTTTTATCTTCTAATGCGATTAGTAAAGTTGCTAAACTTTTTGCAAAATATAATTTTACAAATGCAGATATAGATTTTAAGGCTAGAGCTTTTCAAAATGTATATAAGCCTGCAACAAGATCGGGAATGGGACAGTATTTTACCCCAATTCAAGTTATAAGATTTATAGTTTCTTGCATATCTCCGACTTTATCAGATTTAATAATAGATCCTTTTGCGGGTTCTGGTCATTTTTTGTCCGAGTCATTATCATATGTTGTTCCGGCTGTACAAAATGAAAAGATGAAAAATGAATTTATTTTCTACAAATTGCACGGGGTGGAAAAAAGCGAGAGAATGGTACGTATTGCTATGACAGATATGCGTCTTCATGGTGATGGACATTCTAACATAAGATGTACGGATTCGTTATTACCTTTTGAATCGTATACTGATTTGACAGAAAAATCGTTTGATATAGTTATGACAAACCCACCATTCGGCTCTATTTTGCAAAAAGATTCATATTCGTATCTCGGTGACTTTGAATTGCTTGAAGGGAGAAATAAGGTTCCACTTGAAGTGTTAGGGCTTGAACGTTCATTGCAACTTTTAAGAGACGGAGGACGGTTAGCTATAATACTTCCAGAAAGTATTTTTGTGAATAAGTCCTATACATATGTAAGAAATTGGATAGAACAAAATATGAAAATAAGAGGTATTATTAGTCTACCTTTATTAACATTTTCGCCTTTTGGTGCAAATATAAAAACAAGTATTTTGTTTGGAACAAAAGGAAAGGTTGAGCAACCATATAATGTATTTGCTGGCATAATCGAAAATATTGGGTTTAATAGCAAAGGAGATAACATGGATGGTGCGGATTGGATGGATGTTGCTGCTAAATTCAAATCTTTTATCGAAAAGGAGGGGTGGTAATGATTACAAATATTGTTGAAAGTAGTTATCTTTTTTCAAAAAATGCATGGAGTATACAAGCCCTTTTACCTCAAAAAAAATTGAATATTCAAAAAGAGTATAAAATATTCAAACTTGGTGATTTAATTTCTGAACGAAAAGAAAGTGTTACATTAAATGACAATGATTTTGACGTTAATTATATAGGATTGGAAAACATTGAACCTAAAACAGGTAGGTTGGTTTCTTTTGTTCCCAAAAATGGAAATGAGATCAAATCAACTTGCAAACGATATAGCATAGGTGATATTTTGTATGGAAGACTACGACCTAATTTGAATAAGGTGTACTTTAATAATGCTATTAATAGCGGAGTATGTACAACTGAAATTTTGGTTTTAGTTCCCAATTCAGACATCATTAATCCTGTTTATTTAGCAGAACTTTTAAGGACGGATGTGATTAATCAGAGAATACTTAGAATGATAAAAGGTGCGGCGTTGCCTAGGGTATCTATGGCTGATTTAAATCAACTCGAACTTCCTGTTCCATCGATGGATAAACAAAGAGAGTTGTCTCTTGTCATTGAAAAAAAGAGAAACGAATTGGAAAAACATATTCAAATTGCAAAAAATATTCCTATGGATATAGATCAAATGCTTACAACTTCCTTTATGAAATAAGATTTGCCCGTAACATTATATTACGGGCAAAAATCTGCATAGATCATAAATAATTTTTTAACAATTGTTGATATGTATCGTGCTTGCGTATTTCATTATATAATATCGTCTTATTCCTTATGGATGGATCAATGTTCAAAGAATTAGCAACAATACGAAGTTCGCTAGATGTATATTGATTTTTTTCTTCATTAGGAAAGTTGCGATGTATGAAAGATATATAGTGATCAGCAATTTGGCTTTCTCTTCTGACACGACGAAAAACTTTTCTTGCGTATTCATTGTCGGTTTTGAGCATTCTAACTAATCCACCGAAATTAGCTGCATAGGATACGTTTAATGATGGACGTGTTGCTTCTGGTCCTGTTAGACGTTCTCTTTTTCCTGATGCATTTAACGGTTCTCCAACGTGAGAACAGTTATCAGGAGCGCAATTATCGGGGCAATTTCCAACTTCAACAAATCTTCCGCCTCGAGCTAAATGTAGAGCATCACGCAATTCTGCAACACCGAGAGCTTTGTCAAAGAAACAATCAATTACTATTGGAGAAAAGTGATAATTATCTACTCGTCGCCATTCCCATACTAAAAGTAACAGTGCGTCGTTAGCTTCAATTTCTTTGTTTAGTGCAGCGAAATGTGCTTTTGATTCATCTGCTCCTGTGTTCATGCTTTTTACTTCTATGCGAAAGTATTCACTTACCCTAGAACTTGGATTCCACGGTGCATTTCGTTTTATACACGAGAAATCGTTATATTGATTATCAGGAAACCACGCAATTTCACAATCTAACAAGTTCTCTTCAAGAATTATTTGATTCATCATGTATCCCCAAAGTCCTTCTAAAAGTGCTCCCATACCGCTTCCAATACGACCACCACGTGTTTTCAACACTTCTGAAGAAAATTCATTCATTCGGGTACATGCTATAGTTGATAATCTAGATATTTGATTATAAACATAATCTCGATTCATATCGATCTCCTCCGTTAAAAATATAAGATTTGTTTGCTACATGAATTTTTACTTGATAAACAGTTTATATGTCTCAATCTCAAGCGCATCTGCAATTCTTTGAATGTTTTCTAATGAAATACTGCGTCTATAACATTCAATAGCACTTATATATGTGCGGTGAAGACCACACTTTTCGGCAAACATCTCTTGAGATAGTCCGATGCTTGTCCGATATTTCTTTACGTTAGTACCAAAAACTCTTACAATATCCATATAAATACCTCCTTGTATTATATAGTTATAGTTTAAATATCCTTTTTTCTGGATATGTGCTATACTGTGTTTAGATACTGTGGATTAGTTAATTCCTCCTACCACTTGATGGTTTGAATGAGGCTCTAACCACAGTCTCTTTGTACAGTTGTTAATCAGTTAGATACCGCATGACGGTTTATTTAGAACAAGGTTACAATCGCAGAGAGTCCCTGTGGGTCTAAACAGTGTCAAAAATTTATTAAAATGAGGTGTTTTTATGATTTTAGTCGGTATTGATGTTGCAAAGGACAAGCACGATTGC
>VIQV01000046.1 GCA_010206265.1 Lachnospiraceae bacterium MD329
AACCAGATTTGTCTGTCGTTGGGAACCGTCTTTTAGCGAATATCTGTCAAAGAAATGTTCTGAGGGCAAACATTACTATGTTGCAGTATCACATGCGGCAAAGAAACTCGTGCGTCTGATTTACCATTTAGAGAAAACAGGCGAAGTTTTTAAATCTGCTTAATCTTTCATTTCGATATTTTTTGACGAGCAACACTTGTTGCTCTATTTGTCATGCGATTTTCAATGTTCATTCTAACTCAAAAACTTTTTTAGAAAATTTGCATTTTCCTCTTGACTTTTAATAGTTAGTCTCATTTTTCAAGAAAAATTTTAATACCATATCCGCCGCCCCACGCAAAAACTCGTGTCCGTATTCGGGATATACTATATGCTGTTTCTTACAGTTAAGATTATTATATACTGCATATTGCGTTACAGCAGGACAACTGTCGTCCGCCAATCCTGTAAACATCAAAACCTCCGCTTTTATTCTTTGAGATAAATTTTTAACGTCTATATATCCCAATTTATTGAATATCCAAGCTGCACGTTCATGTCTTGGGTCAAAGCGATGAAAATATTCTTTTAATTCCACATATGCGCCGCGCGTTTCCCCTGTTTCCAATACCTTCTGAAAATCCGAAAGAAACGGATACATAACAGCCGCTTTTTTTATTCTCGGCTCAAGTGCAGCGCACGCAAGCGCAAGTGCTCCGCCCTGACTGCCGCCGTTTACATATACTTTTTCTTTATCTACATAGTCTGCGTTTATTGCTATATCCGCAAGCTCTGCCGCATCAAGATATACGTTTGTGAATAACAGCTTATCGGGGTTTTCATCCTCCAAGCCTCTTATAAAATGACCGTTAAGAGTAGTTCCTTTTACTCCGCCGATGTCCTCGCTTTTTCCGCCCTGTCCCCGACAGTCCATAACAAATACGGCAAATCCCGCCTGAACGAAGCTGAGTTTATCAAACCAATCGCCGCTATTATCGGAATAGCCGTGAAACATAATAACCGCAGGAATTTGACCTTCAATCTTTTCGGGATGTAAATGCTTTGCGTATATTCTCGCTCCGCCTACACCCGTATAATATAAATCATAACACTTTACACCGGGACACTGAAAATCAGCTTCTGTCATTGATACATTCTTGTCTGTTTCACGCATTTCCTTTAATGCTCTGTCCCAATATTCATTAAAATCTATCGGCATAGGCGTTGTGCCTTTATAATTTTCAAGTTCGCTTGTATTTATCATACTTATTACTCCCATCATATTCTGTTTAATACTGCTATTCCGGCTGTTGGAACAGATATTTCACTAATTCCATAAGCAGAAATTATATCTTCATTGACCGTTTCACCGCAGCAATCAAGTATTTTATATGAATACTCGCCGTAAATTTCAGCAATAATCCGTTTTGCTTCGCTTCCGTTTACAAGATAAATAATATCAGTCATATCAGGCTTAACGCACTTATCGGGAGTATAAACAACTGTTATACACTCCCCGTCCGATGACGCTTTTGCCCAAGTATACAATAGCTGCGGTTCGTATGACATAAGCGGAGCGTCAAGCAGCAGCTTCTTATGTTCC
Source organism: Lachnospiraceae bacterium MD329 (assembly GCA_010206265.1). Classification (GTDB taxonomy): domain Bacteria; phylum Bacillota; class Clostridia; order UBA1381; family UBA1381; genus Hominilimicola. The sequence goes on from VIQV01000046.1 coordinate 1,583, forward strand.
CTCATAAACTCTGTCCAAAATTTTGTCATTTTCAGCGTTTCCTCAGACATGTCCTCCATTCTCTGCGAATACTGCATAACACCAAATATTACACTTATTATCTGCAATGCCGCTATTTCGGGTGTTTCATTTTTATGCCACATCAACATATCGGAATGAACCGCACTGTTTCCCATAAGCATACGCAAATCAAACACGCCCGCCCTGTTGGACAGAATATCGTCAGGACAGTCGCCGACACGGAACATATTTCCGTATTTACGCATATTCGGACCGATGTACTTCTGACGAAATTCAAGCATTATATCAGGCTTTATGCTTTTTAATTCACACATAACATCTGTCATAAACACATCAACCGCATCATATAAAACAGGGATATCCATATCTGGATTATATGACGGTATACCGTCGTCAAGCTCCCGCCATTCGTCAATGAAATCAAGCTTAAAGCCGTCCAAATCCCATTCAGTAAGCGCAGTTTTGTAAATACCGATAAGGTAATCCCTTACCTTTTTATATCTCGGGTCTAATACAGCGGCATTATTCCATTTTTGAAAACAAAGCGTCATATCCTTAAATTCATTATATCTTTTTGCTTTCGGTCCCATAAACGGTACACTATACCATAAAATATATTTAAGTCCTATATTATGTACTGCCCTGACATGTTCCGCCATATCAGAGATTTTACTTACCGCAGCTTCCCAATCGCCGCAGTAAGCATATCCCTTATTACTGTCATCAGTCTGCCAGCCATCATCTACTATACAGACATTAAATCCTAATGCCTTTGCTCGTCTGCATTCCTCCTCAATCATCTTCGCAGATAAGTTCTGATGATACGAATACCAGAACGAATACACGCTTTCCTTTGCCGAATCAGGAACATATGCGGGCGTCATACCGCAGTCCTCTGCCCACCACTCGGAAACTGATTTTACAGCTTCGCACATAGGAATATTTCGTCTGTCAATTCTGATTTTAAGCTGTGTCGAGGCTTGATTTGTGTACTGCTTTACAGGCAATTCAAACATGCATTCAAGCTCACCCGTTTCCTCACACACACCGCTCCGGTAGCGCACGAGCTTCGCACATTCACTAAGCGCCCATGTGTAATGGTTTACCGAATGTCCGTCATAAAAGCTGTCCAGAGGAGCAGATGAAGAAACCATAGAACTGCACTGTTTTCCCCAGTTCATTGAGGTGTTACGCTCAAATTTACAGTCAGGCGTCCAACGGTACATAAATCCAACCATAGGAATACTCCATTTGAATTTAAAGCAACTATCCTGCGTTATATTATTTAAGTCCCATGACAAGTTAAACTCATATATTTCCACGCCTTCATTTTCGGATGTGTTTTTTAATACACAATCAAAACCGTCACAGCCTGTTACTGTGAAAAACAATATTTCTTGTTCCATTATCTTCTCCTTATTAACGATATACAAATACACCTCTGTATTCTGTTCCCATACGTTTTGTAAACACATGGTCGCCCGGCATTATGCAGGCTGCGGTATCTATCTCTATTCTATTACTGGTCTTATCATAAACAATTACTTTATCAGTGATATTAAGCGGAATTGTGCGGTTCCATCTATCTATCGGGAAGGTTTCTCCTGCTAATTGCTCATCCTCGTTCGGCATATGATTATTAACTATTATACCTGTTCTTGTACGCCGTATGACCTCGCCATAGCTCATAAGATAACCCCCGTTAAAGGTTTTCTCATTCAGACCATACTCATTACCTGTGGCAGAATCAATAGCTTCAAATATCCAATCATTACCGTCTGCTTTTGGAGCGTGCTGAATGGCAATTCCGGTTAAACCGTGAAAATCTTCACTGATTTCCACAACCATTCCGCGCTTTAAGTCCTTAGCCTGAATTTGGCTCAGACTTTTATCTCCCGACATAATATTCCATTCATTTGTGGTTATTGTTCCATCCTCCATAAGTGAACCCATCCCCGTAAAGTGAACAAATAAAATAATAAAAATTTTTGATATATTTTGATGCGTTAATATGTATATTTATTTATGATGCTTTATTTAGATATTTATGATATTCCATCGGTGTCATACAGTTTAATCTTTCCTGATATCTGTTATTATTGTAATATTGAATAAATTCTGCTATTGCTGATTCTAAATCGCTGTAATTATCAAATTTATTCAAATAATACATCTCCGTTTTTATTATCCCCCAAAAGCCTTCCATAGGACCATTATCTATACATTTCCCTACACGAGACAT
>VIQV01000047.1 GCA_010206265.1 Lachnospiraceae bacterium MD329
ATGAAGTTTGATAAGCCAAGTTTCTTCAGTTCCAGTTGTTCATCCAGGCATCGAACATGCGCTGGCCTTCTTCTTCTTCTGCGATGCGAATGCGCTCGTACGCGGCAGCTTCGGCGGCCTCGTCCTCGGCGTGACGCTGCATGAGTGCGAGCATCGGCACGACCACCGCGCCGACAGCAGGCGGTGAAAAGATCGGCGGCACCACCATCGGGAGTGGCGCCGGGATCTCGCCGGGCGGGGCCCACGGCTGCGTCATGTGCTCAATGGCGCCATGCTGTCCTTCAAGACGGCGCGCCATGGCACCAAGCCCGATGCGGCTCCACCACGTCTCGGGCGGTTCGTTGCTGGTCACCCAGATCTTGGTGCCCAGAAAGTTGCGTGCACCACCCTTGTGGTCGATGATGCACGGGTAACGGTCGCACAACGTCTGCATCTGCGTGCGCGGGATCCAGCCGTAGAACTCATCGATGATGATGTGCTTCTCGCCCTTGTAGCCGTCCCAGTAGACGGCGTTGCCCTGCGGCTTACGCAGGACGTAGTACGGCTCTCCGACCGTACCATCGGCCTTGAGCGAGGCCTCGTAGTGGGCGCGGCGCGTCTTGCCACAGCCGCTCACGCCCCAGTACACTTGCGTGAACGTGATCCAGTTGCGCTTCGGCTCGTTCTCCAGGAGAAAGCGATCGATAGCGCGGTAGTTGCGACACCAGACGGGGAAGGTGTCGGGGTTCATCATGAGCTCGGTCGCTGTCGTGCCCGAGGAGATCAGGGCGTGGACGCGCTTGAGGTCCATGCGCTCGCCCTTCTTGCGTGGGATTTTCGAGTCGTCGCCCGTGGTCCACGGTCCGCCGACACGAGTGTCGTCCTTCGAACAGTACTTCTTGGCCGAGTCGTGATCGCTGTTCGGCGCACGCGGTTCCCAGTGCGCCAGCTCATCACAGTTTTCTTTGATCCAGGTCAGGCGCTTCGGCTTGACGAAGCACACATAGCCCTGAATGTGATCCGTCCCGTTCTCACCACGCTCATGTTGCCAAATCGCGTACTCGACGTCAGGCCACACGTTGGCAGGCACGTGCTCTTCCGTCGGGTTGTTGAGCGTCCACAACCAGTACTTGTACAAGACAGGACGCTGGCGGTTGTCACGACTCATAGATGAATGAGTTTGGTGGACGTGCAATACAGATCGCATTCGCTCTGAAATTTCACTTTTTAATATCCGACCTTGAAAAAGTTCCATTTTCGTTCAGATGAGACGTTTTCACTTTGAAAATTCATTTCCGATTCCATCGAAATTTCTTCCATCAACTATGGGCATTTCTCCTACTACTCTCAAGAACCAGTTCATCGAGTCGATGATCAAGCAAGGCGCAACGCTGCAAGCGTGCACCATGTGGTTTGCGCTGATGACGTCGGCCGCGACCAACGAAGATCAGCTCGAGTACGTGTGGCGCCTGACTGACTTGGGCAAGCACATCGAGGCGCACCCGGTGAACATCATCACAACTTGCCTCTCGCAAGGCAAGTTCACCAAGGTGGATGACGAGATGATGAAGTGCGTCTTCAACATGGTTTCCGACGACACTGATTCGCAGTGCGACAAGGACGACTTCTGGAAGGACGCCGATGGCGAGATCGAGATCATTTCCAAGAAAAGTCTCGAAGCCGACGAAGAGTTGAGCGACTCGGCATCGTACGAGGAAGAGCCGTGCAAGCACGACATCGTCGGCGACTGTGAAGAGTGCGGCGCCGAGCAGATGGCTCGATTCGACAAGCTCAAGGGCCGCTCTGGCTTTGCTGGCGTGAAGCGCAAGCTGGTGCCGCGCGTGATCGACGACGAAGCCGACGAAATTGGTGTTTCGGCTTGAAGAATGAACTTTCGTTTCCGTTTAGTTATGCACCACATTCGTTGTTACTTTTGCTGCTGCCCTACGAGTCAGCGTCCAGAGCTTCCCACAGCTCCGGTTGAATCGCATCCTGCTCCCGCTCTCGCCACTGACGAGCGGCGAAGCGACGGGCGTCGGCCTCCAGCCACGCCTGATGCGCCCGACGTTCGTCGTTCGCCGGGTCCACGTCCTCGATCTGCTGTCTCGCCGCACGATACGCTCGAAACACCTCCGTCCGAAAGCCCAGATGCTGACGATCGTCTGTCCACTTCTGCATCTGAGCCCAGTACCGCGTCTTGATGCGGTTGAGGAACTCGTGCTGCGGAAGCTCGTAGAAGCCTTCAATGAACTGCAGCTGCACATTGAAAGTCGGGTTCGTTCGCAACTGATGGCGCACCATCTGCCAGAACATCTGGTCGACGTGCTCATCCATGATGCGCAAGTCTCCGTAATTGTAGCGTGCTTCGATGGCTGCCTTGGTCAGCCCGGCACGCGAGGCGGCACGGTACTGCGCCCGTGCCCACTCAGTCTTGCTGACCGCTGGCGCGGCCAACGACTTCGCCGCGGCTTCCAGCCGTTCATCCAACTCAATCTCCGCTTGAGTACGTTGGCGACCCCACGTGGGAACGTACGGTCGCTTGAAGCTCATTCTTCGCTTTTTGGAAGATTTGTGTCAACGACTCAAATCTCTTAAATCCCACTGAGATATATATCTCATGATGGCTAGATATGTATATCTAGCTTTGCGCTCGCTTCGCTCGCGCCCTCACATCCCACTGCGTGGGATGTGAGGTTGGGGGGGGTAATACTGAAAAACCTGAAATCCCAGGTTTTTTTGACCCCCCCAAGAATTCGCTGCGCGAATTCTTCTGTTAAAGTACAACAATGAGCTCTCGCAAGCGCTCCGCTACGATGATCAGTGGCGGCTACAAGGCCACGCCATTCAAGAACCCGACGATGCGTAGCCCTTTGGCACGTCTTGGCGGACGCTTTCCGGGAACTGCTTCACGACTGTCGTCGAGTGAACTGAAAGACATCACCGTGCGCTCACTCGCGGTGGTCGCACCGCTGGCGTCAGCCTCCGGCAGTACGCCTTTCCTGGTCAACCCGGTCATCCAAGGCTCGTCTGCGACAACTCGCATCGGCCGCCGAATCTTGATGAAGTCGCTCTACATCCGCTGGTTTGCACAGCTCGTCTCGACAACGACTGGTGGCACGCCGTACCGCATGCTCGTCGTGTACGACTCGCAGACCAATGGCACGGCGCCGGCAGTCACCGACGTGGTCCTGACGGACGAAATCACGTCGCCGATGAATCTGAACAACTCACGTCGCTTCAAGACGCTCTGCGACAAGACGTGGGAGTGCCTTGGCACTGGCGGCCCGCAATCCATCACTCTGGAGAAGTACATCAAGTTGAATCTCCCGGTGGAGTTCAACAACGGCAACGCCGGAACAGTCGGCGACATCCAGACGGGCTCCATCTACGTCATCTGCTGGACCGGCAACGGTCTGGCAGTGACCGTGCCGACGTCGGTGTTCTACAGCCGCATCCGCTTCTCCGACACTTGAGCGGCACATTTGAAACAATGAAGTTTGATAAGCCAAGTTTCTTCAGTTCCAGTTGTTCATCCAGGCATCGAACATGCGCTGGCCTTCTTCTTCTTCTGCGATGCGAATGCGCTCGTACGCGGCAGCTTCGGCGGCCTCGTCCTCGGCGTGACGCTGCATGAGTGCGAGCATCGGCACGACCACCGCGCCGACAGCAGGCGGTGAAAAGATCGGCGGCACCACCATCGGGAGTGGCGCCGGGATCTCGCCGGGCGGGGCCCACGGCTGCGTCATGTGCTCAATGGCGCCATGCTGTCCTTCAAGACGGCGCGCCATG
>VIQV01000048.1 GCA_010206265.1 Lachnospiraceae bacterium MD329
CCCCTCTACAGGCACTTCTATGCTATTGCCCGCTAAATCAGTAATTGTGAAAGTATGACTGCCGTTTTCTGTAAAGGTATAGCTTAATTCCGTATCCTCTGTTACTGCTTCAGAAGGCGTGACTGTTACTTTTACATCTTTATTTGTAAACTTGGTTGTTGAATAGCTTAACTCCGCTGTGGGAGGCTCTTTGTCTATCCAGTCTACTTTTACAGTTTTATTTAATGTATTTCCCTCTAAATCTGTAAGCGTAAAAGTATGCTCTCCATTTTCGGTAAACGTATATGTTAGTTCTGTATTCGTAACAAGCTGCACTGACGGAGTTAATGTTACGGTTACATTTTGATTTGTCAGTTTTGTTTCTGAATACTCAACATTAGCGCTTATCGGAATTACTTTGACCGTCCTTACCTTTTGCTCCGCGATATTACCCGCGTGGTCGGTCGCATTGTACTTTATTTGATATGTTCCCGCATTGTTTGTATTGACCGTACCGCTGATTTTTAGCTTACTTTCTATATCAGGGTCAAGATTATCTGTTACTTTTACACCCTGTTCAATATATTCCGCTCCTAATTCTAACTCTATTTCACTATCACCATTCAACATTATATTCGGCGGAGTATCGTCTACATAAAATGTTTCAGATATAACAGAAGATGCATATTTTTTTAAACCCGAACTGCTTACATTCCACGCGCTTCTGCCACCCACTGTAAAACCTATCGTGCCTTCTCCTTTGATGGAATCAAACTCTACAGTTGCACTTAAAGTGCCGCCTTTATGATTTACACCTTGTAAAGTGGTTGCTGTTCCTGTTTTCTTTACTGTTACATCGTGAAATATGTCTGTACTATCTCCTAATTCATCTGCATCATATTTAAGTGTATAAAATACCTTTGACCCGCTTTTTACAGCTTTCATTGATGGAGACGAAACTGAAATTGTTGGCTGCTTAATCATATCTGTATTGACAAATCCTACTTGAACAGTTGCTTTATCTGAGTCCATATCCAATACTTTCATATATGCTCCAGTATATACATCATCATAAAAATTACTTGATGGTGTTGTATCTGATGAAAATTCATCTCCTACACGATATATATCCTCAGGTTGATAGGAATTGAGGATTTCATTATAAGAAGGATTATAATTACTCTGATAAACAGGTTTGATAAAATCCTTGGTACTTCTGAATGTTTCTCCATAAGCATATTTTTCGATTTTGCAATGCCAAATAATTATTCCGGGATACATTTTGGCTGAATAGTCATCATATTGTTCTGTTCTATACTCCATTATATAAAATTCTGCAAACGGAAGCGACATAGAAGGATGTGTCAAAATAATAGAATGTTTTTTTTGAATTGTATTGTCTTTATATATATCGGTACTATATAATTCTATTTGTTTAGTCACATTTTCATATGGAAGTATTTCTGGTTCTTCCCAATCAAGAAAATACTTATAGAGCGCATTTATATGCATTCCCATACACATAAGATCGGCCAATTTGTAAGGTATTATACACTCATCCTTTTCATTTCCATAATGGTCTGGTAATCCTAACAAATGCCCTGTTTCGTGAGCAATAGTAGACACATTGGCACTTGTTGCAGCAAAACCCGCAAAACGTGCAATTTTTTTATTATTGTATAATTCCGTATTAGATCCTGCGGATTGTACGTGTGCCCACCAATCACTAGCCCACTCTCCAGTAGGACCAGCCCATACAATATGCAAACAATCAATATATCCATCATTATCAGAATCATATTCAGATAAATCTCCTATTATATCTTTGTTTAATTGTATAGACTTTATTACTTCTTGAATTAAGGGACTAACACCATTTTCATCAAATCCGGCATAATCATTTCTATTTCCCGATGCAGTATAGACAGGTAAAACTACTCCTGATAGTCTTAATTTATTAAAGGATTCTTTTTTATAATAATCACAAAAAGATAAGTCACTGTATGTTAATTGATTATTTGTTAAATCTTTTTCAGAAAAATATACTTCTTGTAATCTATCACATATTGTATTTTCAAGCTTTTCATTTGCAAATTCAATAGGAACTACTAACACTTTTACATCACCAGTTGACGGCATAAGCTTATCAGACCATAAAGAACCTATCTGGAAAAGTTGTATTTTCTCACTCCATGGATTATATTCCTTATTTAACTCATCTGCTTTTTTCTGTATTAAAGCATTGTTCATATCCTGAATAAGCTCTGGATTAGTATTACATTGGAAAGAGGACTCTTCTGCATAAGAATTTACAGTAAAAACACACGCAAACAATAATACTATCATAAATACTATATTTTTTATATATTTCATAAACATCCTCCTTTCAATTTATTATTACAAAATATTTTTGGATAAGCACTATTATATGAAAATTTAATACTATAGTTTATTAACCTTTTGTACTTCCATTAGTGGTTTCATATTTTTATCCCAAACATATACTGATATTTCATAATCCAGATATTCTTCTAAAATAATGAAACTTGATGATATATCAGTAAGTTCCGGTATTTCAACGCGCTTTAACTGTCCATTCTCACGATACGCAACAATTACCTGTACATCCTCCTGCTTAGGTGTCTCTGTTGTTTCAAATATAAGTTTTGCTAAAAGTGTACCATCATCTTTATGCTCAAATTCCACTCTATCGCTTGCATCTGGTGTCGGTGTTGGTGTCGGACTCGGTGTTGGCGTCGGACTCGACGTTGCTGTCGGACTCGGCGTTGGCGTCGGACTCGGCGTTGCTGTCGGACTCGGCGTTGCTGTCGGACTCGGCGTTGGCGTCGGACTTGGTGTTGGCGTCGGACTTGGCGTTGCTGTCGGACTTGGCGTTGCTGTCGGACTCGGTGTTGGCATCGGACTTGGTGTTGGGGTTGGACTCGGCGTTGGTGTCGGACTTGGTGTTGGCACCGAAACACCGTCATATTCTGCTGTAGCCGTACCTTTATTGCCTGCTAAATCTGTAAATGTAAAAGTGTAACTGCCCGCTTCTGTAAATATATGTATTGTTTCTGTTTCCTGTATTTCCTCCGACGGTATAAGCTTTGCTGTAACACTTCCGTCTGCATTCGCTGTATATTCTATCTCTCCCGTCGGTGGTATTTTATCTATCCACGTCACCTCTACAGGCACTTCTATGCTATTGCCCGCTAAATCAGTCAATGTAAAGATATGTATTCCATTTTCTTCAAAAGTGTGCTGCCTTTCCTTTGCCGTTTCCCGAACCGTTTCTGATGCCACTATTATTGCCACTACTTTGCTTTTAGTAAGCTTTGGCGGTAAATATGTAATCTTTTTTACCTCAGGAGGTTCTTTATCTATCCAATCTACCTTTGTTTCAATTGTAGCTTGGTTTCCTGCTAAATCTGTTAGTGTGAAAATATGTTCTCCATTT
>VIQV01000049.1 GCA_010206265.1 Lachnospiraceae bacterium MD329
ACGCGGTTGCCGAGAATTTCTTCAGCTGTCTCAAATGTGAATTGGTTCATTTGAAGCATTACCGCACAAGAAACGAGGCACAAGCCGATATATTTGCCTACATCGAGGCGTTTTACAACACCGTGCGTCCTCATTCAGGAATCGGCTGGCTGACTCCATGCGCTTACGAAGAAAAACTGCGAAAAAATCATGCCGCCTGAGAATGCTTTCACTCGCATTCGAAAGCATTCTTAAGAAATACTGCGATTCATTCCGTTTTTCGCCTCTTTTTTCTGTCTATTTTTTCGGGAAGGGCTCAATGTCTTTTTGCAGCGTATAATATGTTCTTGCGAACAGATGCCTGAGATTATGCGGAAATACCTTTTCCTTAGCCACTCCTGCCGATTCGCACAGTGCCTTCATGTCTTTCCATATCCCGTGCCTGTCTATTGGTTTTCCTGTTTTGGTCACGAATACGCTGCCTGATTCTATATTCTTCTCCCTGATATACTCTTTCAGGAGACGGCACAATTCCTTTGGAAGCAGTATTGTCCGTATCTTTCCTTTCAGCTTTACAGCAGTTCTGCCTGTTTGTACGGCATCTGTTGTTATGAATTTCAGTTCCGAAACTCTGATTCCCGTTGAGCATATAGTCTGCATTACAAGGTATATCCTGTTATTTTTCTTATTCCTTGCGGCTTTTAACAATCTTTCATACTCCGATTTTGTCAGTTCCCTTTCACTCTGGCAGAATATTTTCCGCTGGATTTTCAGATTTTTTATTTTCAGGTCAAACCATTCGTTATATGCAAAGAATCCGTTCAGTGATGCAAGTACCGAATTTACGCTTGCCGGAGCATATTTTTCCGTAAGAACCGCTTTGTATTCAAGCGCCTTCGACTTTGTCAGCAGTCCGTTTTCAAGCCATTCATAGAACACAAGCAAATCATGAATATATTTTTCAATCGTAGCTTTGCTTTTTTCCTCGCTAATCAAGTGGCTTTTGTATTGATAAATCATATCAAGAGTAATTTTTACCATATCTGACAACTCCTTTTCCGTTATTATAGCACACTATTATGGGTTTTATCATAAATACGCATGCCGTAAAGTGTTGTCAATGTTTCTGTTTTGCCTGCACCTCGCTTTCAACAACAGACAATACTATATTTCTCCTGATATAGCTATTCAGCAAAGCTAACAAAAGTTTAGCATAAAAACAGCACAGAGCATTTTTTGATACTGCCCTGTGCCGTAATCCTTGTTATTCTGTTTCCTCTGATGGTGTCAGATGCTTCTCTATGACTGTCATGATTTCATCAAGTCTGCTTGTTCCTACGCCCTTAATCTGACCTATATCCTGCTTCATTGCTTCCATATCCACGCTTACGCTCTCCGCGCTCTTAGCTCCCATATCATAAAATTCATGTATGACGGCTTCCATCTGCTCACGATTCATTCCTTTTATTCTGCGGTACAGCGACCTGTCCAAAAACTCCTGCTTCGCCATTTCTTCATACACCTCCTCCTATGATTTACAAGTTTTTTGGCTTTATATGGGCATTGTAGCATATTTATAGGCTTTTGTAAATATATTTACACTTTTATATATATAATTTCTGTTTCCAATATCCCTTATTCGAGTTTATTCTTCTTGTCGGTTCACTGTGAACCGTGCCTTAGTTCAGCGTATGGGCATAGCTGTCCCATTTTAAATCATACTAAATTGCTAAAACGTAGAGATTGCTTGTGTTACCGCCGTTTTCTCTATACCTTCTGACCTTGCGGATATCCGCAGTCTTCGCATTTTTCCGCTATATAGAATCGGTTATTGCCGAGCTGTGCGTCAACTGTTTCCGTAAAGTTATGCGCTTCTCTTTTTGATTTTGCTTCCGCATATGTTCCTTTGCAATACTGACAATACTGTCCTGATTTCAGTGTAGACGTATGCTGTGTGCCGCTGTACGGTTCGTATGTTGTATTATCAAAGTCCAAAAAGAAGTTATGGTCGCATGCGTTCAGACCGTATACATTCTTGTTATAGTTATATGACGCCCTGCCGTCCACAGAATTGATTGTTCCGCATGTCTGGCAAACTGACTTTGTCCAATGATAACCCGTGAATTTTGCATCCACTCCCGGAGTGCCGTCATCCAGATTGCCTTTGCCCGCTCCGTCAATAAGCGTGCCGTCTGAGAACTTCACGCCTCTGTTAAGCGCTGTTTCTCCGCTTCTTGTATATTCCGGCACTCTGTAACACAGCACCGTTGTTTCTTTTTCGCATTCCGCGCAATAGCCTGTCTCATATGTTGTTGTCGCATTCATATCCAGCTCGTTGTTTCTGCCGTTTGAACTGAGCCAATGGTCTGCCGGATCAATATATTCGCTTATCTGCGCCGCTGATGCGGGCATAGCCGGAACTATTCCGATGCTCATAACACATACAAGCAATGCTGATATAACAGATTTAATTTTATTCTTATGCTTTATATTCATTAACATTTACCTCCTGAATCCTTAACTTAAATTTATTTCATTTTCCTGATTTGCAGGCTGCTGTTCACCTTTTAACAGCCGTAATTTTTCCTTTGCCCAATCCGGCATACATTCGTCTCTTATAACGCTGATAAAATCCCCTCTATTCCATCGCGTCTCCTCACCGTCACTAAGACAGATAGAATGTACCGCTCTGCCGGATAAGAATGTATGGCAGCCGTAACCGCCTGTTGCATACCAAAGCTGATTTTCAGGCGACCAATATTCTTCTTTTAAGCGTTTTGGGCTTATGACAAGGACTTTACCTTCCAACTCCTCAAATTCTTCCTCACAATGGCTCTCATCAAACAATGCCCCATCCCCGAATTGATGGACAGAAAAAAGTATGATATAATGGAATGGACATATAAAAATCCATTACTAAAAAGGAGGATATTTTCAATGCCAATCAAAAAAGGAACAATGCCGCCACGCTATGATGAAGCGTTTAAAACCGGCGCTGTCAAAATGGTTACTGAACAAGGCCGCCCTGCTAAAGAGGTCGCCGCTGAACTCGGTATATGCATCGATACTTTAAAATCCTGGCTCAAACGTTTGGGTTTTCAACCTTCATCTGTTGCTCGTCAGAACCGCGATGACAGCCGCCGG
>VIQV01000050.1 GCA_010206265.1 Lachnospiraceae bacterium MD329
GAAAATGGAGAACATATTTTCACACTAACAGATTTAGCAGGAAACCAAGCTACAATTGAAACAAAGGTAGATTGGATAGATAAAGAACCTCCTGAGGTAAAAAAGATTACATATTTACCGCCAAAGCTTACTAAAAGCAAAGTAGTGGCAATAATAGTGGCATCAGAAACGGTTCGGGAAACGGCAAAGGAAAGGCAGCACACTTTTGAAGAAAATGGAATACATATCTTTACATTGACTGATTTAGCGGGCAATAGCATAGAAGTGCCTGTAGAGGTGACGTGGATAGATAAAATACCGCCGACGGGAGAGATAGAATATACAGCGAATGCAGACGGAAGTGTTACAGCAAAGCTTATACCGTCGGAAGAAATACAGGAAACAGAAACAATACATATATTTACAGAAGCGGGCAGTTACACTTTTACATTTACAGATTTAGCAGGCAATAAAGGTACGGCTACAGCAGAATATGACGGCGTTTCGGTGCCAACACCGAGTCCGACGCCAACGCCAAGTCCGACGCCAACGCCAAGTCCGACGCCAACGCCAAGTCCGACAGCAACGCCGAGTCCGACAGCAACGCCGAGTCCGACAGCAACGCCGAGTCCGACGCCAACGCCAAGTCCGACGCCAACAYCGAGTCCGACGCCAACACCGAGTCCGACGCCAACGCCAAGTCCGACGCCAACACCAGATACAAGCGATAGAGTGGAATTTGAACATAAAGATGATGGTACACTTTTAGCAAGACTTATATTTGAAACAACTGAGACACCTAAGCAGGAGGATGTACAGGTAATTGCCGCGTATCGTGAGAATGGACAGTTAAAGCGCGTTGAAATACCGAAACTTACCGATATATCATTAAGTTTCATTATTTTAGAAGAATATCTGGATTATGAAATATCAGTATATGTTTGGGATAAAAATATGAAACCACTAATGGAAGTACAAAAGGTTAATAAACTATAGTATTAAATTTTCATATAATATATGCTTAATAAAATAGTTTAAAGGAGTTGATAGACAGTTGATTGCTAATGAATAGAGAGATAGGCAACATAGAAGAAAAGGAAGGAGAAACAATATGAAGAAATTTATAAGTGCGATAATATCAATAAGTATGATATTATCAATTATACCTTGTATGGCACAAGGAGATACGATAACAGAATTATCCGAATTAAATGCAGTAGAGAGTGTTGCGGATATTGAGTTCAAAGAAGTAACAGAGCAAGACGTAGAAATCTATGTGACAGATGGATATGAAGCAATTTCGGGAGCGGAAGTACGGCTTAATAACGAAACCAAGACCACAGATGAAAATGGTAAAGCGTTATTTGAAGCAATTCCAACTCAAGAGGAGTTATATGATATTGTAACTTCGACAGATGAGTTTGGGAGAAAGACTTCATCAGTACAAGTTGCTGAAAAAATAGAAAAGGATTCAGAGGCGAAAATTGAGCAGACAGTTTCGTTTATTAATTTAAATTCCGAAAACCATCTACAGGCGATGTCAGAAGACGATGATATATCAACATATAGTGTAAGCAATACGCTAGGCACTTTAGCACAATGGGTAAAAGGTGCAGATATTTCTGAATCAAGAATGAGGCATTCAAGTGTAGAATATAAAGGGAAATTATATGTTGGTGAAGATAGTGAAAACGATCATTTTCTTATATATGACGTAAAGAACGATTCTTGGAGTACAAGTTCTGCAATAGAGAAAACTACTTATATAAATAATTTTGAGCTATATAATAAAAAAATATATAACATTGGAAGGTCAGGCGAAGTAAGCATATATGATATCGAAGCAGACTCATGGGCTACAGGAAGCAAAGCTGCAAATTTAGAACACGTTATCCAAATTGTACTGCACAATGATAAAATTTATGCATTTGATGGATTAATGTATGATTCGGTGGCTGTATATGATATAGAAACAGATACATGGTCGCAAATAGCATCTATGAATCAAACATATGCAAATCTTTCACCAATTATATCATATAACAATAAGCTTTATATTATTGGCGGAACAATTTTAACAGATACTTTCTCAAGCAATACAACAAACGAAGTGTGTATATATGATATAGAAACTGACACATGGACTCAGGGAGCATCAATGCCAAATGATAGATGTGACGCTACCCCGGTATTGATGGGACAGAAAATTTATGTTGCGGGCGGATATAAAATTGCTGACGGTAAAGCAAAAACAGATCTATCAACATTTGAAGTCTATGATATAGACTTAGATACTTGGACAATAGAGGGAAATATGCCAAACGCAAGAAGCGGTTATAGTGCAATTCAATATGGAGATGATATTTACTATATTGGTGGTATGGAAAGACTAGTTGGTACTCCATATAAATATGTAAATAAGTATAACATAACAAGAGGTGTATGGGAAACTGTAAATGAGCTATTGTATAATAGAGCGGAGAGCAATGCTATAGTATACAATGGAAAGATATATGTGACTGGTTGTAGTGTGGGATATACTGGCACAGATAAAACAACGGAGATATATACAATAGAGGATTTGCCAGATATAGAATACTCAGATGAAAAAGATACAGTATATAACATAGTATCAGCAGAAGGCGATGATATAGAAGTAAAATACGGGACACTGTTAAGTAATATAGAATTTCCGGATGCAGTAGAAGCGGTAGTAGAAAACAGCGCGGACGCAACAGATAGAACGACAAAGATGGTAACAGTAAAAGACTGGACCCCTGTATCGGGATATGATTCGGGATTGTCAGGTGTAGAACAGGAATTTGAGGCAACGATAGAATTAGATGACGGTCTGGAAAATCCGAATAGTGTAAAAGCAAAAGTAAATGTTATCGTCAAGAATTTAGAAGGCAATATAGTATCAATCGAGCCAAAGCAGATA
>VIQV01000022.1 GCA_010206265.1 Lachnospiraceae bacterium MD329
AGCCACATCAACAGAAAGCGGTTTTTACGTTATGGAACGTCTTGACGATACACATATCAGGATATTGTTGAAGTAGGAGTGTGTTTATTATGGCTGAGAAAACAATTAACAATTTCCAAATTCCCTCATACACAGAAAAAGCAGATATACCGGGTATGGTTCGCGRCAATATAGAAAATGCGGAGGCAATTCTTGCCAATATAAAGGGCAATTTAGACGCATTGCACGATAATATGTCTGGTTTTGACGTAGTATTGACTTCTATGCAGTCCTTACTCGGAACATTGTCCGACGAGCTTGACGAGGTAAACGGAGTAACGGCAGAAGAGCCGAACGAGGTAGATAGTGAAGCGGAGGAATAGCCTATGACAATACTTGAAAAGTGGCGGTTTATGATGTTGTCTTTTGCGGATATAAAAGCCGCCGTAATTGAAAAGGGCGGCAATATTTCAGCAGATAAAGGCTACAACCGTTATGCTAATGCTATACGTCAATTATACAGTGATACATATACTGATGAATACGCATATCCCGAACGCTTGCCGATAGCTATAAGCAACGCAATAAATTATGTGCGTTGGTGTAAAGCTGTAAAAGAACAGATACGGCAAGCCATTATTGCGGGCGGTGTGGAGTGCGGTACAGATGTACCATTGTCAGAGTACGGAAACAAGATACGGGAAATACAGGTGTTGCAGATAATTACAAGTGAAGTAATCGCAGAATATGACACCCCGATAACAGAGCAGTTACAGGCAAGCGGAGGGCAGCCGCCGTATAAATGGAGTTATACAAATTCATCACGTCCGCCGGGTTGTACAATTACGGAGGACGGCATATTATCAGGCACGCCGACAGTAGGTAATCAGTTGCGATATTTGTATATGCAAGTAACTGACGCAACAGGACGAACGGCAACAAGGCGGATAGGTTTGCGTATTAAATCAAAACTGCTGCATTTCCAAAATGTCAGCGGCAGTTGTTTTCAATATACGGGAGAGCCTCAACGACTCAGAATTATATGTACAGATAAACCTGACGCGGAATTTAAAGTTGTATATGGTACAGATAAGACCGAAAGTGTTACCGATTGCGGACAGTATTTAGCGGAAGTCATTCTTACAGGCGAAACTGCAAAAGGCGGTAAATACCGTACAGACTATACCTCAGTTATACAGATAGACGGTTGGACGCTCGCAGTGAAAGCAGAGAAATCACAGGTATATACATATGACGGAAAGCCCCACGCTTTTGAGTATACAACAAGCGTTGTACAGGACGGTACGCCTCCGGACGGCGGAACGGTTGCGTATTACAAGCCGTATGTCAACGGCGATAATACTTGGAACGCTGATATGGGCGAATATACGACAGAGCCGCCGCCGGAAATGGGAAAATACCGCGTATGCATTAAAGCGACAGGCAAATACGAGCGTGTTACACAATATTATGCAGGTTACAACGAATGGTGGGGCGATTTAGAGATTACAGACAGATTGCGGATAATCTCCCCTACAAGGTTAGACACAGCATATAACCGTCCATATCAGTATCAACTGCAAGCAGGCGGAGGAACGCCACCGTATAAGTGGAAGTGCGAGGCTATGCCGTATTATGGTTTAGATATGACAGAGGACGGCTTAATAAGCGGTACTCCTGATACAAAGAATATAATGTGCAGTTATCCGAATGGATTGACTGTTACAGACGCAGAGGGAAATACCGTAACACAGCGTTTTGAATTATCTATACACGATTGGGAGGATTGATATGGTTAAATATATAAGACTTGCGGTGCTTGGCGCGTTCTTTGCGCCTCAACAGTTGTATTGGGTAATACTTTCGGTGTGTGTTATAGGTGTAATCGTATCTGTTATAGTGCGTGAAAAATCACATTTTGGAGATTGGCTTGACGCAGAGCAACCGTATAATATGACAGTCGGATATATTGTTGATAACGGTAAAACCATTCCGAAAATGGCGTACTATACCGAAAACGGCAAGCGTAAGGTTGTACCGCCCTGTAATACGTCGATAACTTATCGCGGTAATGGTGTGTATGATTTATACGTCAGAATACGGCGCAAAGACGGGACGGGTTATGATTACAGCACGGGCGTACTGAAAAAAATATCAGAAACGAAATATAAAACATTAAAGGTGTCTTGCGGAAGGGAGTGGGTAAGATGATACTTAAAAAGGTTACGGCGATAGCAATACATTTAATACCTATATTTTTATGGTTCTTGCTTGGGATAACAACAGGAATGACGTGGGAATATTACGTGTTATGCGGTGTGCTGTCTGTCTTTGATATTGTTCATATTTTTGTCCATTCCTCAGAGGCTATACGCTATATAGAACATCATACGGAGGAAGTAAGATGATATTGTCGGATATTTTATTAAAAGATATGCCTTGCGTAACACGTGTTCGCGGACACAGTATGCTACCGACATTACAGGATAAACGGTATTACTTATATAACCCGTTTGTACGGAACGTAAAACGCGGTGATATTGTAACGGCTGACGCGGATATTGACAATGTTGTCAAGCGTGTTATTGCTCTGGAGGGGGACAGGGTGATTATATCGCCGTCGGGAGCTGTAACGGTAAACGGCATATTGCTTGACGAGCCGTACATCATACCACAGACACGCAAGGGAAAGCGGATAGATATGACAGTTCCGAAAGGCTGTATGTGGCTTATGGGAGATAACAGAAACGCAAGCACCGACAGCCGCGATTTTGGAGCGGTGGAACGGTGGAGAATAAAAGGTAGATTGATTATAAGGAAAGAGAGGTAAGAAATAATGAATTTATGGGAGATATTGACGATATTTTGGGCTACTGTTGCAAGTAACCGATTTATAAAATTAGTGCTTATTGTAGTAATACTTGACACATTGTTGGGGTCAGGCAGAGCAATAAAAGAGAAACAATTTAATTCGTGTTTTGGTATAGACGGGGCAATCCGTAAAATTGCAATGGTAATATCCGTTGTGATTTTGGCGGTGATAGATAGGCTGATAGGTTTTAATATGCTGCCGTTTGTACCGGAAGAAATTCTACAATACATAGGTATTACCAAAATGGGAATGTGTGAGTTTTTCTGTTTGCTCTACATAATGTATGAAGCGGTATCAATACTTAAAAATATGTGTCTTTGCGGTTTGCCGATACCGCAGAAATTACGAACATTTATTGAAAAATGGCTTAAAATTATGACTTCTGAATTGGACGAAAAACAGACTGATGTTATTATAGGAGGCGGAAACGATGAAGATACTACTAATAGCCGGACACGGTGACGGTGACAGCGGAGCTTGTGCCAACGGTTATAAAGAAGCGGACTTGACGCGTGAAGTTGTAAAGCTCCTTGCTGATGAAATGCGGGATATATGCGATGTGACTATTGCAGACACTTCAAAGAATTATTTTGAGTATCTGAAAAAGCATAGTTATAATTTCAGACCATATGACTATGTACTTGAAATTCATTTTAATAAGTTTAACGAAGCGGCGAATGGTACAGAAATTTATGTGACAACCTCAGAGCAGGGAACGGGCGTTGAAAGTGCAATTGTCAGACAGCTTGAAAATGACATAGGGTTTGTAAACCGTGGTGTTAAACGTACAAACTTTAATGTTATTTCAGCAGCAAAGCGTCAGGGAGCGTCGGCGGCATTACTTGAAGTATGTTTTATTGACAATGAAGGGGATATATTTACATATCAGGGACGCAAGAAAAGCATTATAACCGCTATTGCGTCAGGTATTGCGGAGGGTTTCGGTCTGAAAGCTCCGAAGTCAGACCGTCATTGGGCTGAAAAGTATTGCGATAAGCTCGCAAGTCTTGGCTACCTTGACAAAGATGTGTGGAAGTATTATGAGTGTGATATGCCTGTATCTCACGGGCTTGCATTGCTTGATAATATTACAGGCGGACGTTGGGGAAGTAATGAGGCTGACGCGTCTATACATTGGGCGCAGCCTGTTATTATATCTCTATGCGGAAAAGGTGTTATTACGGACAAGCAACAGTATGTTGACCTTATAACGAATGACGCGAATATGTCAAATGCGTTGTGCCTTGCACTTATGGACAGCGTGACAGGCGGTATGTGTAAGCGATACAAAGACCGTAAAACAGACCATTGGGCGCGGAACTGCTTGGATAGCTTATGCGATAAGGCAGTAATATATACACCTGACGCGTGGGTCAATTTTGAGGGCGCGGTTTCATACGGACGTTTTATGGGGCTTGTATGTAATGCGTTTGGTTTGATGTAATTCGGAATTATACATCATCTATAACACCTCAATTAAACTGAAAGGTGATGTATAGTTATATGAATAGTTTTATACCGTGGGTTGGTGGCAAAAGAGTTTTAAGAAAACGTATTATAGAAGAATTTCCATCGGAGTTTGATAGATATATTGAAGTGTTCGGCGGTGCGGGTTGGGTGCTGTTTGGCAGTGATAAACACGCGCCGTTTGAAGTTCTTAACGATATTGACGGCGATTTAATAAATTTATATCGTTGTATCAAATATCACGCTCCGGCATTAAAGGAAGAATTAAAATATATAATTCATTCGCGCGAAATATTTAAAAGCTATATTTCACAGCTTCACGCAGAGGGCTTAACGGATATTCAACGCGCGGCAAGGTATTATATAATAATTCGCGGTAGTTTTGGGGCTTGTAAAAAAGATTTTGCGACAGACGTTACAAATTTATCTGGTAAGATTGATTATTTATCAGAAATACAAGAAAGACTGCAGAGGGTTGTTATTGAGCACAGCGACTTTGAAAAGCTGATACAGGAAAAGCGATAGAATTATAAAATAACCCACCGGACGCTCCGGCGGGTTTGTTATTAGCGTTGAATATTGTACAATCCATATACTATAATTTTATACATATACAAGGACGATAATAAAGAAAAGCCTGCTGAATAACAGCAGGCTTCACTAAAGCATTTGAGAACGGCGGGACTTGCCCTCGCTGTTCTTTTTTTATTGTAACATAGTGGTATAATATTGTCAACCACATAATACCGTACAACTACCGTATAAATGCACACTTGACTTATTACCGTACAAAATATAAAAACCGCTTAAATATAGCATTTAAGCGGTTTTTGATGGTCGGAGTGACAGGACTTGAACCTGCGGCCCCTTGACCCCCAGTCAAGTGCGCTACCACCTGCGCTACACCCCGATATTAGTAAAAGCACAACGGGCTTACCGTTGTGCTTTTTAATATGGTCGGGATGACAGGATTTGAACCTGCGGCCCCTACGTCCCGAACGTAGTGCTCTACCAAACTGAGCCACATCCCGATTTGTGCTACAACTTAAACAGCTCTAATATTATAGCACAAAATTTTTACAAAGTCAATATTTTATGAATAATTTTCTATACAATTTTCATCAGCAGTCTTTTTCATCATATTCTTTTATCAGAAGTGCGCGTACATAACCGCGGGATTTATCAGTAGAATCTATATAAAAACCGCGGCCGTAATAAAAACGAATAAGTGAAGTTATTTTTGCACCTGTATGTAAGCGGATTTCACGTACGCCGTTTTTAATCATAATTCTGTCAACCAGATTCATAATTGATTTACCGATACCATTATTCTGACTTGTAACTTTAACTGCAAAACGCGACAAATATGCGGTTTTATCAGGGAATACCTCAACACGTACACTGCCCACGGGTTCACCGTCAGACAAAGCAAGAAGTACAACTTTGGTGTTTATGTCGTTTTTAACGTCATTATAGCTTTCATCAAGTGCGGCAAGGTGTTCCGTGCCTGCCAGTTCACGGTATTTTACAAATGCCTCGCGCGTTATATTCATTATTGCAGGAATATCGTCATATGTAGCCTCGCGCACCTGAAATAAGGATTCGTAATATATGTCCATTCTTCCACTTCCTTTTGTTTATCCCATCAGCGTTGCCATAACTGCCTTCTGAGCGTGCAGGCGGTTTTCAGCCTCGTCAAAAATTACGCTATGAGGTCCGTCAATAACGTCTTTTGTAACCTCAAAACCGCGGTATGCAGGCAAACAATGCATAAATACTGCGTCGTTGTCAGCATTTTTGAATAACTCTTTATTAACCTGATACGGCATAAATATCTTTTGACGTTCAGCCTTTTCGGATTCCTGCCCCATTGATACCCAAGTATCTGTATATACAACATCTGCATTTTTAATTGCCTCAACAGGGTCTTCTGTCAGAATCAGAGTTCTTCCGCTTGCTTTAAAATCAGCTTTTGCATTTTCTACAACTTCACTGTTACATTCATATCCTTTAGGCGCTGCAATGGCGCAGTCCATTCCGACTTTTGCACAGCCATACATCAGAGAATGTGCCATATTGTTTCCGTCGCCTATATATGCAAGCTTTAAACCTTCAAGCTTACCTTTGTGTTCATATGTCGTCATTAAATCTGCAAGTACCTGACAAGGGTGGAGCAGGTCTGTAAGTGCGTTAATTACAGGTATATTTGCCTCCTCCGCAAGTTCAATAACATCACTGTGAGCGTATGTTCTTATCATAATTCCGTCGAGATAACGTTCCAGAACTTTGGCGGTATCGTGAATAGTTTCTCCGCGTCCGAGCTGAATATCGTTAGAGGAAAGAAACAGAGGATAACCTCCGAGCTGAGTCATTCCCACCTCAAAAGAAACACGTGTTCTGGTTGATGATTTGGTGAAAATCATACCAAGTGTTTTACCCTTTAAAATATGATGTTCTATACCGCTTTTCAATTCTTTTTTTAATTTCAAACCCAATTCCAAAAGTCCCTTAACCTCATCTGAGCTGAGGTCGTGCAAACTGATTAAATCTTTCATTATTAAAAACCTCCCAATACATTATCTAATTCATTTACGAACAATTCTACATCATTTTCCGTTATAATCAGCGGCGGTGCAATTCTGATTGTATTTCCGCCGCAAAGACTTGTTAAAAAGCCGTCGTCAAATAATTTATTAAATACATCTTTAGCAATTTCATTATTCAGTTCAATGCCTATAAGCAAGCCTGCTGAACGTACTTCCGTAATTTTACCGTCGTATTTTTTCTGTAAATCCAAAAGTCTGTTTTTAAAGATTTTTCCTATTTTATCGGCGTTTTCTACAAGTCCTTCATCATTGAAAATATCAAAGACTGCCAGACCTGCGGCTGATGCAAACGGACTCCCGCCAAAGGTGGTACCGTGGTCGCCCGGTTCAAAGGCAGAAGCAATTTTGTCTGACGCGCATACGGCGCCTATCGGAATTCCGCCTCCGAGCGCTTTTGCGGAAGTGAATATGTCGGGATTGACCCCGTACAGCTGATGTGCAAATAGTTTGCCTGTTCTTCCCATACCCGTCTGTACTTCATCAAAAATCAATATAATATCTTTTTCATCACAAAGCTGTCTTAGCTTTTTCACATATTCAAGGTCCATCGGGTGTACACCGCTTTCACCCTGAATAAGTTCAATCATAATTGCCGCTGTTTTATCTGTGACTGCATTTTCTACGGCTGAATAATTATTTGGCTCAACCTGTATAAAACCCGGAGTAAGAGGTTTATATGGTTTTTGATATTTTTCCTGACCTGTTGCCGCAACGGTTGCCAGAGTTCTGCCGTGAAACGACTTGTCAAGTGTTATGATTTCATATTTGTCAAGACCTTTTTTATGAAAATAAATTTTAGCGAGCTTGAAAGCACCTTCGTTTGCCTCCGCACCGCTGTTACAAAAAAATACTTTATCCGCAAATGTATTTTTAACAAGTTTCTCGGCAAGTTTTGCTTGATTTTCTATGTAATACAGACTTGAAGTATGAATAACCTTGTCAAGTTGGTTTTTCAGAGCGGAAATAAATTTAGAATGATTATGTCCGAGTGCGTTTACTGCAATACCGCCCAGAAAATCATAGTATTCTCTGCCGCTGCCGTCAAAGAGCTTTAAGCCTTTGCCGCCTGTAAAACAAACGGGCAGACGGCTGCCAAAGGTATTCATATAATATTTTTTATCGAGTTCAATAATTTCGTCTAACATTTTTAGACATTCCTTTCCGTATTAAATCTGCAAGTATGCTAACTATTATACTCCTGTTTGAATAATAATGCAAGTATTTTTCATAAAAAGTTGAAATAAATGAAAAATACCGTATAATTATTCACATAATTGAATAATTATACGGTATTTTATGCATAATTATAAAAGTTCGTCAATAGCGTCCTCATAATCATCAAGCGAATGAGCGCCTATAAGCTTTTTTACGGGCTTGCCGTTTTCAAACAGAATAACTGTGGGAATTGAAACGATTGCGTTTTGTGCCGCAATCTCGCCCTCGTCGTCTACATTCAGTTTGCATACTTTTACTTTGCCGTCATATTCCTTTGCGAGCTGTTCTATAATAGGTGAAACCATTTTACAGGGACCGCACCAAGACGCCCAAAAATCTACGAGCACAAGTTTATCCGACTTTAATACCTCGCTGTCATAATTACTGCTTGTTAATGTAATTTCCATTTGTTTTTCCTCCTAAATATTTATTCAGTTGTATTAAAATGTTGAGCCTGTAACATTCAGACTTCCTGAGTTATACACCGTTTGCCCTTCAAAGACAGTACCGTTGTATGTATATTTTTCAACCGTAACACCCGTGCCTGTAGAGATTACGGCAGTTATTGAAACATTGCCGTTTTCATCTTCTCCTGCGGAAAAATCTACTTTGCCGAGCTGAATATATTTATTTATCAGAGCATAATATTCTCCGTTTTTTTCAACCTCTAAGAGCCACATATTACCGTCGTCCCACATCAGTTCACCGTTTTCATCCTTTTGTGCGGATGTGTACAGTTTAACTGCCGCATTACTGTTTTCGCCTAATTTAATATTTGCTTTTCCAACCTCGCTCCAACCGTCCTGAACTGCTGTTTTGGAGTTCTTTTCGGTAATGTTTTTTTCGTGGCGCTGTGTTTCGGTGTTACCTGCAGTAGGCTGCGGTGACGGTGTTAAAGTTTGAGGCGGTTCGGTCATATCAAGCGTTTTACGGGGCAGGGCAGAGATAATATTATCCTCTCTTACTCGCTGTCCTGCGGTATATCCGCCTGCAAAAATTGCCGCCGCAATTACTACCGCGCCTATACCCTTTAATAATGATTTATTCATTAAATTGCTCCTTTCTGATGTCTGAAAGAAAATTATTCATCAGCATCTATGTCAACGTATTTTGTATTTATTTTATTACAGCTTGCTTTGCCGTTTGTCATATTGGTAATATCGGCAAGAAATTTTTCTGTGTTGTTCTTGGGACAGGATATAATGAACGTAACTTCGTCTTCGTATATTGTATCCTCAAGCAGATAGCCGTTCGACGCAATTTCATACTGCATTTTTCCGAGAAGTGTGTAATCAACTCTGACGGATATAATATCGCAAAGCTGTCTTAGGACTATTTTCGACGCGATAAGTCCTGATTTTGCTGACGCGCCGTATGTATGTACCAGTCCGCCCGTACCGAGAAGAGTACCGCCGAAATAACGCGTTACAACTACGCATACATCAACTATGTCAGACCTTCTTATTGCGTCCAGTACGGGCATACCTGCCGTTCCCGACGGTTCACCGTCGTCGCTGTAGCGGAAAATGTTGTTTTCATCAATTACATATGCGTAAACATTGTGTGTTGCGTCGGGATATTTAGAGCGTATTTCCGATAGAAATGCAAGTGCTTCATCTTCATTTTTAACAGGGCATACATTTGCGATAAACCGCGATTTTTTTTCAATCAGTGTTGTTTGCGACCTTTCACTGACTGTTTTATAAATATCTTTTACCGACATTACATACTCCAATCTACATTATATAATCTCTTATTTTATCGTACATTTGCGCGTCTACCATCAGTTCCATAACAGTGCCGCCGTCGGAGTATTCCTCGCTAATGACCTTCTGAGTTTCGTGAAGTTCGTTTACAAGCGCGCCTGCGCTGTAGGGAATACACGCCTTTACCTGTTGTTTCTGACCGGGTGCGGCGGCAGCAAGCGCGTCTATAAGTTTTTCGATATTTTTTCCTTCTTTTGCGCTTATATACACTCCGTTTGACGTTTTATCGGGAGAGCTTTCAAGTCTGTCGCATTTATTATAAACATTTATAATAGGTTTACCGACAGCGCCGATATCCGAAAGAACCTTTTCAACGACAGCAATATGATTATCCGCCTGTTCGTTTGAGGCGTCTATTATATGCAGAAGTACGTCTGCCTGAACAGCCTCTTCAAGCGTTGATTTAAATGCCTCAATTAAGTGGTGAGGCAGTTTTCTTATAAAGCCTACCGTGTCAACGAGCAGTATTTTCCTGTTATCGTCGAGCGTAATCATTCTTGATGTAGGGTCAAGCGTGGCAAAAAGCTTATCTTCGGCAAATACGTCCGCGTCGGTAAGCTTATTTAAAAGCGTGGATTTGCCTGCGTTTGTATATCCTACCAGTGCGGCGGTTATTACTCCGTCTTTTTTTCGTCTGCCGCGTATAAGCCCGCGGTGTTTTTTCAGTTCTTCAATTTCCTGTTCAAGAGCGGAAATTCTGCGTCTTATATGACGGCGGTCATTCTCCAGACGCGTTTCACCGGGACCGCGAGTACCTATGCCCGCGCCTGTACGGCTCATTTCCGTACCAAAACCACGCAGACGGGGAAGTCTGTACTTTAACTGGGCAAGTTCTACCTGTAACTTACCTTCGCCGCTTTTTGCGCGCATTGCAAATATATCAAGTATAAGCATTGAGCGGTCAAGTACCTTAATTCCGAGAAAATCGGTTATGTTGCGCGTCTGTACAGGTGACAGCTCGTCATCAAAAACAACCGCGTCGGCGTTAAGCGCGTCTACGGCATTTTTCAGTTCTTCTAATTTACCTTCGCCCATATATGTTGCTGTTTCGAGGTCGGGTTTGTTTTGTATCATTTCACCGACGACTTCTCCGCCTGCGGTTTTTACCAGTTCGCCAAGCTCTGCAACGGATTCGTCGGTTGTGTCGTTTAAAACATCACGCAAACCTCTGTGTACACCTGCGAGAATTACGCGTTCTTGCTTTTGCTCGTTATATTCCATAATGACCTCCCTATATATGTTTAGTATAACAAAAAATTGCCTCTAAGTATACCCTTTTAGAGAAATTTTTAAAATTTTTTCACAATTTGTTTTTATTTGAAAAAAAGAGTGGTCACTGACCACTCTTATCCGCGCACCTGACCGCTGCCGTAAATAATATATTTAACAGATGTAAGCGCCTCAAGTCCCATAGGACCGCGTGCGTGCATTTTTTGTGTGCTGATACCTATTTCAGCTCCGAATCCAAATTCAAATCCGTCTGTAAAACGCGTAGACGCATTTACATATACTGCCGCCGCGTCAACTTCATTCAGGAATTGCTGTGACTTTTCATAGTTATTGGTCACAATAGCCTCGGAATGTTTGGTGTTATACTTATTTATATGCTCTATTGCTTCGTCTATGCCGTCAACAATTTTCACTGCAATAATATAGTCGTTATATTCTGTGTAATAGTCCTCGTCTGTGACGTCAAGCACGTCGGGGAAGATATTTTTTGCCTGTTTGTCGGCGCGTATTTCAACATTCTTTTCTTTAAGCGCTTTAAATATTACAGGTACAAACTTATCTGCAATTTTCTTGTCAATAAGAAGTGTTTCCGCCGCATTGCATACAGACGGACGCTGTACCTTTGCATTAATTACAATATCGCGCGCCATATCTAAATCGGCGTCACCGTCAACATAGACGTGACAGTTACCTGCCGCCGTTTCAATTACAGGCACAGTTGCATTTTCAACAACGCTTTTTATAAGACCTTTACCGCCGCGCGGAATAAGTACATCGACGTATCCGTTCATTTTCATTAAACGAGTTGCTGTTTCGCGTGAAGTATCTTCAATTATATTCAGCGTTCCTTCAGGCATACCTGCGCTGTAAGCGGCGTTCTGCATAATCTTCATTATTGCTGTATTTGAATTGATTGCCTCACTGCCGCCGCGGAGTATACACGCGTTTGAGGTCTTTAGACATAATGCCGCCGCGTCTGCCGTAACGTTAGGACGCGCTTCATAGATAATAGCGATAACGCCGAGCGGTACACGCTTTTTTCCGATAAGAAGACCATTCGGACGTTTTTGCATATTGATTACCTCTCCGATAGGGTCATTAAGCGCGGCAACCTGTCTGACGCCCTCTGCGATGTCGGTTATACGTTCTTTTGTAAGCGTCAGACGGTCAAGCATAGCTTTAGCCATTCCGTTATTTTCGGCATTGCTTAAATCAAGTTTATTTGCCTCTATGATTTTATCCGCATTGCTGATAAGCGCGTCGGCTATTGCCGAAAGCGCGTTGTTTTTTGTTATGGTGTTAACTCTTGCAAGCGCAAATGACGCGTTTCGCGCCAGTTCGCATTTTTCAATTAATTCACTCATAGCTTACTCCTTATCAAAATTTTTAGATACAAACAGTGTTCCGACGGGTTTGCCGTCAAGTATATCATATATAGCGTCAACATTGTTTCCATTTGCAATTATCATATGAATGCCTGCGCCTGTTGCGCGCTCTGCCGCGTCAAGCTTTGTTACCATACCGCCTGTGCCTCTGCTGGTGCCGGCTCCGCCTGCGACATCTCTTACAGAATCAATGTCGTATACGACAGGTAAAAATTCTGCATTTTTATTTTTATGGGGGTCGTCGTTATAAAGACCGTCTATGTCAGAAAAGAGTATAAGCAAATCCGCGTCTACCATATCGGCAACATATGCTGAAAGAGTGTCGTTGTCGCCGATTTCAATTTCATCATAGCTTACGGTATCATTTTCGTTTACAATAGGGATTATTCCCATTTCCAAAAGTGCGGTTACGGTATTCTGAATATTTCTTTTGCGTCTTGGTACAGCAATATCGTCACGGGTTACAAGCACCTGCGCGACTGTGTTGTTATACTCTGAGAACATCTTGTCGTAAAGGTACATCAGCTCGCACTGTCCGACTGCCGCAATAGCTTGTTTGCCTTTCGTATCTCTCGGTTTTTCTGAAAGTCCAAGTTTGCCAAGCGCAATACCTATAGCGCCCGACGAAACGAGTATTATTTCTTTTCCCTGATTGCGTAAGTCTGAAAGTACCATTGCCAGACGGTCAATAAGCTTTAAATTCATTGTTCCGCGTTCGTATGTAAGTGTGGAAGTGCCCACCTTTACCACTATACGCGTCGCAGCGGACACGTCTTTTAAAATATCGTTCATTATGATTAACCCCTTCAATTAGTAAATTTACATTTTTGCTATGTACTTAGATTAACATAATTTTTACCGTTTTGCAATAGCCGTAATGTCAATTTTTTGATAATGTCAGAAATACTAAAAGACATTCCCGAAAAATTCGGAAATGTCTTTTAATTCCGTATCTGATACTTACATATCAAGATAATCCTCGACAGCGTCATAAAGCTGAATTGATGAAAGCTGATATTTGTTAAACTTTTCAGCAAGGTTAAGAGCCTCTGTTTTATCTGCGGTGACATCTGCTGCGTGCATTGTTCCGCATTGTAGTCCATATGTATCATATTTTTGTCCTTCAATCGTTATTTGAGTGTTTATAATATTGTACATTTGTATTCTCCTTGTTTTTATAATGTGTAAATTAAAATCATACTACCACATCATATTGGTAGTCGGCGCTTAGTAACATTGACATTGTAATACCAAAGCCGTCACATATTTTTTTGAGCGTGCTTATTTTAATATTTACTAAGCCTTGTTCAATTCTTCTGTAGTGGCACAGGCTCATTCCGATTTTGTTACAGAATGCTTCTTGAGTAAGGTCTTGCTTAATCCTTTCACAAATTATTCTGTTGCCAATTTCTTTGAAGTAGATTTTTTCTTTTTCCAAACACATTTTTTTCACCTCCTTAAAATATTTTTTGCAAATAAAATATTGCATATCATATTATGAGGCATTTTGTCTGATAATGTAAAGATGTGGGACAGTCTATTGTCAAGTGAGGTAGGATTTTTGTCATAATTGGTATATATAGGAAGAAAATTTCATCTTTTTTAATAAAAAACTTAAAAAGTATTTCCTTTTTAGGAAAAACAGTATATAATTAAATAAAAATACCAAAAGGATAAGCAAAGTGTATGCGCGTTGTTATTTGTGATACAGATCAGGTGTTTTTAGAAAAATTGCAAATTGAACTGCAAAAGCAGTTTAGTAAGCATAATCAGGAATGTAATTTTCAATGTGTTACCGGTGGTGCAGAACTTCTTGATATATGCCGTGAACAGGAAATAGACGCGGTATTTATGGAACCTGTGCTTTCGGGAATTGACCGATTTCAAACGGCGGCAGAACTGAGAAAATTAAGTAAAAATATTATGCTGGTCTTTGTGTCGTGCAAAGAAGACGCAGTATATGAATCATTTGAGTATAATCCGTTATGGTTTGTGCCGAAAAGAAAACTGAATATGCTCGCACAGGCAGCAGAAAAAGTGATTGAAAGTTATAATCTGCTCAAATCGGAAAATCGTTGGGTTAAGTTAGTATACGGTAAAAAGTTGGTGAGGATAGATATTCAAAACACCGTATATTTAAAAAGCGAGGGTCACTACATAAGAATTATTTTAAAAGACGGTGTGATTTATAAAAGTTTCAGATGTAAACTGGACGATATTGAACCTAAGCTTGCCAAGTATTTTTTTGTAAGAATTCATAAAAGATTTTTGTTGAATTTACGTTTTGCTGAATGTATATCGCCGACGGATATGAAATTGACAAATGGAGAGAAAATACCAATAAGCCGTTCTAAAGTATGCGAGGTAAAGGATAAATTTCTGGATTATTGTAGGAGTGTAAGATGATGTATAGATTTATAGAAATTGCGTCCACTGTACTGCAAAGTTTTTTAATAATTTGGTTTGTATCGGAATTTTGCGGGTATAAGTATAAAAAAAGAAACCGTTATTTGTGCTTTGCCCTGTTCTGGGTTACTGACTGCGCAATAATGATTGTGCTTAACGGATATAAGCCGCATAGCTGTGTTTTGTATGCGGTAACAGTTTTGGAATATTGTCTGTACAGTCATATATGTCTGAGGAAAAACTGGTTTTCGCACGTAGTTTCCGTAGTATTTGCAGTGTCGGCAGTATTTGCGCTGTCAAATCTGTTTTCATTGCTTGTGCTTAACGTTCAGAATATTACTCTATTTAATTTGTACGGGGAAAATTCCGTGCTTAGCAATATACTGTTTATTTTGTGTATAGTCGCGGAATTTGCTGTATTTAAGTTTATTTTGCATTTAAACGGAGCATATAAACTGTCCAAGGACGAATGGCTGCTTTTTGCTCTGTTCGCCGGAATAACGTGTATTGAGGTTGCTCTGTTTAATTACGTTACTACTGTTTCGAAGGGAATAGAAATATATATGCTTGCGGCGTCGGTTTTGGGTGTGGCAGTGAATGTCTGTTTGTATTTCCTTATTTTAAAAATTAACAGATCGTCAAAACATAAAACAGATTTTCTGATAATGAAAATGCAGTATGACAGTGCAAAGGAAACAGAAAATAATCTTAAATCGTTTTACGACAGGTATTATGATTTAAAACAAGATGTAGGCAGGGATTTTATTGCTATAAAATCTATAGCGAAACAACAGAATGATAAAAATGTTGTTGATTACATAGATAGAATGACGGACAAGTCATACGGAAACCATTCAGTTTTTACAGAAAATCCTATACTTAATTCTATATTGAATGTCAGAATGGAAATATGCAATATTAAAAAAATAAATACCAGTATACAGATAGAAAAAAATTCGATAAACAATATTGACGATATGGACCTTATTATTTTATTCAGCAATATATTGGACAGTGCTATTGAGGCGGCGGACGAGCTTTCGGGAGAGGATAAAACAATAAATTTAAATGTACAGAAACAGGGCGATTATGTTTCGATTTATATAGAAAACAGTACGGACAAGATTTTTAATTCTGCTTTGAAAATAAGAAAAAGAGTTAAAAATAAACACGAGTTTGAAATGGAAAACGTAAAAAGAATTGTTGATAAGTATAATGGAATGATGAAATGCTTTGAGGGTAAAAATATGTTCTGTTGTGATATTTTAATTATGGGTTAAATAGACGGAGATTTTATTTGATATATCTGAATTATAACCGGCGCACTTGACATAATACTTTTGATATAGTAAAATTAAAATATTATGGAGGTATATTAAAATGAAGAAGATAATTTCCATCTTTGTAATGTTTATAGTTCTTGCGTCGGGTATGGTATCGGCAAGCGCGGCAGCAAATGTCGCGGCGCTGATGTATCACAACGTAACGAGCGATTCTTCGCGGTGGGGCGATTATACAGTATCTCCCGAACAGCTTGACGCGGATATACGATACTTTAAAGAGTGCGGTTACATAACAATGACAGCAACCGAGCTTGCCAATGCGAATATGAATGATATTGACGGTCAGAAGATATTGTTGTTGACTTTTGACGACGGTTACTCAAGCTTTTACAGCGAGGTATACCCGATTTTGAAACGTAATAATGCAAAAGGCACTATGTATCTTATAGGTTCATATATAAACCGCTACGGTTATCTTACCGAAGAGGAAACGTATGAAATGGCGCATAGCGGTTATGTTGAAATAGGTAATCATACCGATTCCATTCATCATACTCCTGTTGAACTGCTTCAGGGAATATACAATAACTCAAATTCGTTTTATGATGTGATTGAGGACGTAAGGCGCAACGGCGCGCGTCTTGAAAAAATCACTGAAATTCCTATTACAAGTATGTCGTGGCCGTACGGCTACTATACCGAGGCGCTTGACTCGGCAGTGAAAAGTCAGCTTGGTTACAGAATTTCGTTTAGTACAGAATATAATGTAAACCTCTTTAACGGTGACACATATATCCCGTTAAAGCGTATGAACAGAGAGGCGTCAGCCTCAACGCAGGAGGTATTTGACAGAGCAAACAGCAAGTTTTCAGCGGCACTTTAGTGCCGCTTTTTCTTTTACAGGTGCGGCAGATTATCACGGTAGCTTTTCATTTCTTCTTCACTAAAGGAGGACAGCAGTTTATCCAAAGCTTCGGTAAGCTTGTTTTTGTCAGCAGGCAGACTGCCCTGTATATTTATCATATTGGACGCGCCGAGCGCGGCGAAGTGAGTTTTAATGGTAAGCGCGTTTATAAGAGTTTTTAATTCAGCAATTTTTTCTGTTTCGCTTTCCTCGTGCCAGTTTCCGTTTTGGATTTCACTGTACAGCTCTGAATTTTTATAGACTGTAAGCATAGAACAGCCTATTATTTTCGGATTTAATCGGTTAAACACTTCGGCTGATATTTCTGCGCCTTTTGTGCCGTTTCCTTTGCCTGAAATTCCCGTAAGATAAAAAATATTATACTCAATCCCTGCATTTTCAAGGCGCTTGCACTGCTTGATTATATCAGAGGAAATATAGCCCTTGTTCATAAATTGCAGGGCGTTATCGTCACCGCTTTCAACACCTATAGTAATTCTGTTGTATCCGCAGGAGCGCAGTTCTTTTAATTCTTTATCGGTTTTTGCAGTAATATCCGTAATACGCGAGAAACAGCCTATATTGTCAAGCTTTTGGAAATATTGTTTCGCAAGTGCCGCAATACAACGAAGTTTTTCCGCGCTTAATGCAAACGGATTTGCTCCGACAAGAAAAATTCTTCGTGCGTCGGGCATATAGTTGCTCATTTCTCTAAGGTCGCTTTCAACCTCACTTTGAGGCGACATTTTAAATTTAAACGGTAAATCCTCATATAATGTGCAAAATTTGCATTTGTGGTGAGTACAGCCCATTGTAACTTGTATAAGCGCTGACCACGCTTCGTACGGCGGACGCCAGATTGTTCCTGTATAGTGCATATTATCAACTCCTTTTTGGACAGTTTAGCACTTGTTAAACAGTAAATCAAGTACGGTTTTTATTTGTACATAGTGCGAAAAATAATACTGAGTTTTGATTTTTTTGTAATATTGTGGTATGATAAGCATAATGGAGGTGAGTGTATGTCCAAATATGACGACTTAAAACAATGTATGCCGATGGCGGAATTTCAGCGTGCGCTGAGCGGAAAGTGGAAAATTCTGATATTGTGGTATATTTTTGTGTATGAGGTGCGGCGGTTTGGTGAATTACAGCGTCAGTTGGGCGGAATAACCCAGTCTACACTGACAAAGCAGTTAAGAGAACTTGAACAGGACGGTTTTATAAACAGAAATGTCTATGCCGAAATACCTCCTAAGGTTGAATATTCGCTCACCGAACTGGGGCATAGTTTTGTGCCTGTAATGGAAAGTATGAAAACGTGGAGCGAGCAGAACTTACTGCGGCAGGAGTAAAGAGGATTATGGAAAAGATTGAAATAACAGGCTTTCAGATAAAATTTGATAAAGATACGGTTTTGAAAAGGCTCGGTTGTGATAAAAAGAGCAGTATATACAGTACAGTTTCGGAATATTTTGACGAAACGGAACGTGATTTTAATGAGCTTGTGTCACCGCGCGCAGTGATGACTGTTAAGGGTATGCGCGGTTATTGTCTGCTTACTGTCGGAGAAGAAATAAGCGGCTATTCTCGCGCGCTTTTTGATAAGGGCGAGGGTATGCGCGGATTGCTTGCCGATACAATGGCGGACGAATATCTTTTTGAAATGGACAGGGCGCTTTATGACCGAATAAAGCTTGAATGTGCAAAAAAAGGGTGGGGAGTGAAAAAACGTCTGGAGGCACCGCAGGATATTCCGCTGTCCGAACAGAAAACGATTGCCGAAAATGCAGATATTTCGGGTGTGGGGGTGACAGAGGCGTTTATGTTCGAGCCTGTAAAGACGTTTGGATATATACTGGAATTTACGACTGACAAAGATGTATTTAACGCTCAGCACGACTGTTCAAAATGCTCTAATTTTGACTGCCCCCGCAGAAGTAATATAAGCGG
This sequence comes from Lachnospiraceae bacterium MD329, assembly GCA_010206265.1. Taxonomy (GTDB): domain Bacteria; phylum Bacillota; class Clostridia; order UBA1381; family UBA1381; genus Hominilimicola. The sequence continues at coordinate 19,067 of VIQV01000022.1, forward strand.
AGGACGGTTTGAAATCTTGTCAGACTATAAATATACTCCTGAGCTTACGGCAGGCGACAGCGCGGTTTGTATAGACATTGGCACAACGACTGCGGCATTTGAATTGGTTACCGATAAAGGTACGGTAAAAACCTACAGGACGGTGAATCCGCAAAGACGTTTCGGGCTTGATGTGCTGTCAAGAATTGAGGCGTCAAACAGGGGCAGAGGCAGTGAGCTTGCCTCGCTGATACGATATGCGTTGATGACTGGGTATAAAGAGGTCACGTCAGACTATGGAGATGTTAAAAAAGTTGTTATAGCAGGTAACACGGCAATGGTACATTTGCTTATGAATTATTCCTGCCGCGGACTTGGAAGTTATCCGTTTAAATCAGAGCATTTGGGAACGATAAAGACTACCTTTGACAAGCTGACGGAAAGCAATGTTCCGCCTGCAGAAACGGTTATATACGGCGGTATATCTCCTTTTGTAGGAGGCGATATAGTAAGCGGACTGTATATGTGTGATTTTGACAAGTCAGACAGTGTAAATATGTTTATAGACCTTGGTACAAACGGTGAAATGGCTATAGGAAATTCATCAGGTATTCTGGCAACTTCGACTGCGGCAGGACCTGCGTTTGAGGGCGGACGTATTTCGTGCGGAACGGGTAGCGTGGACGGCGCCGTGTGCGGTGTTGACCTGAAAACAGGGACTATTAAAACCATAGGCGGAAAACCGCCCGTGGGTTTATGCGGAACAGGAATTATTGAGCTTGTCGCGGAACTGCTTGACGCAGGGATTATTGACAACACGGGGCTTTTGTCAGACGATTATTTTGTAAACGGCTACAGACTGTCAGAGGATATTGTATTTATGCAGGAGGATATTCGTCAGGTGCAAATGGCAAAGGCGGCTGTAAAAGCAGGTATTGAAACTCTTGCGCACGAGTACGGAGTAAGACTGAAAGAGGTGGACAGGTTTTATCTTGCAGGTGGATTTGCATATGGTCTGTCTGTTGAAAAAGCGTGCCGTATGGGACTTTTGCCGAGTGAGGTGCTCGGTAAAACAGAGATTCTCGGAAACAGCTCGCTCGGAGGCTGTGTGAAATATTGCGCGCATAGCGATGCTGACAGACGTATTGAATATATAAAGTCAGTTTCGCACGATTTTTCGCTTGCCGAAACCGACGGTTTTGACAGTAAATATATCCAAAATATGAATTTTAGTTAAAAAATAATAAAAAAAGTGAAAAAACTCTGTTTTTTTACTGATTTTTATTGTATAATAAAATATATAGGTAAAAAACGGAACGGAGATGAAAATATGGCAGTAAACAGAGTTACTCTGACAATAAATTCACGTCAGTATACCGTAGTTGCAGAGGAAAGCAAGGAATATATCGAAAAGCTGTGCAATCATATAAATGATAAGGTGGAAAAGGTTCGTAAGGGCGGACAGAATATTCTGGGTGAACGTCCTGTTGTTCTTGCGGCGCTTAATATCTGTGATGAATATTTTAAGCTGAACGAGCAATACAAGAAGATGGAGGAGGAGCTGGAAACATACAGATTACAGCTTTCCCGTTTGCAGAATGTGCCGAATATTCCATCAGGTCAGGTTACAATTGAAGAGAGCGCAATGCGCGATGAAATTACTTCTGCAAAAGACAGCCTTAACAGTGCGAATAAAAGAATTGAATTTTTAGAAGGACAAGTTAAAAATCTTGAGGGCAGACTGCGCGGACAGCAAAATAATAATAAGGGCAGGAAATCCTGATGGGTATGGAGCTTTTAGCGCCTGCAGGAAGTTCTGCTGCACTGCGCGCGGCAGTGCAGTCCGGAGCGAACGCCGTATATCTCGGAGTGAACGAGTTCGGAGCAAGACAGAGCGCGGAAAACTTTTCCATTGATGAACTGGGTAAATGGGTTGATTATTGTCATCTGTACGGAGTTGACGTACACGTTACCGTGAATACGCTTATAAAAAACAGCGAATTAAATGCGCTTACTGACTGTGTTAAGCGTCTTAATTCCGTTCACGTTGACGCGCTTATTGTACAGGATATAGGTGTGGCTGATATTATTAAAAATACTGTGCCTGATATGACACTGCACGCCAGCACTCAAATGACGGTTACAAGTTTGGCGGGGGTAAAATACCTTGAAAATATGGGATTTTCAAGAGTTGTGCTTGCTCGTGAGCTGTCACGGAATGAAATAGAATATATATGCAGGAATACGGATACGGAAATTGAAGTGTTCGTGCACGGAGCTATATGTATGTGTTATTCGGGTCAATGTCTGATGTCAAGTATTCTCGGCGGCAGGAGCGGTAACCGCGGAAGGTGCGCTCAGCCGTGCCGTCTGCCGTATGAACTCCTGAAAGATGGGGAGGGTATAGGCAAAGGATATTTGTTAAGCCCGAAGGATATGTCGCTCGTAAACGAGCTTGGCGCGCTGAAAAAATGCGGAGTAAGGTCGCTTAAAATTGAGGGGCGCTTGAAACGTCCCGAATATGTTTCGGCGGTTGTCGGGGTTTACAGAAAATATCTTGACAGCGGAAAAAGTATTTCTCCGCAGGATATGCGTGAGCTTACTGACGCATTTTCACGGAGCGGCTTTACCGACGGTTATTTTAAAAACAGACTCGGCGCGGATATGATGAGCCATACGTCGGGAAACAGTGCAGAAAATAAATTTACACCTGACGCCGTTTCGCGTACTCTGGAAAACGCAAATATACGGAAAATACCTGTAACTGTTACGGGAACGCTCAAAAAAGATTCGCCGCTTGCCGTCACAATCAGCGATACAGACGGAAACAGCGCTTGTGCAATAGGCACTGTCAATTCCGAAACTGCCGTTAACAGACCGCTTGATGAACAAAGATTAAGAGAGCAGCTTTTAAAGCTCGGTCAGACGCCGTTTGAATGTACGGAATGTGACATATACGCCGACGGCGGAATAACTATTCCGATAAAGGAAGTGAATGAGGCACGGCGCAGAGCCGTGCAGGAGCTTATTGAAAAAAGATGTGAACGCAGAACGGGGAGAGTAGCGGAGCATACCGTCTTGGAGCGTTGCGAGCGTGAAAACAGTGATATTATTTTAACTGCCGAGGTTATGACGGAAGAACAGCTGAAAGCGGCTGTCGAAGGCGGTATAAAGCGTATATACGCGCCGCCTGAAATTTTAAAAACGTTAAAAACGGTACCGCAGGGTGTAGAGCTTGTAACAAAAGTATCGGACATTTTCAGTAAACAGGATATTTCAACCGCGGCAGTGCTTACCGCTTCGCCTGCAGGTATATATCACTATGACGGTAAAAAACTGTACGGCGATTTCAGGCTGAATGTGTTTAATTCTAATACAGCCGAGCATTTTTCGGGGCTTGAAGGGATAACGCTGTCGCCTGAATTGAACATAGGTGAAATACGTGATATTTTAAAATATACAACTGCTAAAACAGAAATTATAGGATACGGACATCTGCCCCTTATGATAATGCGTAACTGTCCGATAAAAGCGGCAGGCAAATGCCGTTCTGACGGCGGTAGTTTTACACTGCGTGACAGGAAAAATGAGGAGTTTCCGCTTGTCTGTTCACACGGCTGCCGTTCGGTACTGTTAAATTCAAAACCAATATTCACGGCGGACAAAATCAGCGATTTGACAAAATTAAAAATAAATAGTATCAGATTGATATTTACTGTTGAAAATTTTCCGCAATGTGGTAAAATAATAAGTGTATATAAACGCGCCTTAAACGGCGAAAAAGTTGATATGCCTGCTGAAAATACGTTTACGCGCGGTCATTTGTACCGTGGCGTACTGTAAAATCTTTTCAGACGGCATAAAAAGGAATGATTTTAGAAGATGAAAAAATTTATACTTGCCTCCGCGTCACCGCGCCGCAAAGAACTTTTAGAAGTTATGGGAATAGATTTTGACGTTGTGGTATCTGACGCCGACGAAGAGAGCGTCGCGCGCAACGTGCCGCCTGAACTGTATGTGCAGGAACTTGCCCTGCTCAAAGCGGCGGCAACGGCAAAGCTTGTTTTAAAAAACAAACAGGCTCTTATTATAAGCGCGGATACGATAGTTACGCTTGACGGTGAAATACTCGGCAAGCCTGCTGATATTGCCGACGCGGAAAGAATACTTTCAATGCTTTCGGGACGTGCGCACGAGGTTTATACGGGTTACTGCGTTATGCGGCTTGCGGACGGAAAAACGGTATGCAAAAGCGTATGTACAAAGGTGCATTTTAAGGATATAGACAGTGATACAATAAAAGCGTATATAGACAGCGGAGAGCCTATGGACAAGGCGGGCGCGTATGGTATACAGGGCAGAGGCTCTGTACTGATTGATAAAATTTCGGGTGATTATTTCAATGTCGTAGGTCTGCCTGTGAGCGCGCTTTACGATACGCTTAATACCGAATTTGATACAGATATATTAAAAGGAGAAGAATAATGGGTATTTTTTCAAAGGATATAGGAATTGACCTTGGTACAGCCAATACGCTTGTATATGTGCGCGGCAGAGGTATTGTTGTCAGAGAACCGTCGGTTGTTGCGATAGATAAATATGAGGGGAAGGTGCTTGCGGTCGGTAATTCCGCTAATGATATGATAGGCAGAACGCCTGAAAATATAGTTGCCGTACGTCCTATGAAAGACGGTGTTATTGCTGATTTTGATATTACTCAGGCAATGATTCGTTCGTTTATTAAAGAGGCAAATGTGAGCAGTATATTTAAGCCGAGGGTTGTAGTTTGTATTCCGTCGGGTATTACAGAGGTAGAACGCCGCGCGGTGGAAGAGGCGGTAATTCAGGCAGGCGCAAAAGCTGCCGCCTTGATTGAGGAGCCTATGGCGGCGGCTATGGGCGCAGGACTTCCCGTAAACGACGCAACTGGTAATATGGTTGTTGATATAGGCGGCGGCACTACGGAAGTTGCAGTTATCTCTCTGGGAGGAATTGTTGCTTCAAGGTCGATACGCATTGCAGGAAATGCACTTGACAGCGCGATTATTAATTACTTAAAAAAGGAACACCAGATTAATATAGGCGATAAAATGGCAGAGGAAATAAAGCTTTCCATTGCCTCGGCTTACGAGGACGACGAGGAGGCTGTATATGAAGTACGCGGACGCGACGTTTCAACAGGACTGCCTAAAACGGCTCAGATAAAAGAAAGTGAAATCCGTGAGGCGATAAGTGAAAATGTAGATGAAATGATTGAGGCAATTAAGCTTACGCTTGAAAACACACCGCCCGAACTGGCGGCGGACATTATGGAGCGCGGAATTACGCTTACAGGCGGCGGCGCGCTTATAAAGGGACTTGACAAGCTTATAACAGAAATAACAAAAATACCGACGCACGTTGCGGAATATCCGCTCGACTGCGTTGTTATCGGTACCGGTAAGGCTCTTGATAACGTAAAAGAACTGATAGAGGCGTCAAAGTAACAAACATTATACTGTATTCGTGTTAACTTTGGTGGAAGAATGGAGAAAACAATGTCATCATTTTTTAAAAGAAGGGGGATACAAATAGCTGTTGTAGTTACGGCAGTTGTGCTTGTATTCGCCGCAATAACTCATTTCAGCGGTTCAAATCCTGTGTCCGTAGCATTGAGAACGGCTCTGTCGCCGTTTCAGCACGGAGTAGCATATATAAGTCATAAAATTCAGGATACTACTGATTTTATAATTGAAATGAAAAGCTATAAAGAGGAAAATGAACGTCTTGTAAGTGAGATTAACGACTTGAAGAAACAAAACAGGGACGTTACAAATTACCGTGAAGAAAATGAACGTTTGCGTGAAATGCTTGATTTAAAGGAGAGCCTTACAGGTTATTCGACTGTAGCCGCGTCAGTGATTGCATATTCAGCAAATAACTGGTATGACACTTTGCAGATAAATAAAGGTACTCTGGCAGGTGTAAATGTCGGAAACGCCGTTATAACTCCCGACGGAGTTGTAGGTAAGATTACGGAGGCAGGTCCGACTTGGTCGCTTGTTTCAACAATATTAAATCCCGATAACGCTATGGGTGTAAGAATTTCGCGTACAGGTGACGTTGCTGTCGTTGAGGGCGACGGCGAACTTTACAGTCAGAATTACTGTAAAATGACGTTTATTGATAAGGGTTCAAGTCTTATAATAGGAGATTTGCTTGAAACATCAGGTTCGGGGGGAGTGTATCCGTCAGGACTTTCGGTAGGCGCAATACGCGCCATTGATTCCGACGCTATGGGTAATCTTAACTATGCAACGGTTGAACCGCTTGTTGATTTTAATAAGCTGTATCAGGTGCTTGTGATTAACGGAATCAACTGATTAAAGGAGTAAAAAGTGAGAAATTTTAAATTTTTTCTGTGGATATTTATAGTTTTCATTATTCAGACGGTAGTTGTTTCACATATTCATATTCTGGGTGCAGTACCGTCGCTTGTAATGTCATATATGATATGTATAGTGATACTTGAAAATGAGTTCAGAAATGCCGTGATAATAAGCGTTATATGCGCTGCGGCAATGGGCGCGCTGTCGGGTCGTGAGTTTGTGGTAATGACACTTGCGTATACCTACAGTGCGGTAATTGTTTTTTCACTGCGGAAAAGACCTGCGTATATAAGTAATTTTATCAAGGCGGTAATATGGACGTTTGTTGTATCGGCGGCGGTTGAAATATTGTATTTCCCGATTATGACGTGGAGTTTAAGTCTTGATACGGTACTGTATGACGCTCTGCCGTCGGCAGTGCTTAACGTGATTGGAGCGGCAGTGATTTATCCGATTTTAAAACGCACTATGTATAAAGAAGAAAAGAAAAAACTGTTGATTGTTTAAGGAGAAGGTGTATAAATGCCTAACAGCAAAGCAAGGTTTATTATACTGAAAATACTTATTGTTTTTATGTTTGCAGCAATATGCTGGAAACTTTTTGACCTGCAGATTGTAAAGGGAAGTCAATATAAAGAAATCGCAAATAACCGACTGATAACAAATATTGTGGAAAAAGCTCCGCGCGGTGAAATACTTGACCGTTACGGTACAAGACTTGTATCAAATAAAGTGGGTTATTCAGTTGTTATGCAGAAAACTGACCTGACTGACGAGGAATTAAATGATGTTATAACAAAGCTCGTAGGTGTACTTTATTCAAACGGCTGTGAGTATTACGACAATCTGCCTATCTCATTCGCCCCGTATACTTATCAGTTTGTTGACGAAAATCAGGACGGAAGTATTGATGATGAACGTGCCGCGTGGTATAAGAACAATAAAGCTAAAATAACTGAAACCACATCTGCCGACGAGGCAATGCGTATATATAAAAAACGGTATAAAATAAGTGACAGTTACAGTGAAGATGAACAGCGCCGTATTGCAGGAATACGCTGTGCGGCGGAGGAGGGCGGATTGTCGCAGACAACGCTTTTTACTGTAGCCGATAATATTTCAGTTGACGCCGTAACTCAGATAAAGGAGCGTCAGGAAGAATTTAAGGGTATAGCAGTTATCAATAATTATATCCGTCAGTATGATATGCCCGGTCTTGCTACTCATATGCTCGGAAGAATAGGTACAATAAATAAAGAAGAATATGACGCAAATAAAAATTCCGGATACGGATATAATGACATTATAGGTAAAGAAGGCTTGGAAAAGTGGGCGGAGAGTTACCTCAGGGGTACCGACGGTACAACGGGTACTACCAAGGAAGTAAACGGTAAGGAAATTACCGTTTTAAACGACACTGAGCCTGTACCGGGGAATTATCTGGTTCTGACAATTGATTCTGACTTGCAGAGGGTAACAGAGGAATCTCTGGAGAGAACTATAACAAATATACGCGCGTCAAGCGGTGTTAAGCCTAAGGACGGAGCGGACTGTAACGCAGGAGCGGCGGCGGTTATTGATGTAAAAACAGGTGACACGCTTGCTCTTGCCTCAAATCCGACATACGATATGTCGCGTTATAATGAAGATTATAATGCGCTTTTGCAGAATGAGGCAAAGCCTATGTGGAACAGAGCGGTCAGCGGATTGTACAGTCCCGGTTCTACATTTAAGCCGCTTACGGCTATAGCGGCGCTTGAATCGGGAAATCTGACGGTAAATGAAGTTATTGACGGTCAGGGAATATACAGGTACTATAACGACTATCAGCCTACCTGTTGGATTTGGAGTGAGTATAAAATGACTCACGGCAAGCAGAATGTAAGCGCCGCGCTTGAAAATTCGTGTAACTATTTCTTCTATGAAGTAGGACGGCGAATGGGTATTGATACTCTCGGTCTGTACGCGAAAAAGTTCGGATTGGGTGAAAAAACTGGAATAGAGCTTGGCGAGGAAACAGGACATATGGCAAGTCCCGAATATAAAAAACAGGTAGTGCAGAATATAACGAGCCGCGACTGGTACGGCGGCGATACGCTGCAGGCGGCTATCGGTCAGTCTTACAGCCTGTTTACGCCGATACAGCTTGCCAATTACGCGGCAACTATCGCCAACGGCGGTACGCGTCATAAGGTTAACCTTATAAAAAGCATACGTTCGTCGGTTGACGGAAGTGTGGTAAAGGAATTTAAACCCGAGGTTGCAGAAACAATTGATATGGACGCCGACGTCATAAACGCTGTAAAGCAGGGTATGAAACGCGTTGCCGACGAGGGCAGCGCCGCTGCATTTTTCTCGAATTACGGTATACAGGTGGGCGGAAAAACAGGTACGGCGCAGGTTGGTGATGGTTCAAATAATGCTGTGTTTATAGCATACGCTCCGTTTGACGACCCGCAGATAGCTGTGGCGGTTGTACTTGAACACGGCGTGAGAGGTACTAATGCCGCGGCGGTTGCAAAGGATATTTTTGACTCGTATTTCCATCTTGCGGAGCCTGCAGAAACTCCTGCGGTGACAGAAGAACCTGAACCGCAGACGGGCGGATTATTAAGATAATGAAACTGAGGTGAAATATATTGGAAAAGGAACTTATTAAATTAAAAGGTACAATTGACGGCGTTAAGATTTATCTTGACAGCGAGGGTAATATTTCTGATATAATCACCTCGCTTTATGAAAAGCTACGACAATTCCGTAAATTTTTCGGAGACGGACACTGTAATATCTATTTTGTCGGACGCACTTTAGAGGCGAGCGATAAAATGCGTCTGGAGGCAGTTGTCAGTGCAATGCTCCCCGAAAGCAGTGTGAATTACGGTGAGCGTAAGCGAGTATCGGGCGCGGAGATTGAAAAAACTCTGGAGCTTCCGAAAGAGGAGCTTGAAAACGCAAAAGCGGAAGAGGAGGCGCGCGCCGAGGCGGCGGAGGAACCGTTCAGGGAAATCAAGGAGGTTGTGACTACAAACTTTAAAAGCAGCCGCGCGCGTTTTTATGAAGGAGCTGTAAGAGAGGGAAAAACGGTGGAATCGGACGGACATCTTATTTTAGTGGGAGATGTTGAAAAGGGCGGTAAGCTTGCCGCAGTGGGAAATGTAATTATTATGGGCAGGCTTAGCGGCAGTGTTGAGGCAGGCTGTATGGGTAATGACAACGCGTATGTAATTGCTATGGATTTTGAGCCTGAGGAAATACGTATTGCAAAATATTACCGTAAGTTTGAAACTTCTGAAACTGAAGGATTTACAGCGCCTCAAAAGGCATTTTCACTGGACGAACGTATATTTACGGAGGATTTTATTACAGATAATACAGAAATATAAAATACTTTAATAATAAGCGGAATTGCCTGCATTGCGGGCAATTTTTTATATTTCATAAAAAAAATGTATACTTTTGTACGAAAATGATAGACAAATATGATATTTTGTGGTACAATAGTAACGAAGAGCATTTTGAGGAAAAAAACATATTGAAAGGATTTTCGGCAATGGGACAGATAATATTGGTTGCGTCCGGAAAGGGCGGTACGGGTAAAACCACAACTACCGCAAATATCGGCGCGGCGCTTGCCGAACGCGGAAAGCTTGTCGCACTTGTTGATATGGATATGGGACTTCGTAATCTTGACATTGTGCTCGGACTGGAAAGCAGTATTGTATACGATATTTCAGATGTTATAGAGGGAGCCTGTACATTAGATGAGGCGTTGATTAAGGATACGAGATACGAGAATTTATATTTTATCCCATCGCCCCAGACACGCGGTGAAATAGCCTTGAATGACGAGGACGTAAAAAAAATATGGGAACAGCTCAAATCACGTTTTGACTATTGTATCGTCGATTCGGCGGCAGGAGTGACAGGCGGTTTTAAGTACGCCGCAATGTGTGCTGATACGGCGCTGATTGTTACAATGCCTGAGCTTACAGCAGTGCGTGACGCTGACAGGGCAGTGACCGTGCTTGAAGATATGGGGATTGAGGATATACGGCTGATTATCAACCGCGTCAGAGCGGATATGATAGATAAAGGTATAATGATGAATATGGACGACTGCGTGGATATGCTGCAAATTCCCGTGGCAGGAATTGTTCCTGACGACGAGGCGCTTGTGATTGGGGCGTTGAGCGGTAAACTGGCAGTGTCCGAAGAAAATTCAAGAGCGGGGATTGCATTTGGGAATATATCCTCGCGTATTCTGGGCGAGAATGTGCCCGTAATGGATTTTGAAGTTAAGGAAGGATTTTTAAAGCGATTCAGAAAGCTTTTTGTGAAGTAATACATAGGGGAGGGTATTTTCGATGAATATTGCATTAATAGCTCACGACAAGAAAAAAGAACTTATGGTACAGTTCTGTATAGCCTATTCCGGCGTACTTTCGCAACATACACTTTACGCAACAGGTACCACGGGTAAACTCGTTATTGAAAATACAGGTTTGAATGTGTACAGATTTTTATCCGGTCCGCAGGGAGGCGACCAGCAGATAGGCGCGCGTATTGCGTATAATGAGATTGACCTCGTGTTATTTTTTCGTGACCCGCTTGACGCGGAGAGTTATGAACCTGATGTGTTTTCACTGTTAAGGCTGTGTGATATGCACAATATCCCGATTGCGACGAACTGCGCTACTGCCGAAGTGCTGATACACGGACTGGAACGCGGTGACCTTGACTGGAGAGATATTGTAAACCCGAAGAATTGATAAATTGCGCGCTGCTTTTGCGGCGCATTTTTTTATTTATGTATTGTAATCACGTTTAAAGTGTGGTAAAATACAAAAAGATGGACAGTATTTCGATGAAAATTGTACCGCAAAAATTATAGAAATACCTCGCAGGGTTACAGCTACGCCTACTCAGCGCAGAGGCGATGGCAGAAAATACCGTATGCGTTTATTAAAATATCTCTGTTCATCTCGTGCAGTCCGAAAAGGGACGCGCGATATTTTTTGCTCTCGGAGCAAATGAGGGGAGAATTATAATGAAGAAAACAATCAGTTTGTTTAAAAATGCAAAGCAGAATAATGAGAAAATAACAATGCTGACCGCCTATGACTATTCAACCGCAAGACTTGAAGAGGAATCGGGAGTTGACGCAATTCTGGTCGGTGATTCGCTCGGAATGGTGGTGCTCGGCTATGAAAATACTCTTTCCGTAACAATGGAAGATATGATACATCACAGCGCGGCGGTTGCGCGCGGAGCAAAAAATACGTTTGTGGTAACGGATTTACCATTTATGTCGTATCAGACATCTGTTTATGACGCAGTAAAAAATGCAGGACGTCTTGTTAAAGAAGGATTGGCAGACGCGGTTAAACTGGAGGGCGGTGTTAAATTCGCAGAGCATATATGCGCGATTTCCGACGCGTCAATACCTGTTATGGGTCATATCGGAATGACACCCCAGTCGGTAAATGCGTTCGGCGGTTTTAAGGTTCAGGGCAAGTCAATTGAGGACGCGAAACGCGTTATAGCCGACGCAAAGGCGGTTGAAGAGGCAGGCGCGTTTGCGGTTGTTATGGAATGTGTGCCGTCGGCGCTGACAGCGTATATTTCAAAACTGCTTACTATTCCTGTAATAGGCATAGGCGCAGGCGCGGACTGTGACGGTCAGGTGCTTGTGTATCAGGATATGCTCGGAATGTATTCTGATTTTACGCCTAAATTCGCAAAGAAATTTGCCGAGGCAGGCGAGGTAATGAAAAACGGATTTAAGAGCTATTTTGAAGAAGTGAAATCAGGTGTGTTTCCTTCCGCGGAACACGCGTTTAAAATTGATGAAGAAGTAATGAAAAAGATTACGGAGGAATAGACAATGCAGATTGTTAAAACAATAGATGAAGTCAGAAAGACGGTGAAGGCGTGGAAACGCGAGGGGCTGACTGTCGGACTTGTGCCGACAATGGGTTATCTTCACGAGGGGCATAAAAGTCTTATTGAACGCGCGGTTAAGGAAAATGACCGTGTTGTAGTGAGTGATTTTGTCAATCCGACGCAGTTTGCGCCTAACGAGGATTTTGAAAGCTATCCGCGCGATATTCAGGCGGACGCGGCGCTGTGCGCCGACGCAGGAGCAAGCCTTATTTTTAACCCTGAGGCTGACGAGATGTATACCGACGCGCTTACATTTGTTGATATGAATAAAATAACAAAGGTGCTTTGCGGAAAGACGCGTCCGATTCATTTTTCAGGCGTATGCACCGTAGTGAGCAAGCTTTTTAATATTGTCACACCTGACAGAGCGTATTTTGGAGAAAAGGACGCTCAGCAGTTATGCGTAATCCGCAAAATGGTCCGTGACCTGAATTTTGATATTGAAATTGTCGGCTGTCCGATTATCAGAGAGGCTGACGGACTTGCAAAAAGTTCGAGGAATACTTACCTTAACGAGGAAGAAAGAAAAGCCGCGCTGTGTCTTAACCGCGCGTTAAAGCTTGGCAGGGAAATGGCAGAAGGCGGAGAAACCGACGCGGAAAAGGTGGTAAATGCGATAACGGCAGAGATAGAAAAAGAACCGCTTGCTAAAATTGATTATGTGGAAATGGTAGACTTAAACACTCTTGAAATGCTGAAAACGGCAGAGAAACCTCTGCTGTGCGCGGTTGCGGTTTATATAGGAAAGACGCGTCTTATAGATAACTTTATAATGGAGTAAAATGGAGAGTATTATGGAAATAACAATGTTAAAGGCTAAAATTCACCGTGCTGTGGTAACTCAGGCAGAACTTGATTATGTCGGCAGTATTACGGTAGATTCCGCATTGCTTGAAAAAGCAGGTATAATGGAATATGAAAAAGTTCAGGTTGTGGATATAGACAACGGTTCACGGTTTGAAACGTATACCATTGCAGGCGAGGAAAATTCGGGTGTTATATGTCTGAACGGCGCGGCGGCAAGGTGTGTAACCAAGGGTGACCGCATAATTATTATGGCATATTGCTCGCTTACTCCCGACGAGGCAAAAACGCACAAACCGACAGTGGTGTTTGTGGACGAAAGCAATAAACCAACACGTGTTTCACAATATGAAAAACACGGTGAAATAAGATGAAAATAGTAACCTCATATGAGGTTACTATTTTTATATTACGCTCTGTATTTGTCAAAAACCAATTTGTCATCATCTTTGGAATAACAAAAGAGCTGACAGTCAAGCTCACGCTTACTTATAATATACCAAAGTATTTTTACTTGTTCTTTTTCAAAAAGCGGTTCAAAATCCGCGCTTGTTAGATTACGACGGTTATTTACCGCATAAATCAGCCTGAGGAAATCATACGGAGATGTTTTGTTATGTCTGAACGTACGCATTGCCCTCATTTCTGAATATCTGATATATTCTCCGGTGCAATTATAATGCTGACCTATTTTTTCTAAGGTTTCACCATTGGAGCGCCTTATTAAAATGTCGTATTGCCATTCATTTATGCCATCAAATATTTTTCCTGCAATGCTTTCTATATTAATTTCGGTGAGCCATTTAAAGAAAAAGTAAATAGAATATGATGTTGTAAAGCTTGAAATTTCTGTGTCGGTTAATTTATCGGGCAATTCGTTTATCAGCATTTTTTTCGGCAGACGAGACAGGAAACGGGCGCTGTCTTTAGATGTATCGCTGTACAGTTTTGCAAAAGAATATATTTTCTTATCCGGTATATACTCTTTCATATCCGCCAGAAAATCATTTAATTTTTGTATGTATTCATCATTATCATATAAATGGAACAAAAAATTTTTAAGGTCAATATATTTGGGGGAACAGTTTATTATGCCGAACAGTGATTCATTCGGAATGACTTTTTTTGCCTGACAAAAGCGTCTGATATATTGATGTTCTTCGTTGCTGAAATAAAACGGCGGTAAAGGCTCATTATTAATAATACTGTTTAATATTATATATAACCTTTGTCTTTGGGGATTGGAAGACGATATTTTATTTTTATCATTTTTGCAGTATTCAATAATCCATTCGACAATTTTACAAAGATACACTGTCCCTACATTTTTTACATTCAATATCTGATAGGGCGACAGATGTAACAAATCGTAAACCGTATCGCATTTTACATAACAAAACAATCGGTACTGCAATGTTATAGAAGTTATGTTGTCTGATAAATTTGCGTTTCTGTAGTATGAGGGCATAATGTCTAAAAGTTCCGCAAGAGAGCGGGTTTCCTTTTTGAAATGTCGGTCAATTTTAACGTTTTCGTTCATTGATATATCTCCTTTGTATAGAATTTATAGACATCAAATGAAGTCTATATTAGTTCACAAATAGTATCTGGTTTTTTTAAGAAAATATGGATATAATGAATATATATTATGGTAAAGTAGGTGGATTTCAATAGATATATTAGAAAGATTGCGAAATCTACAAAAAGAATATGGTTGGTCTGATTATCGTACAGCAAAAGCATCAGGTTTAGCTCGTGGAACTGTATCAAATATATTCAGAAGAAATACAACACCAAGTTTTACTACTTTAGAGGCATTATGTAAAGGTTTTGGAATAACCTTATCACAATTTTTTGACTATGATAACAATATTGATACAATAGTTATTACTCCAGAATTAAAAACACTTTTTAATGATTGGTCAAGTTTATCTGAAGATAATAAAAAATTAGTTCAACAACTTATTAACGCATTAAAATAAAAGGGCTATAAGCCTTTTTTGTTTTTTACAAATAGCCGTCCTCATAAATATATATTCAATTTTATTTATATATATAAAATAAAAAAGCGCGCCGCTCATTAAAGCAACGCACATAAAAACGCTGTACTTTGCTTTAATGCTGCAACACATATCTTTAATTACTGGAATACTAAAAAAAACAGTAAATATTAAACAAAGCCTGCGCGTTTTTTCAAAACCCGCAAACTGTTTTTTTCAGTATTAAATTAAAGATATATTGTTGCAAACTCATTATAGCATATTTTAAAACGGTTGTAAATATATTCAAAATAAAAACCTTTGTAATTTGTTTTACAAAGGTTTTTGGTGTAAAAGTGTTGACAAATTTAAGAAATGTGGTATAATAAAAGTGTGGAAACCCGAAGACGGTTGCCACGATACAAATTAGTTACTATGAGTGAGATTTAAAATCTCAAACACAGTGAGCCAATCTGGTGCGACAGACGGCTCACTTTTTCTTATTATTGGAACTTATGTAAAAGCAAATTGTAAGAAGTAAACCTACAATACTGCATATACTACCAACAACAGTTAAAGTAATCACGTATCACCCTCCGTTCGAGAAAAATTTCCCGACAAGAGCTATACATTCGCCTCCATTCCGCTCTCACGGGATGACAGGCAACCGTCTTTTTTACCGTCACCGTCTACAAAAGTTGGCAAAAACTCAACAGTAAACGGCGGATTTCCACAGCAATATTATATCAAAGCTGATAAATTTTGTCAAGATTATGCAATTTAACAGATTTATTACTTTTATTAACCATAAAAAAATAGCCCCCACTCCATGCTATAAAAGTTAGGGCTATTTAGTCAAAACTGTGGCATACCGTTTGAGGTCTTGCCTTTTTCTATTTATATTATATATCTGTTTAAAGTTTTTGTCAATAGTTTTATTGACTTTATCACTTCCGCCATTGACAAACTTAAGAAATATGGTATAATACTCCTGTCAGTTATATATTTAGCTGATAGGTGATAGAGAAATCTATGCGACCTTGATATATTGGAACGGCGGCGGCTGTTCTGCCTCATATGTATTGAGAAATTGGAGGGTATTTTTATACTAAAGATTTTACATACAAAGGAGGCTTGGTAATATGGAAATATTATATTTGACTATATTGCTGCTTATAATCATAAGCATAAAAAAATAAGCCGCCCTGTCTGCAAACTAAGCGACTTATTTTATTTAAGTTAATTTTTTGGTAGAACAGCTAAAACCGTTCCTTTACTATCTAAACTATATCATATTTCTTTGATTTTGTCAATGATTTTAGTTTATTACAATCCAAATTGTTCCTTGCAGTCCGCAAGAACCTTTTCGATTACGGCGTTTGCCGAATCAAAGCTTTCCGCAAAGGTGCCGAGATAAAGTTTAATTTTCGGTTCTGTTCCCGACGGTCTGACAATGAAATATGTTTTATCGTCTGACAAATTATATTTGAGTACGTCAGCTTTGGGCAGTCCCTGTATAGGAGAAATGCCTCCTTTTGTATCCTTTACTGTCTGTGCCTGATAGTCTGTGTAAAGCACAATGTCCATACCTGCAACTTTGGTCGGCGGTGTCTGTCTTAAATCAGACAGTAATTTTGCCATTTTTTCCATACCGTCTTTGCCCGGCATAGTGAAAGAAACTGTCTTTTCTGCATAGTAACCGTACTTTTTGTAAATATCCATAAGCGCCTCATAGAGCGACTTACCCTGCGTTTTATAATATGCCGCCATTTCCGCGATAAGCATTGTGGCAACAACGCCGTCTTTGTCGCGCGCGTGAGTACCTACAAGATAGCCGTAGCTCTCCTCAAAACCGATAAGATAAGTATGGTTTTTCTTTTCGGCAAACTCTGTCATTTTTTCGCCGATATACTTAAAGCCTGTCAGCACGTTCATTATTTCAATACCGTAGGACTGAGCTATTGCCGCCGCAAGTTCAGTCGTTACAATTGTCTTGATAACAACGCCGTTTTCAGGAAGAGTGCCTTTTGCTTTCTTAGACGCAAGAATGTATTCAACAAGCAACGCGCCTGTCTGATTTCCCGTAAGTGTTCTGTAAATACCGTCCGCGTCGCGTACCACGATACCTACGCGGTCACAGTCAGGGTCTGTGCCGATTATAACGTCAACGTCATTTTCCTTAGCCATATTGATGGCGATTTCAAAACCCTCTTTGTCTTCGGGGTTCGGTGACTTAACAGTCGGGAAATCGCCGTCCTCTGTATCCTGCTCCTTAACTACAAGCACATTTTTAAAGCCCATATGCTTTAAAATTTCCTTTATAGGACGCGAGCCTGTACCGTGGAAAGGTGTATATATCAGCTTAAATGTATCTGCCACAGCCTTGACAGCCTCAGGATTCTGCTGTTGTGTCTGTACAACGTTAAGGAATTTTTCGTCAATGTCGCTGCCGACTATTTCAAGCAAGCCCTTATTCTTAGCCTCGTCAAGCGAGATGAATTTAACATCATCAAAAATATCATAGCTGTTAATTGCCGATACAACAACGTCAGCCGCGTCGGGAGGTAATTGTCCGCCGTCGGGACCGTACACCTTATAACCGTTGTATTCCTTAGGGTTGTGGCTTGCGGTAATCATAACGCCTGCCGCACAGCCAAGCTCTCTTATGCCGAAAGAAACCTCAGGCACCGAATGTACAATAGGGAAAAGATATGTCTTTACTCCTGCACAGGTTAGAACTTTTGCTGTTTCTTCTGCGAAGGTGCGTGAAAAATGACGCGTGTCATAGCCGATAAGAACGCCTGCTTTTGCCGCGTCTGCTCCGCGTGAATTGACATACTGCGCAACTCCCTGACTTGCGCGTCTTACATTATATATATTCATTCTGTTTGTACCTGCGCCGAGCACACCTCGCATACCTGCCGTGCCAAATTCAAGCTCACGATAGAATCGTTCCTCAATTTCTTTTTCGTTATCTGATATGCTTTTAAGTTCAGCTTTTGTTTCATTATCGACCGCCGCATTACTGAGCCAGCGTTCGTAAATTTCCTTATATCCCATTTCATTTCCTCCTTAAATCTGCTATTAATATTATTATACAATATTTTCTTCGATTTTTCAATTATCAATATGTAAAAATTTCAAGAAAGTTATCGTATAAAATGACAATTTATTTCTATCAAAATTCTTTGTATAACGGCTAAAAACAACAAAACTTGACTAAAACAGAAAATTGTTATACAATATAAATATCTATTTGTGATAGGAGGTCAATAACTTGCAGAGCAAGTTATAACGAGCAAATCCGAAGGATTTGTGGTAGTGTTAGGAGGAAGGTCATATGGCAATACAGGTTAAGGAAACCGGCTATGCAAAATGGAAAACGCCGTTTGCAATTATTGCGGCAGTTGTTGTTTTGCTTGTTGTCGGTTTGGTTATACTTTTATCGGACAGCCTCGGCGTTACGATAGACGAGGGCAGTAAGCGGATTGAGGTAAGCGAGGGTGAGGGCCCGTCGGCAGTGGCGGAAAAACTCAGTGAGGCGGATATTGTTAAATATCCTCTTCTGTTTAAAATACAGTCTAAAATCGGCGGATATGACGGCGGTTTTCAGCCCGGCGCAGTTACAGTTACACAGGGTATGAGCTATAATCAGATACTCGACCTTTTAATTACTCCTAACCGTGAATCAACAAGAATTACAATTCCCGAGGGCTATGAAATAAAACAGATTGCTCAGAAACTTGACGAGGCAGGTGTTGTAGGGTGGCAGGATTTTTATGCGGCTCTGAATCCTGCGGATTATAATTATCCGTTCCTGCAGGGACTTCCTCAGCGTGACGGTGTTATGGAAGGATATTTATTCCCTGCTACATATGAAATTCCCGATGGAATGACGGCTCACGATATTATTGATTTAATGCTGTCCGCATTTAACAACCAGTTCACGCAGGAAATGTACAGCCGTGCGACGGAACTTGGTATGACCGTGGACGAGCTTATAACAATGGCGTCAATAATAGAGCGTGAGGCGGGAGAAGGTGAAAAAGCTAAGGTTGCAGGAGTATTCTATAACCGACGCAATTCGGGTATGAAACTCCAGTCGTGCGCGACAGTGCAGTATATTTTAGGTGAGAGAAAGCCTGTACTTGCAATAGCTGACACCCGTATTGATTCACCTTATAATACATATATGTATCCCGGTTTCCCTGTAGGACCTATCTGCAATCCGGGTATGGACAGCATAAATGCGGCGCTTTATCCCGAAGTAACCGACGCATATTACTTTGTACTCGGTAAAAACGGAGAGCACGTATTCTCGGCTACATACGAGGAACATCTCGCGGCAATGTCAAGCTCTGACCCGACAATGAGCGTTGCGGATACCGCAATTGAAAATCAGGATAGTTTAAAACAGTAAGAGGAAATTATAAATGTCAATTGAATATGATTTAAACGCGATAGTTCCGCCGTACATAACGGAATATCTGCGTGAAAAGATAACTCATAATGATGAATTTTTGCACGGGCTTGAGGACTACGCGGAAAAAAACAGCGTACCTATTGTAGAGCCTGAAACGGCAAGGTTTTTATCAGTGGCGTGCCGTATGACACGACCGAAAAAAATACTTGAGGTGGGCTGTGCGATAGGCTACAGCGCAATACTTATGGCGCAGGCGACGCCTGACGACTGTAAAATTACAACTCTTGAGTGTAACGTGGAAATGGTTGCATTGGCGCGTGAAAATATAAAAAATGCAGGATATTCTGAAAAAATATCGGTGATTGAGGCGGACGCAAAAGACTATTTATCGTATATTGACGATGACGAGGTGTTTGACGTAATATTCCTTGACGGTCCGAAAGCTCACTATATTTATATGCTTGACGAATGTGTGAGGCTTTTGAAAAAAGGCGGCGTAATAATTTCGGACAATGTGCTTTATAAGGGAATGACTGCCGACGATAATCACGTTGTACGCAGGAAAATAACAATTGTAAAACGGCTTCGGCGTTATATTGATATGCTTATGGAGCACCCCGAACTGGAAACATCGCTTTTGCCGTTGGGGGACGGTGTTACAATATCAGTAAAAAAAGGAAAGCAATAAGGAAGAAATTATGAAAAAACCTGAACTTTTAGCCCCAGGAGGGAGCTTGGAAAAATTAAAAACAGCGATTGATTACGGCGCTGACGCGGTGTATATAGGCGGTGAGGCGTTTTCGCTGCGGGTTGCGGCGGAAAACTTTTCCGGTAGTGATATGAAGGAGGGCATAAAATATGCCCACGACCGCGGTAAAAAGGTATATCTGACCGCAAATATACTGCCGCATAACAGTGATATTGACGAATTTGAAAGTTTTATTACGGAAATTAAGGACTACGGCTTTGATGCGGTGCTTATCGCGGATTTGGGGCTGTTTGATATGATGTGCGAGTACGCGCCGGAAATACCGATACACGTCAGCACACAGGCAAATAATATAAATTACCGCTCGGCGATAATGTGGCATAAAATGGGCGCGAAACGTGTTGTGCTTGCGCGTGAGATGTCGTTTAAAGAAATCGCGGAAATATGCGCGAAAATTCCTGAGGATTTAGAGCTTGAGGCGTTTGTGCACGGCGCAATGTGTATATCGTATTCGGGACGCTGTCTTCTGTCCAATTATATGACGGGTCGTGATTCCAATATGGGCGCCTGCGCTCACCCGTGCAGGTGGAATTACAAGCTTGTTGAAGAAACCAGACCTAACGAGTATATGGACGTATTTGAGAATGAACGCGGTACGTTTATATTTAATTCGAAGGATTTATGCACAATCCGTCACATACCTGAGCTTGTGCAAAGCGGTATTGCCAGTCTTAAAATTGAGGGGCGTGTTAAGACGGAGTATTATGTCGCAACGGTTGTCGGCGCTTACAGACGTGAAATTGACCGTTACTGTCAAGACCCTGAAAATTACGTGTTTAACGAGGCTGAATTTGATGAATTGTGTAAAGTCAGTCACCGTCCGTATACAACGGGATTTTATTTCGGAAAGCCCGACGAAAATTCGCAGGTGTACACGTCAAGCTCGTACATACGGGATTATGACCTGATAGGTATAGTGCAGTCATATGACGCGGAAACAGGTGTTGCAACCATATCTCAGCGAAACAGATTTTTTAAGGGTGATGAGGTGGAAATTATACAGCCGCGGAAACCGTTTTTCATACAAACAATTGATTTTATGACCGATGAAAACGGCAGTGAACTTGAAGTGGCAAACCACGCGGAACAGACCGTTAAATTTAAAACTGCCGAGCCTGTATGTAAAGGTGCAATGCTTAGAAAGAAAAGATAAAAAATCAGAGTAAATTGGTGAAAAAAACTACTTTTTCAACCGATTTACTTTTCTTTTTGTGCAAATTGTGATAGGATTAAAAATAATTTGTGTAACACAATGGCATAGAAAGGGAGAGATTTTTATGAAGGGTAATTTAAAGAAAATGCTTTGCGCGGCGCTGTCGGCGGCAATGGCAGCCGGTATGGTTGTACTTCCGACGACTGCGGATGCGGCGGACTATACGCCTATTTTTGAGGGTGATACGGTATTAAAAGAGTGGAAATTTGATTTTGGCGCGGCGGACAGCACAGCAGAGGACGGCTATACGCTTGTAACGCCTGACACAAATTTTACTGCTAATACAGGCGGCGAGTATCAGTATGGATTTTTAGGAACAGACGCAGAGGACTATAATCTTACAAATCGTTATGACGGCTGGACTACGCAGAAGGGACAGACAATTGAGCTTGCTGCAGGCGGAGGAACCGGCTTAAATGACGCTGTCGGTGTAATAGGCGCGGGCGGAACTGGCGAAAACGAAGGTAAAGACGTTTTTGGAAATCAGGCTGATAAATATTATCCGACGCGTTTTGCATTAAAAGTTGAGGACGATACATATTACAGAATAAGAGCTACGGTTACGACTCTTGACCCGACTAAAGACGCAACAGTATCACTTTATACTGAAAGAAAGCACCCGATTTATACGGAAAGAACTATAAGCGCAGGTGAGGCTGATACAATTGAATTTTCAGTTAGGGTCACTCCTATTTATTATGAAAAATCAGCACCAACAGGAACGATTGCGGACGAAATGGTGACAGTGGGTGTGCTTGGAGAGAACTCTGCGCTTGCGGCTGTTGAAATTCAGCAGGTTGAATCATATCCTACTGTATGGGTACTTGGCGATTCGACGGTTACTGACGGAAACACAACTCTGCCTTTCTTTACGCTTCAGAACTATACCGGCGTGGGTACAGGTCTTACAAAGTATCTGCCGAGAGATATGGCTATGGTAAATGAGGGAGAAGGCGGACTTAACGCAGCTGATAATTATCACTTTAATATGGTTAAGAACCGTATAAAGTCGGGAGATTATATGTATGTTGAATACGGACATAATCATAAATCAGACGGTCCTTCGGGATATAAAAGTCATCTTGACAAATATTATAACGCTTGTCACGAAGTAGGAGCAAAGCTTATTATAGTAAGTCCGGTTCAAAGTGTTAATAGTTGGAATACGAATACAAATAAATGGGACGACCGATTCGGCGGAGAAAATAACTTTGAAGGCGCAGGCAGAAGTTATGTAGAAGAAAAAGTTGCTGGCGGCGCGACTGATGTTGCCTTTGTTAATCTTACAAAAACAAGCGTTGAATTTGTTGATAAAGTGACTGCGGATAACGGAAATGTCAAGACGGCGGCGCAGTTCTATTATCAGACATCAAAAGGTGGAGGAACAGATTCATCTCATCCGAATGACGCAGGAGCGGAAAACTTTGCCTACTGTTTCTTTAAGGCGGCTAAAGAAGTTACCGATGAAACTCAGACGGCAGTATTAAAGCCTATTCTTGACAATATGACAGATGAAATGCCAAATCTTGTTTCTCAAGAGATTATAGACGGTGGTATTGGCGGAACTGCGTGGCCGCAGTATATTGTACCCACATCGGAAAAATATCCGGTACTTATAAATGATGTTATATTCAATGAAGACGGTACGGTAAAGCAGGTTGACGTAACAACACGCGCCGCAGAAATTTCAATGGCAGGAACATATGGTGTTGTAATTATTACAATATATAATCCTGACGGAACTGAAAAGGGTAAAATTTATGCGGTTGACCAAGTGGACAATTCAACGGGTTACGGTTCCCAGACTATAGTTAATTTCAGAGGAGATGTGACGCTTGAAGAGGGCGATACTTTCAGTGCGGTTGTCGTTGAGGCTGACGCGGATACAAACCCTGTAGAGGGAGGAAAAATATATTCTGCTGTTTATAAGATTACTGAGATAGAAGAACAATTGCTTGTTAACGAACGCAATGAAGAAAAATATGAGAATTTTGATTATTACGGTGCAGAATATGAAGGTAAAGAAAGCCTTGAAATGTATAATGACTGGACTAAACGCGGAAGTTCAGGAATGACGCTTACACTTGGGAAAAGCGAAGAAATAAAGTATGCGACCATTCAATCAGATGGTAAAAAGAATGGCGTCGCAAATCAGGGTTCAACGTATGTTGCAAAAGATTTGGTTAAAGAGATAGGTTCATCAGGACGCTATATGGTTTCAATGGATATGAAATATGAAAGCGGAAACGGAATGAACGTTAAACTTGTAACGGGCAACACAGATAAAGAACCGTGGGGTTCAGATACTATAACATTGTTTTCAGTTGATTCAGAAGGAAAGCTGACGCTTGAAGGTAAAAATGCAGGACAGATTTCGGCAATAAAGTTCAGTAATATCAAATACATTATTGATATGGATTTGGGAACAGCCTCATTGTCAATTGACGGCGGAGATGAAATAACAGCGGATTTGGCAGATTACAGCGGAATAGACGTTGCCCCAAAGCATCCGAAGTTTACCGGATTTATGTTTGAAGGAAATAAGGTTGCCTTTAATGTAAAAGTATCAAATCTTCAAGTGGCAAAAATGAAACAGAAAGTATTGCCTAAATATACTTTAACTGCGGCGGCAAGTAATACAGAAGGCGGAACGGTCAAGGCTTTTGCAGGTGCTCCGACAGGGTTTGAACTTGAATATGCTGACGGAAATGCAGTTATAACGGCTGAGAAGTCTGACGATAAGGCAACCCTTATAGAAGTAAAAAGCAAAGCGGACGGTATTCTTGAAAGTATAAAGACAACTCCTATTACGTTTACGGACGCACTTACAAAAACAATTGCCGTAACAGAGGGAAGTAAGTTAATGCTTTGGGACAGTATTGACGGACTAAAGCCGCTTGTACCATCAATCATGGCAGCCGACATACCTGCTGAAACAGAAGTAACGGCAAGTTTAAATACAATTGTAACAGCAAAGGCAGAAGTTAAAAACGGATATGTATTTATGGGCTGGTCTGATGGAACAAATATTGTATCGACTGATGCAGAGTATATATTCCGTTTGCGTGAGGATGTTACGCTGACAGCTCAGTTTGTAAAAGAACCGGGCGTTGAGGATATAACGAACTATTCATTGGATGCTGACATCACATTTATCAGTGCGGCAGCGGGAACTAAGACTACAATGAAGATAGTTAATCCTGTAGACGCGTCAGGTACGCCTATGAATAAGGTCACTAATTCCGATGTGGTATGGTCATCATCAGATGCAGATGTAACAGTTGATGAAAACGGAATTGTAACAGTAGGTGAAGGATTTACAACAGGTGATGATATAACAAAATCTGTAACCGTTACAGGTATACTTAACGGTATTACAAAAACTTGTGTAATTACACTTCATACTTATACCTACACAGAAGATTTTTCAAAACTCACAGGCGCGTGGGGCTTTGATGCAGACGCAGTTGTGGGAGACGGAATTTTAACTTTGCTTGGAAAGAGCGGTGCAAATAAGACTACGGAGATAAATAAAACGCTTGAAACTGATATTGCCGCAGCAAAGAAGGTTACTATCAAGCTTGACTGGAAGTCGCTTGTGGCTGCAGGTAACGGCAGACATTCAAACTTTGTATTAATGGATTCTGATAATAAACCTGTATTTGCTCTGAGAGGTCAAGGAAAAACTGGTTTGTTCTATTCAGCGGATTTGGCAAGCGGAACAGATAGCGACGATAAATTCACAAAGTTCGCTAACTTTAGTCAAAATTGGTATACGCTTGATTTAACGATTGATTTTGAAACCGGTAAAATAAACGGAACTGTCAGTGAAACAGCAAGCGGAACGGCTGTAGCAACAATTACAGATGCTAATGTGCCTAACGGAGCAGCAAATCTGGCAAAATTGTATGCGGTGAATACATATTCCGCAGCACCTATGGCGATTGATAATGTTTGTATAAAGGTTTATTAATATAATTTAAACAACAAAGGAACGGCAATGCCGTTCCTTTTATATTTCCATAAAACAACATAACCAAAAATTCAGGTGTAATTTTGTGCAACATTGCAAAGTAAAATAAAATAATGATATTGCACATTTTTGAAAAATATGATACAATATATACCATACAGGGGTGTATATATTGTGCAACTTGACATAAAATGACGCGATATTTACACTTGAAATGCGGCTTAGGGTGAGCCGAAAAAAGAAAGGGAGAGAGAAAGAAAATGAAAAGTAAAAAGCTAATGTCATTATTATGCGCGGCGGCTGTGACGGTTTCAAGCTTTGCAGGCTTGGCGGTAACCGCAAGCGCGGCAAGCGACCCAGTGTATTCGTGGGACGGAAGTACAACTCTGGGAATAACTGCGGGTGAGGTCGGAATGGACAGAGACGGCAGTTTTCTGCAGATTACAGGTGAAAGTAAAAATCAGGAGTATAAGTTTGCATTGCCTGCAGCAGCACAGCTTACGGATGACTATGTAATCGATTTCGATACATATATAAAACCAGGTAACGGTTGTGGCAGACTTGGCGGATATACTCAGATATTGTTTGCGGGTACAGGTGTTGACGCGCCAAATTCTACAACAGCTGCTCCGCTAAAAGATACTCAAAATTACGGTACTACATATGCTGACGCCGTAAATACCAAATATGGTGATGAAAACGGACAGTTTGATATGGTAGCCGGTGATAAGAATGCGTTTAATAATGGTACGGACAATAACGGAGGTATTGGTTATCAGAATGTACCTGTAAGCGTTACGGCAAGACACGAGCTTGCAGGTAACTGGGTGCTTAGCTATGCAGGAGCAGCGCCCGACCTTGAAAATGACGGAGATGTTCAGACTGAGGGTGAATGGGTAAGAATAAGAGCAGCCGTAAAGGACGGTAAGGCTAATTACACTATAAAGAATGCTGACGGAGAAACCGTTTCAGAGGTTGAAAAGACTGTTACGGCTGAAAAGATGACACAGCTTGTATTTGTAGTAGGCAGAGGCGATATGAACTTCACATCTGACAAACTTCCTTCAACAGGGGCTGCTGTAATTCAGCTTGATAATATCAATATTTATGACGGCGTTGACAATGCTCCTGAGCTTAACACAAAAGGCTTGCGCAAGGAGTCAAAGGCAATAACATACGGTACACCGGAGGAGTATGCAGGAGCGGCTCCAAAGCTTGATGTGCCTGCGGCTGCAAAGGAATCAAAGACAATAAACTTTGATACTGATACAAATGCAAGTGTAGTTATGGGTACAGATGCGGCTCCGGAAAATCTGTCTGTTTCAAACGGCGATATGTTCCTGAGCGTGGGTTATAGAACAACAGGTACAGACAATGTGACAGCAGGAGCAATTGTAGATGTAATCGGCGGCACAAAGGCTGCAAAGCTTACAGGCGGACAATATGCAACCAGCGGAAGAAGCTCAATGCTGCATCTTACAGACAGTGCGATTGCAGAAAGCGGAACAACCGTTCTTGGTTTCTCTGTATATCTTTCAAAGACCATAGCGTCAGGAACGCCTAAGCTATGGCTTGTTGACGCTGATAAGGACGGCGCTCTGACAAATAATTCAACTACAGCGGCAGCATACTATTCAGGTGTGTTCGGAGTACTTACAAACGGTACAATTGGAAGTGATTATAAATTCAGCAGTAATTTCAACAGAGGTATTCAGCTTACAGCCAACGAATGGCATACTGTAGTTGTTGCAGTAACAAAGGGTGATAAGTACAGAATATTTGTTGACGGCAATTATCAGGACCCTGATAAGTCAGACGGTATTCTTGCCGCCGTAACAGCTGATACGCTTCATTACGGAAATACAGCATATACAGCTGACAATCTTCCTGCAATAGCCATTGAAAATGCAGGCGGGACGTCTGCTTATTCAACAGCACTGATTGATAATGTAATTACATATACAGTTGACGACATTAATATCGACAATCTTCCTGCAATTAATGTTGTTACACCTGTTGTCGAGGTGACAGGTTATGCAGCGGCAACGCAGACATTATCACTTAATGTTACAAACAATGATGAGCTTGACCACGATGTTCCTGTAACAGTGGTTCACGTTTCATATAACAGTGATAATACTGTTAAGTCAGTAAAGTCGTATTCAAATGTTCTTCTTCGCGGCGAAGATGAAACAATTAAGGGTGATGTTGTAATCCCTGCGGAGGATACAGTATTCAAGGGTGATAAGTTTATGGTATGGAATACCCTTGATGGTATGAAACCGCTAATGGCAGTACCGTATGCGGTAACAGAAGGCACAGAAAAACCTGTTGAATATAGGGTTACTGTTGCTGAAACGGCAAACGGTGATGTGTCAGTAGACAAGACAACTGCAGCAGCAGGTGAAACAATAACTATTACAGCAACACCTGCCGATATAACAGATGGTGCAGGCTATGAAGTAGACACAGTTAAAGTTATGAACGGTACATCAGAAGTTGCAACGACAACTACTGCTGACGGTAAATATACATTTACAATGCCTGCCGCTGATGTAACTGTAACAGTTACATTTAAGCAAGCGACTGTGGTTCTGCCTGAACTGACAGGTACAGTTACAATTTCAGGTACAGCAACAGTCGGTGAAACAATAACTGCGTCTGTTGAGAGTATTACTGAAGGAGCAACTGCTAAATATCAGTGGCAGTTGGCTGAAACGGCAGACGGTGAATATACTGATGTAAACGGTGCAACATCATCGTCGAAGAAACTTTCGGCAGTATCACTTAATAAATATTTGAGAGTTGTTGTGACAGCTGACAATTTTAACGGTCAGATAGTTTCAAATGTTATCGGTCCCGTTGCTGCGGCAGAAGTGCCTGTAACAAAATATCAGATTACAAAGGTTGTAGACCCTGCTGATACTGCAACGGTTACAACAACAATCGGTGACGGTACGGAAGTTACAGAAGTTACTGACGGTATAAACGTAACAGTAAATGCTGTTCCTGCCGAAGGTTATAAGATTTCTGAAATTACAGTTAAAGATGCAGATGAAGGTGATGTAACTTTCAACACAGAAAGTAATGCATTCCTTATGCCTGCTAAGAATGTAACAGTAACAGTTAAGACATCTGCTCCTGTTGCAAGTTATGACTTTGACAACAGTGCAGAAGGATTTGAGGCAACATCAAGAATTACAAGAGAAATAGTAGATGATGATACAACAGGCACAGCAAATGGGACTAAAGTGTTGAAGTTTACAAATGCCGCCAATGCAGGTAATGGTATGGCTCTTGCAAAATTGAACTTCGCAGACAATGTGCAGAATGCAACATCTGTAACCGTGGAGTTTGATACATATTCAGCAGGCAGCGGAAGAACTAACTTCTCGTTGTTTGACGGTAATATAAGAGGTTTTGACGGAACGACATTTACAAAAGGCGGATTTAATAAAACAGGTGTTTTATTTGCGCAAGGCTCAGATGCTACAGATGCATATAAAGTAAGAAATGATAATAAAGAGATTCCATATGGAGAGTGGGTTCATACTGTAGTAGAAATTGATTATGCAACGCAGAAAATCAATTATACTGTCACAAAGGCAGGGGGAGAAACGGTTGCTGCTGAATCAATAGCTTATCTTGATGATACAGCTAAGTATGCAACAGGTTTAGAGCTTTATAGCTGGCAGAACAATGCAGTTGCATATATTGATAACGTAAAAGTATTTGCTGAAATAGGAACAGCTAATACAGTAACAATAAATTATGTTGATACAGAAGGTAATGTAATCAAAGCTGCTGAAACAGACGCTGCAATTAATACACTTCCTTATACGGTAGATGCTGCTAAAAAAGCAACATTTGAGGCGAATGATGTTAGATATACATATAAGGCAGAGGGCAGTACAGATACAATTACAGCAGTAAGTGATGAGGCAAAAACAATTACATTGGTATTTGATAAAGTTGCTTATGAAACAACAACTTTTTCGGTTAAGCTTGCTGAAGCGGCAAAAGCAGGTGTAGTGATTAAGGTTAAAGGTACCCCGACGGCAGAGGGTGCAGCAGCTGTTGACACAACTGTAACAACAGGTGATGACGGTACTGCTACAATTAAACTTTTGCCGGGTACATATACATACTCAATTGACGCATCTAATGATTATTCTGCTGTTGCTGATACACCAATTGTATTAGGCTCAAACAACGAAGTGATTCTTGAGGCAAACACAGCCGCTAACGCTACTCTAAAAGTTGTTTATACTACAGATGGTGCTGAAAGCGGAAAGGTTGGTGAGACAGTAGTTTATGATGAAGATGCAGGTAAATTTGTGGGAGATAAAATTCCTGTATCAGAGTTTACAGCTTATGCAACACGAATAAAGGCAGTTGCAGATGGCGGACTGACATATAAGGTATATGATTATGTAAGCGGAGCCCCGTCAGATGAATATGAACTTGCAAGCGAAACAAATACTGTTTACTTAACAGTATCTACTGATGATGTAGATTACTATATGTATGAGGACTTTGAATCATATGATGTAGGCACAGCTGCAAATGCAGGGGCTGTTCCGGGATTTACGGCATCAGCAACAGCTACCAATATAGTGGCAGGTGCCTCTGGACAGGGTAATGTTCTTAGATTAAGATCTAATACTACTTGGACGGCAGCAAATTGGGATACGAAAGAGGCTGCTCCTATAACGGCATCAAAAGTTAAGATGGAATTTGATATGCATTACGGATATCTTGTTGGTAAAGAAGTTGTATGGGGTTTGAACAACTCAGCTGCTGAATCTATTGTCAGTGTGAGATATGATTCACAGGCGTGTGCAATTACCAAGGTTGCTATTAAAGGCGTTGAACAGGATATAACAGGAATTATCAAAGTTCAGGATAGTAATGATTATGCCACTTCAAATAAAAAAGCGCACATAACAGTGGTTGTAGATTTTGATACTGATATGGCACAGATTACCTTTACAAGAGATGGACAGTCAAGTTCATATAAAGCATCTATTGCAGGCTTGACAAGTGAAAATGTTGCCGCTTGGGTACACACAACAAATCAGAATAATGATACCAGAGTTTCAACAATTGATAACTTTAAGGTTTATCAGACAACAGATACTGTTTCTGCTGAATAATTAGAAATGAAAAAGGAACGGCAATGCCGTTCCTTTTTGTATGCGGTCAAAAAAGTATCAGGCGGATTTTAAACAAAAAACACTGAAAATTGT
The DNA here is from genome assembly GCA_010206265.1 of Lachnospiraceae bacterium MD329. Taxonomy (GTDB): domain Bacteria; phylum Bacillota; class Clostridia; order UBA1381; family UBA1381; genus Hominilimicola. The sequence goes on from VIQV01000022.1 coordinate 49,767, forward strand.
ACATTGAATTGACGGAAAACACTTTAAAATTTGTTCAAATTGTGTTATTATATAAATGATAATAATTATTATGCCCTCGTGTAAGCGGTGCGTAGTAAAGACGTAAATATCAAAGGGAGGAGAACGAAATGTTCAAAAATTCAAAGAAAAGCTTGAAAAAGCTTGGTGTTTTTTCTTTAGTTCTTGCACAGGTTGCCACAGTTGGGTTAGTCGCTCCTATGACTAATGCAAGCGCATTTGCAGGCAGTGCAATAACAAGAAATATGGAAAATCTGGACAGAGGCGTTGTTGCAACAAAAACAAATGACGGCGTGCTCGTGTCGTGGAGAAGACTGGCTACCGAGCCGGCTGATACAACTTTCACTCTTTACAGAAATAAGGAGAAAATTAACGAGGGAGCTGTAACAAACTTTGTTGACGCACAAGGTACGGTAAATGATAAGTATACTGTAGTCTGCAACGGTCAGATGTCAAAAAGTGTTGACGTGTGGGCTAACGGTTACCTTGACATTCCTTTGCACGATACACCTGAAAGCGACGTTGTTCAGATGGACAGAAACGGCGTTTATATTGGTGCGTATACACCGGGTGACGCGTCATACGGTGACCTTGACGGCGACGGCGAATACGAAATCGTAATGTTATGGAATCCGTCAGACGCAAAGGATGCTGCTTCAGGCGGCAGAACCGGTAAGGTTTATATGGACGCTTACAAGCTCGACGGTACATTCCTCTGGAGAATTGATATGGGCTTTAATATCCGCGCAGGTGCACACGATACAATGCTGAATGTAGCTGATTTTGACGGCGACGGTAAAGCAGAAGTTATGGTAAGAACTGCGGACGGTACAGTTGACGGTCAGGGTAATGTTATCGGTGACGCGTCAAAGGGCGATACTTATGAGAACAGCTGGGCTGCTCTGAACGGCGGTAAAAACCTGCAGGGTCCTCTGTATGTAACCTGTTTTGAGGGTGCTACAGGTAAAGCGCTTGACACAATTGACTATTTCCCGCAGAATACAGTAGGCTCACTGTCAACGACATACAGTTTCGGTGATGACTTTGGTAACCGTTCTGAGAGATATAATTCTACAATAGCTTATCTTGACGGTCAGACGCCATCGGCTGTATTTGCAAGAGGTTATTATTTCGGTAAAAATATTTCTACGCCAAATGGACGTACAGGTTGTGCCGCTTACAGCTTTAAGGGCGGCAAGCTAAAGATGGACTGGTCATTTGATACTGCTGACAGCGACAAGAATGGATTTATTGGTCAGGGTAACCACCAGATTGAGGCAGGCGACGTTGACGGCGACGGTAAGGACGAAATTCTTTACGGTGCTTTAACGTGGGATCAAGACGGTAAGGTTCTTTGGTGCACATATCAGGAGCACGGCGACGCTATGCACCTTGGTGATTTTGACCCAACTAAAGAAGGTCTTGAATTTATGAAGGTTTATGAGGATTATTCTGCTGACAGTGAAGTGTTTGATTTGAAGGGTTCAACTCTTTCACCGTTTATCACCTCAAGCACATTGTTCAAGAATTCAAAAGCTGCCGCAGCAGGCGGTGCGCCTGAAGACCGTCATCAGTGGGGAAGCTCACTTCAAAATGCAAAAACAGGTGAATTTTATCAGATTCATAACGGTATTAAGGATACCGGTCGTGGTATGATTGCTAATATCGGTTATGAAGATTCTTGGTATGTAATGTGGGGCGCAGGTCCATCAGGTTATTGGGACAGTAACGGAAATGAACTGCCTGACCTAAAAGCTGCTATGAACGGCAGAATTTACTGGACAGGCGACCTTCAGGACGAATTGCAGGACCACAAGGGTGCAGGTAAGGAAATTACTGTTACAAAGTGGAATGACGAAACAAAGCAATTTGACGAAATCTTCGTGGGCGAAGGTTCACATTCTATAAACTCTACAAAGGGTAACCCGAACTTGCAGGCAGACCTTTTAGGTGACTGGCGCGAAGAAATTGTTTCTTATGCGATTACGGGCGAAAATAAACAGAAAGAAAAAATGACAATTAAGGGTGACTGGGATAAGGACGTTGAAGTTGAAATGGATAAAACGGTTTACCAGTATTCACTAAGAATATTTGAAACACCATATCCGACTGACTATAACTTCTATACTCTTGCACACGACGATATTTACAGAAATTCGTCGGCAGCAGATACTAACTGCTACAACCAGCCGCCGCATATAAGTTGGTATATGAATGATGCTATCGAGAATTCGCAGTATACGACACAGCCGGCGGCAAATGTAAAGCTTGTTTCAAACGGCTATACGCCTAAGGCATTTGATGAAGCCGCACTTCCTGAGGCAGGTTCAGGCTCAGTATCGACAGATATTTTTAAGGATATTGCAGGACACTGGGGCAAGTCTTATATTGAGAAAATGAATAAAGCAGGCGTTATCAACGGTTATGAGGACGGAACTTTCAGACCTGACGGAACAGTAACAAAGGGTGAGTTTGCAACTTTAATTGTAAATGCTCTAAAGATTGATACTACAAAAGCGGAAGGTCATTGGGCAACTGAGTTTGTTAATGCCGCAAAGGCTGCAAACCTTATAGCGGACGAAATTGCGGTTGCAACTGCGGCTGATTTGGATACAAAGATTACGCGTGAGGAAATGGCGTCAATGGTATCTAAAGCCGCTGCATACAAAAAAGTAGCTATTACCGACATACAGCCTGTCGTTATGAGCGATTTTGAATCAATTGCCGAATGGGCGCAGGACGATGTTAATAATGCGGTAATTCTTGGCATTATCAGCGGTTTTGAAGACGGTACATTCCGTCCGAAGGAAACGGCAACTCGTGCGCAGGCGGCTACAATGCTTTCAATGCTGTACGACTTGTTCTAAATTTAAAAAATATTAAGAGGACGCATATGCGTCCTCTTTTTTTGCGTTTATATTACAAATATTTCAGTTGGTTTTCAGAAGATGTAATCAATATGTAATAAAAAAATGAAAATCGCTTGCATTTAACCACAATATATAGTATAATTATAGAAGAGTGTTGTCCGTTTGTTTTTTTTGTGAGGGTGTTAATTTTGTAAGAACGGCGGATTTAAATAGATTGAAAACAAAATTTCGGAGGGGTTTTTTGATGTACTGCAAAAATTGTGGCAGACAATTGAAAGAAGGTATGCGCTTTTGCGACAGGTGCGGTCAATCTGTCAGAAAGAGCCAGCAAAGCGGTAAATCCGCTAAACGACAGGAAATTGAGGAGCTTAAGGCGGAACGGCTGAACCGTAAAAAGCGTCTTGCCGAAAAAGAGGCAAGACAGTATGTAAGCAAAAAGCGTAAGAAGAAAAAGGGAAATACATTTATGTTCATTGTTATTCTTATACTTATTGCGGTTTTGAGTGTAATAATAGGTTATAATATATTCCCTAAAGGCGGAAATGTCGCTCAGCCGACTGTTTCACCGAATGGTACTGCTTCATCAACAGCACCTGTTTCCTCGCCGTCTGCAACGGGTGGGACTGTTAAAAACGGTTATGCCGTATTGACAATAGGCAATGTAACCTGTCCTTATCCGTCAGATTTCCATTCAAACACGGTTTCAGGCAGTGAAAAGCTGAATATGACCGACCCGCTCGGCGGCGCAACTATGATTGTAGCGCAGGAGGGTAAAGGCGGAGTGCCGAAGGATATGATGATAGAATATGCTGCTCAGAGCAGTAATGTTTCATATTCGCGCGCAGGGGGCGACTGGTATGCAATTACGTTTGAGGCAGATGAAAAAATCAAGCATAGAAAATGCATTGTAAGAAATGGTATTTCGATTTACTATGATTTTACATATGATGCGTCCTCGTCCTCATCAAAACGTTATCAGGAATACATAGACTACATTGATTCAAATTTTAAATAAGATATTTAACAGCGGCACAAAATGCGGCTGTAATGCTTAAACCTATAATAATTTTTAAAAATTTTGATTTTTTTCGGGCAGTCTTTGAGGGCTGTCTGTTTTTTTCTATTCTTTCAATATAACGGCTCACTATTGTTTCTGCGTCCGCGATTGCGCGGCTTTCAAGTTTGGGGTTGTATTCTTTTAAAAAAATTATCGCCTCGCTTACATACGGTGAGGAGAAATTGTTTAGTATTACTACTTTTTTTGTCAATTCTTTCATATTATGTTCATTCCTTTCGCTGTGTTCAGTATTACCTATTATTTCCGTTTAAATAATTTCATATACATTTCCAAATAATTGTAATAAAATGGAAAAGTACCGCATATACATAATATATAGGATAGTTTTAGTATTATAAATGCAACAATTGAAATTATTTCGTAATAAAAATGTAATAAAACTATTGACAATGTAACAAAATCGTAGTATACTAAGCGATAAGTAATGAAAAAAGTTTTACATTATGTGGAAAATATTGCGTAAATTACGCATATATACATAAAAAAACTGTCTGACATTTTGGCTGCCCGCGGCGGAGATGTTGCTGTTTCATTAACTGTTTGCGGGCAGAAAGGCTATGGGGAAGTTTATGGCTACATATGAAAAAACAAAACGTGAGCTGCTTGAAGAAATGCGCGCGAAACGCGAGGCAAAAAAGCAGGCGAAGTTAAAAGCGGCACGCAGAAAGCGGCTGACTGTACTTTTTACGCTTGTTGCGATTGTAACCGTGACCTTTGGAGCGGTTTATAATGTTTCTGCAAAAGAAATAACGATTACTGAAATTGACGAATTTGCAGGTACAAATGAAACAAAAACCGTTAAAACTTTGAGCGACAATGTGGAAACGGCGCTGGAAAAGCACGGCGTCAATATAAATGAAACGGACAGGCTGAACGTGCCTGTTGAAAAAGCAATCAGCGATAATGACGATATAGTAATAAAACGCGGTAAACGTGTAACGATTAAAGCAGGCGATTGCGAGTGTGTGGTTACGGTAACGAAAGTAAACGTCAGAGATGCTCTTGTAGAGGCAGGATATATTCCGGGAGAACACGACGTAATTTCCGCTAACGGTGATACTCTTGCAGAGGGTGATACTATTGAGCTTGTTTCAATAAGTCATACAGATGAAATTGTTACCGAGGCTATTCCTCGTACTGTTGAATATGTAGACGACCCGAATCTTTTACAGGGAACGGAGCGGGTAATTGACGAGGGACAAGACGGTATAAAAGAAATTTCTCATAAGGTTACATATCAGGACGGCGAGGAGGCGGCTCGCGAAGCAGTGAGTGAAAATATCATTGTAGAGGCGCGCAATAAGGTAATAGCGCGAGGTACGGCAGTGCCTACTCCCGAACCAAAATCTGTATTTACGGCAAAACCGCGTATAAGCGACGACGGCGGTACAATAAACGGTCACAGCTATTCGAGAAAGATTACAATGACCGCAACTGCATACTCGGCAGCGCCTGAGGAAAACGGCGGAGGAACTTGTTCTGCTCTCGGCACACCGCTTTCTTACGGAATAGTAGCGGTAGACCCGCGTGTGATTCCGCTTGGCTCTAAAGTATATGTGACGTCGGCAGATGGTTCGTGGACTTACGGCGTGGCAAGCGCAGAGGATACGGGCGGCGCAATTAAAGGAAATAAGATTGATTTATGCTATCCTGACGGTTCAAATGGTTTCGGTAAGCGAAGCTGCGTTGTATATGTACTTAATTAAGTACGGAAAACCTCAAAAATAATTAATAAATTAGCAAAAAATGCTTGACATTTGACCTGAAAATCTATATAATAGTTGAGGTGTCTATTTTTGAATAGTAATTAAGACGGCTGATTGGGGTCGGGAAACAAGCAGAGGAGGTGCTGTAGCAATGAAAATGACTTTTCAACCGAAAAAGCGTCAAAGAGCTAAGGAACACGGTTTCAGAAAGAGAATGTCTACAAAATCGGGCAGAAAGATTCTCTCGAACAGAAGACAGAAGGGCAGAAAGAAGTTGTCTGCGTAATATATGAAGGATTTAGGCAGGAAGTGAGGAGGCGCTCTTTACTTGTTGCCTTTTTTTCATAACATATATGCTTGCACGAATGGTAGGCAGGCGGATTGTTAAAAAGATGCGAAACATCTTTATGGCATAGTAGTTTATCCGCAGAGCGGATAATTTTACTTAAAGGAATTTGGATTATGAAAAATACTCAGAGCTTAAAGCTCAACAGAGATTTCAGACGCGTATATAAAAGTGAAAATGCCGTAGGCGGTTATACGGTAGTATATGTCCGTAAAAATAAGTATAGTTTTAACCGTTTAGGACTTACAGTCAACAAATCTTTTGGCAAAGCTGTAAAGCGTAATCGCGTTAAACGGCTTATCCGCGAGAGTTACAGACTTATGGAACAAGATATACGGACAGGCTATGATTTTATAATAGTGGCGCGTCACCGTTCGGCAGGGAAAACACTGGTTCAGATACAGAAGGACGTATATTTCACAATGAAAAAGCTTGACTTACTTGTTACGCCTGCTGATATTAAGGATAATAACAATGAAAAAACTGTTAATCATATTGATTGATTTTTACAGACACCATATTTCACCGTATAAAGGCGGAGCGTGCTGCCGTTTTACTCCGACCTGTTCACAATATGCAAGAGAGGCTATTGAAAGATACGGTGCTCTGCGCGGAGGATACCTTGCAGTAAGACGGCTTTTAAAGTGCCACCCGTTCCACGAAGGGGGATATGACCCTGTACCGGACAAGCATAAGGGCGGCAGAAATGAATAACCTGTTGAGAAGGTTATATCGAGCAAACCGTAAGGCTTGCGTCAGAGGAGGAAAATAAAGACATATGTTTGATTATATTATAACAAAACCTATGGGTTTTATTATTGAACACATCTATCAGCTTGTTGCAAACTATGGTCTGGCGATAATTATATTTACGCTTATTATTAAGCTGATACTTATTCCGCTTAATATCCGTTCGCAGAAGGCTATGAAAAAGCAGCAGAAGATACAGCCCGTTTTGCAGGAACTTCAGAAGAAGTATGCAAATGATCAGGAGAAATTACAGCGCGAAATGATGAAACTGTATAAGGAAAACAACATCAGTATGGCAGGAGGCTGTCTGCCGATGCTTATACAGATGCCTGTTCTTATCGGTTTGTATCAGGTTATTCAGAAACCTATTTCATATCTTCTCGGAGTAAATTCCGAGGCTTGGAACAGCGCGCCGTTTATCAATGAGGTTATACGTTTGCAGAACGGCATAATTAATCTCGGACATAACATAGGAAATCTTGCAAGCTATACAATGGAACAGCTTGCGAATAATTCGCAGATACAGCTTTCAAAATGGGCTGAAATTGTCGGTACGAACGGAACGTTTTTAGAGGGAGTTACAGGCTCGGTTCACCCGTGGTCGCTAAACTTCAATTTCCTTGGTCTTGACCTGTCCAATACTCCTTCAGCAGCGTTTAATTATATTATGCGTCTTGACTTTTCAAACTGGTCTGTAATCGCACTTCTTGCGATACCTGTTTTGGCAGTGCTTGCGTCATACATTTCAATGAAGGTGACACAGGCACAGTCGGGACAAAACCAGAATGACAGCGGTCAGGCGGCGCAGATGTCAAAATCAATGAATCTTATGATGCCGATAATGACATTGTTCTTTACAATTACATTGCCGGCAGGACTTGGACTTTACTGGATAATCAGTTCGGTAACTCAGGTTGTGCAGCAGCTTGCATTAAATTATTACTTTGATAAGAAAGGGGAGGAAGTCGTTGTCAGAATTCCTGAAAAACAAATTAAGCATAGAAAAAAGCGCAAAAAGTAAAGAGGAGGCGGTAGAGGCAGCTCTTAAAGAGCTTGGTCTTTCACGCGAAGAAGTAGAAGTAGAGGTACTTGACGAGGGTTCAAAAGGATTTTTGGGACTTGGTGCGCGTGATGCGCGAGTAGCAGTAACCCCGAAGGAGGGTGCGGAACCAAAAATTACTGTTAAGCCTGAGAAGAAGGCGGTTAAACCTGCTGTAAGCAAGAGCGAGCCGAAGGCTAAGAGAGAACCGAGAGTTAAAAAGCAGTCAGTTAACGGTGTTGAGGCAGACGCGGTACAGTTTTTGAGTGATATATTTAAGGCTATGAACTTGGAAGTTGAGGTAAGTGCGTCGCTTAACGGTGAAGATATGACAATTAACCTAAGCGGTGAAAATATGGGTATTGTTATAGGTAAGCGCGGTGATACGCTTGACAGCCTTCAGTATCTTACATCACTTGTTGTTAATCAGCGCAGTGAGGACTATATTAAAGTTTCTATTGATACTGAAAATTACAGAGAAAAACGTACGGAGGCGCTTTTGGCGCTGTCGGCAAGACTGGCTGACAAGGTTACGCGTACAGGTAAGCGTTTTACGCTTGAACCTATGAATCCGTATGAAAGACGTATTATCCATTCGAGCTTACAGGATAATGAAAATGTAACGACATATTCTGTCGGAAATGACCCGTACAGAAAGGTTGTTATTGCGCCTAAGGGTGCAAAGCCGTACAAGAAGGACGGATATAAAAAGAGAAATAAACCTCAACAGCAGAGTAAGCCTGTAGCGGAAAAGACAGGCTCAAGCTATACGACGACTTATAAAGCAGATTTCAAACCTCAGCAGCATAAGGCGGAGTTTAAGAGCTTTGACGATTATCTTGCTGCGCACAGCGAAGATAATAACGAGGAATAATAAGAAAACGGCATAGCGTGGGCTATGCCGTTTTTATTGTGCCGTTTTCCAAATCATAAATTACTTTAGCTATCGCGTCGGAATTGTTGTCGGCTGTAACATAATCAGCGGAGTTTTTTACAATCGGAATTGCATTTTCAACCGCGATTCCCACTCCTGCCATTTTAACCATTTCCAAATCGTTTTCATTATCGCCGACAGCAATTATACGTGAGCGGTCAATACCGCATAATTCTCCGAGCTGAATAAGACCGTCGCCCTTGGTTGAATTTTTGGGTAAAAGTTCGTAGTACCACGGGCTTGACTGTACAAAGGTGTATTTATCGGCAAACGGTGATTCGCTTATTGTTCGGCGTACTGTATTAAGCTCGTGTTCCTCTGTCATAAACAATACCTTTTGCCATACTTCGGGAATATCGTGATAATCAAGGTCGTTGTCAGGCAGCTTTTCTAAAATCTGATGTTCACGTACTTTCGCATTAATTTTTGAAAAATAAATTTTTTCTTCCGTACAAATTTCAATACCGACAAAATCAAGCCGCCTGTCCACATATTCCACTGCTGAAATTGCATCGGAATCAAGCTTACGCGACCACAATATCTTATTTTCACTAAAGTCATATATACCGCCGCCGTTGAAACAGACGATAGGCGCATTCGGAACAACATATTCGAGTATCAGTCTGGCTCCCATAGGCACGCGTCCCGTTGAAAATGTAAATAAGCCTCCCTCAGATTTAAAATAGTCTATAGCCTTTCGGTTTTTCTCACTTACCTGTTTGTTATCAGTTAACAGTGTATCGTCAAGGTCGGTGCATAAAAGCATACCGTCAAATTTCCCCATTATTTTTTGTCCTTTCATCATAATCCTCACTATTTTATCATATTTAAAATAAATTATCTATCTGTAAATTACATAAAAAATATTGTAAAATACACTCTGATATGCTATAATTATATGATACCACGAAAAAATAAATTGTGCATATCACGTCTGTTATTGTACAACGGCGTACTGCAAAGACGCAATCTGATTGTTTATTTTTCCGTGAATATAGTAAAACGGAGAGTTATATGGAAATTACAGAGGCAATGATTAAAAAGTCCTGCTCATCAACGATTTACAAACGTGGACTTGAATACTTCAAGGAGGGCAGAGTACATCTCAGACGGCGCGAAGAAAATCTTATAACGGCGGTTGTGGACGGTGAGGAACTGTACAGTGTGCAGGTCAAACTGGGCGGCGACTGTGTAGACGAATGTTTCTGTACCTGTCCGTACTTTGAAACTATGGGCTCGGTATGCAAGCATATTGTTGCCGCGTTAAAACAGCGGCAAAAGGAGCTTTGTGAAGGCGCAGACTACGAGGACGAAAACGACAAAATCGCAAAAACGCTTTGCGAATTGTTTGCGTCGCGTGATTATGAAAAAGAACAGCTTTGCGCCTCGTTTACTATCCATATAACATCTAATGCTGACGCGCCGCTGTATGCCGTATCAATAGACATAGGCGGCACTCCAATGCAGGGAATAGAGAATTTTCTGGAATGTTATCTCCGCGGACAGGAATTTAAAATTGACCGTTATACGACATACAAGCCTTTTATTACGGAGTTTCCCCAGCCGCAGGAGGAAATAATAAAAATACTGGCTGAAAGCTACGAAAGCCGCAATACTAATGCTCAGCTTTATATGAAATCAGCATATACGACAAGTTTCGGAGCGGCGGCGGCAGAACGTATTTTTCCGCTTTTAAACAATGTTGATTTTTCAGTCGTGCTGGACGGAATGACGCTTGGAAGTGTGCGTGTTGTTGAGGATAATCCCGATATAATTGTAGATGTTGACGCGATAAACGGTGAAATAGATATGTCGGTCAGTGACAGAGGTATCTCGCTTACGCGTGACGGAGAATGGTTCTTCTATGAGAATGCAATTTATCATACGGACACGGAATGGCGCGGATATTTTATGCCTATATATAACGCGCTTGCGACAGAGGCGCGCACACAAATGAGCTTTAAAGGCGATAACACGATTTTGTTTGCAACGTATGTTCTGCCTGCAATAAAAGGCAGACAAGGCGTTATAACGCGTGGGATAGAAGATGTTGTTATAGACGCCAAGCCCGAATTTGAGATATATTTCGATGCTGCGAAGGGTGGTATAACCGCGGCAGTCATTGCGAATTATATGGGGTTGCCGCTGAGATTGCCGTTGGAAAGCAGTGTAAAAGATAAAATAGTCGTCCGTGACTTTGAAGCGGAGAATGAAATACTCTCGTATTTCTCAGGGTTTGCTTTAAACGACGGTATATTCTCGCTTTATTCCGACAGGGATATTTATATGTTTTTATCGGATAGTATGAGTGAATTACGTCAGCGCGCGGCGGTATATACATCTGACCGCTTTAACGGCATAACAATAACTGACCGTGTTGATATAAAGACTTCGGTACGTTACAGCGCAAATGTGGATTTACTGGAGGCGGATTTTACAACTCAGCTTTCATATGAACAGATAAGCGGTATTTTAAGCGCGGTAAAACTGAAAAAGCGATTTTACCGTCTTTCAAACGGAAGTTTTATAGATTTAGAGCACAGCGCGGAAAAAGCAGTGTTTAATCTGCTTGACCAGCTTGATTTCTCGGCTGAGGACATAAGGCGCGGTGTTAAACAGATACCTAAATATTATGCGCTGTATTTAAATTATGTACAGGGAATAGACAAGGACAGCAGCTTTATTGATTATATTGAAGAGATAAAAAATACGGAACCGAAAATACCTGAGGAGCTGAAAAACGTGATACGTCCTTATCAGCGTGACGGAATAGCGTGGCTTACACAGCTTTCAAATCTTGGTTTCGGCGGAATACTTGCGGACGATATGGGTCTGGGAAAAACATTACAGGTTATTGCATATATTCACGGTGTAAAGCCTGACAGACCAACGCTTATAGTCGCGCCGAGCGCGCTTACCTACAACTGGCTGAACGAGATAAACAAGTTTACGCCCGACGCGAAAACGCTTATTATAGACGGCGGCAAAGCAGAGAGGGAAAAGCTGATACAGACAGCAGGTAATTATGAGTTTATAATAACGTCTTATCCGACGCTGAGGCGTGATATTACGCTGTATCGTGAAATAGAATTTGCATACTGCTTTATTGACGAGGCTCAGCATATAAAAAATCCAAAGACAATGAACGCGCGCAGTGTTAAGAAAATAAATGCAGAACGGCGTTTTGCGCTTACGGGAACGCCGGTTGAAAATTCTCTGACGGAGCTTTGGTCGATATTCGATTTTGTAATGCCGGACTATCTTTATTCAATTCACGAATTCCGCGCGCGATATGAAACTCCTCTTGTAAAGGACGGCGACTCAATGACTGCAGATAGTTTCAGGCTTCGGATAAAACCGTTTATGCTGAGAAGAATGAAGTCGGAGGTATTAAATGAACTGCCCGAAAAGATTGAAAATACAATGTATGCAGAGCTTACGGAGGAGCAGGAAAAACTTTATATGGCATATCTTGCGGCGGCAAAAGATGAAACGATTGCGCTTTTGGGAGAGGGCGGTCAGGGTAAAATGCGTATACTGACACTCCTTATGAGGTTACGGCAGATTTGCTGTCATCCGCAGTTGTTCGACGAGGATTATTCTTCTGACAGCGGTAAACTGAACTTGCTTATGGAGCTGATTACAAACGCGTCCGACGCAGGACATAGAATACTTGTTTTCTCGCAGTTCACGTCAATGCTGAGAATAATACAGGAAAAGCTGTCGGAGGCTAAAATACCGTCGTTTTATCTTGACGGACATACACCGTCATATGAACGCGCAGAGCTCAGCGACCGTTTTAACGGCGGTGAAAGGGACGTATTTTTGATTTCACTGAAAGCAGGCGGAGTCGGTCTTAACTTAATCGGTGCAGACACAGTCATTCATTATGACCCGTGGTGGAATCCTGCTGTTATGGATCAGGCGTCTGACAGAGCATACAGAATAGGACAAAAACGCGCAGTACAGATTATTCGTCTGGCGGCAAAAGGTACGATTGAGGAAAAAATACTTCGTTTGCAGGAGAATAAGCGTTTACTTGCGGAGGATATTGTTCGCGTGAATACAGATACGTTTAAAAATCTTTCAAATGAAGAGATATTATCATTATTCGAATAAGGAAGGGAATGTTGGCACTTGAAATTTCGAGCCATACTAAATGATGAATATGATTTGAATGACGAATACCGTGAAGACTTCAAATTCAGACCGTGGCATAAAACACTGATATTTTTTCTTGTTATATGGGCGGTTGTGAATGCGCTGGCTGTTATATATATTAAGGTCGGGCGGCAGATATATTTTTGGGATAATGCTACTTACTGGGATATATCGCGACGTATTGCAGGAGGAGCGATTACGGACGGCGGTTTCTGGAAAAATGTATATATGTCGGTTGCAGAGCAGGATTACAATTATATAGCCGCTCTGCCGAGCGCGTTTTTGGCAAAGCTGTTTGGTGAAAGCCGTCTTGTTTATGTTCTCGGATTGGTTAATATGTATTTGCTGCCGTCATATGTAATGGTGTATATGCTTGCAAAAAAGGTTAGTAAAGCCCCGAAAATTGCAGCGGCGCTTACAATACTGCTGTTTCCCGTAATGCCGTTTCTGGCATTTAACGGTTTTGTGGATATAGGAGGACTTCTGATATGTCTTATTTGCTATAATCTCTATTATACGCGCGATAACCGCAATGATGCGCTTTGGAGGTATTTGCTTATAGGTATATTACTTGTAGCGGTTATGCTGTGGCGCAGGTGGTATGCATTTTTTGCTGTATCGTTCATTACGGCAATGTTTGCAGACTGCGTATTATTCAGACGTAAATGGTATAAGGCGGTGGCGACAGCAGTTACAGTAGGACTTATACTGCTGACCTGCTTTTTCGGATTTCTTACAATGAGGCTTTTGCGTGATTACGGTACGCTTTATGCAGGATATAAATTTTCCGTTATGACGGATTTTAAGCTCATAACACGCTATTTCGGTCTGGGATTGGTCGCTGTGCTTATCGTATGTTCGGTTATGACGGGAATCAAGAAAAAAGAAACAAAAGCAGTGTTTATGTGGGTGCAGATTGTTGTATGCCTGTTTATGTTCATTGCTACTCAGACTCACGGACAGCAGCACTTGCTGTTGTACATACCGTCGCTGATAATGCTTGTGCTTATTGCCATAAAGCATATAACAAAGGAAACAATGCTTATAGGAATAACATTGCTGGCGGTTGTACATTCGGTATATGTTGTTATACCGCGTACTCAGCCGCATAATATTCAGGAAATAAAATATATGTCGCTTGTGCCGAGTTTTTCAATGCTGCCCGAATCAAGAAACGATGCAAAGGAAATTCTTGCTCTGAAACGTAAGCTCGATACGACGGTATACGAGGGTGACAGCCTCGGTGTGCTTGCCTCGTCGTTTACGCTTAACGAGGATATAATTAAAAATGCGGAACCGTCGCTCGGAGTAAAGGCGATACGTCCTGATTATGTCGTATCACTGCCGCAGGTGGATTCGCGTGATAAAGACCTGTCGCCGCTTTATACCGTAAACTATGTTCTTGTTGCCTCGCCTGCCCAGACACACCTTGCCGACGGAAGTCAGACGGTTTTAACGGAGGCGGTAAGGAGCTTTACGGAATATACGGATATTGCGACGGCATATGAGGAAATTACCGGTTGCAGAACGGTCATAGACGGTATAGATGTGCGGCTTTTCCATCGTATCGGGGAGGTTAGGAGCGCAGATATAAAAGCTTTTGAATCGCGGTTGTATAAATAGTTTACAAATCGTTTACAGTTCGTATGTTGACATATCTGAATCAACGGTCTATAATTTTAAATAAAGAATAATTAAAGGAGTGTTAATATGAGAACCTGTATGTATTGCGGTAAAGAGCTTAAACAGGGCGAAACGTGCACTTGTACGCAGGCGGCGGCGCACCGTGCGCGCAAGCAGGAAAATACATCGGATAATCAGACGTATACAAACGCTTACAGAACGGAAACCTCTTACAGGACCGGCTATGCAGGCAAGGATACGAAATTTGAAAGAGCGCGTGCACGAAGCAGAGCGAAAAAAGCCGCAAAGCAGGGTATTCCGCCAAAAGACACCTTTTTAAGATATATAAAAAGCGCCTTGCTTTCACCTGCCGACGCTGTGGCAAACCCGACTCGTATCGGAAAATGGGCAATGCTAGTTGTTCCTGCGGTGCTGGGCGCGTTTTTGTGGCTGTGCGTGTTTTTTGTAATGCGGGGACAGTCGGTAAGGCTAATGCATTTTGTCGCAGGCGCAATGGGACTGGGCGGCGGTGACGGTTTAAAACTTGCAGTAACCGTACCTGTGGTAATGCTGTCGGGAGTAATCGGCGGTATAGTGATATTTTTTGCGCATATGGGTATTTTCTGGCTGATAAACCGCTTTATTATGAGGCTGAAAACTCCGTTCTGGGAATTTTGCCTTAGGCTTACAACCGCTTGGGTGCCTTTGACGGCAATATGTGTAATAGGTGCGGCTCTCAGTATATTGTCACCTATTACAATAGGAGTGCTTCTGTTGTGCGGCGGACTGCTGACAGCGGCGCTGACGTATGAGGCGCTTAAAAATGAATGGTCGGCATACCCTTCAAGCAAGGTACTTTATTCTTTGTTTTTGGGATATTTTGTGCTGCTGGCATTTGTATCACATTTAATTTTTATATAAAATTATGGGTTTAAGAAAGGAAGGATAAAACAATGAAAGAAACAAAAACAACAAACGCTCCTGCGGCGATAGGACCTTATTCTCAGGCGATAACGGCAGGCAATACACTGTTTACGTCGGGACAGATACCGATTGACCCTGCGACGGGAAATATACCTGAGGGTGTCGAGGCGCAGGCAAGACAGGCGCTTACCAACGTGAAAAATCTTATTGCGGCGGCAGGCGGCGACATTGCAAACACAATAAAAACAACTGTGTTTATAAAAGATATGAATGACTTTGCTAAAATCAATGAAATCTATGCAGAGTTCTTTACTGAACCGTATCCAGCGCGTTCGTGCGTTGAGGTGGCAAGACTTCCGAAGGACGTTTTGCTTGAGATTGAGGCAATTGTTGAATTATAAAACAGATTAATAAATTTTAAAAAAACAGCGATACATTATACTGATGTACCGCTGTTTTTTTTGTATACTCGAAATGAGGTGATGCGTCATACTGCTGATTACGCAATAAGTACTATGCAGTTAGCACAAGGAACGGTTAATAATGTCCGCATTAGCTGTATGGGTTGCTTTCTGTGTCGTGATATGATATACTATGTCGAAAGACAAACAATATTTTAATAACGAAAGGATTAATAAAAATGATTGATTTTAATAATGCTTCTTTTATGAAGCTAAAAGAAGTACAAACGGCAGAAGGCACAAACTTAGTAGCTCCTATGTTAGTAGACGGTGAAGAAGTATTACATACTTTCAAAACAATTCGTGATATGGTTATATTTACAAATAAGCGTATTATATCTGTGAATGTGCAAGGAATTACAGGAACTAAAAAAGATTTTACATCTATGCCATACAGCAAAATACAGGTATTTTCTGTTGAAACGGCGGGTACTTTGGATTTAGACGCAGAACTTACGGTTTGGTTTTCCGGTGTAGGTAAAGTGAAATTTGAGTTTAAGAGTAACTTTGACATTAGTGCTTTTAACAAACTGCTAAGTAACTATATACTATAACCTACGGTATAATGAAATTTAAGATAATTTCATAAAAAGACTAATTCAGATGTTACAATACGACGGTAAAGGATTAGATAATGCTGTGAGAGGTGTTCGCGGTCGACAATATGAAGCCGTTATGCGAAAGTGAAACAATAACCTTATAAAATAACCCCTCGGCACATATGTGTCGGGGGGTTAAAGTTTTTATAAATTATAAAAATGTGTTGCGATTGAGAAGTAAATCAGTATTGAGGCGGCGTCAACAATGGTTGTAATAAGCGGAGTCGCCATTACCGCAGGGTCAAGACGGCATTTTTTTGCCGCCATAGGCAGTGTACAGCCGATAAACTGCGACAGGATAACAATTCCGACAATCGCCAGACTTACCACGACCGCAATTTTAACATCACCCTGCATAAGCCATATTCTTACACCGTTTACCACAGCAAGCGTTATACTTATAACAATTGAAATTCTAAGCTCGGTAAAAACGACTTTAAAAAAGTCCCTGAGCCTTATTTCGTCAACGCTCATACCTCGTATTATCATTGTAGAGCTTTGCGAACCGCAGTTTCCGCCCACGCTCATAAGCATAGGAATGAAATAAACAAGCTCACTGACTGCTTTAAAAGCTTCGTCATATCTTGAAAGCAAAGCGCCTGTTATAGCCGCGGAAAGCATAAGTATTAAAAGCCATACTATTCTTTTGCGCGCGTGTTTGAAATCGGAGGTTTTAAAATACGGTTCTTCAATAGGACTGATAGCCGCCATTCGTTCAATATCCTCGGTAGCCTCGTCCTGCATTACGTCAATAGCGTCGTCAAAGGTGATAATACCGACAAGTCTGTTTTCGTCGTCAACGACAGGCATTGTTACAAAGTCGTATTTGTTCATATCCTTTGCTACGTCCTCTTTATCGTCGAGCGTATGCACACATATGATGGTTTTTTCCATTATATCGCAGATTTTTTCATCGGGCAGGGCAAGCAGCAGATTTTTAACTGACAGATAGCCTAAAAGATGACGGTTGTCGTCCGTTACATAGCAGGTGTACACCGTTTCCGCTTCGCTGATTGTACGGCGTATGCGCTTAACTGCGTCATTTACGGTCATATCTGGACGCAGGCTTATGTAAGCCGTCGTCATCAGTGACCCTGCGCTGTCCTCAGGATATTTAAGTATCTCGTTAATCATATGCCGCATTTCGGGGTCGGTATTTTTCAAAATACGCTTTACGACATTAGCAGGCATTTCTTCTACAATATCTGCCGCGTCGTCAACATAAAGCTCGTCAAAAACCTCTTTCAGTTCATTATCGGAAAAACCGTTTATTAAAAGTTCCTGACTGTCTGTATCCATAAGCGCAAACGTGTCGGCGGCAAGGTCTTTCGGAAGAAGTCTGAATAAAAGCGGCAGACTTTCCTCTCGTATTTCTGAAAAAATTGCCGCAATGTCTGCCTCGTTCATTTCAGAAAACAGTTCGCGAAGAGAATAATATTGCTTTTCAAAAAGCAGCTGTTCAATCGTTGGTATTGTTTCGTAAGCCATTCTCTTCACTTCCTTTCTGTAATATAGTATAACCTTATTTTAAGTGTGTGTCAATTTTTTTTGAAAAAGGTATTGACATTCTGTTTATTTTACTGTATAATAGCAAGGCAGTTAAAAATGTGGCCCGGTAGTTCAGTTGGTTAGAACGCCAGCCTGTCACGCTGGAGGTCGTGAGTTCGAGCCTCATCCGGGTCGCCACATCGGAACAAGTTTTACTTGTTCCGATTTTTTTGTCTGCTATTTTTTATATGCATTTCTAAGCATTTTAATTTCATTTGCATAGCCGTCAAGCTCATTCGGTGTTTCCAGTATTATCGGAATATTCTGTAATTTCGGGTGGTTGATAATATTTTTCATTGTTTCAAAACCAATAGTGCCTTCGCCGATTTTTTCGTGTCTGTCCTTATGGCTCTCAAACGGGTTTTTGCTGTCGTTCATATGCATTGCTTTAAGCCTGTCAAGACCGATTACCCTGTCAAATTCATCAAGCACGCCGTCAAGGTCGTTTACAATATCGTATCCGCCGTCGTAAACGTGACAGGTATCAAGACATACGCCGAGCTTTTCATTAAGCGTTACGCCGTCTATTATTGCTCTGAGTTCATCAAATGAACGCCCTATTTCACTTCCTTTTCCCGCCATTGTTTCAAGCAGTACGGTTGTTGTCATATCTGGTGTAAGAACCTCATTAAGCTGTTTTATAATCAGCTCAATGCCCGTTTCAGCCCCCTGCCCGACGTGACTGCCGGGGTGGAAGTTGTAATACTGGTTCGGGGTGTATTCCATACGCATAAGGTCATCTCGCATAGTATTCAGCGCGAATTCACGTGTTTCCGGCTTGTCCGAGCAGGCGTTTAAAGTGTAGGGCGCGTGCGCGACAAGCTTTGCAAAATTGTGTTCGCTGATAAATTCAAGAAAGTCTTTAACGTCCTTTTCGTCTATATCTTTTGCTTTGCCTCCGCGCGGATTGCGTGTAAAGAAAGCAAAGGTGTTTGCGTCTATTCCAACCGCCTCTTTTGCCATATGCAAATAGCCTTTTGACGCGGATAAATGGCAGCCTATATTTAACATAATATCAAGTCCTTTCAGGTGTAATTTTCCCTTGCAATTATACACTAATTATAGTATAATTTTATTGTTATTTCAAGAAAAATTTAAATTGAAAGGAATACATAATGATAACTGTAACTAATTTAAGTCTGAATTTCAGCGGTCAGAACCTGTTTTCGGACGTAAACTTAAAATTTACATCAGGTAACTGCTACGGAGTTATAGGCGCAAACGGCGCCGGAAAGTCAACATTTTTAAAGATACTGTCAGGTGAAATAGACTCAACGACAGGTGATGTGTCAATTGACCCGAACTGCCGTATGTCAGTATTAAAGCAGGACCATTTTGCCTATGACGATTATTCCGTGCTTGACACCATAATTATGGGCAATAAGCGTCTTTATGACATAATGAAGGAGAAGGACGCGCTATATGAAAAGGAAGATTTCTCCGACGAGGACGGCATAAAGGCGGCGGAACTGGAGGCTGAATTTGCCGAGATGGACGGCTGGGAGGCTGATTCTGACGCGTCAAAGCTGCTGCAAGGATTGGGGCTTGATGAAAGCCTGCTGTATTCAAATATGGCGGATTTAAGCGGAAACGATAAAGTGAAGGTGCTTTTGGCTCAGGCACTTTTCGGGAACCCCGATATCATTCTTCTTGACGAGCCTACAAACCATCTTGATTTACAGGCTATTGAATGGCTGGAAGATTTCCTGCTTGACTATGAAGGTACGGTTATTGTCGTATCGCACGACAGATATTTCTTGAATGTGGTTTGTACACATATAGTTGATATTGATTACACAAAAATTAAAATGTATGTCGGCAACTATGAATTCTGGTATGAATCAAGTCAGATGATTGAACGAATGATTAAACAGCAGAACAAAAAAGCCGAAGAAAAAATTAAGGAATTACAGACGTTTATTCAGCGTTTCTCCGCGAATAAGTCAAAGTCAAAGCAGGCGACCAGCCGTAAAAAAATGCTTGATAAGCTTACCGTTGAGGAACTGCCTGCGTCGTCAAGACGTTATCCGTTTGTAGGATTTGATATGGACAGAGAGGCAGGACGCGATTTGCTGACGGTTGACAGTATTTCAAAAACGGTAAACGGTGAAACACTTCTCAATAACGTATCATTTACGTTAAATCACGATGATAAAATTGCTGTCATAGGTGAAAATGAAATTGCGGTTACTGCGCTTATGCAGATTTTAGCAGAGGAATCGGAACCTGACAGCGGCAGTATTAAATGGGGTGTAAGTACGTCGCGCAGTTATTTCCCTAAGGATAACAGTGCATATTTTGACGGCTGTGATTTAAACCTTGTAGACTGGCTGCGTCAGTACAGTGCAGAAGGCTTTGAAACGCAGAATGAATCGTATATACGCGGTTTTCTTGGCAGAATGCTGTTTTCGGGTGATGATGTATTTAAGCAAGTAAAGGTGCTTTCGGGCGGAGAAAAAGTACGTTGTATGCTGTCGCGTATGATGTTGTTCGGCTCAAACGTACTTCTTTTGGACCAGCCTACAAACCATCTTGATTTGGAATCTATTACTGCCGTTAATAACGGTCTTAAAGCTTTTAAGGGTAATGTAATATTCTCGTCGCACGACCACGAGTTTGTTAATACCGTGGCAAACAGAATCATTGATATTAAGTCTGACGGCTCAGTTGTAGACAGAATGTGCACCTTTGATGAGTACATTGAAATGCAGAAGGAGGGCAAGGTATAATGAAATTTGAAAATACAGAAGTTTTGGGGTTTAAAAGCGCCTTGCGCGGTATGCGTAACCCTCTTGAATCGTGGAAAAAAAATGACACAACCGAAGACGGCGGCAGGATAACAGTCGGTGAAAATGATTTGGGGCTTGCCCAAAGACTGATACGCTCAGGAAGTGAGCATAGAAAGTTTATGCGTCAGATTTTTGTGTCTGTGGATATTACTGGACCTTTGTACTGGTGGAAGGAATTTGATACATATAAAGTCGGTACGGTTGCTAACAGTACGTCTACTATGCATAAGCTTGCCTCAACGCCGATTACAAAAGAATGTTTTGAAATTGACGATTATGAATCGTCGCTTGACTATGACGGTACAATGCTTGGTGATGTTATTGACAGGCATATTGAATTTTTGGAAAGTATGCGTGTAAAATATCTTGAAACAAAGGATAAGGCATACTGGAAGGAGCTTATACGCTGGCTTCCGTCTGCGTGGCAGCAGACCAGAACTGTTACAATGACATATGAAAATCTTCTGGCTATGTGTTCCAAGGGTCAGCGCCGTTTCCATAAGCTGACTGAATGGTCGGTGTCATTTATTGCGTGGGCAAGAACTTTGCCTTATGCGCAGGAACTGTTATTTATTGATGAATTGGAGGAATAACAATGAAAAAAATAATATCGCTTTTGCTTGCGGCGTCCGCTTTTCTGACGTCGTCTGCATTTGCGAAATCTGATGATTGGATAAATCCCAATCTGGATAAAATGCACGCTATGCTCTATGAAGAGGATTTCCGTGTGTTTGCGGAAAGCAGAGCGGAGAATTATGTTTATTACGGCGCAAAGTTTGAGCCGCGTTCAGGTTCAATTATCGGTACGCCGTTTAACTGCGATTTCGACGGTATAGACAACGGAATAAAGACATATTACGAGTGGTTTACTCCGTCGGAGGAATTGAAAAATCATAACGTGCCCCGCAAGGAGGTAGCGGAAAAGGAAAGCGACCATACCAAGCTTATAGGCTGGAACTGGAATTTTGCAAGTAAAGTCCCCGTAAATATGAGCGAGTATGAGAATTATGTAAAAAACTATATTGATAATCTTGCCGCGCGCGGTGAGGATATTCTCCTTGTGTTCGGCAAGGAAATGAATATTGACGATAACTTTATTGACGAGCAGGTATTTATAGACTGTTTCAGATATGTTGCGGATTACGCGCACACGAAAGAAAATATAGCAATGGTATGGGCGCCTAATGACACGGGCGGTCTTGATACGCGTCTTATTGACTTTTATCCCGGTGACAAATATGTAGACTGGATTGGCTGCAGTCTTTACAGTATGCCGTATTTTACAGGTGATAAAAACGCAAACG
Organism: Lachnospiraceae bacterium MD329; assembly: GCA_010206265.1. Lineage (GTDB taxonomy): Bacteria > Bacillota > Clostridia > UBA1381 > UBA1381 > Hominilimicola. The sequence goes on from VIQV01000022.1 coordinate 71,917, forward strand.
AGGGCGCTAATATCGGATTTATTATGGGCCCTTATGCCAATCCCGTAATGCGCGCAAAGCTGATACACAATTTTATGGTTGAGAATAATATTAAAAAGCCTGTATTCATAACGGAAGGCGGCGTGGGCTACCAGTCGCCAGACGGTGAGGATTTTTCGGGCTGGGCTGTACAGCAGCTTCGTAAATATTACGGAGAGCTGGTAAGGGCATATCCTGAATTTAAATGTATAGTTGCATTTAATAACTATGTGCCGCCGGGTGATTACTACCGTTACGATATGGGTTCAAACCCTATGCTTTTGGAGAATATTCAAATGCTTACAAAAGATCCCGTGTATATTACAGACTACACGAAAAATTCAGACGTATCATATGTCGGATTATATAACGGTATGGAGGTCGGTGATACACTTAAATTGTCCGCTTACGGTTATCAGCCGAAAGTGCAGTGGATGAAAGTGAAATATTTCGTTGACGGCAGAGAGGTTCATCTTACAGAATATCCGCCGTATAAGTATACGGTAACAGGTCTGAGCGAGGGTAATCATACTGTCAGAGCAGAGTTTTATACAAACGATAATCTTGTCAAGAGTCTTGAATATAATGTAAATGCAAAACCGAAACTGAACCGCGTCTATAAAGATGAGGAATATCTTGGCGGATGTGACTTTTCGGATATGGACAGTATGAGCGCCGAGGTTAAAAACGCGGTTGCGGAACTGAGTGAAAGAGGAGTAATAAGCGGAATCGGCGATAACAAATTCGCGCCTATGTCAAAGGTGACAAGAGCTGAAATATCGTCAATGCTTGTACGCGCTCTGAAATTAAGCGGCGGAAACGAAACATTTCCCGATGTGGCTGAAAGTGCGTGGTATTATAAACCCGTATTATCGGCAAAAAAGGCAGGACTTTTGGACGGATTTGAGGACGGTACTTTCCGTCCTGAAAAAAACGTTACAAACGAGCAGTTAATCGCCATTCTGGCAAAGCATATGGAAAAGCTCGGAATGAAGTCAAAAAACACAAAATTACCGTTTACAGATGTAATAAATACGTGGGCTCAAAAATATGTACAACTCGGTTATGAAAATGGTATTACGCTCGCTTATGAAGGAAACACATTCCGCAGTGAAACTGCTGTGACGCGCGCCGACTGCGCGGTTATGATAAATCGTTTTTTAAAGGTGATTGAAAAATGATAATAGATTTTCACACGCACATATTTCCTGACAAAATTGCGTCGAGAACAATTGAGATACTTGAAAATAATATAACCTCGCGCGGCAAGGAGGGTAAAGCAGTCATAGCCGCTACGGCTGACTCACTTTTGGAATCAATGAATCTTAACGGAATAGAGTATTCCGTTGTACTGCCGATAGCAACTACGCTTACGCAGTCTGTGACAATAAATAATTTTGCCAAAACGGTTAACAATACAGACAGATTATTTTCTTTTGGTTCTCTGCACCCTATGCAGAAGGATTGGGAAAGCGTGCTGTATGATATAAAAGAAAAAGGTTTGCTCGGAATAAAACTGCACCCTGAATATCAGAATTTTTATATTGACAGCAGGGAAAGCATACAGATTCTTAAAAAATGTGAGGAGCTTGACCTTTTGACAGTAATTCACGCAGGACGTGACATAGGAGTTGAACCGCCTGTGCATTGTATGCCCGAACGTTTGAGGCACACGCTTGAATATGTAAAAGGCGATAAAATAATAGCAGGGCATCTGGGCGGCTGGCAGGTCTGGGACGATGTGGAAAAGTATCTGGTCGGTACGCCGCTGTATTTTGATACGGCATATACGGTTGATTTTATTTCGAAGGAGCAGTTATGCCGTATAATCAAGAATCACGGAAGTGATAAAATAGTACACGCAACCGATTCACCTTGGGAAAAACAAGGTCACGCGGTGCAGGTAATCAGCTCACTTCCGCTTACGGACAGTGAAAAAAATAATATTTTTTACCTTAATGCGAAAAAACTTCTAAAAATAGGTTGAGTTAATAACAATAAAGTGATACAATTATCTTATACATATGAAATTGCAGCCGTAAAAGCAATTTTTATCTTGATTTAGGAGTTAAAAAATGTTTAACAATGATATAAGTATAGACCTTGGCACCGCCACAATGATGGTCTATATAAAAAATAAAGGAATAGTGTTAAGGGAACCGACGGTAATAGCCGTGAATATCAGAACAAACGAGGTTTGCGCGGTCGGTAAGGAGGCGCTTGATATGCTGGGCAGAACACCGCCGCATATACAGGCGGTTCGTCCGCTGATTGACGGTGTTATCTCCAATCTTACCATGACACAGGAAATGATACGTCACTTTTTTCGGAAAATATTTTCACGTACTATCGGACATCCGCGTATAATGATGTGTGTTCCGAGTGGTGTTACGGACGTTGAACAACGCGCAGTTATTGAGGCGGCGCGTGATGTAGGGGCGCGTGACATTTATATAATAGAGGAGCCTGTTGCCGCGGCTTTGGGCGCAGGATTTGATATTTCCCGTCCGCACGGAACAATGATTGTAGATATAGGCGGCGGAACGACTGATATTGCCGTAATGTCACTGGGCGGTGTCGTGGTAAGCCGTTCGCTGAAAATCGCAGGTGATGAATTTAACGACGCTATTGTACGGTATATGCGTAAAGAAATGGGAATGGTAATAGGTCCGCGTACAGCGGAACGTATTAAAATGGAAATAGGCGGAGTTATTCCGCGCAGTAAGGAGCTTTTGTGCGAGGCTAAGGGAATAAGCGTTATTTCGGGACTGCCGAAGTCTGCGATTATTTCTTCAAACGACCTGTATCCTGCGTTTGATGATTTTGTTTATAATATTACCGAACGCGTCAAGGAGGTTTTGGAGGAAACGCCTCCCGAACTTCACGGGGATATTATTCAGGACGGTATTATAATGACGGGCGGAGGTTCGCTGATTTACGGTCTTGACAGGCGTATTTCAGATGAAACAGGCGTTAAGGTTGTGCTTGCGCCGGATATAGTGGATTGTGTTGCGCTCGGCGCGGGTATTGCGCTCGACGGTATTGATACCGTAAATGAGCCGACGCATATATTCCATAAGAAAGCCTATATAAGAGATTAAAGGAGAGAAAAATATGAAAAAAGATCCAATTACACTGACAAACATAGAAATTCAGAAGATTTTACCGCATCGCTATCCATTTTTGCTTGTGGATAAAATTGTTGATTTTGAAGAGGGCAAAAGTATAACGGGAATTAAGAATGTGACGGCAAATGAACCTCAGTTTACAGGTCATTTTCCGGGTAATCCTATTATGCCGGGGGTTCTTATAACAGAGGCGCTTGCTCAGGTGGGCGCAGTGCTGCTGCTGTCTATGCCTGAAAACAGAGGTAAACTTGGAGTGTTCACGGGTATTAATAATTTTAAATTCCGACGTCAGGTAGTGCCTGGTGACACGCTGGAGCTTCACGCAGACCTTATTACATACCGTCACGGAATGGGTAAGGCGAATGTAAAGGCTACTGTAGGCGGACAGACTGCGGCAATGGGAGAAATTTCCTTTGCGGTTGTAGATAACATAGCGAACGAAGAATAATGATAAAAAAAGATGAATGTTTAGACGATTTACAAAACGGTCTTTTTATAATTCAAAAGCAGAACGGCTTCAAATTTGGAATTGACGCCGTTTTGTTGGCTGATTTTGCAAAAAGTGCAAGGAGTTCTGCCACTCTGGATTTATGTACAGGTACGGGTATCGTACCGATACTGCTTTCGGAAAAAACAGACACACAGCAGATTTTCGGCTTGGAAATTCAGGAAGATATTGCCGAAATGGCTCAGCGCAGCGTTCAATATAACAATCTTAATGAACGCGTTTATATAACAGGCGGAGATTTAAACAACGCTCCTTGTATTTACGGCAGAAGTAAATTCGACAAGATTACCTGTAATCCGCCGTATATGAAATGCGGCGCAGGACTTCAGAATGACACGGATACGAAGTCTGTTTCGCGTCACGAGATACTGTGTACGCTTGATGATGTACTTCGTGTATCGAGAGAGCTTTTAATGTCAAAGGGCAGATTTTTTATGGTACATAGGGCGTCGCGTCTGGCAGATATTTTGTGTACAATGCGTAAATACAGGATTGAACCGAAACAACTGAGATTGGTACACCCGTCACCCGAAAAAGCGCCTAATCTTGTATTGGTCGAAGGTATGAAGGACGGAGGCGAGGAGCTTAAAATTTTGCCGCCGCTGTATGTTTATGATTCAGACGGCAGTTATTCGGAAGAAATAAATAAAATTTACGGACGGAAATAAGGAGATATTAATGAACGGAAAATTATACTTATGCGCGACGCCGATAGGCAATCTCGGCGATGTATCTCCGCGGTGTCTGGAGGTATTTAACGAGGTTGATATAATCGCGGCGGAGGACACGAGAAGAACATTACAGCTTTTAAATCATTTTGAAATATCCAAGCCGCTGACAAGCTATCACGAACATAATAAGCGTGAAAAGGGAGGATATATAATATCGCTGTTAAAAAACGGTAAAAATGCCGCGCTTGTATCTGATGCAGGCACGCCTGCAATTTCAGACCCCGGTGAAGATTTGGTTAAGCTGTGTATTGAAAATGATATTGAGGTCACTTCAATACCAGGCGCAGTTGCAGGGATAAACGCACTGATACTTTCGGGAATTTCTACGCGCCGTTTCGCTTTTGAAGGTTTTTTGTCCGTGAATAAACGTCACAGGAGAGAGCACCTTATGAGTATGAAAAACGATACGCATACGCTTATTTTCTATGAGGCGCCGCATAAGCTCAGAAATACGCTTTCTGATATGGAAAAGGTATTCGGGGGTGACAGGAAAATTGCGCTTGCGCGTGAATTGACAAAATTACACGAGGAGGTGCGCCGCTGTACAATAGCGGAGGCGTCGGCGTTTTATGCTGAAAACAATCCGAGAGGAGAATATGTGCTTGTTGTTGAGGGAGCGTCGGGTGAAGTTCGTGAAACAGAAGAAAATGAATGGGACGGTATATCCGTTAAGGAGCACGTTGATAAATATATTGAAGAGGGAATGACACCGAAAGACGCCATTAAAAAAGCTGCTGAGGACAGGGATTTACCAAAGAGAGAGGTTTATAATGAATATCACAGGTCTGAATAAAAGTACATACTTACAGCTTTTACGACAGAAGGGAATTGTTTAATTATGAAAAAGAAAACATTATTTCTTATTGGCGCGGCTGCCGCGGGTATATACGGAGCGGTGAAGGGAAAAGGACCTTTTAACAGACTGCGTTTTAAAAAACAGCACGAAAGAATTGCAAATTACGTTGAAACCCATTATCCGCGCGCGGTATATTCACCGATTTCCGCTACGGAAAAAGGCTATGTTACAGTAATACGGCGTCTTGGACAGCCGTCTATAATTTTATATGTGACGATTGACAGTGACGGAAATTATATATTTTCCGAAAACACTGTTCAGGACTCGTAACCTTTAACCTCCGTTTAGCATAATATATGCTGAAAGGAGGTTTTATTTATGGGACTTTTTGGATGTGGTAATAACAACGGAGGCGATAGCTGGATTTGGCTTATCATAATTGTTGTTCTTGTGCTGATTTGCTGTGACGGCAATATTTTCGGCGGTAACAACAATTGCTGCTGCGAACCCTGTTGTGACCCTTGCTGCGATCCGTGCTGTGACCCTTGTCACGGTAGGGACAATTGCTGCTAAAACCTTATAAAGACTGTCTGCCTTGATGCAGGCAGTCTTTTTTTGTAGCATAAACGAGTTATGGTCCATATTATATATTACAATAAATTTGGAAAGGATTGATTTTATTATGGAATATAACAGAGAAGCGGCGGTTGCATATGCGAAAAAATGGGCATATGCCAGAAACCCCGCATTCTATGATTTTTCAGACATAGGAGGCGACTGCACAAATTTTGCGTCGCAGTGTATATATGCAGGCAGCGGAATAATGAATTATACTCCGATTTACGGCTGGTACTATATTTCGGTAAACGACCGGGCGCCTGCGTGGACCGGCGTTGACGAGCTGTACAGGTTTCTTACGACAAACCGCGGACCGGGACCGAGAGCAATAGTAACGGGATTAAAGGAAATACGAGGCGGAGATATAATACAGCTGCAATTTTCACCCAAACAGCGTTTTGACCATTCACCTGTAGTTATTGACCCAGGCGACGGTACGCCCGAAACAATTCTTGTTGCGGCTCATTCATATGACGCAAACTGCCGTCCGCTTTCGTCATATGCCTATGGAAAGCTGCGTCCGTTACATATTACGGACGTCGGAGAGTAAAAAATATTGTTTGCCTGTTGAATAATTATCATTTTAGTGGTAAAATAAGTAATGATAATTTTACAAAAAGGGGTTAAAGAATACAGATATGAAAAAGTTATTTCCGTTTTTAAAGCCATACCGCTTACAGCTGACGGTAGGACCGTTCTTTAAGCTGTCAGAGGCGGTACTGGAAATTTTAACGCCTACGCTGATGGCGCTTTTGATTGACAACGGCGTGAATACAGGCGATAAGGGTTATATAATAAGAATGGGTATTATTATGCTGGTCATTGCGACCTGCGGTGTTTTGTTTGCGTATATATGCCAGTACAGTGCGTCTGTTGCGTCGCAGGGCTTCGGCACGGACGTAAGAAACGCCCTGTTTAAGAAAATCGGTACATTTTCGTTTGCCGAACTTGACCGTTTCGGCGCGCCGTCGCTCATTAACAGAGTAACGGGCGACGTGAATCAGCTCCAGTCTGCCGTGGCAATGCTTATACGACTTGTTATACGGGCACCGTTTTTGTGTATAGGCGGACTTGTTATGGCAATGGCGATTGATTTAAAGCTGTCAATAATATTTATGATAGTAATACCTTTGTTTATATTTGTTTTGTTCCTTGTGATGTTCAAGGCGGTACCTCTGTATACAATGGTACAGAAAAAGCTTGACGCTCTGACGCTCGTACTTCGCGAAAACCTGTCGGGTGTACGCGTAATACGCGCGTTTGCGGGCGTAAAGCGTGAGCGTGAACGCTTTAAGGAAAGTAATGACGATTATTATTTAACTGCGGTACGCGTCGGCAGAATCGCCGCGCTTACCAATCCTGCAACGACAATTATAATGAATCTTGCGGCGATTGCAGTAATATATTTCGGAGGAATAAGAGTTAATACGGGTCATCTTACACAAGGAGAGGTTATAGCTTTTATAAACTATATAACCCAGATTTTAAATGCTATGATAGTTGTGGCAAATCTGGTTGTATTGTATACAAAGGCATATGCGTCCGCAAAACGTGTAAGCGAGGTACTTTCAGCCGATACAAGCATTAAGTATGGAAAGACATCGTTATCTTCTGCAGGCAGTACAGCGGTGGAGTTTAAAAACGTGTCGTTTACCTATGCGCGCAGCCGTGTTGCGGCGGTGGACAAGCTGAACCTTGCCGTTAAAACAGGTGAAACGATTGGTATTATAGGCGGTACTGGTTCGGGTAAAACTACGCTTGCAGGTCTTATTCCGCGTTTTTATGACGCTACGGAAGGCGAAGTTAAAATAAACGGCATTGATGTTCGCGATTACAGCGAGGAGGCTTTAAGAGATACAGTCGCTATAGTACAGCAGAGAGAAATGTTGTTTTCGGGAACTATTGCGGAAAATCTGCGTATGGCTAAGCCAGACGCGTCATATGATGAAATGCGCGGCGCACTGGAGGCATCTCAGGCGGCTGAATTTGTAGACAAACTTGAAAACGGCGTTGAAACATACGTTACACAAGGCGGAAACAATCTGTCGGGAGGGCAGAAACAGCGTCTTACAATTGCCAGAGCGCTTATAAAGAAATCACTGATACTGATTCTGGACGACAGCGCCTCGGCTCTTGACTATGCTACAGACGCGTCTTTAAGACGCGCGATAAAGGAGAGTACAGACGGTCAGACGGTTATTATAATATCTCAGCGTGTAAGCAGTGTTAAGGACGCTGACAGAATAATTGTAATGGACGACGGCGAAACTGTCGGAATAGGTACTCACGCAGAGCTTTTAAAGAACTGTGAAATATACAGAGAAATATGCTTGTCGCAGGAGCAGGAGGATATAGCGTGATGGAAAAGAAAGGAACACTTCAAAGACTGTATTCATATATTGCAGACAATAAAAGATACCTGATTTTACTCATAATATCGGCAATACTGGCAAATGTATTTATGCTTGCCGCGCCGTATCTTTCAGGACGGGCTATTGATTTTATAAGAGGCACGGGCGACGTTGATTTTAAGATGGTACTGAAGTTTACGGGAATATTGTTCAGCGTATATTTGTTAAATGCCCTGTTTACTTGGGGAATGACGGTATTCACAAACGTGCTTTCAAACCGTACAATAGAAAAAATGCGTTCGGACGCTTTTATGAGCATATCACGTCTGCCGCTTAAATTTTTTGATTCACATTCGCACGGTGATGTTATAAGCAGACTGACAAATGATATTGACGCAGTTTCGGAAGGTCTGTTACAGGGAATAACGCAGTTTTTCTCAGGGCTTGTAACCGTAATCGGTTCGCTTGTGATAATGTTTATGCTAAACTGGCGTATTACATTGTGTATTATTGTAATAACTATAATATGTATATTTGTATCAAAAGCTATTGCGACAAATTCAGGCAAGATGTTTCGTATGCAGGCGCAGACTGTCGGTGAGCTTAACGGATATGTTTCTGAAACACTGGGTAATTTAAAGGTTGTAAAAGCGCTCGGTTATGAAGACAGGAGCAGTGAAAAATTTGCGGAAATAAACAGCCGTTTATATGACTGCGGTCAGAAGGCGCAGTTTTATTCGTCGCTTGTAAATCCTACTACGCGTTATATAAATAACCTTGCGTATATTTCAGTCGGTGTTTTCGGCGGACTTGCGGCGGTTATGGGACATCTGAGCGTAGGTATAATATCAAGTTTTTTAATATATGCAACGCAGTTTGCACGGCCTATAAATGATATGACAAGCGTATTGACTCAGTTGCAGTCGGCTCAGGCTGCTGCTTTTAGAATATTTACGCTTAATGATATTCCTCCTGAGGAATCGGACGCAGACCGTCCTGATTTGGAGGTAAGAAACGGTGAAGTGGAGTTTAAGGACGTAGACTTTTCGTACGATAAAAACCGTGAGCTGATAAAAAATCTTAATATAACGGCTAAAAAGGGACAGAGAGTAGCAATTGTCGGTCCGACGGGCGCAGGAAAAACCACTATTGTAAACCTGCTTATGAACTTTTACGGTGTGGATAACGGTGCAATTATTGTTGACGGACAGAATATTGATTCTGTAACACGCGATAGTCTGCGTCGCAATTTCGGTATGGTTTTGCAGGATACTTGGCTTTTTACGGGTACAGTGCGTGAAAATATTGCATACGGTAAGGAAAATGCGACTGACGAGGAGATTATTGCGGCGGCAAAGGCTGCGTCTGCCGACAGTTTTATAAGGCGTTTACCTGACGGCTACGACACAATGATAACCGAGGACGGCGGTAATTTATCGGGCGGACAAAAACAGCTTTTGACAATTGCGCGCGCAATGCTGTCGAATCCGAGAATGCTTATACTGGACGAGGCAACTTCAAATGTTGATACAATGACGGAGCAAAGAATACAGCGCGCTTTCCTTAAAATGATGGAGGGCAGAACAAGTTTTATCATAGCACATCGTCTTTCTACTATACGCGAGGCGGATTTAATACTTGTTATGGACGCAGGACGTATTGTTGAGCAGGGTACTCATAAAGAACTTTTGGCTAAAAACGGATTTTATGCGAGGTTGTATAACAGCTGATATTTTCACAAGGAGGCTGCAAATATGGATTACGGACTTGTTCTCGCCGGCGGCGGTATGCGCGGAGCATATCAGATAGGAGTATGGCGCGCGCTGACGGAGATGAAAATTAGAATAACCGCGGTGGCAGGCGCGTCAATCGGCGCGATTAACGGAGCAATGTTTGTTCAGGGGGATTACAAAAAAGCAGAGCAGTTTTGGCGTGAAATAAAGCCTGATGATATTATTGCGCCTATGATTACCGATTCGGGAGAAATGCGTGATATTATAAAAGAAGGAATAGTTGATATGTCACCGCTTGAAAAACTTCTTTCAGGCGTTGTTGATGAAAGAAAGCTAAGAAAATCCCCGATTGATTTTGGTATTGCCGCATTTTCCTTAAATAAAAAAACGGGTATTTCAAAATTCAAGTCTGAAATACCAAAGGGAAAAATAGTTGATTATCTTATGGCAAGCGCCTGTATACCGGGAGTAAAGGCGAGAAAAGTCGGTGACGATACGTTTATGGACGGCGGAGTATCAAACAATATGCCTGTAGATATGCTCGCCGCGAGGGGTATGAATAATCTGATATGCGTTGATATAAAGGGTATCGGTATTTGCAAAGATATTGACCTTAGCGGAAAAAACGTAATAGAAATAGTGTTTGATAAGCCTGAAACAGGTGTTGCGGAGGTAGATTCAAAGGGTATAGATTTAAGTATAAAAGCGGGATATATCGACTGTCTGCGTGCATTCGGACGTGTAGAAGGTGATAAATACGCATTTATGTCCAAGGACTATCGCGCTGTAAAAGGAATGTATTCAAAAGAGTTGATTTTATCGCTTGAAACGGCAGCTGAAATTTTTGGAATGGACGTGCGGAGTATTTATACATTTGACGAGCTGGTAAAGAGCACTTTAAACGCATACCGTAAATATGAGGCTGCTATGGACAGCAATTCGGGAACTCTTGAAAAAATCCGTAATCTTGGTGACAGAGCGGTTACGGCGCACCTTGTAAAAAATGGAGGAGATTCATTGGGCGGGTCGCTGTTTGCCGCGTGTAAACGCGCCGCCTCTGCGATAATTTATTTCAGCCGCGAAATTTGATTTTTACTATTGTATTTAGTCGAAAAAGATTATATAATATAGAGTAAGAAAACAAAGGGGATACCGGTGAATGAAAAAATTCTTTATCGCAGTTTTAAGTATAGCGGTTGCGGCTATGGTGGGTTATGGAATAAGCTATGCCATATCGCCTGTAAAAACGCAGAAACTTGAATATATTGCACAGGAAAACGCTATAAATACCAACGGCTTTATTATTCGCGACGAATGGGTTATGTATTCCAGAAGCGCAGGTACTGTTTATCATTCTGTTGCAGACGGCAGCCGAGTTCCGAAGGACGGAAGTATAGGTTCGCTGTTTTATGGTGATGTTTCGGAAGACAGTATAAAGGAGCTAAAGGTTGTTGATAATAAAATAAAAAAAGCGGAATCAGACGAAAGCGGACATTCTTTGTCGGATTTAGACGCAACAACGGTTGAAAACAGTATTTACCGTCGTGAAAACGATATAATAACTGCTGCACGGAAAAACGATATTTTGACAATATCCCGTTATAAACGTGATATAAACAGTCTGCGTGAAAACAATGAACTTGCCGCGGCAGGTACGCTTAATCAGCTTAAAGAGCAAAAAACGCAGATTTTAGACAGTATAGGCGTTATGCAGGAGGATATTTACGCTCAGATTTCAGGTGTGTTCACCTCTTATGTTGACGGATATGAAACAATTCTTGTGCCTGCTGAAATAGAAAATTATGACGTTGCATATTTTGAATCGCTGTCGCAGTCGCCTCAGATAAGAAAGATAGACAATAAGGTAGACGCAGGCGGAGAAGTATGTAAAATTGTAAATAATCACGTCTGGTATGTGATGATGAGTATTCCGGCTGATACTATGAGCGGACGCAGTGTGGGCGACAGCGTTAAAATGCGCTTTAACAATATGGCGGACGCGGTTGTAAAGGGGAGTATATACAGTATTTCGGGAGAACAGAACGGCAGAGTTGCCGTTACGGTCAAATGTCCCGAATATCTTGAGAGCGCTTTTTCGTACAGGCTTGTTGATGTGGATTTGATTTTTGAAAGCTTTAACGGTTATAAAATACCTGTTCACGCAGTTCGTACAGAAGATGACGGCAAACAGAAAGTTATCGGAATAAACGGCAACAGACAGTATGACTGTTACTGCAATGTATTGTTCACCGATACAGACGGCGGATATGCTATTGTTGACACTGCCGAAAATGCCGAAAATAAACTTTCGCAGATGGAAAGGATACTTGTCGGCGAAAGATAAGGAGAGATGTATTTTGAGTATAGATGAACGTCTGAAAGAAGTTGATTTAAAAATTACCGCTGCCGCTGAAAAAAGCGGCAGAAAACGCAGTGATATAACGATGATTGCGGTTACGAAAACACACCCTGCCGATATGATGAATGAAGCAATAAGGTGCGGAGTTACCGATATAGGCGAAAATAAACCGCAGGAGGTTCGTGATAAATTTGATGACATACTTCCTGTAAAATGGCATCTTATAGGTCATTTACAGACAAATAAGGTGAAATATATAATAGATAAGGTGTGTCTGATTCATTCGGTGGATTCAATCAAACTGATGGACGAGATAGAACGTCAGGCTCAAAAACATAATCTTGTAATGGACATACTTATTCAGGTAAACATTTCAGGTGAGGCGACAAAATCGGGAGTGAGTAAAGACGAGGTAGAGGAATTACTTTTATATGCAGGAAAATTAAAGAATATCAGGGTCAAAGGTCTGATGACGGTTGCGCCAAAAACCGACAATTCTGTTACAAATATATTACATTTTGATAACATACGACAACTTTTTATTGACATAAAGCAAAAAACATACGATAATGTTAATATGCAATACTTATCTATGGGGATGAGTGGGGATTATGAAACTGCAATTGAATGCGGAGCAAATATGGTCCGCATAGGCAGCGCCATTTTTGGCGAAAGAGATTATTCTCTAAAATAATACAGAAAGGGAACGGGGATATGAGTTTTATCAATTCAATAAAGAACTTTATCGGTATTGAAACGGAAGATGATTATTATGATGACGAATATTATGATGAGGAGGACGAAATAGAAGAGGACTCCAGACCGCGGTACGGTGCGCCTTTTGCAAGAAAGAGCACGTCAAAGGTAGTGCCTATAAATCCGGGTGCATCATCGAGAATAAGAATTATGAAACCGTCAAGCTTTGACGAATCTACAGGTATTGCCGACGAAATTAAGAGCGGCAGACTTGTGATATTTGATGTTGGCAATCTTGATGATAAGGATGCAAGACGCGTTATTGACTTTGTGTCGGGCGCTGCTTACGGCGTAAGCGGAAATGTAAGACGCGTATCGGGCTTTGTTTTTGTTGCCGCTCCGAAAAATATTGATATTACGGGCGAAAATTTAAGAGAACAGACAAGAAATTCATTTGATTGGAATGTATAAAATGGGTGCCGGAGGGACTGCCTGCGTAAACAGCGCAGACAGTCCCTTGTTTTTTAGTAAGTACCGAGAGGTGAATATGAACACGGACAGTAAATTACTTTTTGCCAGAACGGAGGATTTGTTCTCGTTGTGTCAGAAACATTGCGAGGCAAAGTTTTCTCAGTTTCTTGACAGCGGAGAGGCGGCATTGATTGAGGATAAATTTTCTATGCCGTATGGGTATAATACTATGTTTTTCGGAGGATATGACGGAGCGGAGCGAAAGATTTTAGGTGTGTTTCCTGAATGGGAGGAAGCAGGGAGAGAGGCTTTTCCTTTGTCGGTGGTACGCTTTGATGTGCCGAAATTCAGGACTCTGACTCATCGCGATTATTTGGGAACACTGATGTCGCTTGGGCTTGACCGTTCAAAAACGGGGGATATTCTTGCAGACAATACAGGTGCATATGTGGTTCTAATGAGCGACATTGCCGAGTATGTTGTAAGGAATGTAACAAAAATTGCTTCGGCAGGCGTTAAGGGAAGAATTGCAGAGGACTTTACGGCTCCGAAACCGAAAATGAAGGAAAGAATGTGCGTATGCGCGTCGGCGAGGCTTGACGCTGTTGTGGCGGCGGCATTTAACATCTCGCGTAACGCGGCGGAAAAAGCAGTAAATTCAGGCGGAGTAAAAGTGAATCACAGAGAGGTGTATGACCGTTCAAAACAAATTGACGAGGGGGATTTAATATCGGTAAAGGGTTTTGGAAGGTTTATTTTTAAAGAAATCGGTTCGGGAACAAATAAGGGCAGACTTCATATAACTGTGGAGCTATTTGTATGAGGAAGGAGTGCAAAACGTGCTTAGACCAATTGATATTCAGAACAAGGAATTTGAAAAAAAAATAAAAGGTTATAATTGCGATGAAGTGGACGATTTTCTTGATGTGGTGATACAGGATTATGAACTGTTGTGCAAGGAAAATCAATCTTTAAAGGATAAAATCGGGCTTCTGACAGAAACAGTAGACAGATATAAACAAATGGAGGCTACAATGCAGAAGTCAATTGAAATGGCGCGTATGGCGGCGGAGGATACAAGACGAAACGCCGAGGCGGAGGCGAATGCTATTTTAAGCAAGGCTAAGCTTGACGCGTCACATCTTGCGCGCCAGATTGACGACGAGCATATGAAACGTCATCGTGAAATGCTTGCGGTTAAGCAAGAAATAGAGCAGTATAAGACTCGTATACGCACTCATTGTGAAGGTATGATAAAAATGCTTGATAATCTGGAATAAAAAATTATATTTTTTGAAAGGATTTGCATTTCTGAATCGTATTATAAGTGAAAGGCTAAAAAACTATATAAAATGATATGGAGGAAATGAAGATGAAAAAAATAATTATAACGGCTTTGGCAGTGACAACAATTGTTATGAGCGCGGCAGCTGTATCGGCAGAGGCAGGAAGACATCATTATGTATGTCAGGGTGTATACGGCGGAGTATGCACGGTTGAAAACTGTCCTAACGGCTGTAACGGTGTTTACGAATACGGACAGTATTACGGTCAATATAGAAGATACAATGGTCAGGGAAGACATTGCGGCAGAAATGCAGGTTACTGCCATAACAGATAATTAAAATGAAAAGCGATTACGAAATAAACAGCGCTGTTGAAAAATACGCCGATATGATTCGGCGTATTTGCTTATTGCATTTGAAAAATTATCACGATACGGAGGACATATTTCAAACGGTATTTCTGAAATATTTTTTGTATTCGGACAGCTTTGAAAGCGACGAGCACGAAAAGGCGTGGTTTATAAGAATTACAATAAATGCCTGTAAAGATTTTTTGAAAAGCTTTTACCGCAGGAATGTTGTTCCGCTGGACGCGATAGAAGAAGGAGAAGTTTTGGTGAGCGATGAACAGTCTGAAGTTTTAGAGGCGGTTCTGTCTTTGCCCTCTAAGTATAAAAATGTTATTTATCTGTTTTATTACGAGGGTTATACTGCGGTTGAAATAGCAAAATTGCTACATAAAAAGGATAATACGGTTTATACATTGCTTGCAAGGGCGCGGAATCTTTTAAAGGATAGGCTGGGAGGTGATGATTTTGAATAGAATCAAAAATGCCTTTGACAGTGTCAGAGCAGAAGAATCATTGAAAGAAAATACACTGAAATTCATACAGGACAGGCACATTCCAAAACAGCGCGCCTTTATTCCAAAGTACAGATATGCTTTAATACTTACGGCATTTATAATTGTTTTTTCAGGTATTGGCGGATATTCAATACTTAATTCTGCGGTATCGTATATAAGTATAGACGTAAATCCGTCAGTCGAACTTGGATTAAACCGTTTTGAAAATGTTGTTTCGGCAGAGGGCTATAATGATGATGGCAGTGAAATTCTTTCGGGAATTGACTTGAAAGGGAAATCATATACAGAGGCAATAGATATGCTGCTGTCAATGCAGGAATTTGATAAGTATATGGACGGTAATGCAGTATTGGAATTTACGGTTGCTGCGGATAATCAGGAGAGCATTATAACAGGTATAAAAGGCTGTGACGCGTATAACAGATATAGAGGCGCGTGTCATTCGGCAGATAATGAGCTTGTTAAGGACGCTCATAAAAATGGTCTTTCTCTCGGCAAGTACAGAGCGTATCTTGAACTTTCGCAATACGATTCATCTGTTACAGCGGAGGATTGCAGGGATATGACAATGCACCAGATACACGATATGATTGACGAACATACAGACCGTCATAATGATGGAAACCAAAGAGGTTACGGACATCATAGAGGAAGACATATGAAGGAATGAAAAAGGGACTGAATTTCAGTCCCTTTTAATTATTATCGCTGTAAAGATATACCCATAAAATAGTCAGTAATGCTATTGCAACGCCGCCGCCGATACAAACTATCGGCAGGTGTGTTTTCTTATCAATAGATTTCTCGATTTTGATATGGTTCTCTTTATTACTTTCTTCACCGTATTTTGAATGTTTCAAAAGTGAAAGCGATCCCTTTGATTTTTTATAAAGCAGGGTGTTTCTGTCGTAATCGGTTTTGATTTGTTTTAACTCTCTGTCAGAGAGCGGTATACAATCCGTTCTTACCTTTAAAATCTGATAACCGTTTTCAGCGTCGTCGCTGCGTCTTAAAAGCGCGTAATTGTAATATGTACGGTCGGTTGAAAAACGCAGATAATATATTTCGTCGCCAAGATTATACGCCTCAGAAATAAGATAGAACTTATCCGTACTCGGCTCAACATTGAGCGCATTTCTGTATTCGTCAATAGATGAATAATTTGCAATGTCAAAGTCGGTAAATTTAACGGCGTCCTTTAATACTGCCTCCATTTGCTTTTCGTCCTCGTCACGCAGACGTTCGGAAATGTCATCATAAGTCACGCTGTCTGCCGCTGAATTTTTAAGACTGTCAAAAAATTCTCCAATGTATCTGTTGTAGTTTGAAACATCTACATCAGGGTGGAAATAGTTGTTTCCAAAATCCATAACTCCTGATTCACTCAGAACAACAGGCGCATTTACATATTCAAATGCGTCGCCGTTGACTACCGTATAGTAATCTGAACGCACAACACTGCCGTTTTCCAGCGTACTGTATATAACGTAGCGTTTTTCGTTGTTTGAAGCAAGTGAAAACAATCCGCCCTGACCGTCGGCAAACTGACTGTAACCAACATCAAGGATAGCTACGCGCTCCGCTTTTTCTTTTAGTTCATCATATTTCCATATATGGCACGACGCGACAGAGTAATCTGCGTCAGCCAGAAAAATTACAAGATACGGATTTTCATTATTATCAAAATTAACAACATCACTGTACACTATTCCGTGAGGCAATTCACCGCGGATACTGTCACCGGCATTTTCCGTATGCATTGAGCCGTAGGTAAACAGATAATCGTTTAAAACGTAGGCATATACCGCCGACATCTTTCCGACAGGCTCGTCTGCGCTGGCGCCGCTGAAGGAAAAACAGGATATTACGATTACAGCCGAACAAAACACGGATAAAAGCCTGAATATCCTTTTTTTCAACGTCACACCCCCTAATTCCGCAAAACAATAGTTTTGTTTACATAATTCCCGATATTTATTATACAGTTAAAATTGTAACAATTCAACGTGATTTCTGTTAAGAGCATATTACAATAATATGGCAAATTGTGTTTAAAGGGGTTTTTAGGGGAAGAGGAATTGCCGTAATACGGCAAATTGCCTATTTACAAATTAAATATTTTGTACTATAATTAGACAGGATAGGCAATTTTACAATATGAAAGAAGGATTAATTATGATAAAAGCGGCAGTGCTCGGCGCTACGGGCTATGCAGGCATAGAGCTTGTAAGACTGCTTACGGCTCATAACGAAACAAGTATTGAAATACTTGGCTCACAAAGCTTTGCAGGTCAGAAAATAAGCGAGATTTACGGAAATTTCAATCATATACTTGAAAAAGAGTGTGAAGAGGTTGACCTTGATGAGGTGTCTAAGTGTGATGTTGCATTCACGGCTCTGCCTCACGGCGCGTCAAAGACGGTTATACCGTCGCTTTTGGAAAGAGGTCTGAAGGTTATTGATTTGAGCGGTGATTACCGTTATGACGACGCAAAAGTTTATGAGGAATGGTATGGTGAAAAACATTCTTCACCTGAACTGTTAAAGGAGTCTGTTTACGGACTTCCCGAATTACATAGGGAGAAGATAAAAAAGGCGCGTTTAATAGGAAATCCGGGCTGTTATACGACGTGTTCAATACTCGGCGCAGCACCGCTTTTGGCTAATAAAATCGGTGAAACGAAGAATATAATAATCGACGCAAAATCAGGAGTTACAGGCGCGGGAAGAGGTTTAAAACTGCAAAACAGTTTTTGTGAATGTACGGAAAATACAAAAGCTTACAATATTGCAAAACACCGTCATACATCAGAGATTGAACAGGAGCTTTCAAATATAGCGGGTGAAAAGCTTATGTTATCGTTTACGCCTCACCTAATACCGCAAAAGCGCGGAATACTGGCAACGATTTATGTGAATCTGAACCGACCGTCAAGCTCGGAGGAGCTTACGGAAATGTATAAGGAATACTATAAGAACGAGTTTTTTGTACGTGTTAAGAATAGCGGCAGTCTGCCTGAAACAAAACACGTTGCAGGTTCTAACTTTGTTGATATAGGCGTTTGCTATGACGAGCGTCTGCAAAGGGCGGTAGTTGTATCGGCGCTTGACAATATTGTAAAAGGCGCAGCAGGACAAGCCGTTCAAAATATGAATTTATTGTTTGGCTTAGATGAAAAAACAGGTCTTGGTAATGCAGGATTTTATTTATAATAGAAGGTGACACAATGCAGGAACTTATAAAAAAAGCGGGTATACTTATTGAGGCGCTCCCGTATATACAGAAATTTGCAGGAAGAACCGTTGTGGTAAAATACGGCGGCAATGCAATGATTAACGAGGATTTAAAAAACTCTGTAATGGAGGATATTACACTTTTAAAATTTATCGGTCTTAACCCGATAGTCGTACACGGAGGCGGACCCGATATTTCAAAGGCGCTGGACGAACGCGGTGTTAAGAGTAAATTTATAAACGGTCTTAGAGTTACGGACGACATCACAATGCAGACTGCTCAGCAGGTACTTATAGGAAAAACCAACAAGGAAATTGTAGCGCTGCTTAACACAAAGGGCGGACGCGCTGTAGGCGTAAGCGGTATTGACGGCAGTTTTATCGAATGTAAAAAACAGTATACAGAAGTAGACGGTAAAAAGACAGATATAGGCTACGTCGGAGATATTGTTCATATAAAAAACTGTCTTATAAATCTGCTTTCATCAGACCAGTATATACCAGTTATTGCTCCGATTGGTACGGACGAGGAAGGAAACAGCTATAATATAAACGCAGATACAGTAGCGGCGGCAGTCGCCTCAGCTGTACAGGCGGAAAAGCTGATTTTGCTTACAGACGTTGAAGGAGTTAAGGATAACGACGGTAAAGTTATATACGAGGTTCACAAGAACGAGATATTTGAAATGATAAACGACGGTACAATAAGCGGCGGTATGATACCAAAGGTGCTCGGCTGTCTGGAGGCGATTGACGGCGGAGTTGCAGGTGTGCATATTATAGACGGACGTATTCCGCATTGTCTGCTGCTTGAAATATTTACAAAAACAGGTATCGGAACACTTATAAAGAGCGACAAGTATTAAGACTAAGTCTGAATAAATTTCTTTCAGCTTTGTTTTACGGAAGGAGTTAATGATTATATTATGAAAATGTCAAATTTGTTTATGCCGACATTGAGAGAGGTGCCGGCAGAGGCTGAAATAGCAAGTCATCAGCTTATGCTGAGAGCAGGACTTATAAGAAAGCTTGCGTCGGGTATATATTCATATTTACCTCTCGGTCTGCGTTCACTTAAAAAGGTTGAGCAGATTGTCCGTGAGGAAATGGACAACGCAGGCGCGCAGGAGCTTTTAATGTCAGCTCTTCTGCCGTCAGAGGCTTATCAGGCGTCGGGACGCTGGGAGGTTTTTGGTCCGAGTATGTTTAAGCTTAAAGACAGAAATGACAGAGATTTTTGTCTTGGACCTACTCACGAGGAGTTGTTTACACAGGCGGTAATCGATGGTGTGCGTTCATATAAGGAATATCCTATGACGCTTTATCAGATTCAGCACAAGTACCGTGACGAGGGACGTCCGCGTTTCGGTGTAATCAGAAGCCGTGAATTTGTGATGAAGGACGCGTACAGCTTTGACTTGGACGAGAAGGGACTTGATGAGTCGTATAAAAAGATGTACAGCGCATATTGCAGAATATTTGAACGTCTTGGTCTTGATTTTACAATAGTTGACGCTGACAGCGGCGCAATGGGTGGCAGCGGCAGTCAGGAATTTATGGTTAAATCTCCTGTAGGCGAAGACGGTATTGCATACTGCGACGCGTGCGGATATGCGGCAAACTATGAAAAGGCGGAATGTATTCCGCAGGAAATGCCTTCGGTTGAGGGTGAATTTGAGATGGAGAAAATCCATACTCCAAATGCTCATACAATTGAAGAACTGGTAAAATTCCTTAATGCAGAGGCTTATAACTTCGCAAAGACGATTATTTATAAGGCTGACGATAAGTACATTGCTGCTATGGTGCGCGGTGACAGAGAGATTAATGAAGTAAAGCTTAAAAATCTCGTAGGCTGTACAGATGATTTGGAGCTTGCGGAACCGTTTATGGTTCGTCAGCTTACAAATGCGGAAGTGGGCTTTGCAGGTCCTGTAGGACTGGATATTCCCGTATATGCGGACAAGGAAGTGGCTATGATGAAAAACTTTATCATAGGCGCAAACGAAACCGATATGCATTATAAAAATGTTAATATAAACAAGGATTTTACGCCTGTAACAGTAGCGGATATCCGTACTATCGGTGAGGGCGACGTTTGTCCCAAGTGCGGAAAACCGATTAAGAGTGCGCAGGGTATAGAGGTCGGTCATATTTTTAAGCTTGGTACAAAGTATTCAGACGCCCTTGGATTAAAATACCTTGACGAGGACGGTAAGAGCAAGACTGTTATTATGGGCTGTTACGGTATAGGCGTTACACGCTGTCTGGCAGCAGCCATTGAGCAGAATAATGACAAAGACGGTATTATCTGGCCTGTATCAATCGCGCCGTATCAGGCAATGGTTATACCTGTAAACAGTAAGATTGATGAACAGGTACAAGCCGCTGAAGATATTTACAACAGATTGAAAGCTCAGGGTATAGAAGTGCTTTTGGACGACAGAAACGAAAGAGCCGGCGTTAAATTTAAGGACGCTGATTTGATAGGTGTTCCGGTAAGAATTGTTGTAGGTAAAAAGTGCGGCGAGGGTATTGTCGAATATAAGGAGCGCAGGTCGTCCGAGGCAGTTGAAAAGACTGTGGACGAGGCTGTAAACGACGTTATAAAGTTTATAAATGAGAATAAATAATAAAGAAGAGCGTACCTTTAACGGTACGCTCGTTTTATGATAAGAGAACTTGTCTTTTTAAAGACGGGGGGAGAACTCTTATCTTAAATTATATTATAGGGTATTTTGCCCTAAATGTCAATAGGGCAAATTGCCCTTGGATATACTATCAATGAGGTGATAGTATGTTAAGAATAAAAGACTTGCGCGAGGATAATGATTATACGCAGCAGTATATAGCAGATTATCTGCATTGTGACCAATCTGATTATTCTAAATACGAACGCGGAAAACGGAATGTTCCTTTGTGGGCGCTGCATAAACTGGCAGATTTATATGATACAAGCATAGATTATCTTGCGTGCAGAACAGACGAATCCAGACCGTATCCCAAGAGCAAAAAGACAGTACAGCGTTAATGCCGTACTGTCTTTTTATTTACGCTTTATTTACCGTAAATTTGTCCTCGCTTACGTCCAGTGAAACTGTATCGCCTGTTTTGACTGCGCCGTCGATTATCTGCTCTGACAGCATATCCTCGATTTCATTCTGGATAGCGCGTCTTAGCGGACGCGCGCCATATACGGGGTCAAACCCGGACTTTGCTATTTTTTCAATTGCCGCGTCAGAAAAACTGATGTTGATTTCGTTTAATTTCAGTCGTTCCGACAGCGATTTCAGCATAAGCGACGCGATTGACTTAATATCCGCCTCTGAAAGACGGTCAAATACGATAATATCATCAATTCGGTTGAGGAATTCAGGCTTAAATGCGCGCTTTACCTCTTCCATAACTTTGTTTTTGATTTTTTCGTGCTCGCTCAGACCTTTATCATCATTTTCGCTTGAAAAACCAAGCTTTGAAGATACGTTGCCGAGAATTTCTTTTGCGCCGAGATTAGAGGTCATTATAATAACAGTGTTTTTAAAATCTACTTTTCTGCCCTGAGCGTCAGTAAGAATACCGTCGTCAAGAATCTGGAGCATAATATTAAATACGTCAGGGTGTGCTTTTTCAATTTCGTCAAAAAGAATTACTGAATAGGGGTGCTTTCTGATTTTTTCGGTTAGCTGACCGCCCTCTTCAAAACCTACATATCCCGGAGGTGAGCCGATAAATTTTGATACGGCGTGTTTTTCCATATATTCAGACATATCAACACGTATAAGTGCGTTTTCACTGCCGAACATAGCCTCGGCGAGTGATTTTGACAGTTCTGTTTTACCGACACCCGTAGGACCGAGGAACAGGAATGAACCTATCGGACGTTTCGGGTCTTTAAGTCCGGCTCTGCCGCGTTTGATTGCTTTTGCGACAGCTTTTACTGCCTCATTCTGACCGATAACGCGCTCGTGAAGAATGTTTTCGAGGTTTTTCAAACGTTCCATTTCCTCCTCTTTAAGACGTGAGGCGGGAATATGAGTCCAGTCTGCAAGTATTTCTGCAATATCGTCCTCGTTGACTACGAGTGATGATGACGAGCCTGCGCCTCTCCAGTCGCTCTTCAACGTGTCCACTTCCTCTTTTAATATCTTTTCACGGTCGCGGATTTCAGCGGCTTTTTCAAAGTCCTGTGCTGTAATTGCCTCCTGTTTTTCGGATATAAGCGTTTCAAGCTGTTTTTCCTTCTCTTTCAGGTCGGCAGGTTCAGTTTGTGAGCCTAAACGTTTTTTTGATGCCGCCTCGTCGATAAGGTCAATAGCCTTGTCGGGCAGAAAACGGTCTGTGATATAACGCGCGGATAGACGGACTGCGGCTTTGAGTGCGTCATCTGTAATTGTAACGCTGTGATGAGCCTCGTATTTGTCGCGTATACCGTTCAGTATTTCAAATGCCTCGTCTTCTGTAGGTTCACCGACAGTGACAGGCTGGAAACGGCGTTCAAGAGCCGCGTCCTTTTCAATGTTTTTTTTGTATTCCTTTAGTGTTGTTGCGCCTATTACCTGCAATTCACCTCTGGCAAGAAACGGCTTTAAAATATTTGAGGCGTCCATACTGCCCTCTGCGCTGCCTGCGCCGACGATAGTGTGCAATTCATCTATAAACAATATTATATTTTTTGCCTGCAATACTTCATTTACAACCTTTTTCAGGCGTTCTTCAAATTCGCCTCTGTATTTCGCGCCTGCCACCATACTTGACAGGTCAACGGAAACAAGTCTTTTGGTTTTTAAAGGTTCGGGAACGTCGCCGGACGCTATTTTTTGTGCAAGACCTTCTACAACCGCCGTTTTACCTACTCCCGGTTCACCTATAAGGCAGGGATTGTTTTTTGTACGTCTGGACAGGATTTGAGTTACACGTTCAATCTCTTTTGAACGCCCGATTACAGGGTCAAATTTATCGTCTTTTGCAAGCGCTGTAAAGTCGCGTCCGAACTGGTCGAGCGTGGGGGTGGGGGAGTTCGGATTGGGTGAATAGTCGCCTGCGGGCATTTCATCAAGGTCGCCCTCGCTGTCAATGGCGCGCAGGGTGTCGCTGTAAATATCCGAGAAATCAATGCCTGAAGTGCTTAGTATTTT
Source organism: Lachnospiraceae bacterium MD329 (assembly GCA_010206265.1). Classification (GTDB taxonomy): domain Bacteria; phylum Bacillota; class Clostridia; order UBA1381; family UBA1381; genus Hominilimicola. The sequence continues at coordinate 95,846 of VIQV01000022.1, forward strand.
AGCCGCCACGCCTTCTCCGTCACGGATTATTGCCATTAGAATATGCTCCGTGCCGATATATTTGTGCCCTAAACGGCGTGCCTCGATAACGCTCATTTCAAGTATACGCTTTGAGCGCGGTGTGAGTGGCAGTTCTGTCTGCTGCGGCAGAGGCGCGCCCGAGCCGATATACTCCTGAATTTTCTGTGTTACCTTGTCAGCGGTAAGACCGTTTTCTTCGAGCATTTTTGCGGCAACGCCGCTGCCCTCGCGGATAAGTCCCAAAAGCAGGTGTTCACTGCCTATATAGTTGTGTCCGAGTTCTGCGGCGGCGTCGTGCGCCTCGCTTATGGATATTCTTGCTTTTTCCGTAAAATTTGAAAATAACATAGAAATCAACTCCTTTTATATATTATCCCTGATTAATTCTGCTCTTTTTCTGTCGCGCTCCGGAGGTGCAAGCTCTTTGTCGCCGCTTAAAAGTGCAGGCTCTGTGATTACCATACATTCCAGCGGAGAAATTTTTCCCTCTTTGGGAAGTATACCCATATTTTGACCGAGCATTACCTCCGAAAGCAGGGATTTTGCTTCAGCTGATGTTATACATCTCGCGTATTTAAGAGTGCCGTAGGAACGGTACAGCTTATCTGAAAGCGCGTCGGCATTGCTATCGTTTAATGCCTTGCGTGCCTTTGTTTCCATTTCGGTAAGCTGTCTTACAATATCCTTTAGTTTGTCAATTGACTGCTGCTCTGAAATACCGAGCGTCATTTTATTTGAAATCTGATACAGATGTCCGTATGCTTTTGTACCTTCGCCGTAAAGACCGCGTACCTCTATACCGAGGCTTGCCGCAGAGGAAATAACTCTTCCTATGTTTTCGGTAATGGTCAGCGCAGGGAGATGGAGCATTACTGAGGCGCGCATACCTGTGCCGGTGTTTGTCGGACAGGCTGTAAGATAACCAAAATCGCTGTCAAATGCGTAGGTAAGATTTTCTTCAAGCACGTCGTCAACCTTTGACGCAAGCGAGTATGATTCATCAAGCTTTAGTCCTGCCTGAATTACCTGTAAACGAATATGGTCCTCCTCCATAAGCATAATACTCATAGTTTTATCTTTATTTATAAGCACGGACTTGCCCTGTCCGTTACACATTACGGGACTTATCAAGTGTTCCTCAGCCATTGCCTGTTTCGTTACGGCAGGGGTTGTGTCGAGATTAAAAAAATCAAAATCTTTTGACAATGTGGAATTACCTGAGAGGATTGCGTCTTTAATTTTTGACGTTGCCTCGCTTGTGGATTTAAGCGCATTCGGGAACGGTATGCCTGCAAGGTTGCGGGCAAGACGTATTCTTGTAGATACAACTATATCCGCGTCGTTGTTTTTATACCAAATCATAGTCCTTTCACCTCGTTTTCCATACTGCGTATTTCTTTATGCAGTTTTGCCGCCTTTTCATAGTCCTCGTTTTTGACTGCCGCTGAAAGCTCGGCTTTCAGCGAGTCATATTTTCTTTTCATCTTTAATTTTTTACCCGATTCTGACGGGATTTTTCCTGTATGAACCGTGTTGGGGTGTATTTTGGCAAGAGTTTGTTTAATGGGTATTCTGAATATGCTGTAACACTCGCCGCAGCCTATTTTACCCGTGTTTATAAAGTCGGAATAAGTATGACCGCATACGGGGCATTTCTTTTCCTCTTTTGCAGGTGTCGGCTGCATAAAAATATCAAAACCGTCAAAAAAATCTGAAAACAAATCATACATTTTAATTACCTCCCAATAAAATTATTTTTCTGTATTTAATAACATATTCTTTAATATATTTGCTCTTAACATACTGCGAAGAGGTTCGTCAGCCGTAAGTGTGCTGTCTGATATTCCGCTGAGAATGAGTGAGGCGGTGTGTTCGTTAATTGCGCCGCGACGCACAAGATTTATAAGGTGCGCTCTTGCGGTCTTTTCGTCTATACTGTTGCCGACGGCACGTATAGCAGTGATTATAATATCATCTGTATCCTGTAATTGTTTTATTTTTAAGTATCCGCCTCCGCCTCGGCGCGATTCCACGATATAGCCGTGTTCAGGAGAGAAACGCGTCGATATAACATAATTTATTTGCGAGGGCGCGCAACCGAAAATTGACGCAAGCTCATTTCTTCGCAGTTCCAGCCATTCACTGCTATCCTCTTTTAAAAGTTCTGTAATGAACGCCTCTATTTTATCACTTAAACCCATTCCGCAATCACCTCTTTGACTTTGACTTTCTTTGACTTTCAACTACTATTATACTCATTTTGCCCATTTTGTCAATGAATATTCTGTATATAATTTTTTAATAATTTATGAACAAAAAAAGTCTGCCTCAAAAGGCAGACTGATATGTTATTTTTATACTCCAAAATATGCCTGAAAACCGCCGTCTACAGGAATCATTGCTCCTGTGACGAACCCTGACAGTGTATCGTCGGCAAGGTACAGCATTGTGCCGACTAAATCCTCGGGCACTCCGAACCTGTCCATAGGCGTATGTGCTATAACCTTTTTTGAACGCTCTGTAAGTGAACCGTCAGCGTTTAAAAGCAGTGTTTTGTTCTGTTCGGTCTGAAACCAGCCAGGAGCGATAGCATTTACGCGTATACCGCTTTTTGCGAAATGTACTGCAAGCCATTCCGTAAAGCTTGCGATACCGGCTTTTGCCGCGCAGTACGCGCTGACCTTTGTAAGCGGATGGTAAGAACCCATAGAGGCAACGTTTATAACTGTCGTACCCTTTCTGCCAAGCATATCGGACAGAAATACCTGTGTGGGCAGAATAGTTCCTACTATATTTAAATCGAAAACATAGCTGAAATTTTCTTTTTCAAGGTCAAAAAATGAAATAACATCAGGATTTTCAATATCTCCGCTTTCAAAAAACTCTTTTGTTGTGTTACCGCGCGGGTGATTTCCGCCTGCGCCGTTTACGAGAATGTCAACCTTGCCGAAAGCGTCATTTACAGCTTTTTTCGCAGACGTTATACTGTCTTTGTCCACGACGTCGCACACAACCGCAAGCCCATTGCCGCCTAGAGAGTTAATCTTATCGCATACTGTTTCCAGTTTTGAAAGGGTGCGCCCAAGTACGGCAACATTCATACCCTGCTCGGCAAACGCGTAAGCAAATGCACTGCACAATACGCCGCTGCCGCCTGTTATAACAACTGTTTTTCCTTTTAGATTGGTAAATTCCATTTTTTCTCTCTCCCTGTAATTTTTATTCGGCATTTGCCAGTTTTGCCGCCTGATCTGCGGTTACAAGAGCGTCTACTATCTCGTCAAGTGAACCGTCAAGCACTTGTTCAAGCTTGTAAAGGGTCAGATTTATTCTGTGGTCAGTCACACGGCTCTGCGGAAAGTTATACGTTCTTATGCGCTCGCTTCTGTCGCCCGAACCTACCTGTGACTTTCTTTCGTCCGCAATTTCCTTGTGGCGCTGTTCCTCCATAACCTCGTAAATACGCGAACGAAGGATTTTCATTGCCTTATCCTTATTTTTATGCTGAGATTTTTCGTCCTGACAAGACACGACAATGCCTGTCGGGATATGAGTAATTCTTACGGCTGAATCCGTTGTGTTTACGCACTGACCGCCCGGACCGCCTGCGCGGAACACGTCAATTCTCAAATCGTTTTGATTTATTTCAACTTCAACTTCTTCTACTTCGGGAAGTACGGCAACGGTAACGGCAGAAGTATGAATACGTCCGCTTGATTCAGTTTCAGGTACGCGCTGTACGCGGTGTACGCCGCTTTCGAATTTCAGACGGCTGTAAGCCCCCTGACCCTCTATCGAGAAACTGACTTCCTTGTAACCGCCTATGTCGGTTGGGTTTGAGCTTAGAATATCAATTTTCCAGTTCTTTGTTTCTGCGTACATTGAATACATACGCATTAAATCAGCGGCAAACAGCGCCGCCTCGTCGCCGCCCGTACCGCCGCGTATTTCCATAATTACGTTTTTATCGTCGTTAGGGTCTTTCGGGAGCAGGAGCAGTTTCAATTCTTCTTCGGCGGTTTTTACGGTTTCCTCAGCCTCTGACATTTCTGCGCGTATCATTTCCTCAAAATCTTTGTCCTGAGGAGCGGAAAGCATTTCCTTATCGTCCTCAATCGTCTGTTTGGCGGATTTGAGTTCTCTGTATTTATCTATAATCGGCGTAAGGTCAGAATGTTCCTTACAGTATTTGCGCCACGAATCCTGATCTGCAATAACTTCGGGGTCGCTTATTTTTTCAGAAACAAAAGCAAAGCGTTCTTCTAACGCCTCTAATTTATCAAGCATATTCATATCTCCTTATAATTTCAATCATAGCTATTTTATAATATTTTACCATAAGTGTCAACATTAAACTTTAACAATACTGAAAAAATAGTCATAAAAAATTAACATTTTGTTTATAGACAAGTTAAAATAAATTTGATATAATATACAATGTATAATTTTGAGTAAGGACGGTGATGTGCTTGAAAATAAGTAAAAAAGTAGTATTGTGCGCCATTTTATCGGCGGTACTGCTTGCTTCGGGTGCACACAAGATAAGCGAGGTTGTACTTGCGTCGTCGGCTGTACCGCAGACTGAGGCGCTTGAACGAGCAGTGGAATTGTACGAAAGCCTTACACTGTCCGAGGTTGCCGTGCCCGACGGACTGGAGGTAGCGGAGTTTGACGAGGGACTGTTAAAATCAGTAGTGCTCGGCTACATAAATCTTGAGGATACGCAAGAGGCTTTAGAGGAAAAAACAATAAGGAAACAGGATTTTATATCAATCCTTTACAAGACAATAGTAAGCTATAACGACAGCTACACAATATACGAGGACGAATCGAACGCGATTTTAAATAAATGCTACGACAATGCGTACATAGACGAAAAGAACAGAATTCCCTATGCATTTATGATGAAACAGGGAATAGTGACGGCGAAGTTCGGCAGTGAACCTAATAAGGAGCTTACGCGTGAGGAATGTGAAACGCTTATAACTACGGTTTATGATATGTTTGCTCAGAATGTGACTATGACGGTAAATGGCGGTGAAATCACGGTCGGCTCGAATATCGGTACGGTGATTGACACATTCGGCGAGCCTAACCGCATAGACGAAACCGAATACGGCTTTGACTGGTATGTTTATAATGCCGACTGCTCCTCATATTTTATGGTTGGAGTTGAGGCGGACAGAATATGCGCTTTCTATTCAAACAGTCAGGCATTTGACATAGACGGTATAAACGCCGGTGACGATTTTGCGCGTACAGCGGATTATACAGATAACCGCTGTTTCAGGTTCTATCATACGCCCGACGGCAAAGTGGATTCGGTGCTTTACAATCCGCGTTACCGCGACGGGGTTGATACAGCCTCAATCAAGCGTTCAAAATCAATGATACTTCTCGATATGATAAACGCAAACCGCGCAAAAAATATGCTGCCGATTTACGTTGAGGATTCGCAGATGAGCTCACAAGCTTGGCTTGGTACACTTGGTGTAACGAATGAACGCGATGATATGATTACACAATCTGGTTTTGACGTGTTCTCGGTATACAGACAGCTTTTGGAGGACGAAAGCGAAATACTGACACAGGACGCGCTGTATACGACGGCGGTAGGGATAAGCACTTCTACCGATATGTCGGGCGGAATAAATACAAGTATAATTTCAGATACGGATAAGGCGGCGGCTGTTGAAGAGGTGCAGACCGTAAGCCTTCCCGACGAGGACTATACCATAAACGGCGTTGACGAAGTAACTGCACCCGTACTGCTGCTTCCGACAATGGAAACGGAGTACCGTGCGGGTGATGATGTTGTTATACAGCTTGAGGAGCAGACAGCGACGGAATATCACATAGAAATGTTCGATGTTGAGAATGACGAATATGCTGTGAATGAGTACATAATTACTGATGAAACGGAAATAACTCTTCCTTCCGAGCTGTTTAAGGAAGGACGCGATTACAGACTTATTGTAAGCGCTGTTACCGATTATGGTGACGCGCTGAGCGCGGACGAACTGATGTTAAGCTACGGCAGCGCGTATGACAGCGGTGTGGAAATTATAACGCCGTACGCGAACGGCATACTTGACGGTGATACGGTTGAAATATCGTGGAAGTCAGACCGTTACCACGATTTTTATGTTGACCTTTATTGTGATAACCGTCTTGTTGCAAGTAAGATAGTCGAGGATGAAAATGAGGCGGTAATACAGGGCGTCGGAACAGGAAAATGTTTCTTGTATGTTACAGCTCTGAGGCGCGGTACAAAAGTGGAAAAAGCTCAGGACTGCGTTGCTTTTGAGGTAAAACAGCCTGAACCTGTAATAGACGAAATAATTCTTGACCGTGACGATAAGTACTACTTTGTATACGAGGACGAGGAACTCGGACTGCTGTACTTCTATGATGAAGAGCTGGTGGACATAGATGAAGGCGGCAGGACTGTAACAAAGAAAAAGATAATCAGAAAACAGGTAAAAGCTACCGCAGGCTATAAAAAGCTTGCTCGTTGGCGAAGTAAACCCGAATACACAACCGGTGACCCGACTGTAACGGCACATAATATCCGCTATGACAGCGCAGCGGGCGCGGCGATAGTGGCTGAGGCGGAGAAGTATCTCGGCACACCGTATGTCTGGGGCGGAACAACGCCGTCGGGCTTTGACTGTTCGGGACTTGTACAGTATGTGATGAATACGCTTGGTATAAATGTAAGCCGTGTTGCGGAGGATCAGTTCAGGAACGGAACTGCTGTAAACCGCGACGAGCTGCAGGCAGGTGATTTGGTTTTCTTTGAGCAGAACGGATATATTCACCACGTTGGAATATACGCAGGAAACAATATGATGATACACGCTCCGCGTACGGGAGATGTTGTAAAATATCAGTCGATTGATACTGATTATTACCGCAGTGAATATGCAGGCGCAAGGCGTGTTTATTGAGAAAGGTTGGGGGACAAATGGTAGAGCTTAGAGCGCGGACGCGCGCAGGATACAGACGGAAAAATACGGTTATTGTAACGGCAATGACTCTGCTTTCGGTGTTTTCACTCGCTATGATGGTGTATAACCTGATAAAAAAGGAATGGTTGTTTTGCGTTGCTTGGTTTATCGCGCTGATTCTGGCGGCAACATACGTTCTTATAAGGATAAATTCCGTTTTTGCGACATATATAGCAACCGACCGCGAAAACCTGTATATGAAAAACTGGTCAAACGATTTTCTGCCGTATGATTATGACAGTAAGCTGAAAATTTTCAGTGAGTTTATCCCTGCAAAGACAAAGCTTGTAGAGATACCTCTTGATGAAATCCATACTGTTGTAATAGGTACGAAAAATTTTGTAAAGCGTAATACCGACGCGTCAATGCCGTTTCATAAGAGTCTGAAAAAGATTGAAAAGACAAAGGATTTCTATAGAAAAAAAACTTTGTCGAGTATGGATATATTTTATGTGGAAACGTATGCGCGCGAGTGTTACTATATGCCTATAGTGAATTTTGACACAAAGGACGTAACAAAAATCGTACAGATTATGGCGCGGAAGAATATTGACTTGGAGCTGAAAGTTGGCAGCCGTGATTATCGTTCTTTACTAAAAGGATAAATGGGTCTTTGTATAAAATCCACAAAAAATGACGAATAAATTATGATAGATTAACAAAATCAGACGTAAAACCAAAAAAGAATTGAAATTTAATAATAATTAGTTTATAATGTAGATATATGAATGTAACTTGTATGTGCGCCGAGCGAAAAGGCGTTCAAACAAAGCAAAAAAATCTAAATTAGAAAAGGGGTAAACAAAAATGAAGAAATTTACAAAATTATTTCTATCATGCACGGCAGTAGCGGCAATCACAGCTGCGCTTTCTGCATCAGCAATGGCTGCTGAGGTTGACCTAAAGGGCAGCGACGGTATTGTGGGTACATACGACACCGAAACAGGCGTTGTTTCGTTGACAACATTACCAAATGCAGATGATGCAATCAAGACAGTGCTTGTTCTTAAGCCTTCTGAAGTTTCGGCTTCTGATACAGGTATTACTGTAGTAGCTGAGAACATTATCGGTATTGACCAGACAGCTGAGCTTACAGAGGTTAAGCTTGACGCGTCAAAGGTTAATACAGAGAACAACAATTATACTGTTCTTGTTGGCGGTTCATCAGGTAAGGTTTACAAGGCAACATTTGGCGGTAAAACAGCAGCAGCTAATTACGGTCAGGTTACTTTAGGCGATACAGATATCGACTTTGAAGATGCTGTACTTATCTTAAAGTACGAACTTGACAAAGTGACACTTACCGATGAGCAGAAACTTAATGCTAATATTGTAGACATTGAGGCAGGCGAAATCGACTTTGAAGATGCTGTTGATATTCTTAAGTATGAACTTGATAAACCTTGTGAGCTTAAGAAACTTCTTGGCGAGAATTAATAATTATGCATTAAAAGCTATAACTTTGTTATTATAGTTTGAAGGGAGAACAATTAAAATGAAATTAGTTACAAAGAAATTTGTGTCTTTGTTTGCAGCAATGACAATGTTGTTTTCTGTATGTGGTGTTTTTGCAAATGCTGCATCAAATGCAGACAGCATAGACGCAGGATATGTATTAGTGTTTGATGAGGCAGCTTCTAATGTCAATCAAGCAGTTGTAAAAGTACAGTTAAAAAATATTGCAGGTCCATTTAGCGGTATGAATTTTACACTTCCAGTAGACACAGAGTATGTTGATGTAGAAAAGCTTACAGATGCATCATACGTGTTTGACGCAAATGTAAAGAATGCTAATGGCGGAGCAAGTTATTCAGAAGGCACAGGAATCAAGATGAATTGTGCGAGCGGTGCTGGATTTGCGCTTGCAAATGCAGATGGTACGGTAGTAACAATCACATTACCGTTAAAGAAGGCTATTACTTCATCTATGACATTGACACTTTCAGCAGGAAAGATTACACCGGCGGAAGGAAATAAATATCAAATAGGTGCAGAAACAACAGAAACAGTTGTTGGTATTACAGCTCCGACAGTAGATGTTCCAAGAGATCCAAGTACACCTCCAAGCACGGTTGATCGTCCGGGTGAAGAAGAATTGCCGGTAGGTCCAACTCCGATAGAACCGCAGCCGGATACAGGATATAATCTTGTACTTGACAAAGCTAATACAGATTTAACATCAAAGGTTACTGTAAAGGTACAGTTAAAGAATATTGCAGGTCCATTCAGTGGTATGAACTTTACACTTCCGGTTGATACAGATGTCATTGATGTAGAAAAGCTTACAGATACATCATATGAGTTTGATGCTAATGTAAAGAATGCTAACGGTGGAGCAAGCTATTCAGAAGGCACAGGAATCAAGATGAATTGTGCAAGTGGAGCAGGATTTGCGCTTGCAAATGCAGATGGTACAGTAGTAACAATTACATTACCGTTAAAGAAAGCTATTACTAGCTACATAGATATGACACTTTCAGCAGGAAAGATTACACCTGCAGAAGGAAATAAATATCAAATAGGTGCAGAAACAACAGAAACAGTTGTTGGTATTACAGCTCCAATTTTGAGAGTTGATCCAGAAGATTTTGGAACTAAGCCTGTCGTTAAGAAGACAGCTGCTTTGAAGGATTATACTGATAAAGACGCTGCAACAGCTGCTAAGGCTGTAGAAGATGCAGGTAAGACAACATATATGACAGTTGACGTTAAGAAAGACGGCGTAGCTGCAACATATGGTTCAGACTTTATCGCTAAGTATGATGGTAAGGAAATCAAGACTGTTGAAGAATATAAAAACATAATTCACGGTTATGTAGCAGACAAGAAAGTTTCAGATGTTATCGCTAAGATGACATTTGAGTTCTATACAGATGGTAAGTTTGCAATTTCAACTACAGTAAATGCTGCAGAAGATGAAATTCAGTTAGTACCTCCTGTAGAAGATAAGGAAGTTGGCGGCGGCAATGAGCCGGAGCCTCCAAAGCCATCAGAGCCTAAGTTTAAAGCAAACTTCAATCCATCAAGACCTGATGTTGGTGACACTGTAGTAGTTACAGCTGAAATTTCAGACGCTACAGATGTAACAATTACATTTGACGAGGCTGCTTTCAAGGCTGATACAGATTCAGCTAACCTTGTATCTTACCTTGGTATCTATCCTAAGAAGGATGTAGATAACTCAACAGAGGATGATACAAAGTATCTTGAAAACACTTGGGAATTCAAGGCTATGGCTGCAGGTGAACTGACAGTTCCGTTCAAGGTTTCTTATACAAAGGTATCTGACGGTACAAAGGTTACAGACGAAGTTCAGAAAGCAACTGTTAAAATCAGCGAAGTAGATAACAACAATGGCGGTAACGGCGGCTCAGGCAGCGGAGATAAGGATAATGGCAATAATAGTGGCGGTGGCGCTATAGCTCCTCCTGCAAACGGTGGTGTAAATGGTGGTCTATTCACATCATTCTCTGACTTAGATCAGGCTGAATGGGCTAAGCAGGCTATAATGGTACTTTCAGTTAAGGGTATAGTTTCAGGTTACGGCGACGGTACATTCAACCCGAACGGTAACATCACAAGAGCAGAATACTGCCAGATTCTTATCGGCGCAATCGGTAAGACAAACTTAGCTGCAGACGTTCTATTCAATGATGTACCTTCAGAGGCTTGGTACTATCACGCAGTATCAGTAGCTAACTCACTTGGTATTGTATCAGGTTACGGCGATGGTAACTTCGGTCCGAACGACTTGATTACAAGACAGGATATGGCTCTTATGACATATAAGGCTGCTCAGGTAATGAACAAAGATGTATCTTCTGTAAGAACAATGTCATTTGCTGACGCTGGTTCAATTGCTGAATATGCTGCAACAGCTGTTCAGACACTTGCAGACGCAGGTATCATCAATGGTGTATCTGATACAGAGTTTGCTCCGGTAGCTAACGCTACAAGAGCTCAGGCTGCTAAGATTCTTTACGATACATTTGTAAAGGTTAACTAATTTAAATATTAGTAAATATAAGAACAGTCCCTCGGGACTGTTCTTTTTTATGTCTGATATTAAATTAAAAAGTGATAGGATAAAGGACAGATGTAATATTATTTAAAAATTCCAATAAACAATTGCAATTCAGTGATTTTTTTGTTATAATATACATATATAGCAAAGGGGGCACACAGATGGTTAACATAGGGAACGACTGGGACAATATTTTAGATGGTGAATTTGACAAGGAATACTATAAAAAATTGCGTGCCTTTTTGAAAGCGGAATATTCAACACATAATATCCATCCTGATATGTATGACATTTTTAATGCGTTAAAATGGACGTCATATGCAGATACAAAGGTGGTTATACTTGGTCAGGACCCTTACCACGAGGTGGGTCAGGCACACGGGCTTGCATTTTCCGTACAGCGTGGGGTTAAGATTCCTCCGTCGCTGCTTAATATGTATAAGGAACTTCAAGATGAACTTGGTTTATATATACCGAATAACGGCTATCTGGAAAAATGGGCGCGTCAGGGAGTATTGCTTTTAAACTCTTCTTTGACTGTTCGTGACGGAATGGCAAATTCTCATCGTAATAAGGGTTGGGAAATATTTACTGACCGTGTTGTAGAGTTGCTTAATTTAAGAGAAGAACCTGTAATCTTTATGCTTTGGGGCAATAACGCTAAAGAAAAGATAAAAGTAATTACAGGTACACATCATAAAATTTTGACGGCGGCTCATCCAAGTCCGTTGTCGGCAAGCCGGGGATTTTTCGGCTGCGGTCACTTCAAAACGGCAAACCGTTTATTAAAGGAAATGGGTAAGAAGCCGATTGACTGGCAGATAGAAAATATTTAGAAGTATATAGTTAAAAATGCAGTAATACTTATGAAAGAGCTATGATATGACGATTTTTGGAATTACGGGCGGCAGCGGCAGCGGTAAAACACTGGCAAGCAGTATGTTTGCCGAATTGGGCGTTGAGATTATTGATGCAGACGCTGTATCGCGTGAGGTTACAAATAAAGGTTCAAAATGTCTTAATGAACTTGTTGAATATTTTGGAAATGAGATTTTACAGACTGACGGTACACTGAACCGCAGGCATCTTGCTTCAATAGCTTTTTCAGACGTGGAAAAGACAAAAATGCTGAATACCATAACGCATAAGTATATTAAAGATAAAGTATCTGATATTATAGCAAATTCAACTGCGGAACTTGCCGCAATTGACGGCGCAGTTATCATAGGAAGTATTTTTGAACAGGACTGTGAATTTATTGTTTCGGTTATTGCAGACAGAGATATAAGAGCTGAACGAATTAAGGAACGTGACAAGCTGACGGACTTTCAGGTTGCACAGCGTCTTGATGCTCAGCCGAACGAGGAGTTTTACAGGTCACATTCACGTTATATAATTCAAAATAACGGAACAGAACAGGAATTAAAAAAGCAGGTAGCGGACGTATATAGTAGAATAAAAGAGGTATAATTTTGAGTAAAATTTTTAAAGCTGTTTTAGCTCTTGTAGCGATAGCAGTCGCTATTTTGGGAGTAATCGGCGGTATTGAAACGAGCCAGAGGGTGAAATATCCTGTCGCATACGCTGATTTTATTGTTAAATATTCAACGGAAAATGACTTAGACCCGTTTTTGGTTATGGCAGTAATAAAAGCTGAGAGTAATTTCGTGCCTGAGGCACATTCTGGCATTGCAGGCGGATTAATGCAGTTGACGGAAGAAACTGCCGAATGGAATGCAAACGATATGAATTATAAGGGCAGTTATGACTATATGGACCCTGAAACGAATATTATGTTCGGCTGTCATTATCTGAGGCACTTAATTGATATATATGGTAATATTGATACGGTACTTGCCGCTTATAACGGAGGTATGGGCAATGTTGACAGCTGGCTGAAAAATCCTGAATATAGTGACGACGGTACGTCGCTTAAATATATCCCGTTTCCTGAAACCCGTAATTATGTTGTAAGGGTAAATGAGAATTGGGAGCATTATAAAAATATGGCAGAATAAAAAGGAGAGGAGAATTGGTATGTCACTAATTATTACAATCGGAAGGCAGTTTGGAAGCGGAGGCAGAGATGTTGGCGAGAAGGTTGCGGAGTATTTTAATATTCCGTTTTACGATAAAGAACTGGTTGAAATGGCTGCGCAGAAAAGCAATATGAGCAAGGAGGCATTGCGTGAAGTAGATGAACACGCGACGAACAGTTTCTTATATTCGCTTGCGTCGGGTAACTATTCAATGCGCGGTATAAACGCGCCGATTTATTACGAAATGCCGATTAATGATAAATTATTTATTGCTCAGGCAGAAATTATTAAAGAGGTTGCAAAGAAGGGTTCGTGTGTAATTGTAGGACGGTGCGCCGATTATGTGCTTGATGGTGAAAATGTTGATTTAGTAAATGTTTTCATTTACGGCGGTGTGGATTACAGGGCAAAGCGCGTTATGCAGGCTTTGGATATAACGCAGTCAAAAGCGCGTGACAAGGTGATTAAAACCGACAAACAACGCCGTACTTATTATGACTACTACACAAACAGAGATTGGGGACTTATGTCCAACTATGATTTATGCGTTAATGCTGAAAAATTTGGTATTGAAGGCGCGGCGCAACTTATTATTAACAGCGTAAAATCAAAGTTGAGATAGGAGTTGTTGCAATTGTTTTTGAATATTCTTAATGCGATAGTGTTTGGGGTTGTTCAGGGTATTACAGAATGGCTCCCGATAAGCAGTACGGGACATATGATTTTGCTTGACCAGTTTATCAGGCTTGGTCACGATAAGGCTTTTAAGGATTTGTTTTTTGTCGTGATTCAGTTTGGTTCGATTTTGGCAGTGGTAACTTTGTATTTCCGTAAATTAAACCCGTTTTCGCCGTCAAAATCAGCAATAGAAAAACGTGACACTTGGACTATGTGGGGTAAGGTACTTGTAGGGTGCATACCTGCGGCAGTTATCGGCTTACTGTTTGACAAGCTGATTATGGAAAAGACATATAACTGGTATGTTGTTGCAGCGGCTCTCATTATCTACGGAATTCTGTTTATTGTGATAGAGAGCAGGAATAAAACACCTAAAATTAATGCGATAAGTGAAATGTCGTACAGAATGGCGGCGGCTATCGGTATATTTCAGGTGTTGGCAATGATTCCGGGTACATCACGCAGCGGTTCTACCATTTTAGGCGCGGTAATACTGGGTGCAGGCAGAAATGTGGCGGCTGAATTTTCTTTCTTTCTTGCCGTTCCTGTAATGCTTGGTGCAAGCGCGTTAGAAATACTGAAATATTTTATGGAGTTTGGTCTGTTCAGCGGTGAACAGTGGATTACGCTGCTTGTAGGAATGATTGTGGCATATGTTGTTTCAATATTTGCAATAAGATTTCTTATGGATTATATCAGACGTCACGATTTTAAGGCGTTTGGCTATTACAGAATTATTCTCGGTATTATTGTGATATTGTATTTCACGATTTCACACGCAGCAGTTGTAGGATAAAAAAAGACAGCTCATTGAGCTGTCTTTTTATAATACATTTTCCAGTTTCATTTTATAATTTTGAGGCAGGTGCTCAAACAGAAAATCAAGTACACGGCAGTTTGAAAGTGCGTCGGTTTTTTCTTCGCCCTCAACATATGAGTACAGTTCTGAAATATTCATTTCGATTTTATCAATATCTTCGTGATTGCCTGTGGCGGCAAGGACTGCGTGATGTCTGTCAAGATAGTCAATCAGTTCATTAACGTACTCTGCGGCGGTATTATATTGTTCATCATTAATTGCCTCAATAACCTTGTCGTTAATCTCGCCCAGCTCGCGTGATACGGAATCCATATGCTTTGTGTATGCCATACTTCCGGTAAGAATCAAAACGGCAATAAATGCCGATATTACAACACCTTTCATTTCATAGCTCTCCTCTTTAGCTGTATAAACAATTCGCCTTCCGCGTCAAGCGATGCTATAAAAATATCTTTTATTCTGTTTATACTGCGTTTTTTCATTTCTGATTCAAACCACTTAATATCTTTTCCTGACCTTTCAAGTTCGCGCTTGTCAAGCACACCGTCCGATACAATGGTACAGGGCAGACCGTCGTGACGAAGGTTTTTTAATGCGAGGTCTTCGGTTGTTGCCGTGCGTGCACTGTCTTTCGGTATTATGCTCAATTTTCCGCTTGTCTCAATAACAGCGACCTGAACATCTGAAACGTCGTGACAGCTGTTGAGGCGCAGTTCTTCAAGCAGATCGTTTATGTTGAAGCGCAGTCTTGCAAGCTCGCGTTCGTCAATCTGCCCGTCATATATAATAATACTTGCCTCGCCGCTTAGAAGTTTGCGCATACGCTTACTTTTAAGGCTTAAATACGACATCATTACTTCTGCTATAATCAATGTCATAACAGGCAGTATTCCTGATATAAGAGGTATGTCAATCGCCTGCATAGGCACTGAGGCGAGGTCTGAAATCATTATAGCAACAACAAGCTCAGAAGGCTGTAATTCTCCGAGCTGACGTTTGCCCATTATACGCATTGCTATTATAACTATGATATATAAAATCAGTGTTCTTACTACGAGTATAAGCATAAAGTTACCTCCGTTTTTTCTCAAATCTTAGTATTTCACGACAGTGAATTTTTATGTATCACTTTACTTTCACAAACTAAAGTGATATAATATTAAAGATATAAAACTTATGCAAAAATGTTGTTCTACAAAGTAAGGAGAATGTTTGATGAAAGAAATTAACGATAAAAGTATGGACGTGCTGTTTAACGCAGTGTTGCAGTTACAGACCAAGGAGGAATGTACTAAATTTTTTGCGGACTTATGTACTATTTCCGAGTTAAAGTCTATGAGTCAGCGTATGGAGGTTGCACTTATGCTCAGAGATAAAAATGTATATACCGATATTGCCGCTAAGACGGGCGCTTCAACCGCTACCATAAGCCGTGTGAACAGGTGTATAAACTATGGTGCGGGAGGGTATAATCTAATACTTGACCGAATGGAGAAGGGGAAGATATGAATACCTATTCAGATATGGCTCAGGTCTATGACGCATTTATGCACAAGGACATAGACTATGAAAAATGGGCGGACTATATCGAAAATCTGTTTGACCTGTACGACGTAAATCCTCAGCTTGTATGTGATTTGGCGTGCGGTACGGGAAATATGACAATTCCGCTTGCTCGGCGAGGTTATGATATGACAGGTGTTGATATTTCGGAGGAAATGCTGAATGTCGCTCGTGATAAAGCTGACGGACTTGATATTTTGTTCCTCAATCAAAACATAACAGACCTTGATTTGTACGGCACAATGGGCGCGTTTATTTGTATGATTGACGGTCTTAATTATGTCCTGCCGCCCAAGAGTCTTTTAAAGCTTTTCAAGCGTATAAAAACCTGTTTTATAGACGACGGCGGATTGTTTATTTTTGATATAAGCACAGAGTATAAGCTGAAAAATATAATCGGTTCAAATACGTTTATTCACGGTGGTAAAAAGATATTTTACGCGTGGCAGAACAGGTATTTTGAAAAGAAAAAGCTTTCCGATATGTTCCTTACATTTTTTATAGAGAAAAACGGAACGTATTCACGTTTTGAGGAACGTCATCTGCAGCGCGCTCACGGTGAAAACGAACTTCGTGCACTGTTAAAACAGGCAGGCTTTACAACTGTTGATACATATGACGAGCTTACATTTTCAAAGCCGCGCGAAGAAAGCGGACGTATTGTGTTCGTGTGCCGTTAAAACAAGGAAATTTATAGGTTTTTCCTTGATTTTTCTGCCGTTTTGTGGTAAAATAATTAAGATAGATAAAAATAACAAATCCGTTAAACTTAGGAGGAAAATATGGCTAAAAAGTCTGAGGATTTAAAGCTGGATATGGACGCAATTCAAAACCAGCATATTGTGAATGTTGACCTCAACAGTGAGATGAAAAAGGCATATATCGACTACGCAATGAGCGTTATCGTAAGCCGTGCGCTGCCTGATGTGCGCGACGGTATGAAGCCTGTTCACAGACGTATATTGTACGATATGTACGAATCAAATCTTTTATATGAAAATGATTTTAAGAAATCCGCGGCTACTGTCGGTGATGTGCTCGGTAAGTATCATCCTCACGGTGACACGTCGGTTTACGACGCAATGGTTCGTATGGCGCAGGATTTTTCGCTCCGTTATCCGCTTGTACAGGGTAAGGGTAACTTCGGTAGTGTGGACGGCGACCCGGCTGCCGCTTACCGTTATACGGAGGCTAAAATGTCACAGATATCCGCGCTTATGCTTACGGATATTGAAAAAGATACGGTTGATTTTGTACCGAACTATGACGATAAACTGAAAGAACCTGATGTACTTCCGTCGAGATTCCCTAACCTGTTGGTAAACGGCTCGTCAGGTATTGCGGTTGGTATGGCGACGAATATACCCCCTCATAATCTGAATGAGGTTGTGAACGGAATAATCGCCGTAATTGACGACCCTATGATTACTACTGAGGAGCTTATGACTTATATTCAGGGTCCTGACTTCCCGACAGGCGGAGTAATTATGGGTAAGAGCGGTATCAGGAATGCATACACTACCGGCAGAGGCAGAGTAATTCTCAGGGCAAAGGCTGAAATAGAGGAGCATAACGGAAAGCATAGAATTATTGTTTCCGAGATACCGTATCAGGTGAATAAGGCACGTCTTGAAAAGCATATAAATGAGCTTGTGCGCGATGGTAAAATTGACGGTATTTCGTCAACGCGTGATGAGTCTACAGAGATTATACGGCTTGTTATTGACCTTAAACGCGACGCAAATCCTAATGTGGTATTAAATAATCTTTATAAATTTACGCAAATGCAGGATACATTTGGTATTATCCTTATCGCGCTTGTTGATAAGGAGCCGAAGGTGCTGACACTGCGTGAAATGATTGATTATTATATCGCACATCAGGAGGACGTTATAACAAGACGTACCCAATTTGAACTCCAAAAAGCGCTTGACCGCGCGCATATTTTAGAGGGTTATAAAATTGTTATAGACAATGTTGACGAGGTTATACGCATAATCCGCGCGGCTAAGAATATTCCTGACGCAAAGGCAGCATTATGCGAGCGTTTCGGTCTGTCGGACGCGCAGGCTGACGCTATCGTTAAAATGCAGCTCGGACGTTTGTCGGGTATGGAGCGTGAAAAAATCGAGGAGGAATATGCCGAGATTTGCGCTAAGATAGAGGATTACAGAGATATTCTTGCCAATGAAAGCCGCGTGCTTGAAATAGTTAAGGAGGATCTTGTTAAAATCAGAGATAAATACGGCGACGAAAGAAGAACGGAAATATCAATGGTTACAAACGAGATTGATATTGACGACCTGATAGACGAGGAGGACATTGTTGTTACAATGACTCATAACGGCTATACAAAACGTCAGCCTGTTGACACATATAAGTCACAGCGCCGCGGCGGACGCGGTATTTCGGGTATGACTACACGTGAGGAGGATTTCGTCGAGCACCTGTTTACTACGACTACTCACCATAATCTTCTGTTCTTTACGACAAAGGGTATTGTGTATAAGCTGAAAGGCTATCAGATACCCGAGGCGTCGAGACAGGCAAAGGGTATGGCTATTGTAAATCTTCTGCCGATAGAAACTGATGAAAAGGTTACGGCAATGATTGCGATTAAGGATTTTGAGGACGGTAAGTATCTGACATTTATTACGCGTAACGGTGTTGTTAAAAAGACGCCTCTTATGGATTATGCGAAAATCCGTAACAGCGGTCTGCGCGCTATAAATATAGACGAGGACGACGAGCTTATCCGCGTTAAACTTACCGATAATGAACAGGACCTTATTCTGGGTACGCATAACGGTTATGCGATACGTTTCAGCGTAAGCGAGGTTCGTCAGACGGGACGTACAACAAGAGGTGTTAAGGGTATCGACCTGCGCGACGGTGATTATGTTATAGGCGCGTCCACGGCATTGCCTGAAACACAGCTTTTGACCGTAACGGAAAACGGTTACGGCAAAAAGACTCCGCTTGACGAGTATCGTATTCAGTCGAGAGGCGGTAAGGGTATCTTCACTTATAAGATTACGGATAAAACAGGCAGACTTGCGGGAATGAAAACGGTTACTGACGGGGACGATATAATTCTTATTACCTCGGACGGCGTTATCATAAGAATGCACACTGACGAAATATCATCTTACAGCCGTCAGACGCAGGGCGTAAGAGTGATGAAGCTTGCAGACGACGTTAATGTTGTAAGTATTGCCCGTACCGAAAGGGAAGAGGAATCCGAGGAAGAAGAACAGACATCAGAGCAGACAGAGAATCAGGCAGAAGGAGAAGTTGAATAATTATGAAAAAATCAGTTAGTATTACAGCTATAATTTTATCAATAATGATGCTTTTGACATCTTGTAAGTCGGGAGAAGAACAGAATGGCGCGCCTACGCCGAATCCCGAACTTGTAAAGAATACAATAAACGCAGCAATAGAGCTTGAAGACGGTGACACAATAGAGCTTGAACTATATCCCGATCTTGCGCCCGAAACGGTGGCAAACTTTGTTGAGCTTGCAGAAGATGGTTTTTATGACGGAACAATTTTCCATAGAGTTATTGAGGACTTTATGATTCAGGGCGGCGGTTATGATGAAAATCTGAAAGAGCAGAAAACCACTTCAATTAAGGGTGAATTTGCCGATAACGGTTTTGAAAATACTCTTTCTCATACTCGCGGAGTAATTTCAATGGCGCGTACACAGGTTATGGACAGCGCGTCAAGTCAATTCTTTATAGTACAGCAGGATTCTCCGCATCTGGACGGTAAATATGCCGCATTCGGTCGTGTTACTGAAGGTATGGAAGTTGTTGATGATATTGCGTCTGTAAAAACAGGTACGGTGGCGTCGGCAGGTATGGAGGACGTTCCTGTAAAAGCGATAGTTATTGAAACAATTACTATTGATTCGGGTTCCGGTTCTAAAAAGAGCAGTAAGTCATCTAAATCGACCTCGAAACCGTCGAAGAATGACGATGAAGATGAGGACGAGGAAACACCTAAACCGACTGCAAAGTCAACTGCAAAACCGTTACAGGACGACGAAGAAGATGATGAAACCGACGATGAATTGTCACAGATTGCGCCGCCGGCAGAATTATTTTAGGGAGGTATATTAATGAATATTGAAATAGAAATGGAAGACGGAAAGGTTATCAAAGCGGAACTTTATCCAGATATTGCACCGATAACCGTTGAGAATTTCAGAAAGCTTATTGAGGATAATTTCTTTGATGGCTTGATATTTCACCGTGTAATTGCAGGATTTATGATTCAGGGCGGCGGATTTACCGTTGACGGTGAACAAAAACACACTGAGAGTATAAAGGGTGAGTTTGACCAGAACGGTGTGCCAAATCCGCTAAAGCATACGCGTGGTGTGTTAAGTATGGCGCGTACAATGTTTCCGAATAGTGCGTCGAGTCAATTCTTTATTATGCACGATGACGCACCGCACCTTGACGGTCAGTATGCTGCATTCGGTAAGGTTACGGACGGTATGGAAGTTGTTGATGAAATTGCCGAAACTCAAACTGATATGCAGGACAGACCGATTGATAATCAGGTTATAAAAACGATACGTTTTGCATAAAAAAAGAGCCTTATGGCTCTTTTTTATCATATGTCAGTAAAAAGGCTCTATCCTCTATATGTCCACATTGCGCTGATTTGTCCTTTCAGTCTGTCATAGCTCCACGCCCGCGCACTGTTTACACTGCTGTTCGGGTCATTCACACGAAACGAACCGTTCTCGTATGAGGTGAGTACAATAAAATGCCCTTCATCGGTAAAATCACCGCGAGTGACACTGCATATAACGGGATAACCGTTATTAAGCCTGTCCGCAATCGTTTTTTCATCAAGAGGAAGTTCTTTTACTTTAAGTCCGAGTTTCTTGGCGCCGTCAGACATAAGCGACCAGCTTGTACCTATTCCGTCCACATAATAACCGTTTGTCTGTGAAAATTCCGCAACAGACGCAGGGGTCATATCCTGATTGCCTGTCAGAGCAACAAGTACCATTGAGAGGCAGGTAGGACCGCAGCCGCTTATTTCAATCGTACTGTTACCGTATGGGGTATCTTTCCAACGTTCGTCTGTCTGCAAAAGCAGTGGAACACCGTCCTCTGCATTAATGCCGCTGTAACGCATATTTTTGGCAAGACGCGTACCGCAAAGTACCGCGCTGATTACTAATATAACAATCATTATGCCGCGCATACGTCTAATGCGTCTTGCTCTTTTTCTGCGAGTACGCTGTGCTCTGCTGTTTCTCAATTCTGTTCGTGTCACTTCCACCGCCTCCGTCCATTGCCCTTTTAGTCATTGTATCATATATTAGATACATAAGTGAAGAGTTTGGTTTAAAAGTTTATAAATTTTTTATGTTTATAGACTTTATATAAAATGAGGAGCTTATCTTCATTCTATATATAAATACGGATTAGACGGTTAAAATATCGCATTTTATCCTAAAATTTTTTTATAAGAAGTTTTTTGCGAGAGAAAACGGCACAGTTCATCTGTGTTTTCCTTAATGCCCGACTTTACAACAATACTTACGCTTTCCATTGAATGAAAAATAAAAATATACCTGCTTGTTTCAAGCACTTTAAGAAGTGAACTGTAGCTGTAATCGGTAGTGACAGAGTTTGTACGTTCTGAAACGTAGTTCTCATAGAAAATAAATCGTGTTGTAAGACTTGAATTCCTTGCACGTTTATACGGCTTTTTATATGCTACGCGAGGATATACCAGCAACACGGCGCCAATCCATACCGCAAGCACTGCCCACATAATACCAAATTCTTTATTATAAATATACAGACCTGCCGCAATCAAAAGCACGCCTATAACCGCTGTAATCATCGTGTACACGCGCAGTCTTTCTCTGTAATAGATTTTGTAAAAATCCTTGTAAACGGCAGGTGTCATTTGAGTGACCGCCGTATAGAGCTTTGTATTTTCCATATGCAGACTCCTTATTCAAATCTTAAAAGCTTTCTTAAAAATGCGCCTATGACCGTTGCGCCGAATGCAAAAATCAAATAAACAATTCCCATAATAACAGTTGTCTGAATCGTATATGCAAGCGTATCAAACTTATAGTACATAGGTATTGAAATAAGCGCAAGAAATCCCATAAATGCAGGCAGTTTAAGGTTAAATCCTTTTTTTATGCCGTAAATCAGTCCTGCAAGTGAAATGAAAATAGGGTTTAACATCATAAGAAAAGTTTGCAGCAGCAAAAGCTGACCGTTTTCTCCGAGCATTACCATTATCAGAGGCGCAATATGAAACATTATAAGCGTAGCTATAATATAGATTTTTGAATCATCTACGCTGAAATCATTTTTAGCAATTGCACTTTCTTTTTTCTTTATGGTTTTGCGTCTGTTCTTTTTACTCATATCTGTTATACTCCTTTTACAGTCTTACGCTTTCGCCGTTACTGCGAAGATATTTTTTTAAATCGTTTATTTCTATTTCCTTGAAATGGAACAGGCTCGCGGCTAACACAGCGTCCGCCTTACCTTCGCGGAATGCGTCGAGAAAATGTTCCATTGTGCCTGCTCCGCCCGACGCGATTACAGGGATTTTTGCATTTTCGCTTATTTTTTTTGTAAGTTCAAGGTCATAACCTGCTTTTGTTCCGTCACAGTCCATACTGGTGAGCAGTATTTCACCTGCGCCCAGTTCCTCAGCCTGTTTAGCCCATTCAAGCGCGTCTATACCTGTATTTACTCTGCCGCCGTTCAGGTATACGTCCCAGCCGCTTTTGTCGTCCCTGCGCTTGGCGTCAATAGCGCACACCACACACTGACTTCCGAATATTTCAGCTGCCTCGCGTATCAGTTCAGGACGCTTTATCGCCGCACTGTTTACAGCAACTTTATCCGCGCCTGCGTTAAGTATACGTCTGAAATCTTCGACGGTGCGTATACCACCGCCGACAGTGAACGGTATAAAGACCTGTTTGGCGACAGCCTCAACCATTTCAGTTACTGTATTCCGTTCGTCGGAAGAGGCGGTTATATCGAGAAATACAAGCTCGTCCGCTCCTGCCTTATCATATACCCTCGCACATTCGACGGGGTCGCCTGCGTCTATTAAATTTACAAAGTTTACTCCCTTTACAACTCTGCCGTTTTTTACGTCCAGACAGGGAATTATTCGTTTTGCGTACATAATTATCTCCCTAAATTGATAAAATTCTTTAATATCTTCATTCCTGTTTCACCGCTTTTTTCGGGGTGAAACTGCGTCGCGAATACATTGTCTTTCTCAACCGCTATTCCTAAACGTTCGCCGTAATCGGTATAGGCGGAAACTACGCCTTCATCAGACGCGTTGAGATAATACGAATGAACAAAGTAAACGAACGGATTTTCACCGATATTATTTAAAATACGGCTGTCCTTTACGACCTCGATACTGTTCCAGCCCATATGAGGTATTTTAAGCCCTCTGTCGGGTATTTTTACAATAGTGCCTTTAAAAAGTCCGAGCCCTTTAACGTCTGGCGCCTCCTCGCTTTTTTCAAACATAAGCTGTAAGCCAAGACAAATGCCTAAAAGAGGTGTGCATTTGTCAGCAACTTCAAAAATCACTTCCTTCAGACCGCTTGCTGTAAGCGCATTCATTGCGCTGCCGAATGCTCCGACTCCGGGTAAAATAACCTTATCAGCGGATAGTATTTCCGAGGCGCTGCCTGTTATTTTTGATTCTGCGCCGAGAAAGTCGAGAGCATTTTTTACGCTGTGAAGATTTCCAGCGCCGTAATCTATTATTGCAATCATAATCATTCTCCCCAAAAGTTTGTATGTAACTATTGTAGCACAATTTTTTCCTTTTAGCAACAGTTTAGAGCATAAACAAACAGAGCTGCCGCATTTAGCAACAGCTCTGTAAAAATTCTTTAGAATAAGCCCATACCGCCGTAGGTTGCTACAATTGCCGCAAAGACGATTGAAACCATTGACAGAAGTTTTATAAGGATATTAACCGATGGACCGGAAGTATCCTTGAACGGGTCACCGACTGTATCGCCGACAACTGCCGCTTTGTGGTTTTCACTGCCCTTACCGCCGAAGTTGCCTGCCTCAATGTACTTCTTGGCATTATCCCAAGCACCGCCTGAGTTTGCCATCATAATAGCAAGAGCAAAGCCTGAGATAAGCGCGCCTGCCAGCATTCCGACAACGCCGTTTACTCCAAGTACAAGACCTACGATTATCGGAGAAATAATTCCGAGCGCGGCAGGAAGAATCATTTCTTTAAGCGAGGACTTTGTACAGATGTCAACGCAGGTTTCGTAATCAGCCTCAGCCTGACCCTCCATAAGTCCCTTGATTTCTCTAAACTGACGTCTGACCTCAACAACGATTTTCTGAGCCGCGCGTCCGACTGCCTTCATAGTAAGAGCGCTGAACAGGAACGGCAGCATTGCGCCGACAAACAAGCCGATTAGTACGGCAGGATTTGTAACTGAAAGGTTAAGTGTCTGTCCCAGTCCTTCGATTTTATCGGTATATGAAACGATAAGCGCAAGAGCAGTAAGAGCCGCAGAACCTATTGCAAAGCCTTTGCCTGTAGCTGCTGTGGTATTTCCGAGCGAATCAAGCGCGTCTGTTCTTTCACGAACCACTTCGGGAAGTCCTGACATTTCAGCAATACCGCCTGCGTTGTCGGCAACGGGACCGTAAGCGTCTGTAGCAAGTGTAATTCCGAGCGTTGACAGCATACCAACCGCCGAAAGTCCTACGCCGTAAAGTCCCGATTCAAAGCTTGTGTTTCCGCCTGCTGTGAAGAAACTTACAATAATTGAAATACCGATTATAATTACGGGAATGGCAGTTGACGCCATACCGAGCGCTATACCGTCAATAATAATTGTAGCCGAGCCTGTTTCCGACGACGCCGACAGCTTCTTTGTCGGGTTATATGAATCTGACGTATAGTATTCAGTGAAGAATCCAATCAGAACACCTGCAACAAGTCCCGAAATAACTGCCCAGAATACGTTCGAATTGTCGGGGAGGAGTGTGAATATAAGCACTGCCGCACCGATTGCCGAAAGTATTGAGGAAATATATGTACCGCGTCTTAGCGAACCTAAAAGTGATTTCTGAGTTGCGCCTTCTTTTGTCGATACAAAGAATGTACCTATTATAGAGGCGATTATACCGATTGCCGCAATAAGCATAGGTACAATTACGCCGCTGAAACCAAGACCGGCAGCCGCCGCAAGCGCGCCGCAGGAAATAATTGAACCTACATATGACTCATACAAATCAGCGCCCATACCTGCAACGTCGCCGACATTATCTCCAACGTTATCTGCGATACAAGCAGGATTTCGAGGGTCGTCCTCAGGTATGCCTGCCTCAACTTTACCTACAAGGTCAGCGCCGACGTCGGCAGCCTTTGTAAATATACCGCCTCCCACACGCGCGAACAGAGCCATTGAGCTTGCGCCCATACCAAAGGTAAGCATTGCAGTCATAATATCATTAATATCAAGTTTAAACACAAACTTCAGGAGCATAAACCACACGCTTATATCAAGAAGTCCCAAACCTACAACAGTAAGTCCCATAACAGAGCCTGACGCAAAAGCTATTTTAAGACCTTTGTTAAGTCCCTGCTGCGCTCCGTTGGCAGTTCTTGTATTTGCATATGTAGCTATTTTCATACCGATAAATCCTGAAAGACCTGAGAAAAAGCCGCCTGTCAGGAAAGCAAACGGTACGAACGGCGTTAAAAAGCCTGCAAATGCAAGCACAAGCAGTATAACAAACATTATAGCAAAGAAAATGCCTACTGTTTTATACTGACGCTTTAAATACGCCATAGCGCCCTTACGGATTTTTTCGCCGATAGCTTTCATTGCGTCTGTTCCTTCAGGCTTTTTCTTAACGGAGAAAAAGTTGAACATTGAGAACGCAAGCGCAATTACAGCGCATACAAATACCGCTACCGGTGCAATTGTTTCAAAATTGTTCATTATGGATTACCCCTTTCCACTATTTGTTTTGTATCTTCATTTTATAACTATTATGCTAAATAGTCAAGTCATATAACGAAATTGTAATTTATTATTGACAAAATTGTCTTATTAGAATAAAATTACTATATGAAATATATTTTATTTGGAGAAGTTTAATGAGTACAAGAAAAATAGTATCCGTTATTGCGGCGGCATTGTTTATAGCAGGCGTTGCAGTGGGAATTTCGGGAAAAACAATAAAGATAAAAAAGGCGGACAAGGAGTATACTCCGACCGTTTCGACAGTGTGTATAACAGCGGTTGGCGACTGTACCTTTGCAACTGATGCAAACGCTCCGAGCGACGGCAGCTTTGTTTCATACGCAGAGGCGCAGAACGGCGATTATTCGTATTTTTTCAGAAATGTCGCGCAGCTTTTTGCGGAGGACGACCTTACTATAGTTAACCTTGAGGGTACGCTTTCAAATCAGGGTTCGCGACAGGATAAAACGTTTGCTTTCCGCGGCAAGCCCGAATATATACAGATTTTATCCTCGTCGAGCGTTGAGGCGGCGAACCTTGCCAATAACCACAGCGCGGATTACGGTGACGTCAGCCTGACCGACACGATTAAATATTTAAACGAGGCAGGTATATCCAATTTTATAGGAACAAACACTTCAATCCGTGAAGTGAACGGTATTTCCGTCGGACTTGTCGGCATAAACGCGCTGAACGAGGCGGAGGCGGAAAAGCTTGAAAAGGCAATCGGTTCGGTAAAGGGACTAGGCGCGCAGCTTGTTATAGTGAGTATGCACTGGGGCGAGGAAAAATCGAATGAACCGTCAGCCGAACAGATACAGTTAGCGCACAAGGCGGTTGATTTGGGAGCTGACCTTGTTATAGGAACGCACCCTCACGTTTTACAGGGCATAGAGAAGTATAACGGACGTTATATAGCGTACAGCATTGGTAATTTCTGTTTCGGAGGTAATAATAACCCTGCCGATAAGGATACCGTTATTTACAGACAGGTATTTACTTTTGTAGACGGAGTAATGCAGGAGGACGACAATATGGCGCTGATTCCTGCGACTATCTCTTCGCACGACGAATATAACGACTATCAGCCTGCAATCGCGCAGGGCGACAGAAAGGTTGAAATACAAAACCGTCTGCTTGAATATTCTATGCAGTTCGGAATGCCGAGCTTGAATTTCAGATAAAAAGATACTTTAAAATAATGTTAAAAAATGCATACTCCACTTTTTGTATACGCATATAAGGTTTTAGATTAGTTTGGCGACTATTAGGAGTAGCGTTTTTATGCGCTATCTTGCTGATAGCGCATTTTTTATTGCAAAGGAGGGCAGAGAACGTAAGTATGTCGGCTTACATTACAATTGAATATAGAGGATTTTATTTAATTATGTGTGCATTGAACCCCCGTTATATATAACGGGGGTTCTCTCTTTTTATTCGTGGTCGCGTTCCATATCAACAGACATAAATTCGTGACCGTTCAGCATTTCGGTTATATTGTCGTCCTCTTTGCCCTTTATTTTCTTCATTCTTGCGGTTTTAAGCTGGGTCATCGGCGCAATTGACCCCGGACCCGCCATACAGCCGCCTTCGCAGGCCATACCCTCGATAATATCCTCGGGCAGCTTATTCACATTCAGCATTGCAAGAGCGACTTTACATTCTTTAAGACCGCTGCAGCCCTTAGCCTTAATCGGGTCGGTACAGCCCATTTCTTTAACAGCTTTCATAACTGCCTCTGTAACTCCGCCTGCACCAGAGAAACGGCGTCCGTATGAAGTAGCTTCTGTCGGGGTTTCCTGACAGTTAGACGGGTCAATTCTTCTTGAATCAAACATTGCGTTAAGTTCCTCAAAGGTCATAACTGCGTCGGGACTGCCTTCAACTCCGAATTTAGCCTCTTCCTTTTTAGCCATACAAGGACCGATAAATACTATATAAGCATTAGGTATATTTTCTCTTATCCATCGTACCGTTGCAACCATAGGAGAAACTGTGTTCGACATTTTATCGACAAGTTTCGGGTAGTGCTTTCTTATCAGAGTTACAAATGCAGGACAGCAGGAGGTTGTCATTTTCTCGCCCTTTTCGTGGTTTTCAATAAGCTCCTGTGCCTCGTTATACGCAACAGCGTCAGCACCGAGCGCAACCTCTACAACTTCGTCAAAGCCAAGCTCTTTTAATGCTGTAATCATACGTCCGATAGTAGCCTCAGCGCCAAACTGTCCTTCGACAGCAGGGGCAGGGATAGCGACGGTTGTGGTATTCTTATCGTTTATTTTGTTTATTACCTCAGTTATCTGTGACATATCTGAAATTGCGCCAAACGGACAAGCCGCCGCGCAGTGACCGCAGCTGACGCATTTGCTTTCGTCAATTGTAGCAAGCTTGTCGCCGCCTATTGTAATAGCGCCGACGTCGCAGCTGCGTTTGCAGGGACGCATTAAATCTGCTATTGCGTGATAAGGACAAGCCTCGGCGCACTTTCCGCATTCACGGCATTTTGTCTGGTCAATATATGCGCCTCTGCCTGTAATTGTTATCGCGCCGAACGCGCACGCGCTCTGACACGATTTTGCCATACATTTCTGACAGTTTTCAGTTACCTGAAAACGGTTAATGGGACAGCCCTCGCAGGCAGCAGGGATAACCTGTATTGTATTGCTCTTTACCTCAATGTTTTCTACGTTATGTATGGGAAGCGGCGGTTTGCCCATTGCAAGGCGTACGCGCTGTCTTATAATTTCTCTTTCTTTATATACGCAGCAGCGAAATCTCGGTGTTGCCGTAGGTATAATTTTGAAAGGGATATTGTCAATATTTTCTTCGTTGAGCCCGTCGTTAAACGCAAGCTCCGCAACAGCTCTGAGAGCCTCGTATTTCATTTGTCTTGTATCTGTGTTACGTTCCATTTTAAATCCACCCTCTTTATAAATATTCCTATTTTTAATATACACTATTTTCGTCAAAAAGTCAATTGGAAACTGCATTACTTCTCAATTCCTTAAATCGCTATTGACATAGTGTGCCGATTGGATTTATAATATTTAATAGGAGTGTGTGTAGAAATGAATATCAGACTGCCAGACAGCGTTATAAATATTTTAAACCGGCTTAATGAGGGCGGTTTTTCTGCATTTGTTGCGGGAGGGGCTGTGCGTGATATTCTGATGGGAAGAACACCCAGCGATTATGATATAGCTACAAGCGCAGGTCCCAAGACTATAAAATCTCTGTTTTCACGTACAATTGATACGGGAATAAAGCACGGGACTGTGACTGTTGTGGAAAATAAAACAGGTTATGAGGTAACAACTTTCAGGCGTGACGGAGAGTATTCGGACGGACGTCACCCGAACAGTGTACAGTTTGTGGACGAACCGCGTGAGGACTGCGCGCGCCGTGATTTTACAATAAATGCAATGATGTATAGTCCCAAAGATGGTTTTTTAGACTTCTTCGGCGGACAGCAGGATATTGAAAACAGGCTTGTGAGGTGTGTCGGAGTAAGCGAGGAACGCTTTAAGGAGGACGCGCTGCGTATGCTGCGTGCTGTGCGTTTTGGTGCGGTTTTATCCTTTAAGGTTGATGACGACGCTTACCGCGCAATAAAAAAATGCGCTGTGCTTATAAAAAAAGTGAGCAGCGAGCGTATTTTAGAAGAGCTTAATAAGATTTTATTGTCGGAAAATCCTGATTCTATTAAGGATTTACATAACTGCGGATTATTAAAATATATTATGCCTGAGGTTGACAGGTGCTTTGGCGAGCCGCAGAAAAATAAGTATCATATTTATGATGTGGGTGACCATATTATGCATACGGTAAAATATACGCCTGCAGACCTTGTACTTCGCTGGGCGGCGCTTATGCACGATATCGGCAAGCCTGCCTGCGCGAGCCGTGATACAAACGGAATAATACATTTTTACGGTCATCACCGTGAAAGCTGCCGTCTGGCGGTAGACCTGCTTCACCGTCTGCGTATGGATAACGATACAATACGCGACGTGTCCGTACTTGTGGAAAACCACGATGTTCGAATTGAACCGTCTATGCCTGCGGTAAAGAGAATGATATCGCGTACAGGTGAGGCGCTGTTTGAAAAGCTTTTGCAGCTTCAGTTAGCGGACAACAGAGCGAAAAATCCTGTACATTTTCCTGATAAAAAAGCGCGTATCGACAGTGTGTATCAGATATATAAAGAAATCCTCGCGGAGCGTCAGCCGTATCTTGTTTCACATCTTGCCGTAAACGGTAAGGATTTAATACGAATCGGCTACAGACCGGGCAGGGAAATAGGCGATACGCTGAAACGGCTGATTGATGAAGTTATTATCAATCCGTCGCTGAATAACCGCGATTATCTTTTAAAAGCGGCAAAGGAATACAGAATAAACAGAAGATAAAAAAACGGCTTTAAGCCGTTTTTTTAATCCTGCTGTTTCTGTAAAAGCTCGGTATAATATTTTTCAAGTTCCGGATACTCCATAAGCCCCAGTCTGCCTTCCTTAGTAATTGCATAAATACCGCGTCCGACTTTTTCAAACCAGCCGTAAACATTCATTGACAGTATGTTATACGCGTTATCGGCACCGCCGAGTTCACGTACCTTTTTTGCGCTCATTTCGCCGTACATATCAAGAATGCAGGCTATATGTATACATTTTTCCGTGTATGCGGTGATAATTTTTGTGCCTGTAACGCCTCCTGTGTTTGTTTCGATTGTTCTGCCGTTTATTTCTTCCATAATTTCTTTGCGCTTTGCGTTATCCTTACGGGTAAAGTTAAACGGCTTTGGTTCAAACACTATTTCTGCAAACGAATGTTCGCCTCTGAGTGATACAAAAATCAGACCGAGTTCCAGTTTTTTAATGACTGAAAAGGTGGAGCGGAACTTTTTTAATGAATACTGTTTCGGCTTGGGTACGGCAATAAACACGTCCGCGCCTGTCCTCTGTCGTTTAAGTCCCTGCGCGAGCAGTGCGACAGACAGATTTTTTTTCAGCTCGACAATTATAAATTCGTCGTCCTTAACCGCTGTCATATCGCAGTCCTTAACCTCGGCATTTACCTTGTAGCCGCGTTTTACAAACAGATTGCGTACAGGCGGATAGAGCTCCTGTTCCGTCATATTTGTTTCAGTTCTCCTGCGTTTATTTTATGATGTACGCCGTCAACCGAAATCCATACAGGGATTGCTGAGGGGTTATACACGGCGTCGCCCTTTGCCGTGAATTTAAGATTTTTTGCGGCGTTCATATAATCTACGATTTCAATATTTGTCGCATACCATATATCGTCCCTGTTTCCTATAAATTCGCAGAAACCTTCGATTAAATCCCAGCTGTCGTCGCGGTCGAACTCATAGCTGTGTCCCCACACATACATCATATAAAGATACTGGGTTTTGTTCAAATCGGCAAAACGACGGGCATTTTCCATAAGGTTGTGACCGTGATGACAGGTAGATGTCCATTCGAGATAGTTGTCGGGGAATGCAAAGTCGTCTGTATTTCCGACAACACGGCAGTATTCAATGCCGCACGCAGGCAGAAGATTTATTATATCTTTACTGTAGGAACCGTTTGGATAGCTCATTCCGCGTACAGGATAGCCTGCCGCGTCTTCAAGCGCCTTTTTGTCCTCGATTACCTGCTGAACCACCTGTTCGAGCGGACAGCGTTCAATTGTAGGGTGGGTGGACGTATGGCAGGAAATCTCGTGTCCCTTATACAGTTCTTTTATTTCATCAATCTGTATGCGTCTTTCGTCAGAGTTCATAAGTCCTGAGTTTAGGTGGAATGTTCCTTTAATTCCGTTTTGGTTGAAAATTTCTATCAGACGGCGGTCAAATTCCTGACCGTCGTCATAGCTCATAGTGAGTACCTTGTGTTTTCCGTCGGGGAAACAGGTGTAAATTGTTTTTAGTGGTCTTTTGTTTTCCATTTTTATTATCCTTCCTTTATTTAATATCTTCTGAATGAAGTGTTATAACTGTAAGTTCGGGTCTGTTAAACAGACGCGGTATCAGCATTGGATTTCCTATTCCGCGGCTTACAATCATATCTGAATGAGGTGCGTGGTAATGTCCTCCGACGTATTTCGGGAACATAATAGAGGATTGTCCAACCCAGCTTGAACGCGGTGAAACAAGTCCCTGTCCCGTGGGAAGACGTACTTGTCCGCCGTGCATATGACCTGCGATAACCAAATCAAACGCATAGTTTTTGATATAATCAAAAAGATTGGCACGGTGGAAAAGCAGTATTTCGTAGCTGTCACACCGTTCGAGCTTTGAAATTGCCGTTTTAATGTTTGCCGAGGCGCGTACTGATTTTCGTGAAAACGGGTCGTCAATCCCGTAAAGCACAATTTCGCTGCTGCCGCGGTTTAATGTAACACGTTCGGAGCGAAGTGTTTTTACGCCGATATTGGTTGTTATTCGTTCAAACTCTTCGTAGTCGCCGCGCCATAAGTCGTGGTTACCTGTTACGGCATATACGGGCGCAATATCAACCAGATGTTCGCAAAGACGTACCGAAGGCAGAAAACTTCCCTTGTCGTCCGCAAGGTCGCCTGTGGATACTATTATATCGGGCATTTCGTTTTTGATTTCTGTTACAAGCCCCGGTACGTTGTCAGCGTGAAAATCCGAAACCTGTAAAATTTTAAAGTTGTTAAAATCAGAGGGGATTTTCTCTGAGGAAATATTGTAATGTGTAACTTCAAGTCTGTTGTCAAGTCCTTTTAACAAACATAATGCACCGCCTGCCAGTGCGGCGGCTTTTAAGAATTTTTTCACGTTAATCTGTCCTTTCATTGCTGATGGTTGTATATTTACTATTATACCACTATTTTTCAATAAAAGCCACTCATTTTATTGAAATTTTAAAAATAAAGTGTTAAAATAGGCATATGAAAGGAGAAATGAAAATGATAAGACATATAGTAATGTGGCGATTGGCGCCTTGTGAGGATAAAAAAGAGAAGGCAATGCTTATAAAGGAAAATCTGGAGGCATTAAAAAATAAAATAGATGTTCTGGTTGATATTGAAGTAGGAATAAACTTTGAAGGTTCGGATTCCGCTTCAGATGTTGTGCTTGTATCAACGTTTAAAACAGCGGAGGATTTAAACGCGTATCAGAATCACCCTGCGCATAAGGCGGTCGGTACTGCTTTTGTACGTCCCAATGTGGCAGAAAGACGTGTTTGCGATTATGAATTTTGATGTTGTATTATGTAGGATTTTGTGATATAATCAAACGATAAGCAATTTTGAATTAGGAGAAATATAAATGGCAAAACTAATTACAGAGGAACAGCTTGCCGCAGAGCGTGGCTTTATAATAAAGCTTAAAGAGGAAAATATGCGTTATGCTGCGCAAAACGGCAGACCGCGTCTTGCGCTCACGGAAACATACGGCTGTCAGCAGAATGAAAACGATACCGAACGTATTCGCGGTATGCTTTTCGAGGCGGGATTTGAATTTACCGACGACGCAAAAATTGCCGACGTTGTTATTTACAATACCTGCGCTGTACGTGAAAATGCCGAACAGAAGGTTTTTGGCAGGCTAGGAATTCTAAAACATATAAAAGAAGAACGGCGCGATATGATAATAGCTGTTTGCGGCTGTATGGTTCAGCAGGAGCATATTACCGAAAAAATAAAGAGTGTGCACGAGCACGTTGACCTCGTTTTCGGTACGCACGCGCTTTATAAAATGCCTGAGCTTTTATATAAAGCAATGCACCAGAAAAAGACAGTTGTTGATATTGAGCCGAGTGACGGAGCGATTGCTGAGGATATACCGATTCTGCGTGACGACAGTAAAAAAGCGTGGGTAAGCGTTATGTACGGCTGTAACAATTTCTGCTCGTACTGTATTGTGCCGTATGTGCGCGGACGCGAACGCAGCCGTACACCGGAGGCGGTGCTTAATGAAGTGAAAGAGCTTGTAAAAAACGGCTGTACAGAAATTGCCCTGCTGGGACAGAATGTAAATTCTTACGGTAAGGATTTGGATATTGATATAGATTTTGCCGACCTTATGCGAATGGTAAACGAGATTGAGGGAGTGGAGCGTATACGTTTTATGACCTCGCACCCAAAGGATTTAAGCGATAAGCTTATACAGACAATTGCCGAGTGTGACAAGGTATGCAAGCAGCTGCATTTACCGTTTCAAGCCGGTTCAGATAATATTTTAAAGCAGATGAACAGAAAATATACAAAGGCGGAATATCTTGAAAAAATTGAAAAGGCAAAGAAAGCTATACCGAATCTTTCTCTTTCAACCGATGTTATAGTAGGATTTCCTACCGAAACAAATGAGGATTTTGAGGAAACGCTTGATGTTTTAAGACAGGTTGAATTTGATAATATATTTTCTTTTATCTATTCGAGGCGTGAGGGCACTCCTGCCGCAAAACTGGATTTTGTATTGTCGGAGGAAGAAATTCACTCTAACTTTAACAGGCTTTTGGAGGTTCAGAATGAAATTTCAAAGCGAAAAAATGAAGAGTATGTCGGAAGAATTGAAAGAGTTCTGGTTGACGGCGTAAGTAAAAATGACGAGAGTACTCTGTCAGGTAGGTGCGACAGTTCAAAGATAGTAAATTTTAAGGGCGATAAGTCGCTTATAGGAAAATATATAGACGTTAAAATAACAGAGGCTCATACTTGGAGCCTTAATGGTGAAACAGTTTAAGAAAGGAAGTAAACATCAATGAATGAAATTATGGAAAAAACAAGAGAGCTTGGAGAGCTTATTCAAAACAGCGAAGAAATGAAAAATGTAAAGAATGCCGAGATTTTGCAGGAGAATGACGACAAGGCTCAGGAGCTTTTAAAGGAATTTAATATGCAGAGAATGAACCTTGCAAGAGATATGCAGAACAACAAGATTTCTCAGGAAGAGGCGATAAAGCAGAATAACGAGGCTTTTGAAAAAATGCTTGAAGAAAGCGAGTCAATCAAAAAGTATATTGACGCGAAACACGAGTTTGATTCTCTTGTAAATCAGGTAAATCAGGTGCTGAACTTCTATATTACAGGACAAGACCCGAACTGTACACATAACTGTTCAACCTGCGGCGGCTGCCACTAAAAAGTTCTATGTACGCGGCGGCAAACGAGAAAAAACGATAAGTATCAAATTCTGAACTTTTTACTCGGTATTTCAGCAAATAAACAAAAAACAACAGATAAGGAGAAAAAACTATGCCAAAAGAGCAGATAACTCCGATGATGGCACAATATTTAAAAACAAAGGAGGAATACCCCGACAGTATACTTTTTTATCGTCTGGGCGATTTCTATGAGATGTTTTTTGACGACGCGCTTACTGCGTCGCGTGAGCTTGAAATAACGCTTACGGGGAAGGACTGCGGACTTGCGGAACGCGCGCCTATGTGCGGCGTTCCTTTTCATAGCGCCTCGGTATATATTGCAAAGCTGATTGCGAAGGGTTACAAGGTGGCTATATGCGAGCAGGTCGAGGACCCGAAACAGGCTAAAGGAATAGTAAAGCGTGAGGTTATCCGAATTGTAACGCCGGGAACGGTGGTTGACGAGGAGCTTCTTGACGAAAAAACAAACAACTACCTTGCGGTAATTTATGCAAAAGACGGTGTATACGGTTTTGCTGTTTCCGATATTTCAACAGGAGAGGTATATACAACCGAGGTCAGAGGCGCGGACGAGGCGCTGAGTGAAACGGCTCGCTATGAACCAAAGGAAATTCTTGCAAATTCAGCAGCGGCAAAAGAGCTGGCAGGGCAGGTTGAATTAAGATTCCATATTGACATAGACGAATGTACAGACGAATTTTTTGAAAATACTTCGTTTGAAGATAAAATCCTGTCGCAGTTTTCAAAGAGCTCTCTTGCGGATTTGAGCCTTAACAATAAGCCGTGCGCTGTAAAGTCGGTGGGAGCGATGATTGCGTATTTGGAGCATACGCAAAAGACAAGCCTTACATATCTCAATACGCTGAATACATATGAGGCTAACCAGTATATGGAGCTTGACGTGAATACGCGCCGTAACCTTGAGATTACTGAGTCAATGCGTGATAAGGTCAAAAAAGGTTCTCTTTTATGGGTACTTGATAACACTAAAACATCAATGGGGGCAAGAATGTTAAAGCAGTGGGTGGAAAAACCGCTGATAAACCCTATTGAAATAAACAGACGTCTTTCGTCTGTAAAGGAGCTTGCGGAGAATATAATGCTCCGTGACGAGCTTGCGGAAGTGCTTGCAGGCACATATGATATATCGCGTATTATAAGCCGTGTATCTTTAGGTACTGTTACACCGAGGGATTTGCTTGCGCTTAAAATGACGCTGTTAAAGCTCCCCGAACTGGAATATGCGCTAAGCCGTGTAAAGGCTCCTATGCTTTGCGATATGCGTAAGAATTTTGACCTTTTGGAAGATGTTGCGGATTTTCTGGAACGTGCAATATCAGATGACGCACCTGCGCTTTTGCGTGACGGAAAGGTTATAAAGGAAGGCTTTAACGAGGAAATAGACAAGCTAAGGCTTGCAATGCGCGACGGTAAAAAATGGCTGGCAGACCTTGAACAGGAGGAAAAAGCGGCTACGGGAATTTCCAAAATGAAGGTTGGTTACAACAAGGTTTTCGGTTATTATATTGAAGTTACAAAGTCAAATGTTAAGGACGTTCCCGACTATTATATAAGACGTCAGACGCTTGCAAACTGCGAGAGGTATATTACACCTAAATTAAAGGAAATAGAAAATGCGATTCTCGGTGCAACTGAAAAAATAGGTGCACTGGAAAGTCATTTATTTGAGGAAATACGCGGACACGTTAACGAACAGACGGAGCGGTTAAAACGCACGGCTGAAATTATAGCGCAGACAGATGTTCTGCTGTCACTTGCAGTGACGGCGGCGAAAAATAATTTCACAATGCCTGAAATTTCGGACAGCGGCAAAATAGAGATTAAGGACGGCAGACACCCCGTTGTTGAGAAGATGGCGCGCGGAGCAATGTTCGTACCTAACGATACCTATTTAAACAAGGACGAGGACAGAATGTTAATTATAACGGGTCCGAATATGGCAGGTAAGTCCACATATATGCGTCAGGTGGCGCTGATAACGCTTATGGCGCAGATAGGCAGTTTTGTGCCTGCGTCGTCGGCAAAAATCGGAATTGTCGATAAGATATTTACGCGTGTGGGCGCATCTGACGATATTTCGTCGGGTCAGAGTACGTTTATGCTTGAAATGAATGAGGTCAGCCATATTCTTAAAAATGCGACCTCAGATTCGCTTATTATTCTTGACGAGATAGGCAGGGGCACGAGTACGTTCGACGGACTTTCAATTGCCTGGGCTGTAGTTGAATATATACATAACAAGAAAAAAATCGGAGCCAAAACACTTTTTGCGACACATTATCACGAGCTTACAGAGCTTGAAGGCGAACTTGAGGGAGTTAAAAATTATCGGATTGCGGTAAAAAAACGCGGCGACGATATTACTTTTTTGCGTAAAATCGTACGCGGCGGAGCGGACGACAGCTACGGTATTGAGGTTGCCGCGCTTGCAGGAGTTCCGAAAGAAGTCATAAACGGTGCAAAACAGATTTTGAAGAAAATTGAAAATGATGAAATTGTAATTGAGCATACGCAGAAAACGAATGAGCCGGCGGCTCAGATAGGCTTTGCCGACAACACTGCCGCTGAAATTGCCGAGGAGTTAAAAACGATGGATATTACCACGCTTACTCCGATTGAGGCGATGAACAAGCTGTTTGAGTTATCTAAAAAGGCGCAGAGTATTTAAAAGATTGAAGGGAGCGATGACGTAAATGGGCAAAATCCATATTCTGGATACCGAAGTATCCGAGAAAATAGCCGCAGGCGAGGTTGTTGAACGTCCTGCAAGCGTAATAAAAGAACTGATTGAAAACAGTATTGACGCAGGCGCGACCTTGATTACCGTTGAAATAAAAAAGGGCGGTATTACTTATATGCGCGTTAGTGACAACGGTAGCGGTATGAGCTCGGAGGACGCGAAAATATGTTTTCTTCGTCACGCTACAAGTAAAATTCAGAAAAGCAGTGATCTTGACGCTATTTATACTCTCGGCTTTCGCGGAGAGGCGCTGGCGAGTATAGGAGCGGTATCGAATGTATCGCTTTATACAAAACGTATTGAAGATAAGAGCGGTGTATGTGTAACGTGCCGCGGCGGTGAGATTCTTTCGTCAGATGAGGCGGGTGTTCCTGACGGAACTTCAATTTGTGTTGAAAATCTGTTTTTCAATACGCCTGCAAGACTTAAATTCCTGAAAAAAGACGCTACAGAATCGGGATATATAACCGATATTATCACACGCTGTATTTTTGCTCACCCTGAAATCTCGTTTAAACTGATTATAGACGGCAAGGAAAAGTTATTTTCGGCAGGCGATAACTCATTAAAAAATGCTATTTATTCCGTGTATGGCAAGGACTATGCAAACGGCACGATTGAGGTTGATTATGAGGCGGACGGAATACGCGTTACAGGTTTGGTGGGTAAAGGAAACATATCGCGTCCGAAACGCAATTACCAGAGCTTTTTTGTAAACAGACGCTATATTACAAGTAAAACGCTTATCGGCGCGCTTGAAAACGCATACAAAAATCAGATTATGATAGGCAAATTCCCTATGGCTGTACTTAATATTGAAATAAACCCATCACTGATAGATATAAATGTTCACCCGACAAAGCTTGAGGTGAAATTTTCGGACGAGAAAATGATATACAACGCTGTATACTATGGTACGAAAAATGCTTTGTATGCAATTCCGAATGTACCGAAAATTGAGCGTATGGGCGGAGAATTTAAACGTGATACGCCAAAGGAGCAGTTAAATCTGTCGGATTTGGCGGACGCACTGCCCAAGAATATGACTAAACGTCCCGAAACTCCCGAATATAACCCAAGGGTTAACCATTTTCTAAAAAATGACGCGGACAAACTCAAAAAAGAAACGGCGGTTAAATATACGACGCCTAAGATAAAGCCTGATTTTATTAAGCCGAAACCTCCTAAGAATACTGAAATTCCAAATACAGTACGGGTTGCCTCACCAGAGGCGGAAAAAAAGGAACTTATACCGCGTGATACTGAGATACAGCAGGACGAAACGGTATTTGTAGACGAATATTTTGAAATTGTCGGTCAGGTGTTCAACAGCTACATTATAGCTGAAAAAGGCAATGAAATGATGATTATTGACCAGCACGCGGCGCACGAACGCTTAAAATATGAGGAATTAAAACGTGAAATTGCCGAAAAACAGCCTATGTCACAGCTTTTGATTGAGCCTGTAATCGTAAACGTAACAGGCGGAGAAATAAGCGCTTACCGTGATAATAAAACTTTGTTTGAAAAAATGGGTTTTGAAAGTGAGGAATTCGGTGACGACGCAATTATTATAAGAAGTGTGCCAGGTGAGGTTGAAATGGGCGAGGTTGAACCTCTGGTTTTAGAACTGGTAGCGCAGGGCGAGGAATTCCGCGGCGAGCTAATGACTGAAAAATACGAGCGGCTGCTGTATACTGTTGCCTGCAAAGGGGCGGTAAAAGCGAATATGGCAATGGGTATGCAGGAAATGGAGGCGCTTGTCAGGAACGTGCTGCGTTTAAAGAATATTAACACTTGTCCTCACGGTCGTCCTATTGTTGTTACAATGAGTAAAAAGGAAATGGAAAAGGAGTTTAAGAGAATTGTCTAAAATACCTGTTATAGCGGTGGTCGGACCGACTGCGTCGGGTAAAACGGGACTGGCGATAGATGCGGCGAAGTACGTCGGCGGTGAAATTGTGAGCGCCGACAGTATGCAAATTTATAAATATATGAATATTGGTTCGGCAAAGCCTACGCCGTCCGAACGCGCCGAGGCGGTTCATCATATGATTGATTTTCTTGAACCATACGATAATTTCAGCGTCGCGGACTATACTGAAATGGCGCACGGAATAATAGCCGATATATACTCACGCGGAAAAATACCTGTTATTGCAGGAGGAACGGGGCTTTATGTCAATTCAGTAATAAATGATGTGAGTTTCGGTGAGATTGATACCGATTATGCTGTACGTGAAGAGCTGAACAAAACCGCGTCTGAAAAGGGCAATGAATATTTGCTTGAAATGCTTAAAAGCATTGATCCTGAGGCGGCAGAAAATATGCACCCCAATAATTTAAGACGTATTGTGCGCGCGATTGAGTTTTATCGTGTTACAGGGAAAAAAATCTCGTTACATCAGGCGGAAACAAAAAAGACGGTAAGCCGTTATGAGCCGCTTATGATGTGCATTGACTGGGACAGAGAGATTTTGTACGAGCGCATAAACAAGCGTGTCGATATAATGATAAGAGAAGGTCTTGAAGAAGAGGTTAAACATCTTGTTGAAATGGGCTGTACGCGTGATATGACTTCAATGCAGGGGATAGGTTATAAGGAAGTGATGGATTATCTTGACGGTAAATTCACACTTGAAGAAACTTCTGAAATAATAAAACAGTCATCGCGGCGTTATGCGAAAAGACAGCTTACCTGGTTTCGGCGTGATGAAAGGATACATTATCTCAATCCGGCAAATCCGTTTGAAGAGGCAAAAACGCTTATAGACGATTTTTTGAAAAAACAGATAAAAAGGCTTGACAAGCATATTTTACTGTGTTATAATACAATGGTTGAAAATCCGTAGACAGTCGGCGGTTCGCGGCAGATATGCCGCAGACGTAAGTCCTACCGAGGGTGTTTGGTAATGATTATTACAAGCTCTTGGTCTACGACTGAGAGCTTTTTTATTGAGTAAGAAAGCATTACTTTTGGATTTTCAAAGGTAATATTCTTACAGGAGGTGAAAAGAAAATATGCCAAGTGAAAAAGTTTTAGAGGCAAAGAAAGCGCAGGTCGCAGAGGTTATTGAGGTTCTTAAAGGTGCTCAGACAGGTGTTCTTGTTGACTACCGTGGATTGACGGTTGAGGAGGATACAGCTCTTAGAACAAAGCTCAGAGAGGCAAATGTAAAGTATTTCGTCATGAAAAATACACTTCTTCTCCGTGCTGCAAAAGAGGTTGGTCTTGAGGCTCTTGAAGAGGCACTTCACGGACCTACTGCTATAGCTGTTTCAACAGAAGACGCTGTAGCGCCTGCAAAGGTACTTTCAGATTTTGCGAAGGAAAATGAAAAGCTTGAAATTAAGTCAGGATTTATGGAAGGCGCAGTTATGTCGCTTGACGAAATCAAGACACTTGCAGCAACTCCGAATATGGAGACATTGATTGCAAAGATGATGGGCAGTCTAAACTCGTCTATATCTGCTCTTGCAAGAACTCTTGCAGCTATCGCAGACGGCGGTGTTGAAATTGCTGACCTAATCGCAAAGAAACAGGGCGAGGAGGCTCCTGCAGAGGAGGCAAAGGCAGAAGAAGCCGCTCCCGCAGAAGAGGCAGCTCCTGCTGCTGAAGAAACACCGGCAGAGGCTTCTGCAGAGGAAGCAGCTCCGGCTGAGGAGGAAGCTCCCGCAGAAGAGGCATCAGCAGAGGCTGACGCTTAAAAATCAACAGAAAATTAGTTATAATTAATAGGAGGAAATTAAAATGGCAGATTTGAATGCAATTCTTGATTCAATTAAGGAATTAAAGCTACTTGAAGTTGCTGAATTGGTAAAAATGATGGAAGAAGAGTTCGGCGTAAGCGCGGCTGCTCCTGTAATGGTTGCAGGCGGTGCTGCTGACGGTGCTGCAGCAGGCGGCGCAGAGAAGTCAGAGTTTGACGTTATACTTGCAGACGCAGGTGCGTCAAAGCTTGGCGTAATTAAGGTTGTAAGAGAAATTACAGGTCTTGGTCTTAAAGAGGCAAAGGCTCTTGTTGACGGTGCTCCGGGTACAGTTAAAGAGGCTGTTGCTAAGGAAGAGGCTGAAGGTATGAAGGCTAAGCTTGAAGAAGCAGGCGCTAAGGTTGAATTGAAGTAATTTAGCTCTGATTTGTTTATCGGCGGCAAAAGTACATTTTATCCTTAAAGTGAAAGGATAGTTATTATGACAATAGATGTATCGGCAATACTTAAGGAATTAGGCGGTAAAGTTACGTTAAATGGCACGGTTTGCCTTAACGATATCGGTTTTCTGGGAGGAACATACAGCTTTAAAGAGCCTGTAAATGTTCTGGGAGATATTTCAAATAACGGTAAATCACTTATACTGCGTGCAAAGTGTACAGGCACTATGCTTACGCAGTGCGCGAGATGTATGAAGGAAATAACTGTTCCGATTGCGTTTAAGCTTGATGAAAACCTTGTTCAGGGTGACGACGGCAATTCCTATGATGAAGACGTTATAGTATTTGACGGAACTGCAATAGAAATTGACGGTATAGTGGCTGACGGCTTTCTTATGAATGTCGGCGGCAAATACTTGTGCAGGGAAGATTGCAGAGGACTTTGTCCGCACTGCGGCGCTGACCTTAACGAAGGTGAGTGCGGCTGTGACAGTGATACGATTGACCCAAGATGGGCGGCGCTCGTCGATATTATGAAAAACAATGAGTAACAAACAGTCAGAGAGAATTATGGAGGTGTAATTATGGCAGTACCTAAGGGTAAAGTTTCAAAAGCCAGAAGAAATAAAAGACGTGCCAACTGGAAACTATCTGTGCCAAATATGGTAGAGTGTCCTCAGTGTCACGAATTTAAAATGCCTCATAAGGTTTGTAAGTCCTGCGGATATTACAACGGCAAGGAAGTTATAAAAAAAGTTGAGGATTAATTCGGCTTGTTAAAAAAGACTGCATATTTAATATGCAGTCCTTTTTTTTATTATTTCAGCGATTTCCAAAAGCATTTTTCTCTGTGAAGAGTTCATATCGTTAAATATTTTCGCAAGCTCGTCATTTAAAAAGTTTTTATCATTAATTGTAACGTCTGTGAGAAAATAAATTATATCACAATCAAGTTCAGATGAAATATTAGAAAGAGTATCTAAATTTACCCGCGTTATTCCGCGTTCAAGCTGACTGATATATCCGACGGAAACGCTGAGCTTTTCGGCAAGCCGTTCCTGAGTCAGACCGCATTTTTTTCTTATTTCTTGTATTCGTTTTCCTATAACACTATAATCAATACTCATATTTTTACCTCGTATTTCGGTTATCTCGCTTTTTTTAGTATTTTCATTCTATAAGTAATATATGAAACGTTCCAGATAGTAATAACTAAATATTTAGTTATTACTATTGACAAATAAATAATCACGATGTATAATTTACTATATAAAATATAAATAGGGGGTGGAAAAATGAAGAAAAAATCAATTTTTTATCTTTTGATAGCTATGCTGGCGATAGGATTTATAGGTTTGACAGTTACTATGATAATGGCGCTTATACTTGGCGAATCGCAAACTTCAATAATTGACTTTTCAAATATGAATTTTGTAAATGTGGGCATAGTTATGGTTATCGGTCTTATATTTCTTTGTTTTATATTTACCGTATTGTTATTAATTATTGCAAAAATTGGTTTTGATAATATTGCCGATTTTATAAAAAATAAAAAGTGGGAGGATAAAAAATGAACTGTAAAAATCACGAAAATGTTGAGGCTGTAGGAATGTGTACATATTGCGGAAAACCTTTCTGCAAGGAGTGTCTTGTTGAAGTTAAAGGAAAGATGTACTGTAAGGAAGATTTGGATAAAGTATTTGATGAAAATAAAGGAGCGGCTGCCGCGGCGGTGCCTCAAATTAATATTACAAATACAAGTTCTAACGTGAATACTAACCAGAATACAAACGGCGGATTTCATACGGCGCAAAAGAAGAAAGTTACGGCAATTTTACTGTGCATATTTCTTGGGTGGCTTGGCGGACATAGATTTTATGTTGGAAAAGTCGGAACAGGTATATTGTATTTGCTGACGTGCGGATTTTGGGGAATAGGGGTTCTTCTTGACCTGATTCTAATTATAGTTGGAAGTTTCAG
Organism: Lachnospiraceae bacterium MD329; assembly: GCA_010206265.1. Taxonomy (GTDB): domain Bacteria; phylum Bacillota; class Clostridia; order UBA1381; family UBA1381; genus Hominilimicola. The sequence goes on from VIQV01000022.1 coordinate 140,069, forward strand.
AGATAAATGGGGTCAGCCGCTTATTTAATCTAAATATCAGAAAAAAGCAAACCGTTCAAAATGGTTTGCTTTTTTGTTATACATATCATTTAATATCTGGAAATATCAAAATTTTTGATATAAAATATGGATTTAGCAGGCTGTGGATTAAGAGTGCCTGTAAATGCAATGCCGAAATCAAGACGGTTTATCGGGTGCTCCTCAGTACCCACGCCGTTTATAATAGGCACTTCCTGTCTGTCAACATAAACGGTATTGGTGTCAGGGTCCGAGTAGGTGGCCATTACATTGCCGCCGTTAAATTCAAGTTCAATATGTATCCATTTGTTGTAGAAATCTGCGGAAGTATACTCAAAAGGTGTATCAACGGCGGTGGTATAAGGAATAAGACGCGAGTCACCTTCGTCACGGCAGAATCCAACACCGCGTCCGCGTACATTGTTACTGAAAGGAATCATTCCGACAATTGCACCGTCTGCAGTAATGCTTTCGATTTTTATATCAAAAGCAAATGTTATATCGGATATTGTGTTATTAAAAAACAGCGTCATAGGAGTATTTTCATTATCCGTAACGCTGTAAATTATTGATTTATCATTTGTTAATTCAGTATAGCTGCCGGTGAATTTTACATTCAGGGCATTGTGTGTGTTTGCAGTTGTCAAAGGTGTCATTTCATTGTCCCATAGAAACAGGCGAAGAGTGTAATCATTTATTTTTCTGTTAAATTCTATGCTTGTCCTGCCTTGGGATTCAAGCGGAACTGTTTTTATTTCAACAGGTATTTGTTTATCGTTCAAAAGTACGCCGATTAGTCCCGTATTTGTATAAGTTCCGCTGTCATAAGAAATGCTTGCAGTCTGTCCGCTTAAGTGTTCCGTTTTTAAAAAAGGAATGTTTTCGGCGTGAGCTATGACAGTCATTTCCGCTGAGGCAAAGATGATAATTGCCAGTGATATGAATTTTTTTAAAATCATATAATCCTCTCCATTTTCATATTATTTCCAATTTATCACAAAATACGACATTTTTCAAGTTAAAAACATAACAAATTAAAAATTCTGAATTAGGCAGATTATACAATCTATGGACTTTTTGCAGAAAATGTGATAAAATATACCAAATATTATGTTTTGGGAATGAGGGTGGAAGATGTGGCAAATGATAATGTGCACAAGGGGCATAGAGCAAGAATGAAAGATAAATTCGGGAAAAGTAACTTTAAAGGCTGGGAACCGCATCAGGTACTTGAATATATACTGCACTTGTGTATACCGCGCGTTGACACCAATGAAACGGCTCATAACCTGATTAATCAGTTCGGAGGTTTTGCAAACGTTTTCAAGGTTTCAAAAGAGCAGCTCTGTAAGGTTGAGGGCGTTGGTAAGGTTACTGCTGATTTTATATACACGCTCGGTCATTTTGTGCGTTATTATAACGAAGTGCGATTTAAAATGAAACGTTTTGTGCTTGACAGCGAAAGCTGTGAACAATATATGATAAATTTATTTGACGGTCTTGAAAGAGAACATTTTTTTATTATATGTCTTAACGCAAGAAATGAAGTGATTTTTCAGGAGGATATTTTTGAGGGGAGTTTTGACAGCATAGATATTGATTTACCGCGTATATTGAGGATAGCTGTTAAAAACGACGCGTCGTATGTAGTTATGGCGCATAATCATCCAAGCGGCATTGCAATTGCCTCTGACGCAGATATTGTATCGACCTCCACAATAATGAAGGCTTTAAATATGTGTAATATAAAGCTTCTGGACCATATAATAGTTGCAGACGGAAAATGCGTAAGCGTGAGGAATGAAATGCTTGAACGTGGGTGAATTTATACAAAAGAAATTTGATAAACAAAGGCATATTTGGCGTTTCAAAATATTGACTTTAGCGAGCTGATGTGATAATATTATTCATTATAGTACAAAAAGATAGGGAGGCAGAAGAATGGCAAAGGTTGCAATAATGGGATACGGTACTGTCGGCAGCGGTGTTTACGACATAATAAAGACCAACGCAGACAAGCTTAGCCAAAATGCAAACGGTGAATCGGTGGAATTGAAGTACATTCTTGATATTCGTGATTTTGACGACCACCCCGAAAAGGAACTTTTCACAAAAGATGTAAACGATATTATAAATGACGGTGAGGTTAGTGTTGTCGCAGAAGTGATGGGCGGACTTCATCCGGCATATGAGTTTACAAAGAGCCTTTTGGAATCGGGAAAAAGTGTTGTAACATCAAATAAGGAGCTTGTTGCGACATATGGTACGGAGCTGTTGGAAATTGCGCGCGCAAAGAATGTAAATTATTTCTTTGAGGCAAGCGTGGGAGGCGGTATTCCGATTATCAGACCTATGCATCAGTGTCTTACTGCCAATAATATAAAAAAGATTGCAGGAATACTGAACGGTACGACAAACTATATTCTTAATCAGATGATTAAAAACGGAAAGACGTTTGAAACGGCATTGAAGGACGCTCAGCAAAAGGGTTTTGCCGAGAGAAATCCTGCGGCAGATATTGAAGGTCACGACGCCTGCAGAAAGATTGCTATTCTTGCGTCGCTTGCGTCTGCAAAAATGGTTGATTACAACGATATAGATACAGAAGGCATTACAAATATTACACTTGACGATGTAAAATACGCTGCGGCTATGGACGCGGTGATAAAGCTTATCGGTTATGCTGAGTTTGACGATAACGGAAAGATTTATTCAATAGTATCACCGATGGTTATTAAAAATGACAGTCCGCTTTCAGGTGTAGACGGTGTATTTAATGCAATTATGGTAACGGGCGACTGCGTAGGCGACGTTATGTTCTACGGCAAGGGCGCAGGCAAGCTGCCTACGGCAAGCGCGGTTGTTGCTGATGTTGTTGACGCTGTAAAGCATAATGAAAGAAGTAAAAAGATATTCTGGGAAAAACCGCAGACTGATATTATGGCGGATAAAGATTCAAAGAAATTCTCTTATTTTGTAAGAACAAACGATTCAGCTGAAAAGGTTCGCAGTGTATTCGGAAAATGCGAATTTGTTGATAATATTGTAGACAGTGAGTCGGCGTTTGTAACCGAGCCGCTTTCAAGCTCGGAGATAGACGAAAAGCTTGCGGCTCTCGGTACGGTTGTTACAAATATACGAGTATTGAACTGATGATTAAACTTAGAGTACCTGCGTCAAGCGCGAATATGGGCGCGGGGTTTGATACGCTTGGTGTAGCGTTGGGATTGTATAACAGAATAACGGTTGAAGAAATTCCTGAGGGTCTTGAGGTAATAAACAGAAATACGCAGAGTTTTATACCAAAGGATACAAATAATCTTATTTACCGCGCTATGATTCATCTGTTTGAAAGCATAGGATATAAACCAAAGGGATACCGCATTGAACAGAACAGTCAGATACCTATGACGCGCGGACTTGGAAGTTCAAGCGCGTGCATAGTAGGCGGTATGCTGGCGGCGAATATTATTTCAGGCAGAACGCTTTCGTATAATGAGATTATCCATCTCGCCTCAAAAATGGAGGGACACCCTGATAATGTAGGTCCGGCGCTTTACGGAGGATTTTGCGTTTCGCTTACTGACGGCGATAAAACGATAATCAAGAGTACAAAAATAAACAGTGATATAAAATTTGCGGTGATAATTCCTGACTTCTTTGTAGCGACAAAAAAGTCGCGCGGAGTACTTCCTGCAAAGGTGGATTTTCGTGACGCGGTTTATAACATTTCTCACGCGTCAATGATGCAGGCGGCTATGATTTCGGGTGATATGGACGCTCTCAGAATAGCGGTAAAGGATAAAATGCACCAGCAATACCGTAAAAGTTATATTGACGGTATGGAGGATATATTTAATCAGACATATTCTCTGGGCTCATATGCGACGTATTTAAGCGGTTCGGGTCCGACGGTGCTGTCGGTTATAAGCGGTGACAGCCGCGGTTTTGTACGCGGAATGAGAGAGTATTTTGAAAGAAATTCTCTGAGGTGGAAATGTATGGTGCTGCCTGTCGATAATGTCGGCACGGTAGTTTCAGAAATTTAAAATTGTCCATCTTATGAATTGTGAAAGGGGTTAAATATAAATGGGACTTATAGTTCAGAAATATGGCGGAACATCAGTAAGGGACGCGGAAAGAGTAATGAATGTCGCAAGACGTATTACTGACGCATACAAAGCCGGAAACGGTGTTGTGGTTGCAGTTTCGGCACAGGGCGACACGACTGACGACCTTATTGAAAAGGCTAAGGAAATAAATCCTGACGCGTCAAAACGTGAAATGGATATGTTGCTTGCAACAGGTGAACAGATTTCAATTTCACTGCTTGCAATGGCTATCGAAAAAATTGGCTGTCCGGTAGTTTCACTTACAGGCTGGCAGGCAGGTGTGAAAACCGATTCAAAGTACGGCGCTGCAAGAATAAAGACAATAGATACAGAGAGAATACAAAATGAGCTGGACAGAAAGCAGATTGTAATTGTAGCTGGTTTTCAGGGCATTAATAAGTATGACGATATAACAACTCTGGGACGCGGCGGTTCCGATACGTCGGCTGTTGCACTTGCGGCGGCTCTTCACGCGGACGTGTGCGAAATATATACAGATGTTGACGGCGTTTTCACGGCAGACCCGCGATTCGTTAAAAATGCATATAAATTAGACGATATTTCATATGATGAAATGCTGGAGCTTGCTTCGCTCGGCGCGAACGTGCTTCATAACAGAAGTGTTGAAATGGCGAAAAAATACAATGTAAAGCTGTCAGTAAGGTCAAGTCTTAATAATAATGACGGCACATATGTTAAGGAGGTAGAACAAGTGGAAAAGATGCTTGTAAGAGGTGTAACAAGAGATAATGACGTTGCGAGAATTGCGCTTTGCGGAGTGGAGGATACTCCGGGTAAGGCATTTAGTGTATTCAGAATGCTTGCAAAGCACGGTATCAGCGTTGACCTTATTATCCAGTCAATCGGTAACGGTAATAAAAAGGACATAAGCTTCACAACTACAGAAGAGGATTTACAGCCTGTTCTTGACCTTCTTGAAGAAAACAAGGATATAATTAAGGCAGATGAGGTTAAGTGGACTAAAGAGGTTTCAAAGGTTTCAATTGTCGGCGCTGGTATGGTTAACAACTCGGGCGTTGCGGCTACAATGTTTGAGGCTCTTTATGACGCGCATATCAATATAAGTATGATTGCAACTTCTGAAATTAAAATTTCAGTTCTGGTTGACAGAAAAGACGCTGAGGCGGCTGTTGTTGCAATTCACGATAAGTTTATGCTTAAATAATCAGGCTTGAAATTAAATAAAACCACAAGGGTTATTTCTCTTGTGGTTTCGTATTATACAGGAAGGAGGGCAGTCAGATGGAGGACAAAATAATGGGCAGAAATCCTGTCCTTGAGGCTATACGTTCGGGCAGAAGTATTGATAAAATCCTCATAAAAAAAGGCAAATATGAAGGCTCTATAGTGCCTATTATAAAAAAAGCAAAAGAGGTCGGAATTGTTTTGCAGGAGGTTGACAAAGCCAAGCTTGACGTGGCGGCAGAAGGTGGCAGTCATCAGGGTGTTATAGCATATGTAAGCGCTTATGAGTATTCAACAGTCAGAGATATTCTTAATGCTGCCCGTGAAAAAGATGAGCCGCCGTTTGTAATTATTTGCGACAGGATAACCGACCCTCATAATCTCGGCGCAATTATAAGAACGGCAAACTGCGTAGGCGCGCACGGCGTTGTTATCCCGAAAAGAAATTCGGTAGGGCTTAACAGTACGGTTGCCAAGGCGTCGGCAGGCGCAGTCGAATATACGCGTGTTGCCAAGGTTACGAATATAGCGTCTGTAATTGACGATTTGAAGGAAGAGGGCTTGTGGATAACAGCCGCCGATATGGACGGTGAAGAAATGTATAGTATAGACCTCAAAGGTGCAGTCGGGCTTGTAATCGGTAGTGAGGGCGAAGGAGTCAGCAGGCTTGTAAGGGAAAAATGTGATTTTATCGCGACAATACCAATGTCAGGAGATATAAATTCACTTAATGCATCGGTAGCCGCGGGGATATTGATGTATGAGGCATTAAGACAACGGCGCGCAGTATGACAATCGGAGGATTTATGAGATTACGAGATAAAAAGGAATAGGAGAAAATTTATATGAAGGCAGTAGTTACCGTAATAGGAAAAGACCAGAAAGGCATTATTGCAAAGGTGAGCAATATTCTGTTTAAAAACGAGGTTAATATTCTTGATATTTCGCAGACAATAATGCAGGACGTATTTACAATGATAATGCTTGTAAAATTTGAAAGCAAGTCGGTTACATTAAAGCAGGTTGCCGATGAGCTTGACGCGGCTGAAAAAGAGATGGGGTTGTCAATCCATATACAGCGTGAGGAAATTTTCACCTCTATGCATAGAGTATAGGAGGTATATCAATGTTAAATCCATTTGAAATAATTGAAACGATAAAAATGATAGACGAGGAAAATCTCGATATCAGAACAATAACAATGGGAATTTCACTGAAAAGCTGCGCCGGACCTGATATTGACGCGGTATGTGAAAAGATTTACGATAAAATAACAACATATGCGCGTGACCTTGTGAAAACAGGTGAGGATATAGAGGCGCAGTTTGGTATACCAATTATAAATAAACGTATTTCAGTAACACCGATAGCAACACTTGTAGACGCGCTTGATAATCCTGATATTGAAAAATGTGTAAAAATCGCAAAAACGCTTGACAGAGCCGCAAAAACAACAGGAGTAAACTTTATAGGCGGTTATACAGCACTTGTACACAAGGATTATACAAACGGTGAACGTGTACTTATCAAATCTATACCGCAGGCTCTTGCGTCAACAGAGCTTGTATGCTCAAGCGTAAATGTGGGTTCAACAAGAGCAGGTATCAATATGGACGCTGTCGCTGAGATGGGCGTAATAATTAAAGAGGCGGCAGAGCTTACGGCTGATACGCAGGGCTTTGCCTGCGCCAAGCTTGTGGTATTCTGCAACGCTGTCGAGGACAACCCGTTTATGGCAGGCGCTTTTTTAGGCGAAGGCGAGGGCGAATGTGTAATAAACGTAGGTGTTTCAGGACCGGGTGTTGTAAAATGCGCGCTTGAAAAGGTAAAGGGCGAAGATTTCGGAGTAGTTGCCGAAACGATTAAGAAAACCGCGTTTAAAATTACGCGTATGGGTCAGCTTGTGGCACAGGAGGCGTCAAAGCGTCTTGGCGTACCGTTTGGAATTGTTGACCTGTCGCTTGCCCCGACTCCTGCCGTGGGTGACAGCGTGGCATATATACTGGAGGAAATGGGACTTGAAATGTGCGGTACTCACGGTACGACAGCCGCTCTTGCCCTGCTTAACGACGCGGTTAAAAAGGGCGGAATTATGGCGTCGGGTTATGTCGGCGGACTGTCGGGCGCGTTTATTCCCGTGAGTGAGGACGCAGGTATGATAGCCGCGGCGAAAGACGGCGTGCTGACGCTTGAAAAGCTTGAGGCTATGACGTGCGTGTGCTCGGTGGGACTTGATATGATAGTAATTCCGGGAGATACGTCAGCAGAAACTATTTCGGCGATTATAGCCGATGAGGCGGCAATCGGAATGATTAATACAAAGACTACGGCAGTCAGAGTTATTCCTGCTCCGAATAAAAAAGAGGGAGATATTGTGGAATTCGGCGGTCTTTTGGGAACAGGACCGGTAATGCCTGTGAAGAAATATTCCAGCGCGGAATTTATAAAACGTGGCGGACGTATTCCTGCGCCTCTGCAAAGTCTTAAAAACTAAATATGAGCTGTTCGGGAGGATAAATTCCTCCCGAACATAATTATAACAAAAAGTTGAAAAATATTGGCGAAAAATTAAAAAAATGCTTGACTTATTATGCTGACAGTGTTATAATATTACTGCTCGAATAAAAGCTCTTTTTTTTATGTTTGAAACAAAGAGCCTATATATATTAGATGCGGAGGTGTTAAGAATGAGAGTAAAAATCACATTGGCGTGTTCTGAATGCAAGCAGAGAAACTATAATACAATGAAGAATAAGAAGAATGATCCTGACAGACTTGAGATGAACAAGTACTGCAAGTTCTGCAGAAAGCACACTCTTCACAAGGAAACCAAATAATTTTGATTGAGTAAGGACGTGTAAAAAATGGCTGATACAAATGCAACAAAAAAGGTAAGCTTTCCGGAAAGGGTAAAGAGATTTTTCAAAGATACCAAGGCGGAGCTTAAAAAAGTTACTTGGCCTACAAAGGAACAGTTGATTCACAATACAGGCGTAATTATTGTATTTATAATCTTGATTGCTGTTGTTTTGTCAGTTCTTGATTTGGCATTCGGAAAATTATTTGCTTTGCTTACAAGCATACTGTAATTTTCAGATAGAATGTCGGGAAGGAGAACGGTTATGGCAGAAGACGCAAAATGGTATGTGGCTCACACATATTCCGGTTATGAAAATAAAGTTAAGGACAATATAGAAAAAACTGTTGAAAACCGCGGTATGCAGGATTTAATTCTTGATGTACGTGTACCGACGGAGGACGTCATAGAGGAAAAGGGCGACGAAAAGAAAGTTGTCAAGCGTAAAATTTTCCCGGGCTATGTTGTCATTAAAATGGTTCTGACGGACGAAAGTTGGTATGTCGTAAGAAATACCCGCGGCGTTACGGGCTTTGTCGGACCAGGCTCCAAGGCTGTTCCGCTGTCTGACGCGGAGGTTGAGCGTATGGGTGTCGAGATAATTCGTATGAAAGATATTGACTTTGATATAGGCGATAACGTATCTATTAAATCCGGTCCTATGGAAGGCTTTTCGGGTAAGGTTACGAGCATTAATAATGAAACGCGTAAAATTAACGTTGCCGTTTCTATGTTCGGACGCGAAACCCCTGTTGAAATTGATTATACTCAGGTTGAACATATGGAATAGAGAGTATAGTTACTTAATTATGTTATGAACGGACAAGTTTCCGTTTATGCTGTTACACTGATTAAATATTGCCGATAAAAGCGCAGTCAGAAATTCGGAATATCAAGGCGAAAACCGTAGGTATACTTCTGTATACCGAGGATTTTTAACGCTGAAATTATGGATTTATGACAAGGTTTTGCGGCAAGGATTAGTCAGCGGAACAGCTTTATCCCTCTGGTAACAGTGGGAGGGCGTTTGCCCGCAATTACCACATATAGCTTTATGCTATGATTTAACTAAGGAGGTGGCCATTATGGCACAAAAGGTTGCAGGTTATATTAAATTACAGATTCCTGCCGGTAAAGCAACCCCGGCTCCCCCTGTTGGTCCTGCATTGGGTCAGCACGGTGTAAACATTATGCAGTTTGCAAAGGAATTTAACGAAAAAACAGCAAAGGACGCAGGTCTTATCATTCCTGTAGTTATTACAGTATATGCAGACCGTTCGTTCTCATTCGTAACAAAGACGCCGCCGGCTGCGGTTCTTATCAAGAAAGCTTGTAAGATTCAAAGCGGCTCAGGTGTTCCAAACAAGACAAAGGTAGCTACAATTTCAAAGGCTGATTTGCAGGCTATCGCGGAGCAGAAAATGCCCGACCTTAACGCGGCAAGTTTAGAAGCTGCTATGAGTATGATTGCAGGAACTTGCAGAAGTATGGGCGTTCTTATCGGTGACTAATTTGTTAAGATAGGTGGGAGAGAGAATAAATCTCGTTTGACCACGAAGGAGGAGACGAAATGTTTAGAGGAAAGAAATATCAGGATAGCGTAAAGCTTGTAGAGAAGTCAAAGCTTTATGAAACAAATGAGGCTATGGATCTTGTAACAAAGACATCTAAGGCTAAGTTTGACGAAACAGTCGAGGCTCATATCAGACTGGGTGTTGACTCAAGACACGCTGACCAGCAGGTCAGAGGTGCTATTGTACTTCCTAACGGTACAGGTAAGACTTCAAAAGTATTGGTTTTCGCAAAAGGTCCGAAGGCTGACGAGGCACAGGCTGCAGGCGCTGATTATGTCGGCGAGGCAGAGCTTGTTCAGAAAATTCAGGGTGAAAACTGGTTTGATTTTGACGTTGTTGTTGCAACTCCAGATATGATGGGTGTTGTAGGACGTCTTGGTAAGGTGCTTGGTCCTAAAGGACTTATGCCGTCACCAAAGGCAGGTACTGTAACAATGGACGTTACAAAAGCTGTTAATGAAATCAAAGCAGGTAAAATTGAATATAAGCTTGATAAGACTAATATTATTCATTGCCCGATTGGTAAAGCTTCATTTGGCGCACAGAAGCTGCAGGAGAACTTTGAGGCTCTTATGAGTGCAATAGTTAAGGCTAAGCCGGCTGCTGCTAAGGGTCAGTACCTGAAGAGCGTTGTTGTTGCTTCAACAATGGGACCGGGTATAAAGGTTAACACAGCGAAATTAGGCTAAAAATTCATATATTTGTTCATAGCGCTATTTAAAAGGTAATGTTATGGAACAAACGGATAATTAAAAACGGACTGCGTACAGTCCGTTTTTTTGTACGTTGCTAATTGGAAATTACAAGAAAAACATTGTAATTTTTCGTGATTTATGTTAAAATATTAAAGAAATGAACTAAAAACAGAAAGGGTAATAATTATGAAAATACGAATTGGAATTTTAGGATACGGTAATCTTGGACGAGGCATTGAATGTGCTGTAAAACAAAATGATGATTTAGAGCTTGTAGCGGTATTTACACGCCGTAACCCTGATACAGTTAAAATATTGACGGAGGGTGTGAAGGTTTGTGCAGTAAGTGACGCGCCTAAATTTAAGGACGATATTGACGTTATGATTTTATGCGGCGGCAGTGCCACAGATTTACCTGAACAAACACCCGAATATGTAAAATACTTTAATGTAATAGACAGTTTTGATACTCACGCAAATATTCCAAAGCATTTTGACTTGGTTGACACTGCTGCAAAGGCAAGCGGTAATGTAGGAATTATTTCAGTTGGCTGGGACCCCGGAATGTTCTCGCTTAACCGTCTTTATGCAAACGCAATCTTAAGCGACGGCGAAGATTATACTTTTTGGGGCAAGGGCGTAAGTCAGGGGCATTCGGACGCTATCAGAAGAATTGACGGCGTTAAGGACGCAAGACAGTATACTGTTCCTGTTGAGGCGGCGTTGGAGGCTGTAAGAAACGGAGAGAATCCTGAGCTTGGAACACGCGACAAGCACACACGTGAATGTTATGTTGTAGCTGAGGAAGGCGCTGATTTGGCGCGTATTGAAAATGAAATCAAGACAATGCCGAATTATTTTGCCGATTATAATACGACTGTACATTTTATATCAGAGGAAGAGCTTAATAAAAATCACAGCGGAATCCCTCACGGCGGCTTTGTTATACGCTGCGGAAACACAGGCGTAAACGGCGAAAATAAGCATATTATAGAATACAGCCTGAAACTTGACTCAAATCCGGAGTTTACATCGTCGGTGCTCGTTGCATATGCGAGAGCGGCATATAGAATGAGCAAAGAAGGTCAGAGCGGCTGTAAAACAGTGTTTGACGTTGCTCCTGCATATTTGTGTCGTCAGAGCGGTGAGGAATTAAGAGCTCACCTGCTGTAATGTCCCTTTTTTGAATATAATGTCAAGTATTTATATGTGATTGAATAAACTTTAATGGAAAGGAGCTGTATAATGGAAGATAGAACAGAATTATTGGTAAATAAATTACTGCATAGCTATGAAAAATATGACAATACCTGCCGTATTGACGCGGAGAGTATGTTAAGCAAGCAGGCGTTGATTGATATTGTTGAAGAGATACGCAAAATCCTATTTCCCGGATTTTTTGATAACAGTCAGGGACGGAGTGAATATATAAAGTTTTTAGTCGGTGAAAGGCTGGAATTTATACAGTATAATCTGCAAAAACAGATTGCTAAAACATTCGGAAGTCAGGATATGTGCAGTGGTTGTCATAAATCTGAAATTAATGCGAAAGCAGAGGATATTGTCTATCGTTTTTTGGATAGGCTTGATGTTATCCGCGAATATCTTCATACTGATATTGAGGCTGCGTATGATGGCGACCCTGCGGCATACAGTACCGACGAAATTATTTTTTCATACCCAGGAGTATTTGCGATTACGGTTTACAGAATCGCACACGAATTATGGCTTTTGGGTGTGCCTATGATACCTCGTATTATGACTGAATATGCACATAGTTCGACAGGCATAGACATTCATCCCGGAGCATCTATCGGTAAATACTTTTTTATTGACCACGGAACAGGTATTGTTATTGGAGAAACAACGCAAATTGGCGATAACGTAAAGATTTATCAGGGTGTAACGCTTGGAGCGCTGTCAACGCGGAAAGGACAGGAGTTAAAGGGAGTGAAACGCCACCCGACTATTGGCGACAATGTGACGATTTATTCAGGTACGACCATTCTCGGCGGAGATACGGTAATTGGAAATGATGCGACAATAGGCGGTAATGCGTTTATTATAAGTTCTGTTTCCGACGGAATGAAGGTAAGTGTTAAAAATCCTGAACTCCAGTTTACAAAAGGCGGAGAACAGGAAATTAAATAGTGAAAAAAGGGATTGGATAACCAATCCCCTTTTTGTTGTATTATAGGTATTTATTCGACTCTTTACATATTTCTGAAAGTGTGATATAATCATTATTGCAACAACTCCAATTTAATAAAGTTACTCAAATTAGCATACGATATGTAAAAACGTGTATGCTTTGATTGTCATTGTCTATTTTGAGTAACATTATGATGGCATTGGAGTGTGTTGCAGCATTAAGTCAAGGCGGCGTTTTTAGTGCGTTGTCTGATCAAAAGCAGCGACGCACTTTTTTATGATTTTTTGGGGCGTCACAAAAAAATGTTGGAGAAGAAACAGGAGGAGAGAGAATGAAAAAGAGGATTTTAGGATTGTTGCTTGCGGTTGTTATGCTTACGGGATTTGTACCGTGCTCGTATGCGGCGGAGATAGCCGAGGAGGGAACGTGCGGAGCAAATGCGGTGTATAAGCTTTATGATGACGGTACTCTTATAATAAGCGGCGAGGGTGAAATTAGTAGTAGATTTAGCTGGGCAGACGAGATAAGCAGTGTTGTTATTGAAGAGGGTATAACAGGTATTGGAAGGCGTGCTTTCTTTGTATGTAGTAGTATCCAGTCTGTAATAATGCCTAACAGCCTTGTAACTATCGGAGAAGAAGCATTTGATAGTTGTGAAGGATTGACAGAGATAAGTATACCTGAAGGTGTCAGGAACATAGAAAGAGAGGCTTTTAGTTATTGTAAAAACCTTGCTCAGATAAATATGCCGGACAGTGTGAGAAGTATAGAACAGGGGGCTTTTGAAGTCACTGAATATTGTATGAATCAGGATAACTGGGAAAACGGTGTGCTATACTGCGGGAATAGTATTCTTGATTCAGATAGTTCGTTAAGAGGAGAGTATAGTATAAGGGACAGTGTAGTATGTATTGCGGACGCTGCATTCAAGCGTTGTTCTCATTTAACATCAATAAAAATACCGAAGGGAATAACAGCTATAGGTCAGGCAGTATTTAGCGAATGCTCAAGTCTGGAATCTGTGGAAATTCCTGATACGGTAGAAAGTATTGGTGATAGTGCGTTTTTTGACTGCAGAAGTCTTGCTGAGATAACTATTCCATATAGTGTAAAAACTATAGAAGCAGGTGCGTTCAGCTTATGCGAATCTCTATCTAAAATACATATTCCTTACGGGGTGGCAAGCATAGGAGAACAGGCATTTGGATATTGTTCAAATCTTGCAGAAATAGACATTCCAAAAAGCGTAACTGAACTGGGCAGATGGGTGTTTGACGGTACGGCTTATTATTACAATCGTGATAATTGGGAAAATGGTTTGTTATATACAGGCGAACATCTTGTTGCTGCGGACAGAGATATATCTGGCAGTGTCGTAATAAAAGATGGCACTTTAAATATTGCTGATTATGCAATGAACGACTGTTATGATATAACTTCAATAACTCTGCCGCAAAGCCTGAGAACCATTGGCAACCGTTCTATTGTGTCCAGCAATAAACTGAAGAGCATATTTGTGCCGCCGAACGTTACAAGGATAGGAGAAAGAGCTTTACCTAACAGTCTTGCGGATATAACTGTTTCAGAGGATAATAAGGAATACAGTTCTGTTAATGGGAATTTATATAATAAGGCTAAAACAGTTCTTATAAAATATGCTGGAGGAAAAACAGATAAGATATTTGAACTGCCGGACAGCGTGACAGAAATTGATGAATACGGACTTATAAATTGTTATAAATTGACGGGTGTATCAGTATCTGAAAATAATACAGCTTTTAGTTCTCAGGACGGTGTTTTGTTTAACAAGGATAAATCAGAACTGGTTCTTTATCCCTCAAGAAAAACAGACAGAAGCTATACTGTTCCTTTAACTACGGAAAGTATCAGAGCATATGCATTTTATGACTGCAGGGAACTGAAGACCCTTATAGTGTCAGAAAGTGTGAACGATATTGGAACATCCGCATTTTATGGGGCTATCGGTCTTAATGCGATATTTATACCGAGCGCTACTATATGGGATATGAATATAGGCACCAGAGCGTTTCCTAATGATGAGGATAATATAGTAGAAGTATATTTTGGAGGAGATAGCGATGATTGGGATGATTTGGTGTATACATATCGGGAGAATGATCTTTGCGGAATTTCTGTGCATTACAACGCGAATGGGATTCCTACTCCTCTTATAGGCGAGTTTAACGCGCCGACGGATAATGGCGACGGTACATATAAAATCACCGTGCCTGTTGAGAATATTCCTTACAATTGTACAGCAATTGCGGTATTTTATGCTGACGGCGATGTATCGGAGGTAAAACAAAGGGCGGTAACGCTGACAGATACTTCGGTTGAATTTACCGCGCAAAGCAGTGCGGACAGCGCGAAGGTGTTTATCTGGGACAATCTTAAAGGAATGTATCCGTTGTGCGAGTCTAAAGCAAACAGGACTGTTTAATGATACTTAAGAGCAGATTGCCGTCAGGCAGTCTGCTTTTACGTTTTTTTGAACATTTTTATCTGCTTTTTGTATTTATTTTTTGTGCATAATACGATAAAATGTATGTAATATGATATATTAGCTATAGAGTTAGGAAAGGAAGAGAAAGGACTATGAAAAAGAAGATTATTTCACTTATAGCCGCAGGTGTGCTCGGGGTACAGGCATTTGGTGTTCCGATGGTTGCAAATGCGGAGGAGGGTGTAGCATATGTAAATAAATCTGACTTTAATGACGTTGCAATCGGCGGTGCCAATGGTACGGGTTATCACGGTCTTGGTATTATTATGGACGGCAGCCCTTGGCTTTCAAAGGGTAGCGCAAGCGTACATTACCAGACTTTCAGTTATGACGACCAGAGAAAGGTAAACTACTGTAATTTTTATTCGAACAGTGATAAATCAGGTTCGGGTGACGGCGCAGGTTCAATGTATATTTATAACAGAAATCTTACATCTGCAAATCAGATGGGTCCGTACGGTTATGTTGAATTTGACATTCGTTTAAAACCGGACACGCAGAACTTCAATTTTATGATGGGTTGGTTTGAAGACCCGACAAGCGGCGGATTTAACGCCTCGACTGATGTTGCTTTGAGTATTCGTATGGGACTTGACGGCTTTGTTGCAAGCAACGGACCGAGAACAACAACTCTTATTAAGCCTGCTGCGGAGAAATGGTATAAGGTACGTGTTGCGCTTGATATGAATCTTGAGGAATATAATGTGACAGTAACCGATATAGAAGAAAACAGAGTTATAGGTTCGCTTGCCGAACCGGCGGCATTTACCGCTCCGAAACCTGCCGGCTTAAAAGGTATAAAAACAACCTGCTGGGGATATATCAGAGGCAATACCTACAATTATGATATGACGAATGTTACAATTGCCAGAGCTGATAAAAAATATTCTTTAGACTAATTTTTGACATTGAAAAGCAGGACGCTGTTATTTGTTTTTGCAAATTAACGGCGTTTTGTTTTTATTTTTAAATTATACGTTAAACCGCATTAAAAAGCCGAATCGGAAGTGTCAGCACATAGATTTTGGTATATGCTGGTATGTACAATAAGAAAAAAATATTACGTTTAACATAATTTTTTACTTGAAATTATCAAAAAAAACGTATATAATGTACTATGTAGTAGACATATGTTACTACTGAGGGAGAGAGAGTGCTATGTATAAATCGGACACTATACATAGTCAGGAGGATAACCGCTGTGCAGGATTCGAGGAGCTCGTAATCACACAGTCGGAAAGAGTGCGGCCTATCATAAAGGAGCAATTCCTTAGGGAATATATTCTGGGGATAGGGGATACATACGAAGTATTCAGAATATACTGTAAAACATTTGACGTTGATGCTATGCTGGAAACCAGAATGATTTTGGTTCGGGCGTCGGGTATGAGTGATTTTGAGGACTTGTTTTTCATTAAAAATACCGTTGAGCAGTATCTCGGCAGAGAAAGCATATTGTTAAGTACAACTATTAATGACCATCTGCTTATTATTACAACATTGACCGACAGAGCTGAGATTACGAGGGCGCTGGATAAAGCGCGTCAAACAGTTAAAAAATGTTACGACTACAATATAATGGTCGTATACAGTAAAACAACGTCTGTATCGGACGTGCCGTCAGTGTACGAGCGTCTGAAAAAATGTATGGGATATTCATTTTACTCTGATAATGACCTGACTTTATATGAAAATGAAATACGGATAAATGAGGGTGAACTTGGTATGCACCCTGATTACTGTGCCTTGGAACACGCAGTTTCGGGCGGTGACTGCAGCAAATTTAAAACATTGCTTCGCAGCTTTTTTAGTGCATTGGAAAGTAAACTTCCGGTTCCGGCGGTCGCAAAAACATATTGTCTGGAAATGTATGTTTGTATAATACGCTGCTGCAGTGTGGATAAAATTGAGCGGTATATGAAAGGACTTGCCTCTATACAGGAGGCGCGTACTTTTACACAAATCAAGGAATTTATTGAAGAAAAAGGAATTGAGATTGCAGAGCTCAATGCTCCTGCGTCACATAAAATCTACAGTTCTCTGATTCGTGATACTATTAAAATTATTGATGAAAACATTGAAAACGAGAATTTATCATTGCGTTGGCTTGCAGGTGCGATTTTATATACTAACGTAGATTATCTGGGAAAACTGTTTAAAAAGGAAACAGGTAAAAACTTCTCGCACTATGTTATGGAAAAACGTATGGAAATGGCAAAAGCGCTCATTGTAGAAGGTAAAAAGGACAGAATTTATGAGGTTGCCGAAAAAGTTGGTTACGGTTCAAATTCCCAGTATTTCAGTCAGGTGTTCAAGAAATATACAGGCGTTTCACCTCTTGAATATAAGGAATTTGCGCGTCTTGCCAGAGAAAATGGCAAGAAAACCGTCAAATTAGACAATTATAACTGATTTTTATCTTTTCATAAACAGTGTATTACTATATAATTACTGTTGCACCGAATTTTGGTAAGCAGCAGAGTATTTCAAAGGTGGTAATAAAATCGGAGGAAGAGCCGATTATATTATATATAAAAAATATGGAGGTATTCAAATGGGTAACAAGATTAAGAAGTTAGTCTGCGCGCTTTTAACATCGGCTATGATTGTAAGCTCGGTGGGTGTAATAAGCTTTGCCGATGCCGATAAAGATGAGGCTACTGCCGATCAGGATACTGTCACAACGACAGTGACTCCGGAGGCAACAGAAGCGCCGACAGATAAACCGGAAACTACTCCGGAGGCAACAGCAACACCTGTTGCTACAGAGGCACCTGCCGAAACACAGGAGCCTGAAGAGTCAAGTACATATGACAAGGACAACTACTATAAAAAGTCGCTTGCTCTTTGTAGTGCGCTTGGTATTATTTCGGGTTACGAAGACGGAAGTGTTAAGCCGGATTCAAATGTAACAAGAGCAGAAATGGCGTCAATTGTATTGAGAATGCTGGCAATTACAACACATACTCCGTATCAGAATTCATTTACTGACGTTGATTCTTCACACTGGGCTGCTGACCAGATTCAGACAGCAATGCAGCAGAAGATTATAAGCGGTATGGGTGACGGTACATTTGCTCCTGACGGCGACGTTACATATGCTCAGGTACTTGTAATGCTTGTAAATGCGCTTAACTATACATATGAGGCAGAAATGCAGGGTGGCTGGAACGGTAACGGCTATCTTGCTCAGGCTGATATACTTGGACTTACAAAGAGTGTTACAGGAGTTTCAGAGGTTCCTTCAACACGCGGTGAAGTGATTAAGATGGTTTATAATTCACTTCTTGCTGATTATAAGGATATTAAGAGCTATGTAAACGGTGCGCCGACATACGCTGCGGAAGAAACTCTTGCAGAGGCTAAGTTTGAAGTAATTGAAGGTAAGGGAACTCTTATGGCAACATCAAAGACAACTCTTACTGATACAAAAATGCAGGAAAACCAAATCCAGATAAAGGATTCAAAAGAGGTTAAGGACGAAGACCAGATTAAGACATATGATTGTACTTTGACAGGTCTTGAAGAATACCTTGCTCAGAAGATTACGTTCTATTACAGAGAGAATAGCGGACGTACTCCTGAGGTTCTTGCAGTAGCAAACGATACCACTAAGTCGGATACGTTTGTAATTGAAGATATAAAAGACATTGAAAGTGTTACGGGCTTTGAATCAAATAAGGGTTCAATAAAGCTTTCAGGTGTAGGCAGAGCAAAGGATTGTACAAAGGCGAGCATTATTTATAACGGTAAGCTAATTACAAATAAGATTTATGAAGATTTAAAGGCTAAGGCTGCAAGTTCTATTCGTGATTGGAAATTTGGTGAGGATATAAATGATTTATTCCAGCCTGAGATTGGAAAAATAAAACTTGTAGACAGCGACAGAGATGGTGTTTTTGATGTCGTATTCCTTGATTCATATGTTACTATGGTAATATCTTCTGCAAGTTCTGACAAGCTTAACGGTATCGTTGCAGATACAACGTCAGGCGAGGTTGGAAACACAATGTCTATCGGATATAATTTTGACGACAGTGAAGACAGAACTATTACTGTAAAGAAGGGTGAATCTGAGGCAAGAATCAGAAACCTTAAAAAAGATGATGTTGCGTCTATAAAGATAAGTCTTGACAATACTGTAGCAGATATTGTTGTAACAGGTGAGGTTATAACGGGTGCAGCGTCTAACGTTTCAAAGAAAGTCGGCGAAAGCAAGGCTACTGTAAACGGTACAAAATATGATGTGGCAGACGTTGCTGCAGGTGATTTAAAAGCAGGAGTACAGGCTACGTTTGCTCTTGACCAATTCGGACGTATTGCAAACGTTATTTCAGCGTCAGGCGGACAGCTTGAAACAGGCGAGAAGTATGGTTGGATTATGAATGCATACGAGAGTGAAAACGGTGAAGATTACGTTATCAAGATGATGACAACCGACGGCAAAGAGGCTGAATTTACTACGGGTGCAAAGTCAATTGATTGCTGGACTCAGGACGACGGTCATCAGACTTTATCTTCTAATGAGCTTAAAACAAAGCTTACTAAGATGATGAATGACCAAACCTTGGTAACAGGTCCTGATACATTCCTTAAAGTGACATTGGCGACCAAAAAAGAGAATGACGGCTCATTGACAGTAACAGAAGCAACACAAGTAAGACTTGTAAAATATAAGGCAAACAGTTCAGGAAATCTGACAAGACTTTATTTTGCAATTGACGAGAAGTCAAATAAGACCGCAGAAGGCGCATTGAAAATGAATCCGCAGAACCTTAAAGGAGTTTCATTAACGTCAGGTCTGGTAAGCGGATATAAGATTGAAGACGGCGGTATTGAAATATCTGCTCCGAAGAATGTGGCTGATATGAAAACTGCTGGCAATTATAAGGTTGGCACTGTAACAGCGTCATCATATGCTGTAAGAGAGAACGGTTCAAGCCGTATATTTATCGTAGGTGAATGTGGTGATTCAAGCACACCGACTGTTATTATCAATTATACTGCAAGTTTAGATGCAGAGGCAAATCTTAATGATATAGATACAACTGCAAATAACCCGACAATGGTTATTACAAGCATTGATTCTGACATAGACGAAAATGACGAGCCTGTATATCTGATTAACGGTTATGCAGGAACGGAGGAAAAATCTGTAAAAACTACAGGAAATACTGTTTTAGGTAAGCTGAACAATAAAGGCGATAAAGGCGGTATCATTACAGGTAGCAGAGCTTATTCTACAGAAGAACTTTGGAGTGCTCAGAAATCAAAAGAGGATTTGACAGAATATCTTGATGAAGGTGACGTTATCCTGTATGACTGCGGCGAAAGAATCATCAGAGTATTTGACGCTGACGAAGTTTATCAGCAGGTTCAGAACGGCGCTACAATAGACGGCTCGTTGCCGATGGGAGCATTTGATAACTTCAATACGCGTAATATGATGGTATATGCTCCATTGCTTGATTGTGATATAACAAGTGATGTTGTTATTGAGCTTGACGCGCCAAGACTGAACAGTCATAAGTTTGATGTTTCAAAGCTGATGGCTACAGTTGATATCACCGTTAAGGACGACGGAGATTATAACGTTAAGGTTGATAAAGAAGGAAGCGAGGCATATGACCTTGAAGTATATGACCCCACAACCAAGAAGGGCGATGTAATATTTGCAAGACTTGCAAACAAGGGCGACCTTCAGGAAATTGTTATTTACAGATTTAAATAATTTGTAGTATATAAAATAGCGGACACATTTGTGTCCGTTATTTTTGTTTTGTAAGATAAACAGACACATATTCTTGACGAGTGAATTTTTAAGTGATATAATTTATTTTGCATAATAAGTTTAATCCAAAAGAAAGGGAAAAGAATGGACAAGCATAAATTTATACAGGACAATTTCGGAATATCCGCCAATACTCTTCAAATCGTAGATGAGGCTGAAAAGACAATAAAAGAACAGTTTAATTACATAGATAACATCTGTGAAATAAATCAGTTAAAAGTAATGAAGGCATTTGCGGATAACCGTGTATCTGACAGCCATTTTGTGCCTACAACGGGTTACGGTTATGATGATATAGGACGTGACACTCTTGATAGGGTATATGCTGACATTATGGGTGCAGAGGACGCGCTTGTACGTCATAATTTTATATCAGGTACACATACGATTTCAACGGCACTGTTTGCCGTGCTCAGACCGAATGATATACTTATCTCAATAACCGGAAAACCGTATGACACACTTGAAGAAGTGATAGGAATTGAAGGCGAGGCGGGGAACGGTTCGTTAAAGGATTTTGGCGTTAAATATAAAGAAATACCTTTAACAGAGAACGGTCAGCCGAATCTTGAACTGATAAAATCGGAGCTTACATTGTCAAAAGTTAAGGCGGTTACAATTCAGCGTTCTAAGGGCTATGGTTGGCGGCCGACCTACAGTGCAAAGGAAATAGGAGATTTAATTAAGTTTGTAAAGGAAATATCACCCGAAACAATCTGTATTGTTGACAATTGTTACGGTGAGTTTGTTGAAACCGAGGAGCCTGCAATATACGGTGCGGATTTGATTGCAGGTTCGCTTATCAAAAATCCCGGCGGCGGTCTTGCACCTACAGGCGGTTATATAGCCGGCAGAAAAAAGTATGTTGAACTGTGTGCATACCGTCTTACGTCCGTCGGAATAGGCAAGGAGGCAGGCGCGTCGCTCGGATTTAACCGTCAGCTTTATCAGGGCTTGTTTATGGCTCCGCATACTGTGGCGCAGGCGTTAAAAGCGGCAGCGCTTTGCAGTGCGGTATTTGAAAAGCTTGGTTTTGAAGTTGACCCGAAACCTGATGAAATACGTCACGACATAATTCAGTCCATTAAATTTGGCAGCGCTGAAAAAGTGATTGCCTTTTGTGAGGGAATACAGAAAGGCGCGCCGGTGGACAGCTTTGTAACTCCTGAACCTTGGGATATGCCGGGCTACAGTTCGCAGGTTATAATGGCGGCAGGCGCATTTAATCAGGGCGCGTCAATTGAGTTGTCGGCGGACGCTCCGATAAAACCGCCGTATATAGCATATATGCAAGGCGGACTTACTTATGAGAGCGCAAAACTGGGTATAATGGTTGCGGCAGAAAAACTGCTTGGAGGTATATAATGAGTTTAAATTCAAAACAAAATGTACGCTGTCCGCAGTGCGGACAAATGAGTGATGTAACTGTATGGGATATGATTACCGTAAAGGACAGTGCTGATTTAAAGCAGGATTTACTGCGCGGCCGCATTAATATGTTTCAGTGCCCGTCGTGTGCGCATACAGCGCTTATGCCGACACCTATGCTGTATCAGGACGATGAAAAACGTTTGCTGATATCATTTTCTCCGTGTAATGACCCTCTTGTAAAGGGACAGCTTTATGACAACGTCTGCAAAGCCTCAAAGGATTCGGGGGAGTTAAAGCAGTTTGAGGGATATAATTTGCGGTTTGTAACTGACTACAATGAGATTCTTGAAAAAATTCTGATATTCGATAATAATTTAAACGATAAAACAATTGAGGTTTTAAAGCTTATGATTCTGTCGCAGGATTTGGAGAAATCAGGTGACCGTATATGTCGTTTCGGAAAGATAGAAAATGATATTATTGAATTTATGATATATGATGAAAAAGAAAAGCAAACATATACGTCGAATGTGCCTAAGGAAACATATGATGTTATAAATAAAAATCTGCGCGAATCGGGAGTAAAGCCATACAGCTTTGGTTGGGAAATTGTAGATACGGCATATGCAACTAAGCTTTTAAACGGTGTAAATAACTGATGGACAGAATACTTGAATATAAAGTCATATCACAATATGACGGAGAAAATGTAAAAACTGTGCTGAAACAGCATTTTAAAATGTCAACGGCGTTAATAAAAGAATTGAAAAAATATAAGAACGGCATACAGCTTAACGGAGAACATATACGAGTAGTAGACACTGTAACAACAGGGGATATGCTGAGAGTAACTATTCGTGACACTGCTTCAGAAAATATTATACCTAAAAATATTCCCATTGACATAGTATATGAGGACGAGGATATTCTGGTTATAGATAAACCGCCGTATATGCCGACTCACCCGTCAATGGGTAATTATGAAAATTCGGTTGCAAACGGTGTTATGTATTATTTTAAAACACGAGGTGAGAACAGGGTTTTCCGAGCGGTAAACCGTCTTGATAAAGACACGTCGGGACTTATGACCATTGCAAAAAATGCGTATATTCACGCGCGGCTGGGTGAGGAAATCGGAACAGGTGAGCTAAGACGTAAATATGATTGTATTGTATGCGGTGATATAGATGGTGACGGTACGGTTGACGCGCCTATAAAGAGAGCTGACTGCAGTGTTATAAACAGGATTGTATCAGAGGACGGTCAGAGAGCGGTTACGCACTATAAGGTGCTGGAACGGTATGGAAAATATACTCTGCTTTCGATGGAGCTTGAAACAGGACGTACACATCAGATTCGTGTGCATATGGCGCATATAGGACACCCTCTGGCAGGCGATTGGCTTTATGGTACGGAAGATAAACAAAAAGTACCGCGTCAAATGCTCCATTCGTGTTATCTGAGGTTTATACACCCTATAACAAATAGGGAAATGGTATTTGACAGCAAATACGCGCAGGATATGTCGGAATTTATTCAAAAAATTCTTGAAAAAAACGCTTAATTATGGTATGATAAAAGGTAGAGAAAAATATATGTTAATCAGATTTGATTTTATGAAAGGAGTTAGTGGTAGTAACAATGGCATACAAAATTGTTAAAAAAGAAGTGCTTAATCCGCAGATTTTTCTAATGGAGGTAGAGGCTCCGTTAATTGCGAAAAAAGCCGAGCCGGGTCAGTTTATTATTTTGAGAATTGACGAATACGGTGAAAGAGTTCCGTTTACAATCGCGGACTTTGACAGAAAAAAGGGAACTGTAACTATCATTGTTCAGATTGTCGGTAAGACAACAAAAGACCTTGCACAAGTGAGCGAGGGAGAGAGTATTCTGGACTTTGCGGGTCCTCTGGGAGTGCCTACGCCGCTTGAGGGATTAAAGAAGGTTGCTGTAATCGGAGGCGGTCTTGGTACTGCGATTGCATATCCGCAGGCAAAGAAATTACATAGTCTTGGCGCAGACGTTACTGTAATAACAGGTTTCAGAAACAAAGACCTGGTTATTCTTGAGGACGAGCTTAAAAAGGTTTCAAATAAACTTATCGTTGCAACAGACGACGGTTCAAACGGAAATCAGGGATTTGTTACCGATATGCTTAAAAAGGAAATTGAGTCAGGTGAAAAGTTTGACGAGGTTATAGCAATCGGTCCGCTTGTAATGATGAAGTTTGTTTGTCAGCTTACAAAGCAGTACGATATTCCGACAACAGTTTCAATGAATCCCGTTATGATTGACGGTACAGGAATGTGCGGCGGCTGCAGAATTACCGTTGGCGGTGAAACAAAGTTTGCTTGTGTTGACGGTCCTGATTTTGACGGTCACAAGGTAGACTGGGACAGCGCTTTAAAACGCGGTAAGATGTTTAAGGATTATGAGGAAAAGTCGTGCGAAGATGGTCATTGCCGTATTGGCAGAACAAACAGAGCGTAGGAATGGAGGATGAATATGCCTAATATGAGATTGGACAAAAATCCGATGCCGGAGCAATGTCCTAATGTAAGAAATAAGAATTTTCTTGAGGTAACTACCGGTTACACTGAAGAAATGGCTATAGATGAGGCTCAGAGATGTCTTAACTGTAAGCATAAGCCTTGTATGCAGGGTTGTCCCGTAAGTGTAAAAATCCCTGAATTTATTGCTTTTATTGCAGAGGGTGAATTTGAAAAGGCTTACCAGAAGATTAAGGAAACAAATGCTCTTCCGGCTGTCTGCGGCAGAGTTTGCCCGCAGGAAAAACAGTGCGAGTCAAAGTGCGTAAGAGGTATAAAGGGCGAAAGCGTAGGTATCGGCAGACTTGAACGTTTTGTTGCTGACTGGCATATGAAAAATGTTGAGGAAAAAATTGAAAAACCTGTACATAACGGTAAAAAGGTTGCTGTAGTCGGTTCAGGTCCGTCAGGACTTACTGTTGCCGGTGATTTGGCAAAGCGCGGTTATGAGGTTACAGTCTATGAGGCATTCCATACAGCAGGCGGCGTGCTTATGTATGGTATTCCGGAATTCAGACTTCCTAAAGATATTGTTCAAAAGGAAATTGCCAATTTAAAAGATATGGGAGTTGATATTCAGACAAACGTTATTATCGGTAAAACGATTATGGTTGACGAGTTGTTTGACGAAATGGGATATGACGCAGTATATATTGGCTCAGGCGCAGGACTTCCATCGTTTATGGGTCTTGAGGGCGAAAGTCTTAACGGTGTATACAGCGCTAATGAATTCCTGACAAGAATAAACCTTATGAAGGGCTATAAGTTCCCCGAATACGATACACCTGTATATGTAGGAAAGAATGTAGCTGTTCTGGGCGGCGGCAATGTTGCTATGGATGCGGCAAGGTCGGCAAAACGTCTTGGCGCGGATAATGTATATATTGTTTACAGACGCGGTAAGGAGGAACTTCCTGCAAGAGCTGAGGAAGTTATGCACGCTGAGGAAGAAGGTATTATCTTTAAACTTCTCCAGAACCCGACTAAGTTCGTCGGAAACGAGGACGGCTGGGTTACAGGTATGGAAGTAATCAAGATGGAACTTGGCGAGCCTGACGCAAGCGGCAGACGACGTCCTGTACCGATTGAGGGAAGTGAAGAACTTCTGGATATCGATACTGTTGTTGTAGCTATCGGTCAGACACCTAATCCGCTTATCAGAAAGACTACAAAAGGTCTTGACACAAATCAGCGCGGCTGTATTATAGCAAACGAGGAAACAGGCAAAACATCAAAAGACCACGTTTATGCAGGCGGTGACGTTGTAACAGGTGCCGCTACGGTAATACTTGCAATGGGTGCAGGTAAAGCGGCTGCAGAGGCGATTGATAAAGAATTAAACAGATAAGAAAAAACGGCTCATTGAGCCGTTTTTTTGTTCCGTTATTCTTCGACACTGCCTGCATGAATGTCAGTTATATCGTCGTCACCGCCGCCTGACGGTTCATCATCAGGAGTTGTATCGCTGCCACCGCCTATTGGTTCGCTGACAATAGGAAGGTCGTTGCCACCACCGCTGCCCGAAGGTGGCTGATGGTTTGGTGTGTCGTTACCGCCTGTTGTACCGTGAACGTCACCGCCTGTTGTACCTCCTGTAGAAGGGGTAGCTGTCGCCGCCGCGGTCGGTATGACTGACGGTGGAACTGACGGTGTCGGTGAAGGACTTGGAGTAGCTTTGCTTGCGTGAGTAGAATCACAGAATGACTTCGGCTGTGTGCCTTCTACAAAATATCCTCTTGTTGAATTACAAGTAGAAGTTGCAAGCATACCCGAAAATTCACAAACAGTAGCCTCTACAACATTACTCGGCTTTGTAAGTTCCTTGGGGTTCAGTGATGAATGGATTTTATCCATTACAAGTTTCCACGCTGTAACGGTTGGGTTTCCGGAAACGCCTGCAGCAGAAATTGACGCAGGTGTATCAAAACCGTACCAGCACGCTCCGACATAATATGGAGTGAAACCTACAAACCATTTATCGCAGTCATCGTCGGTCGTACCTGTTTTACCGTAGGTAGATATGCCCGAATTTAATGCCGCGCCACGTCCTGTGCCGTATTGACCGTTGTTTACAACACCGTAAAGCAGGTCTGCCATAATATAAGCCGACGCCGCGCTTATAGCCTGTGTGGAGTTTGCTGAATTTGAAAGCAGCACTTGTCCTGACGAATCAAGCACCTGCGAATAGGTATACGGTTTAATATATTTTCCGCTGTTTACAAACGTTGCGTAAGCCGCAGCCATTTCTTCAACAGAAACCCCCTGCGTCAAACCGCCGAGAGCAAGCGAACTATAGTTCTTATCGCCGTCTACAAGCGTTGATATATGGAACTTATTCTGCATATATCCGAAGGAGGTTGATACGCCTACAGTGTCAAGCACTTTAACGGCAGGTATATTTGCACTTCGCGCTACAGCTTCTTTTACGGTCATATCTCCCAAAAATCCGTCATATGCGTTTTTGGGACTCCATTTATCATCGCCGATTGTAATTTTTTCGTCTTTGAATACGGTAACCTCTGTAATTTTTCCTGTATCCACAGCAGGAGCGTAAACTGACAGCGGTTTAATTGACGAACCGGGCTGACGTTTTGCTTGTGTGGCTCTGTTCCAGCCGCGTATGTCGGTTTTTTCGCCAAGACCGCCTATCAGTCCCTTTACCTTGCCTGTGTACGGGTCCATAACAACCATTGCTGATTGAGCACCCTTGCCTGTTCTGGGGAAGTTTGAGGTGTCTGTGAACACATCTTCCATAATACGCTGTATGTCGGGGTCAAGTGTGGCGTAAATTTTAAGACCGCCATTATATACCTGCTGTGTCGCAAAATCTGAGGAATATCCTTTTTGCTCCACAAGGTCATTTACTACGTCGTTTACAACCTGATCTACAAAATATGAAGTAATACGTCCGCCTGTATGCTTATGCGCGTTGCTTACAACAAGATCGCTTGCCGCCGCCTGCGTATATTCCGATTCCGAAATATATCCAAGCTCGCGCATTTTGCCGAGCACAAGATTTCTTTTTTCGATGTTTTTATCGGGGTGTACAAACGGGTCAAATTGTGACGGGAACTGCGTTATACCTGCAATTGACGCCGCCTCTTCGAGAGTTAAATCCATTGCGGATTTATTAAAGTATACATTGGACGCCGCTTCGACACCGTTGCAGTTATTTGCGAAAAATACAATGTTAAGATACATTGTCAGTATTTCGTCTTTGGACAACTGTTTTTCAAGAGCAACTGCGCGCATCATTTCTTTGATTTTTCGCGAAGGCTTGTTTTCTTTTTCGTTGGTTATATTTTTAATAACCTGCTGAGTAATCGTACTTCCGCCGTAGCTTGCGTTACCTATACCCATTTTTGCGAGGATATATTTACCCGTTGCGCCGACTGTACGCTTGATATCCACGCCGTGGTGTTTATAGAAACGCTCGTCCTCAATTGCTACCATCGCGTCTTTCATAATTTGCGGTATCTGTGAAGAGTCAATCCATATACGATTATCTTCGCCCTGCAGTTGTTCAAGTTCCTGCGGATTGCCGCTTTCGTCCTCATAGTATATAAAAGAGGAGTAGTTCAGCGCAAGATTCTGAATATTCATATCTTTTATTTCACGTGATACGGCGGCATACATTCCCATAGTAATGCCTGACGTTACAATAATAAATATGAAAAGCGTCACAAAAAATACAAGCCTTACGCGTTTTCTGGTACGGAGCTGTTTTTCTGTGAGCTGTTTTTTCTTTCGTTTACGAGAACCGCCGGAACCGCGTCTGCGAGACGGCGTATTATAAGACGCGTCCTGCGCCTGACTTTGACGCGCGGGGTGAGAGGAGGCATTTTGTCTGCGTCTTCTCGGAACGGGTTCACGTCCGGAGGAAACCATATCAAATTCCTCCCAATTGAAATTATCATTTGGCGTATAGCCCGAATTGCGTCTGTTATTTCCGTTGTTGTTTGCCATAATATATCCTCCTTATCTGATGTTAGATATAATTATACATACTAATTATACCATAAATTTACCAAAAATGCAACTAATATTTTTTTGCATAAGATAATGTATAAAAACAATGTTCAAAGGAAATAATTAGGAAAAATATTATAAAGGAGAATATTATGAAAAAAATAAAGAATACACTAATTATCACATCATATGTATTACTTGTAGCATTGTTTTTCGCTACGGGCTATGCGCTCGGAAAAAGAAATACAGAACCGGCTTCGGAACCGACTGTTGAAGACAGTTCTGTGATTGTAACAGGTGATTCTGTGGTTGAGGCGCCGACATATGAGGTTATATATGAGGACGGAGAAATAAAGATAAACAAGTGTATAGGTGATATGCGTGAAACAATAACAAGTGAGAAAATCAGTGAAAAGGTATTTCCGCCAGACGATATTTCGGAGTTGAAAAAAGGAGTGAATTTTGAACGGCTTGAGGCGGCACAGCAAATGTTTGAAAACTTTGTAAGTTAGGAAAAATATTAAGTTTATGAACAATTTGTTAAAACATTAAAAGTGAGATATTCGCAGGATATATAAGAAAAATTAAGAAATATTGAGAAAATAAGGTAAAATATCAAAAAAACCGACTTTGCAGAATAGTATAAAAAAGAAGATAATACAATTGTTAGCACTCGATAAGGCTGAGTGCTAACAATGCATTGTAAAATATATTTTAGGAGGTCATATATAATGAATATCAAACCATTGGCGGACAGAGTAGTTCTCAAAATGCTTGAGGCTGAAGAAACAACCAAAAGCGGTATCATTCTTACGTCTAAGGCACAGGAAAAACCTCAGGTTGCAGAGATTGTTGCAGTAGGTCCGGGCGGACTTGTTGACGGCAAAGAGGTTAAAATGGAGGTCAGCGTAGGAGATAAGGTGCTTATGTCTAAATACGCAGGTACAGAAGTTAAGGTTGACGGCGAGGAATATACTATCTTGCGTCAGAGTGACATACTGGCAATAGTAGAATAAAGAAAGAGGTTTAGGAGGTAAATAAAAATGGCTAAACAAATTAAGTATGGACAGGACGCAAGACACGCTCTTGAAAGTGGTATAAATCAGCTTGCGGATACTGTAAAAATCACACTTGGACCAAAGGGAAGAAACGTTGTTCTTGACAAAAAGTTCGGCGCTCCGCTAATCACAAACGATGGCGTTACAATTGCTAAAGAAATTGAACTTGAGGACGCATTTGAAAATATGGGCGCTCAGCTTGTAAAAGAAGTTGCCACAAAGACAAATGATGTTGCGGGCGACGGTACAACAACGGCAACTTTGCTTGCTCAGGCTCTTGTACGCGAAGGTTTGAAGAACGTTGCGGCAGGCGCTAATCCGATGATTGTAAGAAAAGGTATTCAGAAGGCTGTGGACGCGGCTGTTGAAAAACTGCTTTCAGGCGCAAAGAAGGTACAGGGTAAAGAGGACATTGCAAGAGTTGCGGCTGTTTCAGCGGCTAATGAGGAAGTCGGTAAGCTTATTGCAGAGGCAATGGAGAAAGTTACGGCCGACGGTGTAATTACCGTTGAGGAATCAAAAACAGCTGAAACATATTCAGAGATAGTTGAAGGTATGCAGTTTGACCGCGGTTATATTACACCGTATATGGTTACAGATACCGAAAAAATGGAGGCTGTTTTAGACGACCCGTTTATACTTATCACCGACAAGAAAATCTCCAATATACAGGAAATACTTCCGTTGTTGGAGCAGGTAATGCAGGCAGGAAGAAAGATGGTTATTATTGCCGAAGATGTTGAGGGAGAGGCTCTTTCAACTCTTATCGTAAATAAACTGCGCGGTACTTTTGTATGCGTACCTGTAAAGGCTCCGGGCTTTGGCGACAGACGTAAGGAAATGCTGCAGGATATTGCTATTCTTACAGGCGGTCAGGTAATCAGCGAAGAGCTTGGACTTGAATTGAAGGATACGCAGGTAAATCAGCTTGGAACTGCAAGACAGGTAAAGATTCAGAAGGAACTTACAATCATAGTTGACGGTGCAGGCGACAAGAATGCAATTGCCGAC
Organism: Lachnospiraceae bacterium MD329; assembly: GCA_010206265.1. GTDB lineage: Bacteria > Bacillota > Clostridia > UBA1381 > UBA1381 > Hominilimicola. The sequence continues at coordinate 170,956 of VIQV01000022.1, forward strand.
AGAGTCGCTCAAATCAGACGTGAGCTTGATGCGTCAACATCAGAATTTGATAAGGAAAAACTTCAGGAAAGACTTGCAAAGCTTGCAGGCGGTGTGGCTGTTGTAAAGGTTGGAGCGGCTACAGAAACTGAAATGAAGGAAATGAAACTGAGAATTGAGGACGCTCTTGCGGCAACAAAAGCTGCTGTGGAAGAAGGTATTGTAGCAGGCGGCGGAACAAGCTATATAGATGTAATTCCTACTGTTGAAAAGCTGCTTGACGAAACAACAGGCGACGAAAAGACAGGTGTCCAGATTGTATTGAAAGCTCTTGAGGAGCCTGCTTGGCAGATTGCTAAAAACGCAGGTCTTGAAGGAAGTGTTATAGTTGACAAGGTAAAATCCTGCGATACAGGTAAGGGCTACAATGCGCTTACAGAAGAATATGTAGATATGATTGCGGCAGGTATTGTTGACCCTGTTAAGGTTACAAGAAGCGCATTGCAGAATGCGGCGTCGGTTGCGTCAATGGTACTTACAACGGAAAGTCTTGTAACAGATATTCCCGAACCTCCTGCTGCGGCTCCTGCTATGGATCCGGGTATGGGCGGAATGTATTAATAGAAGATTAAAAAAGAATTGCCTTCAAGGCAATTCTTTTTTTATGAGCGGTTATTGACGCTCCAAATATTTGTTTAAGACTACACCCCTAATTTCAGAAACATTGGTTTCAAGAATTTTCTTTCTTGCCGATAATATTGCCGAAGGAGTAAGAGAAAGTTCATCAACCCCCATTGCAAGGAACAATTCAATAAGATTTTCATCAGCGGCAAGCTCACCGCAGATACCGACCCATATACCGTTTTTATGCGCATTTTTTACGACTGTGTCGATAAGACGCAGTACAGAAATATGATACATATTGCAGAATTCTCCGACTTCGGAGTTCTGTCGGTCAGCAGCAAGAGTGTATTGTGTCAGGTCGTTTGTGCCGATTGAGAAGAAGTCGAGGTGCTTTGCGAGTATATCGCTTATGACAGCAGCTGCAGGCGTTTCTATCATACAGCCGAGTTCTACGTCGTTTGAAAAGGCAATTCCCTCTGAACTAAGTTCTTCTTTAACTTCATCTATAATTTCAAGTGTTTTTAAAATTTCCCATTCCGAAGTAATCATAGGGAACATAATCGAAAGCTTTCCGAATACTGACGCACGATAAAGCGCGCGCAACTGAGTTTTAAATATCTCCGGTCGCTGCAGGCAAAGACGTATTGCCCGAACCCCGAGCGCAGGATTTTCTTCTTTAGGCATATGAAAATACGCGGCGTTTTTATCTGCTCCGATATCGAGAGTTCTTATAACCACCCGCTTACCTTCCATTTTTAATAGCGTTTCTTTATATACACCGAATTGAACGTCCTCTGAGGGATAATCAATATTTTCGAGATATAAAAATTCACTTCTGAAAAGACCAATACCCTCGGCGTCGTTATTCAATACGCTTGCAATGTCAAGCACGTTTGCAATATTCGCATACAGCTCAATTTTCTGACCGTCCTTTGTAACGCTCTTACAGCCTTTAAGACGCTGCAATGCTTTGGTCTGACATTCAAGTTCTTTTTTCTTTTCGGTCATTTTTGCAATAGTCGTATCATCGGGGTCAATGTACAGGGTTCCCTCCGAACCGTCAATAATTGCCTGTTTGCCGTGAAAGTCTTTATTCAAAACGCCTTTTGCGCCGATTACTGCAGGAATATTCATTGTTCTTGCCAGAATTGAGGTATGGGAATTTGTCGCGCCGTCCTCTGTTACGAAGGCAAGTATTTTCGATTTGTCAAATTGAACAGTTTCGCTTGGCGCAAGGTCGTCCGTCACCACGATAATCGGCTTGTCGGAAATAATTCCTCCGTCGTCCCTGCCTGAAAGTATTTTTATAAGACGTTCAGAAACATCTTTGACGTCGGCACTCCTTTCACGCATATAAGCGTCGTCCATAGCGCGGAACATCTGTACAAAATTATCACACGTCTGTCCGACGGCGGTTTCTGCATTAATAAACTGGTCGGTAATTATGTTTTTTATTGATTCGATATAGTCGAGGTCTTCAAGCATCATTTGATGTATCTGGAAAATCATAGCATTAGCTTCACCGACTTCGCTGATAGCTTTGTCATAGAGCATACCAAGTTCACTGATAGCCTGTTTACGCGCTGATTCAAAACGGGCTATTTCATCATCGCTGCTTTCTATATGGCGGCGTTTTATGGTGCTTTCCTCACGGCTGAATACAAATACGGGACCAAAAGAAACACCCGCGCATACAGACCGTCCGGAAACAGTAATCATCGGTAAACTCCTCCTCTCAAATTTAAAAAATCTATATTTGTAATTTTAATATTCTCATAGGTATCTCTATATATTATACAATATTTTTGGCAAAAAGAAAAGACTTTTTTCTAAAAAATACCGTCGTATTTTTGTTGAAAATGCATAAAATTTAAAATTAGAGTGCAAAGTCAGATTGAGATATTGAATAAAAGAAAAAAATGTGATAAAATTTAGATGATTATGTAATTTGATAAACAGGGGAGTTTTAAGTTATGGATAAAAAAGAATTTGCGCTTTTACAGCACGAAAAATGGAACGGAAAAATAGAGGTAGTATCGCGTGCGAGTGTTACAAACAGAGATGAGCTTTCTGTTGCATATACACCTGGTGTTGCAGAGCCGTGCGTGGAGATTTCTAAGGATGTAGATTTATCATATAAATATACGCGCCGAGGTAATCTTGTTGCAGTAATAACAGACGGAACGGCAGTTCTTGGCTTGGGAGATATAGGTCCTGAGGCGGGTATGCCGGTAATGGAGGGAAAGTGCGCCTTATTTAAGACATTTGCAGACGTTGACGCGTTTCCGCTGTGTGTGCGTTCAAAGAATGTTGACGAGATTGTCAATTGTGTAAAGCTTATTGCCGGTTCGTTCGGAGGTATTAATCTTGAGGATATTTCAGCTCCGCGCTGTATTGAGATAGAACGCAGACTGAAAGAGGAATGTGACATTCCCGTATTTCACGACGACCAGCACGGAACAGCTGTGGTAGTTCTTGCGTCGGTGCTTAATGCACTGAAAGTTGTCGGTAAGGATATAACTGAAATTAAAGCGGTGGTGAACGGTGCCGGTTCGGCAGGTATGGCGATAACAAGACTTCTTGTTTCAAGAGGCTTGAAGAATGTTATAATGTGTGATAAATACGGTTCGCTGTACCGAGGCAATGAACAGATGAACGATGAACAGGCAAAGCTTGCCGAACTGACAAATCCCGATAATCTGAATGTAAGTCTTAATGAGGCTATCGAAGGCGCGGATTTGTTTATTGGGGTGTCGGCTCCGAACATTCTTACAGAAGAAATGGTTTCAAAAATGGCGGAAAATCCGATAGTATTTGCTATGGCGAATCCTGTACCTGAGATAATGCCCGATATTGCGAAGAAAGCAGGAGTAAAAGTAATCGGTACGGGAAGAAGTGATTTTCCAAATCAGATTAACAATGTACTTGCGTTCCCTGGTATATTCAGAGGCGCGCTTGACGTAAGAGCGAGCGATATTAATGACGAAATGAAAATAGCCGCGGCAGAGGCTATTGCTGATATTATAAAAGATGACGAGCTTAACGAGGAGTACATAATACCTGACGCATTTGACAAGCGCGTTGCAGAAAATGTGGCAAAGGCAGTGGCAAACGCGGCAAAAGCTACAGGCGTTGCAAGAAAGACTGAATGAGGGCAGTACGTAAGGAGAGAGGGAGAGAAAAATGAAAAAAGTAAAATTACATTGGCTTGACGGACGTACAAAAGGCGGTTATGTGACCTTTGGCGTGCCGTGGGAAAAGGGCGAATGTGCAGATAAATACACGCTTTGCAGCCAAGACGGAGATAGCATAGCGTTTGAGGAAAAGCCTATTGCATTTTATCCCGACGGAAGTACAAAATGGAGTTCGTATACAGCTAAAATTGACGATATGGATACAGTAGAATTGCGTAATGAGGATGTTATCAGTGATAAAAGCTGTGCATTAAACAGTAATTCCGTAACTGACGGCGGCAGTGAATTTATTGTGGATAACGGTGCGTTTAAGACAGTATTCCCGAAAACTGGCAGAATACTTATGAAAACTCCGTATGCCGACGCGTCGCTCAAAGCAGTAAAAGAACTGCGCGGCAGTGAAAACGATATTGAAATAACAAAGACAATACCGTATTACGGTGAGGTCGGAGAAGTGACTGTCGAGGAAAACGGCAGTCTGAAAACTACGGTTAAGATAACGGGTACGCATAAGAATGATTCAGGAGATACATTTTTACGGTATATAGTAAGATTTACAATTTACAACGGCGATAAGAATGTAAAAATAATGCACACGTTTTTATATGACGGAAACGATAATACTGACTTCATTAAAGGCGTTGGAATTGAATTTACGCGTAAAATGGAGGGTGAGCTTTATAACCGCCATATTAAAATTACGGGCGACTGCGGCGTTATGCACGAGGAGGTACAAATTCTTAATCTGTGGCGTCCGCGTCTGGGACCGTCAATAGGTATACAGCCTGCACATTCAAAACAGCTTGCGGGTGAAATGATTGATATTTCTTCACTTACAGACCTGAGAAACGGAAATCCTGTAACAAAAGAAGAAATAGACAATGTTACAAAATGGGACTGCTATCGCTTACAGCAGATAAGTTCCGATAGCTTTGAGGTGAAAAAACGTACACAAAGCAGTGAGTGTACGTTTATAAAATCGAACTGGGGCAGGCGTTCAAAGGGTCTTATGTATATAGCCGACGAAAAGAACGGTATTTCAGTTTGTATACGTGATTTCTGGCAGAAGTATCCCACTTCAATTTATGCTGAGGGACTGAGCGGTGACCGAGCAAAGCTGACGGCGTGGATAGTGCCGCCCGACGCGCCTGCTCAGGATATGCGTCATTATGATACTGTAGCGCACGACCAGACCTATTACGAGGGTTTCCCTGAAATCGGTTCTTCCGCTTACGGAATTGCGAATACAAACGAAATTACGTTTGCTATGTATGAAGGGATACCAACTGATAAAGAATTGATGGACGAGGCGGCAAAGGTGCAGAATCCACCTGTACTGGTGGCAGCTCCCGAATATTATTATGAAACCAAGGCGCTTGGTGAATGGAGCCTGCCAAAGCGTGATACGCCTCTTAAAAAATGGCTTGAAGAAGAGCTTGACAAGGCATTTGATTTCTACAAAAATGAAATTGAACAGCGTCATTGGTACGGTTTGTGGGATTATGGTGATATTATGCACACATATGACGCTCAGCGTCATTGCTGGAAGTATGACCTCGGCGGTTATGCGTGGCAGAATACTGAGCTTGTGCCTACGCTGTGGCTGTGGTATGCTTTTCTGCGGTCAGGACGCGGTGACATATTCAATGTTGCGGAGGCTATGAGCCGTCATAGTTCGGAGGTGGATATTTACCACTTTGGCGAGTTAAAGGGACTTGGCAGCCGTCATAATGTTGTGCATTGGGGTGATTCCTGTAAGGAACCGCGTATTGCAATGGCAGGTCATCATAGAACGCTGTATTTCCTTCTGGGCGGTGACTGCAGGCTAAAAGATGTATTTGATGATGTTAAGGACGCGGATTTTGCGACGGTAAAAACAGACCCACTGCGTTACTCTTATAAAGAAAAACCAGTAATGCCTACTCACGCGAGGAGCGGTCCGGATTGGTCAACATATTGTTCAAACTGGTATATGCAGTGGGAATTAAATAAGTCTGAACATTATAAAGAAAAAATACTGACAGGCTTGGAGGACTTGAAGAAAGCGCCTCTCAGATTGGTTTCGGGAACGAATTTTGAATATGACCCTGAAAGCGGTCATTTAGGGTATATAGGCGAAAATGCCGCAGGAGGGTCACATCTGGCGATTTGTATGGGCGGTCCGCAGACGTGGATTGAGCTGGCAGACCTGTTTGATGATGCGGAATTTAAGGATATGCTTGTGGACTATGGAAAATTCTATTTTCTTCCGCCGGAAGAAAAAAGAAAAAAGGCAAATAATTTAATTAACGGCGAAGGCTTTGATTATCCGTATATGGCGTCTGCGCTGTGCGCGTATGCGGCGCGTGAAACAGGTGATGAAAAACTTGCGTATCAAGTGTGGCAGGTACTTGTACATTCACTTGCAGGCAAGGATAAAAAGGATAATTTTGACATCAATATTGTTAAAAATTATTTTAATACCGAAACACTGAAAGAAATGTTCTGGATTTCCACTAACTTCACGGCGCAGTGGTGCTTAAATACTATTGCAGCGCTTGAACTTACAAAGGATTATATTCCTGAAACAATTGAAGAAATTGAATGGGCAGACTGGGTAAAATAATTAAAACGGACAGGAAGAAAATCCTGTCCGTTTTTTATATATTTATAGCCAGAAAATCAAATTGACATAGGAATTTGTCTATGTTATAATACACGCTGATTACATATTTTAAGGGAGAGAAGAATATGAAAAAAATAATCGCGTCTTTATTGGCGGTAACAGCGTTGAGTTCCGGTATATCAGCGGTTTTTGCGTTTGAGCCACAGGGCATACCGAATCAGAACGGATTTCTGTATGGGATTGACGCGTCTGAGCGTCAAATGGAGGAGCTTGACAGAGGTTTGTCTGTGGTACATACATCAGAGGGCAACTATTTGTCGTGGAGATTGTTAGTAAATGAAGATACGGTATACGGTACGGCACAGAACAACGTAGTATTTGACATTTATAAAAACGGTCAGAAAATAGCATCGGAAAGCTATTCAACCAACTATACAGACATTGGAGGAACCGTATCTGATAAGTACAGCGTTGCTGTATCAGGCGGAGAAAGGTGCGCGGAGGCTGCGCCGTATTCAAGCGGAAGCAATTACTTTGATATACAGCTTGACAGACCTGCCGCGCTTACGCTTGAAGATGGTACTGCATACGAATACAGCATTGGCGATACCTCCTGCGGTGACTTGGACGGCGACGGTCAGTATGAGCTTGTCGTTAAATGGGACTGCAATCCTAAGGACAATTCGCAGGCAGGCTATACAGGCAACGTATTGCTTGACGCCTACGATATGTATACAGGTAAGAAATTATGGCGTATAGACCTCGGTAAAAACATAAGAGCAGGCGCGCATTATACACAGTTCCTTGTATATGATTTTGATATGGACGGAAAAGCGGAGGTTGCCTGTAAAACGGCTCCCGGTTCGAAGGACGGCAGGGGAGAATATGTTACAAAGGCAAGCTCGGTAAGCGAAATAAAAAACAAGACGAATGCCGACAATGAAGTAAGCTATGTAAACACGAGCGGTTATATAATTACAGGCGACGAGTATTTTACCGCCTTTAACGGTGAAACGGGAGCGGCTGTGGATACGATATATTTTCCCGTACAGCGTGTAAGCGCAGATGTGTGGGGTGACAGTCACGGTAACCGCTGTGACAGATATACGTCGAGCGTGGCATGGCTTGACGGCGAAAGACCGTATGCCGTATACTGGCGAGGATACTACCACGGCAGAAACGGCAGGCAAAGGCTCGGAACCTGCGGTATCAGTTTGGAAAATGGCAAACTTAATGCAAAATATATTTTTGATACTGAAAAAGGACAGCCGGGTTACACAGCAGGGAATGAGAAATATGTCGGACAGGGTAATCATAATATGACAGTTGCTGACGTTGACAATGACGGTAAGGACGAGTACATAAGCGCAACATTATGTTTTGAGGTTGATGAAACAGGTACGCTTGTGCCGAAGTGGTTTAATAATCGTCAGCACGGCGACGCTCTTCATATAGGAAATTACGACCCGACAAACAGCGGATATGAATATTTTACGGTTCACGAGGATTATCCGCATTTTGGAATGACCGTTATAAATCCCGAAACGGGAAACGAAGAGTTACACGTCCCTGCCGACAGGGATACGGGCAGAGGTATGATGGCTAATGTCGGTATGGGCGGTTATTATCAGATACGCTCTCTTGCAGGAACATATATTGCATACGGCAACGGAAGATTTGAAGAAGTCAATATCGGAATGGGTGAAAATTTCCGTATATTCTGGGACGGGGATTTATATGACGAGTTGTTGAGCGGAACGAGTGTTTCGTCCTGGAACGGCGCGGGAATGAGTACAATTTTTAACGCGGACGGCTGTTTAAGTGTAAACAGTACAAAAGCAAACCCTGCATTGCAGGCAGACTTGTTCGGCGACTGGCGTGAGGAGCTTGTTTATCCGCTGGAAGGCAATAACGCTTTGCGCGTATTTACCACTGATATACCGACTGAATATAAAATGAAAACCCTTATGTCAGACAGTATGTACAGAAGCGGTGTGGCCTCGGAACAGACGGCTTATAATCAGCCGCCGCATATCAGTATGTATCTTGACGACACTCTTATTAAAGGTGAACTGCAAAGCATTGAAATTACACATCTGCCTTTAAAAACAGAATATATTGAGGGACAAATGCTTGACAGAACAGGTCTTGTTCTGATGGGTACATATGATAACGGACTTGTAAGCCGTATTCAAAGCTATGATGTAAGCGGATACGACCCTAAAAAGATTGGTGAGCAGACAATAACCGTAACGGCAGGCGGTCAGAGCACAGAATATACGGTTACAGTTAAAGAGGGAACTACGTATTATACAGAGGATTTTGAAAATTACAACTTTGCACATATAACAATGGGCAGACAGGGACGTGAAAGTCAGTCACAGTCGCTCGGCAATCTTAAACTGGAAATAGGAGCGCGTGGAAGCGGCGGCGACGGTACAAGCGGATATGTTATGGGTAAGGCGAATAATAATGTATTTTTGAGCGCGATAAGCGGCGGTGTGTCTACTGTAAGACGCGGAGCGTCGTTTACATTCAGCCCTGAATGTTATCTTCCGCAGATTGACAATCTGGCGGACGGAAAAGAATTTGTGATTGATTTTGCCGCAAGATATAACAGTGTAAATTCAAGTATGCAGATATACGGAATAACCAATTCGGCTGAGGGAACATCGTCAAGATTTCCGTATGACCCGTATTTATCTGTTAATCAGAATCCTGCTATACCGTTAAATGAGTGGGTGCATATAAAGATAAAGGTAAATAATAAGCTTAACGCAAATATAAGCATAACCAACTATGCGGGAGAAGAAGTATATAATAAGGATTTTAAAGCTGAGAAAAATATTGTTGAGAGATTTGCGTTTTACGCGCCAAATCAGCAGCTTGATATAGGTTATCTGTCGCTGTCGTCAACAGCGGAGCTTAAATCAATGGAGATAAAAACACTCCCGTCAAAATTAACGTATAACCCGGGTGACAAACTGGATTTATCGGGAATGGTTGTAAACGGTATAAATACGGACGGTTCGGTAAGAACGATTGAAAATTATACTGTAAGCGGCTATAGTGAAACTAAAACAGGTACGCAGACCATAACAGTTAAATATCTTGACAAGACTGCAAAATTCGATATTACAATGAATGACGTTGCAGTATCGGAGCTGTCTGCAAGCGGTTATAAATCTGAGTATATTGTCGGCGAAGAGCTTGACCTTACGAATATGATACTGACAGCGTCATACGGAAACGGCAATACAGCCGAGGTGACGGAATATGAAGTAAGCGGATTTGACGGAAGTAAGGAAGGAAAACAGACGGTTACAATATCTGCGCTGGGAAAAACAACGGATATAACAGTCAGCGTAAACAGCGCGCGTGTTTATTACGACGATAATTTTGACAGCTATTCCGACGCTGATATAATAATGGGCAGACAGGGCACTGAGGCTAAGTCGCAGAGCTTAGGGCAGTTAAACCTAAGTATAACAGGAAACAAAAATGACAGAACGAGCGGTTTTAGCGTAACAAATGACAGCAATAACGGATACCTGAACATACATTCGGGAAGATATGCAACTTCGGGCAGAGGCGCGTCATTTACGTTCAGCGAAAACTGCGCTGTTCCTGCATATGCGGATATAGAGGACGGCAGATACCTTGTTATGACATTTAATGCCTATTATGCTGACGATAATTCCAACATACAAATGTTCGGACTTACAACAAATGATACGTCAGGCGGCGGAAGTCCTATATATGACGAATATCTGTCTATTTCGAGGAATGATAAAATTCCTAAGGAACAGTGGCTTAAAATTACGGCGGCAATTGACAATAATAAAGAGGTAACGCTTATAATACGCGACGTGGACGGTAACCGTATCGACCAGAGGACTTTTACGGCGGCAAGCGATATGTTTGAAAAGTTCGGTTTTTACGGTGGTGTATCGACCGTAAGTATTGACAATTTAAAGGTATATGAGTCTACAAAACTTGAATCGCTGCAGGTAACACCACCGTTTAAAACAGAGTATTCTCTCGGAGAAGAGTTTAACCCTGCAGGAATGATTGTTACCGCAAACTATGCAACGGGCACAAGTGAAACGATTACGATTGATAAGTATACAATATCAGGTTATAATCCTGACAAGTCAGGTACTCAGACGATTACAGTGCGTTACGGGGGAAGAACAGCGACATTTACAGTGAATGTCAGCAACGAGCGTAAATTTGAGGGTATAACAGTAACACCGCCTAAAAAACTTGAATATATAGAAGGACAGGAGCTTAATCTTGACGGTATAGAGGTTATTGCGTTTTACAGCGGCGGTGAGCAGATTACTGTTGATAATTATTCAGTGACAGGCTATGACAGGAATAAAATAGGAAAACAGACTATATATGTTACATATAACGGACAGACAAAGTCCTTTGAAGTGACAGTAGTGCCTAAAACTCTTGTCAGAATTAAAGCGGAGCCGGTAAAAGAAACTTATAATATAGGTGAAGAGCTTGACATTGTAATAAAGGCATTTTATGACAACAATACAACAGAGGTTGTAACAGAATATACCGTGACAGGCTATGACCCGAATATGACGGGAGTTCAGACTGTTACTGTGACATATCAGAATAAGACGTGTACGTTTGAGGTTATTGTAAAACAGCAGGATATTGAAAATGATGAACCATATATTGAAGTTCTTTCAGAGCCTGAATTTAACGGCGGCAGTCTTTCGGGTACGGTTTCTGTGAGAACTCATAATATTAATGAAAGTTCAAAACTGATTTTGGCAGTGTATGACGATAAGAATATTTTAAAAACAGTACAGGTAAAAGAGAATGATTTGTCAGGCGGTCAGGTTGATTTTGATGAATTGAATATAACGGATATGACTGATTATTCATATGCGGTATTCGTATGGAATGATATGATAAGCTGTAAACCGCTTTGCGACGCATATAAGAGTGAAGATTAACAAAAAACATCAGGTTCATAAGTGAACCTGATGTTTTTTATTTGCCGAAATGTTTCAACAATGTAACAAATATAACATTTACATTTCGTTTCTGTGATTATTTGTATTGGTTTTGTAAAACAATATATATTGTTTTGAAATATCAATTATGCTATAATAGGCTACAAGATGTAGAGATTGGAAATGATTACAAACACAACATATAGTATCAATACAGAGAATGTTTGCACGGAAAATGCGTCAAAACGGGAAAAATGCGTAAAGAAGTGCAGATTTTTTTCGGTCAATTATAGGGTATATATCGTAAAGAAAGAAAAGGGGATTTTGGAAAAATGAAGGTACAAAAGCGTGACGGACGTATTGTTAGCTACGAGGCGGATAAGATTACAGCCGCAATTAAAAAAGCTAACGTTGAGGTGACTGCATCGCAGAAAGCAAATGAGGAAATTATCATTGAGGCAATCGAAAATGTAGAAAAAACTACGGGCGACGTTATTCCCGTTGAAATGATACAGGATATTATAGAAAAAACGCTTGTAAGCAACAATAAATATGTTCTTGCAAAGAAGTATATGATTTACCGCTATCAGCGCAGTCTTTTGAGAAAGTCCAACACGACTGATGAATCAATTCTAAAGCTTATCAGAAATGAAAATAAAGAGCTTGCGGAGGAAAACTCAAATAAGAATACGGCTCACGCGTCAACTCAGCGTGACTATATTGCCGGTGAGGTTTCGCGCGACGTTACAAAGCGTCTGCTACTGCCGGAGCATATTACAATGGCTCACGAAAACGGTGTGCTGCATTTCCACGACGCTGACTACTTCATACAGCCTATATTCAACTGCTGTCTTATAAATATTCAGGATATGCTGGACAATGGTACTGTTATGAACGGTAAGCTGATTGAATCTCCGAAGAGCTTTCAGGTTGCCTGTACCGTTACGACTCAGATTATAGCCGCAGTTGCAAGTAATCAGTACGGCGGACAGTCTGTAAATGTGGCGCATTTGGGTAAGTATCTGAGAAAAAGCCGTGATAAGTTTATGAAAGAGGCTCAGGCTCGTTTTGGCGATACATTGAGTGACGAAGCTATACAGAATATTGTTAATATGCGCGTAGATGACGAGCTGAAGTCCGGTGTGCAGACAATACAGTATCAGATTAACACGCTTATGACAACAAACGGTCAGTCGCCGTTTGTAACCCTGTTCCTTTACATAGAAGAGAATGACGAGTATATTGAAGAAAATGTAAGAATTATAGAAGAAATTTTACGCCAGCGTCTTGAGGGTATTAAGAATGAGCAGGGCGTATATGTAACTCCTGCATTTCCGAAACTTGTGTATGTTCTTGATGAAAATAACTGTTTAAAGGGCGGTAAGTACGATTATGTTACAAAGCTTGCTGTACAGTGCAGTGCAAAGAGAATGTATCCTGACTATATTTCGGCGAAGAAAATGCGTGAAAATTATGAGGGGAATGTGTTCGGACCTATGGGCTGCCGTTCGTTCCTTGCGCCGTGGAAGGACGAAAACGGCAATTATAAATGGGAAGGTCGTTTTAATCAGGGTGTTGTCAGCATAAACCTTCCGCAAATCGGAATTGTTGCGTCAGGTGATGAAGAAAAGTTCTGGACATTGTTTGATGAAAGACTTGATATTTGTTATGAGGCGCTTATGTGCCGACATAAGGCGCTTGAGGGCACGCTTTCGGACGTAAGCCCGATACACTGGCAGTACGGAGCGATTGCGAGATTGAAGAAAGGTGAAACGATTGATAAATATCTGCACGGCGGTTATTCGTCAATATCGCTTGGTTACATAGGTCTTTATGAACTTACATATCTTATGACAGGGGAAAGCCAGACAGACGGCAAAGGCAAGGAATTTGCATTTAAGGTTATGAATCACCTTCGTGATAAGGTTCAGGAGTGGAAGGAAAAGACGGGGATAGGTTTTGCGCTTTACGGAACACCTGCTGAAACCCTGTGCTACCGCTTTGCGCGTATTGACCGCGAGAAATACGGTGAAATAAAGAATGTAACGGATAAGGGTTACTATACAAACTCATATCATATAGACGTAAGAGAAAAAATCAACGCATTTAATAAATTTGATATTGAAAGCGAATTTCAAAATCTTTCGCTTGGCGGAGCTATTTCATATGTTGAAATACCGAATATGCAGAATAATCTGCCTGCGCTTGAAATGCTTGTAAAATATATTTATGATAATATTCAGTACGGTGAATTTAACACAAAATCAGATTATTGTCAGGAATGTGGTTTTGACGGTGAAATAATGCTTAACGGTGATATGGAGTGGGAATGTCCGCAGTGTCATAATAAAGACCATAATAAATTAAACGTAACGCGCCGTACCTGCGGTTATCTCGGAGAAAATTTCTGGAACACGGGTAAGACGAAAGAAATAAAGAGCAGGGTTCTGCACTTATAAGGAATAAAGGCTGAATAAGTTCTAATAATGGGATTTCGTTCAGCCTTAATTTTATGAAAGGATATTCAGATTAGATATATGAATTATGCAGCAATAAAAACAACAGATGTGGCAAACGGTACGGGAGTTAGAGTATCGCTGTTTGTAAGCGGCTGCCGCAGACATTGCAAGGGTTGTTTCAACAGTGAAACGTGGGATTTTAATTTCGGTAATCTTTTTGATGATAAAGCAATGCAGGAAATTCTGACAGCGCTTGACCACGATTATATTGAGGGTTTCAGTTTGCTTGGCGGCGAACCGTTCGAGCCTGAAAACAGGGAAGAAGTTAAACGTATATTAAATGAGGTGCGCGGCAGATTTCCGAATAAAACAATATGGTGTTATACGGGAAACCGATATGAAAACCTGATTGACGATGCAAGAGATATAATAGAATTGCTTGATGTTATGATAGACGGTGAATTTGTTGAAGAAAAGAAAAACCTTCGGCTTAAATTCCGCGGTTCGGAGAATCAGCGTATTATAGACGTAAAAAAATCACTTGAAAGCGGCTGCGTGATTGAAATGGAATAAAAAAGAGCCTTGCGGCTCTTTTTTTTATTCAGTAATATAAATTCTCGTTTTAAATGGAATCGTATTTGCAATCCAGTTTATATCCTGTGGGTGCAGACGTACACAGCCGTGTGAAATATTCACGCCTACGCGTCCGTCGTATTCGCCTCCGCCGTAGTAAAGCAGTGTGGAATGGAGTGCGTAACCATTGTGGAAACGCAATACAGGCCCGACATAATAACCGTCGTAGTTCCACTGTGTGCGTTCTATGTACTCAAACTGTCCCGTGATTGTCGGGGTATTCCAAGCGCCGAGCGCACAGGGGAATTCTTTAAGCAGATTCCAGCGGTGTTGTGCGCCTTCATATACGCGAACTTTATATTCGTGCTTTGATACCCATACAAGATAATCAGTACGGCTGCTTATACCGTCGCGGTTTACAGGGGTGCGGTTACGGTATTCCTGTATAATCGGTGATTCCCCTATAAGAATATCCATATAAGAACCATAGTCGGCAACCTCGACGAGCGAGTCAAAAGCTTCGGCAAGCGTTCTCATAGGCACAAATAATGCGCCTTCCATATATACTGTTTCGTGCGGAGCGTTAATGCCTTCTCCGAATATTGTAGTGTATATGTTGTTGGCATAAAATACTACTTCGTCTGTACCTACTGCACAGGCTACACTGTCATTTTCAGCATTGTAACGGACATCAAGCCCCATAGCCTCTCCGATAGCGCGGACAGGTATCATTGCTGTGCCTTCAACGATTCTGGCGTGAGGTGTTAAGTCTGTCAGCCACTTGCTGCCTGCATATACGCGAATATCTTTATCGTAATGCGGATTTCCGTCAAGTACGGCGCCGTTGCACTGTGTGTATTCTCCGTTTTCGTTTATGTAACCGTATGTAGTGACTTCAAGCTCTCCGCCCTCTTCAACATATATGCCTGTTTCTTTATTTTTTAATGAACGGAGTCCTGAAACAAGTTTAATCTTAAATTTTTCGCCCATACGGTATTCCGGAACATCAAATGTCATAGTAACGTACGGCGTATCCCAGCCGACATATCTGTGACCCTTTGCTAAAAGCTCACCGTCATCGCTGTAAAGCTCAACGTCAGCATTTTTAGGTATTATATGTTTTTGCGGTATAACATCAATTGTCAGCACAAATTGTTTTGATAGTTCGTGCGGTGACGGTGTGGCTGTAGGTAATGCTGTCGGTGATGGTGTGCTCTCAGGAAACGGCGAAACCTCGGGCGAGGCTGTCGCTTCCACTGTAGGAGTCGGTGAAACGTCAGGTGACGCAGTTGGCGCGGCAAAGGCGCTTATGCCGTTTGTTAATAAAAAAGCCGTAAGCAGTACGGCGGATAATTTTTTCATATATAGTCCTCCTTAGGTGTAATTACTATAATAATCATACCATATCAGGATATCAAAGTCAATAAATCAATTTGACTACATCATTATTTTATTATATAATTTAAAGGAAAGGTTGGGAGAAATATGAAATTCGGAATAATTGCATTTTTATCTACTGTCATAGGCGCAATTGTTGGTGTAGGCGGAGGGTTGGTAATACGTCCTATGCTTGGTTTTTTTGACGTTGCAAAAGGGCTTGCCTCTTTTTCTTCGGCAGCGTGCGTTTTCTGTATGGGGGTTGTAAGTCTGATAACTACTGTAAAAAAAGGCGCAAGAATACAGTTTCGTGAAACCGTGGTGCTTGCCGCAGGAAGTATATGCGGCGCGTTTGCAGGAGGGTATCTTATAAAATTTGTAAGCGGTGATTTTATAAAAATAGGCTATATATTTGCTATGGTGTTTGTGCTCGTGTGTATGGCGGCGCGAAAGTATATGCCGAGGATAAAATTAAAAAATCCTCTTTTACAGTTTCTTGCAGGGACTGTAACGGGAGGATTGTCGGGATTTTTCGGTATAGGAGGCGGTCCTTTTCAGATGACCGCGCTATTGCTGCTGTTTGACCTTGAGCCAAAGGAGGCGGCAGTGCAGAGTATATTTATTACACTGCTTACAACCGTAAGCTCTCTTATACAGTATGCTGTCAGCGGTTATTGGGATTTCTCGCTTGCGGTATATATGATACCTATGGCTGTACTCGGTGGCTTTGTGGGAGGACTGCTAAACAGACGATTCAATAATAAATATGTATCGGTGCTGTTTAATGCCACTGTGGTGTTTATAATTTTAATGCAGATTTATTCGGTATTTTTACGGTAAAAAAGCATACTGCCTCAGGTGAATGGTAATGAGGAAGTATTGAAAGCCATTACCATTTACCGACAGATAGGGTGAAAAGAAAGAGATACAAGCTATAAATTAAGTCTGTATCTCTTTTGCTATATTTGAGCATTTAGAGCAATTTTAACTCTTGTTTTATGTAGCTTTATAATTACTTTTTATAGCTCATTGTTCGGAACACTTGACAATACTTTTGAAATCCGTCTTGTCCAACAACATAAATATTCGGCATATAACTCATTCTTGCTTTTGAATATACAATTCTCTCTAAACCATTATCAACAGCGGTATGATTGCTTAAAGCTACATCAACTTGTTTTTCATTAGCTTTTTCAATGAAATATTCTAATGATTTGAGATATTGAATTATTCCGTCATAAGTTTTTGGTGGTGTTGTTCCGCCCCAAAGCGCAGCCATATATGTTTTGCCATTTTCCGTAACAGGAAATATATAGCTCAATCCGCCGGGAGTATGTCCCGGTGTGCTGTAAACATATATTGTTTTATCGCCTGATTTTATGGTATCACCGTCTTTTATATAAACAGTTATGTCATAATCTTTCCAAGTTTCAGGTTGGTCAGGCTTTGCGGGATGTTCTTGCCAAAAAATATCGTCTGTTTCAGATAAATAAGTGTCAACACCATACCTTTCAACAAACCACTTTCCGCAGCCTGTATGGTCTGTATGTCCGTGTGTTAAAACTAATTTCTTTATATCATCAGTATTCCAACCAATATCTTTGATTGCATTTATTATGGCGTCAAATGCTTGCTTTGACGGCCATATAGCGTCTATTACAATAAGTCCGTCAGTAGTCTTTAATACAAAACAGTTTGTTTCTTTTTGAGCTACGATAAGCAAATCATCAAATATTTGCGCGTGGATAAACCATGACATATCCTCCATATTTTTAATTGTTTCTCTTGTTACGATTGGTTTATTTAACATATTCATTTATATCCTCCTCTGCACAATAGATTTATTTTTGCACAGAGGATAAACGGTTTTTTGGGTGTATGCGTAACATAGTTTTCACACTCTCACTTACTTTCTATATTTTTTATATTGCATACTCTGCAAATTATCGTCTCTACTTTTATTCTTCACGTAGAAATAAACGTTCTATATCGGTACATTTACCGCTGTTTTCATCAATATCAAAAATACAGCCGCAGAATTGTCCTTTTCCGACTTCAACCTCAAATTTTTGAGGCATGCCATCGAGAAAACGCTGAATTATTCCCGAAGGTGTTCGTCCGAGAATGGATAACTGCGGACCTGTCATACCAAGGTCTGAAATATATCCCGTACCTTTAGGGAAAATCATTTCGTCCGCTGTCTGAACGTGAGTATGTGTGCCGAATACAGCTGATACTCTGCCGTCAAGATAAAAGCACATTGCAAGTTTTTCGCTTGTTGCCTCAGCGTGAAAATCTACAAGAATAATATCGGTTTGTTTTTTAAGTTTTTCAATTTCCCTGTCAGCCGCCTCAAAAGGGGAGTCGTGCGGTTCCAGAAAGGTTCTGCCTATAAGATTTATAACTCCGATTTTAACACCACTTTTTGATGTGAATGTCATACTGCCTTTTCCGGGACAGGATTCGGCATAGTTTGCAGGACGTATTACGTTGCCTTCCTTCCGCATAATTATGGAAATTTCACGGCAGTCCCAAGTATGATTTCCCATTGTGATAATATCAATACCGGAAAGCATAAGTTCATTGTAGGCATTGCGCGCCATACCTCTGCCGTGAGTAGCATTTTCACCGTTAGCAATTACGACATCAATATTTTTTTTGTATTTTAATTCTTCGACGTATTTGAATAACATATCGCGTCCTGTTCGACTGACTACGTCGCCAATACATAATATTTTCATAAGTATATCCTTTCTGATTTTTAGCGATAAAAACAAAAAAGGGGCATTACAGAACGGGTAGAAGCTAAACGGCAAACGGCTTGTACAGTGCCTTTATCGCAAAGTATCAAAGCCCGAATCCATTTACGCTCTGTAACAGCCCCCAATTTTCATTTTCCGAAAGCTTATTTTGCGTAATCAACAGCTCTTGTTTCGCGTATCAAACTAACTTTAATCTGACCCGGATACTCAAGCTCGCTTTCTATGCGTTTAACGATATCTTTTGCCACAATAATCATACTGTCGTCCGAAACAACTTCGGGTTTAATCATAATTCTGATTTCACGACCTGCCTGAATAGCAAATGATTTATCAACACCGTTGAAATCGTTGGCGATTTCTTCAAGTTTTTGCAAACGCTTGATGTAGGTTTCAAGATTTTCACGTCTGGCTCCCGGACGTGCAGCAGAAATTGCGTCAGCCGCCTGTACAAGCGCAGCGACAAGTGTTTGTGCTTCTACATCGCCGTGGTGCGCCATAATAGCGTGTACAACTTCCTTATTTTCACGATACTTCTTTGCTATATCCGCGCCGATAGTAACGTGTGAGCCTTCGACCTCGTGGTCAACTGCCTTACCGATATCGTGCAGTAAGCCTGCACGTTTTGCCGTGGCAATATCGACTCCCAGTTCACCTGCCATAACGCCTGCAAGGTGTGAAACCTCAACACTGTGCTTTAAGACGTTCTGACCATAACTTGTTCTGAATTTAAGCTTACCAAGCAATTTAATAAGTTCAGGGTGAAGACCGTGCACACCTGTTTCAAATGTAGCGCTTTCGCCCTCCTGCTTGATAATCGCCTCAACCTCTTTACGAGATTTTTCTACTGTTTCTTCAATGCGGGCAGGATGTATACGTCCGTCCACAATAAGTTTTTCAAGCGCAAGACGCGCAACCTCTCTCCTTATCGGGTCAAAACTTGAAACTATAACAGCCTCAGGAGTATCGTCGATAATCAGGTCAACACCGGTAAGTGTTTCAAGAGTTCTGATATTTCGTCCTTCACGTCCGATGATACGTCCTTTCATTTCATCGTTCGGAAGATTTACGACAGAAACAGTTGTTTCGGCAACGTGGTCAGCGGCAACCTTCTGAATTGACAAAGCAACAATGTTCTTTGCATTCTTCTCCGCATTTTCCTTTGCCTCTTGCTCAATTTCTTTAACCATAATGGCAGCCTCGTGTCTGGTTTGATTTTCAATGTCTTTAAGAAGGATAGCTTTTGCTTCCTCAGCAGTCAGACCTGAAATCTTTTCAATGAGCGCCATTTGTTGTTGTTTTATTTCTGCTATTTCTTCTTCTTTTGATTCCAGAGCCTTCAGTTTTTGGTTGTATGAATGCTCTTTCTTCTCCAGATTATCTGCCTTTTTGTCCAAGTTTTCTTCTTTTTGATTAATTCTGCGTTCCTGGCGGCTAAGCTCATTTCTGCGTTCTTTAATCTCTGCGTCAAGAGCGGCACGGAGTTTTTGATTTTCCTCTTTTGCCTCTAAAAGCAACTCGCGTTTTTTAGATGTTGCGCTCTTTTCTGCCTCTTCAACTATGGACTTCGCTTTTTCTTCTGCACTGCCGAATTCTGCTTCGGCAATCTTTTTCCTGTGCGCGACACCTGAGTAAAAGCCGACGATGACGCCCACAATGCATAAGATGACTGCGGCAGCGATAACCGCAATCAAGATTATTGGATTATTCATCAGTAACACCCCCATAAATTATTTTCCAAGACTCTAAATGGGGGACTTTCTTAAAATGACTGCTTCCTATAAATACATTATGCAAAATCCGGCGTTAACGGTTAATGCCTACCCCTTTGGCGCGTAAGAAAATCTACGCCGCCGTGGTATGTAATCATACGGAGCAGTTTACTCTAAGACGGCTCCATTTTAAGTATTGGGATTACATATAAAATATCTTATTTACAGAAAACTTTATTTTTAAAGAATATCAAGCACTTTATATTTTATACTATTTTTATAATTCTGTCAAGGAATTATTGTGAATGTTACAGTATATATATATTTATGAAACAATTTTTTAATGTGCAATACCGTGGTTTGTTATAGGGGGAGGCTGTCGGAGTCATTGGAAAAGTGTTGTTGTAAAGACTTTTTACTGAGGGAAAAATAATGTTTTTTGCATAAAAAGCAAATATCGTGTAAAAATATAAAAGATTTTGTCACTTTGCACAAAAATGTAAAAGAAAATTTAGCTACATATGGTCTTTACTGACAAAACAAAGTGTGGTATAATTATGGAAATAATAGAAATGCGAGTATAATTATGCCCGCGTTATGAAGGGAAGTGAATTGTATGACAGAAGAAAAAACCTGGGCGGATATAAGTCGCTTTCAAACATATCTGTTTAATTCGGGCGATAATTTCAAATCATATGAAATGCTTGGCGCGCATAAAATGAAGCTTAAAGGCAGGAATGGCTGGAGATTTGCCGTTTGGGCGCCTAATGCAGTCAGTGTAAGAGTGGTCGGTGATTTTAACGGCTGGAACGGTTATGACAAGGTTCTGGAAAGAATTGAAACGAGTGGCGTGTGGTACGGATTCTTTACAGATCTTGAAGAAGGTATGCTGTATAAATATGCAATTGAGGCGCGTGACGGAGAAACGTATTATAAGGCAGACCCTTATGCGTTTAAAAGCGAGGTTCGTCCCGGTACTGCGTCTGTACTTAAAGATATTTCGGGTTATAAGTGGAGTGATAAATCGTGGCTCAGTGCGAGAAACCGTGAGAGCACCATGCAGAAACCTGTTAATATTTACGAAATGCACGTTGGTTCGTGGAGAATACACGAGGACGGAAGTTTTTACACATATAAGGAGCTTGCGGACGAGCTTGTACCTTATATTAAAGATATGGGGTATACGCATATTGAGATAATGCCTGTTACAGAATATCCGTATGACGGCTCGTGGGGGTATCAGGTTACGGGATTTTTCTCAGCAACGACACGCTACGGCGAGAGCGAAGAACTGAAATACCTTGTTGACAAGTGTCATAAAAACGGTATCGGCGTTATAATGGATTGGGTTCCGGCGCATTTTCCGCGTGACGCGCACGGACTCCGTATGTTTGATGGAACACCGGTATATGAATATGCTGACCCGCGTATGGGTGAGCATAAGGACTGGGGAACAATGGTCTTTGACTATTCAAAGAGCGAGGTTATTTCATTTCTTACATCGTCAGCTTATTTCTGGGCGGACGAGTATCATATAGACGGTATACGCGTGGACGCGGTTTCGTCTATGCTGTACCGCGATTATTCGCGTAACGACGGCGAATGGATACCGAATCAGTATGGGGGGAACGGTAATCTTGAGGCGGTTGATTTTCTGCGTAAGCTGAATAAAATACTGGGTACGGAGTTTCCGAATTTTATGATGATTGCAGAGGAGAGTACCGCGTGGCCGCTTGTAACGGCGCCGCCTGAAAATGACGGACTCGGCTTTAATTACAAATGGAATATGGGCTGGATGAACGATACGCTGAGATATATGTCAATGGACCCGTATTTCCGTAAGGACAATCACGGGTTGCTGACATTTGTAATGATGTATGCTTACAGCGAAAACTTCATTCTGCCGCTTTCGCACGATGAGGTGGTTCACGGCAAACACTCGCTCATAGACAAGATGTACGGAGATTACGACGATAAGTTTAACGCTTATAAAACACTGCTGGGCTACTATATGACAATGCCAGGTAAAAAGCTTTTATTTATGGGCAGTGAGTTCGGACAATTCCTTGAATGGAGATATGACGACCAGCTCGAATGGAATTTACTTGATATAGAGAAACATAAAAAACTTCATAGATTTGTAAAAGAGCTTAATCATTTTTATCTTGAAAATAAGGCATTCTGGGAATATGAAGGCGGCTGGGACGGTTTCAGATGGGTAAATGAGGCTGACAGTGAAAATTCAGTGCTTTCGTATATAAGACGCGGAAAGAGTACGTCGGATAATATTGTGGTAGTGGCGAACTTTACGCCTGTTGACAGACCTGTATATAAAATAGGCGTTCCTGTAGCAGGGGATTATGAAGTGGTATTCCACTCCAATGCGGAAAAATATGGGGGAACAAGACGAATTACAAAAAAGACATATAAGGCGAAACCAATGCAGTATTCAGATATGATGTACACGCTTGAAGTAGCGGTAGACGGTAATTCGGTAATGTTTATTAAACGCAGGGAAAACAAGAAAAATGGGGTAAAAAAGACGACGGCAAAAAAGACCGCCGCCAAGAAAATAACTAAGAAATAACCGATGGTATCGGTGAAAACTATAAACAAATAATACAGGGAGATGATTTTATGGTATCAAAGGATTGCGTTGCAATGATACTTGCAGGCGGTCAGGGGTCGCGTCTTGGCGCACTTACGAAAAACGTTGCAAAACCGGCGGTTCCGTTCGGGGGAAAATACAGAATTATTGATTTCCCACTGTCGAACTGCGTTCATTCGGGTATAGATACTGTGGGTGTATTAACTCAGTATCAGCCGTTGGAGCTGAACAGATATATTGGTAACGGTAATCCGTGGGATTTAGACCGCAGCCACGGAGGCGCCTACGTTTTACCTCCGTATCAGAGCGCAAAAACAGGTGAGTGGTATAAGGGTACGGCAAATGCTATCTATCAGAATTTAAGTTTTCTTGAGGGATTTAAGCCTTCTCACGTGCTTATTCTGTCGGGCGACCACATTTATAAAATGCATTATGGGGAAATGCTTAAAGCTCATAAAGAGTCGGGCGCTGCGGCGACTATTGCGGTAATGCCCGTGCCGTGGGAAGAGGCAAGTCGTTTTGGTATTATGAATGTTGATGAAACAGGAATAATTACAGAATTTGAAGAAAAACCTGCTGAGCCTAAGAGTAATCTTGCGTCAATGGGTATTTATATTTTCCGTTATGACGCATTAAAGAAGTATCTTGAAGATGACGAGCGTGACCCTAATTCGGCAAACGATTTCGGTAAAAACATTATTCCGACAATGCTTAATAACGATGAAAAGATGGTTTCATTCAGATTTGAGGGTTACTGGAAGGACGTAGGAACCATACAGAGTCTTTGGGAGGCAAATATGGACTTGGTTGACGAGCCTCCGAAGTTCGCTTTAAATGACAGAAGATGGAGTATCTATTCAAGAAATATGGCGCTTGCTCCGCATTATGTGGGCATAAATGCTAAAATCACAAATTCAACGGTTACAGAAGGCTGTTATATCGACGGCACTATTGACCATTCCGTAATATTCGGCGGAGTTGAATTGGGCGAGGGAAGCACTATTAAGGATTCCGTAATTATGCCCGGCGCAAAAATCGGTAAAAATGTTACTATTGAAAAATCGGTTATCGGTACCGACGCAGTGATTGGGGACGGTGCAAAAATCGGAGTTAATTCCTCAGATGATAATAAATATGCATCAAAGCTGTGTACACACGACCTTGTACTGGTTGAGGGCGGCGCAGAAGTTAAGCCTGACGAGGATATTTACAAGGGAAGTATGGTAGAGGCGTAAGAAAGGAGAAAGAGCCAATGAGACGAGATACTATGGGTATTATTCTGACTAATAACGACAGAATACCGCCTATTACTGATATAAGAGCAAACAGTGCTCTTCCGATTGCAGGCAGGTACAGAATAATTGATTTTGTACTTTCCAATATGGCTAATGCAGGAATTACTAATATCGGAGTTGCGACGGAATCAAATTATTCCTCGCTTATGGACCATATAAAATCAGGTAAGCCGTGGGATTTGGACAGAAAAAACTGGGGACTGAGCGTACTTCCGCCAAGTCTTGAAAAGATGACCTACGGCGCAATAAAAGGCAATATAGATATGCTGGCAGGAATAAGCGATTTTATACAGCGCAGTCAGCAGACATATGTAATATTATCTCTTGGAAACAGTATTTATAATATTGATTTTTCAAAAGTGGTTGAAGAACATATTGAACGTCAGGCTGATATTACGATTTTGTATAAGGATATGCACGGTTCAGAGGAAAGAGAGCTTTCAAGATTTACAATGTTGGAGCTTGACGAGGATAAGCGCGTAACGGATATTGAAGTTCAGCCGTATTATCCCAAAACAAACACTGCAAGTATGGACGTGTTTGTTATGGAAAAGGCGCTGCTTGAAAGCATTGTTGACGAATGCAGCGCGCGCGGCGACAGAGATTTTGTTAAGGACGCGCTTGTTAAGAAAATGCAGGGACTTCGTATTTACGGTTATGAACATACAGGTTATACCGATAAAATTGACTCATTAAAGTCATACTATAGAAATAATATGAACTTCCTTAACAAGGATATGAGAAAAGAGCTTTTCAATCCTGAAAATCCGATTTATACAAAAACCAAAGACCAATCTCCTACAAAGTATGGTTCGGACGCGATTGTTCAGAACAGTTTTGTATCAGACGGCTGCGTTATTGAAGGAACGGTTATAAATTGTATACTTTCGCGCGGAGTAAAAGTGGAAAAAGGCGCGGTCATAAAGAATTCAATTATTATGCAGGATTCTATAATAGAGGAAAACGTGGATTTAAGTCACGTTGTGTTTGATAAGGAGGTTTATATAACCAAAGGACGTAAGCTTATCGGACAGGAAAGCTATCCTCTGGCAATATCAAAAGGCACAAGGATTTAATTTAATTTACATAATGGGACTGCCCCTTTCGGCGGGCAGCCCTGTTAAATTTATATGTAAATTCCTTGGTCCGGTTGACAAAGTTTACAAAAAAGTATAATATTATGAAAGGAATGTTGGACTATGAAGGTTTTATTTGCAACCTCGGAGGCTGCGCCGTTTGTGAAAACGGGCGGTTTGGGCGACGTGGCAGGTTCATTACCGGCAACGCTCCGTGAAAAGGGTGTTGACGCACGGGTTATTTTACCGCTTTATAACTGTATACCGCAGGAATATAAGGATAAAATGAAGTATATCGACCATATTTATATTGATATGGCGTGGAGAAAACAGTATGCAGGAGTGTTCAGTCTGGAGCATAACGGCAGTCTTTATTATTTTGTAGATAATAAATTCTATTTTAATGGTGATAAACCGTATGATTACATTCATCTTGATTGTGAGAAGTTTATATTCTTCTCAAAGGCGGTGCTGTCATTACTGCCTACGCTTGATTTCAGACCCGACGTTATTAACTGTAACGATTGGCAGACAGGTCCGATTCCCGTGTTCCTTGATACTTTTCAGGATAACCCGTTCTACCGCGGAATAAAGACGGTTATGACTATTCATAATCTGAAATTTCAGGGAAGATGGGATTTCAAGAAGATTAAGGACGCAATGGGCATAAGCGACTATTACTTTACGCCTGACAAACTTGAATTTTACAGAGATGCGAACTTGTTAAAGGGCGGAATGGTTTATGCAAACAAGATTTCTACGGTAAGTTCCACATATGCAGGTGAGATTACTACCGAGGAATACGGTGAGGGACTTCATAATTTGCTTAATGCAAGACGTGATGACCTTGTTGGAATAGTAAACGGTATTTCGTATGATGACTGGAATCCGCAGACGGACAAGTTGATTTATGAGAATTATACTGCAAAAACAGTTCATAAGAAAAAAGCGGCAAACAAGGCAAAACTTCAAGAGGAGCTTGGATTGCCTGTTGACCCGAACAAAATGATGGTCGGTATAGTTTCGCGTCTTACAGACCAGAAGGGCTTTGACCTTGTTGCGTATAAGATAGAGGAATTATGCGCAGGAGGCTTGCAGGTAGTTGTTCTCGGTACAGGTGATGAAAAATATGAAAACCTGTTCAGGCATTACGCTTGGAAATATCCTGACCGTTTCTCGGCTCAGATTTATTTCTCAAATGAAATGTCGCATAAGATTTACGCAGCCTGCGACGCATTTTTAATGCCGTCGAGATTTGAACCCTGCGGTTTGTCGCAGCTTATCAGCCTGCGTTACGGAACAGTTCCGATTGTTCGTGAAACGGGAGGGCTTAAAGATACGGTTGTACCGTATAACGAGTATACGGGCGAGGGTACAGGTTTCTCGTTTGCAAACTATAGTGCAGATGAAATGATGAATATTATCTGGTACGCTATGAATATCTATTATGATAGAAAAGACGAGTGGAATAACATAATAGATAACGGTATGTCGGTTGATTATTCGTGGAACGTATCTGCCGACAGATATATTGACCTGTATAAAAATATAACGGGTATATACGAGGAGTTAAAGCCGGCTGAAAACAAAGCCGCACCTAAAAAGCCTGCGGCTAAAAAAGCGGCTCCGAAAAAAACAGATTTTGCCGTGTCATTACAGGCTGACGCAGACAAGGCGGCAGACAGGGCGGCGGAAAATGCAAAAGAGCCGACTATAATGAAGATTGAGAATCCTTTCGGTGAAGAGGAAAAAACAGTTAAAAAGCCCGCGGCTAAAAAGACGGCGGCTAAGAAACCTGCTGAAAAATCAACCGCGGCTAAAAAAACAACAGCTAAAAAGACTTCCGCGCCTAAAAAAAGCGTGAAGTCTGACAAGGAGTAAAATCCTTATATATTAAGTAGAGAAAGTAAAAGGGGATGTAGAGAAATATGGCACAAGCTAAAACATCAAAGCTGACAGCCTCAGAAGAGGCATTGAAAAAAGAAATTATCGGCAAGGTGAACAGACACTTCGGTAAGGTGCTTGAGGAGGCAACTCCGCATATGGTTTATACAGCGTGCGCGCTTACTGTAAGAGATAAGATTATGGAAAGATGGGCTAAATCTCATCAGACTGTAAAAAAACAGGGTTCAAAGAAACTTTATTATTTGTCATTTGAGTTTCTTATGGGCAGACTGCTTTGTACAAACATTTTAAATCTTTTACAGACGGATGAATATCAGCACGTTTTAGAAGATTTGGGCTATTCACTGCCTGAGATTGCGGAGCTTGAAAACGACGCGGGACTTGGTAACGGCGGACTTGGCAGACTTGCCGCCTGCTTTATAGATTCGCTTACAACAATGGATTTACCTGCTTACGGCTGTACAATCCGTTATGAGTACGGTTTGTTCAGACAGAAAATCGTTGACGGCTACCAGACGGAATTACCTGACTCGTGGCTTGACCACGGTAACGCGTGGGAGATTGCAAGACCAGAGGAAACTGTCGAGGTTAAATTCGGCGGCGAGGTGTATACTGACTGGGTAGACGGCAGGTTTGTCTGCAATTACAACAATTCACATACTATTTTGGCTATGCCGTATGACGTGCCTCTTTGCGGTTACAAATCAAAGATAGTTAATAAGCTGAGATTGTGGAGTTCAAAATCTCCCGACCATCTTGATATGAAGGCGTTCAATCAGGGCGACTATGTACGCGCTATTGAGGAAAAAGAGCTTGCGGAGGTTATTTCCAAGGTGCTTTACCCCGAAGATAACCATACAGAGGGTAAGGAACTAAGATTAAAGCAGCAGTATTTCCTTGTATCGGCTACGTTACAGTGGATTTTAAGAGAATTTGAAGAAAGAAACGGTCAGGACTGGAGCAAGCTGCCCGAAAAGGTGGTTATTCACATCAACGATACTCACCCGACAATGGCTATTCCTGAAATGATGCGTCTTTTGATGGACGAAAAGGGACTTGGCTGGGACGAGGCTTGGGACATTGTAACCCATACGTTTGCTTATACAAACCATACGGTAATGAGTGAGGCTCTGGAAAAGTGGCCTCTTGATATGTTCAGAAGAATATTGCCGCGTCTTAATATGATAGTTGAGGAAATGAACAGACGCCTTATGGAGCAGCTTGAAAGAGTATATCCGGGCGACCACGCAAAGCATAAGTATATGGCTATAATTTCAGACAATCAGGTATTTATGGCTAATATGTGTCTTGCAAGCTGTTTTGCGGTAAACGGCGTTTCAAAGCTTCACACGGATATATTGAAAAAGGACATTTTTGCCGATTACTACAATATGCACAACAGTGAATTTTACGCTATCACGAACGGTATTACATTCAGAAGATGGATTGCAAATTGTAACCCTGAGCTTACAGAGCTTATTTCATCAAAAATCGGTGACGAATGGATTAAAGACGCTTCAAAGCTTGATAAGCTTAAAAAGTATGCAAAGGACGCAGATTTCAAGAAAAAGTTTGCAGATATTAAGCATAAGAACAAGGTTAATCTTGCCGCTTATATCAAAGAGCATAACGGTATAGAAATTGACCCTGATTCAATATACGACGTGCAGTGTAAGCGACTTCACGAGTATAAGCGTCAGATGATGAACGTGCTCCACATTCTTGCGGAGTATAACCGTCTTATTGACGACCCGAAATATCTTGAAAAGTATTATCCGAAAACATATATCTTCGGTGCAAAGGCGGCTCCTGGCTATACACGCGCAAAACTTATAATTAAGCTGATAAATTCAATCGGAGCTATGATTAATAACGACGAAAGAATCAAGGGCAAGTTAAAGGTTGTATTTATTGAAAACTATGGTGTTTCCATTGCCGAAAAACTTATAATTGCCGCTGATATTTCAGAGCAGATTTCAACGGCAGGTAAAGAGGCGTCAGGTACAGGAAATATGAAGTTTATGCTTAACGGCGCCGTGACTATAGGTACGCTTGACGGAGCGAACGTTGAAATGCTTGAACAGGTGGGCGAGGATAATATCTATATCTTTGGATTGAAGGCAGACGAGGTTGCCGCGAGAGTTAAGTTTGCAGGCACTAATGAGGTAAAGGACATTTACTCGTCAAATACAGCTCTGCGCCGCGCTCTTGAACAGCTTATTGACGGAACAATCGTTCCCGAAAATCAGATGTTCCGTGACCTGTATCAGACACTTTTGTTTGGTGATTACGGTTTCCCTGATACTTATATGGTAATAAGGGACTTCGAGGAATATATGAATACGCAGGAGAAGATGTCAATTGATTATCAGGACAGAGATAAGTGGATAGAGATGGCAATAATGAATACTGCAAGCGCGGGATTCTTCTCGAGTGACAGAACAATCGGTAACTATAATGATAATATCTGGCATTTAAAGCCTATTAAATAAACTATAACAAAGAAAACGAGGGCTTTAACACAAAGCCCCCGTTTTTGCTGTATATCGGGTAAAAGACGTAACAAAGGAGGACAAAATGAAAAATATAATCAGAGTAATACTGTTTTCTGCGTTTTTGACGTTGTTTTCATATGCGGCGTCCGCCGAGCCTGTTACATATCAAGGTTGTTTGCCGCCCGAGGTCAATACCGAATTTCAGACTATGTCGGCAGATGAACCGCAAAAGCCGCTTACGCATCAAAAGTTGCTCACAATTTTAATTGAATTTAATGACGTTAAAATTAAAATGGGAAGTGACTTTTGGAATAAGGAAATGTTTGATACAACTCCGGGTAAGCTTAGCGTTGTGAACTATTGGAAAGAAAATTCCAACGGCTTGGATATCTTTGAACCTGCTGACACATCAGGCATTGAAGTGGGGAGAAAAGGAACGGTAAGCTACGAGGACTACACTGATATAGCTTATGAAATCATAGCGCGCGCGGACGGAGTTGTCAGAATTTCTCTTGATATACCGCATCCTACTCCGACAGGCAGTGAGGGCAAGAACGGGTTGCATAAAGCGGTTATTATGGTTATAGGGGCGTTGGAGGAAAATGATTTTGATTTTACAGCTGAAAAATCGCATATTGTAACAATATTTGCAGGGTATGGACAATCAATAGCGCAGGGGACAGTGGGTAAAGGACATTTCAGAGCTTATACATCAGCCACAGGAGTAGAAACCCCCGGTGGTATAATGCTAGACCCATATACGGCTCAGCCTGAAATGTATTCTTTAGATATTCACGACGGTATTGGCACTATTTGCCACGAGCTTGGACATTCTGTTTTTAAGCTTCCAGATTTGTATTTTTCAGAATTGCCTGTCGGACCAAGCGATGGTCTTTGTAATTATAGTCTTATGTCAATAGGATGTTGGGGACGTCGATATGATCCTACTGATTGGAATAAAAACTATAACGATCCTTATGCAGCACAACGTGGGCATGTGCCTTCACATTTGGACCCGTGGTGTAAGATAAAATGCGGCTTTGTAACTCCTGAGCTTGTTGTAAGCGATTGGGACGGAAATATAAGCAGTATTTCTGATACGGTAACTGACAGTAAATATAATATTATTAAAGTGATGAGTAAAGCAGACCCTAAGCAATATTTTCTTATTGAAAATCGTCAGCTTGCAGGCTTTGACAAAGGGTTAGAGGAATTAAATTCTTGGAGCAATTATCCTTATGAGAATATATTTAATGGTGGAATTTTAATATATCATATTGATGAAAATGTTAACTATAATCATAATAATGATGCAGAAATGCATTTGTTTATGAATATTGAACGAAGCAATAATGGAGATGTTTATGACCCGAAACCTCACATATGGGCTTATTTGAATAAGGACGGTAGAAATAGATTCAATCACGAAACAGCGCCGAATTCTAATTTTCATCAAGCAAAATCAAGGGGGGAGAAATGTTCGTCATTAAAAGATTGTCACCCTCAGACCGTAGAAAGCGGAATATCAATAGAAGTATTAGATGAAAGCAGTCCGTCAATGAGGGTAAGGGTCAATGTTGATGATGAATATAAAATAGCTGAAAACGGTCAAACATTTTCAGATGTTTTCCCTGATATAAATTTCTGTAATGCTGTTATTGATATTCTAAAGAAAGATGACAGCATTGAAAGAAATCCGAATGATGTTATATCAACAGAAGATTGGTTAAAAATCTTGTTAATAGAAAGACTATCTTTGAATGACTGCAATATTGAAGATTTGACAGGTATTCAGAATTTTTCAAAACTGCAAACTCTTTATTGCAGGAATAACAAATTAACAAAATTGGATCTTAGCAAAAATCCAATGCTTATGAATTTAAGTTGCAGTAATAATGAACTAACAGAATTAGATATAACAAAATGTGAAAAATTATTATACTTTCATTGTGAAAATAATTTGTTAAAAAAACTTGATGTATCGGGCAATACGAATTTAGTACAACTGTATTGTTTTGGAAATCAGTTAGAGGAATTAAACCTTAAAAATAATTTTGATTTAGGTACATTACACTGCTATGATAATTATATGGGTGACAATTATGAAGTGTCCATAGATAAGTTCGATGATTTTGATAAGGTATTTGGAAAGCCTGAAAGTTCTAGGTTCAAATATTCACCGCAAAAAACCTTGGGTTGGAAATATGAGTGTGAGAATTTATCGGCAGACGGTAATATAACAGTTTCGTATGACAGACTGACGGTTTCGGATTTTGATGTGACTTTAGCTTTATACAAGGATAACAGGCTGATAAATTTATCAGTCGGAAATAGGGGAGAGAAGTCGGCATCGCTCGTACTTCCAAAAGAATTTGAATCGGAAAACGGCTGGAGCGTTAAAGCCTTTGTGTGGGACGGCGTTTCATCTATGCTGCCGCTTGACGGAGCATTTGAAAAAGAATTATAAAAATAACCGCCTTTGGCGGAAAAGTGAGGATATAATATGGTTATTGAGCATAATTCAAGAGAGAAATTCTACAGAAGACCGTTTGGGGCGGTTAAATGCGGTACGGAGGTAAGATTCCGTGTTTCCGCCGCCGGTATAGGTATTCCGAACGCTGTCAGACTTGTTTACAGGCGCGACGGCGAGGAGGAAAAACGTGTAAATATGGCGTATCTGTTTAATCAGGCGGACGACTGTATTTACTCGGTTAAAGTAACTATGCCCGAAAAGGCGGGGCTTGTGTGGTACTACTTTGAATTTGCCACTGACCGCGGTATGGTTTACTACGGCAACAATTCAAAAAATCTCGGCGGTTTGGGTGAAATGAGCTTTAATATGCCTGAAAGGTCGTTCCAGATAACAGTTTATAATGAGGATTATAAAACGCCCGACTGGTTTAAAACAGGCGTGGCATACCAGATTTTTGTTGACCGTTTTTATAACGGAAACGAGGACGGTTCCTTTCTGGGTGACAGAAAGGATATAATTAAACGTGAATGGAACGAACAGCCGTTTTATAAAGCTGAGCAATTCGGCGGCGAATATAAAGCGAACGACTTTTTCGGCGGAAACCTTAAAGGCGTTATGAAAAAACTGCCGTATTTAAAAGAGCTTGGTATATCAGTAATATATCTAAATCCTATTTTTAAAGCGTATTCCAATCATAAATATGATACGGGTGATTATGAAACTATTGACCCTATGTTCGGCGACGAAAAAACTTTTAAGGAGTTATGCAAAAAAGCGCGTGATATGGGTATACGAATTATTCTGGACGGTGTTTTTAACCATACGGGCAGTAACAGCCGTTATTTTAATAAAAATGGTGAATATGACAGCGTAGGAGCGTATCAGTCACAGGATTCGCCGTATTATAACTGGTTCAGGTTTATGGAGTGGCCTAATGTGTACGAGTCGTGGTGGGGAATGACGACACTTCCGCAAATTGAAGAAAGCAGTGAGGATTGCAGAAAATATTTGTTGTCAGATAAGAATGCTATAGTAAAACGCTGGATTAAAAATGGTGCGTCAGGCTGGCGTCTTGATGTGGTTGACGAACTGCCCGGATTTTTTGTTAAGGAACTCAGACAGGGGGTAAAGAGTGTTGATGAAGACGCCGTTATAATCGGTGAGGTCTGGGAGGACGCGTCAAATAAAAGCGCCTACGGTGAACGCCGTGAATATTTCCTCGGAAATGAGCTTGATTCAGTAATGAATTATCCTATGCGTTTAGCTTTGATTGACGCGGTAAGCGGTAAAATCGACGCCGCGGAATTTGACGACAGACTTATGAACATTAAGGAAAATTATCCTGCGCCTGCATATTATTCACTGCTGAATATGGTGACAAGTCACGACGTTGAACGTATTATGACTATTATGGGCGACGCGCCGTCACGGCACGACGTTTCAAAAGATTATCAGGCACAGTTTAAACTTGACGGTTATGCGCTGGAGCTTGCCAGAGAACGCGCAACTCTCGTTTTGGGGTTACAAATGACTCTCCCAGGTGTACCGTGTATTTTTTATGGTGATGAAATAGGTATGCAGGGCTATGGCGACCCATTCTGCCGTCAGACTTTTCCGTGGGATAAAATTGACGAAATTGACCCTGACGGACGTGTACGCGAAAGATATAAAAATATGATTTCACTCAGAAACAAGTCAAAGGCGTTCTCAGTCGGTGAATTTGAATGTGTTCATAAAATCGGTCACGTTTACGGTTTTATAAGATATTATAATGATGAAAAATATGTTGTTGTAGTAAATATGGGCACGACAGAGGAATATGCGCGTATAGATGTCGCAAGATACGGAATACACAAAATAGTATGTGTGACAAATGAAGTTGAAATAAAAGAGGCAAGCGACGGCATTTATTTTGTGGATATGCCAAGGTTGTGGATAAAGGTATATAAGGCGGAATAGTTAAAATGAATAATAAATTTTCGGATTATCTGCTGATTTCTGATATGGACGCAACATTGCTTACAAATAAGCATAAAATTTCAGATAAAAACCGTGAAGCGGTAAACTATTTTATATCGCAGGGGGGACGGTTTACTGTTGCTACAGGCAGAATGAATACGGGTGTGCGTGAGTACATTACAAAGATAAGTATAAATGCGCCTGCAATTTTGCATAACGGAGCGCAGATTTATGATTTTGACAAAGAGGAATCTCTGTGTGAAAAGTTTATCGAGGAGGAACGTAAAAATGCGATAAAACGCGTTTATAACGATATACCTGAACTGGGACTGGAGATTTACAGTAACGATACTATTTATATTTATCGTGAATGTGCGGAAACTTCAAGGTTTAAGAACAGAAAATATACAAATGTTATTTACGGTGTTCCTGATGAGGTGTGGGAGCAGCCGTGGATAAAATGTCTTTTAATAGGCGAAAAGAAACTTCTTGACTATTATGAGCCGATTTATCGGCGTGACTATGACAGCGGTTATGCGGTACGCAGCGGTAAAAAATATCTTGATATTGTATCGGGGGAGGCGTCAAAAGGTATTGCGCTTACAGAACTAAAAAAAATTATCGGTGTAAAGCAGGTCGTTGCGGTAGGAGATAATATGAACGATATTTCAATGCTTGAGGCGGCGGATATTTCATTTGCGGTTGAAAATGCAGAGAAAACAGTTAAAAATATCGTGGATTTTCAGGCGCCGTCCAACAATGATGACGCCATAGCATATATAATTGAACAATTGGAAAGAGGAACAATTTAATGTTCCTCTTTTTTAATCGTCTGTTATGTTCCAACCGTCAATAGAACTGTCGTGGATAGCGCGGAAAAGACGTTTTCGAAGTCCGGGGGTCATTTCCTTTTCCAGACGTTTTATTAAATCTTTCATATATTCGCGCTGCGTATAACCGTCAGCAGGACATTCGTTGTGAATGACAGGTATATCGTGGTTACGCGCCGCGCCGCGTATGTCTCGCTCGCGTACATAAATCATAGGCCGTATCTGGTAAATCTGCGTTCTGTCAAGGTAGGTGACAGGGGAGAAACAATGTATTCTGCCTTCGTGCATAAGACTTAAAAGAAATGTTTCAAGCACATCGTCATTATGGTGTCCGAGCGCTACCTTGCGGCAGCCGTTTTCAATTGCGAAGTCATTGAGCGAACCGCGTCGCATTTTCGCACACAGCGAACAGGGATTTGTTTCGTTGCGTATATCAAATACGATTTCCTTGATGTTTGTGTATTTGACTTTAAACTCAACTCCCAGACTATCGCATAATGCCTGTATTTTGGAATAGTCTGATTTATAGCCCATATCAAGCGTGAGCGCAGTAACGGTAAATTTCTTCGGGTAATAGCGTGAAAGCTCCGCAAGCGCGCACAAAAGCACAAGGCTGTCCTTGCCTCCCGATACGCCCACGGCAATTTTATCGCCGTCTTCAATCATATTGTATTCCTCAATAGCGCGCCTTGTAAGGCTTACTACCTTTTTCATATTTTAACCTCTCTGACTGCCTCTGTTAAATTGACCTTGCCTGTATACAGGGCTTTACCTACAATAACGCCTTCAACACCGGTTGGTACAAGCGATTTTATATGCTCAAGACTGCCTATACCGCCTGAGGCGATTATATCAGCGTCAACTGCCTTTGTCATTTCAGCCATTGCGTCAACATTCGGTCCGGCGAGTGTGCCGTCTGTGGCAATGTCGGTATAAACTATCGTCTGTACTCCGATTGAAACCATTTTTTTGGCAAATTCCACAGCTGTGAAATCGCTTGTTTTTTCCCAGCCTTCAATAGCTACCATACCGTCTTTTGCGTCAATGCCTATCACGATTTTCTGTCCGTATTTATCAACAGCACGTTTAACAAAGTCACTGTCAGCGACTGCTTTTGTTCCTATAATAACGCGGTCAATACCGCACTCAAGCTTTGCCTCAATGTCTTCCATAGTACGTATGCCGCCGCCTGTCTGTACAGGTACATTCACACTATTACATATTTCTTTGATTTTTTCGGCATTTACGCCGTGCCCTTTCAATGCGCCGTCAAGGTCAACGACGTGTATGTATTCTCCGCCGAGCGACTCCCATTTTTTCGCCATTTCAGCAGGTGAGTCACCATAGACGGTGACGTCGGAAAATTGTCCCTTGAACAGCCGTACACACTGACCGTCTTTTATATCAATAGCAGGATATATCCTCAATTCAATCACTCTCCATATTTTAAGCTTTTAATTTTTCCTGAAACTTTGTAACTATATCCATTATGCGGTCTTTTTCCATCTTCATACTAACCTTGTTTACCACAAAACGCGCGCTTAACGGACATACGTCCTCAAGTACGTCAAGACCATTTTCAAACAGTGTCTTACCTGTTTCAACAATATCAACTATTACGTCAGATAGTCCTACAAGAGGCGCAAGCTCTACAGAACCGTTTAATTTAATAATTTCAATAGTCTGTCCCTTGTCGTCCTGAAAATATTTGAGCGCAATATGAGGATACTTTGAGGCGACGCGTAAATTAGTCATAGTGTTCAGCTTGTCCTTTAAATCCTTTGGTCCGCAAACTGCCATTTTACATTTTCCAAACCCTAAATCAATCATTTCATATAAATTACGGCTTTCTTCAAGAAGTGTATCCTTACCGACAATACCTATATCTGCTGCACCGTATTCAACATATGTAGGTACATCGGAGGCTTTAACAAGAATGAATTTCATTTTGTTTTTTTCGTCTGTAAATATCAGCTTGCGTGTTTTCTCTTTCATCTCTGAGCAGTCCATACCGATTGACATAAACAGCTCCATTGCAAGCTCTGCAAGTCTGCCTTTTGCAAGAGCAACTGTCAAATATCTCATTGTTTTAATCCTTTCTTTTTTAATGTTCGTGACCGCAGCCACAGTCGCAGTCGTGATGGTGGTGACCGTCGTCAAACATTAAGTCGTCGTCATAATAGCCTAAAAATTCATTTGCGGTGGTTTCAATAATTTCGTGTTTTGCAAAGTCATTAATCATAAGCTTACCGTCGGGGAAGACACGAAGCATTGCGCCGATATTGCGTTTTTTTGAATATTCTTCAGCGTCTTTATATGTGCCGCCGCCGATATACATTTCAACAAGACAGCCGTTTACGCGCAGATTGTATGCAATATCATAGGCAATTCCGTCGGCATTATGCTCGGCATATACAAGAGAGGCGGAAATGTCGTGGTTTTCTTTATCTGACAGTACCGAAATAAGTCTGTTTATACCTATTGCCGCACCAACAGCGCCTTTTGGGGCTCCGAATTTACTCATAAGATTATCATAGCGTCCGCCTGCGCATATCGGAAATCCAACGCCGTGCGTATAGCATTTAAAAATAGAACCTGTATAATAGTCTATACTTTCAAGCATACCAAGGTCTATTGAAACATATTTTTCAAAACCATAAAGATATAGAAGCTCATAAATACGTTTTAAATTATCAAGAGCGAGTTTTGAAGTTTCGTTAAGCCCCTCGACATATGCTTTTTCAAATACTTCTTCATTACCGAATAAATACGGCAGGTCAATAATAAGATTTTTTATATTTTCATCAATATCCAGTTTGTCCGTAATTGTTTTTATACCCACGGAGTCTTTCGAGTCTATACGTTCGCGAAGTTTTTCTATAGATTTGGCGTCAAGTCCTGCCTGCTGTACCAACCCGTTAAAAAAGGCAATCTGACCTATTTCCATTGAAAAATCCTCTATACCGACTGCAATAACAGCCTCCATAGCTGCAGAAATAACCTCAGCATCTGCGGCGGGTGAGTAAGAGCCTATAAGCTCAATACCGCTTTGGGTAAATTCTCTTTGACGCGCGCCCTGTGTCTGCTCAACGCGGAACACACTGCCTGTATAAAGATAGCGCAGAGGGTATGCGTCGTTTTGTGTTTTGGTTGCCGCCATACGGGCGATTGATGTTGTAAAATCGGGTCTGAGAGCAAGTATTCGTCCCTGTTCATCAAAGAATTTAAACATATGCTCCTGTGAAATCTGACCGCCTACGCCTGCGTAGCAGTCATAGTATTCAAAAGAGGGAGTTTCAACCTCCTTATAACCGATTGAAGAAAATACTGACCAGATTGTAGATTCAATTTCTTTTTTTACAGAACATTCATCAGGCAGTATATCGTTTACGCCGTTTGGCGTATGTAATTTCCAATTAGACATAAATCTGTTCCTTTCTGGCTTTATCGCATTAAAGTGCTAAAGCTATTATACACGTTAAAATTTTGATTGTCAAGACTATTCTATCATAAATTCTCAGAAACGGCAATTATTTTTACCATTCTTTTGCCTGCGACCAGTCTGTAATGTAATAGTCCGCAAGTTTTTTGAGAGTTTCAGTTTCGTCAGCATTGCTGTCGTCATACACGGCGCAGGTTACAAAGTTACCTTTTTTTGCACCGCCCAAACCCGAAACAATATCTTCAAAAACAATACATTCTTCGGGAGATATGCCGATACGTTGAGCCGCAAGAAGATACACATCGGGATTTGACTTATTTACACCAACTTCTGATGAAAAGGCAGAGGCGTCAATGCAGTCCCATATTCCTAAACGAGTCAACGCTGCTTTGCATAGTCCTTCATAACCGGAGGTCGCTACAGCAATTTTTATGCCGTTTTTATGAAGTTTCTGTACATATTCTTTGGCTCCTGCTTTTAACGGAATATTTTCTGAATACTCAATAAACATTCGGTGTTTAAATTCTTCCAGCAGTTCGTCAATGGTTAAAGGAAGTCTGAGCCTGTCTATTATCATAGGGATTGACTCGTCTAAGGTTAGTTCCTTTATATTGCGTGATTCTTCTTCAGAAAGTACAGCGCCGTATTCTTCAAAAAAATTGTCAATTAAATCATACCATACATTCATCGAGTCCAATAGAGTACCATCAATATCAAATATTGCTCCGCGCATTGTATCGCTCCTTTGCAGTGAAAGTTGAATAAACCCCGAAAACAACTTGTTTTCGGGGTTGTGTAAGATAAAATATAATTATCTCTTTGAGAACTGAGGTGCACGACGAGCTGCTTTCAAGCCGTACTTCTTTCTTTCCTTCATTCTTGAATCTCTTGTAAGGAATCCTGCAGCCTTCAGGTCTGCTCTGTAAGCGTCAGAGTCAACCTCAAGAAGCGCTCTTGAGATACCGTGACGGATAGCGCCTGCCTGACCTGTAAATCCGCCGCCCTCAACCTTTGTGATTACGTCGAACTTATCAGTAGTCTTTGTAAGCTCTAACGGCTGACGAACGATTAACTTCAATGTTTCAAGACCGAAGTAATCATCAATGCCTCTGCCGTTTATAATAATACTTCCGTTGCCGGGAACAAGACGAACTCTTGCAACAGAAGACTTTCTTCTACCTGTACCGTAGTATTGTTCTTTAGCCATTATATTGTCCTCCTTACTTTATTTCGCCTGTCCAAGCGATTGGATTTTGAGCCTGATGCTCGTGTTCTGTGCCCTTGTAAACGCGAAGTCTTGTAAGAGCCTTTCTGCCAAGAGTGTTGTTCGGCAGCATACCGTTTACGGCATACATTACAGCCTTTTCAGGATTTTCTGCCATAAGCTTATCATAGTGGATTTCCTTTATTCCGCCTACCCAGCCTGTGTGATAGTAACGGATTTTCTGATTAAGCTTGTTACCTGTAAGTACAATCTTATCAGCGTTTACCACGATAACGTGGTCACCGCAATCTACATTCGGTGTAAATGTAGGTAAATGCTTACCTCTCAATATGCTTGCAACTGTTGCAGCAACGCGTCCTAACGGCTTGTCCGCTGCGTCAACTACATACCACTTTCTGTTTACGTCCTGTGGTTTCTGCAAATAGCTTGAATTCATAGTAGTTTCCTCCTATATCTAATATTACACGTTAAAGTTAAACTTTAACTCACAACGGCTATTTTACTATCTTTTTTAAATATTGTCAACACCTTTTTGAAAATTTTTAATAAATCAAATATCAATCTTAATTTTTCTCTGTTTTTCTTCTGAATACTCTCAAAATCTAAAGTTTCATTTTAATATCAAAAGCCTCTCCGACCGGAGAGACTTTTGATATTTTATTTTTTAAACTGTATTACAAGGTCTTTATCTTCTTTTGAAATTCTGTTTGATTCGCGTATTTTGCGTACAGCCATATTTTGTGTTGTGGCATTGAGATTATTATATTGAAGAAACTTAATTGCTTTATCACGGCATTTTGCGACAGCGGTGGCAATAAGCCAGCCTTGCATCATCTGAACGTAATAAAAATCAGAATTTATTGAATCTACATATTCCAGTACTCTGTCAATATACTCGTCTGTCAGATAAAATTCCAAAAGACAGCCGAATCCGAAACGTACAACCCACGGATTTTCGTGATAGATAAAGTATTCAATATCTGAAAAGAACTCATCAAGATGTTTTTTCAGCCCTTTAAATGATACGACGTCACAAGTTTCCCAGCTTGTAATTTTATCTGCAAAAACTTTTATGTATTCAAGCATTTGCGGATAGTCGCATTTTATGAGAGTCATAACAAGTCCCTCGAGCATTATTTCTTCGCGGTATACGCCTTTTTTGCAAGCAAGAAATTCATTATAGTTGCCTTTTGAAATTTTCTTGGCTGTATCACGCAATATAGGTATGCGGATACCGAAGGAATGTTCAATTCCAGGTACAAGACTATCACTGAATTCTTTGTATTTACTGTCTGCAAGCGTTTTAAGATATTTTATGAAGTCGTTATAATCAGCCTGCGTCCAGTGTTCTCTTGTTAAATTCATTTTGTGTTCCTTACTGAGTTAAACTCGTCAATAATTTCCTGTTCAGGCTTTTTCGTAAGCAGGCTTACAACAACAATTGCAATGCAGGCTATAACAA
Source organism: Lachnospiraceae bacterium MD329 (assembly GCA_010206265.1). Taxonomy (GTDB): domain Bacteria; phylum Bacillota; class Clostridia; order UBA1381; family UBA1381; genus Hominilimicola. The sequence goes on from VIQV01000022.1 coordinate 211,990, forward strand.
AAGCGGGTAACAGTTCATATATTGCAAGAACACCTCCGAGTGTGGCTATACCGTATTTCCATATAAATACCATTGCGCCTCCTGAAATCATACCTGCAAGCGCGCCCCATTTTGTAGTTCTTGACCAGAACAGTGAGAACAGCATAACGGGTCCGAATGCCGCGCCAAAACCTGCCCACGCAAATGATACTATATTAAATACCGAGCTGTTTGGGTCGCGCGCGAAGAATACTGCTATTACAGCAATGATTACAAGTGTAAATCTTGCAAGAATCATAGTTGACGCCTCACTTATGTTTGGCATTAATTTTTCTTTCAAAATATTCTGAGATACTGAAGATGACGCTGCAAGCAGCTGTGAATCGGCAGTTGACATTGTTGCCGCAAGTATGCCTGCAAGGATAATTCCTGCTATTATAGCCGCAAGCGCGCCGTGGTTGCTGATTAGCATAGCAATACCTATAAGCACGCGTTCAGGATCTTCAAGAGAAAGGGCATTATTCATAATCATTCCTTTACCAACAAGACCTATTACTACAGCTACGGCAAGTGAAATTACAACCCATATTGACGCAACGCGTCTGGAAAGCGTAAGCTTTTTGGTATCTTCAATAGCCATAAATCTTAAAAGAATATGAGGCATACCGAAGTAACCGAGTCCCCAAGCGAGCATTGAGCAGATTTTAAACAGTCCGTAAGGCTGTGCCGCACCGTCAACATGTGTCTGCGTAAAGCTGAAATAGCCGGGTAAAGATTTTACATTGTCAATTACTGCGCTGACACCGCCTGCGTGAACAGTACCATAAACGAGAACTATTATAAGAGCAATTGTCATAATAATACTCTGTACAAAGTCTGTGGTGCTTGCCGCAAGGAAACCGCCGAGCATTGTGTATAAAATGATTATAGCCGCGCAGACAATCATTGCAAGCTGATAATCAACGTTGAACAGTGAGTTAAAAAGCTTTCCGCACGCCGCGAAACCTGACGCGGTGTAGGGAACAAAAAATATTATGATTACTATTGCCGCGATAATGCTTAGCATTTTTGACTTGTCGCGGAAACGGTTTGAGAAAAATGCAGGGATTGTAGTAGCGCCGCATTTGCTTGAATAGCGGCGGAGCTTTTTTGCTACAAACAGCCAGTTGAGATATGTACCTATAATCAGACCAATTGCCGTCCACGACGCGTCTGCAACTCCTGTAAGCAACGCAACGCCCGGAACTCCCATAAGCAGATAACTTGACATATCTGACGCCTCTGCGCTCATTGCCGTTACAAACGGACCTAATTTTCTTCCTCCTAGATAAAAATCATCGGTAGTTTTGTTTTTCTTTGAGAACCATATGCCAATTCCGAGTACAAGAAACAGATAGGCGATAATGGAAATCAAAATGCATATGTTTTGTGATGTCATATGTATAACCTCTCCTTTTTTAATAGTAAGAATATTTTATCAGAAAATAATGTATTTTGCAATAGTATTATATATTTCATATTATAATAGGAAGAAACTCAAATTTAATAAAATTGAGTATAAAAAATTCTTAATGTTTATTTTTAAAATATTAAAAAAATTTTTAAGCGGAAAACCGCATAACAAAGGGCGTCGTAGCAATTTCTTCATAACTTCTTAAAAAAATGTAACAAACTTGTAATATTGTAGGCGGATTTTAACATAAATCGAACAATATTTTGGAGTTTTTAAAATTGCAAAACAATATATTGTGGTTGTCAACTTTTTTATGTCAACAAGAAATGTCAGCAAATGTAAAAAATAGGACTAATATTTCGTAATATTTCAGCTGTATTACTGCAATATTTCAATTATATTTCTGTAAAATGACAGAAATACTACGAAAATTTTAAGAAATTTAACATTTTTGCCTTTAAAGGCTTGACAGGCGTTTTTTTTAGTGTTACAATACAAACAGCGTCAGGGAAATGTCCCGGACGAAGGTAACATATCCACGGATAAATTAGAATGAGAACTTATAGGAAAGGTCTTTAAAGTGAAAAGGAGAGATTATATCTTGAATAAAATAGCAAAGAAGATTATCTTATCTGTTATGTCATTATCGGCAGTGCTTGGTACGTCAGCTTTTGCGGCAGACCTGAGCGGCTGGGCAGTATCCGATTATCAGCAGGCGAATGAGGCAGGATTGGTTTCATATTCCGTTGTTTCAAATAACCTGAGGGATAACATTACTCGTGAAGAGTTCTGTGAGCTTGCAGTAAATCTTTATGAAAAGCTCACCGGTGAAGATATGATAGAGCCGGAAGTATCACCGTTTTCCGATACAGACAGCCTTGCGGTTTCGCAGGCATACTGCTACGGTATAGTATCCGGTACGGGTGCTGACACATTCACACCTGACAGACTTGTAACAAGAGAGGAAATGGCTGCAATGCTTGTAAGCACATTTGCGGCAAGTGAGGTTAACTTCAACCTTTCTGACGGTTATGACGACGCGCATAGCATTGAGTCATTTGATGATTCGGAAGATGTAAGCTCGTGGGCAAAAGCATCTGTTATAACGGTTGTTAACTATGGTTTAATGAGCGGAGTTGGAGAAAACAGTTTTGAACCTCTTGGTTCAACAACAAGAGAACAGGCTATCGCAAGTGTAAACCGTTCTTACAACACATTTAAGAGTGAAGATTATGCATTGGAGCTGCCGGAAATAACACTTCCGGAGGACGGAGCTGAAATCGAAGAAGGCAACTTTACAGTTCAGTGGACGCCGATAAACAGTGCTCAGGCATATCACATTATTATTAAAGACGCTGACGCTGATTCAGTTCTTTTGTCAGATGTATATGAAGGCAGCAGCGTTGAAATTGAAGAAGGTTCGCTTGTAGCTGACAGAGATTATGCTATAACAGTTGGTGCAGTGCTTGCAGACGGTTCAGAAGTTTACAGCCTTCCGGTTGATTTCAGATACAAGTCAAAGCCGCCGATTCCGGATAGTCAGTACATTGAGGAAAATCCGATAGCAGGCGAGATGCTTGAGGAGGCAGCAAAATATTTGGGAGTACCGTACCTTTGGGGCGGAAGTTCTCCGTCAGGATTTGACTGTTCAGGCTTTGTTCAGTATGTATGCCGTGCAAAGGGCATTTCAATTCCGCGTGTAGCTGATGACCAACTTCACGGTCCCGGTACATATGTTTCAAAAAATCAGCTTGAACCGGGTGACCTTGTATTCTTCGGCAGCGGTGATTATGCATCACACGTTGGTATGTATGTAGGCGAGGGTATGATGATTCACGCTCCGTCAACAGGTAAGGTTATTCAGTATACTTCTATTGATTCATCTTACTATTCATCAAGATTTATAGGTGGTAAAAGGGTAATAGGATAATAAAAAAACGGACTGAATTTCAGTCCGTTTTTTTGATAAAAATTATTTTTAGTAATATTTTTTTCAAAAAACACTTTACTAATTTAGTCTGATACAGTATAATATATAGGTAATTAAAACTTGAAAGGAAGAAAAGAAAATGAACATTAAAAAAATAACAACACTTGCCCTTGCAGCAGTATTGGGTGTATCGGCGCTTACAGGCTGCGGAACAAAGAAGGCTGATGAGCCTAAGAAGGATACATCTTTGGCAAAGGTACAGGAGCAGGGATATTTCACACTTGGTCTTGATGCTGATTTTGCTCCTATGGGCTTTACGCAGGATGACGGACAAATCGTAGGTTTTGACATTGACCTTGCAAATGCTGTAGCTAAAAAAATGGGTGTAAATGTAGAAGTAAAGCCGATTGACTGGGATGCAAAGGCTATGGAGCTTTCAACAGGTAAAATTGATGTTATCTGGAATGGTTTTTCAATTTCAGACGAAAGACGTCAGGAGGTACTGTTCTCAAATCCGTATCTTTCAACAAAGCAGTCTGTAATTGTAAAGGCTGATTCTGATATTAAAACAAAGGCAGACCTTGCAGGCAAAAAAATTGCGTTACAGGACGGTTCTACGTCAGAGGATGCTGTAAAAGCAGACGCGGCTACATATGAATCAATAGGTGATGAAAACATTTCACGATTCAAGGAAAATTCTCAGGTGCTTATGGAAGTTGATGCTGGTAGAGCTGACGCAGCTGTAATTGATGAAATTTTTGTAAGATACTATCTGCAGAAAGAAAATATGCTTGACAAGTTTGTTGTACTTGAAGAAGGCTTTGATGAGGAAGATTATGGCGTAGGCGGCAGACTGGGCGATTATTCTCTTATGGAGGCTATAAATAAGGCTCTTGATGAATGTAAGGCTGACGGTACGACATCTGAAATTTCAATGAAGTGGTTCGGAGAAGACCTTGTTAAATAATTAAAATAATCGGATGAACCGCCGTTATCATTATTTCGGCGGTTTGTATATTTACGGAGAGTACAAATGCAGGAACAGATAGAATATATAATTCAGATAATGCCCCAGCTTACAGAAGGGCTGAAAATAACTCTTAAACTTTTTGCGGTCACGCTGGTTTTATCACTTCCGCTTGGACTTTTGGTATCGCTTTTAAATGAGGCTGTATCAAAAAAACAGACGGATAATTTTGTTGTAAAATGGTTTATAAAGTTTCCGATAAGATTGATAATTAAGCTTTATTTGCTTGTGTTTCGCGGTACACCGCTTATGCTGCAGCTATTTTTCTTTTATTTTGGTGCGGCAATGATAAAGCTCAGTAATGGTGAAAGCTTTGCGCTGGCACCGTTTACGGCGTCAGTGGTGGCATTTGCGTTAAATTACAGCGCATATTTTGCAGAAATCTTTAGAGGCGGAATTATAGGAGTAAATAAGGGGCAATACGAGGCGTCAAAGGCATTGGGTTTGACAGGAGTACAGACGATGCGGTATGTTGTTGTACCGCAGATGATACGTACTGTAATACCGCCTATTGCGAATGAAACAATTGTGCTTGTAAAAGATACAGCGCTTGCGTCGTCTATATCGCTTATTGACCTTTTAAAAGCGTCCCAGAGAGCGGTAAATCGAGATATGAAAATATCGCCTTTGCTTGTGGCGGCAGTGTTTTATCTTGTGATTACACTTGTACTTACTGTGATATTCAATTATATAGAGAAACGCCTGTCTATTTCAGAGCAGGGTGTTAAATAGCTTAAAAGCGCGTTGGATAACGCGCTTTTTTGTATGTAATCAGTTTATAATACTAATGCTTTTTTGGGACAGAAATTCGAACACTTACCACACCGTATACATTTGTCATAGTCTATGTTAGGCGCTTCGAAATCTTTTTGGCTTAACGCTCCTACAGGACAAACTGTTACAGCAGGACACTTATGATTTTGCGGACAGTTTTCTATTACTATTTTTAATTTTTTTTCCATAATTCATTCTCCTTTCAAATTTAAAAATAACTATGTAATATTTATTATACCATATAAGGAGTGGCGTAGGCAAGAGATATAAAAATAATTGTTGACTACACTTTGGGTGGATATATAATTTAATAAGAGTATATGTCATAAATATAAATTATATGAAGGATTTATATAGTGGTAACTATTATACAAGTAGGTGACAGTTATAAAATTAAGTTAAGCTGTAATATTTGATAAGGAGAAGATGTATGATAGTATAATTGTTTCATATTTTTAATTATATTGCATATAATATTGATATTGTGAAATTTTTTTGAAAAAAGTGTTGACAAATTATCTTTTATATGGTAATATATTATTCGGTGTTGAGATAACTCAACTATGCGTGATTAGCTCAGTTGGTAGAGCACCTGACTCTTAATCAGGGTGTCCAGGGTTCGAGCCCCTGATCGCGTACCAGCTTAAACCGCTTAAACACTACGTTTGAGCGGTTTTTGTTTTGCTTTTTCTGACTATATTTTGACTATCAAATCTAATTTACAGCTACCGTACAGCTACAAAAAATTAAGCCACCCAAACGGATGGCTATTTAATAGTTTAGTATTCAATTTTAAAATAATCAAGATATTTTTTAAAATTATCCTGTGCTGTCAGGCAAGTATCCATAAGATATCCTTTCACATTTTCCCATTCTCCAAGTCCTCTGTAGTAGAACAGCTTTAGGTTATCATCTATAATAAACGGTACAATATTATATTTTAAACATTCCTTAAACATTATCAGTCTGCCAACACGTCCATTTCCGTCTTGGAACGGATGTATGCGCTCAAACCTATAATGGAAATCAATAATATCCTCTAAATTCTTATTTACCTTTGAATTATAGTCTGATAATAGCTTTTTTATTTCTTTTGATACATTTTCAGGCTCAACGGTGTTTTTTCCACCAACTTCATTAGGTAATTTCTTATAATCACCCACAGCAAACCAATCCTTTCGGCTATCGCTTGTACCTGTTTTTAGCATCATATGAAGTTTCTTGATATAGTTCTCTGTAAGCGTTCTGTTTGCACTGTCAATAATCGTATCAATACACTTGAAATGATTTGACGTTTCTACTATATCGTCAACATTTATAGTTTCGTTAGCTATGCCGATAGTATTGGTCTCAAAGATATATCTTGTCTGGTCGTGAGTGAGTTTACTGCCCTCTATATGATTTGAATTGTATGTTAGTTCAATCTGTAACTTGTGATATATTCCTCCCGATAATTTACTGCTTTTTTCGGCTTTTAAGCGTTGAAGCAATATACTATCACTAATTTTCTTTTTATTGGTTCTGTCGGGTTTTACAGCGTTCTCAGGTATATTCCATGTCTTGCCTGTAATAAAGGCATTGGGTATCTTTCCTTTTGCACAGTAGTTACGAACACCTCGTTCTGACATGTTCCATCTTTTCGCCATTTCGGCAACTGATATATACTTCATAGAATCACTTCCTTGATAGTATTATATCACATTATCGGCATAAATACAACTGCTTATTCAGCATTTCTATTTTTGTGCCGATAAATAGTAACATACACTATAAATGAGTGATTTTTGATATTTAATTTCTATTTAAATGGTATTAATGTACTTCAAAACCGATACTGCTCATTTTTTCGATAAATTGCTGTTCAAATAGATTTATATTATTCTTATCTACAATAATAACTAGATTATGTTTTGCTCTGGAACATCCAACATAAAATAACTTGTATGCCCAAAGTGTTCCTTGTACTTTAGAAGATGTAAAACACTCTTTAAAGTTTGTATAATTAGGGCTTGAAAAATATTTATCAAATTTTTCTTTAATGCAGAAATCAAAATAAATATTTCCATTGAACTTATCAAAAAATTCCTTAGCAAAATTTTCACAGTTTCCACTTTGAGAGTTGTATACACCTGCAGATGTAATACTTAGTTCATTAAATCTTTTTCTTGTTTTAGTATAGTCATAATAGAAATTTTGAAAATCAGTTAAATTAATACTGTTATTGCATATCAAGTAGAAGAAACTGTACATATCAGTAATTGGGTTTCTTGATGAATTTTCAGCTATAAAACATACGTTATGATGACCTTCTCCCTTTACACCATGTTGCGTGGAGATTTTTGGACTATCAAGATACAAGTATAACTTGCGTAGTTCATTTAACGAACATTCTAATACTTCTTTATATTCATCATTTTCGTATATCTGTATAAATTCATTGTCTAAACAATACTCGTTTGTAATCAAATAATCACAAAATTGCTTTATTGTTAATTCATCGGATTGAAACTTTTCAATAATATCCTTTGCTTTCTTTGAAAATTCAATCTTATCGGTATGAAATTTAATTCCTGTTAAAGTAGGACAAAAAATGTTATGTTTCTTTCTAGCTAATTGAATAGCAGCACCGTATTGCTTTTTTTCCATTAAGTTTACAAAGTTACAAATAAGAAACAATAGCTTAAACAATTTGTCAGGATTATCGTTAGTTTTATCAGTTAAAACATCAACCGCACCATATTTTGACGGAAAAGAATATGCATTCATATGAGATATGGCTTTATATAGCATAGACACTCCTAATTGTTCAAATCGTTCTCTATTAAAGAGATATAGACGCATGTATTCATCGCTATACTTTTCTGACTCTATATCAGGCGTTTCTGTAATGATAATTTTAGGTTTTTCGCCATCAAAAGATGATGCCGGAATTTGATTATATTCAGGATTATTATATAAGTTGTTTAACACATTAACAATTTTTTCAGAACAGCGATAATTTCTTTTCAAATTAAGATTTGTATTAAACCTCTCTAATTTCTCATTAAAAGAACCATCATAATTTTGATATATTTCTTGCATTTTATCGCCAAGTAAATATAGTTCACTTGTGGTATTTTTAATAGTCTCATAAAATGTATCCAAAACATTTGAAGAAGTATCTTGATATTCGTCGATAAAAATGTATGAATATTTGTTTGATAATCTTCTTTTCAAAATAGGAAATTTATTAACTATTTCTCGAAATAAATACAAAAGGTCATCATGTGAAATTCTACCGTAATAATAACTACTGAAGGCTTGCTCGTTATACGATATTTTTTTAATATTTTCTTTTATTATTTCAATATCTATTTCCCCATATTTTTCTATATATCTTTGATTTTTTTCATCAGTTTCGCCTTTATTTATTCCATCTAATATTTTCTCTTCAAACAAGTCAAAGTATAAATCAATAACTTCCGTCTTAGAAAAATATATTGAAATAAACTCCAAAACAAATGCATGGATAGTGTTTATTGTAACATTTTTACTATTTATTCTGTGCTGTAATTCTTCTTTGGCTCTATTAGTGTATGTTATACATAAAATCTTTCTATTTGGATATTTTGATATTAACTCTATTATTCTATTTTCAATATATGTTGTTTTTCCACTTCCGGCAGGAGCATTTACTAAAAACATATTATTTAATTTTTCAGCCAATCTAATCCCCCCCTTTAAATAATGCGGAAGCATGTCTTTTTGTAATCCTGAAAGAATTACAGAATACATAAAGTTTGTTTTGTTATTCTTGTTTTCATTTATTAAATCTCTTACGTTAAAGTTGCGTTTATTAGGGATATCTAATTTTAATTTCTTTTGCTCTATTTGATGTAACCACCAATCACGAGTATTTGAATAGTCCACAGTAATATTCAATAATGTACAAACCATAGCTTCTTCAAGTGTACGTGTATAATAATCATTTTTGCCCTGAGTTACTACTTTTATCAAACTATCCGTGTCTATCTTTTCAGTCCAAGTATAGATTTCCTCTACAGTTGGTTCTTGTGATAACTTTTTGTAATCAGGTCTCTTTATTTTTCTGCATGGTCTTCTCCGTAGGTCAGATTGTATTGTAGATAGTTTATCTAATTCAGACATTTGATAAATGCAATCAGAATCTTTAAATCTACAGGTGTTTTTACAATATGTAACGATATCGTTATTATATATTTCTTTTGATATATAGTCTCTATAGTACTGTTTTAGACCCCCATTGGTAATGTGAGTATCTTTTTTTATATCTTCGACATTTGTTAGGGTTTTCTTGTAATCAATGTCTGTAATAATTAAAGTCTTAATGTGTAAAAAGTATATTAGCTTTCTATACCAATGAGTGTATGCACCTCCAACCTGAACAAAAGAAATATATTGATTAGATAGTGTATCGTATTCATCTTCCAGTAATAATTTTTCTATATATAGTTTTTCTGTATCTCCCTCATACATAATAATTTTATTGGCAAATATTAAGTCTGAGTAATTGATAGAAAAAAGAAAACTAAAAAATTGTCGATGTTCATCACTTTCTAAATTTTTCTCAAATTTGTTCATATCATATACCGAACTTATTAATAGTTCATCTATTCTTAAAATCCTAATTTGTTTTAAGGAAGAGCATTTTATGATTTCATTTGAGTGAGTGGTAATTATACCCTGAACACGATTCTTATCTTCATTTTCAAGTATTTCATTTATAAATTTAATCAACATACGTTCCATTTGTGGATGCATATGCGCTTCGGGTTCTTCAATGACAAAAAGATTAACCTTATCTAATGCATATTGCTGGGTAAATGCCTCCACTTTTAGACACATATATATTAGATTACTAATTCCCAACCCTTGTGAGTATTCTTTTAATTTAACACCGTTTTTAAATTCAAAAAAAGTTTGTAACGAAGATGTTAAAAAATTCAAGAGAACATCATCAGAGATATTTGTTTGCAAAGAGAACTCTCCGTGGTTATAGTCAAAATGCTTTTCAATATCCGTTAAAGTTTTTTCTGCTTTTACTAATGAATGTTTTTTTACTTTATCGTTTAATTTTCTGTTGTCCAATCCCTTTTTTATGTCTTTAATAATTTGGGTTTTGAATTCAGCCCAGTCATTACTTTGCTTGAAGTGTTTTAAGAGTTCTTTGCTTATAGAATAATGGGTATCAGTTTTTTCATCATTCAATACTCTTGTAGCTTGCAGATAATTGTAGTTAAATAAGTTTTGGAATTCGTTAATTCCGATACTTATTTCATTTTGATAGGATTTATCGGTAAAATAAATTACATTTTCAAAAGCTACATTAAAAATTTCAGAAGCTATTTCTTGGTATTCTGCATTAAAATCAGAAGCAATTTTTGCTGTTTTGTGTTTTTTGAGTTTTGTTTGTAATTCGTACAATATACTTGCCTTTAAAGATAGCTCCTTTATCAGTTTAGTAACATTTACTTCGTAGTTGAATGAAAAAAAGAAGCTAGTACAATCATCATCAAGTTCCATAAGATAATCTGAAAATAATGAAATACTTTCTGATCTATCATATTGAACTTCTATCTCTATTTTAATGCCTATAGGTTTAGTTTCCTTATCATATAGATTTTTAATTTTCTCTCTGAATTCGGTTTCATCTTTACTGGTCTTAAAAGCTTTTGATATTGTATCGGTAAAATTTTTATGCAAATCCTCGTAATAGCCAGCGGATATATCATCTTGATCGAATTTCTTATCTTTAAATAGTCTTTTGAAGAGTTCAATGATTGAAGTCTTACCACTATTGTTTGCTCCTGCTAAAACTGTGAGATTATCATCAAAGTCTATTTCAGTGTCTTTAAATTGTCTATAATTCTTAATAGATACTTTTTTCAAAAGCATATTAATTTATCCTTTCTCGACTCTTGTTTGTGTATGTTGTGGTTAAACCTTTTTGTAATACTTTGAGCTAATCTCTACACGGATTATGCCCTTTAGAATGATAGCAATGATGATTGGTTAGTTCTAATAACGCTCCATGTCAGCATTATCGTACGGACATATAAAACCATCGTTTATGAGAAATTTTGAGAATGTATCATAACTTTATCCCAAAACCACAATACCATTCTCAAAACTCATATCAAAACCAATCTCTCATAAACCTACATTTTTCATAATATTATCATAGCATAGTTTGACAAAATTTTCAACATCTTTATTTTTTCAAGTGACGATACAGAGTAGCATGTTTAACACCTGTCAAATCCTCAATCTCCGATACGGTATATTCTTTACTTTGGTATAATCTAACAGCCTTATCAATTAAATTTTTATCAATAGACGGTCTGCCTCCTATGCGACCTCTGGCACGTGCGGCGGCAAGTCCCTCTCGTGTACGATCTGCTATACAATCACGCTCAAATTGTGATATTGCAGAAATCAAAGTAAAAAGCAGCTTGCCTGCCGCTGTTGTAGTATCAATATTTTCTTTTAATGATACAAGATTGACTTGCTTTTCATTAAACAGTTCCATAAGCTCAATCAAGTCCTTTGTACTTCTGCCAAGCCTTGACAATGATTCTATAACTACAGTATCGCCGGACGTTAATCGGTCAAGCATTTTTTCAAGCTCCGGTCTGTGACGCTTTGTACCTGTCATTTTCTCACAATAAATATGACTTACACCATATTCATTAAGCATATCAATCTGACGGTCTAACACCTGTGTTTCAGTTGAAACACGCGCATAACCAAATATATAATTTTTCATAAACACTCCTCCATAAAAATAAGACTACGGCATATGCCGTAGTCCTATCACTTTTATTACTTCTCCTTTATAACTCGAATTAATGATGCGTCTGTATCATATAGGAATACAGTATTTTCATCTTTTAAAAACATTTGTGACCTGCCATGATATTCCCGTTGCGGAACTCTCTGAAAATCTATCACCTCAACATTATCAAGCACATTAATGTCAAGTCTTGTCAATTTCGTATTTAACTCACACTTTATTATATCTCCCGTATGAAAGGATAACGCATAAAAATTATCATTGCAATATCCTATGTGTGTATAATAATAATTCATCATATTCTGTATACGCTCCCACTCGCTTGAATTAAAATTATATTTAGATAAGGATGCACTATCATTTCCGGTATAAAAACTATATAAATTATTACCGTTTTTTATTTCAAAACCGCTGTTATAAAAGCCGACAAAAGTTATAGGTTCTCCAACCTCATCTTCATTGCAGATTTTACAATTATCGCTGATATTAACTATTGCGTTATACTCCGCGTATTTGTCAGACAATCCATAATAATCCGTTATCTTATAAAAAATGCCTTCCATAATCAAACCGTCTGTTTTTTCGTCATAGTAAAGCCGTTTTATACGAAAATCCTTATAATACTCTGTGACATCAACATTCTTTTTATTTTCTGCTTCTATCTCAAATTCAGACACATCAAGTAAACTTTTTACTTCTTCGGAACTCATATTTAGACTATAAATATTTTTATTGCTCTCGTCATAGTAATAAATATTTTCTCCGTCTGTTGTCATCATAGTGAATGTGTCTGATATTTTTGCTTTTGTTACAGTATTCATTACATACGGTTTTTCTTTCGGTGCTTCTGTCGGCTCTGGTGTTGGTTTTTCAGTCGGCGCGGCGGTAACTACAGGTTTTTCCGTTTCAACCGGTGTTAGAGTGGATATTACCGGCGCTTGTGTTACAATTGGCGCGGTAGATGTTATAGGTGCTGTTGTGGGGAGATTATCAAACGTCTTGTTATCGTTTCCGTACTGATATGCTCTCCAAAGCATTGCCGTAGCTTCAGCTCTTGAAATAGAAGCCTGTCCTCTGAATGTATTATCCTCATATCCCGATACCAATCCGCGTTCAAGCGCAACAGCCACATATTTCCTTGCGTCACCCGATATTGAGTCTGCATCCGTAAACATAGTTGTGAGCAGTGATTCATCTGCTCCGAGCGTATCATAACCCTTCAGCTTTACAAGCGCAACAGCTATATCCTCTCGAAGAGCGGGAGTGTCAGGCTTGTAATAACTACCGCCATATATCTGATAACCGCTCAGATATGAATATGCCGCATGAATATATGGCGCGTACCACGCGTCTGTAGCCACATCAGAAAAGTCTCTTTGTGTCGGTGTTGAAATTTGCAAACCTGACGCGCTTGTCATAATTCTCGCAAACTCTGCGCGTGTCACATTGTTATCGGGATAAAAATTACCGTTTGGATAACCCGAAACTACTTCCCGTTCCGTCATTTCTCCTATGTAGAGAAATGCCCAATGTGATGTTGGTACATCTTTAAATTTCTGCGTGTAGGTTTTAGTAGGTTGGTTTGTATATTCTGTACCATATTCTACCGCAGTTACAGTAGTCACTAAAGATGTAACAATAACTGACCATAGTATGAAGCTAATTAACTTTTTCATTTTATCTCACTCCTTTATGAAAATATTTTCTTTATTCGTTTTAGTAAACCGCTGCCAATAAGATTATCTGTTTTTTCAATAATATGCTCAACGGTTTTTAATAAGTCATCCGAGCCTTGCCAATATTTATTTATAATTTCTTTATCGGTATCTGCAATAATTTTATTTAATGCGTATGCACATACAACAACATCATCAAGCAAACCCAATCCGGGTACTAAATTAGGTATAAGATTTATCGGTGATACTGCATACGCGATAGCCAACACCAAAATACGTTTTGATTTATTACTGACCGCATCATCTCCCATAAATTTACACAGCAGATAGAACATATCAGGCAGAAGCATTACATATTCAAATCCCCTAAAATCATTTCTTTCGCCCGATTCCTTGATTATGTCCCGATACCATTTATAAGTGCGTTTTTCCTTCTCATCCATTATAAACACCTCCCAGTATTATTAAGCTAATGCTTTAGTATAATACCATTATACAAAAGCTCTTGGACAAATAGCGTCCAAGAGCCGATTTTATTTGTACTTATTTTGGATTTTTTCTACTAATTCTTTAATTTCCGCACGTAATTCAAATGGTTTTAATACCTCTATTTTATCTGTTTGTGACAAAATCCAAGGTTTTATTCCTCTGCCGAATACCTCTGCACGTATTATATAATCGTCTCCGGTATGAGAAACTATCTGTGCCGTAGGAAATCTGTCAAGCACCGCTTCTATTGATTCACCGGCATATTTAAATTCCACTCGGAGTAAGTCGCCTCCGTACATAAACTGTACACGTTTACGAAATTCACCTTCCTCAAATCTGTTTGCATAGGGTGTTTGAAATTTCTTGTCAAGTATCTTATATGAAAATATACGGTCTATTCTGTAAATCGTTGGATTCGTCGTGTTTTTGTCCGCGATATAGCTGGCAAGGTAGAAATAGAAATCTGAAAACATTATACCCACAGGCTTTATGATACGTTTTTTAAATTTTGGCTCTGTTAAACGTTCATATGTAAGCTCGACCATACGGCATTCCTGCACTGCTCTGCCTAAATCCCATATTGTACCGATAAGCTCTTTTTTATGATTTGGCTCAGTATAATGATATTTCTCATTGTTTAGCATTTTCTGCGCCTGCTTTAAGTTCTGCGGTGAGGAACAGCATTGCATCATTTTTTCAAATATACCTGAAAATTCGCTCTTGCATAATCCTCTGCTTTCAAGTAATATTTTGGATGTTACAAACAATTCCTCCGCTGTAAGCTTACCTGCCTCATTCAATCTATATGTGTCCTTTTCGCGGTTATAAACCACTTCGCGCAATTCTCCGCCTGAGGTACTGCTTTCAGATATAAAATTGCGTATATCCTCTATATCGCGATGTATTGTTTTTGTGCTTACGTCATAATATTGCGCCGCTTCCTTTACGTTTACACGCTCATTATTTAATAGATTGCTATATAAGGATAGTACTCTGTCGTGCTTTCCTCCGTAGTAAGCCATTACTTCACCTTCTTAATAAATTTAAAAGCAGGATTTCTCCTGCCTTTAATACAATTATATTTTTAAAAGTTCTTGCCACATTGCATCTATGGTTTTTCTATTTATTGCAAGTCTTTCATATGTCATATTGCGTGTTGCTGCCTTAATCATTTTAATAGATTGCATAACAATATCAATCCACTGAGGCAGATTTATTGCTTCAGGTGTTTTTCCTCCTATTAAAAATTTTACCGCATTACCTGTTGCAGCGACAGATGATGTAATAAACAGCATTTTTTGTTTTTTAGCTTTTTCCTGTATTCTTTCTGCTTCTGTTATAGATTTTAGATCATTATGTTCAATTTGTGTTTTATTATGATTTAGATATAAATTTAATGCCAGCTTTTGAAAGGCAACCGAGGATGTCATAGAAACAAAATGCCTCAAATCATATCCGTTTATATACATTTTTTCAAAAATTTCAGCTAAAGTTGTATCATTAATATCAAGCTCTAATATCTGCGTCAAAAAACCTCCGGGAATAGGTAATCCCATTGGGGTCAGTATATCGGATATAAGATGTCCTAAATAATAAAATACTGTCAGCAGTTTTTTTGATATTGACTGACTGCCCACCTGATATATTTTTATAACACCGTTGTTAATCATTGTACCCGTTCCGAATACAAAATCGAATATTGCAAAAATCAATCCGTACAACGGGTCATGTCCCGGTGATTTTAATCTGTGATTTTTAGGCATAATGTCATTTTTCATATCTACAACATCATATGGCACTTTGCAAATATCTTCAAGAAAGGTATAAAATTTATGTATAATACCATTTTCGTTCTGCCCCAGTTTTCTAAATATCCCCGTCAAAGCACTGCCTTCGACTACTTCTTTACCTCCTGGCAGTTTTATTCTTTTTGGTGTACCAACAAGAAAAATATCTATAAGAGTTGCTGAAAATCCAATAACAGTACATACTATGTAATCTTGCGTTGACATAGCGGGAACTTTATTTGCATCTTTTTTTGAACTCTTATCTGCATTTTCACGCATAGTTGCAAAATCAATGGAAATAGATTTATCCAGTGCATCCCAATCTATTTCTAATTTATTTGCCGATAATTTTTTTACTGGAATACTGCATTTTTCAATCAGCTCATTTGCTTGTTTTTTTATATTTTCAATATCAACACTGTTTTCTTGTGAAAGCTTAGAATCTTGTTTCAACTTTACACTAAGGTCAGTATATTCTTGTTCAATCTCTTCAAACTCTGCATTAAAATTTATAATTCCATTATTCTTCATAATTAAGTGTACTCCACTATTCAACCTTATCCTTCGGTATATTGCATACCAATATCAAAGACAGAGCAGAATTTATTTAATTCTATATAAGCACTCTGCATATACGATAAAGTCTTTGCAAGATTCTTGATTTCTTTCTTATTTTCTTTTTCATTGCGCTGCAGTTCTTCTATATAATCTTCCATTTCTCTTATTTTTGCTTTATACGCAGCTATACATTCCTGACTGTATTTTACATCATGCTGAACATTTAAAAATACTTCTTTTATCACCAGTTCAAATTTAGCGATATTTGTAATTGCATATTCAGGATTCCAAAAAACGGCTGTTGTAGCAGCTGCGGCTGTACCACCAATTGTAAATCCGAATATGGAGCCTCCGCCTGCTATTGCCGCTATGCCTCCTGCTATACCGGCGCCACCTGCTTCTATTGCTCCTCCGCCAAGCATAGCTAAACACGCATTAGTTAGAGCAATGCCGCTTAAACCAGCAAAAGACTCTCCAACAAGAGCAACAGCGATAGCCGGGGCAAAATATGTAGCCACACCAAAAGTAAGAGCTGTAATAGCGGCTGTGGAAATCACCGCCATAGCTAATTTCATTGTTTTTTTGTCTAACTTATCAATAATTTTTTTATACTGTTTTGATATACGCTGTATATATTCTCCTGTAACAACACCATGAGCATTTACAAATTCCTCTGTAAAATTCTTCTGTGTGTATTTTATTTTTTTTAAGTTTTTATCTTCTTCCGTATTTCCTAGCGGAAAATAGGGTATAAACAATTCACACTCAATAATTGATATATAATACCAAACTAAATTATTGCTGTCTGCTGATATTTCTTCTCTAATGGCATTATTTAAGGTTATAAGTGCTGAGTACTTGTTAAAGGCATCTTTGCCACTATTGTTGTCAATTCCATCTTTCAGAGATTTAACCCATAATTTAAGCCATTTTTCCTTTAAAGCCCGCTTTTCACAGTTTTTTTCTGCCATAATATCAGCTTCTGTTTTCTTAATCTGCATATTATGTAACAATTCTAATTGATGCTGTGTCAAACCAAAACCATTCTGTACATTTTCCATTTTTTATTCCTCCAATAATTTTTCATATGATAATTATACCATAACAACATAGACATATATTGTCTATTAAAATGTACATAAAATATTTTGTCAAAACCTATACTTTTTGCAACAGCATTAGATATGCTTATAAAAATGAATTTTATAAAAAATATTGACACAAAAAGTCGAATATGCTATACTTTAATTGGAATATATGTACAAATAAAATATCAGCGCAAAAAGTATACTTTTTGCAATAACTAATCAAAGTTTTTACTTATTCTGTAAAATGTATCTATGGTTAATCCGCACTTCTCAGCAGCTTGTCTTGCTGAGAGTTTTTTATTTTTCCACAACAAATAATTCTCTTCAAAATTCTCCGGAACAGAGATAGGCGGTCTGCCGAATTTTACACCGCGCTTTTTCGCGGCAGCAATCCCCTCAGCCTGACGCTGACGTATGTTAATTCTTTCATTTTCCGCCACAAACGAAAACACCTGCAATACCAAATCCGCAATAAATGTTCCAAGCAAATCCTTATTTCTTGTAGTATCCAATAGTGGCATATCAAGAACAATTATATCGGTTTGTTTTTTATGCGTAATAATGCGCCATTCCTCTTGAAGTTCATGATAATCCCTGCCAAGACGGTCAATACTCTTTATAATCAATATATTGCCCTGTTTAAGCCGCTTTATCATTCTGAGATACGCAGGACGCTGAAAATCTTTACCGCTCTGTTTATCCACATAAATATTCCTTTTTTGAACACCATACTTTATCAATTCCTGTATTTGTCTATCCTCATTCTGATTTACTGTTGATACTCTTGCATATCCTATAAGAATCATAATCATCTCCTTTATGTGTCAAATATGCTATAATATAAAAGTATAACACAAAAAATAAAGGCAAAGTGAATTGCCTTTATTTTCTGTCCTCGTAGTATTCCAAAACGGTTCTTATGCAAATTTCAGCAAGTGCAAACAGTATTGTTTTTAAATACTTATTTACAGGTGTTACACTTCCATGCAATCGTTTTCATATAGGATTTCCTCGATTTCAGAAGGTGTGAACCCTTTATTCAACATCATATCAATATCATCCTCTCCGTATCCGTAATAAGTGGCAACAGACTTTATATCATCTATATATTCATTTCTTGATGAATAGCCATAACTGCCGCAATAGCCTGTGCGCCAATCATAGCCATAGCTTGCGTATTCATTAAATTCAAATTTTCCTCTTTGTGTTTGTCCTGATGAATAAATCTTTAATATTTCACCGTCTGTAATATTTATATCCTCATATTTATTAAGCTGTAAATCGGCAAACAGTTCTGTATCAACAAGCGCTTTCCACAGAATAGACAGGGTAGACGCATAAACATATACCTTCTTTTCTGGGAAGTGGAATATTGAAACAGGACTGTCACCCTTGACTATGTACAGATTATTTTTATCATCAAGTATTGTAAATGAATAACTGCCCTCGACCTTTTCAGCCATATATTTTATACTGTTAAAATCAAGCTGTTTCTGACGTTCCAATAGCTGTACTGCAATATAGCTGTCTGTGCTGATTTTTGTTGATGGTAATTTTAAATTCTTTCTCAATCTTTTATCATTGCATATAATACCATTGTGTGCAAGTGCAAATTCTGTCCTTCCGCAGCGACCTTTAAACGGATGATTATTTCCATTATATTTCAAAGTACCCTGTGTAGCATGTCTGGTATGTCCCATAACAGCGTTTACTCCTTTGGGTACGCTGAATTTCATTGAATATGCGCTTTTTGACTGCTTGCACACTTCTATATGATTTGATTTATTATAGGCATAGCCTGTCGCATCTGTACCGCGTACCGCACTTTCAATCGCAAGTGCTTCCGTTATTTCCTCTATATCTTTAATATTATTTCCGTATGATAAAACTCCGTATAACCCACACATAATTATTCCTCCAATCCTCGTATTTTCAAATATTCTGTTAATTCAGGCATATCCTTAATTGAATTTACAAAATCACTCCATGTCATAGTCTGAAATTCCTCGTCTGACAGCCTGATAGCGTCATTGCACAGCTTGTCTACAAATTGCAGAGTAGCAACAAAGGTTTTATACCGCAGTGTACCCCTGAATATACGCAGTTCTACTGTAAAGGTATTTTCAAGGTTTACAGCGGTATATCTGCCAAGACCTGATGATTTTACGCTTTTAAGTGTTTCCTTCGGATTTTCTGTATTGCCGCCGTAACGTGACGCCCAGTGATTAGCCTGTGATTCGGTTCGTCTTGAAAACCTCAGAATCTTGTCCCAAAACTTTTCAAAAAAATACACTATCCTTCCGATAGTGTTTTCCTGTTCCTCTATGCTTTCGCCTAATGCCGCTCGGTTGATATGTATGTGTAATCCGCAAGTACCTGATGTATGACTGTAATATTCAAGCTTACGAGCCGATTCAAGTATCTTGTCCCATCCCAATTCATTCAGATGATAGTCAAGAGTACATGGATGCGAGACTACTTCAAACCCATCATTTGAACGAGGTTACAAGAGCATTGAGTCCCTGTGGGTCTAAACAGCGTCATATTATTTATTTTATTGGAGGTATCCTTATGATTTTTATTGGTATTGATGCGGCAAAGGACAAGCATGATTGTTTCATCATCAGTTCTGATGGCGAGGTGTTATATGATGTCTTTACTATCTCTAACACTCTCGATGGTTTCAATGACCTGTTCTGTAAAGTCAAATCTGTTTCTCCAGATTTGAGTAAAACAAAAGTAGGTCTTGAAGCCACAGGACATTACAGCTACAATTTGCTCGGGTTTTTACTTG
>VIQV01000051.1 GCA_010206265.1 Lachnospiraceae bacterium MD329
GTCTATCCCTGATTATACTATAGCATTATTATTAATAGCTAATAGGATTATACTAATATATTCTACATCTAATTGCAATCTAATCTATTATATTATAATGTTAAGTTTTATAAAATTTTATATCTTATTAACATAGTTATAATAAATTCATAAGAGGTGAGCCAAAGTGGTTGACACAATGATAATTTATAACTGTTTTTCTACTATGGATGATTACTATAAAACTATGGGTAGAATAAGTAAATTTATGAAAGATAATCATCTTAATAATTTACATAGAGGAATTACTTACGGCGGGGCAGATTTTGGCTTTGAGGAAATACGTTTTTATGCAAGACAAGATGTGGGATTTTATGCAGTATATATTAAATTACGACCAAAGTTATTAATCTGCAAAAACAACTACATCAATACAATGTATCCAAGCGATATAGTATTTGTAGAAAAAGAATTTAAAACAAAAGCCAAACAGTTAGGGTTACTAAATGACGATATAATGTCTTATAAAGTAAAGCGAATAGATTATGCTGTTGATGTGATACTGCCTCATGAGCAAATCACTAAATATATCCAATTATTTAAGAAAAGTAATATTCCTGACAATCTGTTAAACGACAAGACTATGAGATATTTTGAAGCTGATAATAACTTCTACTTAATGGGAGAAAAATACAATGTAAATTTCTATAATCGTTATGATACATTGAGCATTAAACAAAAAAGCAAGAAAAAAGCATATTCCTACATTGAAAGAACCAAAGGCAAGTTCAGGTTTGAAATACAATTGACAGAGATTAATACAAACAAGTTAAAACGTCAAGGGCTTATAACAAAAAATTCAGTACAGTATTTTTTTAATCCTGATACAGCAGAACGAATTATTTTACGTTATTATGATAAAATAATCGGCAGAGGTGATTATGTTTCATACTTCAAAGCATTGAGTAAGTTAAATTCAGAAAATGCAAAAGACATATTAAGCAGAATAAGGGCATCAGGAAGTGTATACAATGCAAAAAAGCAATATATTTCAGAACATAGTGACAAACGTAAGGCAGAAAAACAATTCAGTAGTTTGTTGTCATATATTAGAGATAGAAATATAAATCCTGTCACTTTAGAATCAGGGGAAAATAAAATGTTAAATCCGCGCAATTTAATTTGCGAATATTTTGATAATAAAAATAAGATGTATCTTACAAGAAGATATAATTCAGAGGAGGAGAATTGAAATGAAAATCAAGAAATATGATAAATCTACATATACAGTATCAGAAATGGCAAATATTATGGGAATAGGTAAAAATAAAGCATATGAATTAGTTAAGGCAGAGGGGTTTCCTGCTATATATATCGGCTCTACAATAAGAATCCCCATTGAAGCATTTCATAAATGGCTTAATTCCGCAGACGGAGAATGTTATTAAATCAGTTTTATCTTTGCTATGATTATATAATATAAAAATGGAGTAAATAAAAAATTACACAGCATATAACAGTATAATAATCATAGACAATATTAAATAAAACTGAAAGGAAGTGCTTAATATGAAAGCAGAACAATTATGCTATGATATGAAGGCATTACAAGAAGTAATGCCAATAGGTAAAAATAATTTATACAATATGGTTCATTCTGAGGGATTCCCTAAAATCGTTATAGGAAGAAGAATCCTTGTGCCGAAAAAAGCATTTGAAGAATGGCTGGAAACAGCAGCCTTGCAGAGTTTAGAAGCATAATCAAGGGAAAGATTGAGTGTGTATACATTCAATCTTTTTCTATACACAAAAATATAGACTAACTATTAAAAGTCAAGACCTAAAATGAAAAAAGAATAGAAAATTTTTGCAGTAAAGAATGGTATGACAAAACAGACATCATTTAGATGTCTTGAATAATGACAGCGGTTAAATATGGTTAAGCAACTGGCTTGTATGGCAGGTGTGATTTTTCTAAAGCAAAAATCAGCCGCACCAACTTCTTTGTGGCATGAGATAAAGAAACATAATAATGTTTCCCTTCAGACATCTTCTTTGAAAGATATTCAGCAAAGGTACTGTCATAGCGACAGACATATTTGGTTGCATTAAACAAGGCGTATCGTAAATACCGTGAGCCCCTTTTCTCCATGTGAGCATAACAGTTTGTAAGTTTTCCCGATTGGTATGTAGAAGGTGACATTCCTGCAAAGGCAAGAATTTTATCGGGCGAATCAAAATTTGAAAAATCACCGACTTCTGCAAGGATTGATGCAGCACTTGAATAGCCGATGCCCGGAATGGTTAATAAGGTTGTTCCTAAACTGTCTACAATGTGTTTAATCTCAGCTTCTATCTCATCAATCTCAATAGTGAGTTCATCTATTAGTTTGATTGTATGTTTAAGTTCAAGAGACTTAGCAGGCATAACAGAGCCGATAGAATTTCTTGCAGCTTCACGGATAAGTATTGCAGTATCTCTGTTGTAACGACCTTTTGAAGTCACATATAGAAGATTTGTCAGTCTTGTAAGATGAGAGTTTGCAATGTGATGTGCTGATGGGAATTCTGAAAGAAGCGCATATACAGAAACACAATGGAGTTTTGAAACTAACTTTTCAAGCTCAGGGAAAAGGATATTAACAAGTCTTGCAACAGACTGTTTAAGCTTTGCTCGTTCAGAAACTTTGTCAAATCTGTATCGGGTTAGTGACTTTAATTCCTGATTGTGGTATAATGTTCTTGTGTAGGGCTTGAGGTCTACGCAAGACATTAACATAGAAGCAATCATGCGAGCGTCTACCTTGTCTGTTTTGGTTTTTCTAAGTGTCAGACTTTTTCGGTAGAGATTGGTGTGCAAAGGATTTATGACATAGGTGGTGAGACCTTTGTCAAGTAAAAAC
>VIQV01000052.1 GCA_010206265.1 Lachnospiraceae bacterium MD329
TACAAGGTAAGCGGAATACAAGGTAAGCGGAAGTGTGACGTCTACTCAGGAATTTGTAAAGGGTACACCATTTGCGGAATTAGAGTTACCAGCAGAAGCAACGGCAAAATTTGAAAATGCTGCAAATGAACCATTACCTGCAATATGGACAGAGAGCGGCTACAAGCCAAATGCAACACATATACTTAAAGGAGAGTTCAGTCCACTGCCGGATTATGCAGAGAATCCGAAAAATATTAAGCCGAGTTTGATGATGAAGGCAGTAGCAAGTCCGACAACAAAGATATTATCAGCGGAGCAGATAACAAGTCCTATACAGATGTTCAGAATGAATAACATATTTGATGAAGAGATAGAGGGATACAAAGCGTATCAGTATATTGTAGAATATGAGAATGAGGACGGAAGTATAGATACAGAGATAGAGACTTTGTATGCGCCGGTAGAGTAATATCAAAAAACCAAGGATGGCTTTTGTCATCCTTGGTTTTACATACCAAAATATTTTTGTAAGAATAAATTGAAAGGAGGATGTTTATGAAATATATAAAAAATATAGTATTTATGATAGTATTATTGTTTGCGTGTGTTTTTACTGTAAATTCTTATGCAGAAGAGTCCTCTTTCCAATGTAATACTAATCCAGAACTTATTCAGGATATGAACAGTGCACTTTTACAGAAAAAAATAAGAGAATTAAATAGGGAATACAGTCCTTGGGATAGTGAAATATCATTATTTTCGGATTTTAATGGATTTGTGAATGGTGGAATAACTATGCCATCAACAGGGAATGTTAGAGCATTGATTGTGCAGCTTGAATTTCCTGAACATCCATTATCAGATGGATTGTTAAATACACTATATGATGATTTTTTTGGTGTTCATAAAAATGCGGATCCGTCAAAATTTTTTACATTTAATGATGAACGCTCAGTATCGGAGTTGTATAAAGTTCATTCAAATGGGAAATTGAATTTTACTGGAGATGTTATGCCAATATACAGAACGAAGGAATTTCCAAGTTACTATACTGTAAATAACATTAATCAATTGATGAGTGAAATATTAAGCCACTATAAAAGAGAAGGGATTGTGGATGATTACTCTAAATATGATTCTAACAAAGATGGATATATTGATTCATTGATTGTGTTGTATCCATTTTATCCAGATTTAGAGTATGGAAATGCGTGGGGAAGTCATGCAGGCTCAGGAAGTGGAATTATAATAGAAGGCGATCCAATAAAAGTTGATTCATTCGTAACAATGAACAATAGCGTTACAAGTGAAGGTGTTAGCACACATACTGTATTACATGAGTGCGGTCATTTAATGGGACTTCTGGATAATTATAATGTAGGAGGGGTATCTGGGAATTCTTGTACTCTTACAGGTACAGGAGAGATTATGACAGCAGGAAGTGGAAGCGAGAAGTGCTATTTTAATGCATATTATAGATATTTGTTGGATTGGATAGAGCCTACTATTCTGCCGTATAATGATGACTTGGAAACTATGGATTTATGTGCGTATGAAAATACAGATGATAATAATACAGAACAAGCTATCATTTTTATACCCGATTATGAGATTCTTCCATTTACGGAATTTTATATTGCAGAGTATTATACATCTTTTCATATACAAAACACTTCATTGGAAGATAAGTATAGAGGGGTTTTAATGTGGCATGTAAATTCAAAACAATCGTATAATGGAACTGTTGCCGATAAAACGGGGTATTTGAAACCAGTATATAAAAATGGCGGTACATACGACAATTATGGCTCATTTATGTATGATATTCCCAATGATTTATATATCAAAGATGATGAATTTTCTGCTGAGACAACGCCATCAAGTAATTTTTATGATGATGTATATACTGGAGCATATATGAAAGTATTGGATATGGACTCAGATAAAGCAACTGTTCAAGTAGGATTTGTTAATACAGATATTATTAAACAGCCAACAATTTCAGTTTCATCACCGTCAAAGAAAGCCGTAAAAAGCGGGTCAAAGGTATTTTACACACTTAAATATGATGCAGATGAATTAGGAGATAGTACAGACATATTTCGAGATGTAACGGTAAACAAAACAGGAACAGCGACCACTTTACACGGTGTAAATTATAAAGACGGCACTTTGAGTGCAACTGTGGAGTTTAACTCCATTAAAGGAGAAGGCACGATAGGTTTTACAATAGGTGGCAAAAGCGCATGGAATGTAAGTAGTACGGGATTAAAAAAATGTGCTTCTTCTGTTATATCTGAAACATTTTATGTTGATGATACTTCGCCTGAAATTGTATTTGACAATGATGAAGAAATCATATGGGAATTAGGAGCGGAATATGTCGATTCTGGAGCAAGAGCTACAGATAACCTTGACCCTAATATTGAAAGCAAATTAGTTGTTGATACATCTGCTTTAAATGTGAATAAAGCGGGAACATATCAAATAAAGTACAATGCGACCGACCACGCGGGTAATATCGCGGAGCAAAAGGTAAGGACGGTCAAAGTAATTCCGATAAGCGCTAATGTTGAGTATTCAGAAACAAAACTGACAAATCAAAATGTAACTGTAACATTAACTCCGTCAGTGCAGCTTGTTACGAATACAGAACTAACATATACGTTTACCGAAAATGGAGAGCATACTTTTACGCTTACAGATTTAGAGGGAAATACATTAAATAAAACTGTAAAAGTAGACTGGATAGACAAAGAGCCTCCCACAGCGGAGTTAAGCTATTCAACAACCAAGTTTACAAATAAAGATGTAAAAGTAACAGTCACGCCTTCTGAAGCAGTAACAGAGGATACGGAATTAAGCTATACCTTTACAGAAAACGGCAGTCATACTT
>VIQV01000053.1 GCA_010206265.1 Lachnospiraceae bacterium MD329
AAAGTCAAATCTGTTTCTCCAGATTTGAGTAAAACAAAAGTAGGTCTTGAAGCCACAGGACATTACAGCTACAATTTGCTCGGGTTTTTACTTGACAAAGGTCTCACCACCTATGTCATAAATCCTTTGCACACCAATCTCTACCGAAAAAGTCTGACACTTAGAAAAACCAAAACAGACAAGGTAGACGCTCGCATGATTGCTTCTATGTTAATGTCTTGCGTAGACCTCAAGCCCTACACAAGAACATTATACCACAATCAGGAATTAAAGTCACTAACCCGATACAGATTTGACAACAGAAGAGTTAATTTCAGATGATACAATTTAATATAGTGGTTGAAATACAATTAGATAAGGAATAAAAATATAAAAACAGATGACGTATCAGGCAATTTTGCCTGTGCGCCATCTGCTTTTTTTTGTAATTTAGTATTCGTCACTTAACAGAAAATCAGCGATGTGCATTGTTTTAATTCCTTGATAATTGCCGCCTGCAAAATCGTCGGTACGAAGCACATATTTGGGGTAATTATCACGAATATCAAGAAGTCTGCCGTATTCACGCTGTTCAGTTTCAGCAGAGCCTATTTTCTGTGTTACCTGAATATATATCTTGTTTTCCTGTTTTGCTGCAACAAAGTCTATTTCAGCGTTATTTAATTTTCCAACAGACACGTCATAACCGCGCCGCAAAAGTTCTAAGTAAACAGTATTTTCAAGCATAGCCGCCACGCTGTCAGGTGTATAGCCCAGAACACTGTAACGCAGAGCGGAGTCGGCAAGATAGAATTTTTCCTGTGTTTTTAATAATTCTTTCCCCTGAATATCAAAGCGTGAGCATCGGTGCAGTATATACGCGCTTTCAAGCTTGCTTAAATAGTTATATACTGTTTCGTTATCAATGGAGCGATGCTCATTTTTCAGATATTTAGAAATTGAGGCGGCGGAAAATGTTTTGCCTACATTATCAAAGGTAAATCGTACAATTCTTTCTAACTGGTCTACCTTGCGAATTTGATTGCGCTTGACAATATCAGTGAATATTGTAGCGTTATAAATGTCTTTAACGATAGTGTAAGCTTCCTGCGGGCTGTGGTCTTGCAGGTGTACAGCGGGGAACCCGCCTAATCTGATATAATTTACAAGCTCAGAATGTGTATTTGTTATCTCAGTAAATTTCTTGCGGAACGTCATATATTCGGCAAAAGACAGCGGATATATTCTGAATGATATATACCGTCCTGTTAAATAAGTAGAAATTTCTGATGACATCATTCGTGAGTTTGAGCCTGTAACATAAATATCCACATCATAATCTGTCATTAAGGAATTGACAACCTTTTCCCATTCCGTTACTTCTTGTATCTCATCAAGAAAAAGATATGTTTTGCCATTGGGATATAAACGCTGTTTCAAATGCTTAAAAAGCATTTTTGCAGTCTTTATATCCTCATATTCCATAGAATCGAAGCTATAATGTAAAATTTGATTACTGCCGATATGATGCGTCTGTTGTATTTCTTCCATTAACATTCTCAAAATAGTCGATTTTCCGCAGCGTCGTATACCTGTCAGAACCTTTACAAACGGTGTATCGACAAATCTCATAATTTTTTCAATATAAATTGGACGTTTAATCATAGTCAACACCTCCTGTACTGTATATTATACCGCAATTCTCATAAAATATCAATAGTTTTTATGGATATAACCGCAAAAATGTTTTGAATATTTTTTTGTTCTACCCCGATTTTTTTTGCACTTGGTCTTGTAATCTGTATTTT
The DNA here is from genome assembly GCA_010206265.1 of Lachnospiraceae bacterium MD329. Lineage (GTDB taxonomy): Bacteria > Bacillota > Clostridia > UBA1381 > UBA1381 > Hominilimicola. The sequence goes on from VIQV01000053.1 coordinate 1,788, forward strand.
TTCTATATATAATATAGTCATAATGGTTGTAGTTAAAGTGGTTGTAGTTAAGTGGTTATGAGAGTTCTGTCCCGGGGGACAGTGCGCCCATAACCGTTTTTTATTAGGAAAAACAATTAAATATTACGGAAAATAAATACGTTTAAGAATTTCTTGGGCGTATTTTTTTATATTTTAAATTATTTTCAAGGAGGAAAAAACAATGAAGGACAAGACAAATGAGGCAAAGATGCTGACAGAGAGGCAAGAGCAATTTTTAGCGGAAAATCACTATTTAGTGGAGGATTTCCTGAAGTACAGAGGTTTACCGATGGTTGACTTCTATGATGTGGTGATATTCAGATTTATGCGTGCAGTAAAGCAGTATGATGAGCGTGATGATTTGAAACGGTATAAGTTTTCAACTATCGCGAATAACGCTATGCGCTGGGCGCTTATGAGCCATTTTGGAAAAGAAAAAGCTAAAAACGCGGATGTGCAGATACTTAGTTTGGATTATCAGTTTGAGGACAGCAGCTTGACGCTTGAAACTAACTTTTCAAGCTCAGGGAAAAGGATATTAACAAGTCTTGCAACAGACTGTTTAAGCTTTGCTCGTTCAGAAACTTTGTCAAATCTGTATCGGGTTAGTGACTTTAATTCCTGATTGTGGTATAATGTTCTTGTGTAGGGCTTGAGGTCTACGCAAGACATTAACATAGAAGCAATCATGCGAGCGTCTACCTTGTCTGTTTTGGTTTTTCTAAGTGTCAGACTTTTTCGGTAGAGATTGGTGTGCAAAGGATTTATGACATAGGTGGTGAGACCTTTGTCAAGTAAAAAC
>VIQV01000054.1 GCA_010206265.1 Lachnospiraceae bacterium MD329
GCCACTTTTCAAGTATTGTCATAGGCTATTCCTCCGCTTCACTATCTACCTCGTTCGGCTCTTCTGCCGTTACTCCGTTTACCTCGTCAAGCTCGTCGGACAATGTTCCGAGTAAGGACTGCATAGAAGTCAATACTACGTCAAAACCAGACATATTATCGTGCAATGCGTCTAAATTGCCCTTTATATTGGCAAGAATTGCCTCCGCATTTTCTATATTGTCGCGAACCATACCCGGTATATCTGCTTTTTCTGTGTATGAGGGAATTTGGAAATTGTTAATTGTTTTCTCAGCCATAGTTTATTTCTCCTTAAATCAATCAATGTTTAAGTTTAAGGTTACATTATCATATACGACATACGTTACGCCATCTTCCGTCTTATCTTCTGTTGTTGCCCAATATACAGGGTGGAAATTCAAAAACAAATATCCGTCTTGTTCTTCTCCAATATATAGACATTTATTGAGGCTTTCACTTGTTAATGGTATTAAAATCGGCTTATCAGGATTGACACCGACAGAAGGAAATCTTATATCTTTCGTGCCGTCACCATATTGTATATATTCTTTTTGGGGATTAGTAATTTTAGTTCCGTCTTTTAATGTACAACTAACACATCTGAACCTATAAAATTCATACTCGCTGTGTCCGGCTCGTTGCAGTTTCCAGACTTCTATACTAAGCTTTGAAACAACATTTCTTAAACTGTCACTCGGAAACATAGAATTTAATACATCTAATTCTTTTCTGAACTCAGTTGCACCTGATAATAAATTGTTGATTTGTTCCAATAATTCTTCAGATAGTTTATTTTTTGTAATCTCCCCGTCTTTAATCGTCCGAGCGTCTACCGCATTATTACCTATACGCACATTATTAACTGCACCTTTCTCTAACTGCATTGTGCCTATTGCATAATCAGCGATATGACGCTTTTTTACGCTCTTGTCGGGGTGGTCGAGTTCCGCCGCGTTCTTATGCGCGTTAAATTCCGCAAGGCTTACCTCAGCAGGTAAAGTAACATTCATTTCAACATTTGCCGCGTTATGTACGAAAAATGATATATCAACTGTCGCTGATATAGGTACACCGCTGAATACAGGAAACGTCATTGCATTTTCCGTGTTATCTCTTGTATATGCGAATATAATATTGCCTATATCAGGGTCATTTGCTATAAAGGCGATTTCACGTAATGTAAATTCGATATCGCCATTCTGCACACGTACACGGGTTGATATTGTTTGCTCGTCCTCCGGCATATACATCTGTAAGTCTACTATTGCAGATGTTCCGTCTTGTCCTGTTTGTCTTGACGGTATTTCGTGTACTAATTCTGTCATAGTAACAGGGTCTTGTTCGGATATTCCGTCACCGATTACCGCTTTTGTGATACTCAGCGGCTCACCCATCATAATCAGTTTATGTATCAGCCTCAAGCCTGCCGATGTTATTTTCGTTTTTTCAAAATAGCTTGCTTTTTCATTTTCCATTTTTACTTCTCCTCCTGCTTGTATAACAATTCAAGGTACGTCTTATTCTTTATTTCATCATTGCTGTACTGCTTAATGTCCTCATATGTGTTGTACTGCATAGCGTCTACTTTAGGCAGTGTGCGTTTTATCCCTGCGACTTTTGCCCCTATTGCCACTCCCGAAAGTATTTCACTTTCTCGCGGTATTTCCGCCGCTTCTACCTTTGGAAGTGTACGCTTTATCCCTACAACCTTCGCCCCTGCATAGATGTCTGACTGAGCCATCATTCTCACAATATGACTTACCGCCAAATGTGCGGGTTTCAAATCCTCTACCATATCCATAACTTCACCAAGAACATTAGGATTATGAAGCATAACATCAAAGCTGTAATCGCTGACATTCTGCTCTATGGACGCGGTCGAATCAAATAGCCTTAATGAATTTGTAAGATTTATCTCTGAGGTGGTCTGCGTACCGCGTTTTTTTGCCTTTATACGGCTTACTCTTATCTCCATAGTATCTTTAGTTGTTTTTATATTAAAATCACGTTCAAAGGCAATTATGCCGTTCTCATCAGCCGTATCAGTTGAGATATTGTTTTCAAAATTATCTGCTTTTCCATACAGCCTGTCAAACTCGGCATCACTTGCCTCACATACAGCAGACATATACCGAGATTTTTTGTAGTAGTCAGGCAGCGTCTTTTCAATCTCAGTCAAAAGATACCACCCCCAAAACGGCAATTTCGGTATCTGTTATAGGAATATTAGCCGTATCACCATTTACCAGTAAATCAGTATAATCTGCAACCCCCGCAGTATCCATAATAATCTGACCTGTTTTTGCGTAAGATATATACCCTTTAGCAAACGATATATTTCGCAAATATTCTTCAAGGTTTGCTTTTACCATATCAATAGAATCAGGCTCACAATCTAATTTGCACGATATRTTTATACTTTTTTCTGCAGCCGTTACCAC
>VIQV01000055.1 GCA_010206265.1 Lachnospiraceae bacterium MD329
ATAGGACTTGTTATCTGCTCCGCTGATAATATCTTTGTTGTCGGACTTGCTACTGCCTTCATCATCAAACTCGGCTTAATATTTTTCGGATTCTCTGCATAATCCGGCAGTGGACTGAACTCTCCTTTAAGTATATGTGTTGCATTTGGCTTGTAGCCGCTCTCTGTCCATATTGCAGGTAATGGTTCATTTGCAGCATTTTCAAATTTTGCCGTTGCTTCTGCTGGTAACTCTAATTCCGCAAATGGTGTACCCTTTACAAATTCCTGAGTAGACGTCACACTTCCGCTTACCTTGTATATTAGAGTCTGTACATATACTGATAATTCTAATGACAGCGGATTCAGAACCTCTATATCATTATCAATATGTAATGTTCCCTTTAATACATATTCTCCCGGTGTCATTGGTGTGTATTCTGCATTTTTATCAGCATCCAATGTAAATGTAACCATTCTCTCTATCGGTTCACCATTTTCATCTTCTAATGTTAAGGTGACATTATGGCTTTCTATTGCACTATAAATATCGTCTAAGCTCGTTCCTATCTTTACATTCATCATTCCTGTTGTTGGAATACGGATAGGAGTAATACTTTTTAGCGTATACTGCTTTCTGGGTAATTCACGTATCAAAAGCTCTGCATCTTCTTTTCCGTTTGCATTGATATAGTCCGGAATATCAACGAGCTTACCCATTACAATATGGTATTCTTCTCCTGGGGTATAGTCATTTTCGCCCAGCCAATCAACTTTTATCGCAATTGTCTTTCCGTTGCTCAGTTTTACCTGTACTGTTTCAGGAAGGTCTAAATCAGCGTATGCTGTTCCCGCTCCTACTGTCATATTTGTTGTTTCCACTAGTTCTACACTTACCATATTTGTAGTAAAACCAATAAGCAGTCCGCCATTATTTTCTACATCTTCTGCAACCGCATTCGATATTGTGATATGCTCCGGTAATTTTAATTCCACACCTAACAGATATGTCTCAGCGACATTCTTGTCATATACATATCCTAATTCTTCATCTTCTTTTAACAAGAACTTTAAATCTTTATTAAGTGTTATATCTACTCCTTCGGTCACACTCTGCATTACAACTGTATATGCTTTTGTATCTAAGTACGGATACACTTCATCTAACTCCAAGCCTGCCGGTACTACTCCCTCATCAAGAATCTGATAATCTGTCACAATTTGAGTGATTTCATATTGTACCGCTTTTGTCGTGACAAAAAGTGTTCCCATATACACTTCCGGATTTACTATATATCCCGGAAGATTTTTTAATCGTCCCTGTACTATTCTTGAACCCGCTACATCACAGTCATAGTCATCCCATATCCATTCTACATCTACTGCCAGCGGATTACTCTCATCATTATCAAGGATTACTTCTACCTGTGCAGGAATATTCTCAATTTCCTCAACTGGTACTGACTGATAAGTCGTTATTGCCTTTGCCTTTGTTCTCGTGATTTGTTTCGGTTCTTGCATTTCCACATTAAGCGTAAAGAAATGTTCTGTTCCTATGTTGATATTGCTCGTTACTGCAATATCTGCAATTAACTGCTGTGTGCTGCCCATAGCATTTTCATCAAAGTTGTTAATCCTTGTTGTAAAATCTATAGGCATATCTACTGTCATTTCCGCTCCTGTTTCAATATTTCTTAGCCTTACTGCCACAGTCTTATCCTTGTAGTCCTCAAGTATTTCCTCTTTTGTTTTTCCTTGAAATACCTGTATCGTTTCCTCTGTCGGGTCTACTGATAATACCGTATAATTCGTAGGTCTTACTAATATCAGCAAGCTTGCTCGTATGTTGTCTGTGTTTGTAACTCCTTCTACGAGCGTTACATCTCCCTCTATTATCTGGCGTTCTGTGATAGATGCTTTTGATGGGTCATACTTTGATGCACCCCATTTTACATCTAATTCTACTTCCTGTCCGCTTGACAACAGCGCTGTCACTTTTGCAGGTACTCCCGAAATTTGATTAAACGGTATTGTTTGATTTGTACTTATCTGCTTTGGCTCGATTGATACTATATTGCCTTCTAAATTCTTGACGATAACATTTACTTTTGCTTTTACACTATTCGGATTTTCCAGACCGTCATCTAATTCTATCGTTGCCTCAAATTCCTGTTCTACACCTGACAATCCCGAATCATATCCCGATACAGGGGTCCAGTCTTTTACTGTTACCATCTTTGTCGTTCTATCTGTTGCGTCCGCGCTGTTTTCTACTACCGCTTCTACTGCATCCGGAAATTCTATATTACTTAACAGTGTCCCGTATTTTACTTCTATATCATCGC
>VIQV01000056.1 GCA_010206265.1 Lachnospiraceae bacterium MD329
CAGGTCAGATTATTATGGATACTGCGGGGGTTGCAGATTATACTGATTTACTGGTAAATGGTGATACGGCTAATATTCCTATAACAGATACCGAAATTGCCGTTTTGGGGGTGGTATCTTTTGACTGAGATTGAAAAGACGCTGCCTGACTACTACAAAAAATCTCGGTATATGTCTGCTGTATGTGAGGCAAGTGATGCCGAGTTTGACAGGCTGTATGGAAAAGCAGATAATTTTGAAAACAATATCTCAACTGATACGGCTGATGAGAACGGCATAATTGCCTTTGAACGTGATTTAAACATAAAGCCGAGTAATGACGCTATGCAAATAAGGGCAAGCCGAATAAAGGCAAAAAAGCGCGGCACACAAACAACCTCAGAAACAAATCTGACAAGCGCAATACGATTGTTTGACCCGGCTTCATCTATAAAACAACACGTCAGCGATTACAGCTTTGACGTTATACTTCACAACCCCGACATACTGGGTGAAGTTATGGAGTTAGTAGAGGATTTAAAACCCGCGCATTTGGCTGTAGGTCATGCGGTGAGAATGATAGTTCAATCAGACATCTATGCAGGGGCGAAGGTTGCAGGGATAAAGCGTACACTTCCAAAGGTAGAGGCGGCAGAAATACCGCGTGAAAGCGAAGTATTGTCGGGTGTGGCAATAGGCGTGAAAGTCGCAGGTATAAAACGCACATTGCCTAAAGTAGACGCTATGCAATACAACACATATGAGGATATAGCAAAATACAGCAATGACGAAATAAAAGACAAGACATACCTTGAATTGTTATACAAGCAGGAGGATTGAAATAATGGAAAATGAAAAAGCAAGCTATTTTGAAAAAACTAAAATTACATCGGCAGGCTTAAGACTGATACATAAATTGATTATGATGGGTGAGCCGCTGAGTATCACAAAAGCGGTAATCGGTGACGGAATATCTGAACAAGACCCTGTTACTATTACAGAATTAGTACACGAAATACCGTCACGTCAGACGGGGCAGGAGGGAACGTCTGCAATAGTAGATTTACAGATGTATCTGCCTGAAGACGAACAAACAATATCAACCCGTGTGCGTGTACAGAATGGAGATACTGAATTTACGTTGCGTGAAATTGCACTTATAGCAAATGACCCTGATATAGGCGATATTAAATTTGCTTATACGAGAGACAATACCGAAAATGCAATGACATTCCCTGTATATGACGGTGTGCCTATATCCGCAACGGTTGATATATCGTTTTTCGTACATAACGCGGCAAATGTTGAAATGAATGTTACTTTACCTGCTGAGGTAAGCCTTGCGGAATTTAACGCGCATAAGAACGCGGCGGAACTCGACCACCCCGACAAGAGCGTAAAAAAGCGTCATATCGCTGATTATGCAATAGGCACAATGCAGTTAGAGAAAGGTGCAGTTAATAATGTGTGTATAGGTAATAATGCGGTAGACGCTCGGACGATTAAAGACGGGGAGGTAACAGAACAAAAACTCTCAAATTCACTTGCTACCGTTATAGATGTTTTGGAACGTCTTGCTGTTGATACTCGCCCCAAAATTCCATTATGCGTTCTTGATAATACTGATGATACTGTACAGTATTATCCGGGCAAACAATTTCTTGATTTTACCCATAGAGAGGGTGTCCAATTTGGAGATTTGTTTATAATGTGGAACAGCAACGATGAAGATTATGATTTTCTACAAGCAAATGACGAGAACGGCTATAAACTATCCCAAGCCATTCCTGCCGGGCACCGTGCTGTTTGTGGGCTTTTAAAAGATTATGTGCCGGGTGCTGACCACAGAGATGGAGCGATTGACGTTTTTATAGTCAAGGAATGAGGGAGGTAAACTATGGCTGAGAAAACAATTAACAATTTCCAAATTCCCTCATACACAGAAAAAGCAGATATACCGGGTATGGTTCGTGGCAATATAGAAAATGCGGAAGCAATTCTTGCCAATATAAAGGGCAATTTAGACGCATTGCACGATAATATGTCTGGTTTTGACGTAGTATTGACTTCTATGCAGTCCTTACTCGGAACATTGTCCGACGAGCTTGACGAGGTAAACGGAGTAACGGCAGAAGAGCCGAACGAGGTAGATAGTGAAGCGGAGGAATAGCCTATGACAATACTTGAAAAGTGGCGGTTTATGATGTTGTCTTTTGCGGATATAAAAGCCGCCGTAATTGAAAAGGGCGGCAATATTTCAGCAGATAAAGGCTACAACCGTTATGCTAATGC
>VIQV01000057.1 GCA_010206265.1 Lachnospiraceae bacterium MD329
TATCTGCTTTGGCTCGATTGATACTATATTGCCTTCTAAATTCTTGACGATAACATTTACTTTTGCTTTTACACTATTCGGATTTTCCAGACCGTCATCTAATTCTATCGTTGCCTCAAATTCCTGTTCTACACCTGACAATCCCGAATCATATCCCGATACAGGGGTCCAGTCTTTTACTGTTACCATCTTTGTCGTTCTATCTGTTGCGTCCGCGCTGTTTTCTACTACCGCTTCTACTGCATCCGGAAATTCTATATTACTTAACAGTGTCCCGTATTTTACTTCTATATCATCGCATTCTGCTGATACTACGTTATATATAAGTTTATTCACTTGTACTTTTATTTCTGGAATATATGGTTTCGTATTTTTTATTCTATCTGGCAATTCCAAATCACCTGTAATTGTCTGTTCTGAGATATTAGTTGACTGATAATTTGATGTATTCCATGTTACTGGAATATCTGTTGTTGTATTATCATCAAGTTTAACTGTTATTTTTTCTGGTAATGATAAGTCTTCCGCAGGAGTGCCATATGCAACTGTTATTTTTCCCGGATTAGTTATATCTATTATATCTCTATCATATTCAATATCAGGCAAATCTTGTACAGTATATATTTCTAACCCCTTGTTAGCTATATCTACAGTATTTATATTACCAATGTTACAACCTGTGACATAAATTTTTCCATTATAGAAAATCGCGCTAGCTCCGGACCTGTGAAACCGCATAGGAGTAATATCTGTCCATGTATTATTGGTTATATTATATAATCTTACATCCTTTACTCCAGCAAAATCTGTCTGATGCATTCCTCCCATATAATAAATGTTGTCTCCTATCAATATAGCACTATAATTACCTCCAAGCGCCTCATCTTCAGCTCCAGTAGTCCATTTATTGTTAGCTATATCATATATTTCTAATAAAGGACCTTCTTCTTTATTTAGTATTGCTCCTGCAACATAAATCTTTCCATTATAAACTATAGGTTTAAATCCCGATCTTCCACTTTGCATTGATGCTCCGTTCGACCATTTAGAACTTACAGTATCATAAATATACACACTTCTTGACGGTATAACATCACTACCAGAAATAGTATAACCGCCCATTAAATATATTTTATTATTAGGTGCAGCCACCACATCCATATCATCATATTTTTTTGGAATATTGGTTAACCTTGTCCAAGTATTCTTTTCTATATCATATACAGCTGCAGATTGAGAAACACTTGTTTCAAATGCATAAATTTTATTACCAATCACAGCTACATCTTTTACATATGATAAATTTGCGCTGGAACCCATAGCCCATTTGTCCGTTGCTATATCATATATTGAAATCCTGCCGCCTTCACCTACATCATATATTTTACCATTATATAGTACGATATTTCCCATTCCCGTTGCCATATATGATTCTGATGAACTCGTTGACCATGAATTATTATTAATATCATATATCAGATAATGATTTACCGGATATGAATGCGAAAGATATAATTTCCCTTGATACTCTACCGTTTGGTGAAACCACCGTTCTTCAGGTAGCTTTGCTCCAACTACCCATTCACCAAGCGTACCAACCGTATTACTCAGGCTAAATAGCGACACCTCGTCATCTTCTGGTACCAATGGGAGTTGATATTCCAGATTCAAGTCAATATACGAAACTGTAAATTCAATTTTGGCATCAGTATTTTCTTTAATTATATTTGCCACTTTTAATTGAGTCGTTTTTTCTCCCCAAATATCAGTATATGTTAGGACATCATAGCATTCCTGTTGTGAGGGTATTGCCTCGAATAAAACTTTACCTTCTGCATCAGTCGTTTTTATTTCATTATTTAGCTGTACTTCCGCATTCGGAATGGGATCATATCCATCGGTTACATAAACTTCTACGTCCTGTTCTTCTACACCTTTAAATTTAACAATTTCTTTCTGTAGTTCAGATAAAGGTATTGTGGTTTCTTCCTCTGCCTGTATGATACAAGGCGTCATTGATAATATCATTGTTATTGATATTATTGCACTTATAAGTTTTTTCATTTGATTTCTCCTTCCTTTTCTCACATAGTATCTGTTATTGTTATATTACAATAACATTATTATGAAGTTATATATACTATACTTTATAGTATTATAT
>VIQV01000058.1 GCA_010206265.1 Lachnospiraceae bacterium MD329
CATCGGAATGCTACCTTCCCTTTTTCTCTTTCTTCTGTTGCTACAACCGTTACCGATGTCGGAGCAACAAAGAAATTCTGCCACATTGCAGGCGCAGATATTCCGAATAGGTGTGATAAAATCACAAACTGTACTCCCAAATGGCAGAAGAATACTATTGTCTTATCATTCCCCTGCTCTACGGTATAGATTCCTTTATTTCTTATATATCCGTATTCCGCTAAAATCTCATCAATGCCATTGCAAACACGCTCATATTCTTCAGAAACTCTGCCGGTTTTCATAATATTGCTTTTATGCCAGCCATCTTTATCATACAGTTCAGGCTGTTTCGTCCAATATGACGGCATCAAGTCCCAAGGTATTCTTTCTTCGCCCGTCTGTGGATCAAGAATTTTAACAAAAAACTCGCGCAGCCAATCCTTTGTTTCGGCTGTTCTGTTCATCAGCTTCAGCGATATACTTGCCGTATCCCGCGCTCTGCCTAACGGTGAGCAATAAATTTTATCTATATCCCATTTTGCCACACGCTTTGACAGTGCTTCGGCTTCTTTCCATCCCCGTTCTGTAAGTGTATCATTGGCATAGTCAGGATCACCGTGCCGTATAAATATCAGTTTCAATGTACCCTACTCCTCTAATTCAATCTTTTTTATGGAATATCCATTATCATTTACATTCATGACTGCCATTGTAAGCGGCAGGCTAAAGCGTTTTCTTCCGCAACTTCCGGGATTTAACCAAAGCTGACCTTCTATATTTTCTTCATAATACTTATGAGAATGTCCGAATATTATTATATCCGCCGTTACATTCTGCGGTATGTCCTTTTTATTATGCGCAACAAAGAATTTTAATCCGCACAATTCAAATTCAAGGCTTTCAGGCAGGTTTTCTGCCCATTCCTTATCATTATTGCCTTTCACAACAAAAAGCTGTACATTTGGTTTCATTACAGATTTTATTTCATCTAATATATCCTGAGAGTTAATATCTCCACCGTGTATTACTGCATCACTGCCTTTGATTATTTCTATAACCTCCGGACGCAGCAAGTTATGTGTGTCTGATAAAATCGCTATTTTCATATATTTTAACTTATACCGGACATCCCGTCATTACTCATTCTTTGTTTTAAGTCTATTGCCAAGTCCTGAATACACCTTATTCCGTTCGAAACCCATTTCACAGCTCCGTCCAGCTTTTTGCCTTTGAAGCCGCCTTCCTGCATAATGACATACAATTCTTCCTCTGTTACGGATAAATCTATAAGCCCTATTGCCCCCGGCTCAGCTAATAATATATCGGTAATATGGTCATAATACGAGCATTCTGTTCCGAATGTTGTGCAATACTCCGCAGGATTCTGACAAGCTTTCTCAATCATTTCTTCCGTATCCTGATAGAACAGGCTTCTGCCATTGTCATACAACGGATAGAATGATTCCTGTCTTGTTGCAGAATTTATCTTTATCGCAAAATTACTTAGGTGCCTGTCGTCCTGCAATGTAAGAAAGTCAAGAAATATCATCTTGTAGAAGTCATTTCTGAATGCAGGTCTTTTACTTAATAGATTCGTAAGCTCATTTCCACTTCGTTTCTCGTCAGTTTCAAATAATCTTCTGAAGTGGATTATTTGCTCTGCTGCAAAGTCATATTCAAATTCTGAAAATACTGTATTTTCGTCCGTCTGAACTGCCTTACAGCATGGAACACCAAGCCTTTTCGCCAATTTATATACTGCAACCTCACTTTCTACATCCGTTGAGAGCGGATGCAGTCTGTTCTTGTAAATCCCGTATTTATTGTTATATACTCCGTATCTCTTTACATTACAGCCATCGGGCGTATTTATACTATCGTCTACCATATCGATTTTCTTTATGAACACGCTTTCAAATACATCTGTAACTGCATCAGCAAAGGAATCATCGGTATTATCCGCTATCCATAACAAATCTCTTGCGTTAATCGCTTTCGTTATTTCTGCTATTCTAAATGTATTATAAGTGTTCAGACCGCATTGAAATAATATCTTTTCGATATCCCGTCTTTGGCTGCTGACAATTCT
>VIQV01000059.1 GCA_010206265.1 Lachnospiraceae bacterium MD329
TATTATCTCTACTCCTTTCCATTGGCATAATTGTCTTAATATATCTCGTATTTCAAGGCGTTTTTCTTCAAAAAACACCTTTCTGCGATATTTCGGTGCAAACACTATATGATACTTGCAATTCCATTTTGTATGTGCTAAACTATGTGTGTCTATGTTTTCTTTATTCATAGATTAATCCTCCTTTTGTGCTTTTACTTGACTGGCAGGTCTTTTTTATTATAGCACAAAAGGAGGATTTTGTTCATCGCTTAACCTTCATTGAACCACGCGACTATCGCGTGGTTTTCTTTATACAATAAAAACAACCACCCGAAATGGGTGGTTGTTCTGCTCTATATCTTAGTTTTTAATATTAAATATATTCTAACATAATTTAATTAAAAATCCTATAAAATATTAAATTTTTTATTGAAAAGGTTGTTATTTCAAAATTTTTTTCGTTTAACATATATAGAGGGTAAAATAGTGTTTTTTGCTACCAGCAAGCAAAGCGAGTGAGTACCCACTCGCAGATTTTTCGTATTTTTCACAGGCTCAAAATACGAAAATTTTGGGATAGTCCCAAACCCTTACTATAACGATAAACGGAGGATTAAAAAAATGGCAAACAGAGCAAGAAATATTCAGCTTAAAATATGGGTAAATGAGGAAGAACGGAAATTGATTGAATACAAAATGTCGCTTGTGCCGACAAATCAAATCGGGGCGTATTTGAGGAAAATGGCGATTGACGGATATATCAATCAGATTGCAAAGCGTGTTAATTCCACAAGCAGCGTCTACCATGAGGATATTGACGAACTTCGGGAAAGGTTGCAAGAGATATGGCATATACAAAGAACCATACTATCGACGCTACGCTGAAAAAAGCGATTGACTATATCTGCAATCCTGATAAAACGGACGATACCTTACTGATACATTCTTACGGCTGTTCGCCCGAAACGGCGGATATGGAATTTGAATGGACGAGAGAAAAATCTACCTCACCGACGCCGCATTTAGCGCGGCATTTAATACAATCCTTTTCGCCGGGTGAAACCACGCCGGAACAGGCGCACGAAATCGGAAAGCGGCTCGCTGATGAAGTGTTGGGCGGTAGATTTGAATACGTACTCACAACGCACATTGATAAGGGACATATCCATAATCATATCATTTTTAATGATGTCAGTTTTGTCGACTATAAACACAGCCACGTCAACAGACGGTGGAACAATCAAACCCGCCGCATTAGTGATAATCTGTGCAAAGAATACGGCTTATCTGTGATACCGCCGAATGAAAATAAGGGTAAGAGCTATATTGAGTATTCCGCTGCCCGCAAGGGTACAAGCTGGAAGGTGCAGCTAAAAGCAGACATTGACAAAGCAATATCACGGTCAACGGATTTTGAAGATTTTCTCTTGCGAATGGAAATTGCCGATTATGAAATTAAACGCGGTAAATATATTTCATTCCGCGCCAAAGGTAAGGAACGCTTTACAAGGGGCAAGACTGAGCCCTTCCCGAAAAAATAGACAGAAAAAAGAGGCGAAAAACGGAATGAATCGCAGTATTTCTTAAGAATGCTTTCGAATGCGAGTGAAAGCATTCTCAGGCGGCATGATTTTTTCGCAGTTTTTCTTCGTAAGCGCATGGAGTCAGCCAGCCGATTCCTGAATGAGGACGCACGGTGTTGTAAAACGCCTCGATGTAGGCAAATATATCGGCTTGTGCCTCGTTTCTTGTGCGGTAATGCTTCAAATGAACCAATTCACATTTGAGACAGCTGAAGAAATTCTCGGCAACCGCGT
>VIQV01000060.1 GCA_010206265.1 Lachnospiraceae bacterium MD329
GAATATAAAAAATTAGATTTTCGTGGTCGTTCTGCTGTGATGCAGGCGGTCCTTGCTGAACAAGACCGTATGGAAAACGAAAAAAATACAAGTGGAAATGCAAAAATTGGTTAATAACCTGCATAACAATAAAATTATTGATATACAGGATGTTTATAGATTACACAGGTTAAAGGATGAAATTAAGAGGATAAAAATATGAGTAATAATTTGAAACAAAATATTTTAAACACAAAACAAGAAAGTGAAAAAAATAATTCATTGCTTTTAATGGCTGAAAAATTTTTAAATGATGATGAAGAGATTATTACTGCTATAATCACTGATACAAAAATATGTGACTCTTTTTCCCCTCAAAAATTTAATTGGAAAGGCGCAAAAAACACACTAATAATTATCACTAAAAGCAGAATTATCTTAGGTCAAAAAAATCTTCTATCTAAACATTTTGAAGAAATCTTACCACAATTCATTTCAAAATGCTATAAAAGAAAGCTTATCAATATTCCATCCCTATGTCTTACAACAAAACAAGCTTCAATGGCTATTGCCCTGTCAGATGAGCATATTGAAATCGTAAAAAACGCAATACTATCTATAATGGATACCATTTCTGAATATTCACAGTTTGTCAAAGGATTTCCGGAACGAGATAAATATAACAGACGTAGATTAACAATATATGATACTATAATTACAGGTGTAAACAAATTACATAACGGAATAGACCCTCAACCATATATTAGTGAATTATCATCTGGTGATGATATTCTTTTAATACCTGACCCATACAATCGTTACGACCAAAGTGCAATTAAAGTCTGCACTGAAGAAGGTGTGCAAATTGGATGGATACCAAAAGGAGATGATTTAGACAGCCTCCACTTCCAACAGGATGTATTTTATAGATTGCAAAACAATTATGCGGTATTAGCTAAGGTGAAAGAAAAATACACAACAAAATCAGGTGATGTAGGTGTTATTATAGATGTAGCAAGGTACGCTTTAAAATAATTAAGGGGTGATACTGTGGCAAGACGTAGAATGAACGGTGAAGGGACTATATATCAGCGTCCAAACGGCTTGTGGGTATGTGAAATCACATTGGGCTATGATGCAAATAAAAAACGTATTAAAAAAACAGTATCAAGTATGGATARGGATAAGCTGCAGAAAAAAATAAATGACCTCAAATATATGAATGACCGTCATCTRCTTACAAATCCATCTGAATATACCGTTAGTGATTGGATTGAATTTTGGTTAGATACATATAAAAAGCCCTCTATCAAACCAACAACATATGATATGTATAGAGGCAATCTTGAAAGATATATCAAACCTCAACTCGGTCACTATAAACTGGACAAGTTAAATCCAATTATCATACAAAAATTTATTAACGATATATCCGAAAAAGGCTTAAACACACAAAACGGCTTGAGCCAGTCATCAGTAAAAAAAGTGTTTATTACACTTTCACAAGCTTGTAAACAGGCAGTGTCTGTTAATATACTGTATCAAAATCCTTGTAATAGTGTGCAGCTCCCTAAAAAGCCGGCACGCGAGGCAACGGCATTTTCTGTTGATGAACAAAATAAATTCCTTTCGTTCTGTAACGGTAACAGCACCTTTGAAAACCTATTTATATTTGCATTTAACACAGGTATGCGTTTGGGTGAAATGCTTGCTTTAACGTGGGATGA
>VIQV01000016.1 GCA_010206265.1 Lachnospiraceae bacterium MD329
CACAGAGACACAGAGAACTCGGAGCGATAAGAATCGACGAAACGAAACTTATCATCTATGGAATGGAAAGTATGCCGATGGATTTTTTTAAGACAGCAATGACCTCGTCTTTCTCGGCAAGCTGCTTGCGCAGAGTGCGGATTTCGGTTTCAAGTTCGCGCCGGCGGCTGTCATCGCGGTTCTGACGAGCAACRGATGAAGGTTGAAAACCCAAACGTTTGAGCCAGGATTTTAAAGTATCGATGCATATACCGAGTTCAGCGGCGACCTCTTTAGCAGGGCGGCCTTGTTCAGTAACCATTTTGACRGCGCCGGTTTTAAACGCTTCATCATAGCGTGGCGGCATTGTTCCTTTTTTGATTGGCATTGAAAATATCCTCCTTTTTAGTAATGGATTTTTATATGTCCATTCCATTATATCATACTTTTTTCTGTCCATCAATTCGGGGATGGGGCAAATTTGAAACAAGCGAGTAAAACTTTAAACTTCCTCACTGAAAATAAAATCACAAGCTATGATGAATTAAAAAGCAGAATTGAGGAAAAATACAAAGCCTTTGATACTACTTCCGATAAATTAAAATCGGTTGAAAAGAATTTGAGTGATACAAACATTTTGAGAAAACACATAAGCACCTATCAATCTTTAAAGCCTATTTATGACAAATACAAGAAATCAAAAAATAAATCCGACTTTGAAAACAGGCACAGACGGGAAATTATTTTATTTGAGGCTTCGTATAAATATTTGTCAGATGTTCAGATAAACGGAAAACTGCCGGCACTTGACAAGGTAAATACCGACCGTATAAATTTAGAGGAGCAAAAGCAGAAATTATATGCCGATTACCGAAAAGCTAAAAAAGAATTATCTGAAATTGATATTATAAAATCAAATATTGACACTATGCTTAAAACTCCGCAGCGGAACGAACCGATAAGAGAACAAGAGCTTGAATAATTCATTTAGGCGCATTATACAGGCTAACACCAATATTTTCATACGCTTTCCCAGCTGGGCGCGCAAAACTTCTTTTGATATAATTATATTATAAAAATATCGAAAGGAGTTTTTACTATGAAAAAAAATTATTATACTAACGCTGATAGCTACACTATCAGCGTCGACAATAGCCTTTGCGGCTGAAATTCCGAGAGAAACAACACCATTAAACAGTACGGAAGAACAAATATGTATTGTTGAGAATTTAATCGGTGATATTCTTGATGAAGTAGAAAGCGGAAATCTCGGTTACACCTTAGCCGCTGGATATGCCAACACAAAAATCCGAAAAGCAATTATGGCAAATCAGACAGACGGCAACGGTTACGGTATCTTATCGCCAATCGCACAGAACGCAATCCGTGTTATGAGAGATATGCAGTTACGATCTGAAGCATATGCACAAGCAGAGGAAGAATTAAAAGTGTTACTTGATGACCTAATTATCGAAGTGCAAAACAGCAAGGATTATATAGAGGCCGTCAAAGAGGCATACGAAATAATTTATAAATCTGTCAATCCGTCATTTAACTATGACGAACAATTTTCACTTGATACCTGTTACAGAGATATTCCCGCTGTCGGAATGGTAAAACTAACAGTGGCAAGAAAGCTATTGTTAGAGGCTAAAAAATAAAAATGCGTTGCTTGATTGTCGCCAAACAAATCTTATATGGACATAATTGTTTTTACGGTTATGTCCTTTTTGTATGACAGTGTAGAGGAACAAGTGTCCATTTTTCATTATTGACAAATAGATGTCCAAATGATATAATTAAATAAATTTATTTAATTATAAAGGAGGGATATTGTGCGAGTTAAAACCTTTGGTGAATGTTTAAGAGAATTTAGGGAGAACAAAGGATTATCACAAGGACAACTTGGTGAAGAAGTAAAAAGAAAAACTATGACAATATCCCTCATTGAAAATGGGAAAAACAATCCACCCAACGGCAAACTTTTAGAAGATTTAATTCGGGTTCTCAAACTTGACGAAAAAGAGGCGAATACGCTGCGAAATCTTTCCGCGATAGAACGTAACGAACTTCCAAACGATATAAGCATTTATATTAAAAAGAACATGGACATCTTCGATACAATCCGAAGAGGTATGAAGCAAAATAAAAAATCTACTGATTGGGAAAATGTGTTTAAAGGAGCGAAAGAATTATGAATTTTACAGATAAGGCTAACTTTATATGGAGTGTTGCAGATTTACTGCGAGGAGATTTTAAGCAAAGCGAATACGGAAAGGTTATACTTCCGTTTACTGTTTTACGTCGTTTTGACTGTGTGCTTGCGCCGTCAAAAGAAAAAATTTTGGAACTTAACAAATCACTTACTGTTCAAAATAAGTTACCTGTATTTAAAAAGATTACAGGTAATGATTACTATAATATAAGCAAGTTTGATTTTGAAAAACTGGTTGATGATTCGTTGAATATAGATACAAACCTTCGTGATTATATCAATGGATTTTCAGATGATGTCAAAGAAATTCTTGATAACTTTGAAATTTTCACTATAATAGACAAGCTAAAAAAATCCAATCTTTTATATTTAGTGGTGCAAAAGTTTGCGGAACTTGACCTTGGTGCTGACACGGTTGATAATCTTGAAATGGGATATATGTATGAGGAACTTATTAGAAAATTTTCTGAACTTTCCAACGAAACAGCCGGAGAACACTTTACACCTCGCGAGGTTATTGAACTTATGGTAGAACTTTTATTTGATCCCGATATGGACGAACTTTCTAAGGATGGAAAGGTTGTAACCATATTTGACCCAGCCTGCGGAACGGGCGGGATGCTTTCTGTTGCACAGAACAAAATGCTTGCTTTAAATAACAATATGACAGTTATCCCATTCGGTCAGGAATTAAATCCCGAAACATATGCAACTTGTAAATCGGATATGATTTTAAAGGGGAATAACAATAGCCGCATTGTGCTTGGCAACAGCTTTAATGAAGACGGATTTGCACACGAAAAATTCGATTATATGCTTTCAAACCCTCCGTTTGGCGTTGAATGGAAGAAAGTTGAAAAATTTATTAAAGACGAAGCGGCAACGAGAGGATATGACGGCAGATTCGGAGCAGGGACTCCGAGAATTTCCGATGGCTCTCTTTTGTTCTTGCAACATATGATTTCAAAAATGAACGCGCCAAAAGACGGCGGAAGCCGTATTGCTATTGTATTCAACGGTTCTCCCTTGTTTACAGGTGACGCCGGCAGCGGAGAAAGCGAGATAAGACGCTGGCTGATTGAAAACGATATGCTTGAAGCCATTGTTGCGCTGCCCGACCAGCTTTTCTATAACACGGGTATTTCTACTTACATCTGGATTATAACCAATCGAAAAGAAGAACGCAGAAAAGGAAAGGTGCGCCTTATAAATGGTATCACATATTTTGAAAAAATGCGTAAATCTTTGGGTAATAAGCGAAACCTTATTGATGAAAACAGCAGAAAAGCGATTGTGAATTTATATGCAACAAGAGAGGCAAATGAGAACTATATTGATTTTGACAATGAGGATTTCGGGTATCGTAAAATCACAGTTGAAAGACCATTAAGGCTTGCTTATTCAACAAAGGAAGAAAAACTGGAGCATTTTGAAAATGTGGACGCATATTGTGATTTAAGAGATCCTGAGGAGCGTTTGGAGAGTTGGAAAGCACAAGGCATATATGACGGAACGCAAGATCCAAGCGTCCCTGATGATTATTATCCGAAGCTGCAAAAAGCATTAAGAGAAATACCGCAAGATAAAATGTTTATGAACATAGAATCTTTTGAACCTGAAGTTATCAAAGTTTTGAAAAAGCATAGGCTATCACACGGAAAAATTGATTTAAAATTCTTATTGCCGCTTTTATCGGAACAATGTAATGAAGCGGATATTGTTTATGATAAAAAAGGCAACAAAAAACCTGATACCAACCTGAGAGATACCGAAACAGTGCCGCTGAAAGAGGATATTCATAAGTATTTTGAAAGAGAAGTTTTGCCACATATTCCCGATGCGTGGATTGATGAAAGTAAAACAAAGATAGGCTATGAAATTCCTTTTACAAGATATTTTTATAAATTCACACCACTTAGAAACAGCGCTGAAATTATAGAGGAAATTAAGGAATTGGAGACAAAAATCAGCGAGGAACTATCGGAGGTGTTTGGGGAATGAAACCGTATAAGGAATATAAAGACAGCGGTATACCTTGGATTGGGGCAATACCAAAGGATTGGGAAGTAAAAAAATTAAAATTTTTAACGTCTGTTAATGATGATGTTCTTTCGGAAAATACTATTTCTGAATATAGTTTTCGCTATGTAGATATAGGTAGTGTGTCATTAGATAAAGGTATTGAATTATATCAAAAAATGGTTTTTGAGGATTGTCCGTCTCGAGCAAGGCGTATTGTGAAAAAAGGTGATATAATCATTTCAACTGTGAGAACATACTTGAAAGCTATAGCAGAAATTACTGATGATAATGATGTTGTGGTATCAACAGGATTTGCTGTTATAAGGGCAAAAAACATATTTGATAAATATCTAAAATATGTATTGTTAAATAGTTATTTTGTCGATACAGTTGCTTCTCTGTCGGTTGGAGTGAGTTATCCGGCTATCAACACATCAACAATGATGAATATAAAGATTACGATTCCGACATTTGACACACAGCGCCGCATAGCAGACTATCTTGACCACAAAACTGCTGCTATTGATACGCTTATAGATGACAAGCAAAAAATGATTGAGCTTTTAAAAGAACGCAGACAAGCCATTATAAGCGAGGCAGTAACAAAGGGACTTGATAAAAATGCTAAAATGAAGGATAGCGGTGTACCTTGGATTGGAGAAATACCAGAGGATTGGGAAGTTAACAGACTAAAATATTGTTTTACATTTCATCAAGGAGGAGCTTGGGGAGAAGAAGCTGCAAATAATAAAAATGACAGAATATGTATAAGAGTTGCAGATTTTAATTATCAAAATTTAACGGTTAAAAATTCTGATCAGTATACAATTCGAAATTATAGTGAAAAACAAATAAATAACTTAACAATTCATACTGGCGATTTGTTGATAGAAAAATCTGGAGGCGGAGAACATTCGCCTGTAGGAAGAGTAGTTATTTATAATAAGGGATTTAATGCTTTGTGTGCAAACTTTATAGAACTGTTGCGTGTAAAAAATAATCACAACAGTAACTTTCTGAATTATTTATTTTCAATGATGTATAGTATGAAAATAAATAAAAAATATTTCAACCAAACTACAGGAATACAAAATTTAAATATTACTGCATATCTAAATGAGAAAATATCTTTACCACCGCTTGATATTCAACATCGCATAGCAGAATACCTCGACAAAAAAACAGTAGAAATAGACAATCTCATAACTGATATAACTACACAAATCGAAAAACTCAAAGAATACCGCCAAGCGATTATATCCGAGTCGGTAACGGGAAAGGTGGAAATATAGTGGCAATTCAAACAAAAGAAATAAATCTTGAAAATGAAATTGAATATGCTTTAATTGAAAACGGTTGTTATGTCAAAGGTAATCCGTCTGATTTTAATAGGAAATATGCCATTGATACCGCTAAACTGTTTGAATTTTTGAAAAATGGTCAGCCTGATGAATGGAAAAAGTTGTGTGAAAAACATGGAACTGATGCGGAACACAATTTTTTAAAAAGATTGTCTAAAGAACTTGACAGCCGTGGTATGCTTGATGTTTTGCGAAAAGGTGTGGTTGACGCGCCGGCAAGATTCAAACTATGCTATTTTAAGCCGGCAAGCAATATGAATCAAACCGATTCCGTAAATTATACAAAAAATATTTTATCTGTAACAAGACAGGTTCATTATTCTTTGAAAAATGAAAATTCTATTGATGTTGTTTTGTTTATAAACGGACTGCCCGTTGTTACAATGGAGCTTAAAAATCAAATAACAGGTCAAACCGTAGAAAATGCAAAAAGGCAGTATAAATATGACAGGGATAATCGAGAACTTCTGCTTGGTTTTAAGTCAAGATGTCTTGTTCATTTTGCGGTTGATACAGATGAAGTTTATATGACAACAAAACTCGATGGAGCGAACACATATTTTTTACCGTTCAATAAAGGCAACAACGGTGGCAAGGGTAATCCGCAGGGCAATGGAAATTATCGCACATCATACCTATGGGATGAAGTTTTGCAAAAAAATAGTTTACTGGATATTATTCAAAGATTTGTTCATCTTAAAGTAAGTGACAACGGTAAACAAGAAACGCTTATTTTCCCTCGTTATCACCAGCTTGACGCAGTAAGAAAAATAGTTTCAGACGTTAAGGAAAAAGGAACGGGAATAAATTATCTGATTCAGCACAGCGCGGGAAGCGGAAAGTCCAATTCTATCGCATGGCTTGCACATCATTTATCAAGTCTGCATGATGATAATGATAAAATAATATTTAATAGTATTATTGTTATAACTGACCGTATTGTTTTGGACAGACAGCTGCAAGATACTATTTATCAGTTTGAGCAGGTTGAAGGTGTTGTAATAAAAATAAACCAGAGTTCCTCTCAGCTTGCGGATGCGCTTAATACAGGAAAGAAAATAATTGTAACAACATTACAAAAGTTTCCTTTTATACTTGAAAAAATAGGTGATTTGTCAGGCAAAAAATTTGCAATTATTGTGGACGAGGCTCACTCATCACAAACAGGAGAAGCAAGTAAGAAACTCAAAGCCGTATTGGGTGATGCATATCAGGGATTGAGCGAAGAAGAAAAACTACAAAAGATAGCAGATGACGAGGCAAAAGAAGAAAAATTAGCCGCAGACCATGAAGATGAAATTACGAAAGAAATGTCCACCCATGGTAAGCTAAAAAATCTTTCGTTTTTTGCATTTACAGCAACACCAAAACCAAAAACGCTTGAAATGTTCGGAACGATAGGAGATGATGACTTGCCTCACCCATTCCATTTGTATTCTATGCGTCAGGCTATTGAAGAGGGATTTATTCTTGATGTGTTGAAGAATTATATGACATATGATACATATTTCAAGATAGGCAAAACGATAGCAGATGACCCGAAATATGATAAATCAAAAGGCAACAAGGCATTAGGAAAATTTTTGAGTTTACATCCGCATAATTTAGCACAGAAAACGCAGATAATGATAGAGCATTTCCGAACTGTTACAAAAAATAAAATTGGTGGTAATGCTAAAGCTATGCTTGTAACAGGTTCAAGACTTCATGCAGTCAGATATTATTTTGCATTTAAGGATTATATTAAGAAAATGGGCTATGAAAACGAATTAGGTATTTTAGTTGCATTTTCCGGTACTGTTTCTGATAATGGCGAAGAATATACGGAAACAGGAATCAACAAAATTAAGGAAAGTGAGTTGCCGAAAACTTTTCACGGGAAAGAATATCAGGTTTTACTTGTTGCTGAAAAGTACCAGACAGGTTTTGACGAGCCTTTGCTGCATACAATGTTTGTTGATAAAAAGCTTAGCGGTGTAAAGGCTGTTCAAACGCTTTCAAGGCTTAACCGTACTTGCAAGGGTAAGGAAGATACATTTGTGCTTGATTTTGTAAATTCGGCGGAGGATATAAAAAAATCGTTTGAGCCGTATTATGAGGAAACAAATATTTCAGAAGTAACCGACATAAATATTGTTTATGATTTAAAATCAAAACTTGATGAATACCGTATATATTGGGATTCCGAAATAGAGAATTTCAGCAAAGTTTTCTTTAAAAAAAGCAAAAAGCAAGACAATATGGATTTTGGAGTGCTGAATGCATATATCGATCCGGCTGTCGACAGGTTTAAAGGCAAGAACAAAGAGGAACAAGACGATTTTAAATCTCAACTCGCAAAATTTGTGAGAACATATTCCTTTGTAACAAATATTGCCAAACTTGATGATATGGAATTACACAAATTTCATGCTTATGCAAGGCTGCTTTTAAGAAAATTACCTAAAGATGATTTAGGTAATTCAATAAATTTAGATGATGAAGTATCACTTCAATACTATCGTTTACAGAAAATTTTTGAGGGTAGTATTGAACTTGAAAAAGCTGAACCATTACCAAATAGCAAATATGCGGGAAAAGGAAAAAAATCTGATGATGAAGCTCCATTGTCTGAGCTGATTGAAAAGATAAATGAGTGTTTTGGAACAGAGTTTGAGGATATGGATAAAGTGCTTATGCAGTTTGTTGCCGATATGGAGAAAGACGATAATCTACGAACACAAGCTATGAACAATTCAAAAGAGCATTTTAAGTTCCCGTTCAATGATGTTTTTATGGGAATCGTTGTTGACCGTATGATGCAGAATGATGCTTTTTGTACAAAGATTTTGGATGATGAAAAGTTTAGAAACGAAATATCTGAACTTATGGTAGGATATGTTTATGACAAACTAAGAGCAGCTGTTTGATAAAAATACCACTTAAATAATATATAACATCTTTTTAATATGGAATATATGTGGACATTTAGAACCGCATTTTCGAGGGTATGAATATAAACATAAGGGGAAGTCTATTTTTACGGTTTTTGAGGTTCGAAAACATAGTGTTTATGCGGTTTTTAGAGCCTAAAATTTCTACTATACCGTGACATATATGTATTAAAATACATAATTCATATGAGAATTGAATTTTATAGAAATTTATGGTATAATAAGTGTATCAAATGAAATTATTTAGGAGCGAAAAAATGGAATACAAACCGCCATTCAGCATAAATGACAATATAATAAATTTGCTTGCCCAAATCAGCGAGCTTGTCGGACAAGTAAGTGTATTGCATAAGGATAGCATAAGTCCAAAATTAAGACGAGAGAACAGGATAAAGACAATACATTCATCTCTTGCGATTGAGCATAATTCTTTGTCTTTAGAACAAGTAACGGCTGTACTTAATGGCAAGCGTATTTTAGGTGCGCCGCAGGAGATAAAAGAGGTTCAAAACGCATATGAAGCATATGAAATAATGTTGTCATTAAATCCTCTTGATATTGAAGATTTATTAAAAGCTCATAAGCTGATGATGGACAACCTTGTAAAAGAAAACGGAGTTTTCAGAAGCGGCGGTGTAGGTGTGTTTGAAGGCGAGAAACTTATTCACGCGGCTCCGCCGGCGAAATTTGTTCCACAGTTGATTGCTGATTTATTTGAATGGTATACAAAATCAGAACTCCATATTCTAATAAAAAGCTGTATATTTCATTATGAGTTTGAATTTATCCACCCCTTTGCTGACGGCAACGGAAGAATGGGTAGAATGTGGCATACATTGTTACTTAGCCAATGGAATGAATTGTTTGCGTGGCTTCCGATTGAGGAGCTTATACGGGAGCGTCAGCAGGAATATTATGATGCGCTTGCGGCTGCGGATAAGAAAGCTGATTGCTCAGAATTTGTTGAAATGATGCTGAAAATCATCTATGATGCATTAGCAGAACTTAATCAGACCGACCAAGTTAGCGACCATGTAACCGACCAAGTTAAATTGTTGTTAGAGTGTATGGGGAGAGATGAATTATCAGCGACACAGATTATGGAAAGATTGGAACTATCTCACCGACCGACATTCAGGCAAAACTATCTGCACCCTGCGCTTGATATGGGATTGATTGAAATGACAATTCCGGATAAGCCGAAAAGCAGAAATCAGAAGTATAGAAGAAAGTAATTTGCAGAGGATATATCACAGAAATTCTGTCCTTTATTTGTCCTTTATTGTTACAAAAAGTTAGCAAAATTTAGCACACGATACATCAATGCAAAGTTTATAAAACCGCATAACAGTGCGGTTTGGAGAGATTTACCACAAATTACCAAATCGCCATTTTAATTTTCGAGCCCCTGATCGCGTACCACTAAAAACCGCTTAAACATTATGTTTGAGCGGTTTTCATTTTTCATTAAAGAAATTTATATTTAATGTTTTATCTAATTTACAGTACAAGTGACGCTATAAGTAAATAAAAATATTGACAAAAACATACCTTTGATATATTATAATTATACAGTAATTTTTAGGAGGTAAGCGCATTGGAACCGCAGGAATATATCGTTTCAAAGATTGAAGGTGAATACGCCTATTTAAAGCGTACAGATACGGAATGCAGCGAGGATTTATTCATTGCAATAGCGCTGCTGCCGCAAGGAATTGACATTGGGACAAGACTTCACTATGAATGTATGGAATACACAATAATTTAGGCGGAGGTATTTTAATGGGAGTTTTACTATTTATAATAGGTATTATATTATCAGCAGGAGGCTTATATTACGGAGCACTTGCCGGAATGGGACTCGGCGAAGCTATAGTCATTGGAATGGGTATATTTTTTATACTATGGGCAACATTTCGCGAGGCATTTAAGACTAAAGGTTTTCTAAGGTTTTTAAAAGGACTGTTTGTATTCGGCATAGTTGTATTGCTGATATATTCAGCAGGAACCTGTATTTTTGGCCATATGAATAATGTGACATATACAGAGGATTATGTTATTGTGCTTGGTGCGGGACTTAACGGCAGTGAACCTACACTTGCGCTTGAAAAACGACTGGACAAGACTATAGAATATATGAATCAGAACAGAAATGCTACAGCTATTGTATCAGGAGGACAAGGCAGGGGCGAAAGTATAAGCGAGGCTCAGGCAATGGCATATTACCTGATGAACAGAGGTATTGGTGAGGACAGGATATTGCTTGAGGACGAGGCAACAAGCACATATGAGAATTTTTTGTATTCAAAAGAGGCGGTTTCAGATGGCAGTGTTGCGTTTATAACAAATGATTTTCACGTTTTACGTTCACTGCAAATGGCGAAACTGAACGGTATAAATGCTACACATCTTGGCGCGCCTACACCGATAACACTTTTGCCTATAAGCTGTGCCCGTGAACTGGCGGCGCAGGTGGCAGCCGTAAGGTATTACTTGCAATAGATTTTGATAAAAAACAAAATAGGGAATTTACACGCGCTTTGCCGCTTCTGCTTTTGAAAATACACAACCGCAGTAATTCTGGCGGTAAAGCCCGTAAATTTCGGATAATTCACAGGAACGCTTATAGCCGTTCCTTTTTTTAAAGTCTGAAAAGAGATAATTGACACCGTATTTTTCGGATAGTTCTGCTCCGATTGCGTTTAAAACCTGAGCATTTTTATGCGGACTTATTGAAAGGGTGGTTGTAAAATAATCGAATCCGTTTTCCTTTGCAAGCTTGGAAGTTTCCTCCAGACGCAGACGATAGCATTTAAAACAGCGTTCTCCGCCTTCTGGTATGTCCTCCAAGCCGTCGGCAAGCTCAAAGAAACGATTAGGCTCATATGTACCCTCAATAAATTTTACCGTGTGTTTTAACGGCATTTCTTTAATAAGTCTTTTTTGTTCATTTACACGCTTAAAAAATTCTTCTTCCGGTGATATATTAGGGTTATAGTAGAATATTGTTATATTAAAGTATTCCGAAAGATATTCAAGAACATAGCTTGAACACGGAGCGCAGCAGCTGTGCAGCAGCAGCGAGGGTTCCGCATTGTCCTTTTTTATGTTTTCAATTGTCTTATTCAGTATTATTTGATAATTTTCTTTCATATACTTTTCTCCGTATTGAATTTACTGTTATATTCGATATAATAGCGAATATAATGCCGACCAATGCTCCGGCGAGTACGTCTGATGGGAAGTGCACATACAGATACAGTCTTGAAAAAGCTATAAGCGAGGCGAGTATAAGAGCAGGTATACCGATTTTTTTGCTGTACATCATTAAAACTGCCGCGGCGGAAAATGATGAAACCGAATGACCTGACGGAAACGAAAACCTGCCTGATGGCGCGCCTATGAGCAGTGAATTGATATTTAGCAATGCTCCCTCGGTATTAAACGGACGTTCTCGCATTATGAGATTTTTAAGACCGAGCGTTGACAGAAACAGCCCGATTATAAGCGCAAGGGCAATCGTGATTCCTGTTTTGCGTGTCTTTTTAAAAAACAGCATTATAACAGATATAATAATCCATACAGCGCCGCCGCTGCCGAGATATGTTATACAGGGCATAATGAAATCCCAAAACGGTGTGCGCGCCGCCTGTATAGCGTTTAATATACAAAAATCTATTTGAGTAATCACATTAACCTCCCATATATGTCTGTACAATATATTATCATATATTTTCAAAAATGTAAACCGCCTGTTGCAAAAGTGAAAGTGATGTAGTATAATTGTATATGACTTTATGATATTATTATATGAATATGAAAGGAATTATTCCAATGCGAAAATTACTTGCAGTATGGATAGGCAAGCTTTTAACAATAGTCGGAAAAATGATGGGGAAGAAATCCTCGTCATCACCTGGGGAATATGCGCTCAGAATATGTCCTGACCTTGTGCGTGAACTGAACAAATGCGTGTCAAAGGGGATAATTGTAACTTGCGGCACAAATGGAAAGACGACTACCAATAACCTTATGGCTACTGCTCTTGAGGCTAAAGGGTATAAGGTTGTGTGTAACCGTCTGGGTGCGAATATGCTTAATGGTGTTGCGACTACACTTTTGCAGGAGATGAATATATTTGGCGGACTGCGCGCGGACTATGCGTGCCTTGAAATTGACGAGGCATATACGCCGATTGTGTTTGACCATATAACGCCTGACGTTATGGTTATAACCAATCTTTTCCGCGACCAGCTTGACCGTTACGGTGAAATAGACATAACTTCGGATATTATAAGAAGAGCAATACGCAAAGTACCCGATTTAAAGCTCGTTTTAAACGGTGACGACCCGTTATGTGTTCAGTTCGGACGCGAAAAGAATGTAACTGCATATTATTACGGTATTTCGGAACAGGTACTTCCGCAGCTTGATGATACTAAGGAGGGACGTTTCTGCCCTGTGTGCGGAGATGAACAGACATATAACTATTATCACTACAGTCAGCTCGGTGATTTTTATTGTTCATCGTGCGGTTTCAGACGTCCGAAAATTGATTTTGAGGTACTTAACGTATCGCTTGATACGCCTATGAAATTTACCGTGAATAAACAGCAAATGTCTATTAATTATAAGGGCTTTTATAATATTTATAATCTTGTAGCCGTGTACGGAGCGCTTAATGTAATAGGCGAGAGCACATCTGATTTTGGAGCGCTGCTGTCAGGTTATAAGCCGCAGATTGGCAGAATGGAAGAGTATACCTTCAATAAGCCTGTAATTTTAAGTCTGTCAAAAAATCCTGCAGGCTTTAATCAGGCTATAGCGACTGTGAACACAGATAAGCGTAAAAAAGATGTTATAATAGCTATAAACGATAAGGCTAACGATGGACGCGACGTGTCGTGGCTGTGGGACGTGGACTTTGATAAAATTGCAGATGAAAACCTTAACACACTTACAACGACAGGTATACGCGTGTATGATATAAGTCTTCGTTTCAAGTATGCCGATATAAAGGTGGACAGTATTACGCACGATATGTCTGACGCGGTACTTGCAGCTCTTGATACTGACAGCGAGGTTGTGTATGTGCTTGTAAATTATACTGCGCTGTATTCAACAGAGGCAGTTTTAAAGAAACTGGGAGGTGAGGTCTGATGAAAATTAAGATACTTCATCTTTTCCCTGATTTGCTGAATCTTTACGGCGACAAGGGCAATATAGAATGTATGAGAAAGCGCCTTGTTTGGAGAGGAATTGACGCTGAGGTTATAACACATACCTGTCTTGACAAAAAGCTTGACCTTTCTGATATTGATATTGTGTTTATCGGCGGCGGCTCGGACAGAGAGCAGAAAATCGTATGTGATAAGCTGCTTGCATACAAGAAGGAACTTAAAGATTACGTTGAAAATAACGGTACGCTGGTAGCGGTATGCGGAGGTTATCAGTTACTTGGGAAATACTATAAATTACAGGATAAAACGATAGAGGGTCTTGGGATTCTTGATATATTTACGGAGCAGGGGAAAAAGCGTCTTATAGGCAATATTGTGCTGGAAAGCGAGCTTATAGACGATAAAATTGTCGGTTTTGAAAATCACGGCGGCAGAACATATATAGGACGTCATACACCGCTTGGCAAGGTTGTCTACGGTTACGGCAATGACGAAAAAACAGGCTATGAGGGCGTCGTATACAAGAATGTTGTAGCAACATATCTTCACGGTCCTCTTTTGCCTAAAAATCCTGCGCTGTGCGATTATATTCTCACCAATGCCGTTCGGAGAAAAAAGAGCGGTTTTATAGCCCTGGAGCCATTGGAGGACGCGCTTGAAAAGACGGCGAACGAATATATTGTAAATCGTTTTAAAAGGAAATGATTTTGAGTGGAAGTAAAACTAAAAAGAAATAAAAAACCTGAAAATGAGCTGTATAATGCCCTGAAAGCATTTTTTACAGGTATGGGCGGCATTGCAAAAGCAGTCGGCGCTTTGCTTATGTACGTTTGGGGTCTATTTATAGAGTTTCTATGTAAAAATAAGCGTATAGCAAGGTTTATATATGTAACCTTTCCGCCTGTTAAAGGAAAGGTCCTGACTTACATAAAAGAGCACCGTTTCAAGATAATAATTCCGGCGGCAGTCGGGATTGTTACTCTTGCGGTGCTTTTTGGAGTTACGCTTAAAAATACAGAAAATTCAGATTACTATACCGAGGGTGACGACGAAATTGAATTTGGAATGTTTTTTCAGAATTATTCTACTTTTTACCATAGTGAAAAAACGCATATCGCGGTATATCTGAACTGGACTGACGGCGCAATTGACCTTAATGACGGTCACGCAGAGGCTAAGCTTACGTCAAAGGTATATCCTGTAACGCTTGAAAATCAGGAAATAAAATGGACAAGCTCTGACGAAAGCATAGCGGTTATTGATGAAAACGGAAACATTAAGGCGGCGGCGCCGGGGAAGGTCACCTTCACCGCCGCGCTTGACGCATACGGGAAAAAGAAAACTGCAACTCTTGACATAAGACAGCCGGTAAGCGGACTGTTTATGCCGACAAGCACAATCACGCTGTATATGGGAGGAACGGGACGCCTGCTTTCACCGAGAATACTTCCCGAAAACGCGAGCAATCAGGAGATTATATGGAAATCTAAAAATAACAAGATTGCAAGTGTTGATGAAAATGGCAGAGTAAAGCCTGTTGGTGTCGGTATGACTGAGGTTATCGCTGTAACAGAGGACGGCGGATTTGAGGCGAAGTGTTTTGTTAATGTTGTAAATTCATATATAGAGGTGCAGGAGATAGACGTTCTTAATGGTGAGGATATGTCTGTTGCCGTGGGAAACAGTATAAATGCTGTAGTTATGGTTTCGCCGTCAAATGCGCGTAATAAAACGCTCAGATGGTCAAGCGACAATGAAGATATAGCAAAAGTCAGTCAGACAGGCCGTATACGCGGTGTGGGTGAAGGTACCGCAAAAATTACTGTGGAGTCTGTAAACGGCAGGAAACAAAGTTTCAGCGTTGCGGTTACAGCGTCTGACGAGCGCGACCCATTCAATTTGAACACCGATTATGATGTTATTACAGTAGGCACTGTAAAATATACACCGTATAACGCTACCCTGCCTCAAATGGTAAAAACACAAATGCTGCAGAATCCTCCTCCAAAAATATGGAGAGGCGGCGGACTTATTGACGCGAGTGAGGCGGAAACAGCGGAATATATGAATCCGTCAAGTTATTATACGGACGCGTATAAATATCAGTTCCTTGATTTGAGCAAGCCTAACAATGTAAGCGAGGATTCGCTTAACGCTTATCTGGAAGATAAGGGTGTACTCAGAGGTATGGGAAAAGTGTTTATAGAGGCGGCGCGCGACTATAACGTAAGTGAAGTATATCTTGTAGCCCACGCGTGTCTGGAATCGGGTAACGGTAAATCACAGCTTGCGAGGGGTGTTGAAGTAAACGGTACAACTGTTTATAATTTGTTCGGTATAAACGCATATGACGCAAATCCGCTCGGCGGCGGCTCGTCAAAAGCATATAAAGAGGGCTGGACGAGTGTTGAAAGTGCAATACGCGGCGGCGCGCAGTGGATAAGCCGTTACTATATTGACGCAGGACAGAATACATTGTACAAAATGCTGTGGAATCCTGATGATCCCGGTACACATCAATATGCTACAGACATAGGCTGGGCAGTTAAACAGGCTGTAAGCATTGAGAAAATATTTGCGTCGTTTAATGACGCGTCGCTGTCGTTTGACGTACCTGTGTACAGCGGACAAATTCCGCCGACCATCAGCGCGGAATAAAAATGTTTTAAATGCGCTGATGGGTGGTATATATAAATATACATAAGAGATATGATGGGGAATGATAGATGAGGGAGATTTCAATTAAACGGGCGGCAATGATAAATGCCGCGGCAAGTTATAGCTGTGTTTTGCTGCAGCTTGTCTTCAACGGTATTCTGGCACGTATGCTGTCACCTGACGATTATGGTATTGTAACAGTAGTAAGCGTGTTTACAACGTTTTTTACCGTTATGGCGAATATGGGTATAGGACCTGCGGTAATACAGAATAAGGAATTGACTGACGAGGATATAAGCAACATATTTTCGTTTAATTTCTATGCGGCTATAGTGACAATGCTTGTATTTGTGGTGTTTTCAATTCCTCTTTCCAAATTCTATGGGAATCATATATACGTTTCAATAGGCTGTCTTTTGTCTGTGTCACTATTTTTTCATACAATGAATATTGTGCCTCATTCACTGCTTTTAAAACAAAAACGGTTTATGCTTATAGGAGTCAGAATGATTGTGGTGGCGGTTACGAGCAATGGTGCGGCGGTGATTCTGGCAGCGTTGGGATATAAATATTACGCGCTCGTATGGCAGGCGATTGTTTCGGCTGTAGTGGCGTTTTTGTGGAATTACGGCAGTGTAAGAATAAAGCTAAGAATAAAATTCAGCTTTGCAAGCGTGAAAAAGATTTTCTCGTTTTCTGTGTTTCAGATGGCTTACAGTATTATAAATTATTTCTCAAAAAATATTGATAATCTTGTAATAGGAAAATACATAAGTGACAGCGCTCTTGGTTATTACGATAAGGCATACAAGGTCACGCTTTATCCGCAGAACAACCTGACCAATGTAATAACACCGACTCTGCACCCGATATTGTCAGCTCACCAGAAGGATAAAAGTTACATATACAAACAGTATATGAACGTTGTAAAGGTGCTTTCGCTTTTGGGTATGTTTATAAGTATTTACTGTCATTTTGCTTCGGCGGAAGTGATTGGTATACTGTTCGGCAGTCAGTGGGGCGCGTCAGTACCTTGCATATCGTTTTTGAGTTTTTCTATATGGGCGCAGGTTGTTGCAGCAAGCGCGCCGTCTATTTTTCAGAGTGCAGGCAATCCGAAGAATCTGTTTATATCGTCGCTTTTCAATATTGCAGTTATTCTGGCGGCGGTAACGGCAGGAGTTATGTCGGGCGATATTGTCAGAATATCGCTGTATATTACAATTGCGTTTAATATAAACTTTTTTGTGACATATTATATGCTTGTTAAAAGAACGCTCTGTATGAGCTTTTCAGGATTTTTGAAAAGTTTTATTCCTGATGTTTGTATAGCGGTTATGGTTATACTTTCAGGTGCTTGCGTAAATTATTTTGTTTATGTGAATAATATTTTGTCAAGCGCATTGATTAAGGGTATATGTATGGGAGCTGTGTATTTGGCAGGACTGGTGATTTTTAATCAGCATAAACTTCTTTTGTCATTTTTGAAAAAATAAATAATTGTACCGTTTTTTTAATATACATAAAGAAACGGTATATTTTTTTCAGACAGAGGGAGGTTTCTATGTTCAGAGGTTACAGTTTGCGTCAGAAGGAGGTCGTCAATATTTCCACGGCTGAACGGCTCGGATTTATAAGAGATGTGGAAATAAACGAGAACAGCGGAAGTGTTGAGGCGATTATTGTGCCGCGCAGAAACTCG
Source organism: Lachnospiraceae bacterium MD329 (assembly GCA_010206265.1). Lineage (GTDB taxonomy): Bacteria > Bacillota > Clostridia > UBA1381 > UBA1381 > Hominilimicola. Next base: position 18,051 of record VIQV01000016.1, read on the forward strand.
TTTTTCGGGCGTTTTTTTAGTTTTGGAGATATAATAATTCCTTGGAGCGCGATTGAGGTGGTAGGTGAGGACCTTGTTCTTGTACGTCTTTTTGACGCAGACTTTGAAAAATTATCTTGAAAAAAGGTGCGGAATATTGTATAATAAATGTAAAATATAAAGTAATGGGGGAACATACAAATGAAATGTCCATATTGCGGATTTGCCGAGAGCAAGGTGATTGACTCCAGACCTACAGATGAAAGCAATTCAATAAGAAGACGGCGAGAGTGTCTGAAGTGTCAGAAACGTTTCACTACATATGAGAAACTGGAATCAATATCGCTTGCAGTTATAAAAAAAGACCAGTCGCGTCAACAATATGACAGAGGAAAAGTTTTAAAAGGTATAATTACGGCGTGTGAAAAACGCCCGATTTCACTTCTGCAAATGGAAAAAATTGCGGACGACATAGAAAGTGAGATTTATCAGTCAATGACGCGTGAAATAGAAAGCACAATGATAGGCGAAAAGGTTATGGAACGTTTAAAGCAGCTTGACGAAGTGGCATATGTGCGTTTTGCGTCTGTGTATAAGAGCTTTGATAATATTGATACTTTTATGGCAGAGCTGCAGGGACTTATCAACGAAAAGGATTGATTTTAATGAACAGAACCATAGCGGCTATATCAACACCGGCAGGTACGGGAGGTATAGCTGTCATACGCATAAGCGGAGAAGACGCGGTTAAAATTGCGGATAAGGTTTTTTTCGGCAGTGAAAAACTGTCGGAATGCGATACACATACCGTTCACTACGGTTTTATAAAAAATGAAAAAGGCGAAAAGATAGACGAGGTGCTTGTGACGGTTATGCGCGCTCCGAGAACGTTTACTCGTGAGGATGTTGTGGAAATCAGCACTCACGGAGGCAGTGCCGCTCCGCGCGCCGTACTTGACACGCTTATACACGCAGGCGCGTATATGGCGGAGGCAGGTGAATTTACAAAACGTGCGTTTTTAAACGGACGTCTTGATTTGACTCAGGCAGAGGCTGTAATTGATATTATAAATGCTGAAAATGAACTTGCTGAACGCAATGCCTTGTCACAGCTTGGAGGCGCTCTTTCAAAAGAAATTTCTAAGGTTCGTGCCGAACTGGTACATTTGGCAGCTCAGTTACAGGTTACGATTGACTATCCGGATGAGGATTTGGAGGATATAACGGCTGATGACGTTAAGACAACGGCTGAACACTGTTGTAATATAGTGGACAGGCTATTGTCAACTGCTGATAGCGGTAAGATAATCCGTGACGGAATAAAAACCGCTATTGTAGGAAAACCGAATGTCGGAAAGTCATCGCTTTTAAATTCGCTTGCGAGAGAGGAAAGAGCGATTGTTACCGATATTGCAGGAACTACTCGTGATGTTATTGAGGAATATATTAATTTAAACGGAATACCGCTTGTGCTGATTGATACGGCAGGAATCCGTGAAACAGACGATACAGTGGAAAAAATCGGTGTGGAGCGGTCAAGAAATTCCATACAGGCGGCAGACCTTGTGGTTGTTATGATAGACGGCAGCAGCTTTTTTGATGATGAAGATATTGACGTGCTGAACGCAACCCGACATAAAAAACGTATAGTTCTTATAAATAAGACTGATTTGGGACAGAGCAAGTATGTTGAAGCAGTAAAAGCACGTGCGGCAGATAGCCGTGTTATAGAGGTAAGCGCAAAAACGGGTATCGGACTTGATGAACTTGCAGATGAAATAAAGAGCATATATGATTTGGGATTTTTATCGCAGACTGACGGCGCGGTTATAACTAATATGCGTCATAAAACTGCTCTTATAAATGCGCGTGACGCGCTGGTACGTGTATCTGAGGCAATAGGAATGAATATGCCGACGGATATTGCGTCGATAGATATAAATTATGCGATTGACGCACTTGGTGAAATAACGGGCGAAACTGTTTCGGATTCAATTGTCGAAGATATATTTCATCAGTTTTGTGTGGGTAAATAAAATGGACTGCTTGGCAGTCCATTTTTTTTGTTTATTGAATTACAATAGCGCCCGAAGAATTTGTTGTCGGAGCAGATGACGGACGCGTAATTACAGCATCGGTCGGCGTGGGCGTTGCCTCAGGCTTGTCTGTTGATGTAACGTCGCTTGAAGGTGTTGACGTATTAGTAACAGACGTTGTCTGCATATTATAGCTTATATCGTCAAGCCTATGGAATGTGTAGCCTTCACTTGCGAGATATTCAATAATTGAAGGCAACGCGTCAGCCGTAGCCTGTTTGGTTGCGGCGTCGTGCATAAGCACTACAAGATTTTCTTCGCCGTCAAGATTTCGTTTCATATATTCAAGTAATTCCGAAGCGTTCTTTTTCTTGCCCTCAGCGTCGCCGTTAAGCGCGTTCCAGTCGCAGTAATAGAAACCGTTATCTTTCAATGCAACTTTACAGTCTTGCTTAACAGGTGAGTAACTGTCGGCGCTTGATTTATAGCTGCCGCCGGGAAAACGCACAAGTCTGAACGGTTCTTCGCCGTTACCGACTGCCTTTATAGTTTCATAGCATTTATTTATTTCATTAATAAATGTTTCTGTGGACGCATATAATTTCTCATAGTTATGTCCATCGGAATGGTTGGCAATTAAGTGACCTTCTTCATAGACACGGCGCGCCATATCGCGGTTTGCCTCTATAAGAGAACCAACTTCAAAGAATGTTGCTCTGACATTATAACGTCTTAAAACATCAAGAATCTGAGGTGTAATATTTTCTGTTGGTCCGTCGTCAAAGGTAAGATAGCACCGTTTTGACTGACCTGAACTGCGGATAATTTCAAGCAGGTCGTTCTGTTCGGCTGCCGATGGAATAGCAGAAGTCGCAAGTACGGGTGCAACAGTTGGAACCGTTGTATCCTGAGGTACTGCCGACGCGTCAATGTTGTCAGTATTTGGAACATCATTTTTTGAGCAGGTTGAAACTGCCACGCATATCAAAACGATAACTGCCACAAGCGCTATTATAATAACCGCCGCACGTATACGCTTTTTGCGAAGTCTTTCGCGGCGTCTGCGTTCACGGCGTCTGTATTCAAAATCATTTGATGTAGGCATAATAAACCCCCTGTAAAAGTCATATATATTTATTATATACCAAAATACCTTAAAATTCAACATTATTTTATAATTTTATTAACAATGTATGTAAAAAAAACATTTAATATGAAAGGAATGAATATTATGAAAAAAATTATTTTGACCGTTTTGTGTTCTGCGATACTTTTGTCAGGCTGCACAGGTAATGTAAGTACAATTGCGCCTGCGTCTGACGGGGCGCGTCCGCCTTATGAACAGATAAACGGAGAGGGCAGCGGATGGGGATTTGTAAGAAAAAAAGGTGAGCCGCCTGAAATTACAGCAGCGCAGCGTGAGGCTATGCAGAGCTACGACTGCTATTACATAGACAACACCAACGAAAAAACTCTGTATCTGACCTTTGACGAGGGGTATGAAAACGGCTATACCTCAAAAATACTTGACGTATTGGAGGAAACACAGACGCCTGCGGCGTTTTTCGTTACGGGACCGTATCTTGAAAATCAGCAGGAGCTTGTAAAACGAATGATTGACAACGGTCACGTTGTGGGAAATCATACGGTAAATCATTTAAATCTGCCGAAACAATCGGTAGAAACAGTACAAAAAGAGCTTGATGATTTAAATAAAAAATGTGAGGAAATGTACGGAGTGACAATGAAGTATATGCGTCCGCCGGAGGGTGAGTACAGCGAGAGGGTGCTTGCGGTAGCTCAGGATATGGGCTATAAAACGGTTTTATGGAGCTTTGCGTATAAGGACTGGGATATAAATATGCAGCAGGGTGCTGAGCACGCGTTTAAACAGGTTACACCATATCTTCACAACGGCGCAATACTGCTGCTGCACGCTGTATCTTCCGATAATGCAAACGCGCTTGAGGATATAATAAATTACGCTAAAGGCGAGGGGTATGTATTTAAAAGTCTTGACGAGCTTGGACAATAATTCAAAAAAAATGGAAAATCTCTCTAAAAAGGCTTTATTATTTCAATGTTTTGGTGTATAATGAAAATAATAAGATTTTATTTTGAGAGAGGAATATTAGGGATATGAGAGAAGCAAGTTTTGATTTTGGTAAAAAACCTCCTGTAGACGGATATACAAAGGTTGTCGGTGATACTCTTTATTCAGAGGAAAAGGGTTTCGGACTTTTCAAGAACGCCGAGGCTGAGGAGCGTAAAGTTGGTGAAAAGGAGCTGAACAGAGATTTTCTGTTTATGGGAGGCAATACCTTCAGAGTTGATATAGAGAACGGAGATTATATGGTTCGAGTATCAACAGGCGATTATGTTGATGAAGGCGACGTTATGACGTTTTTTACTATAAACGGTGAAAAACACGGAGTATGGGTGAAAGACGGAACGGTTAAAGAATTAATTTTTTCTGTAAGCGTTACCGAAGGCAAAATTGAATTTGCTTTTGAAAACGGTAAGCATACCTGCCTTAACAGTATAGATATTGCTGAAAAGTTCGATATCAGCCTAACAGGAGTAAAAACAACTGTAACCGCGAAAAAGAACGCGGCGGCGGTTTCATTTTCGTGGGATAAAGCCGAGGACGTTATCGGATACCGTGTATCACGCAGAAATCCGCGTATAAATGAAATTGACAAGGTTGTTGATGTGATAGAAGAAAGCTTTGCTGACGAAGATGTAAAGCTGTGTGAAAAATGGGAATACACCATATGCGGACTTTACGCGCACAAATTCTGTACTGACAGTAAGACAGTGTTAGATGTTGAGATTGTTGACGGGGGGAGAACTGTCGGAGCAGTAACGGGTCTTGACGCGCGTGAAACAGAAAATTCCGTAACTCTTATCTGGGACGGAATTAAAGAGGCTGTATGGTATAATGTGTATCAGAAAGCTCCTTACGGAATTTACAAATACATAGGAAAAACTACTGATACAAAATTTATCGACGATAAGGTTATAACAAACGTACCTTTTGTGTATGCTGTGGAGGCTGTTACAACAAGCGGTATAACAGAGCGCTCAGAGGTGCTTATTGATATGGAGGCTAAGCCTAAAAAGCGTAAGATGGAAACGCTGGGCAGAGGCGCAGTGGCAATGAAAACAGAGGACGGCGTATTTTTGAGCTGGCGTTTGAATGCGTATGAGTACGAGCAGGATATTAATTTCATTGTTCTCCGAAACGGTGAGAGAATTTCTGATATTATCACAAATTCTACAAATTATCTTGACAAGGACGGTACAGCGGACGACGTTTATACAATAAAAGCAGTAAAGGGAAATAAAGCTGAAAAGCACGGCGCGCAGATTAAGGTAACAAACGCAGAATATCTGTCAATACCGCTGGATAAACCTGCAAACTTTGTTGACCCCGACGGAAACTCATATCCGTATACAGCAAATGATGCGTCTGTAGCGGATTTGGACGGTGACGGTGAGTATGAAATTATTCTTCGCTGGGACGCAAACGGAAAGGATAATTCACACAAGGGTATTACGGGTGAATGTCTTTTGGACGCCTATAAGCTGGACGGTACAAAGCTGTGGCGTATAAATCTCGGTAAAAATATACGTTCAGGCTCGCATTATACGCAGTTTATGGTGTATGATTTTAATAATGACGGTAAAGCCGAGCTTGTCTGCAAGACTGCCGACGGTACGATTGACGGTAAGGGCAACGTAATCGGTGATAAAGACGCGGATTATAGAAATAAAGACGGTTTTATTCTTGAAGGTCCTGAGTATCTGACGCTGTTTAACGGAGAAACAGGCGAGATAATGGACACGGTTGATTATGACCCTCCGCGCGGAAACATCAGAGAATGGGGCGACAGCTGGGGAAACCGTGTTGACCGTTTTCTTGCGTGCGTTGCATATCTTGACGGTGAAAATCCGAGCGTTGTAATGTGCCGCGGCTATTATGACCACGGCTGTCCGACAGTTCTTGTGGCATATGATGTTATAGATAACAGGCTTGTAAAACGTTGGAAATTCCTTGCAAATAAGGATCAGAATATTGAATATACAAATCAGGGTAATCATAATCTCGGTGTGGGTGATATTGACGGCGACGGTCTTGATGAAATTGTGTACGGTGCAATGGCGGTTGACCACGACGGTATGGGTATTTATTCAACGGGACTTGAACACGGTGATTGTATGAACCTCGGTAATTTTACGCCGAATACTCCTAATCTGGACTTTTTCCAGATTCACGAGCACGAGGGCGCGGAATACGGATTTGAGGTGCGTGACCCTGCGACGGGTGAAATCAAGTGGGGCAAATATACGGGACGTGATACAACAAGAGGTCTTTGCGCCAAGGTTGACCCACGTTATACCGGTAATCAGTGCTGGGTAATGGATGACGGTATTTATACAATGGAGGGCGAGCTTATAAATGAGCAGGGTCCGACCTCAATTGATTTTGCGATTTGGTGGGACGGCGATCTTATAAGAGAGCTTTTAGACCACGAATTTAATGATGAAACGCAAAAGGGACACCCGAAAATTTATAAATGGGATTATGAAAACAATAAGCTTGTTACTATTCTTGACCCGAAAGGTACGCTTTCAAACAACTGGAAAAAGGGTACTCCCTGTATACAGGCGGACATTCTCGGCGACTGGCGTGAAGAGGCTGTATGGAGAAACGAGGACGATACAGAACTTCGTATTTATACAACAACCGAGCTTACTGACCACAAATTCTACACATTTATGCACGACAGCGTATACCGTCTGAGCGTAGCATTTCAGAATACTGCGTATAATCAGTGCACGCAGACAAGTTTTTATATAGGTCCTGAGATGGATGAAAAACTCCCTGTGCCTATGAATGAATATGTTCAGGGAACTAACTTTCCCGACTTTACTGAGGATATTGACGAATAATGTAAAAACGTATATTTTAATGTATACAATGTATCAAAAGCGTTACAAAAGTATGTTGATTTTATGTAAATTCGAAAAAAAAACGGTTACATTGTTGACCTTTTGTAAAATTTAGGTTAGAATAGTTATTATGGAGGATTGTGAATGAGGATAATAGCCGGAACAAGACGCGGACATAAACTCTGCGGGTTTGACGGTGATGATGTCCGTCCTACAACCGACAGGGTAAAGGAGTCTGTATTTAATTTAATACAGACGTTTGTGCCTGACGCGGTGTGTCTGGATATGTTCGCAGGCAGCGGCGCGCTTAGTCTTGAAGCTTTGTCAAGAGGAGCAGCAAGCGCCGTTTGTGTGGACAAGGACAAGCGTTCGATTGAGATTATCAACAGGAATATTACAGATTTGAACTTTGGGGATAGCTGTAAGGCGGTAAATATGTCGTGTTTCGATTATATTGATGGGACAAGCAGTAAATTTGATATAGTATTTCTTGACCCGCCGTATAATCAGGGGCTTATAGAACCTGCGCTTAAAGCTATTGTTGAAAACGATATTCTGAACAGCGGCGGTATTGCTGTGCTTGAAAGCGATACGACAGATTTTCATTCTGAAATTGAAGGTTTGTCGGTCTTGAAACAGCGCAGTTACGGCAGAACGTACATCACAATCTACAAAAGGTCATAAACAGGGTAAACGTAAAGAAAAGTCAAAGGAAATAAGACAAATGAGAATTGCAGTTTATCCGGGAAGCTTTGACCCCATAACAAACGGACATCTTGACATCATTGAACGTGCGAGCCGTCTTTATGACAGACTGGTTGTCGGGGTTTTAAGCAACGGAAACAAAAATCCGCTGTTTTCGGCGGAAGAGCGCGTCGAGATGATACGGCGTGTAACCGTACATCTGAATAATGTTGAGGTTGATACTTTTACAGGACTTTTGGTGGATTTTGCCAAAAGTAAAAATGCAACAGTTATTGTAAAAGGTCTGAGGACAGTTGCAGACTTCGAATATGAATTTCAGATGGCGCTTTTAAATAAGGCGTTAAATCCTGAATACGAAACTATGTTTATGATGACGAATACAAAGTATTCGTATATCAGTTCAAGTATGGTTAAGGAGCTTGCGGGATTTCGCGGTAATCTTACAGGACTTGTGCCGAGTGAGATAATCGGGCAAATAAAAGAAAAATATGAGTAGGACGAAAGGACTGAACAAAATGGAAATGGATATGGATATTATGGAAATCGTTGATATGATGGAGGAAACTATTGATAAAGCCTCCGCAGTGCCGCTTACCGGAAAGGTAATGGTGGATAAGGACGAGTTATTGGATTATATTCAGGAAATTCGTCTTGTATATCCCGACGAGCTAAAAGAGGCTAAGTGGGTAAAGGAGGAAAGACAGAGAATTCTTTCCGAGGCGGAGAGCAGAGCCGAAGCAATCCAGAAGAATGCTGAAGAAACTCAGATGCAGCTTATCGATGAGCACGAAATAACAAAATGTGCATATGAACAGGCAAATGAACTTGTAAATGCGGCTCAGCAGAAGGCTGTAGAGATTAAAACAGATACAGACCAGTATGTTGATGATATTTTGAATGATGCAGAGCATCGTCTTGACCTTCTTCTTCGCAAGGTGCGCGAGGACAGGGGTTATTTCAGTAATAACTGATGATTGTAATTTTAATGTAAAGAGCTGAATATTAACTGTTCAGCTCTATTTAACTTTAAAAGGGGGTAAGATGAATGCTTTCTGATATTGAAATCGCGCAGAACGCTGAAATGAAACATATCCGTGATATTGCCGCGGCTGTCGGTATTGATGAAGAACAGCTTGAATATTACGGAAAGTATAAGGCGAAAATATCCTCGGAACTGTGGGAAACGGTTAAGGATAAGAACGATGGTAAGCTCGTGCTTGTGACTGCGATAAATCCTACGCCGGCAGGTGAGGGCAAAACGACTACTACAATAGGTCTTGGGGACGCGCTTTCAAAAATGGGTAAAAAGTGCGTGCTTGCATTGCGTGAACCGTCGCTGGGTCCTGTTATGGGTATTAAAGGCGGTGCGGCAGGCGGCGGATACAGTCAGGTTGTGCCTATGGAGGACATTAATCTTCATTTTACAGGTGATATGCACGCGATAACCGCGGCAAATAATCTGCTTTCGGCTATGATTGACAATCATATTCATCAGGGAAATGAGCTTAATATTGATGTCACAAATATTGTCTGGAAACGCGTGCTTGATATGAATGACAGAGCGCTGCGTAAAACGGTTGTAGGTATGGGCGGAAAAATTAACGGCATACCTCGTGAGGACGGATTTATGATTACGGTTGCGTCTGAGATTATGGCAATACTTTGTCTTGCCAATGATTTAGAGGATTTGAAGTACCGTCTTGGAGAAATCATAATAGGCTATAACCGCGAGGGTGAGCCTGTAAAGGCATCGGATTTAAACGCGCAGGGCGCAATGACGGCGTTGTTAAAAGATGCTGTAAAACCGAACCTTGTACAGACGCTTGAACATACACCGTGTTTTATTCACGGCGGACCGTTTGCTAATATCGCTCACGGCTGTAATAGTGTACAGGCTACAAAGCTTGCGTTAAAGATTGGAGATTACACGATAACGGAGGCAGGATTCGGTGCTGATTTAGGCGCGGAAAAGTTTATGGATATCAAGTGCCGAATGGCAGGATTGAGCCCTGATGCAGTAGTCATAGTTGCAACTGTACGTGCTCTTAAATATAACGGAGGAGTGGCAAAGGCTGACCTAAAAGAAGAAAATGTTGACGCGCTGAAAAAAGGTATAGTAAACCTTGAAAAGCACATTGAAAATATGCTTTCATACGGTGTACCTGTAGTTGTTGCTGTAAATCGCTTTGATACGGACAGCGATGCGGAGCTGTCGACAGTAATTGAACGCTGTAATGAGCTTGGAGCGCAGTGTGCGTTAAGCGAAGTGTTTGCAAAAGGCGGTGACGGAGGACTTGAGCTTGCTCAAAAGGTAATTGCCGCAATTGAAAATGAAAAAGCAGATTATAAGCCTGCGTATGATGTAAATTTGACAATAAAAGAAAAGATACATACAGTAGTAACAAAAATTTATGGCGGCAGCGGTGTTTCATATAGTCCGAGAGCATTAAAACAGATAAAACGTCTGGAGGAGCTTGGGCTTGATAAAAAGCCCGTATGTATGGCGAAAACGCAGTATTCACTGTCAGACAATCCTAAATTGCTTGGACGTCCGGAAGGCTTTACAGTTTCGGTTAGTAATGTGCGCGTCAGCAACGGTGCAGGTTTTGTGGTGATTGAAACGGGCGATATTATGGTAATGCCGGGATTGCCGAAGGTGCCTGCGGCAAATAATATTGATGTTGACGCAGACGGGAAAATTACAGGATTGTTTTAATATGGAATATATTTCAAAGAGCTATGAAGAAACGCAGAAAATAGCGTCTGATTTTGCAAAAACCTTGAAAAGCGGCGATGTAGTGTGTATGTACGGCGATTTGGGAGCAGGCAAGACAGCGTTTGTACAGGGTTTGGCAAAAGGATTTAATATTTTTGAGCCGATAACAAGTCCTACTTTTACGATAGTCAACGAGTATGACGGTGATATGCCGCTGTATCATTTTGACGTGTACCGTATTGCTGACAGCGACGAGATGTATGAAATCGGGTATGAGGAGTATGTTGACGGCAACGGTGTAAGCGTTATAGAGTGGGCGGAGCTGATAGAGGACGTACTGCCTCCGTGTCGTTATGAAGTCGTTGTTTCAAAGGATTATGCAGAGGACGAAAATTACCGAAAAATAGAAATAAGGAAGATTACAAAATGAGAGTTCTTGCAGTAGATACTTCATCAAATGCAGCGACGGTCGCAGTTATGGAGGACGAGTTGCTTTTGGGTGAATACACGGTCAATCATAAAAAGACTCATTCCCAGAAAATAATGGTAATGATTAGTCAGCTTTTGAGTGACCTTGAATTGACGGCTGACGATATAGATGTTTTTGCCGCGGCTGTCGGTCCCGGTTCGTTTACAGGGTTAAGGATAGGTGTGGCAACAGTTAAGGCGCTGGCGCACGCGTCAGATAAAGCTGTTGTCAGTGTAGGCACGCTTGAGGCGCTTGCGTATAATATGCCGTATGCAGAGCATATTATAGTGCCTGTTATGGACGCACGCCGAAATAATGTGTTTGCGGCAAGTTATATATGGGACGATGGTTTAAAGGAAATAGGTGAACCTGAGGGAATTACTATTGAGGAATGTGTCGGCGCGTGTTCGAATTTTCTTGATACAATATTTATCGGTGATGGTGCGGCTGTACATCGTGATTATATAAAAAGTGAACTGGGTGATAAAGCAATATTTCCGAGCGGTGCGGTTCTTAATTCGAGAGCTTCGTCGGTTGCGGCGATTGCTATGGAGCGTGCTAAACGCGGTGAAACAGAATCATATCTGGAAATGAAACCGTACTATATTAAAAAATCTCAGGCGGAAAAAGAGCTGGAGGAAAAATCTCGTCACACACCGTCCCAATCGCAGACTTGAAGTACATTTGTACGACTGCACCTGCGATTAGAACGGTCTGTATAGAGCTTTTGCCTCAAGTAAATACAGGAAAATCCTGTCACCAAGATGGCGGTGGAAATTAAAAAGAAAAGGGGAATTTTAATGTTAGCAATAGGAAGTGACCACGGAGGTTTTGAATTAAAGGGACATATCGTGGAACATTTAAAGGAAAAGGGAATAGAAGTAAAGGATTTTGGCGTTTATAATGAGGACAGCGTTGATTATCCAGATTGTGCAAAGCCTGTTTGTGAGGCGGTACTCGGCGGTGAATGTGAATGTGGTATTCTTATCTGTGGTACGGGTATCGGCATTTCAATGGCGGCAAATAAGTTTAACGGTATACGCGCCGCGCTGTGTGGTGATGTGTTCAGCGCAAAAATGGCTAAAGAACATAATAATGCAAATATTATATGCCTTGGCGGACGCGTGACAGGCAGAGAGCTTGCAAATATGATAGTTGATACATATTTGGACGCTGAATTTCAGGATGGCAGACACGCTGAAAGAATAAAGAAAATTCACGAAATAGAATATGTGAAATAATAGACACTGTTAAGAGTATGTCTGCAATATTCAGAAGATATTTATAAAAAAGCCAATAGATTTTATAATCTATTGGCTTTTGTTTTGGCAAAAAAGAGTGACTCTTTAAATAGGAATTATTCTTATTGTAGTGTTTCGTAAAATGAATAGTCTACGAACCCATTTATTTTATCTAATGCGCCGTTTTCCAATTCCTTTATCATCAGGCAATCCTGATGTGGTAGTTTAATATTCGGACCTGCGTTTATATCAAATTTGTAACTTGATTGAAAACCGCGCGGATTATAATTTTTGGAATTTCCCTCAACTAATATTGCTTTAAACCCTAATTCTTTTGCCTTTGTAAAACCATATTCCAAGATTTCCTTTGAAATATGCTGTCTTTGGAGCTCTGTTTTGACGGCTACAGGTGTAAGAATAAGTAATTCATCTTCATATTTTCCCTCAATATGAAATCTTGAAAACATTGCATACCCAATGATATCATTATTATCATCTGTCATAATAAGCTCTAAATCGGGAATATAATATTTTTTTGCCCGTATTTCTTCTACAAGTTGACGCACCATTTTTCCTTCTTCTGCGTTGTCACTTTGTGTAAATACATCTTCTACCAAATCTAAAGATGGTATAAGATATTGATTTTCCATTGATTTTATAGTGCGTTTCATTGTATTAACCTCCCGGTTTTGTCATTATGGCAACTGTTTTTATCTTGTTACAATATCAACAGGAACATTGAAAATCTTTGCCACTTTCAGAATTGTATCAATGTGTCTGCCTGTTGCCGCGGCAAAATGGTGAGTCGGACCGCATTCACTCCAGCGGTTTACAAATTCTCTTGCTCCGCAGGTAAAACGTGTTCTCATATTAGTATCACCGAAGGAAAGAATTTTACCTTCTTCGTTTATACCTTCTGCAACGATAAACTTAAAGTGACCGTCGCCGTCCTGTGTAATAGCAAGGTAAGTAACAGGACCTGTATACGGATAAAACTGCGTCAGATAACCGCCGCCGGTCTTTCCGTGGAACACCTTAACAATTTTCATTGTCGGTTTTTTATCGGATATATCGGCATCGCCTGAGCCGCTGTGTCCTATAATGGCTATATCGTCATTAAAATCAATAGAGTACATTTCGGCAAGCTGACCCGTGCCTGAAATTGTTTTAAGAATACTCATTGCCATAGCAACTTTCATATCTCCTTCAACAGCACAAGCCGTTCCCTGTTTGATAAGCATAGAAAATGCAGGGATAAGCATACTGTCAAGAACACCTGCTTTACCTTGTGCGAAACCGTCATAGTGAGAGGCGATAAGACCGAGTTTTTCGTCTTTAACCCACTGTTCAAAAGCAACAACATACTTTGCCATTTCCCATACTTCTTCAATACTGCCGCCGCCTTCGATGTCAAAGGTATCGAGAATATCCTGAGCTTTTGCGCGGATAGCCGTTTCATCAGTGATGTCGTCAGCAATTGCCCACATTTTCTCCCAGTCAAACTGCTTTGTATACAGATTCATTCGTCTGTACAGGTTGGATTCGTCAATATAGAGGTCCATCATACCGGGGTAAGGTCTGCCAATCTGTGCGATATTGGTATCTCTGAATCTTCTTCTTACCTGTGCCGCACGGCACCATTCCTCGATTTCAGACTGTACACCCGGATCGCCGCCCTCTACAACTCCTGTAATAACTGCGTGTCTTTTTCCGAAACGTTCAAGGTCAGCTACCATTTCACCTACAGCGCCGCAGGCATAGCCCTCGCCGAGCCACGAGGCAATATCCGTGTGGTCATAATCAAGAGCCTTTAGTTTCTGCACATTTACAAGCACTACAGGTACGTCCAAGTCCTTTACTGCAGGCAGCATATTGTAAGATGTTGCATAAGTAAGGAGCTGTAAAAATACCAAATCCACATCAGCTGCGCGGAATAAATCTCCTGCCGCCTGTGACTGCTCCTTTGTTGTTACAATACCGCCGTCAATGATTTCCACTGTGTCGGGCAGCGTCTGTTTAAACGCTTTAAACTGAGCCTCAAATTCAGGCACCAACGACGGGAACTGCGGAAGATAAGCGCCGAGCGCGATAGAGAATACGCCTATCTTTGCTTTTGTATTTACTAACATATTATAGTCCTCCTGTATCTTTTTTTTAATAAACTAATTATATACGATTTTGCCTTTTTTTGCAATAGCAAAACAGATAATAATATGAAAAAAACCGACTATTCTATAATAGTCGGTTTCAGGTTTATATTATTTCGTCATTAAAATCCTCGGTTGTGTTTTCAATAGGTTCATCAGCATTCTGAGTCTCTTCGTCTTTGCTTGCGAGTTCAATTCTGTTGATTGAAACCTCATAAGCGGTTTTTGTGATGACCTCATCTTCGCCGACACGTTTCTGGTACGTTCTCGACTGAATACGTCCGTAAATTTTAACGTTGTCGCCTACCTTTAACATCTTTGCAAACCGAGCGTTACGTCCCCAAGCAATTATGGGTATGTAGTCGGATTTATTGTAGCTCCTGTTTACGGCAAGAAGTAAATCAGTTATTTCTCTACCGAGCGGTGTGGCGCGGTAAACCGGCTCTTTGCAAATGAAACCGTTCAAATAAAGCACATTCGGATTTCTGTTGTCAGTCTCTTCAAGGTGAGCGATATCCTTTGCGAATACTGTAAGAACAAGACGGTTTTCGCCATTTTCAAAGCTGTTGTAGGAACGGAATTGACCCGTTATTTCAACCAAATCACCGATTGAATAGCTGCCATCCATAACAAGACGTTCAGATACCATTACACGAATATTGTCATTCGCTCCGCTAAGACGCGGTACAGCGACTGTGCAGGTGAAAAATTTCTCTCCGTAAATTTCGTGGTTCAATCTGAATTCGTCTTCGATTGTACCTATTATAAGCGCCTGATTGTTTGATAAGTTAGTATTATCCATTTGAGTAAAACCTCCTCTGTTGTATTTAGAAATTGTTATCATCAAGTTATATTTATTCTTGAGTACGAGAAATTATTCTTACAAATCTATTATACCAATATTTTGTACCGATATTCAAGTATTATTTATACTTTTTTGATAAATTTGTTATAAATGCTGTTTAAATCCTGATAATTGATACGCTTTTCATATGTTTTATGTATATTTTGTAATCTTTGTTTTGACAAATACAGGATAGAATGTTATACTATAGGTACAATATGGTTTATAATATTTTTAAATGAAAGGGTGTGTGTATTTGTGATTGCAATAAGGATTGCGGCTCTTGTTACAGGATTTTTAGCGCTTGTTCTTACGTTCAAGGCAAAATTTGTTGTTGAGCGTGTGCTTAAAAAGGAGCCGACGGAGGGAATGGTTCTGCGAGTCAAATACATTGCGCTGGCGCTTGCGGTTATCGCATTTTTGGCGATACTGGTGTTTGTAAAGTGATAGAGATTTAAAAATATAAACTTAAAGGAGATAACAATAAATGGAAGACGCAAAAAATATAGCTAAAACGTATGCCCCCTCTGAATTTGAGGACAGAATATATAATGAATGGGTTGAAAAGGGATATTTCCACGCTGAGGCGGATAAGGACAGAGAGCCGTTTACAATAGTAATTCCGCCCCCGAACGTAACGGGACAGCTCCATATGGGACACGCTCTCGACGAAACTTTGCAGGATATTTTAATCCGTTATAAGAGAATGCAGGGCTACAACGCATTGTGGATACCGGGTACAGACCACGCCGGAATTGCAACCCAGGCAAAGGTTGAGGCGGAAATCCGCGAAAAGGAAGGGCTTTCGCGTTATGATTTAGGACGTGAAAAGTTTCTTGAACGCGTTTGGGACTGGAAAAAAATGTACGGCGACAGAATTATAAATCAGCTTAAAAAAATCGGTTCGTCGTGCGACTGGGAAAGAGAACGTTTTACAATGGACGAGGGCTTGTCAAAAGCCGTAAAGGAGGTCTTTGTAAATCTTTATAACAAAGGACTTATCTATCAGGGCTCAAGAATAATAAACTGGTGTCCGCACTGCATAACCGCGCTTTCAGACGTAGAGGTAGAGCACGAGGAGCAGGCAGGACATTTCTGGCATATCAAATATCCGATTAAGGACAGCGGGGATTTTGTTATAATTGCTACAACGCGTCCCGAAACGCTGTTCGGCGATACTGCTGTTGCGGTAAATCCCGAGGATGAACGCTATAAGAATTTAGTAGGAAAAATGCTTTTACTGCCTCTTACAGACCGTGAAATACCTGTTGTAGCAGATGAATATGTAGATAAGGAGTTCGGTACGGGCTGCGTTAAGATTACTCCGGCGCACGACCCCAACGACTTTGAAGTGGGTCAGCGTCATAATCTTGAACAAATTAAGGTTATGAATGACGACGCGACAATGAACTCATATGCAGGCAAATACGAGGGTATGGACAGATACGAATGCCGTAAGGCTATGATTAAGGACCTTGATGAAATGGGACTTCTTGTAAAGGTTGAGGACCATAGCCATAACGTAGGTCAGTGTCAGCGCTGCGGAACAACTGTTGAACCGATTGTTTCCAAGCAGTGGTTTGTAAAAATGAAACCGCTTGCACAGCCTGCGATTGACGCGGTTAAGAATAAAGAAACAGAATTTGTTCCCGAGCATTTTGAAAAGGTGTATTTCCACTGGCTCGAAAATATACGCGACTGGTGTATATCACGTCAGCTTTGGTGGGGTCATAGAATTCCTGCGTTTTATTGTGACGACTGTGGTGAAATGGTTGTTACAAAAGAGGATAAACCTGTATGCTCCAAGTGCGGTAAGGAAATGCGTCAGGATTCGGATACGCTCGATACCTGGTTCTCGTCGGCATTGTGGCCGTTCTCAACGCTCGGCTGGCCCGAAAAGAATGAGGATTTAGCATATTTCTATCCGACAAGCGTGCTTGTAACAGGCTATGACATAATTCCATTCTGGGTAATGCGAATGATGTTCTCCGCTCTTGAACATACGGGCGAAGTGCCGTTTAAGCACGTATTTATTCACGGACTTGTGCGCGACAGTCAGGGCAGAAAAATGAGTAAGTCACTCGGCAACGGTATTGACCCGCTTGAAATTGTGGAGCAGTACGGTGCGGACGCACTGCGCTTTACACTTGCTACAGGTAATGCTCCGGGCAATGATATGCGTTTCTATATTGAACGTGTTGAATCGAGTCGTAATTTTGCAAATAAGATTTGGAATGCGTCGAGATTTACGCTTATGAATCTTGATATTACTGAAAATAAGCTTCCCGATATATCGGATTTACAGCTTGAGGACAAGTGGATTCTGTCAAGATATAATAAGGTAGTTAAAGCAGTGACAGAAAATCTTGATAAATTTGAGTTGGGTATTGCGCTGTCAAATTTATATGATTTTATATGGGAAAGTTTCTGTGACTGGTATATTGAACTTGTAAAGCCGAGATTGTTCGACAAAGAGAATCCGACGGCAAAAACAGCGCAGTATGTGCTGACATATGTGCTTTCAAATACAATGAAACTGCTGCACCCGTTTATGCCGTTTATAACCGAGGAAATATGGCAGCACCTGCCGCACGAGGGTGAAAGCATAATGATAAGTGAATATCCGTCGTATGACAGTGCACTGGATTTCCCGAATGATGAAAAAGCAATGGCTTTGATTATGGACGCGATAAGCGCAATCCGTAACCGCAGGGCGGAAATGAATGTGCCGCCGTCAAAGAAAGCCAAGGTTATTATAGTAACCGATAAAAATGACGTGTTCGGACAGGGTACCACATTCTTTGAGAAACTCGCATCAGCAAGTGAGGCAATTGTACAGAGTGATAAGTCGGGAGTAAGCGATAATGCGGTAAATATAGTTGTTCCTTCGGCTGAAATTTATCTTCCTCTTGATGAACTTGTTGATAAATCAAAAGAGCTTGCACGACTGAATGACGAGAAGAAAAAGCTTGAAGGCGAGATTAAGCGCGTAGAGGGTAAGCTTAATAACGCAGGTTTTGTCGCAAAGGCACCGCAGAAGGTCGTTGACGAGGAAAAAGCAAAGGGTGAAAAATATAAGGAAATGCTTGAAAAGGTACTTGAAAGCATTAAGAATATGGAAAATATATAGTGAAAAAGGGCTGTGTATACAGCCCTTTTTAATAATTTTGAAAAAAACACTTGACAAACACTTCTAACGGTGGTAAAATATATCGGTAAAGAAAACAAGCAGAACGCTCCGTTCTCACCGTACGGCGAAAGCTTTGCGGTAAATATCGGGTATTTTTCACAATATCGGTATATGTACGGGTGCGTTTGCAGCCGTTTTTTGTATGTGTTTTAAGGAGGGATTAACCATTAGTAAGAATGATTTGCAGATTAACGAACAAATCCGTGACAGTGAAATCCGTGTTGTGTCAGCGGACGGTGAGCAGCTCGGTATGATGAGCGCAAGAGATGCCCGCGATATGGCATATGAGAAAGGTATGGATTTGGTTAAGATTGCGCCGCAGGCTAAGCCGCCCGTATGTAAAATTATGGATTACGGAAAGTATAAGTTTGAGCTTAACAAGCGTGAAAAGGAGAACAGAAAAAATCAGAAGGTTATAAACATTAAAGAGGTTCAGCTTTCTCCGTCTATTGATACAAATGATTTCAATACAAAGTGTAATCACGCGATTAAGTTCCTTAAAAAAGGAGATAAGGTCAAGGTTATTGTGCGTTTCCGCGGACGTGAGCTGAGTCATTCGCAGATTGGTTATACTTTGCTTGAAAGATTTGCGGAACAGGCAAAAGAGGCAGGCAGTATAGAAAAACCTGCAAAGCTTGAGGGCAGAAATATGACAATGTTTCTTGCTCCGCTATCTTAACATAAATTTTTAAATTCGGAAGGAGTGTTACACTATGGCTAAAACAAAGATAAAGACACACAGAGGCGCTGCCAAGAGATTCAATCTTACGAAGAATGGTAAGGTTAAGATGAACAAGGCATTCAGAAGACATATTCTGAACAAAAAAACAACAAAGAGAAAAAGACATCTGAGAAAACAAGCTTACTGCTCAAAGGCAAACGCAGCAGTTATTAAAAAGCTTATTCCTTACAAATAATTCGAAAGAGAGGTAGAAACTAATGGCAAGAGTAAAGGGTGCATTAAATACAAGAAAACATCATAAAAAGATATTAAAGCTTGCTAAGGGCTTCCGCGGTGCGGAGAGCAAGCAGTACAGAGTAGCTAATCAGGCTGTTATGCGTTCAATGCAGAATGCATATATCGGCAGAAAAAGAAGAAAGAGAGATTTCCGTCGTCTTTGGATTACGAGAATTTCTGCTGCCTGCAAACAGAACGGTATGAACTATTCAACATTTATGAATGGTCTTAAAAAGTCAGGAATTGAAATGAACAGAAAAGTTCTTTCTGAAATCGCTATTGCTGACAGCGCTGCATTTGCAAAGCTTGTTGAAACAGCTAAATCAGCTCTTTAATTAAAAATTGGACGACCTGCATATGCAGGTCGTTTTCTGTTTTTGCATAATTATACACACACAATGCAAAAAAATTCAAATAGGTATTGCTATTTCGTCGAATATTTGGTATTATATATACATATTCAAAAACTATATACTGGGGGATTAAATATATGCCGATATGGGTTACGAATTTTCTCGACAGATTAAGCGCAACTTTCATAGTTGACGGGCGTTGGCATTGGTTTGTAAGCGGTTTGAGTTATACTCTTCTGATTTCGCTTTTTTCCGTACTGCTCGGACTTGTTATAGGCGTAGTAATGGCGTTAATGCGCCTTTCAAAAAGCAGGATTTTAAAAGCTGTTTCGGGAATATATATAGACGTAATACGCGGTACGCCTACAATGGTACAGCTACTGATTATATATTTTATCATATTTGCGTCGGCAAATATACCTGCGTGGGTGGTAGGCTCAATTGCATTTGGTATTAACAGCGGTGCATATATTGCGGAAATTGTCAGAGGCGGTATTTTGTCTGTAAATATCGGACAGACTGAGGCAGGACGTTCTCTCGGTATGACGCCGCGCCAGACAATGATGAGCATTATTATGCCGCAGGCTATGAAAAACATACTTCCTGCGCTCGGTAATGAATTTGTCGTGCTTATAAAGGAAACGGCGGTAGTCGGAATGATAAGCAATATTGACCTCGTAGGAGCTGCAAGAAAGGTTCAGGGACGTACATATGACTATCTTATACCGCTGCTGTCAATTGCAATTATATATTATGTTGTAATTAAAATAATCAGTATGTTGCTTGCAAAAATTGAAAAAGGTATGAGAAAGGCAGATAAAAGATGATAAAGATTACGGGTCTTAAAAAGAGTTTTGGTGATTTAGAAGTCTTAAAGGGTATTGACCAGCATATTAAACAAGGTGAAAAGGTAGTTGTTATCGGTCCTTCGGGTTCGGGTAAATCTACGTTTTTGCGTTGTATCAATCTGCTTGAAGTTCCTACAGCGGGTGAAATACTCATTGAAGGCGAGAGCATTACCGCGCCGAAAACAAACGTTAATAAAATACGCGAAAAGATGGGAATGGTATTTCAGCAGTTTAATCTGTTCCCTCATTTGACGGTGCTTGATAATATTACGCTTGCACCGATAAAGGTAAAGAAAATGTCTAAGGCTGACGCTGAACAGCTTGCGAAGGGACTGCTTGAACAGGTGGGGCTTGCTGATAAGGCTGAAGCGTATCCTGCTCAGCTGTCAGGAGGACAGCAGCAGAGAATTGCTATTGCGCGTGCACTGGCAATGCAGCCTGATATAATGTTATTTGATGAGCCGACATCTGCGCTTGACCCTGAAATGGTCGGTGAGGTTCTGGCGGTTATGAAAAACCTTGCCGAAGCAGGTATGACAATGGTTGTTGTAACTCACGAAATGGGTTTTGCGCGTGAGGTGGGCTCAAGGGTACTGTTTATGGACGGCGGATATGTCGTTGAGGAAGGTACTCCCGACGAGGTGTTTAATAACCCTCAAAATGAGAGAACTAAGGAATTCCTTAGTAAAGTGCTATAGTTTATAACACATATGTGTTAAATATATTAAAATTTTGGAGGAGAAAAAATGAAAAAGGGTTTAATGAAAATTGCCGCTTTAAGTGCGGTAGCAGTTATGGCGGCAGCAGCACTTGCAGGCTGCGGCGGTAAGGGTGACAAACTTGTTATGGGTACAAACGCGGCATTTCCGCCGTTTGAGTTCACAACATCTACAGGACTTGTAGGCGAGTTTGACGGTATTGACGTTGCAATTGCAAACAATATTGCAGAAAGTATGGGTAAGACTCTTGAAGTTGCGGATATGGACTTTGACGGACTTATCGCCGCTGTTTCAACAGGTAAGGTTGATATGGTTGCGGCAGGTATGACTGCTACGGACGAGAGAAGACAGAGCGTTGATTTCTCAGATACATATTTTGTTGCGTCACAGGTAATGGTAGTAGGCGCTGATAATGCAGATATTACTAAAGCTGATGATTTAAAGAATGGTAAGAAAGTCGGCGTTGTTCTTGGATATACAGGCGACGGCATTGTAACAGATACTTTACAGATTGCCGAGGAAAACATTACAAGAGCAAACAGAGGTATTGACATTGTTCAGGACGTAAAGAACGGTAAACTTGACGCAGTTGTTATCGACTCTGCAACAGGTAAAGCGCTTGCAGAAAAGAACGGTCTTAAGGTTGTTGAGGACGCTGAGGCATTCGAGAGCGAGGAATATGCTATAGCTGTAAAGAAGGGCAATACAGAACTTCTTGACAAGATTAACGCAACACTTGCAGAAATGAAGGCAAACGGCGAAATTGATGAACTTGCAGTTAAGTACAACCAGTAATTTTGAAATAAATACAGTTGCAAAAACGGCATTTTAAAATGCCGTTTTTGTTTCTAAGGAGAAGAATAATGCGTTTAGATAAATATGTTACCGATTGCGGAATAGCGAGCCGTAAAGATGTGAAAAAGTTGATAAAACAGGGCGCTATAACAGTTGACGGAGAGATTTGCAAAAAGGCAGACGAGCAGGTAGGAGAAAAAAGCGTTGTTTGCGTAAACGGAGAGGAACTGCACTACAGAAAATATGTATATCTTATGCTTAATAAGCCTGCAGGTTATGTAAGTGCGGTGGCGGATAAAAAATATCCTGTTGTAACAGATTTGGTGGGTGAAGAATACTCGCATTTTGAAGTGTTTCCTGTTGGCAGGCTGGATATAAACACAGAGGGGCTGCTGCTTTTGACAAACGACGGTAAGTTCGCACACAGGCTTACTTCACCTAATAAAAATGTGTATAAAAGATATTTTGCAAAACTTGATAACCCAATGGAGGAAAGTGATATAGAAGCGTTTGCGGCAGGAATGGAATTTAAGGAATTTACCGCAAAATCCGCAAAACTGGAGATTACGGAAAATCCGTATGAGGTGTATGTAGAAATTGCGGAGGGAAAGTTCCATCAGGTACGGAGAATGTGCGCGAGAGTGGGTAAAAATGTGCTCTATCTGAAACGTATTGCTATAGGAGAAGTGCAGTTGGACGCAACTCTGGATTTGGGCGGAGTGCGTGAACTTACTGAAACAGAATTTAAAATTTTAAACGGTGAGTAAGCTGTGATTTTGTGGGACTGCAAAAGCAGTCCTTTTTTATCGGTAACGTTTTCCTAAAAGCGGTACAGACAGCAGAGGAGTTTTTCTTATTACAAATCGTGACAGCACATAAGGAACAAACAGACCTATTAAAAGAATGATTAACGAGCATATAGCCGTGTGCAGAGGTGTATATACTGTCAAGATTCCCATTAAGCCTGAAACAAGAAACGGTGCGTGCATTAGGTATATGTCATATGAATAAGTACCTAAGCGGCTAAAGAAACTTCTCAGGCGGCTTTCTGATAAAATATGAGAAATGAAACAAACGGTCACAATGCCGCTTACAGACGCAATAATCCTTATAAAATAAATTATACCTTTTAACACACTTTGGGGCATTTGGGTTATATAGAAAAAGCTGTATATGCCGCTCGTTATAACAAACAATACCGCTATGCCTGCCAAAGCAGACGGTTTTAATTTACGCTGATTTGAATACATAATACGCGCGAGTGAGAAAAATATCAGGTCGCCTGCGGTATAATTCAGTATGCCGAAATAATGAATGTATGCCTTGGATATGTACAGTGCAAGTAAAATCACAAGAAATATTTTTGATTTCAATAAACGCGGAAACAAAATGTTTACCACAAATACTAAAAACAGAGAGTATGCAAACCATAAATGCTGGTCAGCGTGGTGATTGTAAAATAATATTTGAAGTACGGCACTTTTGAAATCTGTTATATGATAACCGCCGGTATTCAGTACAGCTGCAAACGGGGGGATATGCATTGCTGTAAATATCGCCAGATATGCGAGTACGGAGAATACAACATAAGGCAGCATTAAATATTTTGTTTTACCAAGTATTATCGTATATTTATTACGATAATATGACAGATTTCTTTCAAATAAAAAGCCTGAAATAAAGAAAAACAACGGCATATGAAAGTTATAAATAAAAATCCATAAAAACTCTGCAAGCCTATTGTTTGCGCGTATCTGAGGGATAAGAGTATGTGCGAAAACCACAAAAATAATGCCTATTCCCCTTGCAATATCAAGCCAGTCAAGGCGTTTTTCACGTAACATTTGTAATTCCCCCTTAAACTTCCTGCAATGATTATATAATGACTGTCATAATATTGTCAATAGCGTTTATTTGACTTGAAATACGAATTTTGATATACTGTTGTATAGAAATACACATATTTTAATGCGCGGAGGAGCTCTTATGCGTATTCTTATTGTAAATAAATATCTGTACCGCCGCGGCGGTGCAGAAACGTATATTCTTAAGCTTGGAGAATATTTGGGCGAAAGCGGAAATGACGTAGAATATTTCGGAATGGCTGATGAACGCAATGAGGCAGGGAATCGTGTCGGAGCGTACAGCGAAAATATTGACTTTCATTCGCAGTCGCTGAAAAAACTGACATATCCGTTTAAAATAATATACTCGTTTAAAACTGCGTCGGCGCTCAGACGTGTAATAGATGACTTCAAACCTGATGCGGTATTGCTGAATAATTTTAATTATCAGCTTACGCCGTCAGTCATATATGAGCTTAAAAAGCATAATATACCTATTGTATATACGGCGCACGATTCTCAGCTTGTATGTCCGAGCCATCGTATGAAAAACAGTGCCGTACAGGGATTGTGCCGTGAGTGCGGTGAAGGCAGGTATTACAGGTGTATAAAAAATCGCTGTATACATTCTTCTCGTATAAGGAGTATTCTCGGCGCGGCGGAGGCATATCTCTACCGCATACTTCATACATACAGGCTGATTGACCGCGTAATATGTCCTTCAAGGTTTATGGAAAAGGAACTATTACGAAATACAGACCTTACAGGAAAAACGGTTGTAATGCACAATTTCATTGAAAAGCTTTCACCATCAGAGGCGGAGCGTGAGAATTATGTTCTGTATTTCGGCAGATACAGCGAGGAAAAGGGTATACGCACGCTTATCAGAGCAGCGCAAAATCTTCCTTCAATACAGTTTGTATTTGCCGGCGGCGGTGACCTTGAAGAAGAAATCAATGGTGTAGATAATATAAGAAATTTAGGGTTCCTTACAGGCAAAGAGCTTCAGGAAGTAATAGAAAAGGCGGCATTTTCGGTGCTTCCAGCTGAGTGGGCTGAGAATTGTCCGTTTACAGTTATGGAGTCGCAGTCGCTTATGACTCCTGTAATAGGAGCCGATATAGGAGGTATTCCCGAATTGATTGACAACGGCAGAACAGGACTGTTGTTTGAAAGCGGTAATTCGGACGAACTGACTGAAAAGATTGAATATTTATATAAAAATAGAGAGCTGTGCAGACAAATGAGCGCTGAATGCGCGTCTGTATGCTATGATACAATATCTGAATATTCGGAAAGAATATTGAATTTATTTGAAGGGCTGATAAAATGAAAATAGCTATGATTGGTCATAAGCGTATTCCGTCGCGTGAAGGCGGCGTTGAAGTAGTGGTGCAGTCGCTCGCTATGAGAATGGCAAAAGCGGGACATAGCGTTACTGCATATAATCGTCGAGGAAAACACGTTTCAAGCGGTGAAACAGTTAAAATAAAGGAATACGAGGGTGTTAGAATTAAATCTGTACCTACGTTTGAAAGCAGTAAGCTCAATGCAATTGTTTATTCGGTTATAGCGTCGTTTCTGGCTCTTTTCGGGAAATATGATATAATCCATTTCCACGCCGAGGGGCCTTGTTCTATGCTGTGGCTGCCGCATTTTTTCGGTATACGCACAATTGCAAGTATACACGGACTCGACTGGCAGCAGTCTAAGTGGCAGGGATTTGCGGTAAAGGTTCTTAAATTCGGTGAGAAAATGGCGGCTAAGTATGCTGATGAAATAATTGTGCTTTCGGAGGAAACAAGACAGTATTTTCTCGATACATACGGACGGGAAACACGCGTTTTTCATAATGGTGTAGATATTCAAGACTATAGAGAACCAAATATAATTAAAGATAAGTACGGACTTTTAAAGGACGATTATATATTATTTCTGGGACGGATTGTGCCAGTAAAGGGACTTCCGTATTTAATAAGGGCATTTTCAGAGCTTAAAACAGATAAAAAGCTTGTGATAGCAGGGGGAGTAAGTCATTCTGATGAGTATGCACGTGAAATACGCGATATGGCAACGGACGAACGGATTATTTTTACAGGCTTTGTTGAGGGTGAAGAACTATGGGAGCTGTATTCAAACTGCCGTCTTTACGTTATGCCGAGCGACCACGAAGGTATGCCGTTAAGTCTTTTAGAGGCAATGTCCTGCGGTGCGGAATGTCTTGTAAGCGATATTCCTGCTATGACTAACGTACTTTGTGATTACGGTTATACGTTTAAAAAGGGTAATACTGAGGATTTACGGAAAAAAATGGCTCGGATTCTTGCCTCTGAAAAGCGCGATACTTCAAATCAGATAGAATATATATCCAAAAACTACAGCTGGGATACAATAACTGAAATGACATTGGAACTTTATAAGGACTGATAGTATGAAACAAAAAATTTCATTGTACATACGCGCGTTTTTTGCGCTGTGGCATTTGATTACTGTAAAATTGTTTAATCCACGAGGTTTTTTCTCAAAAATTCCGCAGGATATTTCTTGTACTGCAAAAATATCTGCTTCAAACGGTGGTAAAATATATTTAGACAAACATATTCATATAAAACGTTCCGTATCGGTGGAGGCTGACGGCGGCATTGTATGTATAGGAGAAGGCACATTTTTAAATAATGGCTGTATGTTGATATCCAAAGAAAATATCACAATAGGAAACAATACTGCTATAGGACCTAATGTGTTTATTTACGACCACGACCACCATATCGACGGTGTAATACCGATACACGACAGTGGTTTTGTAACTGCGCCTGTGATAATAGGGGATAATGTATGGATTGGCGCAAATACTGTAATACTGCGCGGAAGTATAATCGGCAATGGCTGTGTAATCGGAGCAGGCAGTGTTATTAAGGGAGAATATCCGCCCGACAGTGTGGTTATTCAGAAAAGAGAGGATACTGTTATAAAAAAGCGGAAGAGAGAGGAAGTGTATGCGGATTGACAGAAACAGAAGATAAAAAACATATATTTCTGCAGATTGTGTACATAGTAATACTCGCTGCCTCCGCAATGGGTGATATGCCTGACTTTTCTTTTGCAATGACGCGCGTTATGAAGGCGTTAAGTATACTGATTGTTGTAATCGGCGCGGTGATTTTGTTCGTGTCGGGAAATCTTGACAGGGTAAAGACAGCAGGACGGTTTGTAGGCGTGTACGCATTTGTGTTGGTTGGAATAATCGTTTGGTCTATATTGTTGTGGATAATTAATCTCGAAACTGTTGAGTTTATAATGCGCGGCGCGACAAAGTTTATGTACCAGTTTCTCGTCTTGCTGATAATTTTCGCAGGAGCATATATGTTTGGTGAAAGAGCTATATATACGACATTTTACGGGCTTGCGTTGGCAAACACTTCAATGCTTTTGATAAATATGGTTTCATTTGGTCCGGCAGAGAGTATAAATTCTGTAATTACAATGATTACAGGCGGTCAACAGGCAGGATTTGTTCGGGCAATGGAGGTACACGACATAACCTTTATATTTGGTTTTTTTGTGATTTATTTTTTATTCTTTGCACAGCATAATAAAGAAAGAGT
Source organism: Lachnospiraceae bacterium MD329 (assembly GCA_010206265.1). GTDB lineage: Bacteria > Bacillota > Clostridia > UBA1381 > UBA1381 > Hominilimicola. The sequence goes on from VIQV01000016.1 coordinate 45,456, forward strand.
AATTGACATTCTTATTGCTTTGTTCTATTTTTTCCTCGGCTGGAAACGTATTGCAATGGCGGCGCTGCCGATAGCTGTGATAATGGCGTTTGTACTCGGACGTATACGCTCGAAATACAGAATATCGCTGATGAAAATAATAGCGTGGACGTTTGTTCTGTTTTCGTTTGCCTATGTAACCGCGACGCGTTTCGGCTGGTTTGAAATGATAACAAATCAACTGGGTATTGACACAATGGGACGTAATGAGATTTATAAATATATAGAAAATTATTATAATATAAGTCTTGGTTTTATCGGTTACGGCTTTGAGTATACTACGGTCATATTACAGAAAGTGGTGCAGACAAATCCTGACGCGCATATAGGTGTGTTTGCTCTGCATAATAATATTCTGACGCTGTATATTGAGCTTGGTTTTATTGGTTTCTGGGCTTGGATGATTTATACTTGGATATTTCAGCTTAATTGGATGCTTAATCATTGGGGTGAAAAGGTGGCAATGCTGTTTTTCCTGTGTGAACTCTACATATTTATAACTTACACAACTGATAACACATTGTATTATTACTATTCAAGTCTTGTTCTGAGGCTTATGCCTATGGGCTATGCGTTTCATAAGCGTACGGAACAGGATATAAAGCTCTGGCCTTGGGTAAAAGCGCGTGAACCGCTTTTAAAGGGTGATTGAAAAAGTATATGTTACAATATATAAAAGGTAAAGAAGGGATTTTTTGATGAATAAGGGGTATAAATGGCTCTCAAAATTCTTCGTTCGAAGTGAAGAAAAATTCTCCGGAGTGGATTTGAGTGAGGCAAACATTTTTAAAAGGATATTGTTTATCGTATCAAGCAATATTAAATCTATTGTTGTACTGGTGTGCATATTTGCGTTTGTAAGTCTGCTTGTTACATATACGGGCAGTCTTGGCAGGCATAGTGTTGTGCTGTCGTTAAATTATGAGCAGGCGTCAAAAGGACAAAACCCGAATTTAACGCGTTACAACGTATATGAGCTGAAGTCGGATAAGGTGATGGAGCGTGTGATTTCATATGCAGGCTTGCAGAATGTAATAACTACCTCAGAACTTGCCGACTGTATTGATATTGCGGAAAACAATACGGGTAAAACAATTGACCCGCTTGATGAAAATACCTATTATATATCGACAAGCTATACTTTGAGTTACAAACACGACAGGCATATAAAAAATATATCGTCCGAGGATATGATGAATCTTATCTGTAAGGCGTATAATGATATGTTCCACGAGGAATATGTCGGTGTAAAATCAGTTCTGATGTACGATTTGGGAGATATAAAGGACAAGGAATATATTGAAATAGCAAAGCTGTTTACAAATAAATCAGACCAAATGTTACGATATATTCAGCAAAGAATAGAGGAAAATTCTACATATCGTTCGGAAATTACAGGTCAGAGCTTTCAGACTATAAAGCGAATGATTCAGAACGTTCAGGAGTACAGTATTAAGAAATATTATGCGTTTGCTCTTGAAACGGGTCTGTCACGCGACAAAGCTCTTTATACAGAAACACTTGCCTATAAAAACGATATACTAAGTATCAAATATCAAAAGGATATGATTGATTACAATGTGAGAAAATCAGGCGTTGAGAATTACGACAGCGCAATGATTGGAACAGTTATGGTGCCTGCGGTTAATGAGCGTATGGAATACTATATGTCGAGAACGAATATCGGAACAGATTATCTTACAAAGGACGCAGATTATTTCCTGACGCAGGGAAGTGAAACAAACCGTGAAATAATTGAAAATAATGATATAATGGCAAAGGTTGCCGCGTCGGCAGCAGCAGACGCTGATTATCAGAAGGCTGAGGAACTTATGCTTTCTGTAGACGAGGAATTAAAGAATGTGGCGGTTATCGCTGATACTACAGATAAAGATTATATCAAGTATACGACAAAAGATTATCTTACATTTAAAACATATGATAATTCATCAGGAAAGATATTTATTCTTGAGGCGGTTATAGGTTCGGCAGTCGTATTCTTCATTATATTGTGCGGTCTGTACTATGTAATAGACGGCTATATCAGAAGGAAGGAGGGTTCGCTGTAATGAATAAATTCAACCTTCTCAGATATCTGAGCAAATGGAAGTATCTTATATTCCTTGTCTGTGTTTTTGGCGCGTTTGTCGTGTATAAGTACGCTATGTACAATCAGGAATATACTGCAAGTACGGTAATCAGCTTTACAAATCCCGACGCGTCAAGCGGAAAGACACCGAGCGGCAATGATTTGGACGTTACGGAGATATATTCTGCGTCGGTAATTACCAATGTGCTTGAGGATTTGAACCTTAATATAGGAGCGGACGCTATACGTTCTAAGTGCCGTGTTGAAGGAATAACTCCTGCTGATGAGGAAGTCAGAAAAGAGGCTATTCTGGAACAGGGAGAAGAATATGAATTTTTCCCTACTGATTATGTAGTATCATTTTCTGTGGGAAGTGAATACGATAAGAACTTCGCGCATACGGTATTGGATTCCATTATTAAAAATTACTTTGCGGTTTATGGTGAAAAGTATATAAATCAGCAGACACTTCCAAATAATAATGTACGCGGTACGGACAATCATTATGATTACATAGAACGCGCTGAAATTCTGGATTCGTGGGCAGAGAATATATCGAATTATCTCACTGCGAAAAAGGAAACTCAGCCGAATTACAGAAGTGCGGCAACGGGATATTCCTTCAGTGACCTTTATGAGATTTATAAGTCGTATCTTGATTACGATATACCTCAGATATATTCTCTTATTCTTGAACAGGAGGTTACTGAGGACAGAGGTACGCTTATTAAGAAATACCAAAGTGATATTGCTACATATGAACTGGATTTACAGAATATGCAGCTGAAAATTAATGATTTGAGTGACCTTATAAATAAGTACAGTACGAAGAATAAGGAAGGCGCTGAATATCATTTTGGTACAGATTCCGAAAAGGGCAATACCTCAAGCGATTATATTTTAAAAGACGTTTATGAGGACCGTAACGAGGAATGGCGTGTGGCAAGTGAAACGACATATGACAGTCTTATAGCGGAATTTGTTGAACTTGAGGCGGAAAAGGAAAAATTGCAGGTTGATATTGAGCATAAGCGTAAAATTCTGAATATATTTACTCAGGAGGGTGACGACGAGGCGGCAGAAAATAAGAGTAATACAAAAGAAATAGAAGACAGTCTTAATGAGCTTTCAAAGACGCTTGATGATATGTATGTAATTGTTTCGGATACTGTGGACGAGTATAACCAGTATGTAGGCGCATACAATGTATCAACGCTTGCAAGTATTACGACTGACGAGAAGATTAATGTAAGAATGTATATTTTCCTTGCGATTATTATATTCTTCTTCGGAGGCTGTATAGGAGCTATTATCCTCGGACGTTCCAAGGAATTTTTGGATTATATTATGTATACCGACAGAAAGACGGGACTTCCGAACAGAGCTATGTGCGATGTTGAAATTGAAAAGTATGCTTCTGAGAAACTGAAGGATTCATTCGTGTTTGCACTGATAAAAATAGATAATCTGAAGTATGTAAATGATAAAGGCGGACGTGAGGCAGGTGACGCACTGCTGAAGGCATTCGGTAAGATATTAAAGCGTGCGGCGTCGAGCTACGGTTTCGCAGGCTATAACGGCAGCGACCAGTTTATAGGTATGTTTGAGGAATGTACTTTGCAGCGTGCAAATGATTTTAAGCAGTACCTTGAGGAGCTTGTGAACTATCACAATGTTCAGTCACCGAGCGCGACTATCAAGGTGAGCGTAGTTGTTGCTGAAACGAACGATGAAAAGATTTACGATATGAGAAAGCTTATGGGAGCCGCTTTCCGTAAAGCGTCGGCTAATACTCAGCAGGAAAGTAAAAATCAGTAAAGGAGGATAATCGCTATGAATGAAAACGAAAAGTTTGATACTGAGCAGGAGGCTATAGCGCCTCAAAAGTCTAAAAAGAAACATTCCGCTGTATGGCGTATTATCCTTGCTCTGATAATTATTATAGGATTGTATGCGTTGTATAATATGTATCAGAATACACAGCTTGAGAAGAATTTTTATCAGGTGCAGTCTGATAAGGTGATAGGTAATGTTCGGGTTGTATGCATTTCAGACCTTCATATGAAGGAGTTTGGCAATGATAATGAAAGACTGAAAGAAACAATAGAAAATCTGTCGCCCGACATTATAGCGGTTGTCGGTGATATGAATATGGAAAGCAGACCTGATGATTACGGAGTGGTTCTGACATTGTGCAGGGCGCTGAATAATATTGCGCCTGTATACTATTCTCTGGGCAATCACGAGATAGACGCTATGCTATTCAGTGATTCCGCCATTTATGACGATATCAAGGCGGCAGGAATAAAAATTATGAATAATGAAAGCGAAACCGTTGATATAAAGGGAACGCCGATAGATATCATTGGTCTTACGCAGGGACCCGATACATATTATGATTACGGAATACAGTTTTTCAACAAGGCTATGAATGCCACGGATAATTTCAAGCTTGTACTGACTCATTATCCGGAAAATTTCCTTGGAGTGCTTGAGGAGTATAATATCGACCTTGCACTTTCAGGTCACGCGCACGGCGGTCAGGTAAGACTGCCTTGGATAGGCGGATTGTATTCGGCGGATCAAGGATTTTTACCTGAACTATGCGACGGTTATCACGAAATAGAAAACAGTAAGCTTATTGTCACTCGCGGACTGGGTAAGTCGGGGGTTATACCGAGAATAAACAATAAACCCGAAGTTTCGGTTGTGGATATAAGCTGGTATTAAAAGGTGTGGGCGATATGTTATTACAAGAGGAACGAGAGCAGGTTATTATAACAGCAGAGGATTTGAACAGACCCGTATATGAGGTTTTCAAACGGGTTTTAGATTTTGTGCTCTCATTATTTGCCTTAGTAATACTGTTGCCCGTTTTTCTTGTTACTGCAGCGGCGGTTAAAAGCGACGGAGGAAACGTGATTTATAAGCAAAAGCGAGTCGGTAAAAACAACAAACTGTTTGATATGTATAAATTCAGAAGTATGTGTATAGGCGCTGAGAATATGCGCGCGGAGCTTATGAAGTACAATGAAATGGACGGACCTGTTTTTAAGATTAAAAATGACCCTCGTATAACGAAGGTCGGTAAATTTATAAGGAAGTACAGTATAGACGAACTGCCGCAGCTTGTGAATATTCTTAAAGGTGATATGAGTATTGTCGGACCACGTCCGCCGCTGCTCGATGAGGTGGCGCAGTATACGGACTATCACCGTCAGCGTTTGATGGTAACACCCGGACTGACCTGTTTCTGGCAGGCATACGGCAGGAGCGATTTATCCTTTGAAGACTGGGTTGATATGGATATGAAATACATAAAACGAAGGAGCATTTCACTTGATATATCGCTTATAATAAGAACTGTATATGCAGTAATATTTAAGCGCGGAGCATATTAAAAAAGGACTGAAGATTCAGTCCTTTTTTAGTTCAATTCAGAAAGCTTTTTTTTGATAATATCAAAAGTTTCGTCGCTTATAATATGTTCAATTTTACAGGCGTCGTGTGCGGCGGTGGTTTCGTTTACACCGAGCTTTGCAAGAAACTGCGAAAGTATATTATGACGTTCGTAAATCTTTTCTGCAACATTTTTACCGCTGTCTGTAAGCAAAATCATACCGTTCGGGTCAAATGTGATATATCCGTTATCTTTTAACAGAGCCACGGCACGGCTTACGCTCGGTTTGGAAACGCCCAGCTCGTTTGCAATATCTATTGAACGCACATATCCGAAACGATTTTTTAAAACAAGTATTGTTTCGAGATACATTTCTCCCGATTCGTGTAGTTCCATTGTTTAATCTCCTCAAAATTTGTATTAAAAATATTCTATCACATAAATGACAAAGTTTCAAGTTAAATTCTTACTTGTTTATAAGCTCGCCGATATTGTTTATCTGAATAGATATTGTGCCGTCTTCGTTATTGATAAATTCTATGTAGTCGTTATTCTGATAATATTCGGCAGGGAAAACAAGTTCTATACCTATGTCTGTAACTATTTTAACGTTTGACGACAGTTTTTTTGTAACATAGCTGTTTACCTCAACTTTTTGCGGCACGTTTGCTTTTTCTATTTTTTCCATAAACTCGTCACGCATACCCGGTTTACCGTCAAAGAGCTTTTCGGCTACTTTTTCTGTTTCAATATATTCGGTGTCGCCCTCTTCAACGCTTTCTGTAACGTATTCCTTCATTTTAGAAAGTGTTTCAAGAGTATCGCCGCCGTTTTCTTCCGTAACCTGTTTTGCGATTTTTTTAACAGCATTTACCGATTCTCTCGAAGAAATATCATAAATACATTCAAGCAGTACGTCGGCGATTAAATCAGTGGTTTCACCGTCAATTTTGCGTTTTTTACTTTTATATTTAATAGTAAAATCATCTGTATGAATAAATGCACATTCGCTTATTTTCTGAGATGTGGTGGGAAGTATTGCGTAATGATTTATAATCTGATTTTTCACGCTGCCTTCGTCCTGCATTACCTGATGTGTGTATCCGATTTTATTATCGCATTTAAGTACGGCTATAACGGGTCTGTCATTTATAATACAGTCACATATAATCAAGTCTGAGGAGTCAGGCTTGTCCGACTGGCTTACTCCTTCATAAATACGTTCAGCTGCAAAACGCGAAAGTGTTATAAAATAGTCCTCGCTTTTCTTGTATTCCGCGAGATGATATTTCAATCCGCTGTTTTCGGAAAACTCACCGTTTCTCAAACTTGCGTCGTCAAATACTTTTTCAATATGTTTTGTTATAAAACTGTTTATGCTTGCGTCTGTAATATCAAGTTCTTCGTCAGAGTAAACGCTGACGCCTGAATTACAGTCAAGAATATGTAAAATTGCTTTTTTTAGCGCTGCTATCATTTTATTTGTCCTTTCTGATATGTCATACAATATATTATATCATAAAACAGATAAAAAGTAAATAATAAAATCCCCCGTAAGGGGGACAGTAAATACATTTTACTTAACGGCGTTTGTCACGCAGCAGGGCGGCTATAGCAAATATAAAACCTACAATACCTACAATACCAACTGATATTATAAGCAGCAATACGGGCAGCATTATTTTACTGTTCTTGAACGGAGTTTTAGTGTCCTTGTTGTCTTCGGATTTAGTGTCCCCTAAAGCGGGGGAGTATTGCATAACTTCTTCTGCTGACGGAAGATTTTTTCCCATACCGAGTCTGAGAAGTGAGTAGTGACTATCTGATTTTTGCATTATAGCAAAACTATATTCGGGAGTTTTAGTGTCCCCTTCTGTGTAAATGTCGGAAAATACAATATAAACGGCATTGCCGCCGAGGTCGTATATACCGATTATATCTTTAATTTCAGTAGAGAAGAATACGTCAAATCCGCCTGTATAGTAATAGTAACCTCCGCTGTAGCAAAATCCGCGGTTTAGAAGATTATTTACTGGAGGTTTTTCGGGTGAAATGCGGAGAATGTTTTCCATAATGTAATCAATAAAGCTGCTGCCTGCTATAGACACGTTATTGTAACCAAGACTGCTGCTGCTTCCTGTCATTGGGTCAATATCGGTAAGTACCTTAAAATTTTGATGTGTGTAAAGTACATATTTAAAAATAGTATCATAATCATAGTTTTTTATATCAAAACTCATAAGGTCGGCGCAGGCGGACAGCATAGTTTTAATATCTTTTAAATCTTCTTCGGAAACTGCATTGATTCTGTTCTGGAACGGATACTCAGTAATCGTTTTCTGTTTAAGCTGATTCAGGCAGTGAAAAATTTCATCTCTGTTTATAAAAACAGACAGCTTGCCGTTTTTGATTTCAGCAATAGGTTTAACCCTCTCTGAACGGATTGGTTCAACACGGACAAAGGAATCGTTTTGCAGTGTAAAAAAAGTATCAGTACCACTTAAAATATAGCTTGTATCGTCTTTTTCGGCAATTGACAATCTTGCAGTCAGAGGAAGACTTACGGTATCTGTAAGCTGTATGCCGTCTGCGTCGTCATAGACACGGCATTCCGCTGAACCGTTATTTGCAATCACAACGAAAAGTGACTGACGATTTTCAAAATTTAATTCGTCTGCATATATAATGCCGTTTTCGCTTATACCGTATTCTGAAATTATATCCGAGAGCACCTTGTCAAACTGCGCTGACGCAAAGGCTGTAGAAGTAAAACAGCTAAGTATAAAAACTATCAGAATAATTACTTTTTTCACCTAAATCACCACCTTCACTATAGCTTTTCCTAAAAAACTAAAAAAGTTTCATATTTTTTTGTAAAAAAAATGTGAAAAAGCGTGTAAGATATGGTAAAATGATTTTTATGGTATGATTTTATTGAAAATGAAGTTTTATGAACGCGATTTAAATAAATAGTAGTGCGGTTTTTCTTCTCCGAAAAATAGATAACGCAAATAGTCGTCTGTAACTATGCAAACACCGCTTAATAAAAACCATAGAAACATAAACGGCAGACATACCTGCCCTAAAATGTTAAACGGCATACCATAGTAATCCCAGACGTGCATATGCAGCCATAAATTCAAAATGCAGCCGAATACAAATTCCAGCGCAGTGATAATAACTGCTCCAAGCAGCATTTGTCCTATAAATGGAATTTCAAGAGTATTTTTTTCGTTAAGAAATCCTACAATAAGAAAGCACAATCCGCCAAGAAAAAACATACTGATGTGTGAATAGCCCCTGAACAGAAGTTCAATAATAAGATAAGAAATACCGCCGAACGAGAGTAGAAACAAATGTTTTAAAAATCTTGCCAAAACCGTCACCCCTTTTTTATGTATTGGTATTATTATTTCCAAACATAAATATAAAAATACATTTGTCAACAAAAATTTACAAAATTTTCTCAGTGAATTTTTATATACGGAGATTGACTAAAAAACCACCCTTATAAGGGTGGTTTTTCTATTATTTCTTTCTGCTTACTGACTTTGCACGCAAGCTTGTATTAAGAATTTTCTTTCTCATTCTCAGGTTTTCCGGAGTGACTTCCAAAAGCTCGTCGTCAGCAATAAAATCAAGACATTGTTCCAGACTCATATCACGCGGCGGAACAAGCTTTAATGCGTCGTCTGACCCTGACGCACGAGTGTTTGTCGCGTGCTTTTTCTTGCAGACGTTTACAACAACGTCCTCAAGTCTGGCATTTTCACCGACAATCATACCTTCATAAACTTTAACGCCTGCGCCTACGAACAAGGTACCTCGTTCCTGAGCATTATACAGACCGTAAGTGACGGTTGTACCGTCCTCCCACGCTATAAGTGTACCGCGCGTTCTGCCTGTAAAATCGCCCTTATACGGTTCGTATTTTTCAAGAATACTGTTTATTATTCCCGTACCCTTTGTAGCAGTCAAAAGCTCACTGCGGTAACCGATAAGTCCGCGTGACGGAATAAGAAATTCAAGCCGTGTATATCCCTGAGCGGTAGGCGCCATATTTGTCATTTCACCCTTGCGCTGAATAACGCCGTCCATAACGGTACCTGTATATTCGTCAGGTACATCAACGGTAAGACTTTCAATAGGTTCACATTTAACACCATCAATTTCCTTGTAGATAACAACAGGGTTTGATACCTGAAATTCATAACCTTCACGGCGCATATTTTCTATAAGCACCGATAAATGAAGTTCGCCTCGTCCCGAAACAATAAAGCTTTCTGTTGAGTCTGTTTCCTCGACGCGCAGACTGACGTTTGAGTCAAGCTCACGGAACAGTCTGTCACGAAGATGACGTGAGGTGACAAATTTACCGTCCTGACCTGCAAAAGGACTGTCATTTACGCTGAAAGTCATTGACAGTACAGGGTCGTCAATCTTAACAAACGGCAGCGGGTCGGGTGTGTTGGTGTCGCATACCGTTTCACCGATATTTATATCGGCAATACCTGATATTGCAACAACGTCACCTGCGCCCACCTCGTCGGCAGGTGTCTTTTTTAGTCCCTCAAACGTGTAAAGCTTGGTAGCCTTGCCGTGGGTGACTTTACCGTCGTGACGGCATATTGAAAGCGGCATATTTACATTTATTTTTCCGCGCTCAATTTTTCCGACCGCAATTCTTCCCGTATACTCGTCGTAGTCGATATTTGAAACAAGCATTTGGAAAGGCGCGTCGTCCTCGCACTTAGGGCAGGGGATATAATTTACTATTAATTCAAACAGGTCTGTAAGGTCCTCGTTTGGCTGTTCAGGATTGTATTCAGCCGTTGCCCACCCATCGCGGCCTGACGCGTAAATAACGGGTGTGTCAAGCTGTTCCTCTGTTGCGCCAAGGTCAATAAACAGATCAAGCACCTCGTCAACCACCTCGTACGGTCTTGCGTTTGGACGGTCAACTTTGTTTACGACAATAACGGGCTTTAAGTCAAGCGCAAGCGCCTTTGACAGTACAAAACGCGTCTGCGGCATACAGCCCTCAAATGCGTCGACAAGTAAAAGTACGCCGTCAACCATTTCAAGTCCGCGTTCAACCTCGCCGCCGAAATCGGCGTGACCCGGTGTGTCTATAATGTTTATTTTTACGTCCTTATAATAAAGGGAAGTGTTTTTTGCAAGGATTGTAATGCCTCTTTCTTTTTCAAGGTCATTGGAGTCCATAACACGCTCGTCCACCTGCTCATTTTCACGAAAAGTACCGCTCTGGGCAAGCATTGCGTCAACAAGTGTGGTTTTGCCGTGGTCAACGTGCGCTATAATTGCTATATTTCTTATGTTTTCACGATTAGTCATTTTAATTTCTCCTCTGTGTATTTTTCTGACTACAATATTATATACCTGTCTGTCAGTTTTTACAATATTTTAAGCAAAAAAACAGTATAATGTACAAAACCACCCTTGCATATGGGTTGTGAAAATGTTATAATAACAAGAAAGCTTTATGATGGGAGAAACAAAGTGATGGATTTTAAGGAACATATAATAGAAAAAATAGTTAAGCTGACAGAGCTTGAACGCGAAACAGTAGAAAATTCAATTGAAGTACCGCCCGAGGAAAAAATGGGTGATTTGGCATTTCCGTGTTTTCCGCTTGCGAAGGTGATGCGTAAGGCGCCGCCTGTTATTGCTCAGGAGCTTGCCGAAAGGCTGTCAGATGACGATATGATTGATAAAGTACAGCCTGTCGGCGGATATGTAAATTTTTTCTTTAACCGTGAGAAATTTATTTCAGAAACTGTTAAGGAAATTGAAAAAGCGCCTGAAAAATGGGGTATGAGCAATGAAGGCGAGGGCAAAACAGTTTTGTGCGAATATTCGTCGCCCAATATTGCAAAACCGTTCCATATAGGACATCTGTTTTCAACAGCGGTTGGTAATTCTCTTGCAAGAATTTATAAACATCTCGGCTATAAGGTCCATTCTCTTAATCATCTGGGCGACTGGGGCACGCAGTTCGGTAAGCTGATAAGCGCATATAAGCGCTGGGGTGACAGAGAAGTAATAGAAAAAGACCCGATAAACGAGCTTTTAAAAATATATGTAAAATTTCACGACGAGGCGGAAACACACCCTGAATTGGAGGACGAAGCGCGCGGATATTTTAAAAAACTTGAGGACGGCGACGAGGAAACAACAGCTTTGTGGAAATATTTCAGAGATATAAGTCTTGTGGAGTTTAAGCGAGTATATGATATGCTCGGAGTAGAGTTTGACTCGTATAACGGCGAGGCATTTTATTCTGACAAGATGGACGAGGTTGTGAATATTCTTCGTGATAAAGGCTTGCTTACTGAAAGCGACGGCGCGCAGGTGGTTGACCTGTGTGAGCTTAATATTCCGCCGTGCATTATTCTTAAATCTGACGGCGCGACTATTTATGCCACACGTGATATTGCGGCTGCGCTGTACCGTCATAGAACTTATGACTTTTATAAAAATATTTATGTTGTGGGTATTCCGCAGGCACTGCATTTCAAACAGATATTTACAGTGATGAAAAAAGCGGGCTGGGAATGGGCTGACGGCTGCGAACATGTTGGGTTCGGACTTGTAAAGCTGCCCGGAAAGAATATGTCAACCCGTCACGGCGACGTTGTATTTTTAGAGGACGTTTTAAACGAGTCTATAGAAAAAACAAAGGAAATTATTATTTCCAACGGTTCTGCTGTTGATGACGCAGACGACGCGGCAAAGAAAATCGGTATTGGTGCGATTTTATATACCTTCCTTAAAAACGGACGTGAAAAGGATATTGTATTCAGCTGGGAAAGTATGCTTGACTTTGATGGTGAAAGTGCGCCATACTGTCAGTACGGTTATGCGCGCGGAAGAAGTATTCTCCGCAGAGCGGAAGGTATTGACTTTAAAAATGCCGATTTCTCAAAAACGGTTTCTGATGAGGAATATTCACTTGTAAAGCAATTAAGCGGTTTCGCAGACGCGGTAAAGACAGCGGCAGACAAGAACGAGCCGTTCTACATTAACCGCTATGTTACAAATCTGACAAAGGCGTTTAATAAGTTCTATAATACAAATCCGATTTTGAAGGACGACGTTGACGAGGAAACAAAAAAAGCGCGTCTTGCTCTTGTCAGTGTGACGACAGAGGTTATAAAAAGCGCGCTGTACCTGTTAGGTATAGAAACTGTTGAAAGTATGTAGTGGTGGTAAGGAAATGATATATTCGCAGGATATAGATAAAAAATGTGCAGTGTGTCAGTATGCTGAAAAGCAGGGGGAAGACGAAATATACTGCGCTAAAAAAAAGCAGGCAGTACCTTTTAACAGTGACGCCTGCGATAAATTCTGTTACGATATTTTAAAACGTCATACGCGGCGAAGAAAAAAACTGAAAACAAATTTTAATCCCGAAGATTTCAAATTATAAAATATTACCGATTAAAGGACTTGTCCTTTAATCGGTAATATTTTTGCATTTAACCGTAAATTCACTGCCCTCGCCGAGTGTTGAAACAGCTGACAGTTCCCAGCCGAAACGGTCGGCAATTTCTTTTGCGACAGAAAGTCCAAGCCCTGTTCCGCCGAGTTTTTTTGAACGTGAAGTATCGACGCAGTAGAATGAATTCCATATATACGGCATATCCTCGGCAGGAATACCGATTCCGCAGTCGCGTATACAGACCTCGCAATTTCCGTTGATACTTTTTGCGGAAAGTATAATTTCACCGTTTGGCTTATTGTATTTAAACGCGTTTTCAATCAGGTTTGTAAACAATCTGTAAGCAAGTGTTTCGGGACACGTTATAAAAAACTCACTTTCAAAATCATATTTTACTTCTACTTCTTTTATCCTGTATTTTGGTGTTAAATCACGAACAATATCACAAAGCATTGAGTTTATCGAAACTGTTTCAAGGGGTAAATCTGCGTTTTTGTTCGTAAGTGTGAGTAAGTCGTCAACAATGTCCGCAAGCCGTTTGGAATTACGGCTTATCACTTCAAAAACCTCTTTGTAATCCTTTATATCCGCCGTGTCGTCAAGCATAAGTGTCTGAAGTCCCGCTTTTATGACGGCTACGGGCGTTTTGAATTCGTGCGCCGCGTTTGCCGAGAACCGCTTTTGCTGTTCAAAAGCGTCGCTTAGGCGGTCAAGCATTGAGTTAAAGGAATCTGTCAGTGAACTTATTTCATCTTTTGTACTGCGTCTTGGTAAACGCATATCAAGATTGTTTTCTGTTATTGACAGCGTGGTGTTGCTTAATTCCTTTATGGGCTTGAGTGATTTTCCGGCAAAGAAATACGCGCCTGTCATACCTGCGGCGGCTATAATAATCATTGCGGCAATGCTTAGAATATTAAACCGTTTGCTTGCCTGATTTGCCTTGACGGTATAGGTATTAAAAGAAACGTCTGAATCTGCCGTGTCAATAGCTGTCGAATCGTCTATTTCAGCAGATAAAGAATGTTCAGATGTGACGGTGTACGTGACATCAGCGTTTTCCTCGGCAGGCGTTTTAAATGATACAACCAAATCTATTTGTTTTTTTGCGTTGTACATTGAAACCAGCGTAAGTGAAAGTGAGGTTATCAATACGATAATCCCTGTAAACAGTGCAATCCTCATTTTAAATGAAATCTGTTTCATTTTAAGCTAACCTCCGATAATATATCCCTGACCCCGTATGTTTTTTATACAATTAACACCGAGTTTCTTTTTCAGCATAGAAAGGTGGTATTTCAGCGAGTTGGAAAACAGGTCTGCCTCACTGTCCCATACGTGCTCAATAAGCCTTTCCGCGCTTACTACTTCACCTTTATGACGTAAAAGATATTCCAGAATGGAATACTCCTTTTTTGTCAGAGCGACCTTTTTGTGTGAAACAAAAACTTCTCTTTTCAGTGTATCCATTTTGACTGCGCCGCATATGAGAATTGCGGGGCTTTGTATGAAATCAATTCTTAAAAGAACATTTATGCGCGCCACAAGTTCAGGGAAATCAAACGGCTTTACCATATAATCGTTTGCACCGAGATTAAGTCCTTCAACGCGTTCTTCAAGCTGTCCTCTGGCAGACAATATCAGTATTTTTGAATGGTTGTCCTCGGCTCGTATTTGTTTTAAAACATTGATACCGTCGATTACGGGAAGATTCAGGTCAAGAATGATTAAATCATATTCGTTCACACCGTACATATAAAGCCCTTCTTCACCATCATATGCGCAGTCAACAGCATAACCTGTTTTGCGAAGTCCTCTTGCTATAATGGCTGATAAATCTTCTTCGTCCTCAATCAAAAGCAGTTTCATAATTTTAATCTCCAGTTAAAAATTTCGCACGGCAGCATTTTGCTGCCGTGCAAGTGGTTATTCGTCGATTTCGACGTCAGAACAGATAGTTACGCAATATTCAGTTTCTGACACGCCGTCCTCTATGCTCATTTTTGCGGGATATACGTGAGTCTTGCCGTCCGCTGTCGCATAGCTGACAACAAAATCTCCGTATACGTTACCGTCCTTTGAAGAAAAAGTGATTACGCCGTTTTCTTCGTCTACATTGACGTCGTAATCAAGACCGCATTTTAATGTCAGCGCTTTCAGTGTATCAAAATTGTAGGTGTATGTCTTGACAGGTGCAGTTGATACGTCTGTCTGTGCCGAAATAGGACAAGCGGTAACTGCCGAAACCGCTAAAGCGGCGGTAAGTAAAGTGATTGATTTTTTTAATGTTTTCATTATTTTATCCTCCTTAATATGTTTTATAAACTATAGCTTACAAAAAGGATTATACCATATTAAGGGTTAGATAAAGGTTAGTTTTTACGGTTGTTCCGAAAAAGATTTTATTGCGTCGGCTGCAGCGGCAAATTCTTCAAGCGACAGCGTTTCGCCGCGGCGTTTGGGGTCGATACCTAGTTGTAAAAGTAATTCGGACATATCTGTTTTGTTTATGGGGAAATTCGCGCAAAGACAGTTTAACAAAGTTTTTCTGCGTTGTGAAAATGCGGCTTTTACTACTCTGAAAAATAACTTTTCGTCTTTTACATCAACGGCAGGCTTGTCCAGTACTTCTAATTTAAGCACTGCGCTGTCAACTTTCGGTGGCGGTACAAACAGCGACGAAGGCACGTTTGCAACAATCTGAGGTTTCGTAAAATACTTGCAAAGGACAGTTATTGCGCCGTAGTCTTTTGTTGACGGTTCAGCCGCCATACGTTCGGCAACCTCCTTCTGAACCATAACAACAATATTTTTAACGGGAAGTTTTTCTTCTAAAAGACGTGTTATTATCGGTGTTGTGATGTAGTAGGGGAGATTTGCCGCAATGCTTACTTTCTGACTGCCAAATTCTTCTTGTATAAGTGAATGAAGGTCAAGCTTTAAAACATCTGCGTTCACAATTTTAACATTGTCAAAATCGGATAGCGTGTATTGCAGTACGGGTAAAAGCCGTTCGTCAAGCTCTATCGAAATGACTTTTTCGGCTCTTTCGGCAAGCGCGCGGGTAAGTACACCGAAACCGGGACCTATTTCTATAACGCCGCCGTCAATATCCGCCGCGTCTGTTATATCCTCCAATATGTCATTTGAGGTGAGAAAATTTTGTCCCAGCCCCTTTTTAAATGTAAAGCCGAACTTGTCCTGAATACTTCTTATTACTTTAGGTGACGTTAAATCCATCATAAAAATCCCCTTGCTAATTATTTGCTTTATTATATACTATTTTGTTTTTTAAGTCAATAAATCTTGACATATACAGATATGTTTGATATAATCAGCTTATTAAATTACAGATTGGATGTGGGAAGATGCGCAATTAACCGTAAGCAGATTTTATTATGCACACTTTTTTGTGTGCCTGCGCGGTAATTGCAATCTTCTTTTTGTATGTATTTTTGACGTGCTGCGGATTGTTTTTGCCGCAGCACTTTTTTCGAAAGGACGTGAAAATTTATGTCATTGATAAATATAAGTAATTTAACATTTGGGTATGACGGCAGTTATGAAAATATATTTGAGAATGTTTCGCTAAGACTTGATACGGACTGGAAACTTGGTTTTACGGGCAGAAACGGACGAGGCAAAACAACATTTTTAAAACTGCTTATGGGTATGGAGGAATACAGAGGCAGTATTACATCAGACGTGAAATTTGATTATTTCCCTTTTAAGATAAATGACAGGTCAATGTTTCCTGCTGATATTGCTGCTGAAATAAATCCCGAAGCGGAATACTGGCAAATACAAAAAGAATTAAATCTTCTCGGAGTTGACGCGGATATACTGTATCGTCCGTTTGAAACACTGAGTAACGGTGAGCGTACAAAATTTATGCTTGCGATTATGTTTACGCGTCAGGACAATTTTCTGCTGATAGACGAACCTACAAATCACCTTGACACAGAGGGCAGAAGAAAGGTAAGCGAATATCTCAATTCCAAGAAGGGCTTTATACTCGTTTCGCACGACAGAAGTTTTATGGACAATTGTATTGACCATATACTCTCAATAAACCGTACAAACATTGAATTGTATCAGGGAGATTTTTCAACGTGGTTTGAGAATAAAACAAGACGTGATAATTTTGAAATTAATGAAAATATAAAACTAAAAAGAGAAATTTCTAAACTTACGCAGGCGGCGAAACGGAGCGCGGCTTGGGCGGATAAAACTGAAAAGGGGAAGTATAGGGACAATAACAAAAACAGTGAAGGCTTTTTTGACCGTGGATTTGTAGGTCATAAAGCCGCCAAGGCAATGAAACGTTCAAAAAATATTGAGGCGCGCAGAGAAAAAGCGGCGGAGGAAAAGTCAGAGCTGTTAAAGAATATTGAAAGCAAGGAAGAATTAAAAATTGCTCCGATAAAATTTACGGGTGAAATTTTAACGGTAAAGGATTTGGCGGTTAAATATGACGGCAGAATAATTAATGAACCCGTCAGTTTTGGAATAGAATACGGCGACAGAGCGCTTATACGCGGAGTAAACGGCTGCGGTAAATCAAGTATTATAAAAGCTGTTGCCGAAGGGGGCATTGAATTTGAAGGAGATATACAAACAGGCAGAGGGTTTACTGTGTCGTATGTACCGCAGGATACCTCGTTTTTAAGTGGTTCACTGAGGGAGTTTGCTGAAAAACGAGGTATAGACGAAAGCCTGTTCAAAACTATTTTAAGGAAAATGGATTTTCCGAGAAGAGAGTTTGATATGAACCTTGAAACGTACAGCGAGGGACAAAAGAAAAAGGTTCTTATAGCGGCAAGTCTTTGTGACAGGGCGCATTTATATGTGTGGGACGAACCGCTGAATTATATTGATATTTTTTCACGTATGCAGATTGAAGAACTTATAGCAGAGTATAAACCGACTATGCTGTTTGTTGAACACGATATGGAGTTCAGTGAAAACACGGCAACCAAAATTATTGAGCTACAGAGAAAATAAGTGCTCAATCAGGGTTTTAAGACCGATGAGTATTAAAACAACACCGCCTGCAATTTCGGCTTTTCCCTCAAGTCTGCTTCCGAATCGCCGTCCGAGTATTGCGCCGGAAAAAGAGAACAGGAACGCAGTTATACCGATAACCGAGCAGGAGAAAAATATCGGCGCGCCTATTGCGGCGAGTGATACGCCTGCCGCGAGCGCGTCAATGCTGGTTGCCGCCGCCATAAGCAGAAGAGAGGCGAGCGACAAAGGATTTTTCGGTATTTCCTGTTCTTTGCGTGAATCAATAATCATTTTTATGCCGAGGAAGGAAAGTAAAAAGAATACAATCCAGTGGTCAAAACTTTCTATATAGTCCGCGGCGAGTGATGAAACTCCGCTGCCGATACAAGGCATTAAAAACTGAAAAAGCCCGAACAGTATTCCTATTTTAAGAGCGTCGCGTATACGCATATTGTTTAAAATCATACCGTCGGTGACAGCAACGGAAAATGCGTCCATAGCGAGAGCGGCGGAAAGCAGCAGAAGTGAAAAAAATCCCATATATATCAATCCTTTCTTTTTATAAGGATATGCTTTTACAGCCGTGAATAGAAATAAAAAGTTTTTCTCAGAAAATTTCAAAAAAATATTGACATATTAACAAAGTTATTGTAAAATAATTTCATAAGTATAGAAATTGAGGTATGGAAATATGAGAAGTTTTGAAAAGTTTAACTTAAATAATCTCCTACTCCTAAGCTGAATTGACAATGTGGTCTTCAGTTTAGTTTATCTGTACTGTTAAGGTATCGGAATTACGCTGGGTCACATTGTGGCTCAGCTTTTTAATTTGTAACACGAAAGGGGAATGTATTATGAATTATCAAAAGTATCAGAAAATGTATCATAACGTACCGCTTGAAAGCCGTGACTGGCCTTCAAACGAACTTACAAAAGCGCCTATGTGGTGCAGTGTTGACCTTCGCGACGGTAATCAGGCATTGTATTCACCTATGACAACTGATGAAAAAATCGAATTTTTTAAATTTCTTGTAAAGCTTGGCTTTAAAGAAATTGAGGTTGGCTTTCCTGCTGCGTCACATACGGAATTTGAATTTACACGCCGTCTTATTGATGAAAATATTATTCCTGACGACGTTTCGATTCAGGTGCTTACGCAGGCGCGCGAGCATATTATAAAGAAAACAGTTGAGGCTTTAAAGGGAGCGAAAAATGCCATTATACATCTTTACAATTCGACTTCTACGCTGCAGCGCGATGTTGTTTTCAACAAAAATAAAGAGGAAATCAAACAGCTTGCAGTTGACGGCGCAAAGCTTGTAAAAAGTCTTGTATCGGGTCAGCTTGACGGAAATATCAGATATGAATATTCACCTGAGAGCTTTACCTGTACTGAGCCCGACTATGCGGCAGAAGTTACAAATGCCGTGCTTGATGTGTTTGAACCGTCGGCAGACAATAAAGTTATAGTAAATCTGCCTTCAACGATTGAGGTTGCAACGGCGAATGTATATGCCGACCAGATAGAGTATATGTGCAAGCACCTTAATAACCGTGAAAATCTTATTATAAGTGTGCACGCGCATAACGACAGAGGTACGGGAGTTGCGTCAAGCGAGCTTGCATTATTGGCAGGCGCAGACAGAGTGGAAGGAACGATTTTCGGAAACGGTGAAAGAACCGGTAATACCGATATTATAACTGTTGCTCTGAATATGTTCTGTCAGGGAATTGACCCTGAGCTTAACATTGACAACATTGACGAAATTATAGAAGTTTTTGAAAAATACAACCGTCTGCCTATTCACCCAAGACACCCATATGCAGGCGAAATGGCATATGTAGCATTTTCGGGTTCACATCAGGACGCTATTAAAAAGAGTATGGATAAATTCGGTCAAAGCCCGAAGAATAAGTGGGCGAACCCGTATCTGACAATTGACCCGACGGATATCGGAAGAAAGTATGAGCCGATTCTGATTAACAGTCAGTCAGGCAAGGGCGGCGTAAGCTATGTAATGGAAAACAAGTACGGATATATTCTGCCAAAGCCTATGCTTGTTGAATTTGCGGATATTGTAAATCGTTTGTCTGACGAAAAGAAAACAGTGCTGACAAATCACGAAATTCATCAGGCATTCAAAGATGTGTATGTGAATGTTGCAGAACCGATTAAGACCCGTTTTTACCGTTCGTCGGAGGAGAGTGAAGGAACTGCGCTGTCAGCAACGATAGAATTTGAAGGTAAGGTATCGTCGATAGAGGGCAGAGGTAACGGACCGCTTGACGCGCTATGTAACGGACTTCGTTCATATCTTAAAGAAGATTTTGAAATATGCAATTATACGGAACACGCTCTTGAACGTTCATCAAATTCAAAAGCGGCAACATATATCGCGATAAAGAGAGGCGATAATATGTACTGGGGCGCGGGTGTTGACGCAAATATCAATACCGCCTCGATTTACGCGCTGATAAGCGCTGTAAACAGAATGTTAAGTAAATAAACGAAGAAACGCATCATTTATGATGCGTTTCATTTTTGGAATATCTGTTTTGTTTGTGCGACTATCGGAGAATGTGTTTTTATGTTACCGTGCTATGGTTATGGTATTTTCAATCTCATTTTATCACACTCCTTATATGTATTTCCGCGCAATAAAAAATGCGTGGACAAGCCACGCATAAAAACGCGGCTTTGGTTTGTTGCTATACATCTTATTCCAAAACAGGTATAAGAACCAGAGCCTACGTTTTTAACAAACGTACACCTGTTTTGAAAGGTATTTGTGATGTATAGCATTGAATATTATACCATATAATCTGTGATTTGTAAATAAAAATATCGGATTATCCGTGGTGCTATGGTATTTCCGCGCAATAAAAAATGCGCTGCATAAGCAACGCATAAAAATGCATTGCTCTTTTGTTGCAACACAATTTCCATTCTATAAATTAGTATGAGAAAACAGAGCGTGCATTTTTGTCAAAACAAAAAAATTCACACTAACTTACAGAACATTATTAAATTGTGTTGCAAAATTATTATATCATATAATCTGTAATTTGTAAATAAAAATATCGGACTATCCTTATCAGACAGTCCGATGTTTTTTTATTTTGTAATTTCAACAGTTCGTGTATCCTGATCCCAGTCTACGTCCACATCAAACGATTCCATAACAAATCTTAAAGGTACCATAGTTCTTCCGCTCTTTAGCATAGCGGGCATTTCGAGAATGACTTCTTCTCCGTTTATATATGCCGTATCGCTGTTGATGTAAAGAACCATTTCTTTTGAACCTTTTGTTATAGTAACTTTTTGCTGTTTGCCGTCCCACTTCACTTTGGCATTAAGCGCCTCGCCGACACCTCGTATCGGCAGAAGAGTATAAGTTTCGCCGTACAGTGTTTCAAGTATCGGGTACTGGTCTTCAAAAGCAATAAGTTTGCCGTTCATACGAACTTTTGCGCCGATATAGTCAATATCATTGTGGTAGTAGCGAAGAACGTGTTCGATATATTCCGCGTCGCCGTATTTCTCATAAGGCCAGTTTGTCGCGTACTGCGCGGCGTTTACGCGTTCCTCCAGCCAGTTGTCGCCGACTGCCTCAATAATTCTGTCAAGAACAGTTTGTCCAAAGTTATATGACTGAATCATCTTCATATAGTCGCAGTCGTAGCGTATGAGTGATTGCGAAATAAGGTACGCGGCGAACGGAACTGCTTTTTCAGGGTCAAGCCTGTCCTGAAGTGTCCATCTTTCGCCCGTGGTTGCCTCGCCGAATTCGGCAAAAGTTTTTTCAAGTGTGTATTCGATTTGCATAATGCCCCACGCAGGATATTCACTGCCGTCCTCACGGTAGCTCAGGTTTCTGCCCGAGGATTCCTGCATACAGATTGCGGCGAGCAGGTTGGGGTCAACTCCGTATTGGTCGCCCGCCTTTTTAAACAGTTTAAAATACGATTTTACTGCTGAGTTTAGTGATGCCGTTCCGATTTCTATGCCATCGGTGCTTGTTCCTTTGTGGTCAGGGATAGCCCCTGCCGCCAATGCGGTTGCGGAGGAAAGCGAGAGCATCAAAGTAAGTACAGTTGCTATTAGCTTTTTCATCTAATTCTCCTTTCCGCGGACAAACCGCGCTTGTCCGTTGCACAAAGTTATTGGAGCTGTGCATAACTAATTATATACCGTAAAATCTTTTCTGTCAATGTAAAGATATGTGCGAGTATAAAGCTTATGGAAAACGGTAATAATATTACCAAAATACCAAGGAGGATAGGGGTATGAAACAATATATCGAAATAATTGACGTATTTGCGAGAGAGGTAATGGACTCGCGAGGAAATCCCACAGTTGAGGCAGAAGTGGAAACAGAGGAAGGTGTAGGCAGAGCAATTGTGCCGTCAGGCGCGTCAACAGGCGCTTTTGAGGCGGTTGAGCTGCGTGACGGTGACAGTAAACGTTACAGCGGCAAAGGGGTAAAGAATGCCGTAAGCAATATAAATGAAAAAATTGCCGATGTACTGATAGGAATGAATGTGCTTGACCAGCGTACAATTGATTTGAAAATGTGTGAGCTGGACGGTACTGACAACAAATCAAAACTCGGCGCGAATGCAATACTTGCAGTTTCGCTTGCAGTTGCGCGCGCGGCGGCAGACAGTCTTGGGATACCGCTGTTTCAGTATATAGGAGGTGTAAACGCGCATACACTGCCAGTACCTATGATGAATATTTTAAACGGCGGAGCTCACGCAAACAATAACGTGGATATACAGGAGTTTATGATAATGCCGTTTGGCGCAGGTTCATTCAGACAGGGACTGCGCTGGTGCAGCGAGGTGTTCTATGCGCTGAAAGGATTGCTTGCGGAATCAGGAAATACAACTGCAGTCGGAGATGAGGGCGGTTTTGCGCCTAATCTTAAAAGCGACGAGGAGGCGCTGTCGCTGATTGTAACCGCAATTGAGCGCGCAGGATATAAGCCCGGAGAGGATTTTAAGCTTGCCATAGACGCTGCGTCAACCGAATGGGTTAAAAAAGACGGTTATATGCTGCCAAAGTCGGGTATTAAAAGGACAGCGGCAGAGATGGTTGACTACTGGGAGGGGCTTTGTACCCGTTATCCGATTTTCTCAATTGAGGACGGACTTGGTGAAGAGGACTGGGAAGGCTGGCAGATTTTAACCGAGCGGCTCGGAAATAAAGTACAGCTTGTAGGTGATGACCTTTTTGTAACAAATCCTAAACGTCTTGCGCGCGGAATACAGTCGGACGTTGCAAATTCAATTCTTGTAAAAGTCAATCAGATAGGTACGCTTACGGAAACTCTTGACGCAGTGGAATTGGCGCATAAAAACGGTTATACGGCAGTAATATCTCACCGCAGCGGTGAAACAGAGGATACAACAATAGCGGATATTGCCGTAGCGGTTAATTCAGGTCAGATAAAGACGGGAGCGCCGAGCAGGACAGACCGTGTGGCAAAGTACAATCAACTTTTAAGGATAGAAGAAGAACTATGCTATGCCGCAAAATACGGTGAATAAAAGCTCCTGCGCAGTATAAAAAAACTCTTGACAATGGGAAAAATTTGTCGTATAATCATTTTAGTAGTAAAGGGGAGTAGTTCACGCAGTATGCGTTGAATGTACCGTCAGTACGGAGAAATCCCGGTTATTCAGTAAGTAACAAGACCTTTGCCGCATTATTTTGGTGCGGCAGGAGTCTTGTTTTTTTACGAAAGGAGTATGAAAAAAATGAATTTGGCAGTGTTAATTTTAATGTTGGTGGGAGGCTTTGTCTTGCTTGTAAAAGGAGCGGACTTGTTTGTTGACGGAGCTTGCGGATTGTCGGAAAAATTGAAAATACCCGCATATCTTGTCGGACTTACAATTGTTGCTTTTGGTACAAGTCTTCCTGAGGCGGCTGTGAGCGTTACGGCGTCTGTGCAGGGCAGTAACGCAATTGCAATAGGTAATGTTATTGGCTCAAATATGTTTAATGCGCTTGTTGTACTCGGAGCGAGCGCGCTTATAACGCCCGTAATTGTAAAGGACAAGCTGTTAAAGCGTGATTTCCCGTTTTGTCTTATAATATCGCTGTTATTGCTGATACTTATTGTTACATTCGGCGGCGGTGCTGTGGCATTGACAAGACTTGACGGAATTATACTGCTTGTACTTTTTGCCGTGTTTATGACAGTTTCGATTATAGGCGCAAAAAGAGAGAAAATGCCTGAACAGACTTCGCAAAAGCTTGAAATGAAACTTTGGAAGTGTTTTGTTCTTATAATTATAGGTATTGCCGGTGTTATCATAGGCGGACAGCTTACAGTAAACGGCGCAAAGGGGCTGGCACGAGTTATAGGACTCAGTGAAACTGTAATCGGACTTACGGTAATAGCTATAGGAACGTCGCTGCCTGAGCTTGTAACGTCAATTGTTGCGGCCCGTAAGGGACAGAATGATATTGCAGTAGGAAATGTTGTCGGTTCAAATGTGTTTAATATATTGTTTATTCTCGGTATGTCCGCGGCAATCAGTCCTATTGTTACAGACAGTTACGCTATTATAGATACCTGTGTGCTTATTGCAATAACGCTTGTTACTTTTCTCTTTGCATTGCCAAAGAGAAAAATTACTCGTCCTATGGGTGTCATTATGCTGCTTATGTATGTGGGGTATACCGCTTATTTGCTTATACGATAATAAAAAAGGACTGCTTTGGCAGTCCTTTTAAAGTGTAATAAAATAATTTTGTCATATGGAATTTATATTAAAGCCCAAGAAGGGGCTGTAATTGTTTGCCCTCAAATGCAGCGAGAGCCGCGTCCTGAAGTTTATCAAAATCTGCTACAAGTGAGCAGGGTTTGTTCTGGCAATCGTCCTGCGCGAAAGGCAGGAAATAAATATTTTTACTGTTTAGCAGTGCGCCGATATTTTTAGCGGCGTTGCCTAAACCGTCGTTTGTAGATACCGCTAACAGTACAGGACGCTGATTTCTAAGATGTGCTTTTACAGCCATAGTAACTGACGTATCAGCTATACCGCCTGCAATTTTAGCAAGAGAATTTCCTGTACAGGGCAGAACCACAAGTAAATCAAGCAAGCCTTTAGGACCTATCGGTTCTGCGTCCTTAACGGTATGTATAATTTCATTGCCTGTCATAGCTGTAACACGCTCTATGAAATCTTTTGCCGCGCCGAAACGTGTATCTGTTTCGTAAGACATTTCACTCATAATAGGAATCACGTTTGCGCCTGTTTGAGTAAGTGAATTTAATACTCCCAATGCTTTTTTGAAAGTGCAGAAGGAGCCGCACATAGCAAAGCCAATCGTTTTATTTTCCCAATCCATTTTTTACACCCCCAATTCTTTTATAATATTCATAATTGTATCTTTGATTATTGCGCCGGAGGAAACAGGAGCGACCTTGCCGGGAAGCGACAGAGCCCAAATGACCCGTACTCCTAACGCTTTTGCTGCCTCAAAATCTACTCCGCCCGGTTTAGAGGCAAGGTCGATTATAAGCGCGTCTTTTTTGACGTTAGATAAAATCTCCTCATCAAGAATAAGAGCAGGAATTGTATTAAATATGATGTCAAAATCACCTATTTTATTCTTCAGACAGCAAAGCTCCAAAGGCTCATATCCGTGACCTTCAATCATTGCAAGGTCGGCGTATTTGCGAGCCTCAACATATGTCTGCGCGCCTAAACCAAACAGCATTTTAGATAATATTTTTCCGATTTTTCCGTAACCTAAAACAAGGCTTTTACTACCGTGAATTGTTATTGGTGTTTCCGATATGGCAATCTCAATTGCGCCTTCAGCAGTCGGTATTGCATTTTTAATCGAAAGCTCTTCGCGTTTGAGATAGTCACGGTAAGCAAGCTGATTTTCTTCAAACGCCTTCTGCAAATTGGGCTGTATCTGTCCTCCGAAAACTAATGCCGAAGGATTTATTCCGTACAGAAATTCCTCGACAGTCATAGGATTTTTAGCATATGGTGAATTTATAGTCGTGCCGTCAAAGGTGACGGGGACGGGGAGTATAACAATATCGGCACTCAGCGCAAAATCCTTGTCACGGTCGAATTCAAGCGCGTCAATCCGAATGTCCTTATCGAAGCCGTATAAAAAGACGTGGTACCCTTCACGCTTTAAAAGGCGCGCAAGAGTAAGCTGCCTTAAATCTCCGCCTATTACAGCAACGGTTTCAAACATAACGTATCCTCCTTATTTGGTTTCTTGCTTTATATAATATGAATACATTGTAAATTGTGTTAAAGAAACTGTATCTTAAATAAAACTATGGACAAAACAGTATAGTTCGTATATAATAAGTTTATTAAGTTTTAATTTTAAAGGGGATTATTTATGAAAAGATTTATTACGCCATTACTTTTAGCTTTAACATTTGTATTTCCGTTGTTTTCTGCGAAAGTAACGGCTGAAACAAGAACAGAGGTATATACGAGATTTGTACAGGGGAATTTTAATCATTCCGGTGATGGGTCTGCGGCGTCACCGTATAATCTTTTTGTAGATGCGCTGGACGCTGTAGCTGACGGCGGAACGATTTACATAATGGACGGCGGAGCGTTTATAAATGATACGAGTGACGGAATGCCGTTTGAAATAAATAAAAATATTACTATTTCAGCGCAGCCTAATGCTGCGACATATCCTATGTTAAGTGTCAGAACGTCAGGAATAGTTCTTGGTGCAGACGTTACATTTAAAAATATAGAACTTTCTTTCAGCAATCCGATTCGTCCGATATTATGCGCTAACGGATATAGTCTTGTTATGGATAATGTATTTTACAGTAAATCAACGCAGAAGATTCATCTTGCGGGCGGAGGAATGTATCTGAAAAATGGTGTGTCTGCAAGTCCTGAGTCAGGTGAACACGGAAGTATTACCGTAAAAGGAAGTAAATCATTGTTTGGAAATATTTATGCAGGAAGTATAAACGGCAGTTTTGATAAACCTGTAGATATAACAGTTTGTGATGTTGCAGGAGCAAATATCGGTAAGGTCTATTCCTCCGGAGCTGAGGAGGGATATTATGACAGCGGAAATTTTCTTGATCCTGATAACTTTCCGGAGGACCCTGAGGCTGATTTTGTAAATTTCCCTTTGCACGGAGATGTGTCAGTGGAAATAAATGATTCGGGAGTTTCAGAAATTTACGGAACTACAGGCGGTAATAAATCGGCGTCTGTCATTTTTTCAACACGAAATTTACGCAGCTGTTTCCTGACAGATATAAGTTCACTGGAATTAAAAAAAGGTGAACTTAAAGTAATGACAATGAATAACGGAGCTGACTTAGCCATATGTGAGGGCGCAGTACTGGATATAAGTGATATGGATATGATTAGCGTTGGAAATTTGGAAGTAAACAATTTTAATGGCGGCGGAGTTTTGGTTCTTGCCAAAGAGGATTGTCTGGTAATCAAGGGACAATGTACAGGTGAAACTGAACTGAGAACAAATAACGGATTACAGTCAAGTTCAGGTATAGCTTTGTATAATCATATGTATATTAAAACAGACGGCGATGGTATTTTTACCTTTAATCCATATCCTTCTCAGCAGCACGATATGAGGCTGGAAAAACGTGACGGAGGCTGGTGGACATCACAGCAGACCGAAGAAGAGGCTTTGGCGCTTACGTCCTTTGATATTCCTAATAAACTTATATATGTAAAGCCGTCTGTAATAAACGGAGAAAATCCTCCTGAAATTGAAGTAAATGCTGAATTTACCGGAGGCGGAGCGATTCAGGATATAGGTATGATTCCCTTTGGGTACAGTGTAACATATAAAGGCGAAAAATTCACGGTATCATCTACACCGCTTGCAGATATAGATGGATACTATGAGGGCGATATTGAAGAATTAAATATGAATTTTGCACCCATAGGGTCTGATATATTGGTTTCTAATTTTTCTTCTTCACTTCAACTCGGAGAAATAGCAGAAGGGATTTATGAGATTGAAATTACTGCACCTACAGTAACCGGAAATGTGACACGTTCGTTTGTTCTTGTTGTAAGTGATAAGATTCCTGAAACTCAGGAACAGTTTGATGTGGCTTTTGAAAATGGCAAAGCGGAGGTTATATTTACAAATACAAGCGAACAGCAAATAGATAATGCAGTTATGATACTTTGCGCTTATGACAACGGAGTGATAAAAACAGTAAAGCCTGCTGACGATAAAATCACATTGAAAAGCGGAGAAACGAAGGTGGTACATTTTAACATAGAAGGAATTGACTATAATAAATTAAAAATAATGGTATGGGACAGTTTTGAAAAAATGACGCCAATATGTAATTACTATGAAAAAAAGTAGGGGATTCCCCTACTTTTTTAAAATACGCATTGCATTCATCACAGCGATTATCATTACGCCTACATCTCCGAATACAGCCTCCCACATACTTGCTATACCAAATGCACCGAGTACAAGGAATATCGATTTCACACCGAGTGCAAATATTATATTCTGTATAACAATGTGTTTCGTGGCTTTCGCTATATGAAGCGCGTCCGCAAGACTTGAAATATCATCTTTCATTAATACGACGTCAGCCGCCTCAATTGCGGCGTCGGAGCCGAGCGCGCCCATTGCAATGCCTACATCTGCGCGTGACAATACAGGTGCGTCGTTTATGCCGTCACCGACAAAGGCAAGCTTTCCTCCTAAAGTATCTATATTTTCGAGCGCATTGACCTTCATATCGGGTAACAGCTCTGCCGAATATTCATCAATGTTTAATTCTGACGCTACCGAGTCGGCAATTTTTTTGTTATCACCTGTAAGCATAACAGTTTTACGAATACCGGCTTTTTTTATTGACTGTAAAGCCTCTTTACAGCCGCTTTTTATTTCGTCGCTTATAATAACAGCGCCTGCGTATTTTTCGTCTGCGGATATATATACTTTTGTGCCTGCTGTATCAATGGGTGAGAAATTAATATTCAGACTGTTCATCAAGCGTTCGTTGCCTACAGCTATTTTAACCATATTGCTGTCGTGTGCAATAATTCCCTGACCTGCAAGCTCCTGAAAATCTGTTATAGCGGAATCGGAGATATTATTTCCGTATGCCGTAATTATGGAGCGTGCTATAGGGTGATTTGACATCATTTCTGCCTTTGCGGCAAATTCAAGGACTTCTTCCTGAGTAAACCCGTTTGCAGGAATAATATCAGTAACTTTAAATACACCTTTTGTAAGTGTACCGGTTTTATCAAAAGCAACAACAGAAACTTTGTTTAAAGCCTCAAGGTAATTACCACCCTTTATTAAAATGCCTTTTCTTGACGCACTTCCGATACCGCCGAAAAATGTAAGCGGAATCGAAATGACAAGCGCGCAGGGACAGGAAATAACAAGAAATACACAACCGCGTCTAATCCATTCGCCCCAAGGTGAACCGAATATAAGAGGCGGAAAAACTGCAAGCATAAGCGCAAGTATGACAACTACGGGAGTATAATAACGTGCAAATGTGGTGATAAAATTTTCCGCAGAAGCTTTTTTGCTTGCCGCATTTTCAACGAGGTCGATAATTTTTGAGGCAGTGGAATCGTGAAATGCTTTGGTAACCTCTATTGTAAGCGCACCGCCCTGATTTATACAGCCTGATAATATGGTATCACCTGTTTTTACGCTCCGCGGTACAGATTCGCCCGTAAGAGCAACGGTGTCAAGCATACTTTCACCGTCGGTAACAATTCCGTCAAGAGGTATCCTTTCACCAGGTTTCACGATAATTCTTTCACCGACATTTACATTTTCAGCATTGACCTCAATAGTTTTTCCGTCTTGCAATACACGCGCTGAATCGGGGCGTATGTCCAGAAGGGAAGAGATAGACTTTCTTGAACGGTGTACCGCCGAATCCTCGAAAAATTCACCAATTCTGTAGAACAGCATAACGGCGACTGCCTCAGGGTATTCGCCTATTGCAAAAGCTCCGAGAGTGGATATTGTCATAAGGAAATTTTCGTCGAATACGCGTCCTTTTAATATATTTTTCACTGCCTGCCAAAGTACGGCTCCGCCCAGAATTAAATATGATACTATAAGAATGGAAAGAGATACATACTGACCTGCGGTTGTAAAATGTGAAATAATAAGCCCTGCGGCATATACAGCTGCTCCGATTGAAATAGATATTATTTCGGACTTTCCGTTGTGCTCTCCGTGAGTGTGAGTGGTATGGTCAGATTTTTCTGATACCGTGACATCAGGTTCGTATGTGTGCACAATTTTTTCTATTTCTTTATTTATATCGCCGTTGTATGACTTGTCAAAAGTTATAGTAAGTGTCTGGCTGATTAAATTCACTGTTGATGAGCTTATAAATCCGAGATTGCCGACAGCAGTTTCAATTTTTGACGAGCAATGCGGACAGTCAAGCCCTTTAAGTACAAATATTTTCTCCATAATTATCACCCTTTCTTAAATGGATAAGCTTTAATAAGAACAAATGAACATATGTTCAACTGTTAATATTATATCATCGGTAAGGATTTATGTCAACAGTTTTTTCAAAAATTTTATAGAATATGTTTTAAAAATTTGAAAATGTAACAAAATTCGCATTATATCTTGATTTTTCAATAAAACTATGGTAAAATACACTTGTTTTTTGAATGAGCAAAAAACAAATGTAGTATGGTAGGAGGAAAAAATAATGGCACCACAGAAAGGAACATTATTGTCCTATAGACCCGATATAAAGGTCTTGGACGCAACTGTCCGCGACGGCGGACTTGTAAACAGCTTTTACTTCACAGATGATTTTGTGAAAAATCTTTACAGAACGAATGTAAAAGCAGGAGTAGACTATATGGAATTTGGTTATAAGGCGTCGAAGGAAATTTTCGATACCGACAAATTTGGAAAATGGAAGTTTTGTGATGAGGAATCGCTAAGGAGTATTGTCGGAGAGAATGACACAGATATGAAAATATCGGTTATGGCGGACGTAGGCAGAACTGATTTGGAAAATGATATTCTTGATAAGAACGACAGTGTAATTGATTTAGTGCGTGTTGCTACTTATATCAATACTATTCCTGCGGCAATTGATATGGCGGAATACTGTAAGAAAAAGGGATATGAAACGTGTATCAATATTATGGCTATTTCTACGTCGAGCGATAAGGATATAAAGCACGCGTTGGAGCTTATCGGACAGAGCAGCACGGATATGATTTATCTTGTTGACAGCTACGGTTCAATGTACCCTGAGCAGATAAAAGAACTTGCTGAAATGTATCTTGAAATCGGTGATAAATACGATAAGACAATCGGTATTCACGCGCATAATAACCAGCAGCTTGCATTTGCTAATACAATAGAGGCAACGCGAATGGGAGTAAGTATGCTTGACGCTACTATGAGCGGTATGGGCAGAGGCGCCGGAAACTGTGCAATGGAGGCGCTTATCGGATTTTTGAAAAACCCGAAATATAATATAAATTACGTTTTGAAGTTTGTACAGAATGAAATGCTGAAACTAAAAGAGGAAGGACTGAAGTGGGGATACGATATTCCGTATCTTCTTACAGGTATGCTGAATGTTCATCCGCGTTCGGCAATTGACTGTATTAAGCAGAACAATACAGATTAT
This sequence comes from Lachnospiraceae bacterium MD329, assembly GCA_010206265.1. Lineage (GTDB taxonomy): Bacteria > Bacillota > Clostridia > UBA1381 > UBA1381 > Hominilimicola. The sequence continues at coordinate 77,123 of VIQV01000016.1, forward strand.
ATATCGTTCTATCAGGAACTTTGGGATAAAGAATGTTAAAAAAAGGACTGCTCAGGCAGTCCTTTTTTTTGTCAGATATACGAAAGCGGCGGCTGAAATTACTATCAGCAATGCCGACACAAGCTGAGATATACCAAGTGCGTTAGGTATTACATACAAAATATAGGCACTGTTACGCATACCCTCTAAAAATAATCTGCCCAGAGCGTACCAGAAAATATAAAAACAGAAAACCTGACCGTCAGCTTTTTTCTTGTCGCGGAATAATATAATCAGTACAAGACCTGCTGTGTTCCATAATGACTCATATAGAAACAGAGGATGTACAGGCGGTCTGCCGTTTATGGACATTCCCAGAAACGAGCCTGTTTCGCCGCCAAAGACTTCGGCATTGACAAAATTGCCGAAACGCCCTATTGCCTGTCCGATTAACAGACCCGGAGCGCATATGTCAAAAACATTACGGGTATTAAGTTTTTTTACTCGGCAGTATATAAAGGTGGAAACGGCAGAACCGATAATTCCACCGTAAATGGCAAGACCGCCGTTCCATATTTTCAGCATATCGGAGAAAGAACTGAATTCGTCGAGCGCGAATAATACATAATATATTCTTGCTCCGACAATTCCTGCGATAAGCCCGAAAAGAGCAATATCCCATATACTGTCGTGTTTTATAGCGCGTTTTTCGCAGGTTTTGTATACAAACAAAAATGCAAGCAAAAAGCCTGTAAGAATTATGAGCGCGTACCAGTATACAGGCTTTGAGCCTATAGAAAAGGCAACAGGGTCTATATTAAGGGTAATACCTAATTTTGGAAACGAAATAACATTCATCTTTATACCTCCTTCATTGAAAGAGAAATTCTCTTTTTCTTAACGTCAACTTCAAGTATCCGTACTTTTACTATATCTCCTACGCTCAGGACGTCAGTCGGGTGTTTTATATATCTGTCGCATATTTGAGATATATGCACCAGCCCGTCCTGATGAACTCCTATATCGACAAAAGCACCGAAATCAATGACATTTCTTACGGTTCCCTCAAGCACCATATCGGGCTTTAAATCCTCCATAGAAAGAATATCGTTTCTTAAAACGGGCTGAGGCAGTTCCTCACGCGGGTCCCGACCTTTTTTTATAATGCTGTCCGCAATGTCGCGGAGCGTGATTTCTCCTATTTCAAGAGTATGTGCAATTTCAGATAAATTCATAGCTGAAATCCGTTCTTTTAAATCGGAAGTATTACCGTTTTTAATATCCTCCTTGCTGTAGTCAGCAAGACTTAAAAGTTTTAAAGCGGCGGTATAGCTTTCGGGATGAACAGAAGTATTGTCAAGAGGTTCTGTACCGTCGGTAATACGCATAAAACCAGCACATTGTTCAAATGCTTTTGCACCAAGTTTCGGGACTTTTAAAAGTTCTTTCCGAGAGGTGAATTTACCGTTTTCTTCACGGTAGGTTATTATATTTTTTGAAACTGTCTTATTTATGCCTGCAACGTAAGACAGAAGTGACGGTGAAGCTGTATTAAGGTCAACTCCTACATTGTTTACGCAGCTTTCGACAACGCCTTCCAATGCCTCACCCAAATGCTTTTGGTTCATATCGTGCTGATATTGTCCGACGCCGATTGATTTAGGGTCGATTTTTACAAGCTCGGCAAGAGGGTCCTGAGCTCTGCGCGCGATTGAAACCGCACTCCTCAATGCAACGTCATACTGAGGAAATTCCTCTGCAGCAAGCTTTGAGGCACTGTAAACCGACGCTCCTGCCTCGTTTGTCATAATATAAAACACCTCACGGTCAAGCTCCTTTAAAAGCTCGGAAATAAATATTTCACTTTCTTTGGAGGCAGTGCCGTTTCCTATAGAAATAAGCTGAACGCCGTTTTTTTCAATCATATCAGTGAGAATTTTTTTTGCTTTCGCTTTGTCGTGAATGTCAAGAGTACAGTAAACGACGTTTGTATCAAGTACCTTGCCTGTTTCATCAACAACGGCTACTTTACACCCTGTTCTGTATCCCGGGTCAAACCCCATAACGGTTCTGTCTTTTATAGGCGGCTGAAGCAACAGTCCTGATAAATTCTGGCTGAAAACTTTTATAGACGCTGTTTCAGCATTTTCGGTAAGCATATTGCGTATCTCTGTAGATATTGAAGGTGCAATAAGTCTTTTGTAGCTGTCTGCAATTGCCTCGCATACATACTGAGTAGACGGCGCTTGTCGTTTGGGGGTAAGAGCGCGGACAAGATAATTATTGATTCTGTTTTCGTCAACATCTATTTTTACCGATAAAAAGCTTTCTTTTTCGCCTCGGTTTATGGCAAGTATTCTATGGTTGGCAAGTTTTTTTATCGGCTCGGAAAAATCATAGTAAAGGCGGTAAACACTGTCCTCCTCCGTGGCGGCTTTTGAAATAAGAAGTCCATTATCAATAGTGATGGCGCGTATATTCTTTCGGTATTCTGCATTATCACTGATATTTTCGGCTATAATGTCCATTGCTCCTGCAATTGCGTCCTCTGAACTGCTGACATCTTTTTCAATGTCAATAAAATCAAGAGCTATTGAGTCTATATTATCATTATAATTTTGTTCAAGAATAATTTCAGCAAGAGGTTCAAGACCTTTTTCTCGTGCAATAGTGGCGCGTGTTCTGCGTTTGGGGCGGAACGGACGGTAAATATCCTCTATTTCAGATAGAGTAGACGCGTTTTCTATTGAGGTTCTTATATCGTCTGTCAAAAGCCCCTGCTCATCTATAAGACGTATTGTTTCCTGTTTTTTGCTCTCTAAATTACGCAGATAGTTCAGTTTTTCGTAAAGTTCGCGTAATATTTCGTCGCTCAGAGAACCTGTCGCCTCTTTTCTGTAACGCGCTATAAACGGTATTGTATTACCGTCGTCAATAAGTCTGACAGCGCCTTCGACCTGACTGCGTTTTAGTGAAAACTGCTCTGTCAGGGTGTTTATAATGTTGTTTTCGGTATTGTCCATATGTAAATCCTCCAAAATATTTAAAAGGTCCTGAAATATTTTTGTAATATAACTGCAAATAAAATTTAAAATAACTATTCACAAATTGAAATATTTGTGATATAATAGTAACAACCACAATATATGGTGGGTAATATTACAGCATTATAACAATATATATACAATGTTAAAATATCCAAGTAATCTAATTATATCCTATATTGCCTTAATTTACAAGTAAAACCGTAAAATAAGCTGTATAAGGACGTACATAGCAAAAAAGCTATTGCATTTTTCATTGATTTAGGGTAAAATGGTGTCATAGGGAGCAAATGGGAGTAAACGGGAGAGTATATTCCCTGATAAATCTATGAGAAAGGCAGGCGAAAGACAGTATGGTAAACTTTGTTGACGAATATCCGCGTCAGCTTGATGAACGCGGAAGAATTATTTTACCGTCAAAGGTACGCGAAAAGATGTCAGATACGATATATGTTACGCGTTCAATGTCTGATAAATGCCTGCATATGTACACTCAGGAGGAATGGGATAAGATTTCGGAAAAAATCAATCAGCTTCCTACGGCTACTGACAGAAATGCGGCTGCTTTTGTGCGTCTGTTTTTCGGTAAAGCCACTTCGGCGGTTATTGATAAACAGGGGCGTATACCTATTGCCAAACGGCTTATGGAGTACGCAGGTCTTTCAAAGGACATTGTGCTTGTCGGAGCGAATACGCGTCTGGAAATTTGGGACAGCGCGGAATGGGACAGTTACCAGAACGGTCTTTCCGACGATTTTATGTTAGAGGGCATAAGAGAGTATGGTTTGAACATATAGGAAAGGACTTTAAATGGAATTTAAGCATATTTCGGTACTTCTTAACGAAAGTGTTGACGCGCTCAATATTACAGACGGCGGTACATATGTTGACGGAACTTTGGGCGGTGGCGGACATTCGTATGAAATACTTTCGCGTAATAACGGCGCAAAGCTCATAGGAATTGACCGTGACAGCGAAGCGATAGCAGCGGCGAAAGAACGGCTTTCCGTTTACGGTGACAGAGTTACTGCGGTAAACAGGAATTTCTGTGAAATAAAATCTATACTTCAAGAACTTAACATTGATAAGATTGACGGAGCGGTACTTGATTTGGGAGTAAGTTCGTATCAGCTTGATAATGGCGGACGCGGTTTCAGCTATATGCACGACGCGCGTCTTGATATGAGAATGGATAAAAACGCTGAAAAGACAGCATATGATATTGTTAATTCATATGCCTGTGAAGAACTTACGCGTATTTTTTATGAATACGGTGAGGAAAAGTGGTCGAAACGTATTGCCGAATTTATTATAGAGGCGAGGGAGAAACGTCCTGTTGAAACGACGTTTGAACTGGTCGATATTATAAAGGCGGCAATACCTAAAAGTGCGCGTCTGGAAGGCGGGCACCCCGCAAAACGTGTTTTTCAGGCAATAAGAATTGAGGTAAATGACGAACTCAGTATACTTGAAAACGCAGTAAAGGATTTTGCGGATTGTTTAAAAAGCGGAGGAAGACTTGCTGTAATAACCTTTCATTCATTGGAGGACAGAATAGTAAAAAAAGCATATAAGGATTTGGCGCAAGGCTGCACCTGTCCTAAGGAATTTCCGATATGCGTATGCGGCAGAGCACCTGAGATTAAAATAATTTCAAAAAAACCGGTTTTGCCGTCACAAAAAGAGCTTGGGGATAATTCGCGTTCAAAGAGCGCAAAATTGAGAATTGCAGAAAAGCTTTAAGGAGAGATAATTGTGAATTACGGAAATTTAGCATATGAATATCCAGAACATTATACACAACCGGTAAGAAGAAAGAAAGTACAACGAGTTAGAGAAGATAAAAGGAAACGTGAACAAATGCTGTGTAAAGTGAGAAATATTCGCAGAATAGCCGCAATTGTAGTAGTAGCGTTGTCGGCAGGCTTTATGATTTCAGAATTTGTGACTGTAAACGAAACGGGTCAGGAGATAGCGTCGCTGAAAAAAGAGCTTAATACAATTGAATCGGCTACCAGTCAGATGATATTCGATATGGAGCAGAGCGTTGACCTTGCAGAAATAGAAAGACAGGCGACAACAAGACTTGGAATGAAAAGACCAGAAAAGTACCAGACTATCTATGTAAACGTCAAGCAGGACGACTATGTTGAAAGTACAGCAGAAGAGGTTGAAGGACTTGGAAACGGTATGGTGTCAATGCTAAAAAGGATAGGCAGTAATATTGTACAATTTTTCAGCATAAAATAAAACAGTCGGACTTTTAAACAAGCCGTATATAGTTATTAAAAGGAATTGAATGATTGATGAGGCCATCTTTAAATGAAATAAGAAAAAGAACAATAGTTATGGTGCTTGCTGTAATTGCAGCGCTTACCGCTCTTGTTGTGCGCGTCGGATACTGGCAGATAGTGCGGGGTGACGAGCTGACTAAAAAGGCGAAAGCTCAGCAGCAGGGCAGCAGTATTATAACCGCGTCACGAGGCAATATCTATGACAGAAACGGTAAGGTGCTGGCAGAAAGCGCGTCTGTAAATACGCTGATTTGTAATCCTGAGGACGTAAAGGCAGACGGCGACGCAACAGTTATAGCGTCCAAGCTTGCACCTGTTTTGAATATGGATACTGATAAAATAGTGTCGCTTGTAACAAAAAACGCGCGCTATCAGGTAATAAAAAAGCGTCTTACGACCGAAGAGGCAGACGCTGTAAAAAAATTGCTTGACCCTAATGTTGACAAGGTTGTGGCAAAGGCAATGAGCGGCGTTTATTTTGAGGACGACTCCAAACGCTATTATCCGTTTAATGTCGCGCCGCATATACTTGGCTTTACGGGTTATGACAACAATGGCATACAGGGTATAGAGCTTACGTTTGACGACGCGCTTATGGGCAGAAACGGCAGTATTGAAACAAATCAGAATGCCAATGGTACAACACTTTCGCAAAAACAGGCGGAGTATCTCAATAACGCGTCAAAGGGCGACGACGTCGTGCTTACAATTGACGAAACAATTCAGCATTTTCTTGAAAAGCACCTTGAAGAGGCAGTGAAAGAAAATAAGCTGAAAGAGGGTGCGGCAGGAATAGTAATGAACCCTAAAACGGGCGAAGTGCTTGCAATGTCTACAAAACCCGATTTTGATTTGAATTCGCCGTATGACTTGGACCAGTTCAGAAAATATTCACTTGATTTCGGATATAAAACGGAAGTTGAAGATGACGAAGAAGAGGAAGGCGAAACACCGAAACCAACCTCAGACCCGAATGAACTTACTGATGAGGAGGTTGCGACGGTACGCAATAAAATGTGGCGTAACAAGGCAGTATCTGATACATATGAACCGGGTTCAACCTTTAAAATAATAACTGCCGCCGCAGCGCTGGAGGAACACGCAGTAAATCTTGATTCGGCATTCTATTGTCCGGGATTTAAAGTGGTGGCGGACAGAAAAATCGGCTGTGCCAATAAAAACGGTCACGGCGCGCAGACTTTTGTAGAGGGTGTGCGTAACTCGTGTAACCCGGTATTTATGGAGCTTGGACTTCGTCTGGGCAATGAAAAGTTTATGGAATACTTTACCGCCTTTGGTCTTACCGAAAAGACTGACGTTGAATTGATAGGCGAGGCGTCAAGTATATATTATCATAATAAAATGAGCGAGGTGGATATCGCAACCAGTTCGTTCGGGCAGGGTTTTCAGATTACTCCTATACAGCTTATAACGGCTGTTTCGGCTGTTATAAACGGCGGAGAAAGAATGAAACCTCAGATAGTAAAGGAAATCAGAAATTCAAACGGAGTTATAAAAACGTACGAGCCTGAAGTTGTAAGCCGTGTAATATCAGAGGAAACTTCGAAAACTATGCGTGAGATTCTTGAATCGGTAGTTGCACTGCCGACTTCAACAGGTAAAAACGCATATGTAAAGGGCTGCCGAATAGGCGGTAAAACAGGTACGTCGGAGAAGGGAAACCGTGAGGAAGGAAAGCGTATTGCGTCATTTATAGGTTTCGCGCCTGCTAATGACCCTCAGGTAGTGTGCCTGATTATGCTTGACGAACCGCAGGTTGACAACAAATACGGCGGTACAATTGCTGCTCCTCTTGCAGGAGAAGTGATTGAGGACGTTTTGAACTATCTCGGCATTGAAAAACAGTATACTGAAAGCGAAATGCCTGACGTAAAGGTAGAGGTTCCTGATGTAAGAGGTGTCGGAGAAAACGACGCGCGTACAGCGGTAGCCGATAAAAACCTGTATGTAAAGGTGGTAGGTGACGGTGAAACAGTAGTTGACCAGTTACCGAAACCGGGCGTTATGCTGAATGAAAATTCAACGGTTATTTTGTACACCGAAAAACAGGAAAAAACGGATATGGTATCAGTACCGAATCTGGACGGAATGTCCGTGAATGACGCTAAATACACGCTTGAACTGCGCGGACTTAACTTTGAAATTGTAGGCGCAGGTCATAGTGAAATGGGCGGCGCATATGCCGTTAACCAAAGTATAGCGGCGGGAGAAAGCGTACAGCCTGCAACGGTTATAGGCGTGGAATTCCGACAAGTAACTTCAGACTAATTCGATAGGGGGCAATAATATGTTGGCAAGTGAACTGCTTGGCAAAAAATGGCTTGAAGAGCATAATGACATAGATATAACCGGTGTGGCGTATGATTCGCGAAACGTACTTCCGGGGAATATATTTGTCTGTATCAAGGGTTTTGAAACTGACGGACATAAATTTGCAGGAATGGCGGCGGAAAACGGAGCGGCAATAATAGTCGCTCAGGATAAGATTGATGTTGATGTACCTGTGTGGTATGTTGAAAATTCCAGAGTGGAAATAGCTGAAATTGCACGTAAATACTATGGAAATCCGTCAGAGCGTTTCAAGCTTATAGGTGTTACGGGCACAAACGGTAAAACAACCGTTACATACCTGATTAAGAGTATTATTGAAACAGCAGGTATGTGTATCGGAGTTATAGGTACAAACCAGAATATTATCGGCGATAAGGTGCTTGTTACTCAGAGTACTACCCCCACAACTCCAAATGCTCTCGAATTACAGCAATTGTTTGCGGAAATGTCTGAAAGCGACGCGCAATGCGTGGTTATGGAGGTTTCAAGCCACGCGCTGGAATTGGACAGAGTACACGGCTGTCATTTTGATGTCGGTGTGTTTACCAATTTGACGCGTGACCATCTTGATTTTCATAAGACAATGGAAAACTATCTTGCCGCAAAAGCAAAGCTTTTTAACATAAGCGATAAGGGCGTTGTCAATTTTGACGACGAGGGCGGCAGAAAAATTGCCGCTGCTGCCGATGGTGAGATTTTAAAGACAGGTCTTTCTGAAGACTGTGATTTAAGAGCCGAAAATATTGAAATTACCGCAAAGGGTACTGATTTTGACGCAGTATATAAAGGTGAAAAACATCATATTCATATTTCAATACCCGGCAGGTTCAGTGTTTACAATGCAATATCGGCAATGGGCGCTGCTCTGCTTTTGGGAATAGATATGGATACTGTTATAAAGGGACTGGAAAATGCGACTGGGGTTCTCGGACGTGTGGAAGTTGTCCCGACTGATACAGACTATACCGTAATTATAGATTATGCGCATACACCAGACGGACTTGAAAATATTATAAATACAGTTAAGGATTTTGCAGTTGGACGGGTGATTACACTGTTTGGCTGCGGAGGCGACAGGGATAATACAAAACGTCCGATTATGGGTGAAATATCGGGCAAACTGTCCGATTATACGATTATAACTTCGGATAATCCGAGAACGGAGGACCCTGAGGCTATTATAGCGGATATAGTGGAAGGAATAAAGAAAACCGACGGTGAATATACAGTAATAACGGACAGGCGCGAGGCTATAGCTTATGCCCTTGACAATGCGAAAAAGGACGACGTAATTATACTCGCAGGTAAGGGGCAGGAAACTTATCAGATAATCGGCAAGGAAAAATATGATTTTGACGAGCGTGTTGTCGTGTATAAGCACCTTAATTAACCTAATGAGTTCAGGGGGCGGGTGAGAAATTTACCGCCCTTCTTTTTAGGCAAAGGACAAAAAGGGAGTTGATGTTACCATATGCAGAAAATGAATATTGAGGATATTTTGACAGCTACAGGAGGTACGCTTTTGAGCGGCAGTGCTGATAAGGTTATTACAGACGTGATAACCAATTCTCGTGAGGCGCACGAGGGTGTTTTGTTTGTGCCGATTATAGGCGATAAATTTGACGGTCACGAGTTCATAAAAGCGGCGTTTGATATGGGTGCGGCGGCAGTTCTTACGCAAAAGGAAACAGACTTGTTTATAGACAAGAATATAATAAAAGTTGCTGATACACGCAGGGCGCTTGGAGATATTGCGCGTTATTACAAGCAGTTACATAATGTGCCTACTGTCGCAGTGACAGGCAGTGTAGGGAAGACGACAACAAAGGATATGATTGCGTCGGTAATGTCGCAGAAGTACAAAACTCTTAAAACGGATAAGAATTATAATAATGATATAGGCGTTCCCGACACGATTTTCAATCTTGAGAGCAGTCACGAGGCGGCTGTAATAGAAATGGGTATGAACCATTTTGGCGAGATTGAATACCTTGCAGGAATAGGAAGACCTGATATTGCAGTTATAACCAATATAGGCGAATCGCATATAGCAAACCTTGGTTCGCAGGAGGGTATTTTCAAGGCTAAAATGGAGATAACAAAGCAGTTTACCGAAAAAAATACTTTAATTGTAAACGGTGATGACGCTTTTCTTGCAAAAACAAAGGGAACGGGAGAATATAAAATCGTATATTACGGTAAGGACAATCCTCAAAATGACGTATCCGCTAAGAATATACGGAATGACGGACTTCACGGTATAAGCTTTACGGCAGTAACGGACGAGGGTGAATATGAAGTTAAAGTAAATGTTGCAGGAGTACATAATGTCTATAATGCGCTCGCGGCAATCTGCGTAGGACGTGAGCTTGATATTCCTATGGAGAGTATACTGCAGGGAATTGCAGATACAGAGGTCACGGCGGAACGGCTGGATATTGAAGAATATAACGGTATTACAATAATCAATGACTGCTACAATGCGTCGCCGGATTCAGTGAGAGCGGCGGTAAAGGTGCTTTCCGGAGAAAACGCAAACCGTAAAATCGCTGTTCTCGGAGATATACTGGAAATGGGTGAATATGCAGGTAAGGCTCATTATGAGCTGGGAGTGTTTGTAGCAGAAAACGGTATTGATGTGCTTATAACAGCAGGTGAAAATATGAAGCAGCTTGCACGGGGCGCTTGTGATAGTGGTATGAGTAATGTTAAATCGTTTGATAAAACGCTGGAGGTATGCGAATATATAAAAGATAAGCTGAAAGAAGGAGATGCGGTGCTGATTAAGGCGTCGCACGGAATGAATTTCAGCGAGGTATATAAGGCGGTTACTAACAAATAATCAACGAGAGGAAAAGGATAGGAAATGGAGCTTTTAAAAGAATTTTTAAAATTATCGCTGCTTGCGTTTGCGGTGTCGCTTATAATTACAGCCGTTCTCGGACCGATATTTATTCCGTGGCTGAGAAAGCTGAAATTCGGTCAGGAAATACGCGAAGAAGGACCTGCGTGGCACCAGAAAAAATCGGGTACTCCGACAATGGGCGGTATAATGTTTATAATAGGCATAGCTGTGTCGGTAGCTGTTACGGGAGTTATATTTGCTCTTAACGGTAATTTTGACGTCAAGTTTGCAAGATGTATACTTCTGTTCGGGGTATCGCTTGGATTTGGAATGATTGGATTTGTTGATGATTACATAAAAGTAGTAAAAAAACGCAATCTTGGTCTTACAGCGGCGCAGAAATTTATTATGCAGGTAGTATTTGCCGCAGTTTATGTTGCTGTGCTTTATGTGATGGGTGAATTAAATACGGCTGTGAAAATACCGTTTACCTCAATTGAATGGACAATGCCTATGTGGCTTTATATCCCGTTTGTAATGTTTGTCGTTGTAGGTGTGGTGAATGCTGTTAATCTTACAGATGGTCTGGACGGTCTGGCGTCCAGTGTGACGGCAGTTGTTGCTCTGTTTTTTGCCGCTGCCTCGTATATAGCCTTTAACGAATACGGTGTTACAGTGTTCTCTGTTGCGCTGTTTGGCGGTCTTTTGGGATTTTTATGTTATAATAAATATCCGGCAAAAGTTTTTATGGGTGATACAGGTTCACTGTTTCTGGGTGCGGCTGTCGCGCTTATGGCAATAGATTTAAAAATGCCTATATTCCTTATACTTGTAGGCTTTATATACTTTATGGAAACTCTGTCTGTTATTATTCAGACTTCATATTTTAAATACACAAGAAAGAAATACGGTGAGGGAAGGCGAGTGTTTAAAATGACGCCTTTGCACCATCATTTTGAAATGACAGGCTGGAAAGAAACCAAGATTGTAAAAGTATTTACACTTGTAACAATTATTTTATGCGCTGTCGCATATCTGGCAATTTAAGCGGAAGGAGCTTTACATATGGCAGGAGTTGCTTACCCTAAAAGAGCAGTACAACAGAATAGAACTTCATCACGCTCAAAGGCAACCGGTCCTAAAACGGTCAGAGCGGGCGATATAGATTATACATTTTTATTTATAGTAATATTACTTTTAGCATTTGGGCTTGTGATGCTGCTTTCAGCTTCCGCACCTGCTGCGAACAGAATATACAACAATTCATATTATTTCTTTTTTAAGCAGTTTGCCTGTGCGGCGGCAGGACTTGTCGGAATGTACTTTGTATCAAAGATAAACTATAATACATATAATACACTTGCACCAAAGCTTATGTTCATATGCACAATAATGCTTGTGCTTGTACTCATTCCGGGTATAGGGGCGTCGCATAACGGTTCAAAACGCTGGCTGAATACGCCGATAATTGAAATTCAGCCTTCGGAATTTATGAAACCTGTTATAGCAATGTATTTTGCAAGACTTATAGATAACGGAAGATACGATTTGAAACGGCTTGGAGGAAATCTGCCGTATATCGGAGTAATGATTGTGGTAGTCGGGCTTATGCTTATGGAAACTCACCTTAGCGGAGCTATTGTTATTGCAGGTATTGGGGTGGCAGTAATGATAGCAGGAGGAACTCCGATTAAGCCTGTGCTTATAGGCGCGCTTGTTCTCGTTCCTGTACTTGTTATAAGCGTGCACGCATTAAGTCCTGTGCGATGGGCGCGAATAACGAGTTTTATTGACCCGTTTAAGGATATACGCGACGAGAGTTATCAGGTGGCACAGGGACTTTATGCAATCGGTTCGGGAGGCGTTTTCGGACTTGGTCTTGGACAGAGTGTGCAGAAATATTCGTATCTGCCCGAGCCTTACAACGATTTTATATTTGCAATTGTATGCGAAGAATTGGGGCTTGTCGGCGCGGCAGTGGTAATACTGCTGTTTGCGGCGCTGATATTGAGAGCTATAAGAATAGCAATGAACGCGCCTGATACATACAGCTCGCTCGTGGCAATAGGTATAGCCGCACAGCTTGCGATTCAGACTATATTAAATATAGCCGTTGCGACATCAAGTGTGCCTAATACGGGTGTGGCGCTGCCGTTTTTCAGTTACGGCGGTACGGCAATATTGACGCTTTTGCTTGAAATGGGAATACTTCTTAATATATCAAGACATTCCATAAAGGATTAGCGTAAGGATTTTGGAAGGGAGTTAATCAGTGTAATATGAGAGTATTATTTGCTGGCGGAGGTACTGCAGGACATATAAATCCCGCGATTTCAATTGCGGACTATACGGCAAAACAGGAGAAAGAGTTTGCGGCAGTGTTTGTCGGAACAAAAGACGGAATGGAAACAAAGCTTGTTCCGAAAGCAGGCTACAGTCTTAAACTGATTGACATTGAGGGCTTTAACAGAAAGAATATGTTAAAGAATATTTCTGTGCTTGCGAAGCTTGTCAGAGCACGGAGTGAATGTAAAAAGATAATCAGGAGCTTTAAGCCTGACTGTATTGTATGTACGGGCGGTTATGTAAGCGGACCTGTTGCAATGGCGGCGAAGAAAATGGGCATACCTGCGCTTATTCACGAGCAGAATGTATACCCCGGACTTACAGTACGCGGCTCGGAAAAGTATGTTGATTATCTTGCTCTGAGCTTTGAAGAAACGGTTAACCATATGAAACACAAGGAAAAATGTGTGGTGACAGGAAATCCGATAAGACAGGAAATATTAAATGCTGATTACGAAAAATCGCGTGAAAAGCTTGGTATAACAAAACCGTTTGTGCTTGTTTTCGGAGGAAGTTTGGGTGCAGACAGGATAAACAGAGCAGTTATTGATATTATTGAAAGAATTATTGAAGATGGCAGAATATCTCTGCTTTTCGGCACGGGCGACAGGAACTATGACGCAGTGATGAAAACAATTGCGGAGAAAAATATTACGCTTAATGATGATGTGAAAATTGTTTCGTATATAGACAATATGGCAGAATGTATGGCGGCGGCTGACCTTGTGGTGTCGCGTGCAGGGGCGATTACCGTAAGTGAAATCGCGGCGCTCGGTAAACCGTCAATACTTATTCCGTCACCGAATGTGGTGCGTAATCATCAGGAACAGAACGCGCGTGAATTTGAGAATAACGGCGCGGCGGCAGTAATACTTGAAAGTGAGCTGACTGCCGACACGCTTTATGATAAAATAATGACGTCGGTAACAAATGCCGAGGTGCTTAAAGGAATGTCTGAAAAGCTTGGAAAGCTGGCAAAAACAGATGCTCTGGAAAAAATATACGAATTAATGGTAAAAATGTCTGAATAAAGGAGATAGCAAATGAAGATTACAACAGTAAAGGGTACAAACGATTACCTGCCGTCGGAGGCGCGTCTGAGAGATTATATACAGACGCAGATTTTGAATACATATACAGACGCAGGCTTTGAACGTATTATGACGCCTGCCGTTGAGGATATTGAAAACCTTGACAAAAGCGACGGCGGAGATAATTTGAATTTAATATTTAAGATTCTAAAGCGCGGCGATAAGCTGAATAGGGCATTGGCAAGCGGCGGTGAAAAGGATTTGAGCGATATGGGTTTGAGATATGATTTAACCCTGCCGCTGTCGCGTTACTATGCAAATAACCGCTCCGAGCTTGTGCTCCCTGCGAAATGTATACAGATTGACAAGGTGTATCGCGCGGAAAGACCTCAAAAGGGACGTTTGCGTGAATTTGTGCAATGCGATATTGATATAATAGGTTCGTCGTCGGAAAGCTGTGAAATCGAGCTTATTCACACCACCGCAAAAGCTCTGCTGGCGCTTGGCATAGATGATTTTACGGTAATAATAAACGACAGGCGGATTTTAAACGTACTGCTTATGAACGCGGGATTTAAGGAAGAGCAGCTGCCGAGTGTCTGCATTACGTTTGATAAGCTTGACAAAATCGGTGCGGACGGTGTTAAGGCAGAGCTTACAGACAAGGGATTTGACGAAACGGCAATTGAGCGTTTGGTTGAAATTATATCAAAACCGCTTACACTTGATACGGTAAAAGAGCTTTGCGGCGAACACACGGAAAAGCTTGACGCTGTGATACAGTCAACACGTGAACTGGCGCAGGGCAGATACGGTATTGAATTTGACATATCGCTCGTGCGCGGACAAGGCTATTATACGGGTATTGTGTTTGAAATTGTAAGCAAGAATTTCCGCGGTTCAATTGCGGGTGGAGGACGTTATGATAATCTCATAGGTAAATTTACGGGTGAGAATATTCCTGCAGTCGGTTTCTCCATTGGTTTTGAAAGAATTTTTGCGCTGCTTACCGAATCGGGATATAAAATCCCTGACACAAAAAGCAGAATTGCATTGTTGTATGATGAAGAAGATACAGTTAAAGCTATCTGTGAGGCTGAAAAATTACGCGCTGAATATGATGTTGTGATTTTTGAAAAGCCGAAAAAGCTGTCAAAATTCCTTGATAAAATTCAGTCAAAGGGTTATTACGGTTTTTGTTTCCTCGGCGAGGAAGTACGCGAACTTAAAAACTGCTGAGGCATTGCCTCAGCAGTTTTGCTTTACGGTAAATCCTTTGTAATATCCCTGTCAATTTCTAAAATCGGCACATTCACAAGTCCTATACTTTTTAAATGTTCAAGTTCCTTTGAATTTTCATCCGCAGCCAGGGTATCGTGTTCAGGCATAGTAACTTTAATCATATCTTTTTTTATCAAACTTGCAATCGGTTCAATATTATTTTTTATAATTTCATCTGCTGCAAATCTCGAAACAATGTCGCCGCCGATGTCATTGGTATGCGTGTAATCACGTTCTTTACCATTGCTCCAGAAGTAGTCCCAAGCCTTAACAGGTCCTGCCGCCTCGAAAAATTCTGTGGTACGAGTCCATAAGTCAAGGAAAGGAACATTCATTTCTTCGCATACTGCTTTTACTGCATTTCGGTAATCGCCGAGCAGATTTAACAGAGTACCGTCATTATTAAATATTATTCGGTTGATAGGGGAGGCAACAATCGGAGTGGCACCCTTGCTGCGGGCAAAATCAACAAAATAACGAAGATTTTTGCTGTAACCGCCGAAAGCGTCAAGCTCCTCAACCTTCTGGTCGTTATGACCGAACTCAACAATAATGAAATCTCCCTCTTTAATTTTATCTTTAAAAGCATTGAAATTTACATTCATAAAATCCATAGTGTTTGAGCCTGACTGCGCGTGATTTTCCACTGTGATACCGGTATTTAAAAGCCTTGGGAACATCTGACCCCAACCGCAGTATGTATTTGACGGATAGTATGGGTACGCCGCAGGCTGGTCTGTGACTGTTGAATCGCCTGCTATATATATAGTCGGAATGTTCACCGGCGACACTGCCGCAACGGCAGTCAGCCTGCCGTCACATAAAATATCCAGTTCAATGCTGTCTACAGAGGTAAATTCCTCGTCTTTCTTGTGATAATCGCATACGCTTACATTAAATACAAAGTCTTTCTTTTCGTTTTTGCTCATTTTAGTGTCCTGTACCATAAAGCGGCGTGACTGTGACAGAATAGTCAAAGTAATATCTTCGTGTGCAGTAACTGTTAAAGTAACCTCATAAGTTCCGTTGGGAACAGGTATTTTAACGTGAAGTGGTTTGTGTTGATAATTCATATTTTTTTCTCCTTATATTTGTTTTACAATACCTTTACGGTATGCTTCTACCAATGCTTTTAAGTCGCGTATTTTTTTAGACTGAGCCTTTCCGGTGTCAGTGTCCTCGACAAGCAGGCGGTTTGGCGCAAGTTCAACGACGTCAAGAGTTGAATGAATATCCTTTTCCTCTTTGATTGCACCTTCAACCGATTCAAACGCGTCGTGAGCGCTCAATAAGAGCCCGTGAGAATTGAACAGGAGAGTGTAGCCTGCAATGCCTGTTACTGTCTGGTATGCTTTTGATAAACCGCCGTCTATAACAAGCAGTTTACCGCCTGCGCGTATCGGACTTTCTCCGCGCTTGATTTTAACGGGGACGTGACCATTTATAATATGAGAAAAGTCGGAGCTTTCAATACCAAATTCCGTAAGGATTTTATCACATACCGACGTTTTTTCAATTAAATTGTAATAGTCGTCTTTGATTTCAACCCAAGTGCTTTCGTCATCAATAAAGTACCGTTCAAAGCTCGTCATCTTGTTTTTGCCGTAAACGGGCGAATAACAGCCGCACCACAAGAACCATAGAAAATCCTTGCCGTATTCCTTTTCGGCGCTGCCTGTCTTAGCAAAAAATCCATTCCGCGCAAGCTGGTCGGCTTTGTCCATAAGGGATTTTCCGCTTACTTTCTCACCGCACAGCGTAACCTCGGTAAAGGAGCCGTCACTGTTCATAGGTATACAGCCGTGGTATAGAAGATTATTGTTATATGTTAGGTAAATACTGCCTTTTTCGTATAGAAAACGTATATGCCTCTGCAGTTTTTCACTGCGTGTAAACGACGTTCGTAAAAGCTCCATAAGCTCGCTTTCCTCATTGGTAAGCTCAAACGGATTTTCAGGGTCTATTGTCGGAAAATTCGTATCTTTGAGAGTGTATGTCTTGCCCTCTAAAGTAATGGTGCCGTCCGCATAATTAATTTTATCAAGCATAAGATGATTATTCATATTAAATTCAGGGTGACGCAGAATAATCTGACCTTCAAGCTTAAACTGAATTATTGAAATTGCCTTATGCACCTTAGCCCAGAAATTTTCGTCGTGACGTGAAATTATGACGCGGTTCGGATTGCGCGGAATAAAACAGGTACAGGGGTCGTCTGCGTATGTTTCAAGCGCGAATACGGTAAGAGGACGCATATTTATTCCGTAGCCGTCCTCCAGACAGTCAAAGTTAGAATATTTTGTTGAGATAGACACAACATTTGCGATACAGGCAAGACTGCCTGCCGCGGCGCCCATCCATTCAACGTCGTGGTTGCCCCATTGAATATCAACGCTGTGATAGCGGATAAGCGTATCCAGTATTATATCAGCGCGCGGACCTCTGTCGAAGATGTCGCCTATAATATGAAGTCTGCCGATAGCAAGGGTTTGTATAAGAGTAGAGATTTCCACAATAAAATCATCTGCCTGACCAAGCTCAACAATAGTCGAGATGGTTTCGTTATAGTAGCTCGCTTTGTCTGCACCGTAATCTGTGTGAGCGTGAATAAGCTCGTCAATTGTGTCACCGAATGCCTCGGGAAGAAAGCCGCGTATACGCGCGCGCGTGTACTTTGCGGCAACTACACGGCATATTTCAATAAGGCGGTACAGCGTGATTTTATACCAGTCTTCAATATCATCAACTTCTTCTTTTATAAATTCAAGCTTTTGTTCAGGATAGTATATAAGAGTGGCAAGGACAAGCCTGTCGTGCTCTGATAGGGTGCGTCCGTAAATTGTGGTGATTTTATCTTTGATAACACCCGACGCATTTTTTAATATATGAAGAAACGATTCGTATTCACCGTGAATATCGCTCATAAAATGCTCTGTAAGTTTCGGCAGCTTTTGACGTGACTGCAGACGGATAATCTCAGTTGACGCCGATTTGATGGTCGGATACTGCTGTGACAGTAAATTCAGATAGTCCAAATTATAGTTCATAAATACCAGTCCTTTCGTTATATAAAAATTCCGAATATAAATGATATAAAAACTGCCGCTACTGCCGTAACAGTAAGTCCTGCGTCAAAGAATGCCGCAATAAACGCCGCGGCAAGACCGAGTGACGCGGACACGACAGACCCTGTTGAAAAAAAGATTACAGGGAAAGTCATTGCGCCCAATACTGCATAAGGAATGTAGTAGAGAAAAGCTTTGAGCCATTTCGATTTGATTTCCTTATGAAAAATTGTAATGGGCAGTGCGCGTATTACATAAGTAACGATTGCCATAACGACAATGTAAGCTGTCAGTTTCATTCTTCCGCCTCCTTAAAAAAGGTTGCGCCGACTGCCGATGCGGCGACGGCGGCTATAATAACCGACCAGCCCGACGAAATAAACGGCATAGTAAAATAAATTAATGAGCTTATTGCAACTGCAATAAGCAGAACAAAAAGCACATTTTTGTTTTTGCGCGCCGCCGGCACAATTATTGCTATAAACATTGCGTAAAGCGTGATACCCATTGCGTCGGCAAGATTTTGAGGCAGCAGCTTGTTTACATATGCGCCTAAAACTGTTCCTCCTGCCCAGCCGATATAGGGAAGGGATATAAGTCCTGCCATAAAAGGAAAGGTTATTTTGTTTCCGGCAGTTGAGGCAACGGCAAAAATCTCGTCTGTAATGCCGAAAGCGGCAATAAGCCTTTTTATAAGAGGCATTTTTTCGATTTTCTGCGAAAGCGCAAGCGACATAAGCATATACCGCAGATTTATTACAAGTGTCGTAATTCCCATTTCCCATATACCGCCGGCGGCGGCAATAATATTTATTCCTGCGAACTGTCCTGCTGAGGTAAGATTGGTCATTGATATGATTATAGCTGCCCACGGCGGTATGCCTGCACCGACGGCAAGCATACCAAAGGAAAACGACACGGGAATATATCCGAGCGCTATCGGTATGCTTAGTTTTGCTCCATTTATAAATTGTTTAGTTTTTGTCAAAATATGTATCCACTCCGATTTTTTGTATTATTATATATTATATAGTAAATAGTGTATAAAATCAATATATAATTAAAAGGTTTTTTTGTTTGTTTTGCAGTGGTTAAAAAAGTCGGTTTTTTATATGGAAATAATTCTGTAACTGTTGTATAATATAGCTATCATATTGTATTATGCGGTAATAATGCCGCAGTAAATAATAAAGAGAGAGGAAGAGATAAAATGAAAAAGACAAAAAAACTGTTGTCATTGCTTACGGCACTGACAATAACAGCGTCAGCTTTTGCATCGTTGGTAATACCTGCAAGCGCGGAGAGTACCGTATATGTTGACGAAAACTTTGATTCATATGATGCTGGTGAAATTATTAGAGCTGGTACTACAGAACCACCTGCCTCTGTAAAAAAGGGAGATATAACATATTCTGCTGGTAACAGAAAAGACGGTCTTACAAATACAGCGTCGATCGCAGCTATGGGAGAAGGCAATGAACTTGTGATTTCGGCTGACCGTTTTTCAACAAGTAACCGAGGTATTGCGCTGACGTTTGAACCTGAGGCAGCAATACCACAGGTATCAGCACTTGATGCTGGCGAGGTTCTAAAACTTAGTGCAAAGATAAAAGCTACGGCGGGCTTTACCGTGGTCGGCTATGGAGATATTACAGGTACTGATTTGACAAACACGAGTGATTATGTATATGTTTCTGTAATTCTTGACAATGAGGGAGGAAAGAAATATCTTGTTGTAAGAGATGCCAATAATAATACACTTAATATGTTGGAGTCTGATTTAGGAGATATTAAGACTATTTCAGGAATATCGTTCTGTCTTGGAGCTGGAGCATATAATATAGATGACATTAAGGTGGAAACAACTTCAAAAGAAGGTGAAGTTCCGCAGGAAAAATTCTATAATGTAACAATAAAAACAGAAAGCTATGCAAAGATTGTTTATCAAATCGACAGCGACCCGGAGAAAACAACGTATGCTGATGTAGACGGCAGTATCGAAATTCCGAATGTAAAAGGCGGCTCATCATTTACATACACAGCGTCTAAGGAGGATTATACATTTGATGGCGGAGTGACGGAAAGTACAGATACCGTTACCATTGAGGACCATACAACAATAACTGTTCCCGCTATGACGCTCACAAAGGATTTGGGAATATCGGCTGATGATTTGGTATATTATGAAAATACCTTTGGTGAAGGTAGTATGAGTATGGCTAAATCGGATAGACTGTCGTATAAGCTTTTGAAAAAGATAGATTTGCCTGAGGTATCAACTATGTCATTTACTTTATCAGTAAGCGATAAGGAAAGAACACAGGCTACGATTATGATAAAAAATAAGAACGCAACGGATGTAACAAAGAAGGATGATACTGATATTATCGGTTTCCAAAGTATAACGGCTGATGATACTTTGGTTGCATTCACAGGCTTTAAGGGAGATAACGGTTCTGCACAGTCGGGACTAAATCAGTATAATGCTGTAGGCGCGTATACAAATTCAGCGGTTATTGCAGACAGGGCAACAGGTACTTTTGATATTGAAGTTATTCTATCCCAGTCAGGCGATGTAATCACTGTAAAATGTGATGGAAAAACTGTAAATCTTCCTAAAGTTAATGATATTTCATCTTTGGGCGCTATACATATGGGTAAGCACGAAAATGCCGCTCAAGTGACACTTGATGACTTTTTGGTTTATAAGCCTGACGAGAACTTTGTAAGTATGGCAGGCGATACTGAATTTGCTAAGATTGCAGGAAAGACCGTGACAAGAACGTATAGCGTATCTCCGGCAATTCCTGTAGAGGGTGAGACATTTACTTGGTCTGTTTCAGAGATGGCAGGTGTTTCAATAGACCAAAACGGTGTACTTTCAGTTGAAGATACAGCTGCGGCAGGTACTGTTACAGTTTCGGCAGTAAGCAGCGTATCTGCGGATAAGAAGGGTGAATTGGAAGTAAATATCAGAGATTTTGCGAATTTAATCCCAACTGTTGAATATCCAAAGGTTATGAATATAGGTGAATCAGCAAAACTTAAGGTAACACAAATTGTAGACCAATATGGTGATGATGTAACAGAATACTTCTCACCGACTTGGTCAATTGATGATGTGCCATCACTTGATACAGATGTAACTTTTGATACAACAGATAAGACAGGTGACGCTGTTGCAATCAGTGCTGTTAAAGAAAACGGTATTTTACAGTCAATTTCAACACAAAATGTGACAATCAGCGGAAATGAAACTATTGTTACTGCCGAGGGCGGTTCAACAGTTATGCTTTGGGATTCGCTTGAAGGAATGTTGCCTCTTGCAGCTCCTCAGATTGCTCCGGAAGCAGCAATAGGTGAAGATGTGATAGCGGTAGTCAGCGCAAAGACAGGTACAATTAAAGCTAATAATGTTGGCGATGTAACAGTAAAACTGACATTGAGAGAAGGTCAGGAACCCGAGCAGTATCGTATTGATATAGGTAATTACTATAAGGTGCTTGATTACTCGGAAGTGGTTGATAATCAAGTAGATATTTCAGATTTAGCGGAAGATGAAAGTGTAACAGGTTACCAGGTAACTGTTGCTGATGCTGACGGTGGTAAGCTTGCTCAGGAGGTTGTTCAGGCAGTAGATGTTAAGGTTGCTGTTCCTGCAGTAGAAACAGGTACACCTGCAAAAGTTGAAGTTGCACCCGTATATACAACAACAGCAGAGAGTGAACTTCTTATTCCGGCAGAAACCTATAATATTACATTAAAAACAAACACCGCAGGCAGAGCTGATTTATATGTAAATGACCAGATTATAGTTAATAACATTAATCAGGATAGCCAGAACTTCACAGTAAAAGGTTCATTCCCTGCAACAACGTATAGTTTTGGCGATATTAAAATAGCGGAGGGTTATGCTCAGTTCAATTATAGAGATAACCAGAGTGGTAATAAGCCTATAGATGAAGTGGTTATTGTTAAGGCTCCGTCAATAGTAAAGAGAGCTACAAGAGTTTATGTAATAGGCGATTCACTTGTTGCAACATATCACGACCACGAAGGTGTGGAGGAAAGCAAGAAAAACCTTGTAAGACAGGGTTGGGGTGAAGCGCTTAAGCATTATATCAAGGACGCAGAGGTGACAAACCTTGGTAATAGCGGAGCTACTTCAGATGGTATGCTTGGAGTTGCATTTACACAGGTAAGAGCAAGTGGTCAGGCAGGAGATATTCTTGTTCTTGAGGGCGGATATAATGACAAGAGTGTGCCTTTGATGAAAGATTCAATTAAGCAGATGGTTATAGAAGCTGAAAAGAAGGGTATTACAGTATTTGTTGTACCGCCTAATGCGTCAACTCATAGCGAGAATGAATATAAGGGTAATGTTAAGTCGCACGCAGGTGTTAAAGATGCAGTTAATGAGCTTAAGTCTGCGGGCTACCATCCGATTTTGATTGATCTTTCAACAAATAGCTCTAAGTTCTTTGAACGTAATTATGGAGCATATGCAACTGTAAGTACGGATGAAACAAAATGGAACAACATTAGAGATACTTATAATAACTCGGCAGATACTCTTCACTCAACAGTGAATGCTGCAAATGCTTGGGCTGCAGTTGTTGCTAAGGGTATATATGATAATGAGCCAACAAGAAAGTATGTTGATACGGATTATAGTTTCACAATTACAGATGCTAATGATTCAAATCATCAGGTTGTTGTCAGCGCTTTGACAGTGAATTGAATAAATCCAAAATCAAAACACACACCTTCGGGTGTGTGTTTTTTCGACGGCAAATATTGACAATATTCGTATTTCTGGTATAATATTGATATATGCAAATAGGAGAAAATAAAATTATGAACATAACATTAAATATAGTCATATGTGATGACGATAAGAATTTTGTAGAAAAAATTTATGATACAGTCGTTGAGGTTTTAGATGAAAATAACTATAAGTATAATATTGTTGAATTTTATGGTTCAGATGAATTAATTGAGTATTGTGAAGAAAATAAAAATACAGATATTTTACTTGCTGATATTGATATGCCGGATATGAATGGTTTTGATGCAGTTAAGTATTTACAAAAGTCACAGCCGGAAATTGCTGTTATTTTTGTAAGTGCACACGAGGAAATGGCGTTACAGTCTTTTGCATATAGCCCATATCAGTTTGTAAGTAAAAGAGATATGGGAAGATTAACGTGGGCTATGGAAAATTTAGCTAAAAAAGTGTATTGCAGAAAATTATATGGTGAAGTAATTCATATGGAATTTAACAATAAGGTTTATCACATTAATGTGAAGGATACATTGTATTTTAAAGGGAAGAGAAATTATGTCGAAGTGCATAGAATGGGTGGTGAAACTGAAGAAATCAGAATAAGTTTAAAATCTGTCTATGACAAGGTTAAAGATTTGGGTTTTATATATGTACAGCGTTCATATATTGTAAATTGCAGATTAATTCGGGATTTTAACAGTAAAGAAGTTCTTATGAGTGACGGCAGCAAGATTTCTGTAACACGCAGTTCAGAAAAAAGGAAAGAAGCACAAATAAAGTATGGAAAGTTTATGAGGGAGTTAAGATGGTAAATGCTTTTGAAATTGGTGTAAATATATTTGAAGAATTGGTTATTACGTTATTTATGGTTTTGTATTTCGGAAATAAGTACAATGATTGGAGAAAGCATTTTGGATTTTTCTTAACAACAATAGTAGCAGTGTTATCAATTACTTTTTTCAATTCTAAATCTGCATATGAAGGATTTTTAGGATTGATATTTATTGCTATATATTTTTTCTATGCTTTAATATTTTTAAAGGGAAATAAATATATAGAATTGTTTATTGCTGCTTTTATAAATAGTATTGTATATTTTATAGCATTATTTTCAAGTTTGATTGTTAATATGATTTTTAACAATGGTAGTGGACAGTTATACGAAATGTCGATAGATAGAATTATTTTAATTGTAATGAGTAAAATACTATTTATTCTTAGCTGTATTTTATTGTTGAAGTTTAAATTTAATAATGTTACCAAAAAAGAAACTATGATATTACTTAGTATAATGCCAATCATAACGATGTTATCTATGGTAGGTATTATGAGTGCATTCATAGAACATGATGATTTGAAAAATGAATTATTACTAGCTGCTGTAAGTGTAATGTTAGCTAATATTCTAACATACTATTTATTCATAAAGATGAGTAAAGATGCGGAACAAGAATCAAAAATAGCGGCATTGGAACAAAGGTATGAAAGTGAAAAAAAATATGCTAAATCTGTAAAAGAATTATATAAAAAGACCTGTGCTATAAGACATAATATGATAGAGCATTTTCAAACGATAGGAGGATTATTGACTGATAAGGATAGTAAAGCAATGAAATATTTGCAAAAAATTACTAAAACTAATTTAGATGAGATAAAAGCTCTTGTAAAAACAGATAATGATTGTTTTGATGCTATAGCGAATATCAAATTGGCAATTTGCAATAATATAGGAATAAAACCTCAAATTAGAGTTATGAAACATTCTTTAGATAAAGTACAGCCAGATGATATAGGCGTATTGTTTGGCAACTTGTTTGACAATGCGATTGAAGCTTCTGAGAAGACAGCGGATAAGCGTATAGAATTGGATGTACAAAAGCAGGGCGACAGATGTTCTATTTTAATGATGAATTCCATTGATGAATCAGTATTGGAAAACAATAAAGAGTTGTCTACCACCAAAGAGGATAAAGAAAAACATGGATTCGGTGTAAAAAGCATAAAACTAATTGTAGAAAAATATGACGGAATAATACAATATTTTGAGGAAAATGGTTATTTTTATTGTGATATTATCATTTAAAGTAAAAAAATGCAATTAGTCCTTAAAATTGTGCGTTTCGTCCCAGTTAATAATTGACGTAGGAAAATTTTGGTGATATAATATTTCAAGAGAGATAAGAGGAATGAGAGGATGTTTATGCAAATAATCTCTGAAAAACTCACAGAAAAATTTATAGAAAGACATATTATTGATTCGAGTAAAAAAGAAATTTACATAGAAGGCTTGAATTTGATATTATCTGACATTATAAATTTTTCTCTTATACTTATTATAGGCGCTCTGACAAAATCATTTATTTTAAGTTTGTTATACTTAATTGTATTTTGGAATGTGCGGAAGTTTAGCGGAGGATTTCATGCTAAAACTTATATGGTTTGTAGAACAGCAACTATAGGGACTTATCTTTTAATATGGCTTTTATACAGCGTATTAAATTCATATCATATAGTATGCGTCATTATATGCAGTATAATTGCTTTGGCAACAATGCTTTTATTTGCTCCGATAAGACATCCGAATAAAGAATTAACCTTAGGAGAAATAAAAGCAAATAAATTATTTTCAGTAATAGCAACTTTGTTTTTTATAGTTATATCTGTTATTTTAATAATAATAGGTTATAAAGAAGGGTTGTTTATATCATTAACATTGTTCGCAATCACCATACTTATGTATGTGGGAATGTTTACAAATCGAAACCTGCTAAGTAAAGTCAATAGGTAAAATGAAAAAAATAATATTTTTTTACGGATAGAATTATGCACAGCAAACAGAGATAGTCAATGACTATCTTAAAAATAAACAATGATTGTTAAACGTTGCTGCCGAAAATCGATTGGTTGTCAATGTTTCTGTACAATTCAGTTACACGGGCATAATAGATTTTTAAAAATTTGTTAAGTCCTGCGATATTGTAGTATTTAGCCGGATGACCTTCTGCCTGCTTCTTCAGCATATAGTCATATACAGCGCAATCCTCTGTAGG
>VIQV01000061.1 GCA_010206265.1 Lachnospiraceae bacterium MD329
GAAACCTGCTAAGTAAAGTCAATAGGTAAAATGAAAAAAATAATATTTTTTTACGGATAGAATTATGCACAGCAAACAGAGATAGTCAATGACTATCTTAAAAATAAACAATGATTGTTAAACGTTGCTGCCGAAAATCGATTGGTTGTCAATGTTTCTGTACAATTCAGTTACACGGGCATAATAGATTTTTAAAAATTTGTTAAGTCCTGCGATATTGTAGTATTTAGCCGGATGACCTTCTGCCTGCTTCTTCAGCATATAGTCATATACAGCGCAATCCTCTGTAGGTTTCTGCTTCATAAAAGACTGCATAATTTCAAAGCCTGTTCTGCGAAGATATTTATTGCCGCGTTTGGATATATGCCTTGCTGAAGCAGTAAAGGAGCCCGATTGATATGGCGGTGCGTCAATGCCCGCGTAAGCGACAACAGCATTTTTGTTGTGAAAGCGTCTGATATCGCCAATATCAGCAATAAAGCGCGTTGACAACACATCACCTATGCCGTGCATAGAAATTAAAACAGAATATTCCGGTAAAGTATTTGCAAGTTCTTTCATTTGTGATAAAATGGTATCGCGTGAACGGCTTAGTTCACGAATTGATTTAATAGCTTCTCTCACAACGCATATAGATGCTGGGTTGTATGGAAGCGCAGGGATACCATTTACGGCTAATGAGTAAATTTGCTTGGCTTTACTCTCGTTAGAATGGTATCCCTTTTTCTTTGCCCATTTGCAATAATCAGAAATAAATCGTCTTTCTCCCATTTTATTAATGTTAGAGAAATGACAGTACCGTTCAACAACATCGTAAAGTTTGCTGTTTTGCACACTTAAAAGCGAGGAGATTTCAGGCATAACTCTATCGAGAATATTACTGAAATTTACCTTTGCCTTAGTAAGCAGAGAAACGTATTGATAATATTGACGTGAAAGCAAACGCAAGCTTTCATAAACTTCATCGGCAGGCATATGAGGTTTCAAGTCATTCCAATATGTAATACCAAATTGTGCAATCTTAGCAGAGTCAATTTTATCAGTTTTGCCTTTACGAATACTTTGAGAACAAAATTTTTTCATTCTCAAAGCATTAATGCAGGAAACAAAAACATTATGTTCAAGCAGCATTGTAACTACAGGCCAATGATAATGTCCTGTATCCTCAAGAACGACACGAGTTTCTTCGTCATAGGAATTGATGAGAGAAACAAGAGAATTAATGCTTTCGATATTGTGTAGTATTTCAAACGGAGCAGCTAATACTTCTCCACCGGGCTTGAGAATACAGACTGTACTCTTGCCTTTAGAAATATCAATACCAACACTAATCATAAAAATACCTTCTTTCATAAAAATTGATTGTAAGGCGACCGCCGAGAGCTTATTAAATTTCATTTTGATTGGTGATGGGAACGTGGGTAGTTCAACCTGCTTAAACGAAATCGTATAACAAGAAGGCGGCTGACACTTTCTATCGGGAGCGTAAAAGCTCAAGGAGGGACACGTCAGACCATTACCTTCTCATTATAACAGAAATAAGCATAGTCGTTTGTTATATTCAACTTCTGACTATGCAAATATTATATCAAAG
>VIQV01000062.1 GCA_010206265.1 Lachnospiraceae bacterium MD329
TTTATTTTAGTATATACCAATACCAAAAGGGGAAATAATGCAAGAGGCGGTAAGATATTCCGCCTCGTATTTGTTTATTATATAAGTATAAGAACGCATATTTTAAAAGTCTTTACATTTCTTTACAAAAACAGGGGTATATATCAGGCTCCCTATACTGTTATAAACGGCTGTACATCTATTAATTACCCATAGTTGATGAAAGGTGTAATGGTGTAAAATGTAAAAATATATAATTCAGCAATGTAATGTTGCCCGTATAAGCCTTATATTTGGCTTGTATGGGCTTTTTATATTTTCTTTATTCTTTTCTACTATAACGGTATTTAAAAGGCTTACAACGTGTATACAGCTTGTTAAAACGGCTTTTTATAATAAAGCTAAGCAAAAACAAGCATTATCAACTTGAAAAAACTTGAAATTTATAAAAACATAAACAAACATTGTACATTGATGTTGATATTCAATCCAACATTCCGCCGCGTGTACGGTTTCTTCTGTGTTTTTAATATACAATTGTTCGCTGACTACTTTTTGACTACTTTTTATATTGATTTTTATAGAATTATTTTGAATTATAACATTATAGTAGATATAAAAAAACCGCATAAACACTATGTTTTTAAGCGTTTGTGCGGTATTAGAATTTGGTCGGAGTGACAGGACTTGAACCTGCGGCCCCTTGACCCCCAGACCGTTATTATTTATTTTATATTATCTTAACATTATGAAATATATCATAAATACTTATTTTATTATTATAATTTAGCAGTTTTCAATATATATTATTTTTTTAATTACCACACAACTACCGTAATAAATTTAGTCTAATAGTGATATAGTATTTTTTTTCAATTCAGACGAAACGTGACCATATATGTCAAATGTAATTTGTATAGATTTATGTCCCAGCAATTCTGATACCGTTTTAATATCCGCTCCCTTTTCAAGCAAACGAGTAGCAAAACTATGTCGCATCGAATGGACTGTTAAATGTGTTTGTATATTTGCTTTTT
Source organism: Lachnospiraceae bacterium MD329 (assembly GCA_010206265.1). Taxonomy (GTDB): domain Bacteria; phylum Bacillota; class Clostridia; order UBA1381; family UBA1381; genus Hominilimicola. The sequence continues at coordinate 1,017 of VIQV01000062.1, forward strand.
GCAGAATGTTTTTGAATGCTCTATAAATACTGCGTTTAGATGGTACGGTACCGGTAGTAGAGAAGAATATAAACGGAGAATCTGTTGTATTACGATTTTTTTGATTACAAATAACTTCTAATGCTTTTTTGTTTAATGGTACTTCTCTCATACCACTGGACGTTTTTGTAGTAGGACTTATAATCATTCTACTCTTTTTTTCTGAGTCATCGTAATTATTAACTATTGATAAGGTTTTGCGTATATTTATCATCTTTGTTTCTGTATCTATGTCATCCCACGTTAAAGCAAGCATTTCACCCAAACGCATACCTGTGTTAAATGCAAATATAAATAGGTTTTCAAAGGTGCTGTTACCGTTACAGAACGAAAGGAATTTATTTTGTTCATCAACAGAAAATGCCGTTGCCTCGCGTGCCGGCTTTTTAGGGAGCTGCACACTATTACAAGGATTTTGATACAGTATATTAACAGACACTGCCTGTTTACAAGCTTGTGAAAGTGTAATAAACACTTTTTTTACTGATGACTGGCTCAAGCCGTTTTGTGTGTTTAAGCCTTTTTC
>VIQV01000063.1 GCA_010206265.1 Lachnospiraceae bacterium MD329
AAGTACAGTGCACCCCAAAAATTGGACATAAAATAACCGATATGGTATAATGAAAATGTTCAAAGGAAGGGGTGCTTTTTCATGCAAAAAAGAAAATATACGCGAGAATTAAAAATAGAGGTATGCATGGATAAAGAAAGCAATGGGTTATCTAATGCAGAATTAGCTCTAAAATATTCAATTCCCAAAACAACCATTCGCGAATGGATACGAGAATATGAAACATCAGGGCATGATGCTTTTAAGATATTAAATACACGAAAAAATAACACGTATACAGCAGAGTTCCGAATAGCTGTTGTAAAGGAAAAATTAGAAGGAAATGTCAGTTATCATGAATTGGGCAGAAAATATGGCATAAATAAGTGTGTAGTACAAAGCTGGGTCTACAAGTACAGAGAAAAAGGAGAAGAAGCTTTGCTAACTGATAGCAGAGGCAGCGCCGGTATGGGAAGACCGCCTAAAAGTGTGTCAAAAACAGAAATAAGTAAAAAGGATAAGAAAAGCATAGACAAACAACTTCTTGATGAGGTTGAATATCTACGTGCGGAGGTGGCATACTTAAAAAAATTCAATGCCTTAGTTCAGGAAAAACAACAATCAGCGAAAAGGAAAAAGCTCAAATAATATATGGGCTAAGGCAGGAATTTAAGATTACGGAGCTTTTAAAAATTGCAAAAATAAAGAAAAGTACATATTACTATCATATTTCAAGAACAAATGAACCTGATAAATATTCAGAAATAAAAGCTGAGATAAGTGAAATATATCACGAAAATAAAGGCAGATATGGATATCGAAGAATAACGAATGAACTGCAAAACAGAGGATTTTCAATAAATCACAAGACAGTACAACGGCTTATGAAAATGATAGGCATTAAATGTATGGTAAGAATGAAAAAATATAACTCCTACAAAGGTGATGTAGGAAGCATTGCGCCCAATATATTGCAACGTGATTTTAAAGCAGATAGACCAAATCAAAAATGGGTAACAGATGTAACAGAATTTGCACTGTTTGGTCAAAAAATATATTTATCACCAATAGTTGACCTTTACAATGGCGAAGTAATAAGCTATAATATATCAAACAGACCGGTGTTTGCACAAGTTACAGATATGTTGAAGAAAGCGTTTTTTAAGATTCCTGACAATACTAATCTAATATTACACTCTGATCAGGGGTGGCAATATCAGATGAAGAAATATCAAAGAATGTTGCAGGAAAAAGGCATAATACAAAGTATGTCAAGGAAAGGAAACTGTCTTGATAATTCTCTTGCAGAGAACTTTTTCAGTCATTTAAAATCGGAATTATTGTATCTGGAGGAATTTGAAAGTATAGAGGAATTTAAAAGAGAACTCATTGCATATATAGACTACTATAATAACAAGAGGATTAAATCAAAACTGAAAATGAGTCCGGTAGAATACAGATTAAAAAATACTGCATAAACAAAAAACTACAGCATAGCTGTAGAGTTTTGCAACCGCTCTTTTGTCCAACTTTTTGGGGTCAGTACAA
>VIQV01000064.1 GCA_010206265.1 Lachnospiraceae bacterium MD329
ACGCGGTTGCCGAGAATTTCTTCAGCTGTCTCAAATGTGAATTGGTTCATTTGAAGCATTACCGCACAAGAAACGAGGCACAAGCCGATATATTTGCCTACATCGAGGCGTTTTACAACACCGTGCGTCCTCATTCAGGAATCGGCTGGCTGACTCCATGCGCTTACGAAGAAAAACTGCGAAAAAATCATGCCGCCTGAGAATGCTTTCACTCGCATTCGAAAGCATTCTCAAGAAATACTGCGATTCATTCCGTTTTTCACCTCTTTTTTCTGTCTATTTTTTCGGGAAGGGCTCAACTGCATTTTTAATAAAATGTTTAACAGCTTCATCACTTAAATCTTTATCGGTAACATAGGGTACAGGAACACTATCCCATGTAACCCCTTGTTTTCTTAACATAAAGCTATCCAATGAAGCTCCTGTCAATAATTGATTTGTGCTTCCCGAACGAACATAATACTTGCCATAACAGCTTACCGGAAAAGGATGCGACATTACATTAATCTCAATGTATTCTTTATCTTCATATTCATTTAAGTTAACTTCCGATACTATTCCTATTGCATTTTTGATTTTGTTCGGCAAATCTTCGAGCAACTTTTTGGCGTTATCTACTCCAACCACGTCGCCATTATCATTTTTTCCAATATAGAGAACACCTCCCTGTGCATTTGCAAATCCGCAAATCCACTTTAGGTAATCATCTTTCCATTTTTCTTTCCACTCTATATTTTGACTCTCAGGCATCGTCATACCTCCATTTAACATATCTCACAATAACTTTTACAATCTTTGCTATTTATTTTAACATATCCATTGTTCTTTGTAAAGTCATTTTATTTCTTAGCAAAAATACTGTCTTTTATTCTCTGTTCGTATGAAGTCAACAGATTATCGGTTACAATATTTTCAATATCAGGATTATCCTCCTTTCGGAATTTAATTGTTACTGTGCAGCCGCTTTGTGTTTTCATTACCACAACATTCTCTGCCACTCTATGTATTACAGAACTCATCGCCAAGCCTCCTCGTATAATAAAAGTAGTAGTTTTTAGAGTTCCTCTCCAAGAACTATGATATAATATTGTTTAGATGCTGTGGATTGGTTTTAGCCTCCTACCGCTTGACGGTTTCGAATAGGCTCCAACCACAGTCTCTTTGCAGTTTGTTAATCAGTTAGATACCGCCCGACGGTTTATTTAGAACGAGGTTACAAGAGCATTGAGTCCCTGTGGGTCTAAACAGCGTCATATTATTTATTTTATTGGAGGTATCCTTATGATTTTTATTGGTATTGATGCGGCAAAGGACAAGCATGATTGTTTCATCATCAGTTCTGATGGCGAGGTGTTATATGATGTCTTTACTATCTCTAACACTCTCGATGGTTTCAATGACCTGTTCTGTAAAGTCAAATCTGTTTCTCCAGATTTGAGTAAAACAAAAGTAGGTCTTGAAGCCACAGGACATTACAGCTACAATTTGCTCGGGTTTTTACTTG
>VIQV01000065.1 GCA_010206265.1 Lachnospiraceae bacterium MD329
GCTTGACCGATATAAATTGTATCGCGGTACAGGGTTTGGCATTAGCACGGATAAGATTATAGGTAAATCCGTTGCTCAAGACTATAAGCAGTCGGAAATAAGGCGAAATATTACTGAGGAACTGCTGAAAGATGATAGTATAATCAGCATTGAGAATTTTTCAATGAAACAGGAAGGTACACATCTAAATATCAGTTTTACAGAAATAACAGAATATGGCGCGGAAAACATAGAGGAGGAAATATAATGTCTGAAACAAGTGAAAAAATACTTGAACGTCTGGAAAATGAATTGCCTGAAAGATATGTTATGAAACCCGGTTCGTATACCTATGACATTGAAAAAGCCCACGCGATAGAATTTGAAAATGCTTATGACAGAATGGACAGGCTTGAGCAACAGTCACACGCCTCGACAGCAACAGGCAAATATCTCGAAAAATGCGTAAGTGATTTTGGTATTAAACGAAAGTCATCCACTTCATCTGGCGGATATGTAACGATTATCAAGGATGTAGACGCAGTAGTAAAAGCTGGAGATAAAGTAGCTGCAGGAAATGTTATTTTTAACATCACTGATACGGTTACAACAACAGGCGAAAGCTGTACTGTGCCTGTAATATGTGACGTTGCAGGTTCGCAAGGTAATGTAAAAGCGGGTTATATAAATCGTTTTCCTGTTACATTACCGGGATTAAAGAGCGTTAGGAATACTCATCCAACAACCGGCGGAAGTGACGAGGAAACAGATACCGAATTGCGCGCTCGATACTATGAATTTATTTCACACCCTATCACCAGCGGGAATAAATGGCAATACATAATGTGGGCAAAATCTGTTGATGGCGTAGGTGATGCAAAATGTCAGCCGTTATGGAACGGAAATGGAACAGTAAAAGTCATTATCGTTGACAGTAAAAAACAGATTGCGCCTCCGGAACTGATTGACAATGTAAAAAAATATATTGAAGAACAACAGCCCATCGGCGCGACCTTAACGGTGGTAACGGCTGAAGAAAAAAGTATAAACATATCGTGCAAATTAGATTGTGAGCCTGATTCTATTGATATGGTAAAAGCAAACCTTGAAGAATATTTGCGAAATATATCGTTTGCTAAAGGGTATATATCTTACGCAAAAACAGGTCAGATTATTATGGATACTGCGGGGGTTGCAGATTATACTGATTTACTGGTAAATGGTGATACGGCTAATATTCCTATAACAGATACCGAAATTGCCGTTTTGGGGGTGGTATCTTTTGACTGAGATTGAAAAGACGCTGCCTGACTACTACAAAAAATCTCGGTATATGTCTGCTGTATGTG
>VIQV01000066.1 GCA_010206265.1 Lachnospiraceae bacterium MD329
CACATACAGCAGACATATACCGAGATTTTTTGTAGTAGTCAGGCAGCGTCTTTTCAATCTCAGTCAAAAGATACCACCCCCAAAACGGCAATTTCGGTATCTGTTATAGGAATATTAGCCGTATCACCATTTACCAGTAAATCAGTATAATCTGCAACCCCCGCAGTATCCATAATAATCTGACCTGTTTTTGCGTAAGATATATACCCTTTAGCAAACGATATATTTCGCAAATATTCTTCAAGGTTTGCTTTTACCATATCAATAGAATCAGGCTCACAATCTAATTTGCACGATATATTTATACTTTTTTCTGCAGCCGTTACCACCGTTAAGGTTGCGCCGATGGGCTGTTGTTCTTCAATATATTTTTTTACATTGTCAATCAGTTCCGGAGGCGCAATCTGTTTTTTACTGTCAACGATAATGACTTTTACTGTTCCATTTCCGTTCCATAACGGCTGACATTTTGCATCACCTACGCCATCAACAGATTTTGCCCACATTATGTATTGCCATTTATTCCCGCTGGTGATAGGGTGTGAAATAAATTCATAGTATCGAGCGCGCAATTCGGTATCTGTTTCCTCATCACTTCCGCCGGTTATTGAATGAGCATTACTAACGCTTTTTAATCCCGGTAATGTAACGGGAAAACGATTTATATAACCCGCTTTTACATTACCTTGCGAACCTGCAACGTCACATATTACAGGCACAGTGCAGCTTTCGCCGGTTATTGTAACAGTGTCAGTTATGTTAAAAATAACATTTCCTGCGGCTACTTTATCACCGGCTTTTACTGTTGCGCCTGCATCTCCGATAATTGTTACATATCCGGCAGATGCAACAGATGACTTGCGTTTAATACCAAAATCACTTACGCATTTTTCGAGATATTTGCCTGTTGCTGTCGAGGCGTGTGACTGTCGCTCAAGCCTGTCCATTCTGTCATAAGCATTTTCAAATTCTATCGCGTGGGCTTTTTCAATGTCATAGGTATACGAACCGGGTTTCATAACATATCTGTCAGGCAATTCATTTTCCAGACGTTCAAGTATTTTTTCACTTGTTTCAGACATTATATTTCCTCCTCTATGTTTTCCGCGCCATATTCTGTTATTTCTGTAAAACTGATATTTAGATGTGTACCTTCCTGTTTCATTGAAAAATTCTCAATGCTGATTATACTATCATCTTTCAGCAGTTCCTCAGTAATATTTCGCCTTATTTCCGACTGCTTATAGTCTTGAGCAACGGATTTACCTATAATCTTATCCGTGCTAATGCCAAACCCTGTACCGCGATACAATTTATATCGGTCAAGC
>VIQV01000004.1 GCA_010206265.1 Lachnospiraceae bacterium MD329
CCTCCTTGTATTATATAGTTATAGTTTAAATATCCTTTTTTCTGGATATGTGCTATACTGTGTTTAGATACTGTGGATTAGTTAATTCCTCCTACCACTTGATGGTTTGAATGAGGCTCTAACCACAGTCTCTTTGTACAGTTGTTAATCAGTTAGATACCGCATGACGGTTTATTTAGAACAAGGTTACAATCGCAGAGAGTCCCTGTGGGTCTAAACAGTGTCAAAAATTTATTAAAATGAGGTGTTTTTATGATTTTAGTCGGTATTGATGTTGCAAAGGACAAGCACGATTGCCTTATCTGCAATTCGGAAGGTGAAATTTTATTTAACGCTTTTACCATTCCGAACTCTATGGAAGGCTTTAATAACCTTTATGAGAAGATTAAATCTGTTTGTGATGACTTGAGCAAATTAAAAGTAGGGCTTGAAGCCACTGGACATTATTCATACAATCTTCTGGGTTATCTTCTTGATAAAGGTTGCCCGACCTTTGTTATCAATCCCTTACATACCAACCTGTATCGCAAAAGTCTTACTCTCCGAAAAACTAAAACAGATAAGGTTGATGCCCATACCATCGCTATGATGTTAATGTCTGATGTGAACTTAAAGTCCTACTCGAATACATTATATCATAACGAAGAGTTAAAGTCACTAACAAGATACAGATTTGATAAAGTTCAGGAAAGAGCAAAGCTTAAACAATCTATTACAAGACTTGTTAATATCCTTTTCCCTGAGCTTGAAAAACTTGTTCCTATGCTGCATATGAAATCCGTCTATACTCTTTTAAGTGAATTTCCATCTGCTCATCATATCGCCGAAGCTCATCTTACAAGACTTACAAACCTTCTCCATAATGCTTCAAAGGGCAGATACAGTCGTGATACAGCCATTCGTTTCAGAAAAGCTGCCCGAAATTCTATCGGTTCAAATATGCCTGCAAAATCTCTTGAACTAAAGCATACAATTAAGCTCATTGGTGAGTTGGATACCGAAATTAAGGAAATTGAAACCGCCATTAAAGAGATAATGAACAATCTTAATTCACCAATACTTTCAATACCCGGTATCAATTACCGCATGGGTGCTATGATTATTGCTGAAATCGGTGATTTCGACAACTTCTCATCTCCTGATAAATTACTTGCATATGCTGGGCTGTCACCATCAACATATCAATCGGGACAACTTACAAACTGCTATTCTCATATGGAAAAACGAGGCTCACGATATTTGCGCTACGCCTTGTTTAATGCAACCAGATTTGTCTGTCGTTGGGAACCGTCTTTTAGC
>VIQV01000067.1 GCA_010206265.1 Lachnospiraceae bacterium MD329
GTCAGGCGACTGATGAAAATAACAGAATAATACAGGCAGCGATAGGTGGTACATCATATAGTAATAGTTATGAATATATATTATATGCAAATGGAACTGTAGGTAACAGAGGTCATAGTGGAATAGACCTTTCATCATTAAATAATGTAACACAGGTAGCAGCAGCGCATAACGGATACTTTGGAGCAGCAGTAAAAGCAGACGGAACAGTCTGGAGTTGGGGCGATAATGCCAATGGTCAGATTGGCGATGGTACAAGTGGTACGGCCAATAATAAAACCACACCTGTTCAGGTTGGTAGCGGCAGTTCTAATGCTATGAATGTTCGTTACGGAAAAATTCGAAATAGAGTAACTGGTATAACAAGAAAGATTTATAATAATCCAACTGAAATAATTTCCAATGTGCTTTTGAGTGAAGATGAAGATCTAATTATAGATTCTTCGGAAATAACTATAAGCCAAAGTTTCAGTCTTTTACCTGCTGTTAGTAAGACATCCGCTGTTCTTATTTCAGGACAAATTATAGATGGACGTATTGCAGATTATTATAAGGATAGCGAAATAAGTGATATAAACAGTAACAATGCAGGTTATGAAAACTTTAGTGTTATTCGTCCTAAAGGTGGAATATATGGCATAACTCCTATTGTTATAAGTGACTCTAATTCTGGCTTGTCATCACTTTTACGAGTAAGCGTACATCCAAAAGACGGAGTCGCAATGCCGCAGGTAGCAGCTGGTTCAACTCATATGATTGCATTAAAATATGATGGAACAGTCTGGGCGTGGGGTAATAATAATAATGGACAACTCGGAAATACATCAATAGGTAGCAGTATTGCATCACCTATACAGGTGATGTTGGATGTGGACGGAGAGAATAATCCAATATATTTAAACAATATAGTACAGGTAGCAGCAGGAACAAACTTTAGTGCTGTGCTTGATCGCGACGGACAGGTTTGGACATGGGGTGAAGGCACAGATGGAAAACTTGGATTGGGAGATACAGGAAACAGACAGTACCCAACAAAGGTAAGTATAACAGATGTGGTATTTATAACAGCAGGACCAAGAAATATGTTTGCAATCCGAGCAGATGGAAGTCTATGGGCTTGGGGTTATAGTTATAGTGCCCAAGAATCATCACTTGGAACAAATGGAGGATCAACATCAGTACCTACACGTGTACTCGGCGGAGCGTCAGGATCTGCATATCTGTCAGATGTAGTATATGTGACAGCAGGAGAAATAACAACATATGCAATAAAATCTAACGG
>VIQV01000068.1 GCA_010206265.1 Lachnospiraceae bacterium MD329
GAATGGTGGGCACGACCGCGAAACCCTTGGGCACGGGCGGCAGCGAGGAGCCCGGCGCGCCGGCCGTGGCCTGGGCGTCGGCCAGCCATTTCAGGTGCTCGGGGTTGGGCACGCTGGGAGCGGTGGGGCCGACGGGGTTGCCGAAGATCCAGTTCACGCCCACGCGCATCAGGCTGATGCCGATGACGGCAATGATGGTGCCGGTCACCACGGGCGGGAAAAAGCGCAGCATGCGGCTGATCAGCGGGGCGATGAGGATGGACACGATCCCCGCCCCGATCACCGAGCCGAAGATCAGCCCCGCCCCCGCCGAGCCGCCCGTGCTCTGCGCCATGGACACCATGGGCGCCACGCTGGCGAAGGTCACGCCCATCATCACGGGCAGCTTGATGCCGAACCACTGGGTCGCGCCCATGGCCTGGATCAGCGTGATCAGGCCGCAGCAAAACAGGTCGGCCGAGATCAGGTGGGCCACCTGCTCGGGCGGCAGGTTGAGTGCGCGGCCGACGATCAGGGGCACGGCCACGGCGCCCGCATACATCACGAGAACGTGCTGCAGGCCCAGCGCCGTGAGCTTGCCTGCGGGCAGCATCTCATCGACGGGGGTGGAGGCCACCATGCCGAACATCACCAGGCCCGCGCCGCCCAGCACCACGGTGGGCAGGGACTCGACCAGGGCGCCCATCTTGGGCAGCACGCCCAGCACGATCAGGATCACGCCGCCGGCCACGCAGACCCAGCGGCTCTTGACGCCGGTGACGGCGACCAGGCCCACGTTCTGCGAGAAGCTGGTGTAGGGGAAGGTGTTGAAGATGCCGCCGATCAGCGTGCCCAGGCCGTCGGTGCGCAGGCCGCGCGTCAGCTCGTCCTGGCTGATCTTGCGATCGGTCATGTCGCCCAGGGCCAGGAACATGCCGGTGGACTCGATCATCACCACCACCATCACCAGGCTCATGGTGAGGATGAGAATGGGGTCGAACACCGGCGTGGCGATCTCGAAGGGCAGCACCATCGTGAACCATTCGGCCTTGGCGACCTTGCTGAAGTCCATCAGGCCCATGGCCACGGACAGCACGCCGCCGATCAGGATGCCCATGAGCACCGAGACGTTGGCCAGGAAGCCCTTGGCAAAGCGCGCGATCAGCAGGATGGACAGCAGCACGATGGCCGAGATGCCCACGCCGGTCAGGTCGCCGTACTTGGGGTTGGGAA
>VIQV01000069.1 GCA_010206265.1 Lachnospiraceae bacterium MD329
GTCAGGCGACTGATGAAAATAACAGAATAATACAGGCAGCGATAGGTGGTACATCATATAGTAATAGTTATGAATATATATTATATGCAAATGGAACTGTAGGTAACAGAGGTCATAGTGGAATAGACCTTTCATCATTAAATAATGTAACACAGGTAGCAGCAGCGCATAACGGATACTTTGGAGCAGCAGTAAAAGCAGACGGAACAGTCTGGAGTTGGGGCGATAATGCCAATGGTCAGATTGGCGATGGTACAAGTGGTACGGCCAATAATAAAACCACACCTGTTCAGGTTGGTGGCGGAGGTTCTAATGCTATGAAACTTCGCAAGGGCGCCATACTTGATGACACACAAAATGATGGTATTGCCCGTGATCATAATGGTAATAAACTTGAATATACAAAAGAATCTGAACTCTTGACAAATGTTTATATTGAAGAAAATCAAAAATTCAGAATAGACAAAGATATTAAGATGACAACAAATTTTTCGCTTCTTAAGGCAGATGCAATTGTTGAACCAAATAATCTTGAATATGAATCATTAGATAAAAGAATAGCAATAACTGACAGACTTAATGATGGCACTGGTATTGTTAAGCCGGTTGGCGATGTATATGGAACTGTTGTTATAAGAGTTAAAGATGGCGACGGCATTAGTAAAGGCAGTGGGCAAACTGCAATTCTTCGTGTAAATGTGCGTCCTGCAAAGTCTGTTGCGACTCCAATGGTTGCGGCAGGTCAGAGTCATATGATTGCTCTAAAAGCAGATGGAACTGTTTGGGCTTGGGGAGATAACAATAAAGGACAGCTTGGTATAGATAAATCACGAGTTAATGTTCCAAAACAAGTTCTTACAGGAGAACAAAATGCCGATGGTGGTTTTCTTGAGAATATAATCCAGGTAACAGCAGGAACAAACTTTAGTGCGGCGCTTGATCGTGATAGACAGGTCTGGACTTGGGGAGAGGGTACAGATGGAAAACTTGGATTGGGAGATACAGGAAACAGACAGTACCCAACAAAGGTAAGTATAACAGATGTGGTATTTATAACAGCAGGACCAAGAAATATGTTTGCAATCCGAGCAGATGGAAGTCTATGGGCTTGGGGTTATAGTTATAGTGCCCAAGAATCATCACTTGGAACAAATGGAGGATCAACATCAGTACCTACACGTGTACTCGGCGGAGCGTCAGGATCTGCA
>VIQV01000008.1 GCA_010206265.1 Lachnospiraceae bacterium MD329
ATATCCGAAAAAGGCTTAAACACACAAAACGGCTTGAGCCAGTCATCAGTAAAAAAAGTGTTTATTACACTTTCACAAGCTTGTAAACAGGCAGTGTCTGTTAATATACTGTATCAAAATCCTTGTAATAGTGTGCAGCTCCCTAAAAAGCCGGCACGCGAGGCAACGGCATTTTCTGTTGATGAACAAAATAAATTCCTTTCGTTCTGTAACGGTAACAGCACCTTTGAAAACCTATTTATATTTGCATTTAACACAGGTATGCGTTTGGGTGAAATGCTTGCTTTAACGTGGGATGATATTGACTTGGAAAATAGAATGGTGAATGTTAATAAAAATTTAGTAGTAATCAATGATTACAATAAAAATGCCACAAAAAAAAGCAAAACCGTTATAGATTCAACAACAAAAACAACAAGCGGCAAACGCGATATTCCGTTATCAGATGCGGCTGAAATGTGCGTAAAGCAGCAGCAAGAAAAAAATATAAATTCGCCATTTGTGTTTTGTTCTGCAGCCGGTACGCCGCTTACAAAACGTAACATATACCGCGCCTTTAACGATAGATTAAAAAAAGCTAAAATCACAACACATCTGACAATACATTCTATGCGTCATAGTTTCGCAACGCGCCTTTTGGAAAAAGGCGCGGATATAAAGACCGTATCGGAACTGTTAGGACATAAATCCATACAAATTACATTGGATATATATAGTCACATATCCGCCAATCTAAAACACCAAACAATATCGTTATTAAATTAGTTTGGTATTTGTGTGGTAGTTGATGTATATAAATACTATCGAAAAATATTAAAAAATATTGTGGTACTAAGGTTTTAAGCTCCTTTATAAAGTGGTAAGATAATATATATTGTATAATTATCGACTTTTAATCAAGTTGTCCGGGGTTCGAATCTCCGATGGCTCACCAAGTACAATCCGAACTTGTTATTTAAGATAACAAGTTCGGATTTTTATCTTTCTTTCATACAATTTGACATTGTCCCCCACCGAATATATAATATATTATGAAACAAACTATATTCGTTAATTCAAAGGAGCAGCAAATGAAAATACTTATAATTGAAGATGATTTAAGTTTAGCAAGCGGATTATCATTCGCAATAAAAAAACAAGGCTATGACTTAGACCTTGCGCGCACGAGTGAAGAGGCATATAAAATATGGTCAGACGGCAAATACGACCTGATAATTTTAGACGTATCCCTCCCCGACGGTTCAGGCTTTGACATATGCCGTACAATCCGCCGCACTTCAAAAGTACCTATTATTTTTCTTACTGCCGCCGATGAAGAAACCAACATTATTATGGGACTGGACATAGGCGGCGACGACTACATTACAAAACCATTTAAATTAGCAGTTCTTATGTCAAGAATAAATGCCCTTCTGCGCCGCAGCAACAATTTTAATCAGTCTGACTCAGAACTGTGTTCAAACGGCATAACCATACAGCTTTTAAAAAGTAAAGTATATAAAAACGGAGAACAAATTGACCTGACAGCAAGCGAATATAAATTACTATGTCTGTTTATGGAAAATCCTGATATTGTACTTTCAGCAGAACAGATTCTAAGCAAATTATGGGACTGCAACGAAAACTATGTAGACAGCAACACTCTTACAGTATATATACGCCGTCTGCGCGCTAAAATTGAAAATAATCCGAGTGACCCGAAAATGATACTTACAGTACGCCGTATGGGCTACAAATGGAATACCGAGATATAAAAGGTGATTTTACTATGAAAATATTTACCGATAAAAAAATTAAATTTCTGTTTTTAAGAATGACGTTATACACATTGATATTTGTACTGTTTTCCGTTTTTCTTATTATTTTCAAAATCAACAATGCCGAGGTATATATTACCGTTTCTTCTATTCTTGCGTCTTTGGCTGTTTTTGCAGACTGCGGTATATACTTTAAAAACCAAAACCGAATTATCGAAAACGCAGAAATGCAGATTATAAAATATATTTCAGGCGACGAAACTGCACGTATTGAATGTGACAATGAGGGTGAACTATACAAACTGTTTCATAAAATAAACTCACTTGCCTCAACACTCAATGCACATGCTGAAAACGAGCTTAAATCAAAAGAATTTTTAAAGAATACAATATCAGATATTTCACATCAGTTAAAAACCCCTCTTACCGCCCTGAATATATACAACGGCATTATGCAGAGCGAAACAAAAAACCTGCCTGAAATTCAGGAATTTACGACCCTTACCGAACAAGAGCTTGACAGGATAGAAACACTTGTACAAAATCTTTTAAAAATCACCAAGCTTGACGCAGGCACAATCATTATTGATAATTCTGAGGAAAACCTGTCTGATATAATTCAAACAATAAAAAATCACTTTTCGTTCCGCGCCGAACAAGAAGGAAAGCAAATACTCCTTTCGGGCAATGATTCAATAAATCTGTTATGCGACCGTTTATGGCTTACAGAGGCTCTTGACAATATCGTCAAAAATGCTCTTGACCATACTGCAAAAGGCGGTATCATTCAAATCGAATACAGACAATTTACGTCGGTTGTACAAATTATAATAAAAGATAACGGAAGCGGTATTCACCCTGAAGACCTGCACCATATTTTCAAAAGATTTTACCGCAGCCGATTTTCTAAAGACACTCAGGGCATAGGTCTTGGACTGCCTCTTGCCAAAGCGATTATCGAAGCACATAAAGGCACAATAGAAGTAGACAGTGAACCGAACAAAGGAACTGTATTTACCATAAATTTTATAACCTCAAATCCTACAAAATTGTAGGATTAAATTCATATTACTGTAGGATTTTTGCGGTATTATTGTAATACTAACATAGAAAGAGGTGTTTACAATATGAATTTATTAGAAGTTAAATCCATTTCAAAAATCTACGGCAGCGGTGAAACCGCTGTACACGCATTAAAAAATGTCAGCTTTTCAGTACCTAAGGGTGAGTTTGTCGCAGTTGTTGGAGAATCCGGTTCGGGAAAATCCACACTGCTTAATATGATAGGCGCTCTTGATACACCGTCAAGCGGTAAGGTACTTATTGACGGCAGAGATATATTTTCTATGAAAGACAGTAAACTTACTGTATTCCGCCGAAGAAATATAGGTTTCATATTTCAGGCTTTCAACCTAATTCCCGAATTAACTGTTGAACAGAATATAATATTCCCTATACTTCTCGACTACCAAAAACCTGACAAAAAATATCTCGAAGAATTACTGACGGTTCTTAACCTGAAAGAACGCCGCGCCCACCTTCCGAGTCAGCTTTCGGGCGGACAGCAGCAAAGGGTTGCAATAGGACGCGCTCTTATCACACGCCCCTCCCTGATACTTGCGGACGAGCCGACGGGAAATCTTGACACGCAAAACAGCAGCGAAGTAATTGCACTGCTGAGAGAGGCGTCAAAAAAATTCGAACAAACGATTATAATGATTACACACAACCGCTCTATTGCAGCCTCCGCTGACCGCGTACTAAACGTAACCGACGGTGTTTTAACCGATTTGGGAGGTGTTGGCAATGAAAAGTTATCTTAGTCTTATTCCCCGTTCCGCGCGTGTGCATAAAAAGCAAAACCGCCTGACACTTATATGTATAGTTTTAGCGGTATTTCTTGTAACAGTGATTTTTTCCATCACTGACGTATGGTTTTCCTCCGAAAAAGAAAGCCTTATTAAACGCCACGGAAATTATCATATAATACTCAATGACGTATCTGCAAATACCGCCGAACTTATCGGTATGCAGGATAACATTTCCGCGTCTTCGTGGTACAGCGCTCTAAATTACAACTCAACAGAAGGTTACTTTATAAATGATACCACTGTTGTTTTAAACGGTGCGGAAAAATCTTATCTTGACGATATACGCCAATTCCCGACAGAGGGCGAATACCCCCAAAGTGACAGCGACGTAATGCTGAGCGTCAGCGCAAAGGAACTTAATATAAATATCGGCGGAAATATAACGATAGAGACTCCCGCAGGAGATTTTGTATATACTGTATCCGGCTTTTGCGAAGACACCCTTGAAACACAGGACAGACACGGCATTATTTACGCATATATGAATATGACGGCATTGGATAGCTTGTGTACTGCTAATAATACGGACTATAAGCCTCAATATTATATTCAGTTTACCGAAAAAACAAAAATAAATCAGGCGGTATCAGATATAAAATCGCAGTACAATCTAACGGACAGCAATATCAATGAAAATATGTTTGTTCTCGGATTGTCGGGACAAAGCACAAAACAGCAAATGACAAGTCTTTATCCGCTTGCCGCTGCAATGTTTATACTGATTCTGATTGCAGGTGTACTGATGATTTCAAGCTGTATGAACAGTAATGTTGCCCAGCGAACGCAGTTTTTTGGAATGTTAAGATGTATAGGTGCAAGCAGAAAACAAATTATACGTTTTGTACGGCTGGAGGCGCTTAACTGGTGTAAAACCGCTGTTCCGATAGGCTGCGGTTTTGGTGTTGCGGTAACGTGGGTTTTATGCAAAATTTTAAGATATCTGGTAGGCGGCGAATTTGCTGAATTTACATTTAAGTTTAGTATAATAGGTATAGTTTTGGGAATTGCAGTAGGAATTATAACCGTACTGCTTGCCGCTCATTCGCCTGCCAGACGCGCGGCAAATGTTTCGCCTATGTCAGCTGTTTCAGGTAGTTTGGCATATAAAAAAAATACTTCACAAGCCGCCAGCACACGTTTATTTAAGGTAGAAATCGCACTCGGAATAAATCACGCGACATCTGCAAAAAAGAATCTTATACTTATTACGCTGTCGTTTGCGTTTACTATTATTCTATTTTTCAGCTTTTTTGCAGCGCTTGATTTTGCACGCGCACTTATGCCTACAGAGTCGGATTTCACAACGGATACGGCTGTCGTAAGCAAGAATTTTATGAACGATTTAGACAGCAATATGAAAACGGAAATGGAACAGGTTTCTGGCGTGGATAAAGTATATTCTAATTCGTTCGCGCTTGAATTGCCCGCTGAAATTAACGGTACGGAAACAATCATTGATTTGATTTCATACGATAACAATTTACTTGACTTGGGAAATTCAAACCTCATAAGCGGCGATATGTCAGGTGTTTACGGAAATTCATATTACGCGCTGACTGCGTTTAACGCCGAAAGCCGCCTTGACGTTGGCGATAAAATAAAAATCGGAGATGAAGAGCTTGAAATTGCGGCGGTAAGCTCTCAGAGTATATGGGGAGGCTCACGTCCGACAGTATACTGCTCCGAGGAAACCTTTACACGTATTACGGGCGAGAAAAACTATGTACTTCTTAATACAAGCCTGAATAAAGATGCCACGGAGGAAACCGTAAACGAGCTCCGCACTATTGCAGGCGACAATGAATTTACGGACAGGCGCGAGGAAAATAAACAGAACAATTCCTCCTTCTGGGTAGCCCGTATTGCTGCTTACAGTTTTCTGGCAATTATATCTCTGATTACAATTTTCAATATTATGAACAGTGTTTCAATGAGCGTATCGGCAAGAATCAGACAGTATGGCGCAATGCGCGCAGTCGGAATGAGTGTAAGACAGCTTACGAAAATGATTACAGCCGAGGCTGTAACATATGCCGTATGCGGACTTACAGTCGGCATTGCGGCAGGACTTTATATGCATAAGCTTATAATTACAAAACTTATAGTAGAACATTTCGGCGGAAATTGGACATTCCCTGTCACACCGCTTATAGTAATACTTGCAATAGTTGTTCTGTCTTGTATTGCCGCTGTTTATACGCCTTCAAAACGTATACGAAATATATCTGTCACTGACACCATTCATAATCAGTAGGAGGTACCGTTTACAATGAAAAGCTATTTAAGTCTTATTCCTATTTCAGCAAAGATTAAGAAAAAACAGAATAAAATGACAATCATCTGTATTATTCTTGCGGTATTTCTTGTTACGGCAATATTTTCTATGGCAGATATGGAACTTCGAAGCCAGAAAATACGAGCAATTTCCGATTACGGCAACTGGCATATAACACTAAAAAACATATCTGAAAATGACGCGGAACAGATTTCAGCAAGAGATGACGTTAAGGTTTCTTCGTGGTACGCTTCTCTCAATTATCGTTTAAAGGACGATTACTATATCGGAACAAAACGTACAGCGATATGCGGAATTGAAGAACCTGTTATAACAGATATTCTGTCGGACGGTATTACCGAAGGTAAATACCCTAAAAACAATAATGAAATAATGCTTACAGAAAACGCAAAAGACAGCCTGAATATAAATTTGGGTGACAGCGTTTCACTGAAAACTCCGAGAAGTGAAGAAATATTTACTGTTTCAGGTTTTAGCGCGTCCACCGCAATGACAAATAAAGCTGACGCCGTTGTCGCGCTTATGCCTCTTGATACCTACAGCCGTTTTTACAGCGAGGCAACAGAAACTGCGCTTGAAGATTCGGATAAAGTATATTATGTGCAGTTTAAAGAACGCTGTAATATTAAAAAAGCAATTGCACAAATACAGAAACAATACAGCTTAACTGACGAACAAATCAGTAAGAATTCCGCACTTTTAGGCATTATGGGATTCAGTACCGATTCATATATGCTCGGCTTGTATTTGATGGCGGCAGTTTTATTCTTTCTGGTGCTGATTTCCGGAATACTTATGATTTCAAGCAGTATGAACAGTAACGTCGCGCAGAGAACAAAATTCTTCGGAATGTTACGCTGTACGGGCGCAAGTAAAAAACAAATTATACGTTTTGTACGGCTGGAGGCATTAAATTGGTGTAAAACAGCTATTCCAACAGGCGTACTTGGAGGTATTATAATAACGTGGATTCTATGCTCTATCCTGAGATTTTTAGGCGGACGTTATTTCTCAGATATGCCTGTATTTGCAATAAGCGGCGGCGGAATTGCGGCAGGAATTTGCGTTGGTATTCTGACCGTACTTCTTGCGGCACAATCACCTGCAAAAAAGGCGGCTAAGGTTTCGCCTCTTACGGCAGTTTCCGGTAATGCGGTATCGTCAAATATCTCCCGCCGTTCCCTGACCGCAGGATTTATTAAAATAGATACCTCGCTCGGCATAAGCCACGCGGTAAAGAGCAGGAAAAATTTTATTCTTATGGTCGGTTCATTTGCGCTCAGCATTACTCTTTTTCTGGCTTTTTCATCATTTATAGCATTTATGAACCACGCAATTACACCGCTGAAACCCTACACCCCCGACCTCTCAATAGTATGCGGTGACAACTCGTGTTCAATTGACCGTTCGCTTGCAGAAAAAATCAGTTCAATGAGCGGAGTAAAACGTGTCTACGGTAGGAGCTTTGCTTATGACATTCCTGCTGAATGTGACGGTAAACTTAAAACCGTAACGCTCATTTCATATGAAAGCAACCAGTTTAACTGGATTGACGAGGAAAACTGGTCGGAGGATAATATCGGTCTTGAAAAGGCTGTAAAGGACACTGACGAGGGTTATGTCATAGCGGCATATCACCCTGAAATAGCAATAAACAAAGGCGATAAAATACAAACAGGACTTGGAGTTCTTATGGTTACGGACGTTGTTTCGCAAATACCGTTTAACCGAAAAGACGGTGAAGAAATATTGGTCTGTTCAGAAGCATTGTTTAAAACACTGACGGGTAATAATAACTATACCATTATCGATATTCAGCTTGAACGCGGCGTAACGGAAGAAGAGGTAAACGCGATACGCAGTCTGTCCGAAGGATTTCTCTTTTCCGACCAACGTATAAGCAACAGGGAAACAAAAGGCGCATACTACTCCTTTGCTCTGTTCGTGTACGGATTCTTAGCGGTTATTGCTATGATTGCGATATTTAATATTATGAACAGTATTTCAATGAGCGTATCCGCACATATCAGACAGTACGGCGCAATGCGCGCTATTGGTATGAGCATACGCCAGCTTATAAAAATGATTACAGCCGAGGCAGTAACATACGCCGTCTGCGGTTCTGCTGTCGGGTGCATAATTGGTCTGCCGGTGCATTATTTACTATTTAACAATCTCGTAACCGCACGCTGGGGTGACACGTGGACAATACCTTCCTCATCGCTTACAATTATTATACTGCTTGTGGTTTTATCCTCAGTCGCGGCTGTATACGCTCCGTCAAAGCGTATACAAAATATGTCCGTTACAGATACAATTCACGCGCAGTAATAAAAAAACTCCGTCTATTCAGACGGAGTTTTTCAATATCTCCTTTATTGCCTTTTCCGCGTCCTGTATCTCCTTCCACAGTTCACCTGCGGACACTCTGACAGCACCGTTACCAAGAATAATAATCTGTTCAAGGCTGTCGGAAGTTGCCACACGTACACGATGTTTTTTACCCAGCTCGTGGGTTGTTTTTTCAATATACATATCAGCAGTTTCCGCCTCTTTGGTATATACGACATTTATATTGTGAACCTTTTCCACACTTCCCGTATTGCCCTTAACCTTGTACGCGTCAAATACGAGTATCAGCTCACACTGACTGAACCCCTGATAATTACACAAAATATCAATAAGCCTGTCGCGCGCCGACTGCAATGACTGTTTTGCAAGCTCCTTTGTTTCGTCCCACGCAAAAATAATGTTATAGCCGTCTACAAGCAGATATTCCGGACCTGCAGGAACAGGCTTTGCTTTTTTATATTTTTTTTCGACAGGCGCGGACTTTTTTACAGAATACGACGATGTTTTCCTCGTTACGGCACCATAAGTACGTTCAAAAATCTGCATAAGCTCGTTATCGTCCGCAACTGCGTCAATATAACGCTTTGCACGCTGACGGATAACTTCCTCCCCGTCCTCGCTGTCGTCGTCAAAACATATACCCTCAACGTGCATATGGTCGTAAACCTCATTCCATTTTACCGTGAAACCTGCGCCGTGCGAACAAAATACCGAATCGGCAGGGTTTTCAAGGTCTGTATCAAAATCGTAGCCTGTTTCCGCAATAACCTCATCGGCGTTATGGCATATGTCGTAGCCGCTGAGAATACAGTTCAGCCTTCCGCGTCCGCGTGTGTACCCGATTACCTCCTTGCTGTAATCACGCATTGTCGATACAGGAGCATTACCTGAAATACGCGTCATTTCTCCAACTGTTTCAGGCGAATTGAACTCACCGCCCATCTGACCTATATCGGTCATTGCACGTCCTACGCACTCGGTAGGAATTTCGAGATGAAATTCATAATACGGTTCAAGCAGTATACTTTTCGCCATTTTTAAGCCGTGACGTACCGCGCGGTAAGTCGCCTGACGAAAGTCACCGCCCTCGGTATGTTTTTGATGTGCCCGTCCTGCGACAAGCGTAATCTTCATATCAGTTATAGGAGAACCCGTAAGCACGCCTATATGCTGTTTTTCCTTTAAATGTGTTAAAATTAATCTCTGCCAGTTACGGTCAAGCTCGTCCTGCGGACAGTCCGACACAAACTGCATACCGCTGCCGCGCTCCGCAGGTTCAAGCAGTAAATGTACCTCCGCATAATGTCTTAAAGGCTCGTAATGTCCCACTCCCTCGGCAGGAGTTGAAATAGTTTCTTTATATGCAATAGAACCGTGACTGAAAGTGACTTTAAATCCAAAACGCTCCTGTATAATACGTTCAAGCACCTCAAGCTGTACTTCACCCATTACCTGAGTATGAATTTCACGTAACTGTTCACTGTATATTATCTTCAACTGTGGGTCCTCTACTTCAAGCTGACGCAAAGACGCCAAAGCCGTTGTCACGTCAATTTCAGGCGGAAGGTCAATGCGGTATGTCAGAACGCTTTCAAGCACTGCCTCTTTTGCGTCGGGCATATTGCCTATTCCCTCGCCTGCGTATGTTTTTGTAAGTCCCGTTACAGCGCATACCACTCCTGCTTCCGCCTCATCAACCGCGGTAAACTTTGCGCCCGAATAAATACGTATCTGATTTACTTTATCCGTCCATTCTGTTTTTTTATTGCCTGTAAGCTGTTCCTTTACTCTAAGCTTACCGCCTGTAATTTTCATATGCGTAAGACGTGTACCGTCTGCGTCCTCGGATATTTTAAATACACGCGCGCCAAAGTTGTCATCATAAATAAGACGGCGCGTATAAAGATTAAGCCCATACAGAAATTCTTTTACACCGTCCAGTTTCAGTGCCGAACCAAAAAAACAAGGAAATACATTACGTTTTGCAATCGCATTTCGTATATCCTCCGTTTTAACACTGCCGTCGGACAAGAATGAATTCATTATATTCTCGTCACACATTGCAAGCGCGTCAAGAAAATCCGCGTCCCCTCTGTCCGCGCCAAAATCTATACAGCCGTCGCAAAGACGGTATTTTAATTCCTCCATCACTCCGTTGCGGTCAACATTTAAATCGGTTTTATTCACAAAAATAAATGTCGGAACATTGTATCTCTCCAAAAGCCGCCATAATGTTTCGGTATGGTTCTGAACACCGTCTGTTCCGCTTATTACAAGTATAGCGTAATCAAGCACACTTAACGTACGTTCCGCCTCTGTTGAAAAATCAACGTGTCCCGGCGTGTCAAGCAAAGTAAACGAGGTGTCTTGATATTCAAATACAGCCTCTTTGGAAAAAATTGTAATACCTCTGTCACGCTCTATCTCGTCAGTATCAAGAAACGCGTCACGGTGGTCAACCCTGCCGAGCCGCCTTATTGCTCCCGACGTGTATAAAAGTCCCTCCGACAATGTCGTTTTACCCGAATCGACGTGAGCGAGTATTCCTATTACAAGTCTGTTCATACATAACTCCCTTTAAAGTAGTGTTATTATTTTATCACATTTTTAATATTTTGTCCAACCTCTGCATAGAAATTTGCGATAATTATTGACAATCTGAAATTATTATACTATAATAAGAAAAAGAAAGGCAATGACGAAGACAGTACGTTTTGTTAAAAGCGCAAAGCGAGCTATGGGCGGTGAAAGCATAGCGGCAAGTAAACAAAACAGAATATCACTTCCGAGCTGCGCACCGAACGGATACAAGTAGGCTGCGACGGCACTCCTCCGTAAACAGGAACGCATATGATAGTATGACGGGTGGTATAGCGAAACAATTGTTTTCGTCTTGTTGTATTTCGACAAGACGATTTTTTTATTAAAAAATCAAATTCTATTGAAAGGAATGGATTAAATGTACAAAAAGGTTTCAACAAATCTCAACTTTGTTGAGAGAGAAAAAGAAGTCGAGAAATTTTGGAACGACAATAACATTTTCCAAAAAAGTATTGATGAAAGAAGTGAAGGCGAGGTTTACACGTTCTATGACGGTCCTCCGACCGCAAACGGCAAACCGCATATCGGTCACGTTCTTACCCGTGTAATCAAGGATATGATTCCCCGTTACCGTACAATGAAGGGCTATAAGGTACTGAGAAAAGCCGGCTGGGATACTCACGGTCTGCCTGTTGAGCTTGAAGTTGAAAAAAAGCTTGGTCTGGACGGTAAAGAACAGATTGAGGAATACGGTCTGGAGCCTTTTATTGCGGAATGTAAGGAAAGCGTATGGAAATATAAAGGTATGTGGGAGGACTTCTCAGGTACCGTCGGTTTCTGGGCTGATATGGACGACCCGTATGTAACCTACCATAACGACTTTATCGAATCCGAATGGTGGGCGTTAAAGCAGATATGGGAAAAAGGACTTCTTTACAAGGGACATAAAATAGTCCCCTACTGCCCGCGCTGCGGCACTCCCCTGTCTTCTCACGAGGTTGCTCAGGGCTACAAAGACGTTAAGGAACGCAGTGCCACCGCCAAATTTACCGTTAAAGGCGAGGACAACACATATTTCCTTGCGTGGACAACAACTCCGTGGACTTTGCCGTCAAACGTTGCGCTATGCGTGAACCCTGCTGAAACATATGTAAAAATCAAAGTAGGCGACGAGTTCTATATCTTAGCTGAGGCGCTTGTTGAAAAGAATATCGAGGACGAATATGAGGTAATTGAAAAATATGTCGGTACAGACCTTGAATACAAGGAATACACACCGCTTTTTGATTTTGCCAAACCTGATAAAAAATGTTACTATGTAACGTGCGACAACTATGTAACGCTTACTGACGGTACAGGTATCGTTCATATAGCTCCTGCGTTCGGTGAGGACGACGCGAACGTCGGCAGAAAATATGATTTACCATTTGTACAGCTTGTTGACGGTAAAGGTGAAATGACAGCTGAAACACCTTGGGCAGGTACTTTCTGCAAGGACGCTGACAAGGAAGTATTTATTGACCTTGACAAGCGCGGACTTCTGTTTAACGCGCCGAAATTTGAGCATAGCTATCCGTTCTGCTGGAGATGTGATACACCGCTTATCTATTATGCGCGTGACACTTGGTTTATTAAGATGACCGAAGTTAAAGATGACCTTATTAAAAATAACAATACAATCAACTGGATACCGAAAACCATAGGTGAAGGACGTTTCGGCGCGTGGCTTGAAAACGTTCAGGACTGGGGTATCAGCCGTAACCGTTACTGGGGTACTCCGCTTAATATCTGGGAATGTGAGTGCGGTCACAGACACGCAATCGGTTCAATAGAGGAACTAAAGTCAATGTCCCAGAACTGTCCCGACGATATTGAACTCCACCGTCCGTTTATCGACGCAGTAACGATTAAATGTCCCGAATGCGGCAAGGAAATGCACCGTGTTCCCGAAGTTATTGACTGTTGGTTTGATTCGGGCGCAATGCCGTTTGCACAATGGCATTACCCGTTTGAAAATAAGGATATATTTGAGGAAAACTTCCCTGCTGACTTTATCAGTGAGGCGGTTGACCAGACGCGCGGCTGGTTCTATTCACTGCTTGCGGAATCAACACTTATATTTAATAAAGCGCCTTATAAGAACGTAATCGTACTCGGACACGTTCAGGACGAAAACGGTCAGAAGATGTCCAAGTCAAAAGGTAACGCCGTAGACCCGTTTGACGCTCTTCAGCAGCACGGCGCAGACGCAATACGCTGGTATTTCTATTCAAACAGCGCACCGTGGCTGCCTAACCGTTTCCACGACGGAGCTGTATCTGAGGGTCAGCGTAAATTTATGGGTACGCTCTGGAACACATACGCGTTCTTTGTACTATATGCCAACATAGATAACTTTGACGCTACAAAGTATACGCTTGAATATGATAAATTGTCCGTAATGGATAAATGGGTACTTTCTAAGCTTAATACACTTGTAAAGACAGTTGACGAAAATCTTGCAAACTACAGAATTACCGAAACTGCCCGCGCGCTTGATAACTTTGTCGACGAACTTTCAAATTGGTATGTACGCCGTTCAAGAACGCGTTTCTGGGTTAAAGATATGCCTCAGGATAAGATTAACGCGTATATGACGCTTTACACTGCGCTTGTAACTCTGTGCAAGACGGCTGCGCCTATGATTCCGTTTATGACTGAGGACATTTATCAGAATCTTGTAAGAAGTATTGATAAAAACGCACCTGAAAGTATTCACTTATGCGACTTCCCGAAATACGACGAGGCTCTTATCGACGAACAGCTTGAAAAGGATATGGAAGAGGTTCTTTCAATTGTCGTACTTGGACGCGCCTGCAGAAACACTGCAAATATCAAGAACCGTCAGCCGATAGGTAAAATGTATGTAAAAGCGCCGTCTGCGCTGACAGAATTTTATACTCAGATAATCGAAGAAGAGCTTAATGTAAAAACCGTGGTATTTACTGACGACGTTTCCGACTTTACTTCATACAGCTTTAAACCTCAGTTAAAAACACTGGGCAGACGTTTCGGCAAGAATATCAACGCTGTAAGAGAAATCCTTGCAGGTCTTGACGGAAACAAGGCAATGGCTGAGCTTAGAGAAACAGGCTCACTGAAAATAACGGTTGACGGAAATGAAGAGGCTCTTTCAGAAGAAGATTTGCTTATTGAATCGGCACAGGCAGACGGTTTTGAATCAGGCAGTGACTATGGAATTACTGTTGTTCTTGACACCAACCTTTCCGAAGAGCTTATTGAAGAAGGATTTGTACGTGAAATAATTTCAAAAATTCAGACAATGCGTAAGGATTCGGGCTTCGAGGTTATGGACCATATCAAGGTAAGCTGCGAAGGCAATTCCAAAATTGCAGAGCTTATTTTAAGAAATGCTTCAATAATCAAAGATGAAACTCTGTCTGACGAAATTGATACGGCAAAAGCAGACGGAAACGCCAAGGAATGGAACATCAACGGCGAAACAGTTACGCTTGGCGTCAAGAAACTATGATACACATTTACTGCGGCGACGGCAAAGGTAAAACAACCTCTGCCGTCGGGCTTGCCGTCAGAATTGCAGGGTACGAAAAACGTATACTGTTTATGCAGTTTCTAAAGGGCGGCGAAACAGGCGAATTGAAACTTCTTAACGCCTGTAATGATATAACCGTTATGCGGTGCGATAAAGAGTACGGATTTTTCGGTTCTATGTCAGATACGGAAAAAGCCGATATAATTGAGTGCCATAATAACAATTTGCAGTATGTTACTGAACATATGAATGAATTTGATTTGATTGTTATGGACGAGATTTTCGCGGCATATAACTATGACTTAGCCGACAAAATGCTTGTACGTAAAATCGTATCAAATTGTAAATGTGAACTTGTGCTGACAGGACGTAACCCTGAACAATGGTTCATTGACAGAGCAGATTATGTTTCTGAAATAAAAAAAATCAAACACCCTTTCGATAACGGTATAGACGCTCGTAAAGGCATTGAATATTAAATTTGACATTACCATTTTTTTATGATAGAATGTAGGTAAGAGGATAACCAACGGTTATTCCGCAATCAGTAGTTTACTTAACGCAAACCGCTTACTTGCCAGAGTAAGCGGTTATTTCTTTATGTATTTGATAACGTCGAATATAACAATCAAAATTATTAATTCAATAATCAAGTTCAAATCCATACTAACACCTCCATTCTATAAAGGTGTCAGAATAACCGCGTACCCTCTTACCGTGTTGTTATTTTATCATATTCTGTCAAATCCCGCAAGGGATTTTTTATTAGCGTATTTTTAAAAGCTATTTACAATTAATTATTGATGTGGTATAATATGTTTGCAATATTGTTATAAATTTACTTGAATAAAAAAACCAACAAGGTCAATGTTAGTTAAAAACGTTGACTCTGATTTGTTATCCTTGTTGGTTTTTCAGGTATAACAATATTGCAATTAGAATCATTGTCGCGTTTTTTTATGCGTGGCTTTGATTTAAAGCTACGCATTTTTATTGCATAAGCTATTTACAATAATGATTAAGTGTGTTATAGTATAAGGGCAACAATTTTCAACTTTAAATAAACTCTTAGAATAAAATTCTAATATTCGAGATAGTATATAGTGTCAAAAACACTGTATGCTTTGTTTCTCATTAACTGCTCGAATATTAGAGTTAAGTTGAAAATGTGTTGCAGCATTAGAGCAAAGCTTGGTGTTTTTATGCGTTGCTTTAATGAAGTAACGCATTTTTTGTTTATAAAATATAAATATAAGTTTATGAGGAATGGCTATTTGTAAAAAACAAAAAAGGCTTATAGCCCTTTTATTTTGGTACTTTATTTAGAATCAATTGAATTAAGTTCCTTGACAAGGTCAAGAATTATATTTTGATTTTTTTCTGATAATTGTATCCAATTATGAAAAAGCTCACTCATTTTTGGAGTTAAATCAATAACTTCATTATTTCCAGCAAAAAATTGAGCCATAGTAATACCAAAAGCTTTACAAATAGAAGACAACGTAGAAATTGTAGGAATAGTGTTTCGTTTATAAATGTTTGATATGGTACCTTGGGGTATATCTGCTCTTTTCGATAGTTGATAATCTGTCCAACCCAAATTATCTTGTAATTCTTTAAGTCTTACAAGCACTACATTGTCGTCCATACCAAAACCTCACATTCCACCTATTATATAATTATTATACATCTATTATGCAAATAAAAATAGTGATAATGCGCGGTTATATTTACCTACTTATATTTGAGTATTTTTATAATATATTATTTTTGAAAGGAGTATATAAATGAAAAACAAAAGAACGACAATAGTTGCAGGAGGGTTAATATGTATATGCTTACTATCAGGCTGTACATCAACCGCGTTAAAGGTAACACCGACAGCACTTCCGACAGTCACGCCAATCGTTGCAGTGTCGCCCACTGCGACAAAATCACCCACCAACCTCCCCCAAAAACAGACGGAAGAAGTTATTTATATCGGTAATAAAAACTCTAAAAAGTTTCACCTCTCCAACTGCAACACTTTACCGTCAGCAAAAAACAGGGTGAAATTTAAAAGCCGTGATGAGGCTGTAAAATGGGGTTATTCTCCCTGCTACAATTGTCAGCCATAAACTAAACAGTAAAGTAAGAAAGGAACAAAAGAACAATTATGAATAAAAAATATGCCTTTAAAGTAGACAAAGTAAATATACTGATTATTACGAAAGACCCGAAACCATATGCTGATAAATTATATGATTATCTCCGTGAATATGATGATATTAACTGCAATAAAATTGAAGAAACAGAAGAATTTAATGAAGATGAAATGGGAATCCCCGACTTCTTGCTGAACACGGGATGTATTTCTGATAAACACCATATAGTTGAAAAAATAAGAAATCTCTATCCATCAGTATTTTGTATACAGATAGACCTCATTGACCATTATATAAAAAACGAGTGCCGAAATAAAAAGTATCACGAATATGTTGACTGGGAAACCACTAATGAAGAATTATTACAACATCTTCAGGAAATTCGCAATCAAATAAAAGAAGGATTTGACTTTTATGAGTGCGGTTGCTCATATCTGAAATATAAAAAGAAGGATTTCCGCATTATTGCCGTTGATAATAGTATTATCAGACTGCGTGATCTTGGCATAAGCCCTGCCGGTCCGTCTTTTATATTTCCTGACCAACAGCTTACATACCACGCTGATTTTTGCGCCGAAAATAACAGGCTTAAACTGGACAATTTAAATATTCAAGAAAATTCATTGATTTTACCTGTTCTTAATCGAATAAGCCCTAAACGTGATGAACAAAACAGGTATTCCTATGATAACCTTGATATGAATCTGAACTATAGCGGTAATTTCATTGCAAGTGATTTAAGATGTTATTTGTTTCAACGTCCCTGTGTGCTGGATAAACTGTTTGGATGGCAGAATATGTATCTTTTCACAGTCAAAGACGGAATGATAGTAAGCTGTCAGAATATAAACAGAATGGTACGGTATGTACAGCATCAGCGAAAAATAAAGATATGCTGGCAAAATAAAAAATATTTAACGCCTACGCAAGAAATGATACAGAAAGACCTGAACGACCGACAAACAAAAACACCTGAACAGCTCTATAAGCGTTATGCGGAATATTTTGACGCTTTTTACCGCAAAAGTATAAAATAAACAAAGGGACTGAAATTCAGTCCCTTTTAAATTACATTCTTAAATTAGCAAACACCCTGCGCCATCATAGCGTCAGCAACCTTCATAAAGCCTGCGATATTAGCGCCTGCAACAAGATTTGTCTTGCCGCCGACCTCACAGCCGTACTCTTTAGCTGCTGCAACAGAGTTCTTATAGATTGTAACCATAATATTGTGAAGTTTTTCGTCAACCTCTTCAAATGTCCAAGAAAGTCTTTGTGAGTTCTGACTCATTTCAAGAGCAGATGTAGCAACGCCGCCTGCGTTTGACGCCTTACCCGGTGCGAAGTATACACCATTCTGCTGTAAATACTCAGTAGCCTCAAGAGTTGTCGGCATATTAGCGCCTTCAGCAACTACCATACAGCCGTTTGCAACAAGTGCCTTAGCGTCGTCGATTAACAACTCGTTCTGCGTAGCGCAAGGAAGAGCAACGTCAACCTTAACTGCCTGCCAAAGACCTGCGCCCTCAACATACTTAGCATTTGGACGATAGTTAAGATAATCTTTAATTCTGCCTCTCTTAACCTCTTTGATTTCCTTAACTGCCGCAAGGTCAATACCTTCCTCGTCGATAACATAACCGTTTGAATCAGAAACAGTTATAACCTTACCGCCAAGCTGCTGAACCTTCTGCGTAGCGTAAATAGCAACGTTACCTGCACCAGAAACAGCAACAGTCTTACCCTCAAAGCTTGTGCCAAGGTCTTTAAGCATTTCCTGAGCATAATATACAAGTCCATAGCCTGTAGCTTCTGTTCTTGTAAGCGAACCGCCCCAAGTCAAGCCCTTACCTGTAAGTACACCTTCGTAAATGTTCTTAATTCTCTTATACTGACCGAACATATATCCGATTTCTCTTGCGCCTGTACCGATATCGCCTGCAGGAACGTCTGTATCAGCGCCGATATGTCTGCAAAGCTCTGTCATAAAGCTCTGACAGAAACGCATAACCTCATTATCTGACTTACCCTTCGGGTCAAAGTCACTGCCGCCCTTACCGCCGCCGATAGGAAGTGTTGTAAGTGCGTTCTTAAAAATCTGTTCAAAACCAAGGAACTTGATAATACCAAGGTTTACTGACGGGTGAAGTCTTAAACCGCCCTTATAAGGACCGATTGCACTGTTGAACTGTACACGGAAACCTCTGTTTACCTGTACTTTGCCGTTATCGTCAACCCAAGGAATACGGAACATAATCTGTCTTTCCGGTTCTACGATTCTTTCCAATAAAGCAGCGTCCTTATATTCGGGGTGCTTTTCAAAAACAGGTTCAAGTGAAGTAAGAACCTCTGTTGCAGCCTGAATAAACTCCGGCTCACTTGCATTTTTTTCTTTTAACTTTGCTAGTACGTCCTGTGCGTATGACATAGTTAAAACCTCCTCATTAAATTTAATATCAGAGCCTAAAAGCGCCCTGTTATGCAATACTAACATATATTTTATCACTGATTTAAGCATTATGCAATAAAAAATTTCAATTTTTTTCAAAAAATTCAAGTCGAAATTTATACTTCGCATAACAAAGCCATTGTTAGTTTTGTGTAACTTTTTCAACTACTTAACAATCGGTTCAAAATTTTCGCCGTTCCATAAAAATGCTCTGTAATCACAGTCGGGTTTATTGGCGTTCAGCGTCACGCTGCTGTCAGGACCTACCTTATCAGAAGAAATTTTTATATTTCTGAGTATACCATCTCCGTCATATTCCGCGATATAAAGGTTAGGCTTTTTCTCTTTCTGAGTAGTATTTCTGACCGTTGCGGTTACAGTATCCGCGCTGTCTGTATTTATCTCACCGATTAATCTGCCCGTATTACTGCGTGAGCGGTTAATAATACCTACACTCTTAATCGCCTTGCCGTCAAAATCAAACAAAGTCGTGTTTTCAACTACATTTGAGTCCGCTTTATCGTCGCTTTCACGAATAGCCCAGCCCGACAATGACTCATTGGGATTTTGTGTATCCTCAACGTGAATCATACAAGGGTCCCAGTACAAAATACCAATACATCTTCCGCCGTCAACGCCTTTCAGACCGTTTATAAGTTCAGCGATAAAACCTGCGTGACCGTCCTGCGTCGGCGGATATTTGTCCTTGTACACATCTGCCTCGATAAGCTGACCGCCGTAACCGTTCTTTTTTGTTGCGTTCCAGTTAAAGCCTGTTTCCATTATAAGAATATCTTTGTCATACTGCTTTGTAATCGTATTGCAGAAATCAACACACGCCTCTACAGAATTACCTGTCCACGCAGGATAATATGACGCGCCGATTACATCATACTTTGCGCCTCGTTTATTAAGATCATTTAAAAAATAATCGAATTTATTTACCTTTGAACCGTCGTCAAGATGAATAATGACCTGAGATTCAGGCGATACCGCCTTAACCGCGTCATAACCTGCGTTTATAAACTGCACAAGACCGTCCCAGTCAGCAGGACATTTTATATCCTCCGAGTCATTCTTATCATCGCCGAATACAAGTTCAAAACGACTGCTGTTCATATTCGCCGCATATGTGTTTCCGAACGGGAAAAGCATACCGCCGCGTATTTCATTTCCAAGCGATACATATTCGGGAACGGTACCTTGATTTTTCAACTTCGTCATTATATCAAAGGTGTAGTCGTATACTATTTTTGCAAGAGCATTCTTGATTTCCGTTCTCTGCTTGGCTGTCATTGAATTTAAAAATGCCGCGTCCTTTATGTCATATCCAAACTCACTTTTTATCTGCTTAACCCATTCTGACGGTATTATCTGTCTTGAACCGTTAGACCAGTAATCAGAATAGTTAAATGTAAACTGTATTCCCATTCCTGCCGCCTTGGCGCGTCTTGCAAGGTCAAGGCAGTCCTTTTCGTCCTGAAAACCTTCGGGAAGATAATAGATGCCGTCGCCCGTGCCTTTCCCTGTTGTATTACTTAAACGTATACGAGCCATATTCAGTCCGTTCGCCGCAAGATATTCAAACGGGTCAACTTTTTTTCCGTCAGCGTCCTTATATTTGCCGCCCAGACTTTCAATATAATTTACTTCGCTCATATCGCCGCCCACTATAAAATTATTAGGCTCTGACGGCACAAGCTCGGCATTTGAAACAGTAACTGTACTGTTATCGGAAACAACTCCTATTTCACACTTTCCGTCTGTAACTCCTATTCCCTTTACCGTAACTATAATATCTGTATCAGACTTCGGAATAACAGTTGAAGACATTGTATGATTTTGTGAAACACCGTAAATATATGTATTTTCATCAACCGAGTTGTTTTTACAGGTAACGCGCAAATCATAATAGCTTTCTGTAAGACCTGTAATTTCCGTAGGTTCATTAAGCGATATTTCTACACTGTCGGCATATGCTGCAGTCGAAAACAATGCCGAAACAGCCAGTAAAATAAGCAATTTTTTCATAATATACTCTCCTCTCAATTTTTAATTTTACCCTGTTTTAATCATATCATATTTTGCCTTATCTTACAATAAAAAAACAGATAAAATTATCTGTTTTAATTCATAAACTATTTAACGGCCGTAAAGAAAAATCTTGGGAATCTGAATATAATTTCTCCGTTTGCCTGTATTGGATAGGCATTTACCACCTCATTAAAAACGTCTTTTTCAAATTCACGCGCGTCATTTTCGGAAAGCGCCTCCAGATAAGGGCGTAATCCCGTGCCTTTATACCACTCCATAATACTCTCGTGTGACGGCATTCTATGGCAGTAAATTGTTTCCCATACCGAAAAATCAGACGATACCTCAGCAAGCAAATCAAAATATTCACTCTGCGTCAGATTATAGAAAATTCTCGGATTGTCAAATTTATTTTTCCATTTTAGACTTGAGCTCAATTCCGCAATTATCATATGAATAGGTTCTTTATAATTCATAGGTGTCTGTACTGCCATAACACCGCCGTCATTCAATATCCTCATCATATTTTTTATAAGGTCTCTATGATTCGGTATCCACTGGATACAGGCATTCGAAAATACAACATCAAATTTCTTGTTAAATCCTGAAAAATCTCTGCTTGCGTCAAACAGCATAAAATCAAGCTCAGGATTTTGACTTTCTGCCTTATCAAGCATATTCTGAGAATTGTCGGCTCCAATGATATGCGCTCCTGAAAATCTGTCCGCAAGAACACGCGTACTATTTCCCGGACCGCACCCTATATCGATAATTTCACGCGGATTTTCTATGTTTATCTTATTTGCCAAATCCACAGCAGGCTGTGTTCTTTCCTTTAGAAATTTAGTATACTGGTCTGCGTTCCATTCTGCCATTTTCATTCCGCCTTTCAATATATTACTTGACTTTTTATATGTATTATGATAAAATATCACGGTAAGATTTTTGGAGAAGTATCGAAGTGGTCATAACGGGGCGCACTCGAAATGCGTTTGTCTTAACGGACACGTGGGTTCGAATCCCACCTTCTCCGCCACATTTCGGCAGGCATTTTAACCTGCCGTATTTTTTTGTTATTTCTTCTTCAATTGTGTTGCCTGATGAAACAGTAATTGCAAATGTCCGTCAAAAATCCATACAGATGTACGGTAATAATCTTTACCGCCGCTTTTAGTCACATAATGCACCAGCCAGCAATTATCATCTGCAACGTTATATTCAAAATTATATATTTCAATATCCCTGTCTTTTTTACACGTCAGCAGACTTTCAATTGTCATTTGTTTATTATACAATATTCCCGATTTACCGCATTCCTTAAAATCTTTATGTAAAACATTATTTAACCATTCAACATCGGATATAAAACGCAGACTAAAAAACTTTTTTTCCATCTCAAGAAGTTTATCACGCAAAATTACTCACCTTCTTTATATCTCTGAACCTCCATCAATGACATCATATCCCTATTCCAAACATAAACCAGTATATCGCAATCTTTAAATTGAGCAGGAATACTAAAGTATAAAGTCATATCAGATAATTGCGGTGCCTGAATACATTGCAATACATTATTCTTTTTATATGCTATATAAACGCATATATCATCTTCTAAAGGAGGCGTTGTTTTTTCAAATATCAGTTTTGCTGAAACAATATTCTCTAACGACGCAAACACAACCCTGTCACTTGGCTCAGGAGTAGGAACTGGCGTTGGTGTTGGAGTCGGGGTGGAGGTGGGCGTTGGTGTGGGGGGCGGCGTGGGCGTAGGGGTCGGCGTTGGTGTCGGAGTTGGTGTGGAGATGGACGTTGGCATTGGAGTTGGGGTCGGCTCTGGTGTGGGGGTTGGCGTTGGTGTTGGAGTCGGCTCTGGAGTCGGGGTCGGCGTTGGTGTAGGCGTGGGGGTAAACATCGGCTCCAGATATTTAACCGCCGCATACGCATTAAGCCTTGCTCCGCTCTTGACCTTACCCGTAAGCGAACCAAGCTTATCTCCGCTGTTCATAAGCGCCTCTTTTATATCAGCAGGCGAAGCATTGGGATACTTTGCCTTAATCACCGCCGCAACACTTGTCACAAGCGGACACGCCATTGATGTACCGCTCTTATATGTATATCCCGTATTACTTGTTCTTGCGGCGCTGTAAATCGCTGAACCCGGCGCGGCAAGATCAACACTTTTTACTCCGTAATTAGACGAACCGTTTGTAAATACCGACAGATTATCGTCCATATCGGTTGACGCGACAGATATTACATTATCACATTCCGTTGTATATGACGCCGGATATATCGCTTTTAAGTCGTTATTATTACCTGTATTTCCTGCGGCAGTAATAAACAAGCTGTCAGGATATTTTTTTATCACTTCTCCCATATAAATATCCCGCGCTCCGGGAGTTGTCGTTCCCAGACTGCAGTTTACAATAGGAAAACCCATTCTTCCTGCATATTCTATAGCGGAAGAAATCGTTAGCGTCGTACCTCCCGATGTATCAAGCGCCTTAAGTGATACAATTTTTGCATTACGGGCAACTGACGCAATACCTTTACCGTTATTTGTAACCGCACCTACAATACCTGCGACGTGGGTTCCGTGACTTGTATTATCCTCAGGAATATTGTCATTACTTACGAAGTCCCAGCCCTGAACATCATCAATACAAGTATTATTTATTACCTTACCGTTAATATCAGTTGTTATAAATCCGTTACCGTCATCATCAATTCCGTTATTCGGTATTTCATTAGGATTTGTCCATAAATTACTTTTCAAATCTTCGTGTGAAAGATTTATACCTGTATCAATTACAGCTGTAACTACATCTGAACAGTCTATATTCATATCCCACACATACTCTGCCCCAATTTTTGTAAGGCTGTACTGTTCTCTGCTGTAATATGTATCGTTAGGTACCGCATACGTATAATAACGATAATTGGGCTGAGCATACTTAACCTCTGAAAATCCGTTAAGCTCATCTACCATATCAAGCACGTTTTGTTCATCAGCATCAGCAAGAGTAAGCAAAAAAGCCTCCTCACTGCAGGACGCAGAAAAAAGTGAGATTTCACTCTTTTCAGTAAGAGGCATAATCTCACTTATATTAAACTTAGAAAAAAATTCTTTATAATCAAAACCGTCATAATTCGCAAACATACGCATTTCATTCTGCGGCTGCATAACGACAATAACCTCATTGTCATTAAATGCCTTATTTTCCGCATAGACGCTTGCCGTACCGCAAATCAGCGCAAATACCGCTGCGAGTATAACTATGTACCGTTTCACTTTCTTGTCACCCCACCGACAATTATTTTCTATCTTCATTTTATCATAAAACAAAGTAATTTGTCAATTTATCCGATACAGTAAATATTTTGCATTAAAAAAATACACGGATTTTAATTCCGTGTATTTTATATTCTTATTCTGCGTCCATAGTATCCTTATGTGAAAGTGAGATTTTACCTGTTTTCGGGTCAATTTTAATAACCTTTACTTTCAGCCAATCGCCTTCTTTAACGACGTCCTCAACCTTTTCAACTCTATGGTCGGCAAGTTCAGAGATATGACAAAGACCGTCCTTGCCAGGAAGTATTTCAACAAATGCGCCAAAGGTCTGTATAGTCTTAACAAGACCGTTATATATTTCGCCTACTTCAGGCTCCTTAACGATGGTTTCAATAGCGTCTTTTGCCGCCTGACCTGATTCCTGATCAACTGCAAATATATGAATTGTACCGTCCTCTTCAATATCAATCTTTGCGCCTGTTTCAGCCACTATCTTCTGAATAACCTTACCGCCCTGACCGATTACTTCGCGGATTTTATCAACGTCAATTTTCATTGTTTCAGCCTTTGGAGCGTACTGCGACAACTCTTCTCTCGGCTCAGGAATAGCCTTTAACAATATTTCGTCAATAATATAGTAACGCGCATCTCTTGTCTTTCTAAGCGCTTCTTCAATAACCTCATACGGCAGACCGTCATTCTTAATATCAACCTGAATTGATGTAATACCCTTCTTTGTACCTGCCACCTTAAAGTCCATTTCGCCGTAGAAATCCTCAAGTCCTTGAATATCAACCATAGTTGTAAAACCATTATCGGTTGTAATAAGTCCGCAGGAAATACCTGCAACAGGAGCTTTAATCGGTACACCTGCCGCCATAAGCGAAAGTGTTGAACCGCAGACACTTCCCTGTGATGTTGAACCGTTTGATGAAAGCACCTCAGATACAACTCTTATAGCATACGGGAACTCGTCCTCTGAAGGAAGTACGGGAACAAGTGAACGCTCTGCAAGCGCGCCGTGACCGATTTCACGTCTGCCTGGACCTCTTGAAGGTCTTGTTTCACCAACCGAGTATGACGGGAAATTATAGTGATGGATATATCTCTTTGTTTCTTCAAGGTCAATACCGTCAAGACGCTGATTTTCCGAAAGCGGAGCAAGTGTTGCCACTGAAAGCACCTGCGTCTGACCTCTCGTGAACATACCGCTGCCGTGTACGCGCGGTAAAAGGTCAACCTCTGCGGCAAGCGGTCTGATTTCATCAAGACCTCTGCCGTCAACACGCCGTCCTTCAACAAGCCAAGCGCGCACGATTTCCTTTTGCATTTTGTACAGAATTTCACCGATTTGCTCATTTATATCAGGGAAACGCTCTTCAAGAGCAGGAATAATCTCGTCCGTAATTACGCCGATTCTCTCGTCACGTACATTCTTATCATCTGTATCAAGAGCATATTGAAGTTTTTCATATGCCATATCCTTGATTGCGTCATATAAGTCGTGGTCAACGTCGTGAGCCTCGTAAGCGAATTTTTCCTTACCTATTTCAGCCTGAATACCGCTGATAAAATCACAGATTTCAATTATAGTCTTATGAGCTGTTTTGATACCCTCAAGCATAACGCTTTCTTCAACCTCGTTTGCGCCTGCCTCAATCATAACAACCTTCTGCTTTGTACCTGCAACAGTTACAAGCATTTCACTCTTTTCTCTCTCCTCGACAGTCGGGTTTATAACATACTTGCCGTCAATCAGACCAAGCCATACACCGCCTATAGGACCTGCCCAAGGCACGTCTGAAATAGAAATAGCAATTGAAGTACCAATCATAGCCGCAACCTCAGGAGGGTTGTCCTGTTCAACAGAAAGAACCGTTGCAACTACTGACACGTCATTTCTTAAATCTGACGGGAACAGCGGTCTTATCGGTCTGTCGATAACACGGCTTGTAAGTATCGCCTTTTCAGACGGCTTACCCTCGCGCTTGATGTAACCGCCCGGTATTTTACCTACCGAATACAGTTTTTCTTCATAATCAACGCTCAGCGGAAAAAAGTCAATTCCCTCTCTCGGCGCGCGCGACGCTGTTACGTTTACCATTACTACCGTGTCACCGTAGCGTACAAGGCAGTGTCCGTTTGCAAGCTGAGCCATTTTGCCTGTTTCGACAATAAGAGGTCTGCCTGCAAGTGTTGTTTCAAATGTTCTGAACATAGTTTTTTCTCCTTTTCGTTTTTGTGCGGAGATATGTTAGCAGATAAATACAATGATAAATTACAGAAATTTATCTCTCTATTTATTTGCTAAACAAATATCTCCTTAAATATATATAGGCAAACGGGAAAACCCGTTTGCCCGAATATACAATAAAATTACTTTCTAAGACCAAGCTTAGCAACAAGAGCACGGTATCTTTCGATATCCTGATTCTTCAGGTAGTTCATAAGACCGCGTCTTTTACCAACCATCATCAAAAGACCTCTTCTTGAATGGTGGTCCTTTTTATGAACATTAAGATGGTCATTGTTAAGGTGGTTAATTCTCTCTGTTAAAAGAGCAACCTGAACCTCCGGCGAACCTGTATCGCCTTCGTGAGTAGCAAATTCTTTAATAATCTGTTCCTTACGTTCCTTTGTCATATCGTTTCACCTCCTATGATAAATCATCGCCCTGTGCCGAGATACCGTTGGTGATTCGGTTTTCTAAGCACGGGTTCAACTTATAAACTAAAAAAATGTTTTTTGCAGAAATTAGTCCTGCTTTGTTTGTCTGTTGAAACGTCTGTTGAACTTTTCAACACGTCCGCCCGTATCAACAAGCTTCTGTTTACCTGTAAAGAACGGGTGACACTTTGAGCAGATTTCAACCTGAATATTTTCCTTTGTTGAACCTGTTTCGATTACCTCGCCGCAAGCACAAGTAATGGTAGTCTGCTTGTAATCGGGATGAAGTCCTTCTTTCACTACCTTCTGCCTCCTTCTTAAATTTTATAGTACAAAATATACCATTGTTTAGTATAACACACACTAACGCTGTTTGCAAGCATTATTTTTCTTTTTTCAAGAATTTTTTTCTTGCCTCTCCCGCAAGAAACAATGAACCGCATACGCATACAACACCGCCTTTAGCGGCATTAACTGCAATTTTCAAAGCAGCGTCAATATCAGTATTTACAATTACATCTTTATTCATACCGCGTACAATGTCACCGATTATATCCGCGTCAAGACATCGCGGCATATCAACCTCTGTTGCAACAATTGTTTTTGCAATCGGCGCAATTTCACGTATACAAGCCTCAAAATCCTTGTCAGCCATCATTGCTGTTACAAGCACAATTTCACGGTTTAAATCCAAAAGCGATTTTTTTAAGGCTTTTATTCCGTCAATATTATGTCCGCCGTCTATTATCACATTGTCTGCAACAAATTCAAATCTCGCCACCCAGCGCACTGTTTTTAAACCTTCCAAAACGTCATTATCAGTAATATTTACGCCTTTTTTACGCAAAACATCTATAACTTCCAGAGCTACCGCCGCATTTTGAGGCTGATATGCGCCCTTTAACGAAAGCGGATATTTTTTTTCTTTATATATAAAGCCGTTTTTCTCTCCTTCGGCATTTTCGGCAAATATAAGCTCCGCGCCCATTTTTTTGGCATAGTCTTTTATCAGACTGTTTAAACTGCCGTTCGGATATGAAACAACCGTTCCGCCTCGGCGTATTATACCGCATTTTTCAAGAGCAATTTCTTCAAGTGTATTGCCGAGATACTGCGTATGGTCAAAACCTATTTTACATATCACGCTCACAAGACTTTCTGAAATTACATTCGTTGCGTCAAGCTTGCCGCCCATACCAACCTCCAGCACAACAAAATCACACTGTTTTTCGTAAAAATACAAAAACGCCGCGGCTGTCACAAACGCAAACTCCGATACAGGCGCATTATTTTGCTCCATTGCGTTTTTAACGCGCTCCGTATATACCGAAAGGTCACTGTTACTTATATTAATACCGTCTATACGCATACGTTCATTAAATACCTCAATAAACGGAGATGTAAAAAGTCCCGTTTTATAACCGCTTTGTTTCAGTATTTCAGCAATCATTGCAGAGGTTGAACCTTTGCCGTTTGTGCCTGCAACGTGAATAAATTTCAGACCGTCCTGCGGATTTCCCATCGCTTTAAGCAGTTTTGACAGATTTTCATTGCCCAAAGGTCGTCTGAACTTAGGTATCTGATGTATATAGCTTAACGCCTCATTATAGTTCATTTGTACACTCATTTCCTTACTTTATTTTTTGCACACCCATAATCGCCTTCATATCCTTATCCCATACATACGCGCTTATTTCACAATCCTCAAACGCTTTCGGAATTATAAAACTCGCGGTCATATTAACCAACCGGGGCACTTCCGCGCTTTTTAATACTCCGTCTTTTTTATATGCGACAATTATCCATATATCGTCTTGCTTAGGCGGTTTTGTTTCCTCAAATATGAGCGTTGCCGTAACCACATTGCCTGTCTGCTCAAGCTCAACCCTGTCGCCTGTTTTGGGTGTTGGGGTTGGGGTTAGCGTTGGACTTGGGGTCGGTTCTTCTGTCGGTGTCGGGCTTGGGGTTTCTCCTGTTTCTTCTATTCTGTACTCCTTATCAACATTGACCCTTACACGCATTGACGGACTAATATCGTCCAATACTTCTATTGATATTCCGCTTTCTACATTCTGGGGATGACAATCTTCTGATAATGAACATTTTTCACCGAGTAATCTCGTTATATGAAAATTAGAGCTTGGTGTTGTTTCAGTATTTAATGTATTTCTTCCTGTCTTATTCAAATAAGCCCAAGAGTAATCATACGTGCTTTTGTTATTACTTTGTTCTACACTTATAAATGGGTGCATTTTAGCTTCGTTATTATGCTTGATATACTGAACATTTTCATCAATATGCCATATGACAATTCCGCCGCCAAAAAGATTATCATACGGGTACTTAGCCATAATATTTAAGCACTCCAAGCCTTTGTCAAAACCTGTAAGCTGACGATTTTCAATAAGGAAATATTGCTTTGGGTCTGCTCTGCTCTGTACCTTTATTACGTTATATTTACTGTCAGTTCCCATATCAGAAATACTGTTTATATTTCCGTCCCAATCACTTACAACCTCGGGAGTTATAAAACCGCATTGAATTTTACACCACGGGTCTAAATGTGTCGGTACGTGTCCAGTATATTGTGCATAAGGGTCATCATATTGTTTATTTCTGTCAGTGTAGTCATATCGTCTTCCGCTGTTGCCGTTTGACATAAGAGTATATTTATTATCAACGCCCATTGCTTTTTCAGAATACAAATCGGGAAGATTAAAAACAGAATGTCCAAGCTCATGGCAAATAGTACCAATACCATATGGGACATCTAAAGAATACATTTCAGGCTGAACTGTATATCTGCCGAGAATTATACCTTTCGGGGTTTTTATACCTGATGATGATGTAAAGCCCCGTATATGCCCTTTGCCTGCAGTGCCCTCAGCTATTAAAGCCCCATATCCTGCAAATATTGTTACAATATGCGGTTTTTCGGCTGTAAAATCCAAATTCTCCTCCAGCGCTCCTACTGCTGCCATAACCACTTTTTGCAAGCCGCTGCTGTTCTCGTTACCTGTCGGAGATGGGTGGGGAATGTCAAGCGAAATCCTGACAACACCTTCTGCGCGCTCTGCTATTTCATAATCTATATCAATATAATCCTTATAGCTTACCGTTCCTTTTCTGCCTGTTTCAACTCCTGAGGTGTCGGCAGGCTCAAAAATATCCAGACCGTTTGAATTTTCCTTCCAGTAATTCACAACGCTGAGCTTATCTCGCGTTGTATCAAACATTTCTTTATTCCAAAATTCACTGCACATTGTTATTTTTATATCGTTAAAATCAATTAAAATTGTAAGCAGTTTTTGATGTGTCAGTGGTTTTTGATATTCGTCCTCTGCCGAAAAAAACTCAATATCGATATCACCGCATAGTAGTTCACAGCCCGTCTGCGGTAATATCAGCTCGTCAAAGGACTGGTAAACAGGCGCCGCAAACACTGTACTTCCAAACATCATAACAACAAATACACATATACCGCACATATAAAACCTAATTCTTTTCAGCATAATTTTTCACCCTTGATAACACAATTTTATTTACGTTTATTCTTCTATTGAAAATTCCTTAGCTTCCGCAAAATTTCTGACTGCCATAAGCTTTTCCGCAAGACCTGTAAAACGACGGCGGTACTGATTATTGTTCGTCATATTCTGTATGGTCTTTTCACTGCCTACAAGCACCACCATATCTCTGGCACGCGTAACCGCCGTATAAAACAGATTACGGCTCATAAGCATAGGCGCGAACGAGCACACAGGCATTATAACTATCGGAAATTCATTACCCTGACTTTTATGCACGGTCATTGCATATGCAAGGTCCAGTTCGTCAAGGTTTGTAAACGGATACTCTACCGTCTTATCCTCATCAAACACCACTGTCATATATTTTTCACGGACAAATATATTTTCAATTATACCCATATCACCGTTGAAAATGCCCATACCGTCCTCACCTTTTTCACGTGAATACGGAATATCGTAATTATTCTTTGTCTGCATTACTTTATCACCTACACGGAAAATGGTGTTTCCGTAAATGTGCTGCGGACGGCGTTCGTCATATGGGTTTATATGCGACTGCAAAAGCTTATTTAATGCTATTGTTCCGGCATATCCTTTTTTTGTCGGACTTAATACCTGTATCGACGATACGGGATTTACTCCGTAACTTTTCGGAAGTCTGTTTTTAAATAAGTCCATAACCGTAAATGCGCTCTCCTGAGGCGTTTTGCGTTTAAGGAAAAAGAAATCGCCCGATTTATCGTCAAGAAACGGCAGTTCACCGCGGTTTATTCTATGCGCGTTTACTATAATAAGGCTTTCCTCAGCCTGACGGAAAATTTTGTTAAGCTGTATTACAGGTATTGTTTCGCTTTCAATAATATCGTGTATTACGTTGCCCGGTCCTACGGACGGCAACTGGTCTGCGTCACCTGAAAGTATAAGTTTCGCACCGTATTTTACAGCTTTTAAAAATGACGACATCAGGCTTACGTCAATCATACTTACCTCGTCAAGTATAATCACATCTGCCGTAAGCGGATTTTCTTCGTTGTGCGTAAAAATACTGTATCCCTCGGCATTACGCTGAGTACCTAAAAGACGGTGAATTGTTTTCGCCTCACAGCCCGTAACCTCGCTCATACGTTTTGCCGCCCGTCCTGTAGGCGCCGCAAGAGCAATGCTTAATTTCAAATCTTCAAGCAGGCGTATTATTGTATTTATTGTAGTCGTTTTACCTGTACCCGGTCCGCCCGTAAGCACCATACAACCGCAGGACAGGGCAGTTACAACCGCATTGCGCTGCTCAGGTGCAAGACACAGGTCAGTGTCCTTCTCCAAAACATCAATTGCCTTTTCCGCCGCGTCGCTTGTCATAGTAAATTTCTGAGTATTCTGCGACATAGCAACCAGACGGCGTGCTATATAATATTCCGCCTCGTAATACTCATACGGATAATATACGTCCTCATTATCTGTCTTTGCATAGATAATTTCCTTTGCTGTGATAAGCTCCGACACAGCTGACAAAACCTCGTCTTCTTCGACTTTAAGCGTGTACACCGCGTGTTCGATAAGTACGGTTTTGGGCAAGTAAACGTGTCCGTTTGTATAGCCTGCGTCACGAAGAATATATTTTATGCCTGCGCGTATTCTAAGCAGGCTGTTTTTAGGAAGTCCCATATTAAACGCAATCGAATCGGCTGTCTTAAACGAAATACCGTCCACCATATCGGAAAGTATATACGGATTCTTCTTTATCATATCCACAGAATCCGCGCCGAGCGAATTATGAACCTTAACCGCCATATTAGCCGTGATTCCGTACTGCTGTAAAAACATTACTATATTTTGCATTGACTGCAGCTGAGCAAATGCCGCGCCTATCTTTCGTGCCTTTTCCTTGCTTATTCCTTTGATTTCCGAAAGTC
Source organism: Lachnospiraceae bacterium MD329 (assembly GCA_010206265.1). Lineage (GTDB taxonomy): Bacteria > Bacillota > Clostridia > UBA1381 > UBA1381 > Hominilimicola. The sequence goes on from VIQV01000008.1 coordinate 32,400, forward strand.
TTTCAGGTTCCTGCAGCATAATATTCAACACATCACAGCCAAAATGCTCAACGAGCTTGTTTGCCGTAGCCTCTCTTATGCCCTGTACTATTCCCGAACCGAGATACTTTAAAATAGCCTCCTCGTCACTCGGTAAAACAGTTTCATAATACTCCGCTTTAAACTGCTCTCCATAATCGGGATGGGTTGTCCAGTTTCCCGACAGCGCAACGCTTTCACCCTCGGAAATAAACGGCATATATCCCACTGCCGTAAAAAGTCCCTCATCTGCGCTGTCAATACCGCAGACTGTATAACCGTTATCGGGATTTGTATATATTATTTCCTCTACTGTTCCCGTTACCGTAATTATTTCACTCATTTTATAACCGTAACCCTTCCGTCCGAAAGTCCTGTTATCTCCGCACCGCTTTTAATCAGTGTTTCAATATATTCTATCTGTTCAGCGCGTATAATTTCACCCGTATGTATCACAGGCACCCCCGGCGGATAAGGAGTTACACACACACAGGAAACACGTCCCGCGGCATTTTTCAGCTCTGTTTCCGTACTGTCCGCAAAAAATGCCCTTTGCGGAAACAATGTTTCCACAGTTACCGGAGGCGGCGCTATTATTATATTCTGTTTGCACGGCTTTAAATCTTTCATAATTTTTTTAAGCGCGGCAAACAATTTCTTCAAATCGCGCTTTGTATTTGACGGCGTAACTATCAGTGCTACATTAAACAGGTCTGCCGTTTCAACGTCAATTTTTTCACCGCACAGCTTTTCGCTTATTTCAAAGCCTGTAGTATCAAAATCCGAAAAATTGAGCACAAGCCGCGTCATATCGTCATTTTGCAGTGTACGGATGCCTAAGCTTTCCGCCTTCTCCTTAAATCGGCGGCACAGCTCATACGTTTTTCCCCAACCGTTTTTACCGCTTATTTCCGCTCTCGCCGTATCCGCGCTTGCCGCAACAGGATAAGACGGGCTTGACGACTGAAACATTGACAGCGCGCTTACACACCTCGCACGGTCAATCAGTCTGCCGTTTATATGAAGATACGCCGCGCCGTTTAACGCATTCAGCGTCTTGTGCGCGCTCTGACACACCGCGTCCGCATAATGCACTGCGGTTTCGGGAAAACGACCGTCCGACACAAAATGCGCTCCGTGCGCCTCGTCCACAAGCAGGGGTATATTTTTTTTATGACATTCCACGGCTATTGCTTTTATATCCGAGCATATTCCGTAGTAATTCGGCGACGCTATTATAACAGCGTTAATATCGTCGGTCAGGTATTCAGCTATTGTTTCTATTTTCTTTGTAACCGCAAATATTTCGTCAATTTCTTTCGGAAAAAAACGTATATTAATACCTGCAAGCGCGCAGGTGTTTATTACGCTCATATGACAGTCACTTCCTGCGAGAAGTGTACCGCCCGTTTTCACAGCGCCGCATATCATAGACTGTACAGCGGCGGTGCTGCCGCCTGTCAGTATGTAGCTATGTTCACTTCCGTAAAGCTCCGACAGCCTTTCCTGCGCGCTTTTTACATACCTGTCAGGGTGGTGCAGATTCTCCGTCAAACTCAGCTCGGTTACGTCAAGCGACAGTAAATCCCGTTTTATTCCCCGACCGTTTTTATGACCGGGCATTGCAAATGATATTCTGTTCTCTTTGGCATACGATTTAAGCCGTTCATAAAGCGGCGCGGACATATTTTTCACCCCCAAAATAAATTCATTCCTTAATTATATCCGAATTTTTATGGTATGTAAAGATATTATCCCGAATATTGATTGAAAAAACGAAAAAACTATGGTAAAATATATAAAAAACAGAAGGAGTAAAATCTATGAACGTATATGATGCAATAATGGCAAGACGTACAATAAGGAAATTTACGGACCGCAAAATCCCTCAGGAGGATTTAATAAAACTGGTTGACTGCGCGCGCGTGGCGGCATACGGAGCGAATGTACAGCCTCTTAAATTCGCGGTTATTACTGATAAGGATAAACTAAACGATATTTACCCTTTTACAAAATGGGCAGGATATCTGACCGACGGCGCGCCAAAGGAAAACGAACGTCCGACGGCATACATTGCCGTTCTCGGCGACACAAGCATAAAACAAAACGGTAATTTTGAAGTTGAGGCAGGAGCCGCAGTAACCACAATAATGCTTGAGGCGGTTGAACTTGGGCTTGCCTCCTGCTGGCTCGGCGCAATTGCTCGTGACGAGATAAAAAACACACTCGGTCTGGACGATAAGCTTAACGTGGTATATCTGCTTGCCCTCGGTTATCCCAAACAGGAAAGCCGTATGGCTGAATTTAAAGGCGACATAAAATATTTCGAGGACGAAAACGGAACAATTAACGTACCCAAACGTCCGCTTGAAGAAATTTTGATTAAATTATAAACTTTTTCTTGACAACGACATATAATTATTATATAATTTAAGCAGATTAGATGAGATTAGAACAGATGAGCATATTGATTAGTTTATTTTTAATATGATTTTTATGCCCTTGCGTACTTTTCTCGCAAGGGTTTTCTGTTTTATCTTGAAAAAGAAAGGAAGATGTAAAATGAAAAATCTAAAAAAAGTATTGGTAATGGGAATTGCGGCGGCGTTATGCGTTGGTTCGCTTGCAGGCTGCGGAAACAAAATAGGCGGTAATGACGGACCTACCGACATTGAAGTAGGCGATACATACAAAATAGGCGTATTGCAGTATGCCGACCACCCGTCGCTTGACAATTGTCGCGAAGGCTTTAAACAGGGACTTGACGCGGAAGGTATTAAATATGAACTTACAGCACAGTCGGCAAAGGCTGACGACGCTACCAATACACAGATTGCACAGCAGTTCGTGTCACAGGGCGTTGACCTCATATGCGGTATCGCAACACCGTCGGCGCAGGCTTGCTACAATGCGGCTTACGAAGCAAAAATACCTGTAATTTTCAATGCGGTTTCAGACCCTGTTGCCGCAAAGCTTGCTAAAAGCGAAACCGAGGCAATGGATGGTATTACAGGTATAAGCGACAAACTTCCCGTTGAGGCACAGTTAAAGCTGATACGTGAAATGCTGCCTGACGCAAAGAAAATCGGTATACTTTATACAACAAGCGAGGCTAACTCAGTTTCAACAATTGCAGACTACAAATCAAAAGCAGATGAATACGGCTTTGAAATAGTTGACAAGGGCATTACAAACGCTGCTGAAATTCCGCAGGCTGTCGATTTACTGTTAAATGAGGTTGACTGTATTTCAAATATGACAGACAACACTGTAGTTGACAACCTGCCAATACTTCTTGAAAAAGCTGCTGCGAAGAACATTCCCGTATTCGGCAGTGAAGAAGAGCAGGTAGGCAACGGCTGTATAGCCTCAGCAGGTATAGACTACATTGAGCTTGGCAAAAAAGCAGGGGTTATGGCGGCAAGAGCGCTGAAAGGCGAAGCTGTTGAAACAATGCCTTATGAAACAATGACAGAAAGCAAAATTACAATAAACACAGACACATCAGTAAAAATCGGAGTTGAGATTCCTCAGTCAATAACCGAAAGAGCAGAGGTTAAAAATACTCCGTCGGAGGCATAAATGGAAGGACTAATAATCGGCATACTGGAACAGGGACTTATCTACGGAATAATGGCAATGGGCGTATACATAACCTACACCATTCTTGACTTTCCCGATTTGTCTGTTGACGGCACTTTTCCGCTCGGTATCGCGGTATGCTTTGTAATGATAAACAACGGACTTAATCCGTGGCTTGCGCTTATAGCCGCATTTATCGCAGGAAGTATAGCAGGAATGTTTACAGGTATATTCAATGTAAAACTGAAAATACGCAATCTGCTTTGCGGTATACTGACAATGACGGCTCTCTATTCGGTGAACTACGGCATTGTCGGTAAGGCATCAGACTTTTTAAGTATGGATTCCGTAACAATATTTTCACAGACCTCGTTCCTGTTTGGAAACGGTCATATGGCAATGTATTCAAAGCTTGCTGTGATACTGGTTATAGCGCTTATTGCAAAACTGGCGCTTGACTGGTATATGCGTACCAAGTCGGGATTTCTTTTAAGAAGCGTCGGAGATAACGAGGGACTTGTCATAACTCTTGCCAAAAATCCCGGCACTGTTAAAATTATCGGTCTTGCAATTGCAAACGGTCTTGTTTCCCTTGCGGGCGCGGTTTACTGCCAGTACGGCAGAGCGTTTAACGTTGGTTCGGGTACAGGCACAGTAGTTATGGGACTTGCGGCAGTTATTATCGGCGGTACCGTATTTAAAAAGATTAAATTTCTCAGGGTTACAACAGGTGTACTGCTTGGTATGATTGTTTATAAGGCGTGTATTTCAATTGCGCTTGCGCTTGGACTGCCGTCACAGAATACTAACCTGATGATAACCGTTCTGTTTATACTTACGCTTATGTTAAATGAATTTGTACTTGAAAAGAAGGTCGGGGTGAATAAGAATGCTTGAACTTTCAAACATATATAAGACCTTTAATAAAGGTACAATTGATGAAAAAGTGTTGTTTTCGGATTTCAGTCTGACGATTGAAAACGGCGAGTTTGTCGGCGTTATCGGTTCAAACGGTTCAGGTAAAACAACAATGCTCAACATCATTTCGGGAGATATGCCGATTGACGGAGGCAATGTAACGCTTGACGGCACACCGCTTAACGGTATGAAAAACTTTAAACGCGCAAGAAAAATAGGACGCGTTTTTCAGAATCCGTCAATGGGTACCTGTCCGTCAATGACTATATGGGAAAATATGTCGATTGCCGACAATAAAGGAAAAATCTACGGTCTGTCTTTCGGTCTTAATAAACGCCGCAGAGATTTTTACTGTTCACAGCTCGAACTGCTCGGAATGGGTCTGGAAAACAGGCTTTCAACACAGGCAGGCTCGCTTTCAGGCGGACAGCGGCAGGCGCTTGCGCTTATAATGGCGACAATGATACGTCCTGACCTGCTCTTGCTTGACGAGCACACAGCAGCGCTTGACCCAAAATCGTCCGATACTGTAATGACACTTACTGAAAAAATTGTAAGAGAAAAGAAGATTACAACGCTTATGGTAACTCATAATCTGCGTTATGCCGTTGAATATGGTTCGCGCGCAATTATGATGCACGACGGCAATGTGATTATGGACGTTAAGGGAGAAGAAAAAAAGAATAAATCAATAAATGATTATCTGAAAGTATTTAATGAAATCAGCATTGAATGCGGTAATTAAAACAATAAAATACGCCTTCCAAACAGGAGGCGTATTTTTTATTTTATTCGCGTTCCAAAAGCGGCACATATTCCTTATGCTCCGCAACCGTTTTATATGACGGACGTATAATCTTACCCGGATTTACAAGTTCTTCAATCCTATGCGCCGACCAGCCTGCAATACGTGCCACAGCAAACATAGGCGTATATAATTCCATCGGTAAATCAAGCATACTGTACACAAAGCCCGAATAGAAATCCACATTTGCACTTACGCCCTTATACATCTTGCGTTCACTCGCAATCACCTGCGGCGCAAGACGTTCAACGCGTGAATACAGGTCAAATTCATCTTCCCTGCCCTTTTCCTTTGACAGATTTTCCACAAAGGATTTAAATACATTCGCGCGAGGGTCGGAAAGTGAATAAACCGCGTGACCCATACCGTAAATAAGACCTGCTTTATCAAATGCTTTTTTATTAAGTAAATCTGATAAATACTGCTCTATTTCCTTATCGTCATTCCAATTTTTGACGTTCTTTTTCATATCGTCAAACATCTGAGTAACTTTTATATTGGCGCCGCCGTGTTTCGGTCCTTTTAAAGCACCAAGTGACGCAGCAACCGTTGAATATGTATCTGTTCCCGTTGAAGTTACAACGTGAGTTGTAAAAGTAGAGTTATTACCGCCGCCGTGTTCTGCGTGCAGTACAAGAGCCATATCAAGAATTTTCGCTTCCAGCTCGCTGTAATTGCTGTCGCGCCTTAGCATATGCAATATATTTTCAGCGGTTGAAAGCTCTGCCTTGGGAGCGTGCACAACAAAGCTGTCGTTTTCGTAATAATAACGGAACGCCTGATAGCCGTACACAGCCAGCAGCGGAAACTGAGCAATAAGCTGAAGACACTGCCTTAACACGTTGGGCAGCGAAACATCATCTGCCTTATCGTCGTATGCGTACATAGTCAGAACACTTCTTGAAAGCGCATTCATCATATCCTTACTCGGCGCCTGCATTATTATATCCCGCACAAACGACGGCGGAATGGTTCTAAGCGCCGCAAGCGTACTTTGAAATATGTTAAGCTGTTTCTGATTCGGCAGTTCGCCGAACATTAAAAGGTATGTTACCTCTTCAAAGCCGAAACGTTTATCCCTGTTAAAACCGTCTATAAGGTCTTCGACATTGTAGCCGTGATAATACAGTTTGCCGTGACACGGCTTTGAAGAACCGTCAGGAAGTGTGTCATAGGCGTGAATTTCGCCTATCTCGGTAAGTCCAGCGAGCACACCTTTACCGTTTATATCCCTCAGCCCCCTTTTCACATCATATTTAGTGTATAAATCAGGATTAATTGTTTTGTTTCGTTTACAAATTTCCAGCATATTCATCATTTCATCGGTAACTTCTACCGGTATGATTTTATCCTTATTTTTTAACATCGCCTGCTCCTTTCTGACGTAATTGCCCGTAAAATACAAATATATAATTTTTTGTAGTCCGATATTACTATTTTAATACATTGTATCAAATTTTTCTTGAAAATACAATTAAAATTATGTAAACTTATTGTGAACTATTATATTTTGTGGTATAATATACGCATATTTCACGGAAAGGATAGATTATTATGGTATATGTACTGCTTGCGGACGGCTTTGAAGAAGTCGAGGCAATAGAACCGATAGATATTTTAACTCGCGGAGGCGTTGAGGTTACGACTGTCGGAGTAACAGGTAAGGTTGTAACCGGCGCGCACGGCATACCCGTAACTGCGGATATAGAAATAAACGAGGTAACTCCCGATGATATGGAGCTTTTAATGCTTCCGGGCGGTGCAGGACACGAACTGCTGGACGCGTCAAACGAGGTACACGGGCTTATTAATTACGCCGTATCAAACGGTCTGTATATATCAGCAATATGCGCCGCACCGTCAATCCTCGGTAAAAAACAATTACTTGACGGTAAAAAAGCCACCTGTTTCCCCGGTTATGAAAAATACCTCTACGGAGCAGATGTTACAGCCGAAAAAGCTGTTGTTGACGGAAAAATTATTACAGGCAAGGGCGCAGGCGCAGCGGCAGAGTTCGGATTTACTATGCTTAAAATCCTAAAGGACGCTGAAACCGCAAACCGCATAAAGGAGATAATGCAGTATTGACAAAGGACGAATTACGAACGAATATACGAGCCCAAAGACGCGCTCTTAACACAAATGATATATATAATTTAAGCACACAGATACACAAATATCTTTTTTCGCTTGAATGTATCAAAACGGCAAAAACGGTATGCACGTTTCTTTCAGCGTTTAAAGAACCCGATACTTTTGAAATTGTAAAACGTCTTTCGGCTGAAAAAAAACGTATCGCCGTACCTGTAACAGACATTGAAAATACCGTTCTGTCGCTGTCTTACATCAGCGGTACGAACAGTTTGATTAAAGGCGCGTACGGAATATATGAGCCGTCTGAAATCCGCCCTGTCAGCATAAGCCATATTGACGCGCTTATAATACCGGGACTTGCTTTTGACCGTCAGGGAAACAGAATGGGATTCGGCAAAGGATACTACGACAGATTATTAAATGATTGTACTTGTCCGAAAATCGGTCTTTGTTATGATTTTCAGTTGTTTGACGAAATCCCGACAGAGCCGCACGACATACAAATGAATTTTATTATTACGGAAAAAGAAATTATAACGGTAGGTGAAAAATATGCTGTTTGACTCACACGCACATTATAATGATGAAAGATTTAACAACGACAGAGATGAAATTTTATCCTCAATGTCCGAAAACAACGTAGGGCTTATATTAAACTCCTGTTCATCGCTCGACGAAATTGATGATATTTTTGCAATTTGCAAAAAGTATCCGTTTGTATATGCGTCAGTCGGAATACACCCTCACGAGGCGGAAAACGTGACTGAAAAGGATATGGATAGTCTTATTGAATATTCAAAACAGCCGTTTGTCAAGGCAATCGGTGAAATAGGTTTAGATTATTATTATGACTTCTCACCGCGTGAAACACAGCAGAAATGGTTTGCACGTCAAGTAGATATTGCACGTGAATTAAATATGCCGGTTGTTATACACGACCGCGACGCGCATAAGGATACAATGGATATTTTGCGTACACATAACATAAAAGAAATCGGAGGTGTATTCCACTGTTATGCAGGCAGTGTTGAAATGGCGCGTGAAATTCTTGACTGGGGAATGTATATCGCATTTGGCGGCACACTTACTTTTAAAAAGTCGGTACGTCCTGTCGAGGTTGCAAAATATGTTCCGCTTGACAGAATTGTAATTGAAACCGATTCACCGTATCTTACACCCGAACCAAACCGAGGCAAGCGCAACAGCTCACTTTATATACACTACGTTGCCGAAAAGCTTGCGGAAATAAAGGGACTGTCCGTGGACGAAATTGAACAGGCAACATTTGAAAATGCAAAAAAATGCTTTAATATAGGAGATTAATATGGCTAAATTTTATGCCGTAAAAAACGGATATCATATAGGTATTTTTAATACTTGGGAAGAGTGTCAGAAGGAAGTCATCGGTTACAGCGGCGCGGAGTTTAAAAGCTTTTCATCACGCCGTGACGCGGAGGAATATCTCGGCATAAATCATCAGATAAGCCTTTTTGACAACGCTGTGTCTGATAATACAGCAGCAGTGGCGTATGTTGACGGCAGCTATAATATTTCCACACAAAAATTCGGCTGCGGTGTTGTAATTTTCCATCAAGGAGAAGAACACCGTTTCAGCGAATGTTTTGACGACCCCGAAATGGCGCAGATGCGTAATGTTGCAGGTGAAATCGAAGGCGCAAAAAAAGCAATGCAGTGGTGTTTGCAAAACAATATTGCAGAGCTTGATATTTATTATGACTATGAGGGTGTAGAAAAATGGTGTACCGGAGCGTGGAAAGCAAATAAAGAAGGTACAATTGCATACAAGCAATTCTATGATGAAATAAGCCGTAATTTACGCGTTTCCTTTAATAAAGTACGGGGTCATAGCGGCGACAGGTTTAATGATTTAGCTGATACTCTCGCAAAACAAGCCGTTGGAATAGAATAACGAAACAGCAAAAAAAAGTATTGACTTTTTTTGCTGTTTGTAGTAAAATAATAGGGTAGTTGTTATAGGGGTATAGCTCAGTTGGTAGAGCAGTGGTCTCCAAAACCACGTGCCGAGGGTTCAAGTCCTTCTGCCCCTGCCAAGACGGAACGGCAAAGCCTGTTCCGTTTTTTGTATATTAGACACAAAAAAGACATCTCAATGAGATGTCTTTTCAATTTCTTATTAAAGAATTACAAGCACCATTGTTGTTATAAGGAAAAGGATAGCTACAGTAGTAGTCAGCTTAGTAAACATAGCCTCCTTTGTAGTTCCGCCGTTTTTCTTAAAGAACGAATCTCCCATATCTGATGATGCGCCCTGAATACCTCTCATACCCGGATCTTTACCCTCCTGAGCCATAACTACAAGTATAAGTATAAGCGCAACAATTAAGTGCAATATTACAAATAGCGTCTGCATAAATTAACCTCCTTCACTGTTTAATGTTAGTCCAAAGAATATTATACCATAGATTTTAAATATTACAAGAGTTTTCTTGAAAAAAGTTTATTTTTTGTCATATCACTTACTCTGACTTTCCAGCCATACTACCAATACAGACACATCCGCAGGCGAAACACCTGAAATACGCGACGCTTGTCCAAGTGATTTCGGCTGTATTTTATTCAGCTTTTGCCGCGCCTCCAGCCTCAGACCGTGAATATCGGAATAATCCTGATTTTCAGGCAGCAGCCGAGCCTCCATCTTTTTAAATTTTTCCGCCTCGGCAATCTGACGTTTTATATATCCGTCATATTTCAGTTTAATTTCTACATGTTCCGTTACCGCGTCAGGCAATTGCGGTCTGTTCGGGTCTGCGTCGGCAAGCTTTTCATAATCAAGCTCAGGACGTTTTAACATATCGCTTAAAAATATACCTGTCTTAACAGGTGTAGAATTATATTTTTCTAAAATCGGATTGGCTGTCTTAGGTGGAACTACGACGCTTGTTACACGCTGTATTTCCTGCTCTATCATATCCTGTTTTTTCAAAAAGTTTTTATAACGTTCTTCACTGATAAGTCCCACTCTGTAACCAAACGGTGTAAGACGTTCGTCTGCATTATCCTGTCTTAAAAGAAGCCTGTATTCTGAACGTGAAGTCATCATTCTGTACGGCTCATTTGTACCCTTTGTAATCAAGTCGTCAATAAGAGTTCCTATATATCCGTCCGAACGTTTTAATATAAGAGGTTCCTCGCCTTTTAACTTTAACGCGGCGTTAATTCCTGCTACAAGTCCCTGCGCTGCCGCCTCCTCATAGCCTGATGTACCATTAAACTGTCCCGCGCCGTACAAACCCTTTAATGACTTAAATTCCAAAGTGGCATCGAGCTGAGTAGGGTCACAGCAGTCATACTCTATAGCATATGCACTTCTCATTATCTCCGCATTTTCAAGCCCTTCCACACTTCTGTACATTGCAAGCTGAACGTCCTCAGGCAGGCTTGTGGAAAATCCCTGCGCGTACATTTCCTTTGTATCAAGTCCCATAGGCTCCATAAAAAGCTGATGACGTTCCTTGTTCGCAAAACGTACCACCTTATCCTCAATTGACGGACAGTAACGCGGACCAACACCCTCTACCAAACCGCTGTACATTGCAGAACGGTGCAGGTTTTCGTGAATAATCTGATGTGTTTTTTCGTTTGTATAGACAAGATAGCAGGATACCAGATTCTCCCCTGTTGCCTCAGTTTCAAACGAAAACGGCACTATTTTTTCATCGCCTTTTTCAATCTCCATCTTTCTGTAATCAAGAGAATCTGCGTGTATACGCGCTGGCGTACCTGTTTTAAAACGCTTTAACTCAATTCCCAGACGTTTCAGATTTTCTGACAGTTCATTTGCAGGAAACATACCGTCGGGACCGCTCTCGCGCGAATAATCGCCTATTAGAATCTTACCGCGAAGATATGTACCGCTTGCGCAAATAACGGCTTTTGCGCCGTACTCCGCGCCCGTATGCGTTACCACACCCGAAACACCGTTTTCATCAGTTAAAATATCAACTATTTCCGCCTGCTTTACATACAGATTAGACTGATATTCAAGACGTTTTTTCATTTCAGCGTGATATTTTTTTCTGTCCATCTGGGCGCGTAGAGAATGTACTGCCGGACCTTTACCGCGGTTAAGCATTTTCGACTGTATAAACGCCGCGTCTGCCGCCTTGCCCATTTCACCGCCGAGCGCGTCAACCTCACGTACAAGATGTCCTTTTGCCGTACCGCCGATACTCGGATTACACGGCAAATTACCTATCGCGTCAAGACTTATCGAAAACATTACCGTTTTCATACCAAGCCTTGCCGCCGCCAGAGCCGCCTCACAACCTGCGTGTCCTCCGCCTATTACAGCAATATCATATTCGCCCAAGCGCATTATTCGTCCTCCCCGATATATTCAATTTCCGGCTGTTTTTCTTTCATATCCCTGAGTATTGAACGCTCAATTACACGCGCCGCATAAAACTCCGCAGGATAACGAGTTATGCACAAACCGACAATAAACATTACAAGCGTTGCCGCAAGCGGATTTAAGATTGTAAACAAGCCGTAAATAATCACTGCCCCAATTACAAGTAAAAGCACATTCATCGGCAGTTTCGCAATTGTTATTATAAGCGCATTTTTATAAATAGCCCATATACTTGAATCAAACGTAACCATAAGCTGATATATATACGGGTGCATCATTGTGTAAACAACCGATATCAGTACAATAATGTAAGAAAGCGCAAGCCACAATGTACTTGATGTATTCAGATATAATGTATAATAAAAATGTACCGCATTTACAGCAAATATAAGTATAATTGCGTCAAACAGTACAACCAGCATTCCCTGTTTAAAATTCTGTTTAAACTTGTCCGCGCCGTCGCTTAACACCCACGCGTGTTCACCGCGTGTAAAACAGCGGTTTATATAGGCATAAGCCGCAGACGAAGGACCTGAACCCCATAGCGTAAATATTCCAACCGCAAATACAAGCTGTAACAACAGCATTATACTGCCCTGCATTTCCTCTGCGCTAATTCCCGATTCTACCGCGCTGATACTTTCCGCAATACTTCCAACTATACCTGTACTTCCTATTACAATTCCGCCGAACAAATATAAAAACGCAATCCAAATTATACTTGTAACCGCGTAAAGACAGTTTGCGCCGATTAGTTTTGAAATCTTATGAATAAGTATGTCTATAAACAGAAAAAAACCTTTCTTTTTAGGAGCATTTTTATCAATGCCCTTTCCTTCTTTGAGATAGCCTCCGCCGAATATTCCCATAGTAAGTTTCTCCTTTGATAATTGATAATATATATTGTAACATAATTCTTTTTGTGTTACAATAGAGAATATTCATAATTAGGAGAAAAGGTTGAAACAAAAATCAAATAAAGAAAAATATAATACAGAATAAAAAGGCATGGCAAACAGACCATCGTTAAATGGTCAAAAAGATTTGCATAATGGTCAGACTGGTGAGGGTGTCACAATATATCCTTGACGCTGCAAAATGTAAACAGCTTCGTCAACAGTGACTGTTCTCTGTACCGGCGGCTTGTCTGCCTGACGGTAGAGGTCGGCATTGTACGGTTCGTTCTTTTTAAGAATATTGTAAATTGCCGTTAAGAGCATTCTTGCGATGGCAATAATAGCTTTCTTATGACCTCTGCGTTTCTTAATAGAAAGATAACGATTCCGTATTTCGGGATTGCTTTTCTTGCGAATTGCGTTAAGAGCACACTGAACAAGCAATGGTTTTATGTATGCACCTGCGCGACTGATTCTGGTAGTTTTCTTCTTTCCGGCACTTTCATTGTTTTGCGGAGTAAGACCAGCCCATGAGCATAAATGCTTTGAGGTTGGGAACACGGACATATCAACACCGATTTCTGAGATTACAGTGATAGCAGAAAAGGTTTTGATACCCGGCACCGTCAAAACAAGATTTAATTTCGGAAGATATTTCTCACTTACAGAAAGAATGATAGACTCTAAATTCAGCTTGCAGAGTTCAAGGCTATCCATATGAGTATGTATAATACGCATCTTTTCGGCTTGTTCTGCGCATATACAACCGTCGATGGCAGACAGAACTTCCTCGTCAGATGCTTTCATGCCCTTTGTACGAAATCCGGAAACATCGTTCAGTTTTTCAGAGGGATTAGAAAGCAAGTGATTTATGATATTTGTAGAAGCCTTACCGAAAACATCGGAGAATACATCATCTAATTTTAGATTGGAAACAGTAAGACAATTCTGCATACGGTTTTTCTCACCTATCATGAAATTTGTCAGCTTAAAATGATAGCGCATTAAATCTCGGAGCTGGCGAATATCAACGGGAGGCATAAAGCTGCCGGAAACAAGGTCATGCTTAAAGATGTCAGCAATCCATTTAGCGTCCTTTTTATCGGTTTTCTTACCCTTGATAGATTTAACATACTTAGGGTGGGCAAGAACAATATTACAGGAGTTTTCAAGGATATTGTAGATTGGAATCCAATATTTACCGGTAGATTCCATACAGACATCTTTACAGTTGTTTTCGGCAAGCCACCTGGCACAGAAACGCAAATCATTGGTAAAAGTTGAGAAACGTTTGCTTTTGTAGGTAGTAACGCCTTTATCGTTGGTTGAGGCAATACAAGCTACAATAAACGATTTGTGGACATCCATGCCGCAGCAAATAGGATAAACGATTTTTAACATAACACACTCCTTAAAAATATATTTTTGAGGACAACAGGCAGGGACTGGATACTCGCTGAAAGATTGAAGTAGACTGTCTCTCCAAAGATAAGGTTACAGGGTGCAAAGCCCTACTCATTTGTGCTTGAAAGAGTATCCGGCACACATAACTATGCGGTCAGTCAAAATGACTGTTCCCACTCACCTCCACGTGCTGTGTAGTGTGCCTGTATCTTCAAGTATCATTTTAACACAAAATTTGGAATGCTGCTCTACTGTTTTGGTTTCATAACCTTTTGTGCCTTGTAGCGCAGCGGAAAGGAATGGTCATAACTATGAAAGAAGTCACTATAAACAAAAATGACGCTGACCAGCGTCTTGATAAATTCCTTACAAAATATCTTATAAACCTGCCGCAAAGTATGCTTTATAAATCGCTGCGCAAAAACTGCGTACGTGTAAACGGCAGACACGTCCGTGACGGCAGATATATGCTGCGTGAAAATGACGTTTTAACGCTTTATTTCCGCGACGAGTTTTTTTCTGCCCCGTCCGTCTTCACTCCCTCCGACGAAACAATTGATGTCGTATATGAAGATGAAAATATAATACTTATAAATAAGCCTCACGGCGTAGTTGTACATTCAGATGATAACGGCACGTCCGACACGTTGCTTTTGCGTATGCAAAGCTACCTATATAAAAAAGGCGAATACAAACCCGACCACGAACAGAGTTTCGCACCTGCCTTCTGCAACAGGCTTGACCGTAACACCACAGGACTAATAATAGGCGCAAAAAATGCCGCCGCACTTCGTATTATAAATGAAAAAATAAGAACGCGGGAAATAAAAAAGCTGTATATGTGCATTGCCGAAGGTGAAATGAGCGGCAGCGGCACGCTTAGCGCGCACCTTACCCGCGGTGAAAAAAAAGTGACCGTCACAAACAGCGCAACGGACACATCAAAGGCAGTAAACCTTCATTATACAGTATTAAAAACAGAAAATAACCTGTCATTTCTGGAAATAGAACTGGGCACCGGACGTACCCACCAGATACGTGCGCAACTCGGCGCCATAGGTCATCCGCTCGCAGGTGACAAAAAATACGGCTCAAAACACGGCGGAAAAATGTTTCTGACGAGTTACAAGCTGAATTTTGCTTTCACCTCCGACGCGGGTATTTTAAACTATCTCAAAGACAAAGAATTTCAGATTAAAACAAGCTTTTTCCACAATTCCACAGCCGAAAAATTATAAAGTTCCTCGGCGGCATTCGGTTTACCGAGCCTTTTAACGCTTTCTTTAATCATATCTAACCGCCACGGGCAGTTAAATACCATATTTAAAGCGTCAAGCACCGAATAATTGTTATCAACCATAATTGCCGCGCCGTTATTTACAAGAAAGCTCAGATTCCTGTCCTCCTGACCGGGGATAGGATTCATTGTTATTATCGGCAGACCTTTTGCAAGCGCCTCAGACGTTGTCAGACCGCCCGGCTTTGTTATTATAAAATCCGAGGCGTCCATCATCAAATCAATGTTATTTACAAATCCGTATGTGTACATAGGATGTTTCCATAAATATTCTTCAATACCTGTTTTAAGCTTTTTATTGGAACCGCACACACACAGAATCTGAAACTTGTAATTGCAGTTATCCATTTCGGCAAGTGCTTTTTTTATATTACCGTAACCCATTGAACCCATCATAACAAGCACTGTCGGAAGATTTTGCAAACCAAGCTTTTTACGCGCCTCCTGTTTGTCCGATTTTTCCGAGAACTTATTTCCAATCGGCATACCAAACGGCAGCAGCTTTTCAGAGGCTATACCCTTCTTCTGCATTTCAAACCCAATCATTTCATTAGGTATTACATAATAATCAAGCGACGTACTTTCCCAGAATGGATGAACAGTAAAATCGGTAACAATACCTATTGTCGGACAGCTTGTTACACCGCGGTCAGAAAGAATACTCATACAAACCCCTGCATAACTATGCGTTCCTATCATTAAATCGGGTTTATAATTACGGATAAAGCGTTCAAGTCGCTTTGATACAAACCGCGACAAAAAAGCCATAAGCGAATTATGGTCATACGGTTCGTCCTTTCGTGTCAGCTTACCGTACGCTTTTCCATACGCTTTGGGAAGATATTTGGTTGATATTAAATAACCGTCTTGAATTGATTCACCCAGACGGTGGTTTATATAGTCAAAGATGTCAAGCATTTCACATTGATGACCGTTCTTTTCAAAACATTCCATTATAGCCTTAGCGGTGGAATGATGTCCGTAGCCCGCCTTGACGGACAATAATAATACCTTCACTTTTAAACCCCTCTTGTCTTTTTATGTAATAATATTTTATCATATAATAATCAAAATTTCAACCTGTTGAATTATCAGAGAAATAAATTTAAAATAATCCAATTTTTATATTGACTTTACAGTCTGAATAGTCTATAATAGCATAAATTTTAATTTTAGGGGGCGGTCAATATGGTATATGATATGACCAAAGGAAATCCGTTAAAACTTATACTTGCATTTTCTGTACCTATGCTTATAGGCAACATATTTCAGCAGGTATATAATTTTGTTGACGCGGCGGTTGTGGGAAAATTCGTCGGCGCGCAGGCTCTGGCAGCGGTTGGTTCGACGGGAACCATTATTGCCGTTATGATTTGTCTTATGATGGGACTTACAGGCGGCGCAGGAATTATTATAGCGCAATGTTTCGGAAAACGTGATTTTAATGAAATGCGGACGACGGTAACGGGGCTTATATATACCGTACTCGTGCTGTCAGTTGTCACCTCTGCAGCAGGTATAATGTTTTCAAGAAAAATACTTCTGCTTTTAAACACACCTGCAAATGTCATTGACGACGCAGTTAAATATGTAAATATCATATTTATATTTACCATAGGCACCGCTATGTACAACGGTTCGAGCGCAATACTCCGAAGTCTGGGCGACAGCCGTACTCCGCTGTACGCATTGATATTGTCATCACTTTTAAACGTAGGACTGGATTTACTGTTCGTTGTTGTGTTCAGGCTTGGGGTTGCAGGAGCGGCATATGCAACAGTCATATCTCAGATTATAAGCAGTATATACTGCATTGTACATATTATAAGGTACCGTGAACAGCTTAACCTTGAAGGTATCAGTTTTAAAACTACACGCCGCGCCATAAAGAGAATATTCCGCGCAGGCGTACCGGCGGCATTGGAGAGCTGTCTTATTTCACTCGGCACAATGAGTGTTCAAAGACTTGTAAACTCCTTCGGCTCAATCACTATGGCAGGCTATACCGCCGCAATAAAAATTGACTCTATAGCAATTGCCCCGATATGCTCAATCGGTTCGGCGCTGTCCGTATTTGCAGGACAGAATATGGGCGCAGGCAATATTGACAGAATTAAAAAGGGTATGTATCAGACGCTTGTATCGCTTATCGGAATATGTGTTGCGCTTGCAGTGCTTATAGTTCTGTTCCGCCGTCAAATGCTCGGTTTGTTCCTTGATAGCGATAACGCCTCGCTTGCTATTGATATCGGCGCAAAGTATCTTACAATAGTATGTGTGGCATATATAGTGGCGGCGGTTATGCGTACATACCTTAACGTACTGCGCGGCGCAGGTGATGTGAATACCTCCGCAATTGCAGGCGTTACAGAATTAATGGGCAGAATTATATTCGCATATATTCTTGTCGGACCATTAGGTTCAACAGGTATATGGATTGCAACCCCTCTTGCGTGGGCAATGGGCGCGGCTGTACCGCTTATACGCTATTATTCAGGCAAATGGAAAACAAAAACATTGGTATAACAGAAAAGAACTGCTGTAAAAAGCAGTTCTTTTTTAATACTTAATTGTCGGGACTCAGGACAAATTTGTCTGCTGAGCTACTATTTCATCAACACGTGCAAGCGCGTCGTCAATCTTGCTTGCGTCAGCGCCGCCGCCCTGCGCCATATCAGGCTTACCGCCGCCGCGTCCGCCTGCAACAGCAGTTATTTCCTTAATAATATTTCCGCAGTGGACGCCCATTTTTACAGCGTCCTTTGACGCCATTGCCACAAACGTAATTTTACCGTCTGTCTGCGCGCCCATAACCGCAACACTGTTTTCTACTTCAGCTTTAACCTTATCAGCCATTGACTTCATTTCGTCAACACCCATACCGTCAACCTGAGCGGTCAGAAGATTAATCTCACCGATATGCTTAATGCCTGCCATAATGTTGCTTACTTTTGCAGCTGCCATCTTTTCCTTAAAACCGTCAATCTGCTTTTCAAGCTCACGGTTTCTTTCCATTGCGCTTTCAGCTTTTTTATCAATTTCACCTAACAGGTTTGTCTTTAACGCGGCCGCCGTACTTGCAATAAGCTTATCATTGCTTTCAATATATTCAAGCACTCCTTTGCCTGTAATCGCCTCAATACGTCTTACACCTGCTGCAACACCGCCTTCGGAAACGATTTTAAACAATCCGCATTGCGCCGTATTTGCAAGATGTGTACCGCCGCAAAATTCAATACTGTAATCTCCTACAGAAACTACTCTTACCACGTCGCCGTACTTTTCACCAAACAGCGCAATCGCGCCAAGCTTTTTCGCCTCATCAATAGGCAGTTCCTGAACATTAACGTCAATACATTCCAGTATTTTCTGATTTACTATTCTTTCTGTTTCTTTTATCTGCTCAGCTGTCATTGCCTCAAAGTGAGAAAAGTCAAAACGAAGTCTGTCCGCCTCAACAAGCGAACCTGCCTGAGCAACGTGTGAACCGAGCACATCTCGGAGCGCCTTATCTAAAATATGAGTTGCAGTATGGTTACGGCAAACCGACATTCTGACTGTTTTATCAACTGACATTGTAACAGCGTCACCCAATTTTACAGCCGCGGCTGACGTCTTCACCTCGTGCATATAATATCCGTCGGCAGTTTTTGTCGTATTAACCACCGTAACGGCATTTCCGTTTACATTGATTATTCCGATGTCGCCTGTCTGTCCGCCCATTTCAGCGTAAAACGGTGTTTTATCGGTAACAATAAATCCTGATTGATTTACGTACATCATATCTGCAACGCCATTATCGGCAACAACTATGCCGACAACCTTCGCTTCTGTTTCAAGCGTGTCATATCCGACAAACACGGTAGGTTCAGCGTTTTCAAACACGTATGTTTCGTCGCCGTCCCAGCTTGAACCGTCAGCGCGCGCGTTTCTCGCAGTGTCCTTCTGCTCCTGCATTGCCTTGTTAAAGCCGTCAACGTCAACCTCCAAGCCCTTTTCCTGAGCCATTTCAATCGTTAAATCAAGAGGGAAACCGTAGGTATCGTGCAGTTTAAACGCCTCGCCGCCTGTAAGACTTTTGCGATTTTCCTTTTTAGCGTTTTCAATATAGCCGTTTAAAACGACAATACCGTTATCTATAGTAGCGTCAAAACGCTCCTCCTCTTTTTTGATTATATTTTTAATATATTCACGCTTTTCCTCCAATTCGGGATAAGCGTCCTTTGAACAGTTGATAACCGTGTCGGCAACCTCAAAAAGGAACTGTCTGTCGATATTTAAAAGCTTACCGTGACGCGCGGCGCGTCTTAAAAGACGGCGCAGAACATAACCGCGTCCCTCGTTCGACGGAATAACGCCGTCGGAAACCATCATAACCGTACTTCTTATATGGTCGGCAATAACGCGGAGTGAAACGTCCTTTTTGTCGTTCTTTTTGTACTCAATACCTGCGACGCGGCAGATATGCCTGATAACGTCCTGAACAGTATCGACCTCAAACAGGTTATCCACACCCTGCATAACAACCGCAAGTCTTTCCAGTCCCATACCGGTATCAATATTCGGGTTTGGCAGAGGGTTGTAATTACCGTCCTCGTCCTTATCAAACTGCGTAAACACAAGATTCCAGACCTCCATAAAACGGTCACATTCACAGCCAACTCCGCAGGTCGGTTCACCGCAGCCGTATTCCTCGCCTCTGTCAAAGTAAATCTCACTGCACGGACCGCACGGACCTGTACCGTGCTCCCAGAAATTATCGTCCTTGCCGAGCTTAACTATATGCGAGGGGTCAACGCCCACTTCATTTACCCATATGTCCCTTGCCTCGTCGTCGTCCTCGTAAACCGAAATCCACAAACGTTCTTCAGGTATTTCCATAACCTTTGTAAAAAACTCCCACGCCCAAGCGGTAGCCTCGTGCTTAAAGTAATCTCCGAACGAGAAATTACCGAGCATTTCAAAAAATGTACCGTGGCGGGCGGTTTTACCCACATTTTCAATATCTCCCGTACGGATACACTTCTGACAGGTGGTAACACGTCTTTTCGGCGCGGTTTCGGGATTCTGGAACCACGGTTTCATCGGCGCCATACCTGAATTTATCAAAAGCAGGCTGGCATCATTTTTAGGAATAAGCGGAAAGCTGCCGAGCCTTAAACAGTCCTTCGACTCGAAAAAGCTTAAAAACTTTTCGCGGATTTCATTTACACCCATTGATTTCATATCTATTATTTCTCCTTTTATTTAAATGCCATATTTTTTATTATATAAAATTCAGCAATATATGTCAAGGGCTGAGGGCACAAAATAACCGCTATCCTATCAGAAAAGACAGCGGTTATACAATATTTTTTAATATACATCAAAAACACTCCGCGGTTTATTATGATACGCCACACTCAGCACCAGCCCCATCGCAATCATATTCACCACAAGCGACGTACCTCCATAACTTAGAAACGGCAGCGGAATTCCTGTTACGGGCATAAGTCCGATACACATACCAACGTTTTCAAAAACGTGGAACAACATCATTGCACCAACTCCGACGCATATATATCTGCCGAAAGCATTATCAGCTTTCTGCGCCGTTTTAAAGCATTTATAAATAAGCGCGAACATTACTCCGACGACAATAACCGCGCCTATAAATCCAAGCTCCTCGCTTATAATACTGAAAATAAAGTCGGTATGCTTTGCGGGAAGATATCCCATCTGGTTCTGGGTACCCTGCAAATAACCCTTACCCCATAGCTGTCCCGAACCTACCGCAATCTTGGACTGCATTACGTTATAGCCCTCCTTTAACGGAGCAAGGTCAGGATTTAAAAATACTTGTATACGCCACCGCTGATGGTCCTGAAGCACATATTTATATACAAGAGGCAGCGACGCCACAAATAAAACACAAACAGGTATTATATACTTATACGAAAGCTTTGCCGCAAACATAAAGCATACGAACATAAATACAAACACAAGCGCACTTCCCACGTCAGGCTGGAGCGCTATCAGTCCGAGCAGTACGCCGATATGCAGCAAAAGTCCGAGAATAACAAGCGGTTTGTTAATATCGTCGTGTACTTTGGAAAGATGATACGAAAACGTTATAATAAAACATATTTTCGCAAGCTCCGACGGCTGTACGCCGATAGGTCCGAAACGTATCCAGCTGTTAGCGCCCCACTCGTCGTTACCCACTCCGATAAGCAATACCAGTATCAGTATCGCGACGGCAAAAATATAAATCGGTTTCACAAGATTTTTAAACTGTTCATAGTCAAAAAAACATACCGCAAGCATTGCCGCACAGCCTATGACAAACGCGCCCGATTGTATAATCACACGTGAATTTGAATCGTCGGTACGTGTTGCGGAATATATCATTACTATTCCGAAAATAGCCAGTAACACCGTTATTATAAATAAAACCCAGTCAAATTCCATCAGTATAACCGATTTTTTTGACACACTCTTTTTTTTCAAGTTATCACCTACCGTAATTCTTAATCATAAGCTCCG
Organism: Lachnospiraceae bacterium MD329; assembly: GCA_010206265.1. GTDB lineage: Bacteria > Bacillota > Clostridia > UBA1381 > UBA1381 > Hominilimicola. The sequence continues at coordinate 54,332 of VIQV01000008.1, forward strand.
CAAAGTCCTGATTATTATTTGTATTTTTAAGATACTGCAATAAATTCGCCGTAGTTTCCGCGCTCTTGCTCTTTCCCAGTTCACGTCTTATAATACGGCTCGCCTCAAGTTCTCTGCCGTTTAACAAATCCTCTTCACGGCGCGTACCTGATTTTAAAATATCTATCGCAGGGAAAATACGCTTTTCCTGCAAAGACCTGTCGAGCTTTAACTCCATATTACCAGTACCCTTAAATTCCTCAAAAATAACGTCGTCCATACGGCTGCCCGTTTCCACAAGCGCTGTTGCCAGAATTGTAAGACTGCCGCCCTCCTCAATATTACGCGCCGCGCCGAAAAATTTCTTAGGCTTAAACAGTGCGTCGGGGTCAAGTCCGCCCGAAAGCGTTCTTCCTGTCGGTGCGACAGTCAGATTGTAGGCTCTTGCAAGACGCGTTATCGAATCAAGCAGAATCACAACGTCCTTTTTCTGTTCAACCAGCCTTGACGCTCTTTCAAGCACCATTTCCGCTACCTTGCAATGATTTTCAGGCATTTGGTCAAATGTGGAATAAATAACCTCCCCGTCGATTGAACGCTTTATGTCTGTTACCTCTTCGGGACGTTCATCAATTAACAGAACTATCAGCTTTATATCAGGATAATTTTTTGAAATCGACTGGGCAATCTGTTTAATAATTGTGGTCTTACCTGCCTTTGGCGGAGCAACAATCATACCGCGCTGACCTTTGCCTATCGGCGCAATTAAATCAATCAGACGCGACGCGCTCCTTTCCTTATCACCCGTATCAAGCGACAGCTTTTCTTTCGGATAAATCGGCGTCAGACGTTCAAAAGGACGTCTTTTCAACGCTACATCTATACTGTCCCCGTTTATTGTTTTTACAAACAGCAGCGGTGAATATTTATCTTCGTCCTGCGACGGACGGCAATCGCCGAGTATTTCATCACCTGTTTTCAAATTAAATCTTCTTATTTGTGTAGGTGAAACATAAATATCATTTTTACTTGACATATAATTCTCAACGCGTAAAAAACCAAACCCGTCCGACATTACGTCAAGAACTCCGCATACCTCTACAGCGTCGGCAGGGCGTTCGCGTTTCTTTGTCTGCGCGTTCTTTTTCGCCTCTTCCTCCGCCATTCTTTCACGGGCAGCGTTTATCCGTTCGATTATTTCATCTTTTCTGAGCGCGGAAATCTTTTCAATTCCCAAGCCCTGCGCTATTTGTTTAAGCTCCTCTTTCGTTTTGCGTTCAAGCTTTATTTCGTCCTGCATAAATACGCTCTCTTTCATATTTTCGTTAATATATATTATATTGCATATGCCAGTATTTGTCAACGAAAGTATTAATTTATTAACAAAATTTAATAAAAATATTGCAATGAACCAAACGCGTATGTTATAATTCTTTTACTGCTTTAGCAGATAAAATTAAAGGGGAGGCTGAAAATTGAACAAAAATATTATAAGTCTTGAAAACATCAATGTTTCCTTTGATGGGGAACAAATTTTAAACAACCTGAGCCTTGATATACGTGACAAGGAATTTGTTACGCTTTTAGGTCCGTCAGGCTGCGGAAAAACAACCACTTTACGCCTTATAGGCGGTTTTTTGCAGCCTGATGGCGGAAATATCAGGTTTGAGGGTAATATAATAAACGGTATTCCGCCCTTTAAAAGGAATGTAAATACCGTATTTCAGCGTTACGCGCTTTTTCCGCATTTAAATGTATTTGAAAATATAGCGTTCGGTCTTAAAGTTAAAAAATTTCCCGATAGGGAAATTCAGTCGCGCGTTGCCGAAATGCTGGAGCTTGTAAATTTACGCGGTTTTGAAAAGCGTTCAATAGACCGTCTTTCGGGCGGACAGCAGCAGCGTATTGCGATAGCGCGCGCGCTTGTAAATGAACCAAAGGTACTTTTGCTTGACGAACCTTTGGGCGCTCTTGATTTAAAACTAAGAAAAGAAATGCAGACAGAATTAAAACGTATACAGCAAAGCCTTGAAATTACGTTTATTTACGTTACGCACGATCAGGAAGAGGCGCTTACAATGAGCGATACAGTTGTCGTAATGAATAACGGTGATATTCAGCAGATAGGCTCGCCCGTAGATATTTACAACGAACCGAAAAATGCGTTTGTAGCTGACTTTATCGGTGAAAGCAATATATTAAATGGTATGATGGTTAAGGACCTGCTTGTTGAAATAAGCGGACATCAGTTTGAATGTGTAGATACAGGATTCGGAACAAATAAGCCTGTTGACGTTGTTATACGCCCTGAGGACATAAAGCTCGTAAATCCCGACGAGGCAAAGCTTTCGGGTGTTGTGCAGTCCGTTACGTTTAAGGGCGTACATTATGAAATGCTTATTGAGGCGTATGACCACGACTGGCTCGTACATTCTACAAAAGCGGCTGAAACAGGGTCAACAGTGGGTATTACATTCGACCCCTATGATATACACATAATGAATAAGATGTAGGGAGGTAACGATATGAAAAAACTAATTTCCGCCCCTTACATACTATGGATGGCAGTATTTATAATAGTACCGCTTTTAATGGTGGCATACTTCGCTTTTACTACCGATACAGGTGAATTTACGCTTGACAATCTTGCCGCAGTATCACAATACAGCAACATTTTTATACGTTCCATATGGCTTGCGGCTATTTCAACCGTAATATGTTTAATTATCGCATATCCACTTGCAATCATACTTGCGCGTACCGACAAAAGCTATCAGAGCACAATACTTATGATAGTAATGCTGCCAATGTGGATGAACTTTCTTTTAAGAACATATGCTTGGATGACGCTTTTAGGCAACAACGGACTTATAAACGGCTTTCTCGGACTAATCGGTATAGCGCCGCAAAAACTGCTTAATACGCAGGGCGCAATAGTCCTCGGAATGGTTTACAACTATTTGCCCTATATGATACTGCCGCTTTATACGGTCATTGAAAAAATTGATAACAGTGTTATCGAGGCGGCACAGGATTTGGGATGTAACAGCGCGCGTACAATGCTTAAAGTTATTTTACCGCTAAGTATGCCGGGAATAATGTCAGGTATTACAATGGTATTTGTACCTGCAATCAGCACGTTTATTATTTCAAGAATGCTGGGCGGCGGTTCAAATCTGCTTATAGGCGACCTGATTGAAATGCAGTTTCTGGGAAATTCCTATAACCCGAATCTCGGCGCGGCAATTTCGCTTGTGCTGATGGTTATTATACTCCTAATAATGACTATACTGAACCAGTTTGATGACGACGAAGACAGAGTTCTGATGTAAGAAAGGACGTGGGATTTGAATTGAAAAAACTATCTAAAGCTTATATAGCGCTTGTTCTGCTGTTTCTGTATATGCCGATTTTTGTGCTTATAATTTTTTCTTTTAACGTGACAAAAAGCCGTTCCGTATTTTCGGGATTTACTTTTGACTGGTACATAAAACTGTTTCATAACGAACTGATTATGAAATCATTTTTAAATACAATAATCGTTGCCGTTATAGCGTCCATTGCCTCAACGGTTCTCGGAACAGCAGCGGCAATCGGAATAAATAATATGAAAAAACTACCGCGTACAATTATTATTCAGGGTACTAATATACCTATTGTCAATCCTGAAATTGTAATGGGCGTTTCAATGATGTTATTGTTCGTGTTTTTCGCGGCGCGTATGAACTTTGAATTTGGTTTTGTTACTCTGATTATAGCGCATATCACCTTTGATGTGCCGTATGTTATATTAAGTATTATGCCTAAATTCAGACAAATGACGCCGAATATTTACGACGCGGCACAAGACTTGGGCTGTAATCCTGTATCGGCTTTCTTTAAAGTAATTCTTCCTGAAATTATGCCCGGCGTAGTATCAGGATTTCTTATGGCGTTTACGTTCTCGCTTGACGATTTTGTCGTAAGTTATTTTACAAGCGGTACAACTCAGACATTACCCATAACCATTTATTCAATGACGCGACGTAAGGTAAGCCCTGAAATTAACGCGCTGTCAACAATTATATTTGTTGTGGTAGTTGTTGTACTTGTGATTAAAAATATTATAGAACGAAGAAATGCAGTAAAGCGAGGTGTTAAATAATGAAAAAATTATTTTTACTTATGCTGACGCTTACTGCTTCACTTTATGTATACGGCTGCGCTCATATTGAGGACGATTCAGACGAAGACGAGAATATAACAGGCATACAGGTAGAGGACAGCGAATACTATACTCGTTTTAAAGACGACGGTTTATCTATAAACGTATATAACTGGGGTGAATATATTCCTGACGGAAGTACGGAGGATACAATTAATCTGAATGACGAATTTACGCGTCTTACAGGTATACGCGTAAATTATACCACATATGCAACCAATGAAGAGCTTTACGCAAAACTTAAAGGCGGCGGCGCAATATATGATGTTGTAGTACCGTCCGATTATATGATTTCAAGAATGATTAAAGAAGATATGCTTGAACCTCTTGATTTCACTGCAATACCGAACTATAAAAATATAATGGATAAATTTCAGGTTACGGAGTATGACCCGCAGACTATGTATTCCGTACCGTACACCTGGGGTACAGTAGGAATTATATATGATAAAACAGCGATTGATGAGACTGAAATTGACTGGGATATTCTCTGGAATGAGAAATATTCAGACAGCGTACTTATGTTTGACAATCCGCGCGACGCTTTTGCAATAGCTGAAACTATGCTTGGTTTTTCGCTTAATACCGAAAACATAGATGAGCTGAAAAAAGCCGCTGAAAAGCTGACTGAACAGAAAAAAATTGTTCAGGCATATGTAATGGACGAAATTTTTGATAAAATGGGCGCCGGTGAGGCTGTACTTGCGCCGTACTATGCAGGCGACGCGATAACTCTTATGGACGATTTTGACCATATTGATTTTGCCATTCCGAAAAGCGGAACAAACCTGTTTATCGACGCGATGTGTATTCCGCGGGGCTGTCGAAATAAAGAGGCTGCCGAAATGTATATAAACTTTATGTGCGAGGCTGATTCAGCATATGCGGTAAGTGATTATATAGGCTATTCGACGCCTAATCAGGCGGCATATGAAATGCTTTCGGACGACATTAAAAACGACGGCATATCCTATCCTGACGACGAATTTATTGAAGAACACACCACAATATTCCGCAATCTGTCGGACGAAGCAAACTCGACTATGCAAACACTATGGACTGAAATGAAATCCTCTGAGGAACAAACGCCTAACCGCGTTATTGTTCCTGCGTTTATGGTAATATGTATCATAGCGTCACTGGCAATTCTGATAAAACGGTACATTAAAAAGAAAAAAGACGTTTTTTAATTAAGGAGCTTTTAAGAATGATACTTGCAATTGATATAGGAAACACAAATATAGTAATGGGTGTATGCGAAGGTCAGCGCATACTGTTTATGGAACGGATAACTACCAATCACACTGCGACAGACGCTGAATATGCTATAATATTAAAACAGATTTTTGAACTGAAAAACATTGACGCGTCAACTGTCGAAGGAGCAATTATATCCTCTGTTGTACCGTCAGTCACAAACAGCGTCAAAAATGCGATCAGAAAAATCAACGGCATAGACGCGCTTGTGATAGGACCCGGCATTAAAACAGGACTGAGCATTAAAACAGATAATCCCGCGCAATTGGGCAGCGACCTCGTCGTAGACGCCGTCGCCGCACTTCAATATTATAGCGCGCCTCTTATTGTATTTGATATGGGCACCGCAACAACAGTTTCAGTAATTAACAAAGACAAGGAATATCTCGGCGGAATGATTATGCCCGGAATGATGATTTCACTTAATGCAATGGTAAGCGGCACCTCTCAGCTACCCAAAATCGGTCTTGACAAACCGAAAAAGCTGATAGGCGCCAACACAACCGATTGTATGAAAAGCGGTATTCTTTACGGAACCGCCTCTTCTATCGACGGTATAATTGACCGTATAAAAGAGGAAATAGGCAATGCAACAGTCGTTGCAACAGGCGGTCTGGCAGGTACGGTTATTCCGCTTTGTAAAAATGAAATTATCCTCGACGACGAACTTTTAATAAAAGGTTTAATGATAATTTATAATAAAAACGTCCAATAAAACCGAAAATAATAAAAAAATTGTAAAAATACATCAAAAAATACGCTGTAACACTTTACAACAATAAAAAAACGATATATAATAAAGAGTGGAAACAAATTTTATTTGTGTATATGAAAAATTAAAGGAGTGTTCATAAGTGGAAATCAAAATCACAAAAACAACTAACCCAAAGCAAAAGCCTGCGGACCAGTCCAAGCTTAGCTTTGGTAAGTATTATACCGACCATATGTTCATTATGAACTATGACGAGGGACAGGGCTGGCACGACCCCAGAATAGTCCCCTATGCTCCGTTTGAAATAGACCCCGCATCAATGGTACTGCATTATGCTCAGGAGCTTTTTGAAGGACTTAAAGCATACCGCACGGACGACGGCTCAATACAGCTTTTCAGACCGGAAAAGAATATGGCAAGAATGAATGTTTCTTGTGAAAGACTTTGTATTCCGAAAATCGACGAGGAATTTGCAATCGAGGCAATAAAGACGCTTGTTAAGGTTGATGAAGACTGGGTTCCGTCACTGCCTGAAACCTCATTGTATATAAGACCGTATATTTTTGCAAACGACGTTCATATAGGCGTTCACCCTGCAAAGCACCTTATCTTTGCAATAATCCTTTCACCTGTCGGCGCATATTATCCGAACGGTATTGAACCCGTTAAAATTTTCGTTGAACAGAAATATGTGCGCGCAGTGATAGGAGGAACGGGCTTTACAAAAGCAGGCGCAAACTACGCTATTTCTCTTAAAGGTCAGGAGGAGGCAGAGGCGCAGGGATATATTCAGACGCTCTGGCTTGACGGTATTGAGAGAAAGTATATTGAAGAAGTTGGCTCAATGAATGTATTCTTTAAGATTGACGGCGAAATTGTTACTCCATCGCTTGAAGGCTCTATTCTGAGCGGTATCACAAGAATGTCGATAATCGAGCTTTTAAAAGCAAGAGGCTATAAGGTTTCCGAAAGACGAATTTCTATCGACGAGCTTTCGGAGGCATACAGAAACGGTAAGCTTGAAGAGGCTTGGGGCACAGGTACAGCCGCAGTTATTTCGCCAATCGGTGAGCTTAAATACGGTGACTTGGTTATGCCCGTAAATAACGGTGAAATCGGAGAGGTTTCACAAATGCTTTACGATACTCTTACAGGTATCCAGTGGGGCAAGCTGAAAGACGAATTCGGCTGGACGGTTAAAATTGATAAATAATTGAAAAGCGCTGCTTTTAGCAGCGTTTTTTTACAGAAAGGAACTTTATGAAATATAAATACATATTTTTTGACCTTGACGGTACACTGACCGACCCTCAGGAGGGTATAACAAATTGTGTGCGTTATGCGCTTGAATATTACGGAATAAACGAAACAGATTATTCAAAGCTAATGCGGTTTATAGGACCGCCGCTTGTGTATTCGTTTCAGGAATATTACGGCTTTGACAAAACAAAAGCTCTTGAGGCAGTAGAAAAATACCGCGAAAGATTTTCTTCCATAGGGCTTTTTGAAAATAAAGTATACGACGGTATTTACGAGCTTTTGCAAACACTCACTGATAGCGGACATTTGCTTGTGCTCGCGACTTCAAAGCCTCGTGTTTTTGCAGAAAAAATTATGGCTAAATACCGCCTGCGTCCGTATTTTAAAATGATAAGCGGCTCGGAGCTTGACGGTACGCGCAACGATAAAAATGAAGTTATTGAATACGCCATTGAAAAACTCGGCTGTCCACGTGATAAAATTATAATGGTAGGCGACAGAAAACACGATATACTCGGCGCAAAAAAATGCGGCGTCGCCTCGTGCGGAGTTCGGTTCGGCTATGCTGAAGAAAACGAACTTGAGAATGCAGGTGCAGACTATATTGCCGATACGCTTGACGAGCTTTTACCGATACTTATGCAATAGAAAAAACGGCATATATACTATGCCGTTATTTTTCTTCCCACGGCATAATATCGCCGTCCTCACGCAGATAATCTATAATCTGCCATATTCCGTCACCTGTTTTTGAATCAACGCGAAACACTGTCTGACAGCCTGCCAGCCTGAGCCAACGCTCCGCCCTGTCCGGGTCTGCCCCCTCACGTTCCGTCTGTGTAACAATACCTATAACAGGTCTGTTACATACAGGCGTAACACACGGCGGATACAGCGAATACGGTTCCAGCGCGCTTATCAAAAGTCCTACAACGTCCGCCTCAAATGTATACATTGCCAGAGCATTACCCAAATTCTTAGTTTGTATGTATTCACCCGGCGTATCAATTATCACATCAAAACGATTGACATACTGCGTTTTGTGATAATGAATCTTTTCACCCTTTAACGCTTGTGTGAGCGTCGTTTTGCCGCACTCACTGCGTCCCACAAGTATTATCTTTTTCACGTCTTTGTTATCTCGCATACCGTAAATTTCAAATTCCGTTCAGCATAATCCATAATTGAACGAAGCGACGTTTCAACGTCCGCAACCATACCCGTAATTATAAGCGTACCGCTGAAACGGTCAACAAAGCTAAGGTCAACATTTGAGGTTTTTGTCGCAATATCAGCGGCAATAATTGCTGTTTCCGCAGGGCTTATGGTAAGTATGCCAATTGCGCTCCTGCCAAAATCCATTTCGGGATTAAGTCCGAGCTTGGTGTACAAAATCGGGTCAGGGCTTGCAATAACGTGTGCAAGAGTAATCTGTTTACCCGGAACAAGTTCCTGAATTATTCTCAATTTATCATCAACAGACAAAACATCTTTTAAATCCATTTTATCAACGTCCTTTCTTACGTTAATATTTATTTTATCACACTTACAGGGAAATTTCCATAGTTTTTTAGAAAAATGTCCAGAATGCTAAAAATCCCAGTACAAAACTATCTATAATAAGCTGTAAAACAAACAGAATCGGTATGCCTACGGAAAACCGTTTTTTCTGTGTTTTATGATTAAAGACGTGCATACCAATCATTCCGCCGACCGCACCGCCGAAAAAGCATATGCGGAACAGCTTACCCTCACGAACACGGCGCTGTTTGCGTTTTGCTTTTGATTTATCACTGCCGAACAATGCAAATGCCCATATATTCATAATTAAAAGGAATACCGATATACCAAAAAACAAATACCTGTTTGCCATATCATTACTGAAAAGCTTAATCGCAGTCGGCAGCGGCAATGTCGCGTACCACGCGGAAATAGCTTTCCACAGCCATATTGCGCCGTCTTTAATCGCAATGCCTGCCATATACAGGTATTGTCCTATCTGCTGTAAAACCTCTTTTGCTTCCATTTTCTTACCCCGTTATTTTAAACATTATTTTTCTTATTCCATCTCTGTCCTGTTCTGCCGCCATTCTATACAGCTCTTTAATGGCAGCGCCAAGTTCTGCCGCGCTGCTTCCCTGTACCCTAAAAAGCCTTTCAACCGCGGTTTTTTCAGGTTTTTCAAAATCATAAAATAATTTTTCCGTGAGCTTGTCCCCGTCACGCAGACCTGTAAATTTGATTTTTATATCCTTATACGGTTCCCTGTCTGCGTCCCGTATTACCTGCTCCGCAATATTCAGTATACTTACCGCCTCACCCATATCGGGTATAAAAACCTCACCGCCTTCAGCAACTGTAAGCGCGTTTAATACAAACGTTACCGCGTCAGGTATACTCATAAAATAACGCGTAACATCAGGGTCAGTTACAGTAAGAACACCGCTTTCAAGCTGTTTTTGAAACAGCGGAATAACTGAACCGTTTGAATTTAATACATTTCCGAAACGTACGGTAAAATATTTTGTGCTCGCCGTTTTCTGCGACTTTTCATATACGAGCATCTCACAAATACGTTTACTCGCACCCATAACGCTTATCGGCTCTACCGCCTTATCGGTTGAAATAAGCGCAAAATGCGACGCGCCGTATTCACTCGCCAGACCTGCTGTAATTTCCGTACCGCGAATATTGTTTTTAACCGCCTCTTCGGGATTTAATTCCATAAAAGGAACGTGCTTATGAGCGGCGGCGTGAAAAACAAGCGACGGCTTGTACTCGGCAAAAATACGTTTCATTCGGTCATAATCACGTACTGACGCAATTTCAACACGCACCGCGCTGCCGATTGCACATTTTAAATCATACGCGCCGTTTTCGTATATATCCGCAATAATGATTTTTTCCGCACCGAGCGCGGCAAGCTGACGCGTCAGTTCACTGCCTATTGAACCGCCGCCGCCCGTTACAAGACACGTTTTTCCGCAGACTGTTTCACACGCTTTGTTTTCCATAGCCGATATCCTTTCTATGTAATAAATTTCTTTTTATATGTTTACAAACTTCCAATTATGTGATATAATATATTTGCGAAATAAATTTGAATACTTTTTTAGAATATTGGTGTGTATTTTTTGTGTTAAAAATGCAGGCTTTATTTTACACACTCAGTGTTCTAATATTCAGGTTTATTTCGCGATAGTCCTAAGCCTCGCATTTTTATGCGTTGCTTAGGCAGCGCATTTTTTAATGCGCAGAGTATAGTAGTTGCGACACACTAACTCATTTCTCGGAAGGGCTGTCTTTGGACAGTCTTTCTTCCTTTTTACAATGAGTAATAATGAGGTATAATATCCTCATAATGACCGTCTTTCATTAAAAATCCTTTCGGGATTACACCAAGCTGCGTAAAACCGAGCTTTTTATATAAACGCAATGCGCTTTCGTTTGTCGCGACAACGGCATTAAATTGTAATATGCCGAAACCAAGCTCTCTCGCCTTTTCTATACAATGCTTTACAAGCGCCTCGCCTATATGCTGTCCGCGCATTGTTCCCTTAACCGCATAGCTTGCGTTACAGATATGACCGCACCTGCCGACATTATTCGGGTGCAATATGTAAACACCTGCCGCCTCTCCGTTTTTGTCATATGCCACTCCGGTAAACGACTGCGACTGAAAAAATTCATCTCCCGTTTTTTCATCAAGCAGTTCGGTCTGCGGAAAGGCAATACCCTCCTCCACAACCTCGTTCCAAATCTCATTTACAGGCTGCACGTTGTTTTTCGTGTATTGTTTTATTTCTATATCCATTTTAAGAATTCTTCCATTCTATAATTTTATCAAGTCTTTCCTTTACCGCCTTTTCTCTGCCCTGTTCATTGGGACGATAATACCGCCTGTCGGAAAGCGAATCGGGCAGACACTTCATTTTACTCAATTTTTCCTCCGTATCGTGCGCGTAAATATAACCCTTGCCGTAATCCAATTCCTTCATAAGCTTTGTGGGCGCGTTTCTTATTTGTAAAGGTACAGGCTCTGCAGGCATTTCCTTAATGTCACGCTTGCAGTCCTCACACGCTCTGTAAACCGAATTTGACTTTGGTGCCATTGAAAGATACACAACAGCGTGGGTAATATGCACATCACATTCGGGCATACCGAGAAAATGACACGCCTGATATACAGATACAGCAACCTGTAATGCCGCGCTGTCCGCCATACCTATATCCTCGCTCGCAAAACGCACAAGCCGTCTTGCGATATACAGTGGGTCCTCACCGCCGTACAGCATACGCTGAGCCCAGTATACCGCCGCGTCGGGGTCACTGTTTCGCATTGATTTATGCAGTGCGGAAATAAGATTATAATGCTCCTCGCCTTTTTTATCATATAATAGCGACCGCCTATTCATACACTGAGCAAGCATTTCATTGTCAATAGTGACAGACGCATCCTTATTGACTTTACCGTTAAACACAGCCATTTCAAGCGTATTAAGAGCAGTGCGCGCGTCGCCATTTGCAAACCGAGCTATAGATAAAAGCTGGTCATCAGTCATATTTACTTTCATACTTCCGAAACCCTTGGGACTGTTTATGGCACGTCGGAGCATTTCAGTCAGGTCGCTTTCTTCCAGCGCCTTTAATATAAACACCTTACACCGCGACAGCAACGCCGAATTAAGCTCAAACGACGGATTTTCCGTAGTCGCGCCTACAAGAATTATACTTCCCTTCTCTACATACGGTAAAAACGCGTCCTGCTGTGCTTTGTTAAAACGGTGAATTTCGTCCGTAAACAGCAGTGTGCGGATTCCCATTCTGCGCGCCTGTTCGGCATTGTTCATAATTTCCTTGACTTCCTTAACACCTGTCGTAACCGCGCTCATTTCAACAAAATCCGCCTTTGTCTGTTTCGCGATTATCCGCGCCAGAGTAGTTTTACCCACCCCCGGCGGACCCCAGAATATCATAGAAGAAATATTATCATTTTCAATAAGCTGACGCAGTATTTTGCCTTTACCTACCAAATGCTTTTGACCCACATACTCGTCAAGCATTTCAGGGCGCAGACGACTGGCAAGCGGCGCATTTTCCGCGCGGTCGTCAAACATACTCATCTGCTCCATCGTCCTCACCTCTCAAAAATTAATATCTATGGCGTAAAACCATAGGGCTGCTGCATTTTCAATGCAGCAGCCTTATAAATCAATCCTCTTTAAATGGGAACATATCGCTTAGAAATTCCTTAGCCTTTGACTTTACATTACCGCCTAATTTAATTTCCTTTGTAGCGTCTATATCCTCTTCGTCCTCAAATTCTTCTGTTTGAGCGCGTTTTGGCTGATAATTCTTTCTGTTTATTCTCTTAATGTCGTCCAAATCCTCCTGCAGCTCTTCGCGTACAGCAGATTTAACGCTGCTTTTTGACGCTGTCTTTTCAGAACGCTGTCTTGACTGAGCAGCCTCCCAACGACGGAAACGTTCTTCCTCTTCCTCGCTTAAATCATTAATTACAGGCTGTCTGTCGGCAGGACGTATACCGTCCTCATCAAACGCAAGACTTTCATTCAGATTTTCAATATCAAGCTCCTGTTCCGCAAAACCACCGATACTTTTAACCATTTTATCTTCAATATCGCGTCTTAACGCTCTTATTTCTGCAGACATATGATTATCCTTTTTTGACATACGATAGAAACGGTTGCCAATCCAAAAGCTTAGCGCAATATTTACAAGCGCCACAACCACAAACCAGCAGGCTGCACTGCCCTTTGTAAGATATTTACTGTTTTCAAGTGTTGTCTGCTGAACTATTCCCCCTGCCGCAGAAACGGGCGTACCCTGCTGCTGAGTTTGCTGCTGGGTCGCGTCCTGAGGCACATTACCGGCAGGCTGCGGTGTTGCCGCAAGCGCTAACGGCGAAACTGACAATGCCAAAACTCCCGCCGCTAAAAATACCATAATCTTTTTCTTTAAATTTTTCACGTCAATCTCTCCTATTCAACTACGTCCTGAAACGCCTCGCGTATTTTCTTTTTTGCCGGAACGGCAGACATTTTCATCTTACTTGCGCCGTATACACGCGTATAAGTAAGCATTTTATCGTCGTCCTTTTTACACCGCTTGTAACCGATTAAGAACCAGTTCCAAAAACTTGGCGGCATTGTTTCCGTGTTTATCATAACTTCGTGATAATGCCCCGGTGATTCTATAATTTCAAGCGCAAGCTTGGGTATTATAAAATTATAGCAAGCAGTCTGCGTTTTCCGCATTTCCAAAAGCAGTTCACGCACGGTACCAGCATTTTTCTCCGCCTCAATCTGATTACCGTATGTTCCCTGCCAGCGATAAACCGCATACAGCAGACGCGATATTAAAAGCGGTGAATTATTGTTACGCACATCATCCGTAACCTCGCCTTTTACGCTTGCATATGAACCTCTCTGATATGGAATATATCCTACCTTTGCAAGCATACGGCGTATTTTCTGTATATCCTTTTCCTGCTCGCCTTTTGTTTTCGTGTGCTTTGTCAGCGACACTCCGTACATTTTCCAGTCCTCGTCCTGATTATTGTAAATGTATTTAACACAACTTTTTTTCAGAAACGGGTCGTTTGTTGACGCTCCGAAGTATGCCACAAGCTCCGCAAGGTCGCTCTTCTCCCAGCCTTCCGCAGGAGTGAATGCACTCATACCGCTGCCGGTAATCACAATTTGCGACGCCATATTGACAAACAGCTTTAAATCCTCAGTGTCGCTGAACACTTCTTTCCACAAACTGCGTCCCGACGCGTGTTTTATATTACCGAAAAAGCTCAGCAGCATAATTTTATTTTTCTCGCTGATATTATCGTAACCGTCCCTTATTGTCGCCATATACTTGCCTATATTGGAGAGTACCGCGTCCGACTGTTCCTTTGCCGCCTCGCTCGAACTGAACGGGTCGCCTATATCAACTGTTTCACCTGCGCAAAGCTTATTTAAGCACTGCTCCATATATATTTCGGTTACCTGAATTTTTTCTTCCTCAAACAGGTCAAGATTATCGAACATTATTTTTGAAATCTCAAACCGTACATTAGACATATTGAGGTCACCTATTGCAGGATAAATCTCCATTACGCGCGTTCTGAACGCATCCCTGCCTGCTGAACGCTTAAATCTTATAAGCTTTCCGGCAATACCTGTCCTTACAGTATCCTCCAAAGTGGCAAGCCAGTCCATCACCTGATTCATTGTCGTGAATTTATATTTCTCATAGATTGTCCTAAGTTCTTCCACGGTAAATTCCAGTAACCGCGACTGTACTCCGCGTTCAAACTTTGTATTTTCAATATCTATATAAATACAGTTCTTACGCGCCTCGACAGCCTGCATTGTTATATTGTTGCTGCCCTTAACAGTGCCGTGGAAAACAATCTGATTTTGTTTATCTGATGGAAGGTATACATTGTATGTTGATATACCTGCCGCCGCGTCACGAGGCAGCAGCCATTTCAGCGCTAACAGATACATCTGCGAAAGCTCATAATTGCTTGTAGCAATACAGAGATTTTTTATATTATCCGACGTTAAAAGCTTAACTGCTCTGTCAAGAATATAAGTAAGCTCCGTTTTATGCGCTCCGATAAATTCAATAACACGTTTTTCAAGTCCCTCTGTCGGCAAAAGGTCGTCAAGCGGTTTTAAATAGTGAACTATCTGACCGTTTAAATCCTTTTCAGTAAGATGGGTACGATAAACCTGATTACCAAAGTAATGCTCAGGCATAAAACCGTCGTCAACATCGTCAAACACAAGCGCGTGGGCAAACAGATTGCCTTCTTCGCCTTCAAAATTATAGCCCGCATATGAAATCTGCATTGCAACATATCTTCCGTCCGAAAGTCTGAGCGTTCTGAAAATCTTCGGAAACAGTTCAGGTACCGACGGGTCGCACGGACTTTTTGAATATTCAATTTCATTGTTTTTAGGCAGTCTGTAGGTTGCAAAACGAATTATTTCGTCAACATTCTGCTTTGTAAGTCCCTGCGTACAGGAAAACACGCGCAGTCCCGACTGATTGACAAGCCCCAATTCACTGTCTGACAGGCTATGCTGTACAGAGGTGTATATCAGTTGGTATACCTTCATTGAATAAACCTTCCTTCCTAAATAGTATCTATATTATATAACGCGAAATATATTTCAAGCCGTGAATAATGGTGAGATGCGACGAGCATTTTAGTCTAATTCTTTTAAGCCCGTGTATAATTCGTAATATCTTCCCTGCTTTTCAAGCAGCTCCTCGTGAGTACCGCGTTCAATTATTTCACCTTGTTCCAAAACCATAATTGCATCCGCGTTTCTGATTGTTGAAAGACGATGTGCAATTACAAATGTGGTTCTGTTTTTCATAAGTGCGTCCATACCCTCGTTTATCTGTTTTTCAGTTCGTGTATCAACCGAGCTTGTTGCCTCATCAAGTACAAGAATCGGCGCTTTTGACAATGCGGCGCGCGCTATATTTAAAAGCTGTCTTTGTCCCTGCGACAGATTTGCGCCGTCGCCTTTCAGCATTGTATTATATTCATCAGGCATATTTTTTATAAACGAATGTGCACAAGATGTCATTGCCGCTTGCCGTACCTCCGCATCTGTCGCGTCAAGACGTCCGTAACGGATATTCTCCATAATAGTACCCGTAAACAAATGCGTATCCTGTAAAACCATAGCAATGTTTTCACGCAGACAATCAAGGCTTATATCCTTTATATCAATACCGTCTATTGTAATTTTTCCTTTGTTTATATTATAAAATCTTGTTATTAGATTTGTTATCGTAGTTTTACCTGCACCGGTAGAACCGACAAGCGCAATTTTCTGACCGGGGTGAGCATAAATTGAAACGTCTTTTAATATGGTCTTATCCGTATTATATCCAAACGTCACATTTTCGACTACCACATCACCGCGTATATTATCGGGACAGAGCTTTTTGCCCTCGTCCTTTTCCTGTTCTTCGTCCATCACGGTAAACACACGCTCTGCACCTGCAAGTGCAGACATTATATTTGTAACTTGCTGGGCAAGTTCATTTATCGGACGTGAAAACTGTCTTGAAAAGTTTACAAATACCGTAAGTCCGCCTATATCAAGCGAGGCGAACGATAAACCTGTACCCCAGCGCGACACAAACGCAATTACTGCGCCGACTGTTGCCGTCAGGGTATAATTAACCTGACTTAGCGCGTTCATACAGGGTCCCATAATACCGCCCATAAACTGCGCTTTCGCCTGAACATTTCTCAGATTGTTATTTAATTCAGAAAAATCATCAATTATTTTTTGTTCGTGGTTAAATACCTTAACCACCTTCTGACCTGTAACAGTTTCTTCAATATAACCGTTTACCTTACCCAAAGCCGCCTGCTGGCTCAGGAAATATTTACGCGATTTACCTGCAATAGTTGCTCCTACAAGCGCGACAATCGGTGAAAATACTATTGTCACAAGTGCAAGCACCCAGTTTGTATACAGCATAAGAGCAAGCGTTCCTGCCAGAGTTATTGTACCCGAAAAAATCTGAACAAGCGTTGAATTAAGCATTTCGCCGATTATATCAACATCGTTTGTAAAACGGCTCATAATATCGCCTGTCGGGTTCTGGTCAAAATACCTTACAGGCAGTTTTTGCAGTGATTTAAACAACTGCTCTCTTATTTTATTTAATGTACGCTGGGAAACGCCTATCATAATACGCGCCTGAAAATATGTCGCAAGCACTCCCACAAAATATACCGCTCCCATAAGCAGCAGACCTGCAAGCAATTCTGCAACTTTCTGCTGTGCGGTTTTCGAAGTATCCGTAAGCCCGTTTATAATCGGACGAAGCAGATATGAACCGCATAGTGTTGCGGCAGAGCTTAACAGTACACAGAAAATAGCGCCTGTAATTCTGTAACGCTCAGTATTTAAGTACGACATAAGACGTTTAATTGTCGCTTTTGTATTTTTCGGCTTTTGTTTTGCTTTCGGCTGACGATTATTTCGTCCCGGTGGTCCCATTGGAGGCATTTCAGGACACCTCCTTTTCTTTGTCCATCTGAGAATAGTAAATATCACGGTATTCTTCACAAGATTTCATTAAATCGTTATGATTTCCCATACCTGCAATTTTACCGTCCTCAAGGACTATAATTTTATCAGCGTCAATTACCGACGTAATACGCTGAGCAATTATTATTTTTGTTGAATCTTTAAGACTTGTCGAAAATGACTGTCTGATACGCGCCTCAGTTGCCGTATCAACGGCGCTTGTACTGTCGTCAAGAATCAAAATTTTAGGTTTCTTTAAAAGCGCTCTTGCAATACAAAGTCTTTGTTTCTGTCCGCCGGATACATTTACACCGCCCTGACCCAGCTCCATATTGTAGCCGTCAGTAAACGCCGTAACAAAACCGTTCGCCTGCGCGCTTTCCGCCGCGGCGCGGATTTCGTCCATAGACGCGCCCTCATCTCCCCAACGAAGATTATCCTCAATCGTACCGCTGAAAAGCACATTTTTCTGTAACACCATACCAACACCGTCACGCAGATTTTTTAAGCTGTATTCTTTAACATTAATACCATCTACAAGCACTTCACCTGACGTAACGTCGTAAAGACGCGGAATAAGCTGAACAAGCGAGGATTTTCCTGAGCCTGTCGTGCCAATTATTCCGACAATCTCACCAGATTCAGCAGTAAATGAGATATTGTCAAGTATGTTTTCCTTACGGTGTTCGTAATATTTAAAACATACATTTTTAAATTCAACTCTGCCTTCTGTAACTTTTTTATCCTTACCGGACGCATTTTCGTCCGTCAAATCCGATTCAGTTTTTAAAACCTCGGTAATTCTCGCAGATGACGCAAGCGCACGGGACAGCTGTAAAAACAACATTGAAACCATCATAAGCGACATAAGTATCTGAGTTATGTAAGTAGTAAACGCGGTCAGCTCACCAACACCCATACTGCCGCCCACAACAAATTTACCTCCGAGCCACACGACAACAAGCGTTGTAACATTCATTGCCAACATCATAACGGGCATTGTTGTGACAACAATTTTCAATGCACCGAGAGTGGAATTCATTAAATCGTCGTTCGCATTTTTAAACTTTTCAGTTTCAAATATCTGTCTTACAAATGATTTGATAACGCGTACATTTGTTATATTTTCCTGTATTCCTGAGTTTAAGCCGTCAAGTTTTTTCTGCATTATTCCAAACCGCGGAAACGCCGTTTTCAGAAGTAATGCGATAGTTACCGCCAAAATCGGAATAACCACCACAAGCACCATTGCCAAACGCGCATTTATCGAGCAAGCCATAATTATACCGCCGATAAGCATACCCGGAGCACGCATTGCCATAATAAGCAGCATACGCGTCATATTCTGAATTTGAGTAATATCGTTTGTCAGTCTTGTTACAAGCGAGCCCGTAGAAAAGTTATCAATATTTTTAAAAGAAAAGCCCTGTACCTTTTTGAAAACGCCCTGCCTTAAATCTGAACTGAAAAATACCGAGGCTTTTGTTGAAAAATAATGTCCGCCGATACCGCCTGTAATCATCAATGCAATAAATCCAATCATCATAGCGGCGCGTGACAGAATATAACCTGTGCCAAGACCCGCCGACGCGTCGCCTATACCGACGTCTATCATAGTAGCCATAATTCTCGGCAGCACAATTTCACCTGCTACTTCTGTTAGCATAAGCAGCGGACCGAGTATGAAAAATAACATATATGGCTTGATATACTTCCAATAATATTTCAAATTAAAACTTCCTTTCGTGTTTGCCGTGTTGATAAATTATTTTGTTTTCTTCTCCAGTGCCGCTTTGATAAACGACGCAAACAACGGGTGAGCGTGATTTGGTCTTGATTTAAATTCAGGGTGGAACTGAACGCCCAGATACCACGGGTGGTCAGGCAATTCTACCATTTCAACAAGCTTTTCATCAGGCGACTGTCCTGAAATAACCATACCTTTTTGAGTGATTTCATTTCTGTAGAAATTGTTAAACTCATAACGGTGGCGGTGTCTTTCATAAATAAGGTCACTGCCGTAAACCTTCTGAGCAAGCGTACCCTCCGTAATTTTACACGGATACAGTCCAAGACGCATTGTACCGCCCAAATCCTCAACGTCACGCTGCTCGGGCATAAGGTCGATAACAGGGTGAGTAGTATCGGGATTTAATTCAGCCGAATGTGCGTCTTTAAATCCGAGTACGTTTCTCGCGTACTCAATAACCGCAATCTGCATACCAAGACATATGCCGAAATACGGAATTTTATTCTCACGGGCATACTGCGCCGCGATAATTTTACCCTCTACGCCTCTGTCGCCAAATCCGCCTGGCACTAAAATACCGTCCGAATTTTTTAATAATTTATCAGCGTTTTTCGCTGTAACCTCTTCACTGTCAACCCAGTTTATATTAACATTGGCATAATTTTGTATTCCGCCGTGTTTAAGCGACTCCACTATACTTATATATGCGTCGTGCAGAGAAACATACTTACCGACAAGAGAAATTGTAACCTCTTCTTTACCGCCGTCCATAAGGTCCTTAACAACATTGACCATACTTGTCCAGCTTTCAAGGTCGGGTTTCCTGTCCTCCAGACCAAGACGTTTGCAGACAACCTTTGCAAGCCCCTCCTCTTCAAGAGCAAGCGGCACTTCATATAGAGTATCAAGGTCAAGATTTTCTATAACGCAGTCAGGCGACACGTTACAGAACAGAGCAATTTTATCCGTCAATCCCTCTTCAAGCGGTTTTTCGGTTCTAAGAACAAGTACATCAGGCTGAATACCAAGACTTAAAAGCTCCTTAACACTGTGCTGTGTCGGCTTTGTCTTTTGCTCGCCTGATGTTGAAATATACGGTACAAGCGTAAGATGTATGTACATACAGTTTTCCTTGCCTACCTCCGTCTGCACTTGTCTTATAGACTCCAAAAACGGTGTAGATTCAATATCGCCGACAGTACCGCCGATTTCAGTAATAACAATATCGGTATCCTGTGTACTTGCCACACGGTAAACACGCGATTTTATTTCGTTTGTAATATGAGGAATTACCTGTACGGTTCTGCCCTCGTAATCACCGCGGCGTTCTTTTGAAATTACGTTCCAGTATATTTTACCTGTAGTAACGTTTGAATTAACGCTCAAGTTTTCATCAATAAATCTTTCGTAATGACCAAGGTCAAGGTCTGTTTCCGCGCCGTCATCTGTGACAAAAACCTCACCGTGCTGATACGGGCTCATTGTACCTGGGTCCATATTTATATACGGGTCAAACTTCTGCATTGTAACCTTATACCCCCGTGCTTTCAAAAGCCTGCCGAGCGACGCCGCAGTAATACCTTTTCCCAATCCCGAAACAACTCCGCCTGTTACGAATATATATTTTGTATCCATCTTTTCCTCCTGTTAATTATATCCTTCCAACTCTTTTTATTCCGCCGCAAAGCGGCACATCTTTTATTTACTATGATTTTTTACGAAACGCTCAATACGTTTAAGCGCCTCCTGAATATTTTCAATTGAATACGCGTATGAACAGCGTATAAATCCCTCTCCGCTTTCTCCGAACGCGTTACCGGGAACAACCGCAACTTTTTCTTCATTCAGCAGATTCTGGCAAAATTCTTCACTTGTCATACCTGTTGATTTTATACAGGGGAACACATAAAACGCGCCAAGCGGTTCAAAACAGCTCAATCCCATTGCTCTGAAACCGTCAACTATGTAACGCCGTCTGTAATTGTATTCACGCCTCATTTCCGCCACGTCGTCGTCACAGCTTTTAAGCGCCTCAACCGCCGCAAACTGCGCTGTAGTCGGTGCGGACATAATTCCGTACTGATGTATCTTTGTCATAAGCTGAATAAGCGGTTTCGGTCCGAGCGCGTAGCCCAATCTCCAGCCTGTCATAGCAAATGTCTTTGAAAATCCGTTTACAACAACAGTTCTTTCCTTCATTCCGTCAATCGCCGAGAATGGCGTATGTCCTTCGTCGTCATAACGCAGTTCACCGTAAATCTCGTCTGACAAAACCATTATATCTGTTCCGCGGAGTACGTCGGCTATAGCCTCCAAATCCTCTTTGGACATCACTCCGCCTGTCGGATTGTTCGGGAACGGAAGTATAAGAAGTTTTGTTTTATCTGTTATTTTCGACTTTAACTGCTCAGGAGTCAGGCGAAACTCGTCCTCCTCCTTTGTTTCAATCGCCACAGCTTTACCTCCCGCCATAATCGTAAGCGGCTTGTAGCACACGAAACACGGTTCCGGAATTAACACTTCATCTCCCTGATTGACAATACATCTAATCATAGCGTCAATCGCTTCACTTCCCCCGACAGTTACAAGAACTTCCGATTTGGGGTCATAAGAAATATTGTATTTCCTTTTATTATAATTGCATATTTCTTCTCTTAGTTCCATAAGACCTGCATTTGCAGTATAATGCGTCTGTCCTTTTTCAAGTGAATATATTCCTGCCTCGCGGATTACCCACGGTGTAGTAAAATCAGGCTCACCCACACCAAGCGAGATAGCGTCGTCCATTTCAGCAACAATATCAAAAAACTTTCGTATCCCCGACGGCGGCAAATCCGAAACCACGGGCGAAACTATTTTATTGTAATCAATCATAATGTAATCACCTGTCTTGTATCCTTTTCATCGTCCTCGAATACAATTCCTTCCTCTTTGTATTTTTTCAGTACAAAATGTGTTGCAGTTGAGATTATCGAATCCATAGGCGCGAGCTTTTGGGCGACAAACAGCGCCACTTCTTTCATACTCTTGCCCTCTATTGTAACCGCCAAATCGTACGCGCCCGACATCAGATACAGCGACCTTACCTGCGGATATTTATAAATTCTTTCCGCAACCTTGTCAAAGCCCTCTCCTCTCTGTGGGGTTATGCGAAGTTCTATCAGAGCTGTCACAACGTCGCGTTCTGTTTTTTCCCAGTTAATAATTGTCTTGTAACCTACAATTACATTTTCTTTTTCAAGTTTTTTAATGCTTTCGGCGACTTCCTGTTCCTCTGCGCCAAGCATTTGCGCCAGTTTTGCATTAGAAATGCTTGTTTTTTCTTTGTCTAAAATGTTGAGAATTTCCTCCATAACAGTTCCATCACCTTTCATTATTAATTACTGCTGCTGAAAAATACTGTCTTTTCTATAATTTTTCATAAATGTAGTCATTTTATCTTTTAATTATATCTTATTTACGAGGAAAATACCATACCTTTTTTCAAAAAAGTTTAATTTTTTTTATTTTTGACATATCGACGAAAATATGTTATAATATTCATGCTAAGTTAACTTAAATATCTCATTAACATTTGAGTACGTTTTTTTGTGTCTAAAAACGTATACTCTTTGTTTTAATGTACTTTAAATGTTAAAATGAATAAGTTGACTTAGCAGTAACTAATACAGAGTATTGCGTTTTTATGCGTTGCTTTTTTGCAGTACTCTGTATTGTAAAGCAGCGCATTTTTTATGTTCGGAAAATATATTAAGAAAGGGGACATATATAAATATGAAGAAACTAAAAATAACATAGAGTGTAAATACATAGAAAAGACTTTGCTACCACACAATATTAAAATAAAAAAACCGCTTTATAAGCGGTTTTTCTTTCTTTTACAGGTTCTCTCTGAAATAATTTTCAAGAGTCGTTGCAGCCTCAGCCTCGTCATTACCCTCAACTCTGATTGTAACAAGGTCGCCCTGCTTTACGCCAAGACAAGCTACAGTAAAAAGTCTTTTCAAGTTTTCAATCCTCTGATTATATACAATACTAATGTTTGACATAAAGTTTTGCGCCTCTTTTACGAGCTTGCCGGCGCCTCTTGCGTGAAGTCCCTGTTCTCCCGTAATAGTATAAGAAAACTGTTTCATAATGGTAAACCTCCATTCTATCGGAAAAATTCTCCTTTAAAATTGTTCCCCGATTAAAGGCTATTATACCATTCTGACTGGATTTGTCAATAAAAACACGAAGAAAACCATTTTTTTGCTAAATTTCACTGAGATGTTGACATAATTTTTATGAAATTTTACATATAACAAAATCAGAAAGACTCTATCCAGCTTTCTTTATTGCTTTTATTAAATTCCAACAGGTCACCGAGCATAATTTCCGTACCGCCTTCAATATCGTTTGTAACGGCTTTTTCACCAAGTCTGCCTGCCGTAAAAACATCTCCCGAAATACCTGTTATCTGACCATTTTTAAGCGCGGTCAGAGCACAGCCTGCAAGATACCCTGCGTCAACAGGATTCCATAAATACATTTCCTGACACGTTCCGTCCTCAATAAACTCTGCCATTTGTGACGGCATACCAAGTCCTACCAATTTAACAGTCGATTCCGTATCTCTTATTACATTTGCCGCTGCAACAATGCCAACTGCTGTCGGAGCGATTATTGCCTCTATTTCAGGATTTTCCAAAATACGCTGTGTTTCCGTAGTTGATTTCATCATATCATCATCACCGTATGCAATTTCAATAATAGGTGTCAGAGCATACTTTTCTTGATTTTCCTCAACCTCTTTTTTCATATATTCAATCCATTGATTCTGATTTGTCGCATACTCTGTAGAAGAAAGAATTGCAATACCGCCTTGTCCATTAAGCTTATCATATGCCGATGAAACAAGCGTTCTTCCTATTTTTTCGGGATTAGCCTGCTGAATATGTACGCTTCGTGCAGTATTTCTGACTGCCGAATCAACCGAAACCACTTCTATTCCCGATTCCATAGCCTTTTGCAGCACATCTGTAAGTGCGTCAGCGTCGTTTGCCGCCACTGCAATACCCGTTACCTTCAAATCAATAAGTTCATTAATTATATCTATCTGTTCCTGCGCCGATGTTGACCGAGGCGCCTTGTATAACGAATCTGCCCCTGCTTCTCTGCAGGCGTCGTCAAATCCCTCATATAATCTCTGCATATAATTATTCTGAATACTTTTAGATACAAACGCATATGTGTCTGCTGAAACGCTCTCTCCCTCTAAATCAGAATTATCAGCACAGCCCGATATAACAAAAATACTTAATATCAGAATTAACGCTGAAAATAACGTTTTTACTGCCTTTTTCTTCATCACAATCCCCCCTTGTTTCCTCTATATCTACTCTCAATATTATTATACAACAAAAATCAGTAAAAAGAAATATATATAACATAAAAAAAGAAAAATTTTTTAAATAAAAAGTATTGACAAATATTCTATGTTCTGCTATAATAATTGTTGTCGCTGATTAAAGCGCAATGTACGGGAGTTTAGCTCAGCTGGGAGAGCGTCTGCCTTACAAGCAGGATGTCACAGGTTCGAGCCCTGTAACTCCCACCACAAGTATTTTTATAAAGTAAAAATACTGATAACAGTGTTATACAATACACTAAATAAAATTTCCGATAATATTGGAAACAAATAAACGTCTTGCGCATATAATACAATGCGCCGTAAAAAAACACAATATGGCCCGGTAGTTCAGTTGGTTAGAACGCCAGCCTGTCACGCTGGAGGTCGTGAGTTCGAGCCTCATCCGGGTCGCCATATGCCTTTGTAGCTCAGTCGGTAGAGCAAGGGACTGAAAATCCCTGTGTCGGCGGTTCGATTCCACCCGAAGGCACCACATTTCCGCTTTTGGGCGGAGATATGCGGGAGTGGCTCAGTGGTAGAGCGTCACCTTGCCAAGGTGAACGTCGCGAGTTCGAATCTCGTCTTCCGCTCCATTTACAACAAGACAAAAGACGCAATCACATTCTGCGTCTTTTGTTATTTGTAACTACTCGGCGCCATAGCCAAGTGGTAAGGCAGAGGTCTGCAAAACCTTTATTCCCCAGTTCAAATCTGGGTGGCGCCTCCAATTCAGGAAGATGCTACGGCTTAAGAATATGCTTAGGTCGTAGCATTTTCATTTATTCTTTCAGGTGATTATTATGAAATTTATAAAAAGATTTATTGCCGTAATTTTGTTACTGGCAATTGCAGTATGTATAATAAATGCGCAAACTGATTTATTTCTTAACTTCGGCGACTACTTCCCTAAAATCAAAGAAAAATATCCTGAAATCACGGATACTGTAACCGACGCGTCAGAACAGCTGTCGATTGTGACCGATTATATTCCGTCGCCGTCAGAAATCTGGGCTAAAATACGTCATCAGGAACCTCCAATTGACCCTGCTGACGTTGCAACAAACGCCTATATCGAAAACAGTCCTATGCTGACTTTTTATCCTAATGAAAACATAGGTATGATTGTTGACTTTGACACAATTGAGATTTTCGGAATCACCTCGTCACGTCAAAAATCACATCTTGTAGCAGAATTTTCAGATGAAAACAATGAAAATCTTGACCAGATTTCATTTGCGGTAAATTCCGAAGGCTCATTTAATAAATCAATAACTATTCCCGATACGGAATCAACCTCAATAAATGTTGCAGTGTATACAGGAAGTAAAGCATACGGTCAGTTTACGAGCTGGGTATATAATTATATCACTCTTGATAAAACTCCGGACGGAGGCTGGGAACTTGCCGCCTCTCCCGTATTTGCCCATAACAAGCAGATGTATGAAAAAGACAAATCAATCAAGGACGCACTTCGTCATACACCCTCGATTCAATCCACTGATTCAGGCATCATTTCAATAGCTGAACAGCTTACAAACGGTATTGATAACGATTATGATAAAGTGCTTGCATTGCACGACTGGATTTGTTCTTATATGTATTACGATACCGACAGTCTTTCCTCACCGCAGACACCGCCCTATTTTGCCTCTGAAATTGTAAAGTCACGCAGAGCGGTTTGTCTTGGTTTTGCAACGCTTATGGCGGCTTTATGCCGCAGTATAGATATTCCGTGTAATGTCGTTTCAGGTTATGCCCTTGGTGTTGGCAGTGATACAGTTTGGACTGATGAAACTATTGCAACTGATATGCAAAATCACGCGTGGAATGAAGTTTATGTTGACGGCAGATGGATTATTGTAGATACAACGTGGGATTGTGCAAATAAAGTTGAAAATGGTGAACTGGTAAGCAAAAGTCCTGAAGTATCACATCTATATTTTGACGCAAATCTTCAGTTCTTCTCAAATAATCATAAAATTCTGGAATATGCAAAAAGACGGTAATAAAAGCTGTAAAATCCCAAGAAAACGGAATCCCATTGGAATTCCGTTTTCTTTTTTATATATTGCTCAACACAGAATATATGGTAAAATAATAAGAAAAAAGAGAGAGAGAGTCTTATTATCGGGTAACAAAACCATATATTCTGAGGTCAGCAATATATAATGAATAAAAATCTTCTGCAGAGCAAATAATTTGTATATTAATACCATACTATTCAAACTGTCTTACAATAATCGTCATTTTTCTACAGGAACTTTTCTGCCTATTATTATACTACCATTCTTCCTGTTTGTCAACAGTTTTATGAAGTATAATTCTTATAAAAGAATGAAAGGGGGAAGAAAAGTGCTTATTTCTGATTATAAAACAATAGGAAGTAAACTGTGGGTTTTAAGAAAAAGAGCCGGTCTGACTCAAGAAGAGCTTTCAGAAAAAGCAGAATTATCCTACAGAGCCTATGCTGATATAGAACGAGGTAATGTTAATATGAGAATAGAAACATTTCTGAATATTTGTAAAGCGCTTAATATAACGCCGAATGACATTTTAACAGAACAGGAAAATAATCAAAATGATATAGATATTGAAGAAAAGTTAAAAACTTGTACTTCAAAAGAAAAAGAAACTGCACTTAATTTACTGACCGTATATCTGAAATCACTTTAGAATTCAACATAAAAAGGGTTTGGAATAATTCCAAACCCTTCTCTTATTTTTAAATATTCAATTTATGCTGCCTCATAAGCGGTTTCATATTTCTATCCCACACATAGACTGATATATCGCAATCCCTAAACTGTTCAGCGATAACAAACCCTGCCGTCATATCTACCACTTCAGGTATCTGAATACCCTGCAAAAGACCGTCTTTTTTATACGCTATATATATTCGTATATCCTCTTGTTTGGGCGGTTCCGTTTTTTCAAATATCAGCTGTGCCGAAACAACATTTCCCAATGTGATAAATTCTATTCTGTCGCTTAGTGTTGGTGTTGGCGTCGGGGTCAGCGTAGGCGTTGGTGTCGGCGTTGGTGTTAACGTAGGCGTAGGCGTTGGTGTCGGCGTTGGCGTTGGTGTTGGTGTTGGTGTTAACGTAGGCGTAGGCGTTGGTGTTGGTGTTGGTGTTGGCGTAGGCGTTGGTGTTGGCGTAGGCGTTGGTGTTGGCGTCGGTGTTGGTGCAAGGACAGTTACCGTTCGTACCTTTTCTTCCGCAGCATTTCCTGCCCAATCTGTTGCATTATAGTGCAGTTCATACGTTCCTGCCTCTAATGTATTAACTTCACCGTTGATTTCAAGTCTATCTTGAATAAATGTGTTTCTATCTGTCACAATTGCCCCCTCTTCAACATATTCACTGCCATATTCCAACGTTATTTCACTGTCACCGTTCAATTCAATTTGCGGAGAAATTGTATCTATCCACGCCGTTTTTATATAAAACCATCGATTTGTACCTGTTTCATCAGGTAAATTTAATATCTTAACATAATTAGTTTTTGGGGTAAGCACATATGTTATTTCTTTATTTGCATTTTCTCCGTAATATGGAATTAATGTGGCTATTACATTCTGATTTGTCCAATCAGTTGTTGAATATCTGATTTCACCGATAGGATTTTCATTATCTATCCAATCAACTGTTATTGTCTTGGTTGTCACATTCCCTGCCAAATCCTCCATTTGGAATGTCCAGCTTCCGTTTTCTTCAAATATATGCTTACTCTCAAATGGTTTTACTTTTTCAGAAGGCGCTACCGCGGCAATTACAGGACCTTTAAGTCTTGCGTTCATTTGGGCCGTGCCGTTCGTATAGGTTTTTGAGTATGTTGAATATGTTATATCCCAAGAAGGTGGTATTTTATCAATCCAATCTACTGTTACAGTTTTTTCAAAAGCATTGCCGTATAGGTCGTGATATGTAAAGGTATAGCTTCCATTTGCGGTGAATGTATGTGTTAATTCTTCTTCTGTTTCCATAACTTCTTCGGAAGGCTTGATTTTCACCTCAACGTCCTGATTTGTTAACTCTGTTGTTGAATATTCAACCTCTGCCGTTACAGGCGCACGTTCTATCCAATCAACTGTGGCTGTAGCTGTACCTTTATTTCCTGCCAAGTCATAAAATTCAAAGGTATAGCTTCCATTACGGTAAAAGGTATATGTCATTTCAATAGGCTGAATTTCTTCCGATACTGTCAAAGCTGCAGTTACCGTTTCTGTTGTAGGTTCTGTTGTTGAATATGTAATTGTTCCCGTTGGAGGAGTAACATCAGGTACTTGAACTTCAAAAGCTGCAGCTTCACATTCCTTAAATCCGTTTATTGCGCTGCCCTCTTTTAAATTCAGCTGTACCACTGCGCCCTCGTTTTCTGCAGCGTCTATACTTTTGGTATAGATGTATACTTCATTTTTGTCATTTCGAAAACATTTGTCATAATCAATCTGCACTTGTAAATCATCCGAAACAACGTCTACATATTTATCAATAACCTCTTTGGAGAGACGCTCCCAACCATCTTTAATTGTAAGAGGTGTATTTCCCATAATTGTATAGACATCATCATAGGAAAGTGAAAAAAACACATATCCGTTTTTCTTATTATATCCGCCTGTGACAGATACAGCCGGCTGTTCCCATTCCATATCCTGAAAGCCAACGCGGACGGTTGCCTTTTCATCGTCCATATCCACAACTTCCATATATGCTCCTGTTTTGAAACCATCATAGAAATCACTTGACGGCGATGTAGTTGATGACCATACATCGCCAACATTATTATTTATACGATATAAATCTTCATTTTTAAAAGATGTTTTATCATTACTCTTATATACAGGCTTAATGTAATCACCCTTTTCTACTATTGTTCCAGGTACATATTTGTTTTCTTGTGCATTGCAGTGCCAAATAATTATACCCGGACTGTCTTTAGTGGTTCTCAAAGCGTATGTTCTATATTCTGCAATATAAAATTCTGAGAACGGAAACCGCTCAATATCAGGTGTAAATACAATTGATTGTGTTTTATTTTTTGTAGATAATTCATTGTTGTGTATATCAGAGGCATATAAATCTATTGTACTGTTTATATCCTTGTATAACAAAATTTCAGGCTCTTCCCAATCTAAGAGATACTTGTAAAATACATTTATATAGTATCCATTACCTTGCATCAATTCATATACACCATTATTCAATATACAACTATCAGAAGTAACCTCATAATTATCCGGCAAACCCAATGCGTGCCCAATTTCATGTTCCAAGGTATAATTGTCTGCCTGCACTTCAGCCACACCTACAAAACTTCTTATCTTCTTATCATTATATAAATCAGTAGAAGGTCCTGCATGTAATGCTCCCCACCAAGTACTTGCCCATCCACCACAACCGCCTGCCCATATAACATTTAAACAATCAATATATCCATCATTATTATAATCATATTCTGATAAATCTCCTAAAATAGTCTTATTCTGATTTATAGCTTTTGCAATTTCCTGTATTAAAATAGTGCTATCTTCATAATATTCCCTGTTTTCTGTTGCTGTATAAATCGGAAGCACCATACCTGACAATTTTAACTTATCAGATGATACCGCAGAAAAATAATCACACACCGATAAATCTTTATATGCTACATTGTCTATATCCTGTTTATCAAAAAAAATTTGTTGAAGATGAGATGTAATATCTTTACTGAGTTTTTCGTCTTTAAATTCAATAGGTAATACTAAAGCCTTTACATCACCCGTGGAAGGCATATAATGTTTTCCCATCACTCCAAAAGGGATTGAAAACAATGAAATTTCACTGTCCCACGGACTATGGTCTGCATTTAGTTCAGATAACTTTTTCTCCACAAGTTCTTGATGTAATTTCTGCACTAATTTCGGGTCTGTTCCGCAATGAAATGATGTATCCTGTTCCGCATAAGAATCTATTATTGGAGTAAAACAAAAACAAGCTATAAACAACGAAAGTATAATATATCTTTTAAAATGCATAACTCTCACCTCATATTATATCTAAAAAGTACTAAAGGCACAAGGGAAATCCCTTGTGCTTTTAGTATATTTTTATAGATGTTACTCTATATCTATTACTTCAAATACTGAAAATTCTTCTGTTGTAATAGTGCCATCTTCATTTAGATATTCAGCTATATATTTATGTTCTACTACATCATCAGGAAGTTCAATGTCTCTGTTTAGTCCAAATGCTGAACGTATAGAGAAGCGTGCGTTTTCTGTTACAGGCATAGTCATTTCCTCCTTTTTCTCTCGTTAAATACGGATAATAATATTACAAATAAAATTTCTGCCATTGAAGATAACATAAGTTCCAATCCATATTGACATTGTTTTTCCCTGTCAGCAGATATAATATTATTCTGTACTAATGCTCCTGACAAACTATTAGATAACTTTTTCACTTTCTCTATTCTCCTCGATAAGATAAAATTTCTTTAATTTCATTATAACAGAAATTATTTCCTGTGCACGTTTTACAACGTGAAATAGTATGTTTTGCAACGTGAAATTTATTTTATAAAAAATTAATATGCAAAAAAAGGGTATTTTGGTAAAAAACCCTTTTTAGACTTCGTATTTAATTTACGTCATATAAAATAAAATATAATACAAATTCTCCGTCATTCTGCTCTATTCGCATAATATGATTATATTTCTCTAAAGTATCCCGTATATTCGAAAAACCTATTCCGTGATTTTCTTTATCTCTTTTTGTCGTTTGCAGTAACGGATTTTTAATATTAACTGATGAATTAGTAATTTTACATACAAGAGAATTTTCGTGATATATAAGATTAATTTTTATGTATTTGTAATCCTGAACTTTTTCACATGCTTCTATGGCATTATCCAAAGCATTACCAAATATAATACAGCAGTCTGAAGAATTTATTTTTAGATTTTCAGGAATTTGTATGTCAAAAATAAATTCAATCTTTTTTGATTTTGCTAAATTCTTTTTTGCTGTTAAAATAGCGTCAATAACTGAATTTCCTGTATCAATTATATCTGAATTTATATCAGCATAGTTTATCAAATTATTTACATAATCACAACATTCATCTATTTTATTATCGCTAAGATATGATTTAATTGAAATCAAGTGATTAGCTAAGTCGTGTTTTATACTACGCGTTTGTTTTTGTATTATAACCAATTCATTTAAATGTTTTATTTGAGTATTAAATTGTTGCTCTGATAATTCCTTTTCTTTCAATTCTTGTGATTGCTTAGACATATTTTCATAAAGATATATATTGGCAAACACACCGTATAATAAACCTAATGAACATATTATGGACAAATGCCCTATTGATGAATTTATACCTGTTGTTTGAATACCAAAAATCAAATAAATAGTTAGAACAGCAATAGAAAAATTAGTAATAAACAATATCCAATAACTTGTCTGAATTTTTGTTAATTTCTTTTTACTGAATAAACAAATTAATTTTGTCACTGCAAAACTCAAAGTTTTTGACAGCATAATACCAAGTAATCGTAAATTAGGTTCAGTCACAATAGTATTACTATCAACTTTTTTTACAATAGATATAAGAATTAAAACAATAACTTCCAATAATGAAGAAATAGCAAAACTGACAATAGATAAAATCAGCTGAACTTTAATATTGCTTTTATATAAAAAGGATATTAAAAATTTAGCCAAAATCATAAAAACTATATTTAATATACTTATATTAAATATATGATTACTTATATTAAAGCTAATAGTTAATGCTATAACTCCTAACCAATATACCCAAAACGGAAACTTTTTACGTCGTTCCATAAAACTATCAAACAGCATAAAAGTAACTATTGATTCAAAAAAGCCTGTTGATATATCTACTATATCATAAATATTCATAATAACCTCTCCTTTTCCTCTAAAAGAAATACTTTTCTTTCAAAGTTTTTTCTGTATGTATTGCTTATCGGTATAGAATGGCTATACCCTCGGATATGTACTTCATTTTTTGATATAGACGATATGTAATTTATATTAATTATATATGAACGATGAATTTGTACAAAAATATTTGGATTTAATTTATTGCTAAAATCAGATAAAGATATATAAGTATCATAAACTTTATTTTTGGTTTGAATACAAGTATTATGGTCTATACTTTGCAGAAACAAAATATCTTCATGCAGTAATCGTATTTTTTCCCTGCCCTTTTTAAAAGACAATGTTGCTTTATCTTCTTCTAACTTTTCTAAAATCATAAAAAATAAAGTCTTAAAACTTTCAAAATCTACAGGCTTTACCAAAAATCTGAACGGTGTACACACAAAACTGTCAAGCGCATATTTTTTATGGTTGGTAATAAAAACAATAATCGTCTGTTTATCCATAGTGCGTATCATATTCGCGATATTAATACCGTCGATTTTACCTTCCCCCATTTCCATATCCAAAAAAATAGCATCATAAATATAACTCTGATCACGATATTTTTTCAGTAAATCTTCTCCGCTATAAAAAATGTCATACTCAAAATCCACTTCACTTATACAGTTAAGATATTGTTCTGTATTTTTTATACACAATTTATCATCATCACAAATTGCAATACGCATACTATGTTCCTCCATTAAGATTTTTTCCTCCTTTCATTATATCTTATTTTTCTACAAAATGATATATTTTTTTAATTTTTACACTACAATGTATATGTAACATTATATTAAATCTAAGTTTATATATATTTTATCATATTATTATAAGAAAGTAAATGGTTTATAATATGATATATAGGAGGTATATTTGATGTTAGATAGTCAATATAAATTAAACTTAATAAAAATTGGATTGAAAATATCGTATTATAGAAAACTGCAGGGTATGACTCAGGAGGAATTAGCAGAAGCCTGTGGATTATCAACAGGCTATATTGCTCAGCTCGAAGGACCAAACAGTTATTTTTGTCCTTCAATTAAAACTTTGTTCCTTATCAGCGAAGTTTTAAATATACCCGTATATAAATTTCTTGATATAGAATAGTAAAAAAGAACTGTTGATAAAATTACAACAGTTCTTTTTTTAATAAACTCTATATTAACCAAAATATCTCTTTAAAAGACCCTCAAAACCTCTGCCGTGTCTTGCCTCGTATGAAAATATTTCATTACGCAATGAAACGCTTAACATTGTCGCAAATAAGCGTTGACAGCGTAGTGTCCATATTGTCGGGATTTCTGTATCCAAGACTTTCCGTTAGGCTTGCCTGTGCATCGCAATCTATAAGCAGTACGCGTTTACCCTCGTTTGCAAGTCCTATACCGAGATTAACGGTAGTGGTGGTCTTGCCAACGCCGCCCTTTTGATTTGCAATAGCTATTATTTTACTCATTTCTTCGTTCACCTCCGGCGATATTATACATATCGTTTTTTACTCTGTTTGATAATGCTGTGCCTGCGGTAAGCGCAACATTGTATAACGCTGTTGTCAAATATGCTTTTGGATTATTTATCTTGTAATATATCGCGCTAAACTCTATGAGAAAAGCGTCAAGACTTTCGTATGTGATTTGACTGTATCTGAGCCGCACATAGTCGGTAGAAATTTTATTACCCTCAATCTCGTAGTAGGGTATATCCAAAATCATAACATCTGCCATTACATTGACAATGTTGTTTATGATTTCAGCATCGTTTGTATTTACAAGGCTGTCATAGTCGATTTGCTCTTTGATTTGAATAATTGTTTTGTTGTATCTATCAATCAACCGTTCACGCGGTTTTATATTTTCAGGTATGTCTGAATTGATAGGATTGATATTATTCAAATCAGTATCGTTAAACTCAGTATAATTATTATCAGTATTATTACATTTCGCTTTCCGAAAGTCTGCACTTTCGATTGTCGAAACTCTTGAATTTCGATTTTCAAAAGTCTGCGTTTTCGGTTTGCCGAAGTCTTGAATTTCGCTTTCCGAAAGTCTTGACTTTTTGGAATAATCCTCATCATCAGCAATAAACTTTTTCAAGTATATTTTTGCCGGTTTGCCCTGTCCTTGCTTTACGCGCTCAATTAAGCCGATACCTTTCTCACTGTCAAGCTCGGCGGTTATCTTTGTAGCCTTTTCCGTAGCGCAGCACATCAGTTCCATAATGTCTTTAACGGTAAAGAATATATACGCGCGGTTTTGCTCGTCAAACCAACCGTTTTTGACAGATAAACTCATACGGTCAAGCATAAGACCGTACAATAGCTTTGCGCTGTCTGATACCTTCTTGAATTGCGGTGATGATACAAGCACCTTTGGTATGCGGTAGAATGTAAACTGTTCAGCTTCATTGCCGTAGAAATAATCAAACTGCATTGTGCCATACCTCCGTTTTGAATATTGCCATTGTCTGTCCCTCCTTAAATTTTTCCAAATAAAAAGAGAGTACCTTTGAAGTACCCTCATAAATATTAAGCTGTTTGTTTATTAAATTCTGCAAATGTAACTGATGATTCTAATGCGTTCCTTGCTAATACTCCCATTTTTTCAGTAACGTGAGTATAGTATTTCAGCGTAAATTCAAGTTTTGAATGTCCAAGCATCTCTTGAACATATCTCGGACTTATTCCGCTTTCTGCAAGAATAGTCGCATATGTATGTCCTTATAGTATAATAAAGACAAACGGTAGAAGCCGCATAAAATCAAAGGTTTCGAGGTTTGTCTTATTATATTTTCAATTCTTTTTCCACCAAAAATCTAATGAGATAATTGTCGAAATAACCGTTGTGTAAAATTAAAGACAAAACAAGCATTCGTCAAAGGAGGTGAAATTACAACAGAATAACCGATTTTACGGCATTGTATCTACCATAGATATGATGCCTTTTTTATTACCTAAAATTTATAATATCGGAGGTATCAACAATGGTAAACGGATACACGGAACTTGCAAACGCAATTATTATCCAAGCTGTAAAAGATTATCGCCGTGCTTCTTCCCCACAGATGCGGCGAGAAATTAAACGCTTTTTTCTGTCTGATTGGTTTATGGTATTGACAGACGCAGACGGGAAACGAATATTAGAAAAATTAGAACAGGAACGAGGTGCAAAAAAATATGGCAAGCGAAGAAAAAATACAGTTAATGCCACTCGGCGAAATTAAACCGTATGAGGACGCTCCATTCAAAGTGCGGCTTGACGAAAATATGGAGGAACTTGTCGAGAGTATAAAAGAAAACGGCGTATTAGTACCTGCAATCGCAAGACCGCACACCGATGGAGGTGTGGAAATGTTGGCAGGACACCGCAGATTGAAAGCCTGTGAGTTGGCAGGGCTTGACAAACTCCCCGTCATAGTAAAAAATCTTGATGATGATACTGCTATTATATTACTTGTTGACAGTAATCTACACCGTGAGGACATACTACCAAGCGAAAAAGCCTATGCATATCAGATGAAATTAGAAGCTATGAAGCGGCAAGGCAAACGGTCAGATTTAACTTGTGAGCAAGTTGCGTACAAGTCAGATAAAGGCATTATTACCGCTGATATGTGCGATAGTATTACCGACAAAAATTTAGAGGGTAAAATCATTGTTATTGAAGCTAATACATTAAGACCCGAATATCGAACACAGGCTCATCAAATTGTACGCTGCACAGGCGGTAACGGCGCAAGACCAGATGCTCGTGGCTCGGCGGTGTTTTGTGAGTATTTATATAAAGATAAAAACACCCGTTTTGAAAGATACGATGTACTCGGTATTTTGAAAAAAGAACATTATCCCGAATGGCTTACAAAACGGCTCGAATTTGAAAAAGCAATAAAAGGAAATACGGTATTTGAATATGGCGGTTATCACTTTTTACCTGTCGGCATTGTAAATGTCGCAAACCCTTTTAAGTATATATCAAATCATACTATTTCAGATAAAAGTTTGGGAATATGGAGCAACAAATACAACGACCGTTACGGTAAAAATAAGATTGATTACACGCATAAAGGATTTTACAACGCTTGTAATAAAACATCTTGTGATGTATTCAAGTGTCTTGAAAACAGCAAGGTATATATTCCTGCCGAAAATGAACTTTTTGAATATACGGGAGAATATAAGGCTTATGAGGAAAAGGCAGCAAAGACTAAATCTAAAAAACACAAGGATATGGAGCGGTAACAAATCTTATAATAAAAAACAAGATTAGTTAGAACTTCTAAAAACTGAATAACTGAAAGGAGCTTAAACGATAATGGAAAATGAAATTAAAGACGAGCAAATATGCAAGTGCTATAAAATAATTGCGCCGCTTAACGGTACTTTGGGCGGTTATATTACAGAGCCTATGTATGATGACCACCCCGAAATAGCATCATTTAGAAAATATTTATCAGACCCGACCGTTGGCGATTATATTTCAATTCGTGGAACTTCAATAAATGTGTATTTTTTCAAACGGGTGTCGTTTTTTATGCGTGAAGAACTTTTGAAGATGGAGCGATACCAAAAACAGTTTAAGTTTTTGAATGAAAATAAACTTGAAACAATGTCGGAACTCACAGCCTACCATAAAAACAAATCGGACGAAATGGAGGAACTTATCGCACAGCGGAAACAGCTATACAGCGAAAGGACTGATGAAAATTGTGAAGAAATCAAAAAACAAGTATCTGAAATTAACTCGGCGATTAGAAAAATACGGTCGGAACTCCGTATGTGCAAATCAATATATGAGGACGCAGAACATATTGCCGAGAAACAGAAACAAATACAATCGCTCACACAGCAGGCAGAAAAGGAGGTAAACAGAGATGAACACAAGCGGAGAAGTCGCTGATTTAATGGTCAAAGAGGGTATTGAGATTACGGAAGCCGCAGCGAAACTTGCAGGACTTGGCGCAAAAAATCTTGCCGCTATCATTATCGCCCTTGTCAATGACGATAATAAAACGCAAGGTATGACGAAACGGAGATATATAGCAATAATATACTTATCCATTTACACACACCTCCTCAAATTCGTTATTAAAGCTGAATATAATCTCAACACGCTTTCCTTTATAGACAATAATTTTATCAATCAATTTTTCGACAAGTCCCCGTGTCAATTTATTGTTTTTGATAATATCATCAGCGGCATCGGATAAATCACAGTAATGATTATATTGTTTTTTTAGCTCCTGCTGTCTGATTTCAATATCGTGTATTTTCTTGACAGCACTTGAGATTTTATTGTTATAATCATTACGCATATTCTGATATTCCTCTGCGGATATGATATTATTTATAAGGCTCTCATATAAACCGCCCAAGAAGTTCTGATTTTTTTCAATGTACCGCTTTAATGATTTTATTTCAGCAGCGTCATTCTCCATACGGCGTTTATCGGATAATGAGCATAACAACATATTCTTTTTATCCACAAGGATATTCGCCTGTGCTTTTAGGGAAGTAATTATAACAGATATGATTTCATCTTCAAAAATACTTCCGTTATCACAGCCGCCACGCTCATACCGAGTGTTAGTTAAGCAAAAAAATGAATATCTGTCGGCTGTTTTTCTACGTGGATTACGCA
Organism: Lachnospiraceae bacterium MD329; assembly: GCA_010206265.1. Taxonomy (GTDB): domain Bacteria; phylum Bacillota; class Clostridia; order UBA1381; family UBA1381; genus Hominilimicola. The sequence continues at coordinate 92,550 of VIQV01000008.1, forward strand.
TACGATGCAACGGTCTATCGCAATGACCACAGAATATCTTGCCTTTTAATATATTTTCGGTATATGGATTGACTGCTTTTTGACTATGATTATTTTTCAATTCCTCCATACGCTCCTGTGTTTTATCAAACAATTCCTGCGATATAATAGCTTCGTGGGTATTCTCTGCAATAATCCATTGAGTTTTATCGGTAACTTGTATCTGCTTTTAGCAATGGTATTGCTTCTGCCTTGTACCAATTTACCCGTATAAATTTCTGATTTTAATATCTGTTGTATAGTTCGGGTATTCCAAAAACCGCTTCCAACCGATTTCTTTGTTGTGATGTAACCTTTTTGATAACCGTACACACTTGGAGTAGGTATTTTGCGATTATTCAACTGTAATACAATTTCATTATAAGACATACCATTGATAAACCATTCAAAGATTTGTTTGACAATATGTGCTACTTCTGAATTTATAATCAGTTTATGGCAATCGTTAGGGTCTTTCAGATAACCGTATTTCGGTCTTGCACTGACGTACTGACCATCACGCATAGCCTGCCGAGCCTGTGTCCGTATTTTTTTAGAAATATCAAGTGCGTATGCTTCATTGATAATGTTCTTTAAGTGTAGCATCATTCCTGCATTTTTGTCGGGATTGGCTGTGTCAAAGTTGTCTGTTACGGCGACAAATCGGATATTTTTATCCGCAAAATACCGTTCTATATAAAAGCCTGTGTCTATACTGTTTCTTCCGAGCCTTGACAAGTCCTTTACAATAACGCAGTCTATATTTCCGTTTTCTATATCGTTTATCATACGCTGAAAATCGGGGCGGTTAAAGTTTGTTCCCGTTGCTCCGTTGTCGATATAGGTGTCATATAACCGCATATTCGCATTTCGGGCGATATAATCATCAAGTATCAGCTTTTGTGTTTCTATTGAATTGCCTTTATGATTACTGTCCTCAACGGATAATCTGATATATTCCGCTGTTCTTATGTATTCCGCTATCCTTAACGGTGTTTCCGCAGCTTCAATATTTTTTCTGCTTTTCCGTGCCATTTATACCGCCTCCTTAAATGTTTCTAACGCCGCCACAGCTTGCTCGTACTCGTCTTTATAATTAAATGTTATCTGTAAATGTGTTTTATCATAAATATGTATGCTCATAATAAGCTGAATTACAATGTTTCGGTCAATCTCGGATATGTTCTCAAATTGCTTAAAATGATCAATCCATAATGTTTTTTGAGATGTATTATTCATACATTCGTCAAGTTCGGTTTCAAGTTCAGATAATGCCGCTTCAAGTCTTTTTCCGTCATCGGTGTATGTTGCTTTCAAAACCTTGTAATCGTCTTTATTAAGTATGCCGGACACATAATTTTCATAAAGTGATGATTTGTATTCGTTACACTTTTTTAACTGCTTTTGAATTTCTTTGATTTGAGCAGATATTTTATTACACATATCTTTATTGATTACTTGGCTGTCGATACCATTCAATAAATTTTGTAATGATGCCACACTTTTTATATGAGCCTTTATACTTTCGGTAACGCATTGTATAAGGTCTGTTTCCTTAACCATATTCGAGCCGTTACAGCCGTTCTTTTTACCTGTGGGGCAATAGTAATAAAAATATTTATTACCCTTATATGTAACTGTTTTTCGTGTCATTCTGTTTCCGCAGCAACCGCATATCAATATTCCCGAAAATAAATGCAGTTTATTTTTTTGCGGTGATATTCTCGTATCAATCTGCATTAACCTCTGCACAAGGTCAAAATCTTTTTTTGCAATAATAGCTTCGTGAGCGTTCTCGGTAACAAAAATTTCGTCTTTACTTCGGTTTACGACTTCTTTGATTTTATAATTCGGTGTGCCTTGCTTTCCTTGAATAAGTTTCCCTGTGTAGACTTCATCTTTCAGAATACGCAAAACAGTGGTAGCAGACCATTTTGAATTTTCTCTATCGCAAAAACCGTTTCTCGGAAGCGGAATATTTCTGTCTTTCTTATACTGTCTTGGTGATAATATTCCGAGCCGATTAAGTTCATCTGCAATTCGTTCCGCACTGTAACCGTCTATTTTCATTTTGAAAATATCTTTGACAACTCGTGCGGCATATTCATCAACAACAAGCTGATTTTTGTTGTCATCGGCTTTTTTATATCCGTAAACGGGAGTAGCACCTACATAATCGCCGTTGCTCCGTTTAACATTTAATGCAGACCGTACCTTAACGGATATATCTCTGCAATATTCATCATTCATAACGCCCTTGAATGATATTGATAAATCATCTGTTACAGCTTCTTTTGCCGTGTCGATATTATCGTTTATAGCGATAAATCTTACACCCAATGCGGGGAATATTCGCCGCAGATATGTAAATGTTTCGTTGTATTCTCTGCCGAGCCTTGACAAGTCTTTTACAATGACACAATTTATTTTGCCGCTGCGTATATCCTCCATCATTTCCTTAAATGCAGGGCGGTCAAAAACAATACCACTGTAACCGTCATCAACCTTGACATTTACAACTTTAATATCGGGATTGTGTTTCACAAACTCCTCAATAAATTTTTTCTGATTTGTGATGCTGTCGCTTTCACAAGTCTTGTCATCTGTGTATGACAGACGAACATAATTAGTAGCATAGTATTTTGGCATAACAAAACCTCCTTGAAAATTTACGGTATATCCGCAAAATCAAAGAGTTTCGGTTTATCTGTTATTCAATTCTTTTTCCGATATTAGTCTATCAAGTTTTTGCGGAATATGCAAAAAAAATCACAGAATAATGCTTTGCAGACAATCTTCCATTGATAAACCGTTATCGGTATATCTTGCTTTTACAATGAAATTGCCGCACTTAAAGCAATATGGGTTTTTAATCTGTTTTATAAACTCTGCAATCCGTTCCGCTTTGGATAATTCCTTATTTACGGTTATATCGTTTATATCCACTAAATTATCAGCGGTAACGGTTAGAGGGTCAACATTCTGCATAGTTTTTAGTTCATTCATTGTGCTTACCTCCTTAAAAATTTATAAATGCTTTAATAGCACACATCAAAGGACTGTATAAAGTCCCTTAATGTCTGACATTAAAATTATATAAGCTACACGGGCGGCAGCAAACTACGCTGCCCATAGGAATTTCACACTCTCCGACAACCGTCCGAGCTGCCCCCGTTGCGTGCGACGCTTTTAACGCTCAAGCTATGGCTGGGCAGAAGTATCATTATTATGATTGAATAAGCCTGTGATTAGAATATTTATCGCTCGTTCCGTCAAGAGTTCCCTTTGTGAAAAGAGAAGCAGAAGCCAACCTTTCAAAGACTCGGCTCTTGTCGGAAGTCTTGGCGTATCAAACACAGGCTTATCAATCAAGATGTACCCGTATGCTCTTTATGCTACATCGCCGTTATCTTGCGAGTTTTCTTTGTCAAAGAACATTGATTTTTCATAGGAAAGGATATTTATTTTTATTGCCGACAACGCTGCAAGAGGTTGTCCGTAAAATATCCTCTCACTTAATGTGAAAAATCAGGGGGTTTGACAACCCTATTTTGTAAAATTTCTTAAATATTTTTTTATTTTCTCTACTGCCGCATCAATGCTTTTCCATATAGCCGTTTGTGTATTGCCCTCAATATCGGCTATTTGCCGAGTGGTCAAGCCTTTAATATGTAAAAGAAGCCGTTTTCTTTGAATAGGCGTTAATATGGAGTTAATAGCTTCATAAGCCTTTGCCATATACAACTGCTTGTCCCATTTTTCAAAGAGTTCGGCTTCTAACGGCGTAGTTGATAACCAATCGCTGCTCACGCTTTCATTAAGTGATGATTTGACATAGTATGATTGATTGTATTCTGCTTTTGCTTCTCTGTGATAGCAGTCATCGGAAAATGCCTTGATTTTATTAAAATCATCTTTTTTAAATGCAGGATTGACTGCGGCTATCATTTCAAAAGTTATTGTCAATCTGCTGCCATCTGCATAACGATAAACAATACCCTCACTGTATTTGTTAATTCCATAATCAGATTTTTTATAATCCTTTGACATTGTAACTTCCTCCGTTTGATTTGAATTTGGTTGAATTGAAATCAAACGGAGATTGGTGGAGGTCTTTCAAAATACCATTTACCGAGTTTTATCGGTAAGAAATCAAAAGAAAACTGAATAAAGCGTTGAATAACAGATATTTTGCAGATGATGTCAAAAAATTTTGCTGTCCGTATTCCGCGCAAAAAAATTGCGTTACACTATGCGCTGTTAAAACGCATAATATAACGCAATATCCATTAAAATGTAAATATTTAACAATTTTCGCAACGGTAGGTAAAAAGTATTTTGTTCTGACTACGCTTTTTTTGACAAAATATAAAAGGTAGTTTCAATATTCTGTTTCAATTTTACCTTTTTCACTTTGTAAATCTTATATTTTATACACCTCATTGTAGCTTCACATATCCCTATTCCACGATTACAAAGTCCAACTCTGACTTTGCATTTGCAAGTCTGCCATATGTTTATAAATACCGTTCTGTTTTATCAGTTCATCGGGTGTGCCTTGTTCCTTTGCAATTCCATCGGCAAGTACCACAACTTTATCCGCGCCGCTGACCGTTCTCATTCTGTGCGCGATAATCAGCACTGTTTTATTTTTAATCAAGCGTGATAACGCTTGCTGAATAGCGGTTTCATTTTCCACATCAAGTGATGCGGTTGCTTCGTCCAAAAGAATTATCGGCGCGTCTTTTAGGAATGCTCTTGCTATTGAAATGCGCTGACGCTCACCGCCCGACAGTTCGCAGCCGTTTTCGCCTATCATACTGTCATAACCGTTTTCAAGTTTATTAGCAAATTCATCACAATTAGCGAGCTTTGCCGCCGCAAGAACCTCCGCGTCCGTTGCGTTCTTTTTACCGATACGGATATTTTCCATAATAGTATTATTAAACAAAGTAACATCTTGGAACACGATTGAATAAAGCGACAACAGTGTTTCCGGCTCAATTTTTGAAATATCCTCGCCGCCAATGGTAATTTTACCTTTGTTAATATCCCAAAATCTTGCTGCAAGTCTTGATACCGTTGTTTTACCGCCGCCCGATGGACCGACAAGAGCCGTAACCTCGCCTTGCTTTGCGGTAAACGAAACATTTTTAAGTACCGTTTCACCTGTGTTATACGCAAATCCGACATTATCAAAAATTATGTCATAGCCGCGATTATTTATTGTTTCCTTACCCGTCTGTATAGGGTGGTCGAGAATTTCATTCATACGCTCAATATTTGTATTGGTAGAAATAACTGCCGCAAGGTTTTGCAGTGCGCCCTCTAACGGCTCATACAGCCTTGATGCGACAAGCAGAAACATAAACAATACAGGAACAGATAAACTTCCGTTTATAAGCAATATTGAGCCGGCAAGCGCGACAGTTGCTATTCCGAGTTTTAGAATAAAACTTGCGCTGACTACAAATAAAGCTGTTGCAAGTTCAGATTTAATATGCCTTGTTTCTACCATTTTAATTTTCTTATCCAAACCTTTAAGGTACTTATTTTCAGCATTGTTTGATTTCAAGTCGCGTAGCGTTTCAATACATTCTTGAATACCCTCCTCAAGTTCTATGCCCGCTTTTCTCTGCTTTCTGTTAAAATGATTTTGTACCCTTGATGAAAAAGCTACAATAATAAACGCAATCGGCAATACCCATATCGCCGCAAGAGCCATTCGCCAATCGAATGTAAATAAGCCTATCGCGATTAGAATAGTTGATATTATAGAGCCGATAAGCGTGGGTACATAATGTGAAAATGTTTGTTCAAGGGTAGCGCAGTCGCTCATAATTGAGCTTGTTAAATCAACCAAGTCCTTTTTGCCAAAAAACGATAGAGATATTTTACGCAGTTTTTCAGCAAGAGAAATTCGTCTGACACCGCTTTCAACATAGGTAGCAAGATATGTCCCGTTATACTGAAACCAAGTTGCGAAAAAAGTAAACAGCAGGCACACTATACAGCCTATTATATAAAATGCCGACTGCGCTCCGTTTACACCACCGCCCATTAAGGTGCATACAAAATAATATAAAAGTCCGACAGGAACGCTCATTTTGGGCGGGATACTCACAAGAATATGTATATGGTCGGGGCATACTTCTCCTTCTATTATCTCTACTCCTTTCCATTGGCATAATTGTCTTAATATATCTCGTATTTCAAGGCGTTTTTCTTCAAAAAACACCTTTCTGCGATATTTCGGTGCAAACACTATATGATACTTGCAATTCCATTTTGTATGTGCTAAACTATGTGTGTCTATGTTTTCTTTATTCATAGATTAATCCTCCTTTTGTGCTTTTACTTGACTGGCAGGTCTTTTTTATTATAGCACAAAAGGAG
>VIQV01000070.1 GCA_010206265.1 Lachnospiraceae bacterium MD329
GGCAATCGTGCTTGTCCTTTGCAACATCAATACCGACTAAAATCATAAAAACACCTCATTTTAATAAATTTTTGACACTGTTTAGACCCACAGGGACTCTCTGCGATTGTAACCTTGTTCTAAATAAACCGTCATGCGGTATCTAACTGATTAACAACTGTACAAAGAGACTGTGGTTAGAGCCTCATTCAAACCATCAAGTGGTAGGAGGAATTAACTAATCCACAGTATCTAAACACAGTATAGCACATATCCAGAAAAAAGGATATTTAAACTATAACTATATAATACAAGGAGGAGATGATGAATGTATGCTTGGATTATAGCTTGTGCTGGTATTCAAATAATATGGACAATGATAAATTGTTTTTTAAGGGGATTTAACGGTTTAATTATATTTGAACTTGGAAGGTTATATAAGATTATAATTTCTAAAGGAGAATATCCATATAAATTTTTACAATTTATAAAAGTAGTAGTTATGCTTATATCTATAATGATTATTATAGTTCCTTTTATTATAATATTATATTTGGTGGAGAAAAGTAATTTGTTGGAATGTGTTAAGTGGATAATAATGATAGCAGAAAGTATAATTAGTGCTATAGAATTTGAAATGGTTTATATTTATGGAAATCAATGCTGACTCTCAACTATGTATAGTGTTATACTTCTATAAAGTGGTTTTCAATATTTGTATGAGGAGGGGATTTAAATAGTAAAAGTCATAATCCTGTTCATTTGTTGGATATTCTTAGTTTCGATAGGTTTAATAATTTGTTTTAGGGGTTATTTTGATAATCTTTTGGAAGAAAAAACAACAATTTTATGGAATCAGATTAAAAAGAAGACAAACAAATTGAACATAAAAAAAATAGATTTGATGATACATTACATATTTGTAATAATGGGGATAACATATGTATTATTTCTGGGCATAATTACGATTTTGATATTAGTTTATTGTACCGTCATATTAGATAATATTATTATAAATGCGATTTTATCAATAATGTTATTATTCATATCAGCTTCTTGTATGATTGGAGTAACACTGAAGTTTATGTATTGACAAAAATAAGCTTGTAATTTATAATATTTTACGAGGTGGTGGTATGAATTATTATTTATTATATTTGAAGATTGGTTTTTGTTTTTGTATCATTATTATGTGTATTGTTATGTTGATACTGGTATTACCT
>VIQV01000071.1 GCA_010206265.1 Lachnospiraceae bacterium MD329
AGGAAAAAATACTGTCCATGTACACCAAAGGGATGACAACGCGGGACATTGACGCACATATCCGCGAAATTTATGGATTAGAGGTGTCTGACAGCACTGTCAGCCGAATCACTGACAAGATTCAAAGAATGGCAACAAAGACCGCTTGAAGAGACTTACGCGGTGGTATTTTTGGATGCCATTCACTACCATGTGCGCAGTGATATAATCCCCAAAGAGTAGACACAGTAAATAACAAAACACTGAGGAGGAAAATATGTCGTCAAAAAAATTTAATTTAGAAACAAAGATTAATGCAGTAATGGCATATGAAAGAAATGAGGGTAGCTGGGCAACAATAGCGGCTCAAATTAATGCAAGCAAATATACAGTAAGAGATTGGTGGCATATTTATCAATCTATGGGAGTTGACGGACTTTGTCATGACAGCAGACATAATAAATGGAATGAAGATATTAAACTTATGGCGGTTAAAGATTATCTTTCCGGAACATATTCACTCTATGATGTTTGTAAAAAATATAAAATTTATTCAAAATCCCTTCTCAACCGATGGATTGAGGTGTATAATAGTCATATAAATTCAGACTCAAGAGAAAAGAGGCAAAAACTTATGACTAAGGGACGTAAGGTTACACTTGAAGAAAAAAATGAAATAGTGCTGTTTTGTATTACTAATAACAAAGACTATTATGCAGCCATGGACAAATATAAAGTATCATATCAACAAATATATTCATGGGTTAAAAAATATGAAGCAAAAGGATTAGATGGGTTAATAGATCGCAGAGGCAAAGCAAAACCRGAGAATGAGTTGACTGAACTGGACAAGCTTCGTATTGAGAACAGAAAACTGGCAGCAAAAAATGCCGAACTGGAGTTAGAGAATCGAATAATAAAAAAATTGCAGGAGGTAGAAAGGAGGCGGTACTGAGCGGAGTAAAATTGGAATACAAATTTATCACTGTTAAGGAATTGCATGAAGAACATCAATATTCGATAAGTACATTATGTGATAAAATAAATATTTCTCGTTCATCATACTACAAATGGTTAAATCGTAAACCCAGT
>VIQV01000072.1 GCA_010206265.1 Lachnospiraceae bacterium MD329
GGTTGCCGAGAATTTCTTCAGCTGTCTCAAATGTGAATTGGTTCATTTGAAGCATTACCGCACAAGAAACGAGGCACAAGCCGATATATTTGCCTACATCGAGGCGTTTTACAACACCGTGCGTCCTCATTCAGGAATCGGCTGGCTGACTCCATGCGCTTACGAAGAAAAACTGCGAAAAAATCATGCCGCCTGAGAATGCTTTCACTCGCATTCGAAAGCATTCTCAAGAAATACTGCGATTCATTCCGTTTTTCACCTCTTTTTTCTGTCTATTTTTTCGGGAAGGGCTCAGTTTCTATGCTTGGAAAAACAGGGGCTTATCTTCACGTAAAAAAAGCGAACAATTCCTTTTGGCTAAACTCGTTGAACTGCACGAAAAGTATCCGGCTTCCAGTCTTGACAGCTTGCTTCGCATTCTCAACACCTCCGGCTTTCCTTGCTCTCGTAACCGCCTTCATCGTTTGATGAAAAAATACAATATTCATTCTGTAAGAAAACGCRCATACAAGGTTACCACCAACTCCAAACACGGATACACCATCTCGCCAAACCTTCTGAAACGTAACTTTTCCGCTTCCGATCCCAATAGAAAATGGGTGGGAGATATTACATACATACCGACTGACGAAGGCTGGCTTTATACTGCCATTGTCAAGGATTTATGCTCAAAGAAGATTGTTGGATACGCCTTTTCCAACCGTATCGACTCTGAGCTGACTGCCGCTGCGTTAGAACTGGCAGTAAAACGTGAGAAGCCACTCGGCAAACTCTTATTTCATAGCGACAGAGGCGTCCAGTACGCTTCAAATCGTTACAGGGAAACATTAGTTAAGTACGGCATTACTCAAAGTATGTCGCGCAAAGGCGACCCTTATGATAACGCGGTTGCCGAGAATTTCTTCAGCTGTCTCAAATGTGAATTGGTTCATTTGAAGCATTACCGCACAAGAAACGAGGCACAAGCCGATATATTTG
>VIQV01000073.1 GCA_010206265.1 Lachnospiraceae bacterium MD329
GGTATTTTATCTATCCACGTCACCTCTACAGGCACTTCTATGCTATTGCCCGCTAAATCAGTCAATGTAAAGATATGTATTCCATTTTCTTCAAAAGTGTGCTGCCTTTCCTTTGCCGTTTCCCGAACCGTTTCTGATGCCACTATTATTGCCACTACTTTGCTTTTAGTAAGCTTTGGCGGTAAATATGTAATCTTTTTTACCTCAGGAGGTTCTTTATCTATCCAATCTACCTTTGTTTCAATTGTAGCTTGGTTTCCTGCTAAATCTGTTAGTGTGAAAATATGTTCTCCATTTTCAGTAAACGTATGCTTAAATTCCTCTCCCTCTATAACTCGCTCCGATGGAATTACTGTTACCTCGACATCTTTATTTGTAGGCTCTGTTGTTGAATATACTATCTCCGCTGTGGGAAGTTCTTTATCTATCCAATCTACCGTTATACTCTTTTCCTGTTGCTTTCCGTCCAAATCTGTATATTTGAAAACATATTCTCCGTTTTCAGTAAACGTATGTGTAAATTCCTCATTTGAATTTAACGGACTAAACTCAACCGTTACGTCCTGATTTGTAAGCTCCGTTTCAGAATATTTTATTATATCTGATGTCTTATCAATCCAATTTACTTCCGCCGTTTTCTGAATTGAATTTCCCGCTAAATCAGTAATTGTGAAAGTATGACTGCCGTTTTCTGTAAAGGTATAGCTTAATTCCGTATCCTCTGTTACTGCTTCAGAAGGCGTGACTGTTACTTTTACATCTTTATTTGTAAACTTGGTTGTTGAATAGCTTAACTCCGCTGTGGGAGGCTCTTTGTCTATCCAGTCTACTTTTACAGTTTTATTTAATGTATTTCCCTCTAAATCTGTAAGCGTAAAAGTATGCTCTCCATTTTCGGTAAACGTATATGTTAGTTCTGTATTCGTAACAAGCTGCACTGACGGAGTTAATGTTAC
>VIQV01000074.1 GCA_010206265.1 Lachnospiraceae bacterium MD329
TTCCGGAACTGTCTTTTTTTAAGAAGCTGCACTCAAATTTTACGGGACAAAGTGAACAATGGTTAAAGGGGTCACTGTTTCTGCTAATGAATATAGACTGAAAAATATGAGCTATGCATATCAGGTCTTTTTCATTCATCTTGCTTGCTCCTTTCGTGATGTTGTTTTATTAACTTGGTTAGTTTATGATTACAGTATAGTAAGATATTTTCTTATTGTCAAGATAAAAATAAGATATATTCTTATTTTTGTGCAGTTTATACAGAAAGGAAGTTTTGAATTTGTGCGTTGTTGCTAATGAATATAGACTGAAAAATATGAGCTATGCATATCAGGTCTTTTTCATTCATCTTGCTTGCTCCTTTCGTGATGTTGTTTTATTAACTTGGTTAGTTTATGAATTTATTTTAATGGTATATTTGCCATTTGTCAATAGTTATTTTGGCATATTTACCATTATTGTGTATTTAGTACAAAAGTAAAGGTGATAATATGTCTATTTTGAACAGAATAAAAGAATTGTTAAAAGAATATGACTATACTCTCGCAAGTCTTGAACGTGAAGCAAATTTAGGTCAAGGCACTATCCGCCGATGGGATACAAATATACCCTCTGCTGACAAACTATACTCAGTGGCAAATTTGCTAAATACTTCTGTTGACTATTTGCTTACAGGCAAAGAGTACCAGCCCATAAGGGAATTATCTAAAGACGAATATGACCTTTTAACAGAATATAAAAAATTAGATTTTCGTGGTCGTTCTGCTGTGATGCAGGCGGTCCTTGCTGAACAAGACCGTATGGAAAACGAAAAAAATACAAGTGGAAATGCAAAAATTGGTTAATAACCTGCATAACAATAAAATTATTGATATACAGGATGTTTATAGATTACACAGGTTAAAGG
>VIQV01000075.1 GCA_010206265.1 Lachnospiraceae bacterium MD329
CATGGAGTCAGCCAGCCGATTCCTGAATGAGGACGCACGGTGTTGTAAAACGCCTCGATGTAGGCAAATATATCGGCTTGTGCCTCGTTTCTTGTGCGGTAATGCTTCAAATGAACCAATTCACATTTGAGACAGCTGAAGAAATTCTCGGCAACCGCGTTGTCATAAGGGTCGCCTTTGCGCGACATACTTTGAGTAATGCCGTACTTAACTAATGTTTCCCTGTAACGATTTGAAGCGTACTGGACGCCTCTGTCGCTATGAAATAAGAGTTTGCCGAGTGGCTTCTCACGTTTTACCGCCAGTTCTAACGCAGCGGCAGTCAGCTCAGAGTCGATACGGTTGGAAAAGGCGTATCCAACAATCTTCTTTGAGCATAAATCCTTGACAATGGCAGTATAAAGCCAGCCTTCGTCAGTCGGTATGTATGTAATATCTCCCACCCATTTTCTATTTGGTTCGGAAGCGGAAAAGTTACGTTTCAGAAGGTTTGGCGAGATGGTGTATCCGTGTTTGGAGTTGGTGGTAACCTTGTATGTGCGTTTTCTTACAGAATGAATATTGTATTTTTTCATCAAACGATGAAGGCGGTTACGAGAGCAAGGAAAGCCGGAGGTRTTGAGAATGCGAAGCAAGCTGTCAAGACCGGAAGCCGGATACTTTTCGTGCAGTTCAACGAGTTTAGCCAAAAGGAATTGTTCGCTTTTTTTACGTGAAGATAAGCCCCTGTTTTTCCAAGCATAGAAACCGCTCCGAGAAATATCTAACATATGGCATAGCAGTTCCACAGAGAACTCGGAGCGATAAGAATCGACGAAACGAAACTTATCATCTATGG
>VIQV01000076.1 GCA_010206265.1 Lachnospiraceae bacterium MD329
TTTAGGTGCTTTGGCTATTAACAGCATATCGGGTATTAACACTACTTTTTGTATGTATTTATTGGCCGTGTTTGCCATCTTTATTACGCTGGGTGGTATGAAAGTAATTGGATATACGGATGTAATTCAGGTTTTCTTTTTAATATTAGGTGGATTGGTGACTACCTACCTTGCTTTAAATTTAGTGGCCGATAAATTTGGTGCAACAGGTTTGCTAAAAGGGTTTCATTTAATGATGACACATGCCAATGATCATTTCCATATGATTTTGAAAAGAGATAATCCGAATTATATTGATTTGCCCGGATTAACAGTTTTAATTGGCGGTATGTGGATCGTAAATTTAAATTACTGGGGTTGTAATCAATATATTACCCAACGTGCATTAGGAGCCGATTTAAAAACTGCACGTGGTGGATTATTGTTTGCTGCTTTTTTAAAGTTGTTGATGCCTGTAATTGTGGTATTACCCGGTATTGCTGCATTTGTTTTATACCAACAGGGCGATTTTCAACATGCTATGTTACAGAATGGCGAAGTAAATACCGATAAAGCTTATCCTGTTTTATTGAATTTATTACCGGCAGGATTAAAAGGGCTTGCTTTTGCAGCACTTACCGCTGCAGTAGTAGCTTCATTATCCGGTAAAGCCAATAGTATTTCTACCATCTTTACATTCGATATTTATAAGAAAAAAATTAATCCGGCTGCTACTGAACAAAAAACAGTTGTTGTAGGAAAAATTGTAGTAGTAGTGGCAATGATACTGGCTATCATCATTGCGCCCTTAATGGGCATCGATAAAAAAGGAGGCTTTCAGTATATTCAGGAGTATAC
>VIQV01000077.1 GCA_010206265.1 Lachnospiraceae bacterium MD329
TGAACCCATCCCCGTAAAGTGAACAAATAAAATAATAAAAATTTTTGATATATTTTGATGCGTTAATATGTATATTTATTTATGATGCTTTATTTAGATATTTATGATATTCCATCGGTGTCATACAGTTTAATCTTTCCTGATATCTGTTATTATTGTAATATTGAATAAATTCTGCTATTGCTGATTCTAAATCGCTGTAATTATCAAATTTATTCAAATAATACATCTCCGTTTTTATTATCCCCCAAAAGCCTTCCATAGGACCATTATCTATACATTTCCCTACACGAGACATACTTCTTATCATTCCGGCTTCTTTAATCATATTTACAAACGCAGGACTCGTATACTGAAATCCTCTGTCACTATGAAATATTGGATGAGCTTCCGGATTTTCTGCAACTGCTGTTTTAAATGTCTTAAATACCAGCTCATTATTATTTCTGTCACCTAATTCCCATGCTACTATATGATTATCTCCTAAGTCAAGTATAGCGCTTAAATATGCTTTACTATTAACACCGTATTTAAATTCAGTAACATCTGTAAGCCATTTCTCATTATATGTATTAGCATTGAACTTACGATTAAGTATATTCTCTGCTGCCTGTTCTTTAGACGAACGAACAGTGCATGAATGTCTGTTTCTGCGTATTACAGAGTATATTCCTATTTCTCGCATTATTCGTCTGATTCGTTTATGATTAAATTTCGTACCATATTTTCTATTTATGAATATCATCATTCGACGACTTCCAAGTGTTCCGTTATGATCTTCTTGCATTATTTTTATTTTTTCAGCTAAATCCTCGTTTGTTAATTGTCTTTGACTG
>VIQV01000078.1 GCA_010206265.1 Lachnospiraceae bacterium MD329
CAAATATATCGGCTTGTGCCTCGTTTCTTGTGCGGTAATGCTTCAAATGAACCAATTCACATTTGAGACAGCTGAAGAAATTCTCGGCAACCGCGTTATCATAAGGGTCGCCTTTGCGCGACATACTTTGAGTAATGCCGTACTTAACTAATGTTTCCCTGTAACGATTTGAAGCGTACTGGACGCCTCTGTCGCTATGAAATAAGAGTTTGCCGAGTGGCTTCTCACGTTTTACTGCCAGTTCTAACGCAGCGGCAGTCAGCTCAGAGTCGATACGGTTGGAAAAGGCGTATCCAACARTCTTCTTTGAGCATAAATCCTTGACAATGGCAGTATAAAGCCAGCCTTCGTCAGTCGGTATGTATGTAATATCTCCCACCCATTTTCTATTGGGATCGGAAGCGGAAAAGTTACGTTTCAGAAGGTTTGGCGAGATGGTGTATCCGTGTTTGGAGTTGGTGRTAACCTTGTATGCGCGTTTTCTTACAGAATGAATATTGTATTTTTTCATCAAACGATGAAGGCGGTTACGAGAGCAAGGAAAGCCGGAGGTRTTGAGAATGCGAAGCAAGCTGTCAAGACCGGAAGCCGGATACTTTTCGTGCAGTTCAACGAGTTTAGCCAAAAGGAATTGTTCGCTTTTTTTACGTGAAGATAAGCCCCTGTTTTTCCAAGCATAGAAACCGCTCCGAGAAATATCTAACATATGGCATAGCAGTTCCACAGAGAACTCGGAGCGATAAGAATCGACGAAACGAAACTTATCATCTATGG
>VIQV01000079.1 GCA_010206265.1 Lachnospiraceae bacterium MD329
TGTTTGGAGTTGGTGRTAACCTTGTATGCGCGTTTTCTTACAGAATGAATATTGTATTTTTTCATCAAACGATGAAGGCGGTTACGAGAGCAAGGAAAGCCGGAGGTRTTGAGAATGCGAAGCAAGCTGTCAAGACCGGAAGCCGGATACTTTTCGTGCAGTTCAACGAGTTTAGCCAAAAGGAATTGTTCGCTTTTTTTACGTGAAGATAAGCCCCTGTTTTTCCAAGCATAGAAACCGCTCCGAGAAATATCTAACATATGGCATAGCAGTTCCACAGAGAACTCGGAGCGATAAGAATCGACGAAACGAAACTTATCATCTATGGAATGGAAAGTATGCCGATGGATTTTTTTAAGACAGCAATGACCTCGTCTTTCTCGGCAAGCTGCTTGCGCAGAGTGCGGATTTCGGTTTCAAGTTCGCGCCGGCGGCTGTCATYGCGGTTCTGACGAGCAACRGATGAAGGTTGAAAACCCRAACGTTTGAGCCAGGATTTTAAAGTATCGATGCATATACCGAGTTCAGCGGCGACCTCTTTAGCAGGGCGGCCTTGTTCAGTAACCATTTTGACAGCGCCGGTTTTAAACGCTTCATCATAGCGTGGCGGCATTGTTCCTTTTTTGATTGGCATTGAAAATATCCTCCTTTTTAGTAATGGATTTTTATATGTCCATTCCATTATATCATACTTTTTTCTGTCCATCAATTCGGGGATGGGGCA
>VIQV01000012.1 GCA_010206265.1 Lachnospiraceae bacterium MD329
GGATGCAGTCTGTTCTTGTAAATCCCGTATTTATTGTTATATACTCCGTATCTCTTTACATTACAGCCATCGGGCGTATTTATACTATCGTCTACCATATCGATTTTCTTTATGAACACGCTTTCAAATACATCTGTAACTGCATCAGCAAAGGAATCATCGGTATTATCCGCTATCCATAACAAATCTCTTGCGTTAATCGCTTTCGTTATTTCTGCTATTCTAAATGTATTATAAGTGTTCAGACCGCATTGAAATAATATCTTTTCGATATCCCGTCTTTGGCTGCTGACAATTCTGTCATCAAGAAATACTTTGAATTGTTCCTTTGACCAATGAGTAACCGAACTATCGGGATTTGTAAGCAATGCTCCCTGCTCACTTAAAAAGTCAACGCTATAATTAGAGTTGATTTCTGCTATAACATCATCTTTCCATTTTAAGTATTTCACATTGACCACCTCACAGCCGGTCTTGGTATTGATATCCATTATGTTTTATCGCTATCATCCAGCTCTTTCATTGCCGTCTCAACCTGTCTGATAAGCTCTTCTTTATCAGGAATATAGTATGTGTATTTTGATGCGAATATCTGATTTTCAAGTCCTCCCAATGCGTATTCAGCTACTACCTCTGACGCATTAGCACATAAAATTATACCTATCGGCTTTTCATCACCAACATCATTGACTTCTTTATCATAGTAATTCACATAGGCATTCATTTGTCCTATATTTTCCGGTTTCAAATTACCTATTTTTAAATCAATTAAAACATAAGCTTTTATAATTTTATTATAGAAAACCATATCAACATAATAATGCGAATTTCCTATTGTAATACGCTGTTGAGAACCTACAAACATAAAACCTCTGCCAAGTTCAAGCAGGAAGTTTTCTATCTTATCTATCAACGCTCTTTCCAAATCTTTTTCTAACATTGGCTTATTTTCAGGAATACCTAAAAATTCAAACACATACGGTTCCTTAATTATATCACTTGGTGTGTTATATGTCACTCCTTGCTGTGCCAATTCCATGACTTTTTGTTTATTGGCTTTTCCATTTGATAACAATAATCTCTCAAATAATGATGTATCAATCTGTCTCTTTAATTCCCTGACTGACCAATTGGAATTTATCGTTTCATTTTCATAGAATTTTCTCGCATCTGCATCTTCAACAGATAAAAGTTCACAATAATGTGACCACGAGAGTCCAGACAGTGTCTGGACTGCAGGATATGTTAAATAAAACTTTTTCATATTAAATAAATTAGAGCGCGAAAATCCTTTTCCCAATTCATTTGTAAGCCTTTTAGAAAGATCAGACATAAGCATTTTCTCATTATTTTTATCAACACCTTTTTCATATTCACAGAGTAATTTACCTATATTCCAATATGCTGTTAATAATTCAGTATTTATTACACTGGACACTTTGTGTCTGGCATCTTCAAGTATAATTCTTATATCATCAATAATCTTATTGTCTATCAAATCTGCCATTGGTATTTCCCTCCAAATTCCAATTTTATATATTATAACACACTTTGCAAAAAAATACAATCCTTGAGCAAACAAAGGTTTATTCCCGAAGATACCGCACTATTATCCGCTTAAAAAATTCAAGCACAACAACTCTGTACATATGTTCATTGAAATCCTGATAAATCTTCGGTTTCTGTGTTTTATATAGAATAACACTATAAAAACATTCCCTGAACAGCTCTCTTACAGGCTCTCCCCTGTTTTTCACTTCAGGAATATACCTGTTAATTTCATATCTTATATCATCTGGTTCGAGTTTCTGCACTATTACGTCATAGAGCATATGCCCTATATTTTCAGCTATGTACTTGGTTTTATCCGTATTTATATCTATTCTCGGAAGCAGTATATTTATATTACTGCCTATAAATTGAATTTCGCCTTCTCTGTTATAGCTCTCTGCATCTGCTTCTGCTATATTAACCGTATGCTCAGCTTCTACGCAGCTCATTAGCCCACACTTTTCTTCACATTCGCACAAAACCGTCTCAAATTCGGCTTTTGTTATCTGTTCGGTCATATCTTCATTAGCCTCTGCGAAGCCTTTACAATTGTCCGCAAACTCCTCCAAAGCCTCTATGACTTCATCTCCCGTCTCGCATATAGACAGATATGAGGATAACAGTGTCAAATAATCATTTCCCTCCGCATTTTCTACGGCTTCCTTTAGCCTGATGCACTTCTCGGTGTTGTCGCCCAAAGCTGACTCTCGGCAAAATCCCCTGATTAAATCAAGCAGTTTCAGCAGAGATTTGGACTCTGTTATTTCATTTATAAGCATATCTTTCCTCCTTCCAATAAAAAAGCGACTACCTGTATACGATAATCGCTTAATATATAATTTCCTATATAGTGTTTTATCAATATGAGCTTTCATTTTCCGCCATTACAAAGACAGATTATTTTCGTATGTTTCCGCAATATTTTCTTCAACATCACTTTCTATATCATCTTCAACCTGAGTCTGGGATAAGGCTATTGTTTCAATATCGTTAATACGCTTTTCCACTGAGCTTATAATAGCCTGTTTCCTATTCTCATCCATATATTCTCCCGCTTGATTAAGTATTTGGGCTATTTCGTCGCCTATTCCATTGAGCCTATCAAACTTTATCCAATCAAATGACGACACGAGTTTAAGCTGCTCGGTATGAGTTTTTTTAAATGGTTTACACTCAATTTCTTTTCCCGACACTATTTGATTTGAGCGTTTATCATACCCTAAAGATGAACCGCTGTCAAAAATCGGTGCTGCTCCAATCCATTCAAGGGTATTGGCATTGCGTACTAACCCAAAATTGTTCTGATGCCTGTCTTCATTTGCAATGATATAATCCAGAACAATCATTTGGTCAATTGAATGAACTATATTCTTTATACCTAATGCCTCGCAGCAATTCACATAGTGACGGTAAACAGACGTACTGTTATCTCTTTTCTGGGTTTGCATTACTCTCCAAGCACTGACAAGCTCGGTATCTGCTGTTATAAAATCTTCACACACACTATACGGCTTATCTCCATCCCACATAACTTTATATGGTATATGCTCTATTCCTAAACATTCCATAATTCTTGTTGCTATAACCTCATTAAACGGCTGTTGCATAAACGGATTGCTTCCCCCTTTGACAAGGCAGCGTTTCCCGTCAATACTTTCCCATCGTTTCTTCAAACAGCCATCCGAAGTATTGTCAGGGGAACGGAAATCAAAATTTGCCGTTTCCGTTGTTTTACCAATCAGTACATCTCCTATATCCTCTGAGAATGGATTATCAAAGAAATTTATTTCTTTCCATGTAATATTCGTTTCTCTCGATCTAATCCAATATTGGTCTGATAAGCTCAGTCCAAAACAACGCATAAGCAATACTTTTGTGTTTGATAATTCAAAAACCTCTAATGCCTGTTTTATTCCTGAGCGGCTTGCAGGAATTGACCTGTCTATCCACCACTCATTTAATGCTGCACGGTCTATAATATTCTTTTTTACCGCAATTCCAACAGGCAAATGTTCGGCACTATATAGCTCTCCTATCTTTTTTATATATCCTGTAGTTTCGTCCAACTCCATTTCAGCAACACAAACTTCCTTATGCATTAAAGTATATCTCACCATCATCACCTCCGTCATCATTTATTTATAAACACGTCATAATTTATATTGGTAGTATATCACAATTTAAATATAAAATCAACCATTCTAAGTTTTTCCTATTTCTCTGATATGTACCGATATTCGTGCTTTGATATGCTTCTCGCTGATTTTACCTTGTGTCTGTCCTCCTCGCCGAGAAAACCGAGTTCTATCGCCTGTGTCACTATATCGTTTGAGTCGTTCAGAAACCCTTTGTATTTAAAGCAGATAACATCATCGCAGTCCCTGCCGTATGTAACCAATATCTCATAGTACCCCATATCATTTTTAGGCGGCTTTTGCTAATTCCTTTTCATACGATATTCCGCCTATAAGCCATATGATGATTTTGTCTTGGGATACTACGTCTATCCGCTCTACCACAGCCCTTACCGTTTCATCATCAAACTCTGTCATCTGTTCGCTCATATGGTCTATCGCCTCGAATATCTGCTTCAGCCTTGCCTGTTCCGCTCCTTTCATCTGAATTTCCATTGTATGCTTCTTGTTTTCCTCTCTTAATTTCTTTGATTCCTGCATGATTTCCGCACATATCTCGTCAAGCTCGTCCGTTGTAATCTCGCCCGCTGAGTTCTTATACAGTGCGTCACGCATTCTCTCGTTAAGCTTATCTATCTTATTGTTATTTTCCTCTATACTGAAAGGCTCGTTTGTCTTGCCGAGCAGTGCTGCGATATTGCATTTCACTATATCCCTTCTGTATTCATAATATTGTTCCTCTGAAACCTCATACAGATGTCCGTTCATTTTCCAATAATATTTCTTCGACATAATGATGCCCTCCAATTCAATTTTGCTTAGATTTTCAAATTGAATTGCATCACTACGGGTATCTAATATATACCAGACGCCAATGTTCTGTCCAGAATCCGACTAAATCGCAAAAAACGAAGAAATTATGCCATTTCTCAGCTATTCGCCAAAGATTTGATATGATTTCACAGTAATACAGACTTTCTTCCGCATTACAAGAAAATTCGCAGTCGGGATTAAAAAAATTTTGTTTGCTTTGTGTATTTGATGTATAAAAAGAAAAAAGCGATATATTATGTGTCAATAAGTCGCATAATATATCACTTTTAGCTTGATTTTCTGTTAAGTTGGCATTTTTCGCACTAAAGGGTAAATGGGCTGAGTATGTTAAAACTCTTTTTTTAGCACACTCAGCTCATCTCTGATATTTATTATATTGTATCCGGCTCGTAGTTTTAAAACAGCAGCCATAAAAGTTGTAAATAAATATGCTTTCTCATCCATCGCTCTCAAATACCATAACATTCTATGGATTTTACATCTGTACCTCTTTATATCTAAACCGCTATTGTGCCGCACTCAATGCCGCGCCTATAATTCCAGCATCATTAAACAGAGTGGCGGCTTCTATTTTTGTTTTCACTCGGTATTTGTTATAATCCCCTGCATAAACATATTCACGAAGCGGATTAAGCAGATAATCTCCCTCTTTGGATATTCCGCCGCCGATTAGAATTTTACTTGGCTTAAATATATTTAATATAGAGATTAGTCCATATCTTACATACCGAATATATTGCTCTACCTCTGCCTTTGCGGTTCTATCTCCTACACATAAATTACGGAATTATTATACTATCAGAAATCTGCAAAATCATATCCTGTGACTTAATTAACTGTGCTAAATTAAATGAATTTTTCGGCAAGCTTTTTGTTTTTACATACGAAGTCCCTACTTGCTCCGGGTAATGTACATCGGTTCCACATAGCTTTAATTTATTTAGTCTTTCTGCGCATTGAGCTGCCTTGTTAATTCTCGAATTGTGATGTATGTGCATATTAAATACTTCTATTCCATCAACAAATTCCATATTTATCTCTTTCATTCCATCACGAAAAGGATGCGCTTGCAAGATAACATTTCTCTCATTTTTAAATTCTTTATAAAATGTTTCTATATCTTTATCCAAATATAGGCATGCCTTTTTAATGTCTGTTTTATCTATTCCATACACAAGATAGTCATTCATTGACTCATTTTCAAATCGTATCTCCATACCAAGACATACTTTTAACTTATCACCTGCCGCTTCCGAAAATTCATCATATGCTTTATAGTAAAATTTCGCATAATGGACGGATTATTGTAATATATCTCATGGTCGGAAACACTCTGCAAGTCCATATACTTTATGAAGCCATAGTCTGCGCGCATTGCACCGCTCGAACAACTCTCTATTATCATATCGGGATATTTTTTCTTAACCTGCTCTATAAACCTCAAAAATTCTGCTCTATGCTCTGCCAATCCCTGACTAAGACTGTCCGCACCGTCACAGCCTATGCAAAGGTTGTGGTTATAGTCGTTTTTGATATACCTCACACCCATTGAATAAAGGCAGTCCACAGCGTCCATTGTGTAATTACGCACTTCTTCACATCTAAAATCAAGAAACGCTCTGTTTCCGCCTATTATAACCCCATTTCGTCTGAGCAAACAATCCTTGAGCGCCTTATACACTTCAGATGTTGAAGAACACGATTCCATTTTTATAAGACTGTCAGGCAGAGAAATGTTCGTCAATGAACGGCAGTCCTGAAAAGTAGCATA
Organism: Lachnospiraceae bacterium MD329; assembly: GCA_010206265.1. Lineage (GTDB taxonomy): Bacteria > Bacillota > Clostridia > UBA1381 > UBA1381 > Hominilimicola. The sequence goes on from VIQV01000012.1 coordinate 6,292, forward strand.
TACAAACTCCGTCAAGCCATTTCCGAGCGTAACATCTTTAAGCGCCGTACAGCCTTTGAAAATAGTTTGATTGAGATATGTGGTATCATTGCCAATCGTAACACTCTTTAATGTCTTGCAATCACGGAACAGATTGTGTCCTATTTTCAGTACACCATCTCCGATAGCTGCCTTTTCCACACCGCAATCCTTAAACGGTGACTCCGCATATAAATATGTTTCACCGTGTCCGCTGCGTGTTTGATATATTTCCATACTTTTTGTTTCGGGATGATAAAAATATTGAATACCGCCGTTGATAAGCTCCGTATTCTTAAATTCAGCCAATGCTGTTTGACCGCATAATAGCATCATTATCAAAGAAACGAGTAAGCATATATACATATGCTTTTTCATAAAAACGCCCTCCTTTTCAAATATTTATAATTACATACCAGAAAAGCAATCCTTGAGGATTGCTTTTCTGATTATGTACGGCAATTATTTTACCCAAGTTTCACTGTCGGAAGATACCGCAGCCTTATGTGTATTCGCTGACTCCATAATGGAGTAATAGCCCCAATGCTCGTTGTTTTTCAGGTCTGTAAATTTATTGAGCGTTGACACATTCTTATCTATATACTCCTTGTCGGGAATTCTGAGAGTTGCATGATTTACAACTGTTACAACCTCGGCGCGTGTAATATTATTATCGCCCTTGAATGTTCCGTCAGCATATCCGTTGAGCCAGCCGATATTTTTAGCGTATGCAATATCATCATACGCCCAATATTTCTTGCTTACATCTGTATATTTTACAGTGTAGCCGCCCTTTTTCACTTCATTGAACAGTGAATAATAGCGTACTGACATAGCTACAAACTCAGCCCTTGTGACAGGCACGTCCGGTCTGAATGTTTTATCCTCATAGCCCTCAATGATATGATATTTTGCCAGATAACCGATATAGTCTGCATACCAGCCGTTTTTATCAATATCCGTAAATGATGATTTACCGCTGATGCTCTCGCCTTTCTCATCCGAAATCAGTCTTGCGAATATTGCCGCCGCTTCTGCTCTTGACATATCTCCGTCAGGCAGGAATGTACCGTCAGGGTAGCCTACAATATATGCTTTATGCTCTGAGGAAGGCAGTACAAGCTTGCCGTTCTTGTCAGTTGTTCCGTTTGACGTGCCGTCTTTTTTATCCTTTAGGATAACAGCAATGTTTTCAGCGGCTTTGCCTTTATTATCTGTTACTGTGATGGTATAGTAGTTTTTACCGTCAAGCGCTGTTCCCTGCGGAAGTGTCAGCGTTATTTTATCGTCCTTTACGGATTTGTTTACATTTACGCTTTTGCCGTCCTTATCTGTAACCTTGACGTTATATGTGGTTCTTACATAACCACCGCCTCCGCCTCCGCCGGAGCTGCCGCCTGACGAAGAACCTCCGCCGCCGTTTGATGTCTTAACGGGAACTGTAATTTTTCCGTTTGCGTTTGTTGCCTGCGATGCCGTCTTTTTATCCTTATAGTCAACGGTTCGAGTCCTGTACAAATACCCCTGACAGTAAATGAAACGCCGATTATTCAGAGGGTATCCGAAACCCTCAAAAACCGCATAAGAAAGCGTGACGAGCTTACTGACAGTAAAATCGTCACGCCGTTTTGGCGCACCTGACAGGAGTCGAACCTGCGGCACCAAGAATCGGAATCTTGTGCTCTATCCAGCTGAGCTACAGGTGCATAACGACATTTTACCATAAGCAACCCATATTGTCAATCAATAAATGAACTCAACTGCACTTCCCGTTTTAGAACGCTTTACAATTATTTTCTTATCAATTCTATCCTTTAATTCCGAAATATGTGATATTATCCCTACCATATGATTACTCTCGGAAAGGGACATAAGCACCTCTATCGCCTGTTCAAGTGATTCATCATCCAAAACCCCAAAACCCTCGTCAATAAATATTGCCTCCGGTCTTACTGCACGGCTGTTTCTTTGTATAATCTCTGACAGTCCAAGCGCCATACACATCGAAGCCTTAAAAGACTCTCCGCCCGATAATGATTTTACATCACGCACTTTTCCCGTATAATTATCGAGCACATCTATTTCCAGTCCTACTCTGGCTTTTAAATTATCGCTTATATCACGTCGTTTAAGCTCAAACCGTCCGTTCGTCATATACGAAAAACGTTTATTTGCCTCTTCTAAAATCATTTTAAAATATGCCGCCTGAATATACTGTTCAAACGCAATTTTCTGCCTTTGTTCCAATTCCCCCGACGCAGTCTTTGACAGTTTCTGCAGTATTGAACAACAATTTTCTCTTTCACGCATTTTTTCAGAAAGCTCTCTTACTCTTGCAAAAGCACGTTTATTTAACGCCGCTCTGCTCTTTATTTCATCTGAATTTTTATTTATTTCATCTGCCTGCGAATCCAGTTCCGATTTTCTTCTGTTCAAATCATCTATATCCACAGTTTTATTCTTATCTACTGTACCTTCCAGAAGTTTTATACGCTCTTTGCAGGCAGTAAGCCGAGATGTATAGCTATCAATTTCCTCCTTAAAAGTTTCTGCCTCCGCCTCATTTAAAACCTGTTTTTCAATGTCCTCTTCTGACGGTAATTGAAACTTATCCATAAGCAGTTTTACCTGTTCATTTTTAATTTTTAATTTTTCCTGCTCAACATTAAGCAGTTTTTCATTACTCTCTGCAACCGCGCTTGCTTCACTAATTGTTTGTGAGCATTTATTAAAGTCCTCCTGCGACTTATTAAAAAGCTCTTCAAGGCGTTCATATTCCGACTGTAATTTATTCAGCATTTCACTTGCCGTATCCGCATTATCACAGGAAACAAGTTGTTTTAATGCAGAAATTTTACTTCTGCAGTCGTTTATTGCCTCATTATAATCTTTCACATTCTGCGATACTGTTTCTGCCTTTTCTTTCAGCTTTTCAATGCGCTCATTGCTCTTTGCCTCTTCACCCCTTAAACGTTCAAGTGTTTTAATTTTTTCATCTGTCTGATTCATCATTCTCTCAGCATTATCAAGTTCAATTTTAACACCTGATGAAACAATATCAAGCAAATATTGTATTTCTCCCTCACTGCCGCTTATTTCATAAAGCGATGCTTTGATTCCGCTTTCTGTTTTCTCATACTCTCTCTTTTTTTCCGCCGCCTCAGACGATAATTTCTTTACTTTATCCGACCACATTTCCACGTCAGCTTTTAAACTGTCAAGCTGTTCACGGTTAGGCGCCAAAATATTTTTTTCCGCCAGACGAGGGTGTTCACGCGAACCGCAGACAGGACACATATCACCGTCGGAAAGTCCCTCCGCCATAATCCCTGCCTGCTCACGTAAAAACAAACTGTAATCTTCATTATATTTATCGGATTTCAGCATATATTCACGTTCTGTTTTCAAATATTGCTCCTTTAATTTTTCATAATTCTTTTTTAATTCGTTAAGACCTATGAATTCATCATATAAAGCCTCTATTCTGTCACTTTTCTTTTTAACCGCGTCAAATTCACGGCACACTCGTTCTTTCTCCGATTCTGCCGTTTTTAACTCTTCTATCAGGTTTATCAGTTTTTCATTTTTTATTATCTCTTCTTTTAAATCTTTCTCTGTTTCAGCAAGTTCTTTGTCTGAAATTTTATATAACTCATTATTTTTATCTAATGTCTTGTTTATAGTATTAATTTCTGTCCAATAACCTGTTTCATTTTTTAAGTTGTGCACCTTTTTTAAAAGTTCAGAACGTTCGCCTTCTTTTGCTTTTTCATTTTCATATACATTTTTAAGAGTATCATATTTTTTTGTATTCTCACTTATAACATTTTTCTTTTCATCAATAATTGCACTGATACGTTCTATGCTTTCTCTTCGCTCTTTCATCTGTCTATACACTGGAAAAAGCTCTGCGCTGACCTTTTCAGACAATGAAAGAATAGCCTTTTTCTCATTAATTTCATCTGAACGCATTGTTAATTTTTCAAACGCGGACATTTCTTCCGAAAGAGCTTGAAGTAACTCATTATTTTTTTGAACCGCACTGATTTCCTGTGACAACCTCTCGCTTTCTTTTCTCAATCTCTGCTCATTATCTTTACTTTCACTTAATATTTTTTCATCTTCATTTATCAAACCTTCCATGCTTTCGAGGAATTCACCGGCATTAACCGCACTGTATTCATTATCCGCCGCAGAACCTTTTATTGCCGAATCAGTTTCCGCTTTAATACGTTCATACTCACGGCGCTCCTCATTATATCGTTTCTTAAGCTTGTCCTGAAAAGCACGGTAAAAATCAGTATCGAATATATCTCTGAAAATACGTCCGCGTTCCTCTGTTCCTGCAAGCAGCAATTTAAGAAAATCCCCCTGAGCTAAAAGAACAATCTGTGTAAACTGACTGCAGTCCATTCCAAGCAATTCTGTAACCGCGCTGTTTACCTCTTTTACACCTGATTTTATACTTCCGTCAGGATATATAAGTTCCGCATTAGGTAATACGTCCGTAACCTTACCCTCACGTTTATAACGAGGATTTCTGTAAATTTTATATATCTCTCCCTGATAAAGGAATTCCAATTCTACAAACGTTTTTACATCACTCGCCGCAAAATCACTCCTAAGCATTGTATTCTCACGCCTGTCAGTTGACGCTCTTCCGTACAGCGCAAATGTAATCGCGTCAAAAACCGTTGTTTTTCCGGCTCCTGTATCACCTGTAATTATATATAGTCCATTCTGATATTTCTCAAAGTCTATTACTGTTTCACGCGCATACGGACCAAACGCGCTCATTATCATTTTTAACGGTTTCATTACTCTTCCTCCCCGCCGCTTATTTCATTCATATATTTTTTTACTATTTCCGTTTCTCTCTCATTCAGCGGTTCACCGTTTTGAAGTTCATAAAACTCTCTAAACAATTCCATAGGGTTCTTTACATCTAATCCTTTAGCCTCAAAAACTCCTGTTTCATTTTGAATATGCTTTTCAAATTCAAGCTGCATAACATTCGGATATACATTTCGAACCTTTTCCATTGCGTCAATAACACTGTCATTATCGGTCAGCGTTATATGAAGATAGTCATACCTGTCTTCACTTTCCCTTATCTCTTTAGAAAGAATTTTTTCCATACTTCCTTTAATACATCTCATATTGTGACGCGGTACAAGCTGCAATTTTTTCACAGAAAAATCATCGCTGTCAATTATAGTAAGCGATTTATCATAATTCGCCTCGGAAAACGAATATTTAAGAGGAGAGCCGCAGTATCGTATATTTTCACGGAGTGACTGCGGTCTGTGAATATGTCCGAGTGCCGTATAATCAAAAGCATCAAAAATATCTGCGTCTATATTGTCAATTCCTCCTACAGAGATTGTTTCAGAATCGCTCTGATATGTTTCCGCACCTATTGCAGTTACAAACTGATGTGCAAGAATAATATTCTTTTCTGCTTTATCTATAGCATTTTCACGTATTACTGTTGAAAATGCGTCATTATAGGTGGTGACCTCAGGATAAAACTTTCTGACAATAGGAGGCTTTAAAAACGGCAGCATATGAAATCTGACATCGTCTATTTTTTTTGTGTGCACGGTGCCGTCAAATACTGAATAAATATGTACACCGTTATTTTGCATAATCTTACTGCCAAAGCCAAGACGTTCGGGCGAATCGTGGTTACCGCTTATTATAAGCACGGGTATATTCATAAGAGTTATTTCCGTCAGAAATCCGTCAAACACCTCTACCGCCTCAACTGTCGGTATTGATTTATCATAAACGTCGCCCGAAATTAAAACAACGCTTACATCCTCTTTTTTTATTGCTGATAATATTTTATCAAATATATACAGCTGATCGCTGAGCATAGAAAATTCGTTAACCTTCTTTCCTATATGTAAATCAGATAAATGTGCAATTTTCATTGATTGTACCTTCTTTTTTAGTCTTTACTTACATCAATTGTACCTTTTATACAGTTGAAAGTCAATATAACTACCAAAAATATCAAATAATATTTGACAGAAGTTTGAAAATGATGTATACTATGCTTAGTTATACAAATAATAATAGGGACTGACAGATTCTTCTGTCTAAATGAAAGGGGTATCACAGATGACATTCGAACAGGCATTTTCAAAAATCAAAGAGAAATTTGATAAGGCTGATGCAAAAGGTATCGCGGATTTTGCTATTCAGGTAACATTAACTGATGAAGACTGCGGCGGAACCTTCTATGCGGAACTCAAAGACGGTCAGCTTAATGTTGAACCATATGATTACCGTGACAACGATGCAGTTCTTAATATTTCAAAGTCAGCACTTTTAGCTGTTCTATCAGGCAGATCAAGTCTTGATAAGGCAGTTGCAAACGGCGACGCTTATGTACAGGGCGATGCATCAAAAATTGCTGATTGGAAAAAGACAATAAAGAGTGCCCCCGCTAAAAAGACTGCGGCTAAAAAGCCGGTAAAAAAAACTACAGCTGCTAAAGCTCCTGCTAAAAAGACTGCAGCTCCCAAAAAAACTACAGTTAAAAAGACTGCGGCTAAAACAACCTCCGCAGAACCTGTAAAAACTACAGCTAAAAAAACAAAAAAGAACTAAGTTTTCTTTAAACCGTCTGTTTACAGGCGGTTTTTTTGTACAATGATTTTTATTGACATAATTAGCGCAATAATATATAATAAAATTATGGTTGTATGTCCGTTTTTTATGGTTATATACAATATTTATCAATTAATAATTTCATTATTATTTATTTTAATGAAAGGACTGTATTATGAGCAGAGAAAATGATTTAAGACAGAAAATTCTTATTGTGGACGATTCCGAAATGAACCGCGCAATTTTATCAGAAATGCTTAATGACGATTACGATATAGAAGAGGCAGAAAACGGTTCACAGGCTGTCGCTATACTTCAAAAGAGCGGTGACGAAATATCACTCGTTCTGCTTGACATTGTAATGCCTGAGCTTGATGGTTACGGCGTTCTTGAAATAATGAACAAAAAACGCTGGATTGAGGATATTCCTGTTATTATGATTTCTGCGGAAAACTCTACTTCGTCTATTGACCGCGCATATGAGTTAGGTGTTACAGACTTTATTGCGCGTCCTTTTGACGCTCTTATTGTTCGGCGACGTGTTGTTAATACTCTTCTGCTTTACGCAAAACAAAAAAAACTCTCTGAAATGGTTTCTGACCAGATTTATGAAAACGAAAAAAACAGCAATATGATGATTACTATTTTAAGTCATATTGTTGAATTCAGAAATGGCGAAAGCGGATTACATATTCTGCACGTTCAGACAATTACGGATATTCTCTTAAAAAGACTTGTGCAAATAACAGACAAATACAAATTATCGGCTTCTGATATGTCTTTAATAAGCACCGCGTCAGCTCTTCACGACATTGGTAAAATATCAATTTCCGATGAAATCCTGAATAAACCGGGCAGGCTTACCGACGAGGAATTTACGATTATGAAAACACACTCCTCGGTCGGAGCTGAAATGTTAAATGAAATGCCGTTTTACACCAATGAACCGCTCGTTAAAATTGCATATGAAATTTGCCGCTGGCATCACGAGCGTTATGACGGACGCGGTTATCCTGACGGTCTTACAGGAGATGAAATACCTATTTCCGCTCAGATTGTCGCTATTGCCGACGTATACGATGCGCTGACCAGTGAACGTGTTTATAAAAAAGCTTTTTCACACGACAAAGCTATGGATATGATTTTAAACGGTGAATGCGGTTCTTTTAATCCGATAATACTTAAATGTTTAAAAGATTCGGCTGCCGCTATAAAAAATGAGCTTTTAAAAAATACCGTTGCTTCGCCCGATGAACAGGAACTAAAAAATCTCGAAAACGTCCTGCTCAGTCACGACGAATTATCCACAACAAAACGTACAATGAATCTACTTAATATTGAGCGTATTAAAAATGATTTCTTTACTGACGTTTTAAACGAAATAACTTTTGAATATGTGTCGGCTCCGCCTACGCTTACGCTGTCTAAATCAGCCTCTGACGCTTTAGGTCTTGACACATTTATTATGAATCCGCTCAACAATGAACAGGTACTAAATATGATGGATTCAATGGATTTGAAAAACGTTTCGCGTACAATTCACGATACTACCCCCGAAAATCCGACTGTTGAATATACCTGTAAAGTTAAAATCAACGGTGAACTTAAAGAAAAACGTCTTATCTGCAGGTCGGTTTGGTCTATTGACAGAACACCCCAGTATATCGGTGTTATCGGTATAGTTATTGACATATAGGAGGAATGAATATGAATTTAAAAGAATGTTATGCCGCCTTTGGTGGTGATTATGACGGGGTTATTAAACGTCTTATGACTGAAACTCTTGTCAAAAAATTTCTGCTGAAATTTCCGCAGGACGCAAGCTATGACCTGCTTATAAATTCACTTGACAATGCAAACTTTGACGAGGCTTTCCGTGCCGCTCATACAATCAAAGGAATTTGTCAAAATCTTGGTATTGATTCTCTTTTAGACTCTGTTTCTCCGCTGACAGAAGAACTAAGGGACGGAAAAGGCAGTTTTTCTGCGGAACTTCTGGATAAGGTAAAAAAAGATTATCAAAATGTTATTTCCGCAATTAATGAGCTTGACGCCTAAAATTCTAAAGACGAGGTGATTTTTTTGAAACATATAGAAAAATTTGATGACAATTATCAGAAACATCTAAAGAAAAAAACTACACATTTCCTAATTGCCAGCCTTATTATTATGATTATTGTATGTGTTGGCGTGCTGTCTTTTTTCGCGCTTATTATGAATGCTAAAAACCGTGACGCTATAGGTGATGTCGGAGATATTTATATGCACGGTATGAGCGAAAGAATATCCTATCACTTTGACACAACAATTACACTTCGTATCGCTCAGGTCGAAACGATAATGCACGACGTGTCGGCAGAAATGCTTAACAATAATCATTCAAACATAGATAGGCTTATTACAGACGGAAAACAGCGTGATTTTGATTCCCTTGCATTTTACGGCAAAGACGGAAATTTTGAATTTTTATACGGCACACCGTTTGAGCTTATCGACCCTCTTCCATTTCTTGCATCAATTAAAAACGGTGAAAAAAAAGTTGCCGTTGCCAACAATGCCAACGAAGAAAAAATGGTTCTTATAGGTATTCCCGCAAACTATCAGATGTCAAACGACGAAAACTCAATTGCATTAGTCGCAGCAGTTTCCGCAGACTACATAAACAACATATTATCTCTTGACGAAAATAATTCTCTTACTTATTCTCATATTATTCGCCGTGACGGAACTTATGTTATAAGAAATCTCGACTCCTACAGTGAAAATTATTTCACACGAATGATGGATACTTTTTATGATTTACACGGCAAAAATGCCGATGAATATGTAACTGAACTTCAGGCGGCAATGGAAAAAGACGAAGATTATTCAGCCATTATGCAAATGGGTGGTGAGCGCAGACACCTTTACTGCACACATCTCCCCTATTCAGAATGGTATCTTGTAACAGTAATGCCCTACGGTACTCTTGACAAAACAATAAACGCTCTGAGTGAACAAATCCTGATATTCCTTCTGGCAGGAATAATAATTATACTGTTAGTCCTGTCCGTTATATTTACAAAATATTTCAAAATGACACAGACACAAATTCAGGATTTAGATACCACAAGACAAGCTGCTATCAGCGCAAACAAAGCAAAGAGCGATTTCCTGTCAAATATGAGCCACGATATAAGAACGCCTATGAATGCAATTGTCGGTATGACCGCAATTGCTACCACCAACATAAACGACAGACAACAGGTTCAAAACTGTCTTAAAAAAATTGCTCTGTCCAGCAAACACCTTCTCGGACTTATTAATGATATTCTCGATATGTCCAAAATCGAAAGCGGCAAACTTACGCTTTCAATGGAGCAGATTTCCCTGCGCGATATTATGGATAGTATTGTCAGTATTGTTCAGCCTCAGGTTAAGATTAAAAACCAGAAATTTGATGTGTTTATCTATAATATCGAAAGCGAAAACGTTTACTGTGACAGCGTCAGATTAAATCAGGTGCTTTTAAACCTATTATCAAACGCAATTAAATTCACTCCAGACGGCGGTTCAATATCTGTTACGCTATACGAAGAACAATCTCCCAAAGGCGAAGATTTTGTCCGTATACAATTGTTTATTAAAGACACCGGTATCGGTATGTCACCCGAATTTAAAGAAAAAGTATTTGAATCATTTGCGCGTGAAGACAGTAAGCGTGTGCATAAGACCGAAGGTACCGGTCTTGGTATGGCTATTACCAAATATATTATTGACGCAATGGATGGTTCAATAGCCGTTGAAAGTGAATCCGGCAAGGGTACTGAATTCCACGTTACGCTTGATTTAGAAAAAGCAACGGCGCCTATTGAAGAAATGATTCTTCCCGACTGGAATATGCTTGTCGTAGATGATGATACGCAGCTATGTGAAAGCACAGTCGAAATGCTTAAAGAAATTGGTATGAAAGCTGACTGGACACTTGACGGTGAATCTGCATTAAAAATGATTGCCGAAAGACATAGAAAAAATAACGATTATAAAGTTATTCTTCTTGACTGGAAACTTCCTGGCATTGACGGGCTTGAAACAGCACGCCGTATCCGCAACCAAGTTGGAAATGACTTCTCTATACTGCTGATTTCAGCATACGACTGGTCTGATATAGAAAGCGAGGCTCGCGAGGCAGGTGTTGACGGATTTATCTCAAAACCGCTCTTCAAGTCAACACTATTCTACGGTTTAAAACAATTCACCGATAATTCTGATACTACCCAAAACAAGCCTTCCGAATCCTCAAAACAGGATTTATCAGGAATACGAATCTTAGTAGCAGAGGATAACGACCTAAACTGGGAAATTGCCAATGAACTGCTGACAGCACAATTCGGTCTTGAACTTGAAAGAGCCGAAAACGGTCAGATATGCGTTGACAAAATGGCAAATTCACCTATTGGATATTATAACGCCATTCTGATGGATATAAGAATGCCTGTTATGACAGGATATGACGCCACAAAGGAAATACGAAAGCTCAACCGTGACGACTCTAATTTACCGATTATAGCAATGACAGCAGACGCATTTTCTGAGGACGCAAAAAAATGTATTGAATGCGGAATGAATGAACATATTGCCAAACCAATAGACACTGATGAAATATTCAGAGCATTAAAAAAATATATTAAATAACCATAGAGGACAGCTAAGCTGTCCTCTATAAAAAAACCACCTTGAAATTTTTCAAGGTGGTTTTAAAGTTCAATTATTTAATCATCGACGCAACTTCCGCTGCAAAGTCATCTTCACGCTTTTCAAGTCCTTCGCCTGTTTCAAAACGAACAAACTGCTTAAGTGTGATATTTCCTACGCTCTCAACGTACTTAGCAACAGTTTCCTTATTTGTTGCCTTAACGTATTCCTGCTCTAAAAGACATACTTCTTTTAATTCCTTTGCAAGACGTCCTGTAATCATCTTTTCAATGATTTCATCAGGCTTAGACGCATTTTTCGGGTCATTCTTCAGCTGAGCAATAAGAATTTCCTTTTCGTGGTCTTTATATTCCTGAGGAACATCATCACTTGAAAGATACTTCGGATTTAGAGCTGCAACCTGCATTGCAACATTTTTCAAACATTCTTTTACAGCGTCATTATTCTCAGCGTCTGCCTCAACAAGTACACCAATCTTACCTGCTGCGTGAATATATTCAACAACAGCGCCTGTTGTTTCAATTCTTGCAAAACGTCTGATATTCATATTCTCGCCGATTTTAGCGATTTTAGCTGTAAGAAGCTCGCCTACTGTAGTATCTCCGCACTTTGTATCTTTTAGAGCCTCAACATCAGCAGGATTTTCCTTTGCTATTGTCTTTGCAACTTCAGATACAAACTCCTGAAATTCATCATTCTTAGCAACGAAGTCAGTTTCAGCGTTTACCTCAACAAGTACGCCGACATTACCGTCAACATAAGCTTTTACTATACCTTCTGCCGCAATTCTGCCTGCCTTTTTAGCAGCTGTTGCAAGTCCCTTTTCTCTCAAAAACTCAACAGCCTTATCTTTATCACCGTTAGTTTCTGTAAGAGCTTTCTTACAATCCATCATACCGCAGCCTGTTATTTCTCTGAGTTCTTTTACGTCTTTAGCTGTAAATGCCATTCTGATTATCCTCCTATATATTATTCCTCTGTTACTTCTGCCTCTGTTTCCTCAACGTCATCATTAACTGCAAGTGCCGCTACAGCGTCCTCGCCCTGTCTGCCTTCGATAATAGCATTAGCCATTGTTGAAGCAATTAATTTTACGGCTCTGATAGCGTCATCATTACCCGGAATTACATAATCAACTTCATCAGGGTCACAGTTTGTATCAACGATAGCAACAACAGGAATACCAAGCTTTTTAGCCTCTGCAATAGCTATCTTTTCTTTTCTCGGGTCTACAACGAACATTGCGCCCGGAATTCTCTTCATTTCCTTGATACCGCCAAGATACTTTTCAAGCTTGTCTCTCTGAGCCTTAAGCTTTATTACCTCTTTCTTCGGCAGCATTGAGAAGGTGTCGTCCTCCTCCATCTTATTGATTTGAGCAAGTCTTTCAATTCTCTTCTGGATTGTCTTGAAGTTAGTAAGCATACCGCCAAGCCATCTTGCGTTTACATAGTACATACCAACTCTTTCAGCCTCTTCTTTAATAGAGTCCTGAGCCTGTTTCTTTGTACCTACAAAAAGAATATCATCGCCTGCTGCGGCAATATCTCTTATGAAATAGTATGCCTCTTCAACCTTCTTAACTGTCTTCTGAAGGTCAATGATATAAATACCATTTCTCTCTGTGAAGATGTACTCTGCCATTTTAGGGTTCCATCTTCTTGTCTGGTGTCCGAAATGGACGCCTGCCTCTAAAAGCTGTTTCATTGAAATTACGTTTGCCATTTTATTTCCTCCTTGTTTTTTGTTTCCTCCATCTGCCTCAACTTACGCAAAAACTCCGGCAAAAGAGCAACCTTCGCGTAATCCTCAGATGTGCGTATTTTTCATACCGATATATTTTACCACAATATTATGAAAAAATCAAGTATTTTTTACCGTTTTTTCAAAAAAACAGTCTGAATATCTCAGACTGTTTTCAAATTTAATCGCTTACCCATTCTCCGACGCTGTCACTCGTAACTGCCGACCTGTTTCCGTTAAAATCAGCCAGATAAAGTTTCGAGCTTGCATTATCGACTATATAAACATCACTGCCGATAACTTCAAAGCTTTTCACTGCCCTGTCATACAGTTTAATACTGTTTGTCGCGTCAAGATTATCCAGATACAAACCGTTATGTGATGTAAACATCTGACCATTAACAATTTTCATATCATCAGCATAACCTATATATATTTCATTACTTCCATCAAGATTAACTCGGTATATTTCCTTTCTGAACGGGTGCCTGTAATATATCATATTATCCCATTTAGCCAGAAGATCAATATCCATCCACGACGGGTCACCCTCGTGCACAAGGTGCAGGCCGCTTCCGTCAAGATTTACACTGTAAATATCCTGTCCTCGTTCAGGATTCAGATAAATAACCTGATTGGTAACCTGCTGTTCTTTAAAAATAAGAGAATTTCCCTTACTTATCGTAGTAGCATTTGAACCGTCCAAATCCATTCTTATAATATTCCCGTACCAGAAACCGTCCTCCATAAGGATATAATCACCATAGAACACACAATTAAACGGTCTCAATGCAGGCTCGTCCCCTGTAGCAATAGTAATAACAGACGTGCCGTCAAGCGTAATACCGTACATTTTATTGTCATTATCAAGATTGAAATATATGTAATCTCTGTATTTTTTCGGATACTGAACTGCATTGTCAGTAATTCTTTCTATTTCTCCGCTTTCAATATTCACTCTGTACAAAACGCCGTAGTTACGCTTTACAGCCTCCAACTGCTGATAGTATATATACCCTCCGTCAATATCAAGCATATCCGACGAGCTTTTTACCAGCACTCGTTCCTCTGTATTTTCGCCTGCCTGATAAATATAATTATTTTCTTTTGCCTGATAAAACACATCTCCGTCATATACTTTCAGATTATACGCTGTTTTATCCGACAGCTTATGCCTGAATTGACCGTTCTTGCCGACCATATACAGTCTGCCGAAATCGGACAGTGACGTATAATAAACATTTCCGCCCTCATTAATTCTGCTGTCAATTACAACCCTATTATTATCACCGTCCCACGAAACCTTTGCTCCGAGCATTTCAGAAACAGCTCTCACAGGCACGAAAGTGCGGTCATCAATTATACGCGCAGGCACATCAATATGTATAGTGTCAACCCAGACTTCTTCATCGTCTGAATTTTTAATACCCGTGCCTATTTCAGAACTGTCTATAGGTATACACATAAACTCTCTGCCCCGTTCTACCCATACAGTTCTGTCGTCACCGTTCCAGAATACCTGTACTCCAAGCGCCTCAAATATAGCGCGCATTGGTACAAGCACACGCTCATCAATATTTACCGGTGATACTTCGCACTCCAGCAACTCGTTATCAATATAAATTTCTACATTTTCTGCCGCTGTTGCAGGAAGTGATATTGTCAATACAGCAAGCAGCAATATAAGAAACCGTTTCATTTATAAAAGCTCCCTTACTATTGAATATATATCCTCGTGAATCTCATCTACACTTCTTATCTGTCCGTCTTTTATGCAGGAAATACGTTTCCAGTTAAATTTCTTTGCTACAAACATTGCATTTTCATAGCTTTTTTCCAGATATGAAAAATCACTTTCGTGTATATCTTTTTTATCATCGCCGTTAGACTTATTTAACCTGCCTGACATAAGCTCCGCGCCGTATTCAGGAGGCATATCAAGAAATATAGTTACATCGGGACGCGGAAGATTATATATTCCGTACTCCAAATCGTCCAGCCACATAAGGAATTTTTCCTTTTCGTCTGTATCATTTATTTTACTTGCCTGATGAATAAGATTTGATGAAACATATCTGTCGGCAAGAATAATAGTACCTCTGTTATAATCCGTGCCCCAGTCGGTCCTGTAGGTTGCAAAACGGTCTGCGGCAAAAAGTGTTGACGTCGCATACGCATTTACGTCGGACGGATTTTCACCAAACTCACCGTTTAAATACATTTTCACAAGTATCGACGACGGTTTGTCATATGCAGGAAACGACACCATTTTCACTTCCCTGCCCTCTTTTTCAAGACGCGACAGCAGAAGTGTTGTCTGTGTCTGTTTGCCGCTTGCGTCAACGCCGTCTATAGCTATAAGTTTCCCCATAATTAATCCTGCTCCTGCTTATACTTCTTCCCTTTTATTACAACAGTAGCCGCAAATTTAGGCAGCTCCATCATACGTCCTATGCGCCAAGGCTCCTTACATAGTCTGTAAAACCATTCAAGTCCGAGCTTACAGAATATATCGGGCGCACGCTCAACACGTCCTGCAAAAACATCAAGGCTGCCGCCTATTCCCATCGCAGCTTTAACCTTTAGCTTATCTCTGTGTTTATTAATCCATTCCTCTTGTTTAGGCGCTCCCAAACACACAAATACTATATCTGCGCCTGAATTGTTGATTTCCTCTACAATTTTATCTTCCTCGTCTGCATTAAAATAACCGTTACGCATACCGGTTATTTTAAGACCGCTGTAATCTTTAAGCAGTTTTTCCGCAGCCTCCTCGGCTACTCCCGGCTTACCGCCGAATAAAAACAATTTATAATCGGTTTCTTTCAGCTTATCCAAAACCAGACGCGCTATGTCATAACCTGCCGCGCGTTCGGATATTCTGTTTTTCAGTATACGCGAGGCATAGACAACGCCTATTCCGTCAGCCGTTAATAGGTCTGCGCTGTTCAGTAAATCAGCAAATTCAGCATTTTTATATGCGTGCATTATTATTTCTGAGTTTGGGGTAAAAACCGTATGCAGTCTATCCTCGTTGAAAAAGCTCATAATTTTGTCCGCCGCCTCGGCAGTTGTTACTTTATCAACATTTACTCCAAGTATATTTACCTTATCCATTAACGTTCACCTTTCCGTAAATTATCTTTTATCAATATTGACATATTCCTTCTTTCTGAACATTGACTTATACGCAGGACGGATAATACGTCCGCAGCCGATTACCTCCTCAAGTCTATGCGCGCACCAGCCGACAATACGCGAAATTGCAAACAGCGGTGTATACATATCTGCAGGTATTCCAAGCATTTTATAAACAAAACCTGAATACATATCAACATTTGCACACATAACTTTTTCATTCTTCTTTACCTCAGCAAAAACCTGAGGTGTAAGGCGTTCTATATCACAATAAAGTTTATATTCCTTTTCAAATTCCGTATGGGTTTTTAAAAGTTCTTCTGCTTTTTCTTTTAAAAGAACGCAACGAGGGTCGCTGTATGTATAAATTGCGTGACCCATTCCGTAAATAAGACCGGACCCGTCAAATGCCTCTTTTCTAAGTATTTTTGCAAGATATGCTTTCAGCTCATTTTCATCGTCCCAGTTTTTAACGTTTTCTTTAATATCATCAACCATTCCCATAACTTTAGCATTTGCGCCCCCGTGCTTAGGTCCTTTCAAAGAACCTATTGCCGCGGAAATAGCTGAATATGTATCTGTATCTGACGAAGATATAACTCTTGTGGTAAAGGCAGAATTGTTACCGCCGCCGTGCTCTGCGTGTATCATCAGCAACGTGTCGAGCATTTCTGCCTCCTCAATCGTATACTTATTATCAGGTCTTATCATATACAGCAGATTTTCTGCCGTTGACAAATGCTGCTGCGGTGTATGCAGATACAAGCTGTTTCCGTCGTGATAATGACTTTTCGCCTGATAACCGTATGCCGCCATAACAGGCAGACGCGCAATCAGCTCAATTGACTGACGCAGTATATTACCCACCGTTATTTCATCAGGATTTGAATCATAAGAATAGGACGCAAGCACTGTACGCGCCATTTTATTCATTATATTTGTACTCGGCGCCTTTAAAATCATATCCTCGGCAAAACCGTCCGGCAGATTCCTCAATGTACCTATAAGCTCCGAAAAATCAGTAAGCGTTTTCTTGTCAGGAAGATGACCGAACAACAACAGATACGCTACTTCCTCAAAACCGAAACGTTTTTCATTTTCGCAGTTTTTCACAATGTCGGTAATATCATAGCCGCGGTACTTCAAATGTCCCTCCATAGGGATTTTTTCTCCGTCGTCTATAAAATAGCCTTGCACTGTGCCGACTGACGTCAGCCCTGCCATAACACCTGTTCCGTCGTCGTTTCTCAGACCTCTTTTAACACGGTACTGCTTAAAAAGCTCCTTTGAAAACGGCTTATAAACACCTGCCGCCTTTTCCTGAAACCTCTCCTGTAATCGTATTCTTTCCGTTTCTGTCAACATATCACTGCCACTTCCTTTCTTACCTTGGTTACAATCAAATCAGACTTATCTGGGTATCCTCCTTTTTAAGTCCTCCGCCTGCCGCGGGAATATTCTTGGTTCTGTAACGCTCTACATCTTCAATTCCACTATCTTCCGCGCTTGTCACACGCACTACCTTTGCTCCCTTTTTCCTAAGCGTCATAGCCTGAACGCCCTGTGTGCTTTTGGTTGCCTTTAATGGGATTTTCTCTGTATTTAAGCATAAAATCCTGTTATTGTCCGACATCAGAACTACGTCCGTATCTTCATCAATTAAACGTATATCGCATATCGGCGACTTATTGCCGTATGCTCCGATAAGCTTTTTACGATTGGTTTTTGTTTCATAGTTATTAAGCGCAACCTTCGCCATTTTACCGTTTTCAAACGTGAACAGCATATTTCCGCTGTAATCTGTAGTAACTACAATATACAATATTTTTTCGTCTTCATCAAGTCCAAGCATAACAGGCAAATATTCTCCCATTGTACTTACCTTTGCGTCCGCAAGGTCATAAGTACGCATTTTATAAGCGGCGCATTTGTTTGAAAAGAATATCATCTCTGATTTATTGACCGACTCAATTGTCTGTAAAATCTCGTCGCCCTCTTTCAGCTTATGCTCAGTTGTGCTTGAACGCAGTGAAACTGCCGAAATCTTTTTAATATAGTTTTCACGCGTAAAGAATACGGTCAGCGGATAATCGTCTATATTTTCCGTTTCCTTGTATTCCGTTATTTCCTCTCCGCTTATAAGCGTGGTTTTCCTGTCTGAGCCGTATTTTTTCGCAATTTGAGCGAGCTGTTCGGCTATAAGCGCCTTTACTTCGTTATCATCACCGAGAATACGGTTCAGATTTTCAAGTTCCTCCATAAGTTTTTCTATATCGTTTGTTCTGTTTATAATATATTCCTTATTCAAATTACGGAGCTTTATTTCTGCGATATACTCAGCCTGTATCTTGTCAATATCAAAACCGTCCATCAAATTAGGAACAACGTCAGCCTCTTTTTCTGTATGACGTATAATTGACACTGCTTTGTCAATGTCAAGCAAAATTTTCTTCAACCCTGTTAAAAGGTGCAGTCTTTCACTCTTTTTCTCAATATCGTATTTTATTCCGTTTTTGATACACTCCATTCTGAAACTTATCCAGTTTAACAGAATATCACGAACGCCCAACACTATCGGACGAGCCTTTATCAGAACATTAAAGTTACAGCTGAATGCGTCCTCAAGCGGAGTCATTTTATACAGCTTTGTCATCAGCATATCAGGGTCAGTTCCGCGCTTTAAGTCTATCGCTATTTTAAAGCCTTCCAAACCGGTTTCATCACGCGCATCCGAAATTTCTTTTAGCTTATTCGCCTTTACAAGCTCCATTATCTTACCGATTATCGCCTCAACCGTAGTTGTATACGGTATTTGAGTGATTTCAATACAGTTATTGTCTTTATCGTAGCTGTATTTTGCTCTAAGACGGAAACTTCCGCGTCCTGTTTCATAAATGCGGCGCATTTCACTCTCAGAATATATAAGCTCCGCTCCCATAGAAAAATCAGGCGCAGGCATATATTTCATAACATCAGCCTTTTCATTCTTTAAAAGAGCTGACGTTGCCTTGCAGACCTCGCGCAGATTAAACGAGCATATATTGCTTGCCATACCTACCGCAATACCCTGATTTGGATTTACAAGTATATTCGGGAATGAAACAGGCAAAAGCGTCGGCTCCTGCATTTCTCCGTCATAGTTATCAACAAATTCAACGGTATTCTTATTTATATCCCCAAAAAGCTCCTGACATATCGGCTCCAGACGCACCTCCGTATATCTTGCCGCCGCATACGCCATATCGCGCGAATACTGCTTACCGAAGTTACCCTTTGATTCAACAAGCGGGTGCAGCAGAGCCTCGTGTCCGCGCGTAAGACGTACCATAGTTTCGTATATGGCAGAATCTCCGTGCGGATTGAGTTTCATTGTCTGTCCGACAACGTTTGCCGATTTCGTCAGCTTGCCTCCGAGAAGTCCCATCTTATACATTGTATACAAAAGCTTTCTATGAGCAGGCTTTAATCCGTCAATCTCCGGAATAGCTCTTGACACGATAACGCTCATCGCATAAGGCATAAAATTCTTTTCAATTGTTTCTGTAATCGGCTCTTCCGCTATCGGCGCCTCAATTATTACTTCATCTACAGTTTTCTTCTTTCTTGCCATTGCTTTCTCCTACATTCCTTATGATATATCTACCATTTCCATATATTCAGCGCCGTTATCGGCTATATATTCCTTACGGTCGGTAATATTGTCACCGAGCAGAACGTCAAACATTCTTGCCGTACGCTCCGCATTTTCAGGCGTTACACGTATAAGCCGTCTTGTTGAAGGGTGCATTGTCGTAAGGCTCATCATTTCGGGCTGATTCTCGCCAAGTCCTTTTGAACGTTTTATATCTATTTCTCCCTTTTCCTTTGACAAGCCCTCCTGCTCAAGCTTTAACATTATTTCTTCTTTCTCGCTGTCAGTATAAGCAAAGAAGGTTTCGTCCTTACGCTTTGTTTTTGTAATTGTTATTTCATAAAGCGGCGATTCCGCTATATAGACCTTACCTTTTTCAATAAGCGTCGGCATAAGGCGGTAAATCATTGTTAAAAGCATTGTGCGGATATGGAATCCGTCAACGTCCGCATCTGTACAGATAATAACCTTATCCCACCGCAGATTATCAAGGCTAAAGCTCTCTATCCCCTTATGATTCGACGTTTTTATCTCAACTCCGCAGCCGAGCACCTTTACAAGATCTGTTATAATTTCACTTTTAAAAATTCTCGGATAATCGGCTTTAAGACAATTAAGGATTTTACCGCGTATCGGCATTATCGCCTGAAAAGACGCGTCGCGCGCCAGCTTACACGAACCGAGAGCCGAATCACCCTCAACAATATAAACCTCACGCCTTGAAATATCCTTACTGCGGCAATCTACAAACTTTTCAACCCTGTTTGTAATATCCATAGTACCCGTGAGTTTTTTCTTAATATCAATCCTTGCTTTTTCGGCATTCTCACGGCTCTTTTTATTTACCATTACCTGATTTGCAATCTTTTCGGCGTCAGTTTTATTCTCTATAAAATACACCTCAAGCTGCTGGCGCAGGAAATCGGTCATTGCCTCCTGAATAAACTTATTGTTTATCGCTTTTTTAGTCTGGTTTTCATAACTCGTCTGCGTTGAAAACGAATTTATAACAAGTGCAAGACAATCTGCAACGTCGTTAAACGTTATTTTGGTATCGTTTTTATTATATTTATCATTCTGTTTCATATAGCGGTCAATCGCGTATACAAACGCGTTTTTTACAGCTCTGTCGGGAGAACCGCCGTGTTCAAGGAAACTTGAGTTATGATAATATTCAAGCATATTTACTTTATTGGAGAAACAGAAAGCGACCTGCATTTTCATTCTGTAATCTTCTTTATCCGCTCTGTCGCGTCCTTCTCGCTCCGTTTCCCAAGTTTCAACAGTTGTAAAGCCTTCCTCACCAACAGTTTCCTTAACGTAGTCAACGATACCGTTTTCATAGTAATACTCGAACATCTCAATACCCGTTTCGGTTTCGTTGTACAAAACAAATTTAAGTCCTGCATTTACCATTGCCTGTTTATTTAAAACGTCTTGAAAAAATTCAAGCGGTATTGCTATATCGGTAAATACCTCTGTATCGGGTTTCCACTTCTGTACTGTTCCTGTCTGTATACTACGGGTTTCAGTCTTTTGCAGTCCGCCTATATTTTCACCTTTTTCAAAATGCAGTGTATACTGCGTTTTATCCCGCACCACAGTTACGTCCATATATTCACTGCTGTACTGCGTCGCACACGCGCCAAGTCCGTTTAAACCAAGGCTGTACTCATACATACCGCCCTTGTTGTTGTCATACTTACCGCCTGCATAAAGCTCACAATACACAAGTTCCCAGTTAAAACGGTCCTCGCTCTCATTATAATCAAGCGGTACTCCGCGTCCGTGGTCACGCACCTCTATCGAATTGTCCATAAAACGAGTAACCTCAATAAGATTACCGTAACCCTCGCGCGCTTCGTCAATGGAGTTTGATAATATTTCAAAAAAAGAATGCTCACAGCCTTCAAGCCCGTCTGAGCCGAAAATTACAGCCGGACGTTTTCTTACTCTGTCCGCGCCTTTAAGACTTGTTATGCTGTCATTTCCGTATTCCTGCTTTTTTCTTGGCATACTTAATTTCCTTCCCTTTCCTTCAAGATATAGAAGTCTTATCTTACATTTTATTAATTATACTACTATATGTACTGTTTTGTCAAATGCGGTAAGATTAAATGATTGTTACAATTTTGTTATTTTTTCTGTTCTTTTATACTATTTTTATAATTATATTTTACCTCTTTTGTACCCTTTTGTAAAGTGGTGTATTATAACGAAACAACCACATAGCCACTATATTTTTTGAGTGTATGAGCCAATTTCAAGTGGTGTAGAGTGTTGAGGCTTTTTCTGATGTTTTCTATTGTTTGAGAAAAATCTGTCCATTTCTTGTCCATTTTTCTATTTAATAATATAATGTAAAATAGTCCTACTATTAAAGTAAGGACTATTTCGCTTGTCATATATATTATAATATAACTTTTGTATGCTGTCAAATTTTATTTATGCGGCGGCGGTAAGTGTTATTGAATAGTTTTTGTTTTACTGCTACTAACACCCCACATTATACCTATAACAATAGATATAATTACTATTGTTATTGATGTAAATGTATAAAATCCTCCATAGTGAGGAATAAGAATTGGAACAACATTTAATAGTGCATAACTACCCCATATAATAAATATTGTATTATATTTTCTAAATTCTATTTTTAATTTCATTTTAAATTTTACGTACAGTAACAATCCTATTATAATCAGTATAGGAGCTAAACAAAGAAACCAACAAAGAAAATCATTATAATCTAATATATAATAAATATCAAAAGTATTATGTATAATAGCATAACTACCCCACATTATAAAAGCAGTTTTATGTCTTTGAATGTCCTAACCTCTTTGACACTGTTACAATATCCACCCCTTTATTTATAAGCACACTTGCCTGACTGTGACGGAATTTGTGCGGATAGATGTGCGGTAAATTATGTTTCTTTTCAAGCTGTTTAAAAAAGTGTAATATATTATGCGGACACATAGGAAGTCCGTTTTCTCTTGTAAATACATAATCAGTTTCAGTCCATTCATCATCTAATGCGTAGGCTATTTTCGCCTGTTCCTCTTTCCACTGCTTTAATACGTCCATAACGTCCTGCGGCACACTTACATATCTGTTTTCATTTGTCTTTAATGTATCACTGTATATCCCCTTATCAGGTAAATAAAGCAAGTTGTTACACAAATACAATTCGTTATTTTCAAAGTTCACTGATTTCCATTGTAGACGCTTTAATATTTTTTTATAGTGATAAATTGTGGTAGGTTTAATGCCGCCTTTCTCTTTTAAGTCAATAACATAATTTGCGTATTCCTCAAAAGTCTGTTTTTCGGTTGATACTGTACCATTGTGACAGTTTTCCTCAAACAGTGTTACCACTCTGTTTAATTCCTTTTGTATTTTCTTATCGCTCAAACCTTTTGGCACTTTCCACGTCATACTATATGGCTTTAGCTTTTTTCCGTCTGCGTTACGACCTCTATATACTTGAATTTGATATGAGATTATCTCACCATTTTTATTTTTTCGTGGTATGGTAGTAGCCATTATGTATCACTCCCTAAGTACCCCCCACCCTTAAATGACTTTTTTATCTCTCATATAGTGGTGGGTGGTGTCGTATTGTTGTGTATCACTGTATATTATTATACACTCTTAAAGGTTCATATGTCAATTATCATACTATACAAAAGGACATATAAAACATTGTGCAATAGGCAAGTTGAAAATCGGCTATAAATGTGTTATAATATAGCCATACTAAAGCAAGGCAGGTGCGTTGATGTGGGTAAAATAGTCTATAATAACATTCTTGAAAAGCTGGGCGAAAAAGGTCTTACCACTTACAAAATACGCAAGCAGAAAATTATAGCTGAAAGTACGCTCCAGCACATAAGAGAAAACAAGAGTATAACCACTGACGCAATAGCGAAAATTTGTGAAGTCCTTGACTGTCAGCCAGGTGATATTTTGCGGTATGAAAAATGACCTTTAACCACTTGAATTTCGGTAGTTATACTTAGGATAACTACCATTTTTCATTTTCACAACCAGTAAAAGTACCGAAATCTTAATCGGAGGAGTAAATATAAATTCGGTGTGATTTACTCCTATTAAGTGTTAGAAGTCATAAAATTCATAATAATGTGATTTATTATTTTAATATACACCTAAAGACTAAGTTACAATTTTTCACGTCCACAACCAGTAAGAATGATAACCCTTATTTTTAGGGTGAGGGCGGCAAAAAAAGTTTATAGTCCTTTTTATATAGTAAATAAAGTAAAGACAAATATAATAACTACTATAATAACAATAATAGTATCAGTAATAATAAATAACCTCTTTAACCACTCATACCACTAAATCACTATAACCACTATAACCGCCTGTATTTATTGTGTTATTACCCACTTGAACTATTACTCTTATGAATTATTATCCTTATAAACTATTATCCTCTTGAATTACTACCCACTTGAACTTGGACAGTCCTCACACAATTAAGGACTGTCATTTGAGGTCAAGGGAGGTCATACAGGTCAAGGTGATTTACTTTTCTTGTCCTTTTAAGTAGTCCTTTAAAGCTATGCGGTTTATCAGGAATTTTACGCCTGTTTCTACATAAGGTATTTTTCCATCTTTTATATACTTCCGTATATAATACTCTGAAATACCAGTGTATTCGGCGGCTTCTTTGACTGATAAATACAGTTTCTTTTTGTTGCCGCTGTTATTCTTTGGCGATTTTATTTTAATCATTTTTAACACCTCGCTTTCTTTTTTATTTGTTTATATTGTATCGTATCATCAAAGGATTTTCCACCGCAGGATTGGCATATTGTATGCCAACAATGGCACATTTACTATATTTGACATAATCAAAGTATTGTGTTATACTTCTATTAAATAAAAGTCATATGAGGTGTTATGTATGAGCGAGGGAGAAAGAAATGCTACGTTTAAGCAACGACTAAAACAATTACGTAAACAACAAGAACTTACACAGGAACAGTTAGCTGAAAAAATACATATCTCGCTACATACTGTACAAAGGTGGGAAAGCGGAAAATCACTACCTGCCGTTGATATTTTATTAACACTTTCACAATTCTTTAATGTAAGCACTGACTATTTAACGGGAGTAAGTAATCGTAAAAAGTCAAGTAACAGTAAGGTCGCAGTAAAGAAAAAAGTAGCAGAAACGAAAAATACAATTTATGATGAATTTGACGGACTTGACAGACTTTTAGGTGTGAATGGACAAACAACATCAGGACAAGCGATAGACTATAATACAGTTGTAGAGGAAACACCACCCAAAAAAGATTTTAAATGAATGAGATTTTAAATGACATCTGTCAATATACATAATTCACACATTGACACCATATATAAAACAGTGATTTTTTAAGAGTTGTCCATCTTTTGTCCATTTTTTAATGAAAATAAGGTAAAATAAAAACCAGTGTCAATCACCAAAAATGGCTTAAACACTGGCTTTTTTACTTTTATAGATATTATTTTTTTAAAGATTACTTTATTTTTTATAAAAGAAAGGCTTGACTGATACAAAAATCATTCATTGTGCAAAAAAATAATTTTACTATTGTTTTGCCATAATTTTTGTGATAAAATTGTATTATTAGTATATTAGTGAGGTTTTTTTTATAATGAATTCCGCATATGTTTATTTACAGCTTTATAAATTATTTGATAATGTTACTCCCGTTTCAGTTGACTGCGGTCAGTTGTGCGGCAAAGCCTGCTGCAAGGGCGAGGACTCAGGTATGTTTCTTTTCCCCGGAGAAAAAGCTGTATTTTCTATACTCAATCCCGACTGGATTAAAATTGAACAGACTGATTTTACTTATAAATATAACGGAAAAACCTGCTCCGTTCCGCTTGCAATGTGCAGCGGCGAATGTAACCGTTACGAGCGTCCGCTTGCGTGCAGGATTTTTCCGCTTACGCCGTACATTAATAAAAACGGCAGATTAGAGATTATTACAGACCCGCGCGGCAAAGGTATCTGTCCTATGGCAAAAGCATTTTTTATTGATGATTTTGACCCTGTATTTGTGAAAAACATAAAAAAGGCATTTACCCTGCTTTGCAAAAACAAACGTTTTTATGCGTTTATGCAGGCATATTCCGCACACCTTGATGAATTTAACCGATTTTATAAATAGAAAGGACTATATAAAATGTACGACGACGATATAAATGACGACTTCAGCTTTGACGATGAGGAGGACGACGAAATAAACGGCAGTGAGAGTGAAAGCGCCGCTGAGGAACCTGAAACCGAACCTGTTTCAGACGACTATGACATTGACGTTCCCGATATGTACGCTATGGCTGAAAGCAGACGCGCTGAAATGGCTCAGCGTAAAAAAGAGCGTGAAAAACGTGAGCGTAAAATGAAACGGAATGAGTTTTTTACAAAAATCCGCGTCCCTTCTATTGTAACACTACTTATTCTTTTAGGCGCTTTTACAGGTATATTTGCGTACGCACTTATGTCTATCACACCCGACAGGGTTATGAACAATGTATATATAAATGATATTGATGTTAGTAATCTTACATACGATGAAGTTCTTACTGCAATAGAAGATACATATTTATTTGAAAATGCTCATATTACGCTTGCCTGCGGCGATAAAACCTTCAGTATGGCAGGAGAAGATATAGGTCTTGCGGCAATCCCTGAGGAAACCGCAAAAAAAGCAATTAACTATTGTAAAACAAACAATTTCCTTATTAATGGTCTTGCGGCTATGAAACTTCTTGTTAAATCTCATATAATCGTTCCTGCTCCAAGCGTGGACGACGATATGCTTGACGCTAAGCTAAATGAATTTGGAAATATTGTTCTGGGCGAACTGAAACAGCATTACGTTGAATACGGCGACGACGGTTATTTAACCGTATATTCGGGGCAAACAGGCTATGACGGAAATGTATTTCCTGCTCACGAGGCTACAAAAAATGCTCTATTAGATGAGGTTTTTTCAAACATACGGGTAGAATATGCCAGCGCGCCTCCCGACACTATGACACTTGAAAGCTTTGACGCGCTCGTATACAAAGACCCTGTTAACGCTCGCTATGAAATAGCAGGAAATGAAGTTACGGTTGTCCCCGGTGAAACAGGACGTTACATAGACAAAGATGTTGTTGCGCCATTTATGCAAAGCATTTACGAGGGCTGTGAGCCGGTAAAAATACCCTACCACGTTTCACCGCCCGACACCAACGCGCAGACACTTCGCGACAAGCTGTTTAATGCTACTCTTGCGACTTATTCGACCGCTTACGGCGGCTCAACGTCAAACCGCTGTGCTAATATTGCACGCGCGGCAAGCCTTATAAACGGCAAGGTTTTAGCTCCCGGAGATGTGTTTTCATTTAACAACACCGTAGGACGCAGAACTGTTGACAACGGCTTTTATACAGCCAAGGAATACATCGACGGAAAAAGCGTTGACGGTATCGGCGGCGGCACCTGCCAAGTCAGCAGTACGCTTTACAGCGCGGTATTATATGCTGATATGGCAATAGTGGAACGCCTTAATCATATGATGTCTGTAGGTTACATACCTCTCGGTCAGGATGCAACCGTAGCCGACGACGGCGTTGATTTTAAATTTAAAAACAGCAGTGATTATCCTGTTAAAGTCTGTGCGTCAACAAGCGGTTCGACTATTACAATAAGCATTGTGGGTACTGCGTGGGACCCTCCGAGAGAAGTTAAAATTTCAAATTCCTCCTCGCAGTCAGGTAAAAACACGGTGGTACATTCTACACGATATGTCTACTCAAACGGTACACTCATTTCAACCGATACACTGAATACAAGCACATATATGCCGCACGAACCTGACCCGACACCAACACCGTAATGCAGTTTGCATAAAGCAGATAACAATAATTTTTAATATTTTATCAATTTACCCCTTGCAAACTTTTTATATCTATGATAAAATATAGTAAATTGTACAGCAAAGACGTTGTATGGCAGATTCACTTCTGCTGTACGCGTCTTTTATTTTTACTAAATACAGAACGGAGAATAAGTTATGTTTAATTCAGATTTAACCAAACACCTCGCAGAGCTTTCAAAAATCAGTTTCACTGATGACGAGCTTGAGAAAATGACAGAGGATATGACAAGCATTATCGCCGTTATGGATAAGGTCTGCGAATTTGACACGACAATAAAACCATATGCGCTTGACGCTGTCAATTATAATGACCTTCGCACTGACGACGCGCAAAATTCCTACCCTACCGAAAGCATTATTGCCAACGCAAAAAATGTCAAGAACAATAGCTTTGTTGTTCCAAAGGTAGTGTAATTGAAGAAAGGACGTATTTAAAATGGCTTTAAAGCAACTTCGCGAAATGCTTGACCGCAAGGAAATCAGCGCTGTTGAGCTTACGCAGGAATATCTTGATAAAATAGAAAGCAAAGATAAAACAATAAACAGTTATATAACCGTCTGTCCCGACAGTGCAATTGAGGAGGCAAAAGCGGCTCAGGCGCTTATTGACAGCGGAAACACCTCTGCATTAACAGGCATTCCCTTATCTGTAAAAGACAACATCTGCACTATGGACGTAAAAACAACGTGCGCCTCAAAAATGCTTGAGGATTTTGTCCCTCCATACGACGCGTTCGTTATGGAAAAATTAAAATCACAAAATGCTGTAATGCTCGGCAAAACCAATATGGACGAATTTGCAATGGGCGGTTCGTCACAAACTTCATATTTCGGCGGAGTGAAAAATCCTTATGATGTAACACGTGTTTCAGGAGGTTCGTCAGGAGGCGCGGCGGCAAGTGTAGCGGCTGATTTATGCGCTGCAGCGCTTGGCTCAGATACAGGCGGCAGTGTCCGCCAACCTGCGTCATTCTGTGGTGTTACAGGCTTAAAACCCACATACGGAACTGTTTCACGCTGGGGGCTTATCGCTTTTGCCTCCTCTCTCGACCAAATAGGAATACTTGCAAAATCCGCTGAGGATACAGGTTATATGCTCAACTGTATATATGGCTATGATGAAAACGACGCTACATCTTCCAAAAATTCAAGCGGCGCTTATACCTCGCTTATAGACAGTGATATTAAACGCTTTAAAATAGGAGTTCCTAAAGAATTTTTCGGCGAAGGTTTAAATGACGAAGTAAAAACCGCAGTGCTTGACGCAGTTGAATATTATAAAAATCTCGGCTGTGAAATCGTTGATGTTTCGCTTCCTTCTCTTGAATATGCAGTATCGGCATATTACCTCATTTCATCAGCCGAGGCGGCAAGTAATCTGTCACGTTTTGACGGTATTAAATACGGTTTCAGAAGCAGTCTTGGAGAGGATTTCGGAGAGCTTATTAAAAACTCTCGCCGTGAAGGTTTCGGCGACGAGGTAAAACGCAGAATTATGCTCGGCAACTATGCATTATGTTCGGGATACTATGACGCCTACTACAAAAATGCGACGCGTATACGCACACAGTTAAAGTCCGAATATGCGTCAATTTTTGAAAAATGCGACGTAATACTTACCCCCACCGCGCCAACCACTGCTTACAAAATCGGCGAGCAGGAAAATGACCCTGTAAAAATGTATCTTTCTGATATTTATACCGTAACTGTAAACATAGCAGGACTTCCTGCAATTTCCGCTCCTTGCGGTTACGACAAAAACGGTATGCCTATTGGTATGAGCCTTATCGGCAAAGCCTTTAACGAAAAAACGATTATTGCGCTGTGCGACCGTTTTCAGCGCGATTTTAAAGAAAGGGAGGCGGTAATATGAGGTATCAGCCTGTAATAGGACTTGAAATTCACGCAGAGCTTTTGACTGATTCAAAGGTATTCTGTACTTGTAAGAACGAGTTTGGAGGAAATGAAAACACACGCGTATGTCCGCGCTGTTCAGGACTTCCCGGAACACTGCCTCTGATAAATAAAGGCGCAGTACGTCTTGCCGCAAAGGCAGGCTTTGCAACAGATTGTACCATAAACAACTACAGCGCGTTTGACAGAAAAAATTACTTCTACCCCGATTTACCAAAAGCTTATCAGATTACCCAGTTTGAGTACCCTATTTGTACTGACGGGCATATTACTGTAATTGGCGGCAAGGATATACGTATAAACCGTATACACATTGAAGAGGACGCCGGAAAACTTGTTCACGACGACTACGAGGGTATTTCAATGGCGGATTATAACCGCTGCGGCGTTCCTCTTATTGAAATTGTAACAGAGCCTGATTTCCGAACAATTGAGGAGGTTCAGGACTTTGTCGAACAAATTGCCCTGCGCCTGAAATACGCGGGCGTATGTGACGCGAGAATGGAACAAGGGTCTATGCGTGTTGATGTTAATATCTCTATTATGCCTGCAGGTTCATCAGAATTCGGTACACGCGCCGAGATTAAAAACCTTAATTCACTCAAAGCAATCGGACGCGCAATTGAATACGAAATCAAACGTCAATCCGAAATTCTTGACAACGGCGGTACTGTTGTACAGGAAACGCGCCGTTATAACGATAACCACGGCGATACAAAGGCATTGCGTTCAAAAGAAGAGGCTCACGACTATCGTTATTTCCCCGAACCCGATATTCCGCCCGTACTGCTGTCTGATGAAGATATTGCAGAAATCAAAAATTCAATGCCTGAAATGCCTCAGACGCGTTTTAATCGTTACACGCAGGAATACAAACTTCCCTATGATGACGCGAAACTGATTATTTCTTCAAAAGAATTTTCGGATTTTTATGACGAAGCGGTTAAAATAAATCCCGATTATAAGCAGATTTCGAACTTAATGCTGGTGGAGCTTAACAGAAATCTTAACGATTCGGAAAAAACAATTTCAGATGTTACCTTCTCCCCTGCCGATTTGGCAGAGCTTGTAAAAATGAGTTCTGACGGCATTGTGTCAAAAAATGCGGCAAAGGATATTCTTAAAATTATGTTCACAAACGGCGGCAAACCGCAGGATATTGCAAAAGAACACGGATTTATTATGGATAACGACACGTCCGGTATTGAGGAAATTATAAATAAGGTTCTTTCGGAAAATCCCGAAAGTGTGGAAAGCTTTAAGAACGGAAACCAAAAAATATTCGGATTTCTGATGGGACAGGTAATCAGACTTGCAGGCAACGGCGCAAATCCTAAGCTTGCAAAGGATTTATTGACAGAAAAATTAAAATAAGAGGTGATTAATTATGCAAAGAATAGACGGTCAGCAGCTTATCGGTGAAATAACGCTTGAAGACTTGGAACGTTCCTTGGACAGTTCCGTGACCTTCAGTGCGTGTGTACACAAACTGAGAAAAATGAGCGGTTTTACTTTCGTTATACTTCGCACGGGTAAATACATTTTACAATCTGTCTACACTCCCAAACAGTGTACAGACAGCATTAGCGAGCTTTGCGAGGGCGCTTATATAACAGTTACGGGCATTGTAAAAAAAGAGGTGCGCGCAAACTACGGCTATGAAATAACTCTTACATCGTTTGAATTGCTGTCAAAGCCTGCTGAGGAATATCCATTGCACGTTTCATCAAAAAAACTTGGCTGTTCTATCGAAACCTCAATGGCACACCGCAGTGTTGCTCTAAGACATCCACAGGAAAGAGCAGTATTTAAAATCAGCGAGGGCGTTGTTTCTGGCTTTCGTGAATTTATGCTGTCACAAGGCTTTACCGAAATTCATACTCCGAAAATTGTTGCCGCTGGCGCAGAGGGCGGAGCGAATATTTTTAAACTGAAATACTTTGACAAAGACGCTTATCTCGCCCAAAGTCCTCAATTCTACAAACAAACCTGCGTTGCATTTTTTGACCGCGTATTTGAAATAGCCCCCGTTTACCGCGCGGAAAAGCACAATTCCACACGTCATCTTAACGAGTATATAGGACTTGACTTTGAAATGGCTTTTATAAACGATATGCACGACGTAATGGCTATGGAAACTGCAATGCTCAAATATGTAATTGAATATCTTTCAAAAAACTACAGTCACGAGCTTGAAATGCTTAATGCTGAACTGCCAGTTATAGACGAAATCCCCTGCGTTACATTTTTTGAGGCTCTTGACATTCTCGGTAAGTCACATAATCAGTTTGACCTTGACCCTACAGATGAAGTCAAACTGTGTGACTACGCAAAAGAACAATTTAACAGTGAGTTTATATTTGTCGAGAAATTCCCGGGTCTAAAGCGCCCCTTCTACGCAATGGATTCTAAGGACGACCCAAAGCTTGCAGAAAGCTTTGACCTGCTGTTCCGAGGACTTGAAATCACAACGGGCGGTCAGAGGATACACGATTACAATGAACAGGTTGAAAAGCTGCGCCGCTATCATATTGAACCCGAAGAACTCGGCTCATATATTGATATTCACCGTTACGGTATGCCGCCGCACGGCGGTCTGGGTATTGGTCTTGAACGTGTTGTTATGAAACTTCTTGGACTTAGCAATATACGTGAGGCAAGCCTTTTCCCAAGAGACATTCATCACCTTGACCCGTGATAATACAAATTGCATAATTATATATTTGTTATTTTATTCTAAATTTTACAACTTGCATATTGACAAAAGATTAAATAGTGATATAATTAAATATGTAATTAGTAGTTTTACAATTCAATAGCTGATTTTTGATAAGACAAAGGTGTTTTATATTGATAAAAATATAATTCACCTTTTTTTCATAACACGGTAAAAATTAGCTTGCTCTAACAAATTTTTAGGAGGTTTTTAAAATGAGTAATGTAACAGAAATTTTCGGCAGCAAGGTTTTCAACCTGCCGACAATGAAGGAACGTCTTCCGAAGGATATTTACAAATCACTTGTAAAAACCATCAATGACGGTACCAAACTCGACCTTAATGTAGCAAATGCTGTTGCTCACGCAATGAAAGAATGGGCATTGGAAAACGGTTGTACTCACTATACGCACTGGTTTCAGCCTATGACCGGTCTGACAGCGGAAAAGCACGATTCTTTTATTCAGCCGACTGACGACAGAACCGTTATTATGGAATTTTCAGGCAAAGAGCTTGTTATGGGCGAGCCTGACGCGTCATCATTCCCTTCGGGCGGTTTAAGAGCCACCTTTGAGGCAAGGGGCTATACGGCTTGGGATCCGACCTCATTCGCTTTTATTAAAGACCATTCTCTTTATATACCTACCTCCTTTGTTTCATACACAGGTGAAGTTCTTGATAAAAAGACTCCTCTTTTACGTTCGGAAGCGGCAATTGATAAGGCTGCGAAAAAAGTACTTAATCTATTTGGCAAAAATCCAAAGAGAGTTGTCGCATATGTAGGACCCGAACAGGAATATTTCCTTGTGGACAAAAAGCTTAGAAACAAGCGTAAAGACTTACTTTTGACAGGCAGAACACTGTTTGGCGCAAAACCTGCAAAGGGTCAGGAAATGGACGACCACTACTTCGGTCAGATTAAAGAACGCGTTGCTGACTTTATGAAAGAGGTTGACGAAGAATTATGGAAACTTGGTGTTCTTGCAAAAACAAAACATAACGAGGTTGCTCCTGCTCAGCACGAAATTGCCCCTATTTTCTCAACCACCAACATTTCAACCGACCACAACCAGCTCACTATGGAAGTTCTAAAAAAAGTTGCAAACCATCACGGTTTATATTGTCTTTTACACGAAAAGCCTTATGAGGGTATTAACGGTTCGGGCAAGCACAATAACTGGTCAATAGGCACTTCTGATGGTGAACTTCTGTTAAAACCCGGTAAAAAACCTGAAGAAAATGTACAGTTTCTTCTGTTCCTTGCAGCCGTTATAAAGGCGGTTGACGATTATTCAGATATTCTGAGAGTATCTGTTGCTACGGCAGGAAACGACCATAGACTTGGCGCAAATGAAGCGCCCCCTGCTATTATATCAATCTATTTAGGCGACCAGCTTGCCGCTGTAGTTGACCAGTTAAAAGAGGGCAAGGGCGTTAAGTATGACGCAGGCAAGCTTATTGAAACAGGTGTTGAATCACTTCCCGACATTGAGAAAGATACTACGGACAGAAACAGAACCTCTCCTTTCGCATTTACAGGCAATCGTTTTGAGTTCCGCGCACCCGGTTCAAGACAGTCAATCGGCGGTATCAATATTGTTCTTAACACAATCGTTGCGGAAACACTTACGGAAATTGCTGAAAAGCTCAAAGACAGCAAGGATTTACACAAGGACGCACTCGAAACCGCAATTAGAATCTTTAAAGACCACGAAAGAATTATTTTTAACGGTAACGGATACAGTGACGAATGGGTTAAGGAGGCTGAAAAGAGAGGTCTTTATAATCTCCAGACAACACCTGATGCTATGCCATACTTTGTTACTCAAAAGTCTATTGACCTGTTCACAAAACAGGAAGTATTTACAGAAGTTGAGGTTAAGACGCGCGGTGAGATTATGATGGAGGACTACAACAACACACTTCATTTTGAAATGCTTACTATGCTTGAAATGGCTAAGCAGGAAATCCTCCCTGCCTGTCTGAAATACACAAAGTTCGTAACTGACGACCTCGCCTCAAAGAAGGCTCTCGGCATTGGCGCTCCGAAGGAGCTTAGCAAAGCAAAAACTCTTACTGCTCTTACAGAGGAGCTTATGACAAGAATTGACGCTTTAGACGCTAAAACATCTGTTCCGGAAACCGACGCTTACGCTATCGGTATGTACTATAAAGAGCAGGTTATCCCTGCTATGGAACAGCTCCGCGAAACAGCTGATACACTTGAAACTATAGTAGCTAAAGAATTTTGGCCATTCCCGACATACACTGATTTACTTTATCTTGTATAAAAATATTAAAAGGACTGCATAAGCAGTCCTTTTATTTTTAGTCAAAATAAAATAAATCCTCAAATTTTTTGTCCAATGCAATACATAATATTAAAGCTAATTTTGCTGTTGGGTTAAACTGCCCTGTTTCAATTGAACTGATAGTATTTCTTGAAACACCTACCAACTCAGCCAACTGACTTTGTGACATTCCCTGCCCAGTTCTGACATCTTTCAAACGGTTCCTCAATACAAGCTCTTTGTCCATACTTACCTCACAACCATAATTATATGACTAACAAGAAATCCTGCCGCCATTAGAATTGATACAATTCCTACTGCCAACGAGTTTTTATTTTTTCTCACCCTATATCGTCCAAACATTTCAAACGCCAGATATGTCCAGTACATTGCGAACAGGCTTGAATTATTTTGCTCGTATATACGATTAAAAACAAGTAATGCGAGATATAGCAGTGTCATACCTGTAATACCGTACAAACGCCCTTTTTCCAGCGCAAATTCCACACCTTCGTCTTTCTTTTCTGCTCTGCTTTTTTCAAGAATTTCTTCTTTCTTCATAATAATCGCTCCTTTCTATGACAAGTTTTCTTGTCATAGAAATTATATCACTGCCAAGTACACTTGTCAAGATTATTTTGCAAAGTTTTCTCTGCAAAAACTTATATAAGAAATCCAAATGGAGAAATCATTCTGAATACAACTGCAATTACAATCGACATCACTATAACTGCAGCAAGTCTTTTAGGCGACTTATACAGCACTGCTATACCTGCTATCCACACAAGCACCTCCAACGGTGACGACATATTAAAATACGTCAAACTAAAATAAAACGCCTGCAGGAACAATACTGCTATTATTACCGAGGAAATAACCACTGCAATTTTCCCTCTGCCTCTTGCATACCAGCAAATAAATGCAAGAACAGGCGATATTACCGTAAGACCTGCCCATAACATAAAATAAGCCCTATCAGGATAAAATCCTGCAAAAATTCTTGTATACGCATAATAGCCTGCTAACATTCCGACAAAAAACAGAAACACATTAACTGCCGCCCTTAACGGCGTTTTACTGTATACAGCTATAACCACGGCAAGAAAATACCATATAGCAATTCTGCCGAAAAAGTTACTTAAATCAATTATTTCCATAAAATAGGGCAGTTCATTTGATGGTGTACAATCCAGAAATTTCGAAAACACTCCCATACCTATACCAAACAGCAATACAAAAAACGTATTAACAAACTGCCTTTTAAGTGAAATATGTACCGGCTTTCTGATATTATGAAACATTCTATATCTCCCTATACTGAGCTTGTCCCATCTCATATAAGTCATTGCCCTTGCAGTCAATCAAAACAACCAATGGCAAATCCTCAACTTCAAGACGGCGTATCGCCTCTGTTCCCAGATCATCATACGCAATCACTTCGGCTTTCTTTATACTCTCTGCAATAAGAGCACCTGCGCCGCCTATCGCTCCGAAGTAAACAACGGTATTGCGTTTCATTGCCTCTACCACCTCAGGATTTCTCGCGCCTTTGCCTATCATTGCTCCAAGTCCGTTATCTAAAAGAATCGGTGTATATGCGTCCATTCTGCCTGCGGTTGTAGGTCCGCAGGAACCAATTACTTCTCCCGGTTTTGCAGGACATGGACCTGCATAATAAATCACCTGATTATTGAGCTCAATCGGAAATGGTTCGCCGTTTTTGAAATTACGTGTCATTCTTTCGTGTGCCGCGTCACGCGCAGTATAAATCACACCTGACAATAAAACACTGTCCCCAGCCTTTAAATCTTTGATTATCTCCTTTGTTAAAGGAGCCGTTATTTTCTTCTCCATTTAAACTTCCTCCACAAAATCAAGTACACTGTTTAATATATATGCCGCTTTAAGATTTTCAAAATATTTTCTCGCTTTTTCCCCCTGTATTCCCGTTAAAACGGCGCAGAAGTCCGCTCCCATAGCCTGAGCCGCCAGTATATCGGCTCCGGCGTCACCGACAACCAATGTTGTTTTAATTTTATTCTTATTGTAATTGCCGCCTATGAGTTTCTTGTCGTCGTAATCTGTACCGTAAAGAGCCTTTAAAAACATATACGGGTGCGGTTTTGTAAACGTACTGTTTAACTTCTTTTCAGCCACAATTACATTATTGTAATTGCATAATCCGTCTTTTGCAAAATACTGCCTTATTCCCCAATCCTCAAGCGGCTGTATCATTTCTACATACGGTCTGCCTGTCCCCGTGCAGATACGCTTACTTTCACTTAACAACTCAATCATTTTTGTAAGTCTATCTTTATCTACAATGGGCTGTTCATTATGCAGCAAACCTCTTTTTCTGCCGTGCATAGAACGGTTGCCGATAAGTTCATCACCAAGAAACCATTCCTGAAAAAGTGTGTGCATAGTCTGCCACATAAGATTATTGCGGCGCACCCAGTCATAGTCAAATCCGGTCATGTCAGACGCGCTTTTTGCCAATTCATCATATGCGTCTAATATATTATCAGGCAATGTTTTTGCCAAAGAAAGTACGTCTGCAAAATCACCGTCATACTCCCTGCCGTTGCATATCCACGCCAAAAGCACTGTGACATATCCCAAATCCCAGTTTGAATTTACACCCTTACTTTTTAGCACGCTTATTATTTCGTCATTACAAAATACTCGTGAGCGTATTTCCTTTAAATGCTGCTCTGCCCATTCAGTATCAATACTTGTTTCTCCGTCACGGTTCCATTTAAGATATTCCCAAACTGTAAGCGCAGCGCAGTTCCAGTAATTTTGTTCACTTGTAATGACACCGTCCATATCAAAGATTACAGTATTATATTTATCAAGAAATTTTGCCAGTTTCATTTTTACCTCTTTTAAAACAGGGACACTAAAATTTTTAGTGTCCCTAATAATCATTCAATTACCCATTCAATCTTACCTGCAACTCCTGCCGTTCTTCCCTTTCGCTCCTCTGAAACCATAAGTGTACGGTTCAGTGCAATTCCGAAAGCACGGTAAATCGCTTCCCATATATGATGTCCGTTATGACCTTTAATCAAATCAACGTGGAGCGTGCACATTGCTCCCTGAGCAAAGCCTTCAAGAAATGTTTCCAAGTTCTCGGAATTCATTCCTTCCACGCACTCTCCAACCCCGATACTGTTAAAATCAATATCGCAGTATGCACGTTCCTCAAAACTTACTGCACACTGTGCCTTTGCCTCATCAATTATTCCTACAGCGTCGCCATATCCCTGCACACCGTCTGTACTAAGTATGTATTCACGCACTGCTTTACCTAAAGCTATTCCCAAGTCCTCTGCAATAACGTGGGTAAGAACGAACTTGTCCAGTTTTACATTGACCTCAATATTAAAACCGCCTCGCCAAGCAATATGTTCAATCATATGGTTAAGAAACGTTATGCCGGTATTAATATATTCGCGATAATTCGATTTTAACGGAGAAAAATCAAGTATTACTGTCATTTCCGATTCTGTTGTTTTCCGTATTACTTTTATTGGTTTCATTTTACTTTCTCTCCTTAACGGCTAAACCGTGAGTATCAAAACCTTCAACCTTTGAAATTCTGTACGCATATTCACGAACATTTTCAAAACCTTCCTTAGAGGCATAACCTACCGATGAACGTTTCAAAAAGTCCTGTACAGATACAGATGAATAAGTCTTTGCAAATCCGCCTGTCGGCAGTATGGCATTCGGTCCGAGCACAAAATTGCATAGTGTTACAGGTGTGTAATCTCCAAGCAGAATTTCACCTGCATTTTTAATTTTAGGAAGTGTGTCAAACGGTTTTTCCGTCATTACTTCCATATGTTCAGGTGCGTAATCGTTGACAAAGTCAATTGACTCATCAAGTGAATTTGTTAATATAACACCGCCATAGGTTGTCAGATTTGTTTCTATAAATTCTTTTCTTTTAGGCGAAATCTTTTCAAGCTGACGGTCTACAATAGGTATTACCTTATCAACAAGTTCACGCGAATGAGTAACAAGCAGCGCCGCGCTGTCGGGACCGTGCTCTGCCTCTATCATCCAGTCAAGCGCAACCTTTTCAGGGTCTGCCTTTTCATCAGCAAGTACGATTATTTCGCTCGGACCTGCCGGAAGTCCCGCGTCAATATGATTTGCAAGAACTCTCTTTGCTGCCGTCGCATAACTGTTGCCGGGACCTATTATTTTATGACACTTCGGAATAGTTTCCGTGCCATATGCTACAGCCGCAACCGCCTGAATACCGCCAACCTTATAAATTTCTGTTATACCGATAATTTTAGCCGCCGCTAAAATTGCGTCATCAACCTCACCTTTCTCATTCGGCGGAGTTACAACGACAATTTTAGGCACCTTTGCCACAACGGCAGGAATACCAAGCATACACATTACCGAAGGGAACGAACCTTTTCCGTGCGGAACATAAAGACAAACGTCAACAATAGGAGTAGTTTTTTCGCCTACCATAAGACCGTCGTCCACCATTGTAAACCACATTTCCTCAGGGAGCTGTTTTTCGTGGAAATCATAGATATTCTTATACGCATATTCAATCGCCTCACGCGTTTCTGCGTCAAGGCGGTTGTATCCTGCCTCTATTTCCTCAGGCTTTACCTTTAACGTGTCTTTAGTAAGCTGTACGCGGTCAAATTTAGCTGTATATTCAAGTACCGCCTCATCTCCGCGTGCTCTTATATCGTCAGATACCTCTTTTGCAAGTTTCATCTGCTCTGTAATATCCAGTTCGGCACGTTTCATTATAAAGTCGTATTGCTCCTTGGTCATTTTTGAAAGTTCGTAAATATTTGGTTGCATATTAGCTCTTTCCCTTCTCGATTATTTCATAAAGTTTTTAATTTTATCGTACCAGTTTTTCTTCTGTTTATAATTCTTATCCTCGTCAAAGTCTTTGAGAAGTTCTTTTTGTTTTTGGGTAAGATTACGCGGTATTTCAATCTCAACAGTTACATACTGGTCACCGCGCGATTTACTTCTCAAATACGGGATTCCCTTCCCTTTCATTCTGAAACGGGTACCTGCCTGCGTTCCCTCTGGAATAGTCAACTCAACACAGCCGCCGTCAATAGTCGGTACTTTCACATTTGCGCCGAGCGCTGCCTCAACAAAGCTGATAGGCATATTTATGAACACATCATTCCCGCGACGCTGGAAGATGTCGTGCGGACGTACACGCACTGTAATAAGTAAATCACCGTTTGGCCCGCCTTTGCTGCCTGCCTCGCCCTTTCCCGAAAGCTGAATTGTCTGGTTATCATCAATACCGGAAGGTATCTGAACCTCGATTGTTTTATTGCGTCTTACAGCACCTGTTCCGCGACATTCCCTGCAAGGCTCTTTTATAATCTTACCTTCTCCGTTACACTGCGGACACGTCGTTTCCGTAGTCATATAACCAAGAATAGTTCTCTGCTGGGTCTTTACGCGCCCGGTACCGTTACAGTGCGAACACGTTGTAACAGTCGTACCTTTTTTAGCTCCTGTTCCGCCGCATTCCTCGCATTTTTCCTGCGTTTGAATATTCATCTTCTTGGTACAGCCAAACGCCGCCTCTTCAAAACTTATATCAATAACTCTGCGTATATCATTTCCGCGTCTCGGACCGTTTCTGCGTCCTCCGCCGAATCCGCCTCCAAAACCTCCGAATATGTCACCGAATATATCTCCGAAGTCAAATCCTGCGCCGCCATAGCCTCCGCCGGCGCCAAAATTAGGGTCTACTCCTGCGTGACCGAACTGGTCGTACTTCGACTTTTTATCTGAATCCGAAAGCACCTGATATGCCTCGTTTACCTCCTTGAACTTCTCCTCAGCCTCTTTATTGCCCGGATTAAGGTCAGGATGGTATTTTTTACTCATTTTTCGGAATGCTTTTTTTATTTCATCGTCTGAGGCGCTCTTCTGCACACCCAGAACTTCATAATAATCTCTTTTTTCCGCCATTATTTTCACCTGCCTACAATATTATACTATATTTGAGTCCGTTTGTAAACCCTTAAAAGGACGGACATTTGTCCGTCCCATAAGATGATTAATTATTATCATTATCTACTTCTTTATAGTCAGCCTCGTAAACATTATCCTCTGACTGCTGTTCATTCGGAGCAGCATTAGGATCGCCCTGAGGATTTGCCTGCTGATACATCTGCTGAGCTACAGAATAGAACTTCTCCTGCAACTCCTCAGTCGCCTTTTTAATAGCGTCTGTATCTGTTCCCTGCAATGCGTCTTTAACCTTGTTTACTTCCGTTTCAACCATTGACTTAGTCGCGTCATCTACCTTATCGCCTGCGTCCTTAACTGCCTTTTCACACTGATATACAAGCGATTCAGCATTATTTCTGACTTCAACTTCTTCTTTTCGCTTTTTGTCCTCCTCAGCGTATTTTTCAGCCTCTTTAACCGCCTTATCAATATCTTCGTCAGAAAGGTTTGACGATGCTGTAATAGTGATTTTCTGCTCGTTGCCCGTTCCCAAATCCTTTGCGCTTACGTTTACAATACCATTAGCGTCAATATCAAATGTAACCTCAATCTGAGGAACTCCGCGAGGAGCGGGAGCAATGCCTGTCAGATTGAAACGTCCAAGAGTTTTATTGTACTGAGCCATTTCTCTTTCACCCTGCAAAACGTGCACCTCAACTGATGTCTGACCGTCTGCCGCTGTTGAGAAAATCTGTGACTTATTTGTAGGAATTGTTGTATTTCTTTCAATCAGCTTTGTGAACACACCGCCCATTGTTTCAATACCAAGTGACAAAGGTGTAACGTCCAAAAGCAGAATATCCTGTGAAGTATCGCCGCTTAAAACACCTGCCTGTCTTGCCGCGCCGACAGCTACACATTCGTCAGGGTTAATACCCTTATTAGGCTCTTTATTCATTTCTTTTTTAACTGCGTCCTGTACGGCTGGTATTCTTGAAGAACCTCCGACAAGCAGTACCTCATCAATCTGTGACG
Source organism: Lachnospiraceae bacterium MD329 (assembly GCA_010206265.1). Lineage (GTDB taxonomy): Bacteria > Bacillota > Clostridia > UBA1381 > UBA1381 > Hominilimicola. The sequence goes on from VIQV01000012.1 coordinate 48,016, forward strand.
CGCTTAGTCCTGCGTCATTCATTGCATTTCTTATGCAAGTAAGTGTTCTTGAAACAAGGTCTGCAGTCAATTCGTCAAACTTAGCCTTTGTAAGCGTAATGTCCATATGCTTTGGACCTGACGCGTCAGCCGTAATAAACGGCAGATTTATATTTGAAGTTGTCGTTGTCGAAAGCTCAATCTTTGACTTCTCGGCAGCCTCCTTAAGTCTTTGCATAGCCATTTTATCGCCCGAAAGGTCTACCCCCTCGTTCTTCTTGAACTCTGCAACAAGATAATCAATAATTCTCTGGTCAAAATCATCGCCGCCAAGCTGTGTATCACCGTTTGTTGAAAGCACCTCGAACACGCCTTCTGAAATATCAAGAATTGACACGTCGAACGTACCGCCGCCAAGGTCGTATACCATTACTTTCTGGTCTTTCTCGCCTACGCCGTAAGCAAGAGCGGCAGCCGTCGGCTCGTTTACGATTCTCATAACTTCAAGACCTGCAATTTTACCTGCGTCCTTTGTAGCCTGACGCTGTGAGTCGTTGAAGTATGCAGGTACGGTAATAACCGCCTGTGTAACTGTTTCCCCGATATATGCCTCTGCATCCTGCTTAAGCTTTGTCAGTATCATTGCTGAAATTTCCTGCGGTGTATACGCTTTATCATCAATTGTAACCTTTTCGGTTGTACCCATTTTTCTCTTGATTGACATAATTGTTCTGTCAGCGTTTGTAACCGCCTGTCTTTTTGCAACCTGACCGACAATTCTTTCTCCGTCCTTCTGGAACGCTACAACAGATGGTGTTGTTCTCGCGCCTTCACTGTTTGTTATGACGTTCGGATTACCGCCCTCCATAACTGCAACACAACTGTTTGTTGTACCTAAGTCAATTCCTATAATCTTTCCCATTTTATTTTCCTCCTTGAAATGATTTCAATTTAATATATTTTAATGATTTTTTATTTACTATTTATATAGGTTTTAATTAGCCACTTTTACCATTGAATGTCTGACTACACGATTATCTTTATATATGTAACCCTTCATCAATTCTTCAACAACGGTATTATCATCTATGGTTTCGTCCTCAATGTGCATAACGGCATTGTGCAAATTAGGGTCAAACTGTTCTCCTTCTGCCTCAATCGGTTTTACGCCTAACTTCTGAATAGAATCGTTAAACTGCTTTAACACCATTTCTACTCCCTCTTTAAGCTTCACCGCGTCTTCGGATTCAACCTCAGTTTTAAGCGCTCGTTCCAGATTATCACCTATTGCAAGCATTTCTGCAACTGCGTCTATTATGGCGTCACCATATCTCATATCCTTTTCACGCTGAGTACGTTTCTGGAAATTATCAAATTCAGCGTACAGCCTCATATATTTGTCGGTCTGCTCCTTTAGCTTATCTTCAAGAGTTTCCTCTTCTTCAACCTCGGCGCTCTCCTGAGTTTCTTCTATATTATCTTCTGAAAGCTCCTCGTTTAATTCTTCATTATTCTTATTCATTCGATTACTCCTTTCCTCATTCGCCATTCATATAATAGCGGAGTATTTTATCTATTTCACTTGAAATAAGGTCAAGACTTGCAAACACTTTTGCATAATTCATTCGTTTGGGTCCTATTACGGCAAGCTTACCTGCCGTCTTTTCACCCAGTGAATAATTCATACTTACAAGCGAACAATCTTTCATTATTTCAAAATCATTTTCTTTTCCTATCTTAGCCTCTATACCGTCACTGCTGCTCGATTCAATAAGTTTTTTCAGATTCTCTTTATCTTCTAAAAACGTAAAAATCTCCTGAGCCTTATCGACATCACTGTATTCCGGATATTTCAGTATTGACTTTGCATTGTTGACATATATCTCGGTTTCGTTATCCTCTGTTATCGTGTCATAAACAAAATGCATTATGTCTATGAGTGTCTTTGCCGACAAGGGCACCCTGTTTTCAATCTGGGACTGAATAGACTGTATTTTATCAAACGTTATCTGAGCCGCGTGAAGTCCTGACAGGTTCTGATTTAATATCTCAGCAATTTCACGGCAGGATATTTCGTCAAGGTCAACATTCATAACCTGACTTCTTACTGTACGTGTTACAACAATCAGCATTGCCGTTCGGTCTGAAATCATTACAAGATCAATCTTTTTTATCTTAAAATCAGGCTCCTTAGGCGATGTTATAACAGTGGTATAATCAGTAAGACTCGACGCGATAGCACCTGCATACCGTATAATCTTTTCTAGACGGCTTACACGGTTTTCAAGGACGTTCTGCAATTCAATTATTGCCTCTATACCGATTTTATAGTCCTGCATAAGCGAATTGACATAAAATCTATATCCCTCGTCCGAAGGTATACGTCCGGCTGAAGTATGAGGCTGAATAAGATATCCCATCTCCTCCAAATCCGCCATCTCATTTCTTATAGTGGCGCTGGAAAGTCCGAGATTTTCCTTTTTGGAAATTGCCCTTGAACCTACAGGCTCCGCAGTGCCTATATATTCGTCAATGATTGCTTGCAGGATTTTTTGTTTTCTGTCGCTTAAATCCATATACAATCATTCCTTTCCTCTATTTTATTGCGAACATTTTGTTAGCACTCATTCGGTTTGAGTGCTAACAAGTATAAGATACCACTATTAACCTCGGTTGTCAAGCACTTCTTCAAACTTTTCATAATTTATTAACAATTTACACAAATTCACACAAAATTGAGTTTGAAACGTCTATTCCGCGAGGCGTCAACGCATATCTTCCGTTGTCATACGTCATAAGTCCCATACTTATAAATTTGTTAAGCTCTGCTCCATACAGTCTGTCAAATTTTTTGCCGAACTTTTCTAAAAATACATTTTCATCTATTCCCGAAATCATACGCAAGCCTGTAATTATAAATTCCGATATTCTGTCCTGCTCTGTAAGAATCACCTTTTCACGCGGCGCTCCCTGCAAATATGCTTTTATGTCAGAAGTATTAAAATATCTATTCTTTCCGTCATACGAATGTGCCGCGGCGCCAAGTCCGATATACTTTTCGGCTGTCCAATATTTTATATTATGCCTGCATTCAAAGCCGCTTACAGCAAAATTAGATATTTCATACTGTAAAAATCCGTTACTTTTCAAAATATCCGCCGCTGTATTATACATACTGCGTTCAGTGTCCTCGTCGGGTATATCCAGCACGCCTGCGTCATATTCCTTGGCAATCGGCGTTCCTTCCTCAATTATCAGACTATACGCCGATATATGCTTTACAGGCAGTTCTGCAACTGTCTTTAACGTCGACATAAGGCTCTGTTCCGTCTGTGAAGGCAGAGCGGTCATAAGGTCAACATTAATATTATCAAATCCCATTTTTTTCAAATGACAAATTGTATTATATGCCGTTTCAGCGTTATGTATTCGCCCAATCCGCCTTAGCTCATTATCATTAAACGACTGGACTCCGACACTTATTCTGTTCACACCTCCGCCAAGAGCCGAACTTATCTTATCATCATCAAGCGTACCGGGATTTGCCTCAATTGTAAATTCATATTCATTGCTTATATCAAATAAATTAAAACACATACCAACAATTCTTCTGAGCTGTTTTGCCGTCAATACGGTTGGTGTACCGCCGCCGATAAATACAGTATCAATCTTTTCACCGCAAAACCGACGTGCCTCATTTTCAAGCGCGTCTATATATTGGTCTGTCAGATTCTCCATTCCGGAAAAAGATACAAAATCGCAATACTTACATTTCTGCTTACAAAACGGTATATGAATATATAGTCCTGTCATTTATTATTCCTTTCACAAAAAAGGAGCTGTTTATCAGCTCCCCTGTAATTTTATCAGTTTTCGCTATGATGACATTCTCCATCGTCACAATCACATTCAAACTCAAGCTCGATTTCCTCGTGACAATTAGGACATATAATAGCATTGTCGTCATCTATCATATCAAAATCAATCATAACGTCCTCACCGCAGCCCGGACACTGAATTTCAAAATAATCATCGCCTTCGCCGCTCTCGTAATCGTCGTCATAATCACCGAAAAACTCTTCGCTGTCATCCTCGTCATAGTCCTCGCTGTCAAATTCATCATCACCATAGACATCATCAGCCATTGCAAACACGCACTCGTCAAGCTCGTCAACAACGTCTTCCACATCATATACTCTGTCGTCTATTTCCTCAATAGCGTCAGCCATTTCACCCATAACTTCAAGCAATTTCATAATGAGCTTGCCCTCGTCGCTTTTCGGGCTTATATCAAGACCGTCCGCATAACCTTTAAGGTACGAAACCTTTTTAATTAAATCTTTCATAAGTATACCTGTTAAATCCTTTCAAATAATCTCAGCAGATTATTTAACTCTTTCCATATACTCTCCTGTTCTTGTATCAACTCTGATTACCTCGTTTATATCAACAAACAAAGGTACCTGAATTGTTGCGCCTGTTTCAAGCGTTGCCGGCTTTGTTGCGTTAGTTGAAGTATTTCCCGCAAAACCGGGCTCTGTTTCTGTAATCTGTAATTCTACAAAAGTAGGCGGTTCAACACCGAAAACATTACCCTTGTATGACATTACCTTACATACGTCATTTTCCTTGACAAACTTCATCTGCTCTTCAATCTCACCTTTAGCGATATCAAGCATATCAAAAGTTTCATTATCCATAAAGTGATAGAAATCATCATCTCCGTATGAATATGCCATATCCTTTCTGTCAATATGTGCTTCTTCAAACTTTTCTGTAGGTCTGAAAGTTTTTTCAACAACACCGCCGCTTATTATATTCTTTAGCTTTGTTCTTACGAATGCTGCTCCCTTTCCCGGCTTAACGTGCTGAAATTCGACAATCTGATATACGTTTCCCTCGTGCTCAAAGGTTCTTCCGTTTCTAAAATCGCCTGCTGTAATCATAAATATATCCTCCTAAATCTTTTGTGATTTAATCTAATACTTATATTTTAATATATTTTCCAAAAAAAATCAAGATATTAGTAAAAATAATTATAATTTTTTTCTATATATGAAAAATACTCCCTAAGGAGCATTTATTATATTCATTACAAGGTATATACAGTAACAAGGATAGGGAGAGAGAAAGTTCCTTGGGTGGAAGGGTAACAAGATTTTAGTATATACCCTGTAATCAATACAATATTATTATGAACGGATATGCGGCAAAAGCCGCATATCCAATATTCATTTTTATCTGTACATAGGTCCGTAGTTTTTACAAGCCGCATAGTCTGCCGCCTGTGCGTCCTCCGTTCCGAATGATGACCAAACGTGCGGACGGTATACCTTTTCATCAGCTACATTATGCATTGTTACAGGAATCCTGAGCATTGAGCATAGTGTTATTAAATCTGCTCCAACGTGTCCGCCTACAGTAACGCCGTGATTAGCTCCCCAGTTTGCCATTACACTGTATACGTCAGTAAACGCACCTGTACCTGTTAAAACAGGCGCAAACCAAGTTGTCGGCCAGGTCGGGTCTGTACGCTTGTCAAGCTTATCGTGAACATCGTCGTCAAGGTTACAGGTATAACCTTCTGCTATCTGAATAACAGGTCCTATTCCCTCGACAAGATTTACTCTCAGCATTGTAACAGGCATTTCCGCCTTTGTTCTGAAATGGCTTGAAAATCCGCCGCCTCTGAAATACTCATAATCGGCTCTGCACCAATCTGTGGCCTCAATGCACGCTTTTATATCTTCGTCAGTCATATTCCACCATTCTTTTTGAGTACCGTTACCATTTTTGTCCTTAGACGCTCCCGTACAGTCAAGCGCAGTTGCACCGGAATTTATAAGATGAATTATTCCCTGTTCTGCCTTGCCGGTAAGCTCTTTGCCAGTAACACGTTTAACAGCCTCAGGTGACCAGTATGTACGAACGTCGTGGAATGCAGGAGCTTTACCTGTAACAAGCGTGGCAAGCAGCATTGAAATACCGTTTAACGTATCATTCTCAGTTGCAAACGGCGTAGGCATTTTCTTGCCGTTCCAGTTAAATGACGACGCCATAATTGCCTCTGTAAAATCAGCATTCGGCAGCCAGTCTGTCCAGTTGCGCTGTCCCTGAAAACCGCCTACTATGGCATTCTTGCCAAGTGATTCCTCGTGCCAGCCCATTTCGGCAAGCTTTTCATTTCCGTAGAGAATATCATTTACGATTATTGTAAATTTAGCGATAAACTCCCAATCCTTATCAGCAGGAACTACTTTTGATTTTGTAATAATTTCAGGGAAATTCTTGCCTGAATTTTTATCAAAGCCTTCAGGACAGTTTTCCTTTATCCATTTAAGCGCTTTTTCATACTCGTCCTTATCATATATACCCAGAGTTATTCTTCTAAGTATTTCTGTAAGGTCAACAAATTCAGCTCTTATACCGAGATACTTCTGCATAAAAGACATATCGCAGTATGAGCCTGCAATACCCATTGATACACCGCCAAGGTTTACATATGACTTATTCTTCATCTGTCCTACTGCAATTGCGCCCTTTGCCCAGCGTATCATCTTTTCCGCAACATCTTCGGGAACAGTGTTATCATCAATATCCTGTACGTCGTGACCGTACATTGAAAATGCAGGAAGTCCTCTCTGTGCGAATGCCGCCATAACAGCAGCCAGATAAACCGCACCCGGACGCTCCGTTCCGTTAAATCCCCATACAGCCTTTACCGTATCCGAGCTCAAATCCATAGTTTCCGAGCCGTAGCACCAACACGGAGTAACTGCAAGTGACGCACACACATTCTGTGTTGAAAAATAATCATTGCACTTTGCCGCCTCTGCGCCTGAACCGATTGTACACGGTGAAATTACACATTCAACAGGCATTCCGTCCTGATAATGCACATTGCTTTCAATCAGCTCCTTCGCCGCCTTTGCCATTGCCATTGTCTTTTCTTCAAGACTTTCTCTTACACCGCCCCAGCGGCCGTCAATTGTAGGTCTTATTCCTATTCTTGGTTTCATTTTATCTACTTCCTTTCTTTTATTATATACTTGAATATATTACATTTCTAAGTCTTGGCTGATAGTATTCTTCCTGCGGATTAAGCATATGATGAGCATAAAATACAGCTAAATTCAAATCCGGATCTATCAGTATATTTGCGCCTGCCGCGCCGCCCCAGCCAAATTCGCCTATCGAACCGTTCGAGCCTGCCGCGGCTCTGTCAACCATTGTCCTTACGCCAAGACCGTAGCCGTAGCCGGCAAGCCGGCGCCAGTTATATCCCTTCATCTGCTCGCTGTTTAACTGATTTGTTCTTAACAACTCAACAGTGCCAGAGCCGATTATCCTGTTGTTGTTTACCCCAAGGCCTTTGTTTGCAAGCGCTGCCGCAAATTTTGCATAATCCTTTACAGTTGTGATTATTCCTGCTCCGCCGCTATCATATTCTTCTCCCGGCACCAGCGAATTGCCACCTCCTGTGTTCTTGATAACACCTCTGCTGTTCTGACTGTTTTGCAGAGTAACAATGTCTTTTTCTCCGCCTGTATCATAAATATACTGCTGTGCCATACGATTTTTTATCTCGTCTGACGCGTGATAACAGGAATATTTCATATCCAAAGGTTCAAATATATTCTGCTTTACATATTCCGAAAAACGTTTTCCCGAAATCACCTCTACAACAGCGGCAAGAATATCGTGGCATAAGCTGTAGCCCCAGCTCTCACCAGGTTCAAACTGCAGCGGGTCTTTTGCGATACATTTTACAACAGTCTGCGTGTCCATTTTTCCGCCCGTTATTTCTTTTGCCTTTTTAAATGCGTCGGTATCCATATTATAGGTTAACCCTGCCGTCATTGTAAACAGATTACGCAGTGTAATTGGATTCTTTGCCTTTTCTATTCGTTCTCCGCTTTTTACATACATTTCTTTAAATTCGGGAATATACTCATACAACGGGTCGCTTAACAAGAATTTTCCCTGTTCATATAGCTGCAAAGCCGCTGTTACCGTAGCAACCTTTGAACACGAATAAATATTTATATTTTCTTCGCCTGTCATCTTTATCTTATTTTCCAAATCAGAATATCCCGAACTGTATTCGAACACTTTCTGACCGTCCTTATAGACCACCGCGCTGTTACCGGGAATAATCCAATCAGTCAGACTGTCCATAAAGTTTTTTAAATTTTTAAAATCCATAATACCTCCGATTTAAATAACTATGCTGACATCTTTATCCGACTCAGGTATGAATACTTTTTCATTTTTAGTGATTGTAATATCATACATATGTCCTCGAAATACCCTCGTAATCTTAGCAGGCAGCATTTCGTCCGCAAGACACGGGTCAATTTCAAGTCCATCCCATTTTGCGCGTATACCAAACATATACTGAGTAACCGCAATATACATCCAAGCCGCAGTTCCTGTAAGCCACGACACGTTTGCAAGTCCGAATTTATCGCTTTCAGGTCCGAAAATATTTGATGCGTACACATAAGGCTCCGCCTTATAACGCCATTCGCCTGCCTTTTGCTGTGCTATCATCGGTAAAAGCTGATGATAATACTTATAGGCTCTTTCCGGATGTTTTAATATACATTCCGCAATAATTGCCCACGTATTTGCGTGGCAGAACACACTGCCGTTTTCTCCGCAGCCTTTATTGTAATATGTAAGCGGATCTTCCTTTGTCGGATAATCCTGCATTGACGGATGTATTTTTTTTATTCCAAGTTCAGTATCAAGATACTTGTTTACATTGTCCATAGCGGTGTTTCCGTTATCACCCATACCGCTTATTACAGACCAGCTCTGCGTGTTAAGCCATATTTTCGCCTGAGGCTCTTTTTCACTTCCTATGTAGCGACCCTCGTCTGTTATACAACGTATATACCACTTACCGTCCCACGCCTTTTCGTTAACAAGCTTTTTCTGAGTTTCATATATATCAAGGTACTTTTGGCTGTCCTCACCTTTAAGCGCGGCAATTTCAGCTATCATTCTCAAAACAGTTCCGAACTGCATAGATGTCCATATACTCTCGCCCTTACCTTTACGGCACACCTTATAAAGCATATCGTTCCAGTCAGAAGAAAGCATAAGCGGAAATCCGTTTTTACCGAGGCTTGCCATACAGAAACCAATTGATTTCTTGATATGCTCCCACACCGTTGCGCTGCCTCCGTCATAAAAATCCACAACTTCGTCAAGATAATCAAGAATGCCTTCCTCCATAATTATATGGTAGCAGGTCATTACGAGCCATAAGTGATTATCACTGTGAATACGCGTTACAGGTTCCCAGCCTTCCGTCGGGAAACAATAGTGATTGCAGTGACCATCCTGATACTGCTGTGTAAACAAAAGATTCAGTTTATTTTTCGCTCTTCTAAGGTCAAACGGTACCATTGCCAAAATATCCTGAGCCGTATCTCTTACTCCGACGCCGCGGAAAGTTCCCGTTGCATAATAGCTTATATTACGCGAAAACTGGAAATTACGCTCCGCCTGATACGGGTTCCATATATTTATCATTGTCTGAGCGTCTTTATCAGGTATTTCACACTGGAATTTACCAAGATAATTGTCCCACTGTTCCTTTAGTCTGTTATATGATTTATTAACAAAATCCTTTTCCCTGCAATGACTAACGCTCTTTTTTATATCCTCCTCCGTCATTGCCGTACCAAGAAAAATATTTACTGTCTTTTCCTCTCCTGCTTTAAGCTCTATATCAATCTGAAGAGCAAAACACGGGTCGCCGCCGTAAAGAGTTGAGTTTGTACATTTTCCCGTTTCAACATTCTGAGGATTTTCCTCACTTCTGTAAGCTCCTACAAATTCATCACGGTCACAATCAAATGCCGTAACCTCCGTATCCGCCGCAAAGTATACAAGCGGTGTTTCGTTTGGTCGGGGCTGATCCTCCACTCCGTATTTATATACCAGAATATCTTCAAGATTATATGCGGTAAGCTGATGTTTGTTATAACACTGCCACTGTAATTCGCGCATAAATTCCATCATACCCAGTTCTACATAAGGGAAAACAGAAATCTTTTTGTCACTGTCCGATTTTATTTTCAGACTCCATATAAGAGCGTTTTCATATTCGCCCACAAAATATGTACTGTTAACCGCCAAACCATTCTTCTTAGCCTCAAAACGAGTATATCCCATACCGTGCGTTGAGCTCCACTCATCAGGCTTTACCTTACACGGTTCGTTTGTCGGACACCATATATCTGCACCGTCCTTAATGTATGTATAAAAACCGCTTCTGTCAGTCGGAAGATGGAAAAAACGATAGTGGTTTATTCTCCATATCTGCGGTGATTTATAGAATGCCACTCCTCCGCCTGCCTGAGAAATCATAGTATGGAATGTACCGTTTGAAAGGTAGTTCATCCACGGTGTCGGTGTATTATATTTATCAAAAGTTATTTCCCTGTTATTAAATTTATACATATTATATCCTCCTGTACTGCTCTGCTGCTTTATGAGCGCAGGTCTGTGCCGTTTTTTTATCCTGTTCTGTTACAGGTTCATCAAATTCTGCAAAGCTGTTATCTGCACAATTTTTACCCGTCAGAGTTTCATACCACACATATCCAAGCGCCAAACGTCCAAGTCCCAATGACGCGTGGAAGGTATCTCGGTGAATATGCCCTGCGCCTGCCTTTATTAAATTCTGAAACGTTTCACCGCCCGGAATAAGCTCCATACCGCCCAGTTTCTGAGCTGCTTTCGCATATGCCGATTTCAAGTCATCAAACATTTCTGTTTGATTTTTATATCCAAGCTCTTTTGTAAGCCTGTCACTATCCTGCTCATACGCCCACGTCTGATGGAGCATAATTTTTGATTTAGGCGCGTGTATGCGTACATAATCTGCAAGCGCTCCCAGATACGGCTGATATGTATTGTAATCAATACTCAGACTGCTTGCCTGCTGTAATGTTACAACGTCCCACACATCACTTTGAAGTGCCTGACGTATCGATACCTTAATACCTGTTCTTTCGCCGTTAAATTCAAAATCATAATCCGCCGCGTCATTATGCATATTGGCATAATGTCTTGACAGAGGACAGCCCCCTATAAACAGGTTCACCGTTTTCATTTCTGTCACGTCAGCTTTCGCTATATTATGCAGATAACGCATAGCGTCGCTTGAAAAGCTGTTTCCTATCGCCAATACCTTCATTTTTCAAATCCCTTTCATTCAAATACTGCCATCTGGTGACATTCCAATTTTTTTATCTGTGCCGTAACTCGTCCGTTTTCATAAGTAAACGGAATCTCCTCCATCTGGGGAGCAAGATAAACACGGCTTATATTTTTATCGGTTCTTATACTTACCGATACATCATATACAGGCAGTATATCCTCTATTATTTCAACTCCGTTTCCGCGCTTTACAGGACTTGCATAAAGCAAGTGACATATCTGTCTGCTATTCTGCTCCATAAGCGTTGCAACTCCCTGCGCGGGAAGATTTGTTATAAGAGTTTTTCTTTCCCCAAGCAGTCTGTCAAGCGCAAAAACCGTTATTTGCTTTAAATGTATTTCTCCGCTTACGGCATAATCATTAAAGATATCCCAAGCGATATATATTCCGTCCTGTCCTTCGGTCATTCCTGCTCCTCCGTATTCGCCGCTGTTCGGCGTATGCTGATGTGAGCAGAAATGTTTATATGAACGGTTAAAGTACGGATTTTCACGTGCACCAAGCTCTGTACCGATACATCGTACTCTTTCACCGCTGCCGTACATCACATATCCCGTATCACCCATACCATCAATTTTTACAGATGGTCTGAAATAATCAGGTCTGTACGGACTTTCCTTAACCCACTCTGCGCCAAGGTCAAGACAAAATTCATTCTTATCCTCATATAAAGCTGATTTTCCCGTAGCAAGTATCTTACCGCCGTTTTGGCAGAATTGTTTTAATTTCATCGCAAATTTCTCGTCTGCTCTTATTACATCAGGCAGTATGACCACCTTATATTTATCAAGCTCCGTTTCAAAATCTGCCACGTCAAACAGATACTTTCCTTCGAGCAAAATCCTGCTTACACCGCTGCCCGAATCATCTACCTGCGTCATCTGACCCGTACTTAACTCACGGCTGTATGCCTCCGGCGCTATTACGGCAATATCTGCCACAGCTGTAACATTATCAAGCCAAGGTTCTTTCTCCTTCAACTCTGAATACGCGCGTCCTATCAAGTCATATGTAACCATATCCATTTCACCATTCGGAGCTAACTGGTCGCCTATTGAACATTTTGCTCCGTTTGCCGCAGCCAATGACACCTCATATCTGAGCGCATTTGGGTGCTTAAAACCCCCGAATTCTCCCCAAGAGCTATGGAATTTACCTGTCATACCAAGATATTCTATATCCAAGCCCTGACAGTATCTCGCTGAAAACGGAAAATGATCATAACCCCATCCGCCCGTAGGCAGACTCTCAATCTCCAAATGTGTGTTATAGTGAGCCAAATCACGCCTGCCCTGACGAATATGTCCCCCGTTATGAAACAGCGGAAGTCCCTTTTTATACTTATCAACCGCCGCGCGTGTTTTTTCGGCATATCTCTTATACACCATTTCTGAGTGCTCCAGAACCGCTTTTTCATCATATGGGTCCATTCCCATTGCAGTACGCTCCGCTATACAACTCTGACAATAGCACGGCTGAACACCGACAATATCAAGGAATATTCCGTCAGCGTCATAATTTTTGCATACCTCTTCAATCTGTTCTATTAAATAATCCAGATACGGAGAAGACATACAAAGCTTATGATAACCTGCTTCAGTAAAATCCTTTGCCCACATTGTAGACTCGTCTTTATTTCTGACAAGCCATTCACGGTGACGGCGAGCTGTTTTTTCGTCCAGCCCTGCCGATATATATACAGGCGTCTTTACTCCTATCTCGTGTGCCGCCTCAATCTGCGCCCCCAGCAAGTCAAAATTAAGATGAGGATGCATTTCATTAGTTTTTGTCGGGTGATACGACCACCCGTGATGGCATTTTGCAAACAATGTAACAGAATTTACGCAACCTTTTTTTAGCGCCGCCTGAAACTGTTCCTTATTAAATTTTTCTCCTATATTCTCTATCATTTCACTTGTGTGAAAATCAAGATTTACTTGTCTGAAATTCAACCTTTTGCCATCTCCTTCCCAATGTTATTTTAAATCTATCGAATAAATTTCAGCCTGTTCGTTGCCGTTAGTCTGCGTAAGAGTAAAGCGTACTGCTTTTGCTTTTTCTCCAACCTTAACCATAACAAGCCTTTGATGATTGTTTTCTATACCATTAATTTCACGCCATACATTATCCGCACTACATAGCTCAATTTTCATACTCTTAACAAGTGTTTTGGGAACATTGAGCGCAGGCGCGTTTTTTTGTATATTACACACAGTAATTTTCTCCGGAATATACTCTCCTGCTCCTGTTGTTTCCCTGTTAAGGTCGCTGTTAAACACAAGCCGAATTTCACTTATCGGATATTCTCTGTCATATTCGAATGTTATGGTATCGCCTGTCTTTCCCGTCCAGCAATTATCATCGCCGTCTATCGTCCTTTCCAGTCCGTTCAAAAGCTTTTCTGCATTATTGCCTGTAGACGTGATAACCGCACTTTTTGTAAGGTCTGACATTTCCATTCTGTTAAACGGCAGATAACATCCGTCGTACATAAGCGCCTGCTTTAATGCGTCTATATGCTTTTCTCCGACTTCACGAGGAGTTATACTCTCTTTAACGGCAATGGACGCCGCCGTTCCGACAGCCTGACCTAAAAGAGCGCAGGTTGCCATTACTCTTGACGCGCTCATAGCTGTATGCGTAACACTGATATTACGTCCTGCGAAATAAAGATTTTCTATATTTTTTGAATAAACACATCTATACGGTATTCCGAACGGTGACGGTGCAGGGTGGAATATATTCGGCTTTTCCCTTGTATTAATTCCTGCAGGGTTATGGTCGTCCATTGTCCATCCGCCATACGCTATTATATCGTCAAAACGACCCTCACTTCTGACGTCATTCTGATTCATTATGTAGTCACCAACATATCTTCGACTTTCGCGTTTACCCGGTAAAAATCCTACAAAGTCAAGTTCCCAGTTGGCCGCGTCATATTCACCGCTGTTTTTTACAAAATCCCATATACCATAGGCAACGCTTATCAGCTCATCACGAATCTGCTCGGTATCGTGAATTGTATCGCCTTCACCGCCAAGCTCCATATACCAGTAATTTTCGTCCGGATCATTCATATCCGGCAAACGATAAGGCAAATCCTCCTTTGTAAATTTACGCGCCCACTCCGGTGCTATAAATTTATGCTTTTTATCCGTTTCGCGCGCCTGAATAAGGCAAGACAGTCCCATTGTCTTTTTATCAGCTGTTTCGGGAGCTATATCCTCATTAAATTCACTTCTGCTTTCACGTCCCCACCTATATTCGGCACCTGAAAGCGGAGCAAGTATACTGTCACCCGAACAGTCGGCAAAATAATCAGCCTCGACAATGTGGTAACACTGAGTAGTTGTTTGCCAGCCCGTAATACTTTTTATTTTTGAACCGTTCATTTCTATATCATTACAGGAGCAGTTCAGAATCGAAGTAATATTTTCTTCATTTTTTATAAGTTCAAACAGGATAGCGTCCCACATAGGATAACGTCTGTACGGATTTCTATAGAGGTTCTCAAGAGCAATTTCCTCAATAATACCTGTTTCCCTGTTATTGTCACCGTGAGCGCCGCACACCCACATTCTTATTTCACTTGACGCATTGCCGCCGTATACAGGTCGGTCGTGCATAAGAGCAACCTTTATACCGCGTCTTGCCGCTGCCACCGCCGCACACATACCTGCCAGTCCGCCGCCGACAACACACAAATCAACCTTATGGCTGACAGTTCTTAGATTACTGTTCATCTTTATCCTCTCCCGATAAATTTATTTCAAACTTTATTTCCTTTTCCATATCTGCCATACACTCTAAATCTGCCGTATACACAGTTTTATATGTATCATAATTTGCTGCAAAGGTCTTTTCCGATATTGTACAGTTAAAAATATCGGTATCATAACTCATATATATACCGCCCGCCTTCAGACCGTCGTCAAAGACTTCCGGCTTTTCCTCAAACACAAAATGCTCTGTTATAATGTTTTGGTCTTTATTGAATTTTACGTTATCTGTTATAATAATTTTATCACTGAAAAATTCAAAGGTTCTTACTAACTTTTGCAGAGAATTATCATCATATGCTTTTTCAAATTCTATTACAAGCCTGTTATTATCCGCTTCAAGTATCTTACCGAAACGCATTTCCCCTTCCTTCTGGGAATTTCCGTTAATGACAGGCACACTATGCGCCAAAGCAGATGGAGCAAAATATTCATATCTTTTTTCGCTGAAATAGTCTGCCGTATATTCACCTCTGCCGGGGTCTGTAATAATACTTCTTCCGTTTACATTCAGCAAAAATGAACCTACATCGTTATGATTATGTGATTCATTGTTTCTGCCTGCTTTTGCAGCAAACTCATATGCTCCGCAAGTCTTTACATACCACTGAGCGTCTTTAAAATATTCAAAAGAACTTCGTTCTGTTTTCTCTGATTTTTCAGTTCTTCCGCGCCAGACAAAATCGCGGATAAGATGAGCAAACCGATAACAGGTATCACCGTCAAAATTCAGTGCACTGCTATTGTCAGGCACAATTACTCCATTATATTTATGAGCCAAAAAATTCATAAGCCCGTATCGGTGCATAAATTTATTTCCGCAGTCTGAAAAACTAACTGTTTTATTATTTTTAAAATAAATTTTCTGCGGAAACAATGCAATATTTCTTACCTTCGGATTTTCAAACAAATTTTCCTCTCCGCCCGTGTATTCATACAAAAGCTGTGCAAAATATGTAAAATATCCAAAGCCATAAATCCAATAGTTAAGTCCCTCAACACAAGCGCCGTCATCACCAAATCCCTCAAGATAACAGTTAAGCGTATTGAAAAGCCTCGGCAAAACTGCCTTTACCTCACTGTCCTCTGCAAGATATAAAAATGCCGAACCAACACTTCCCGCGCACACTGCCGACCAGTTATTTTTCAGTTCATCCCAGCTGTTTTTTCTGCCTTCTAAATACGGTTCAATTATGCGTTTTCTAACTTCGTATTTAATACGCTCCTCAACAGCTTTATCAAATCTGCCTTCAAATAATACTGATATTTCCGCCAGTGTAAATGCAGTTTCCGCCGCAAACAGGTCAATATGAGTTTTAATTTCCTCCGATGAACTTTTAAAAGGAATATGCGCAGGCAAAGCCCACGTAAATTCATCCAGTACCGCCCAGACAGCGTCTTGCAAATGCTGAAAATACTTGCTGTTATCCTTATAGACTGCCGCCAGTATTGCAAAATCGTTCAATCTCCGCCTATGATAAAAATACTCGTATTCGTATTCCTTTCGGCTGCCTGTTTCATAAAAAATTTTAAAATCTGAATATCTCAAAGAACATACAGGTTCTTTGAGAAAAACCTCCGCGTCCTTCTCAATTCCGTAAAGCTGTTTCTTCAAAAAACTATCGGAATTTATATTCTCTTTTATATTTTCCTTTTCGGCAAATAACTGCGTTCTCATTACTTACGCTCCTATATTCTCACAATATATCACTTAATCAAGCCTGCTTTTTTTGTACATTCAAGCCAAGTACGCGCCATAATTTCGTGTCCGGCATTTGTAGCGTGAATACAGTCTATAGACCAGTGCTCAGGCGGTGCAATTTTTAATGCCTCCTGAAAACGTTCATAATACGGTACAAATACCGCATTGTATTCTTTCGCTATTTCCTTCACAATTCCGCGGCGTTCCGTAAGCTGTCCGTTCCATATATCCCAGTCAGCTACAATATCACGTCCGAGTTCAGGCGTATTGTTTGTAATCTTAAACAGGAACGGTTCTCCAAGCACGAGCTTTAAATCCGGATTTCGCTCCAGTACCTCGTCAAGCATCATTTTATATATTTTTCTGAATTTGTTTGCGTCCGCTCCCTGATTTAAGCGTATTGCAAAGCCTATGTCATTAACTCCGTTAAGCAGACTTAAAATATTACAGTCGATATTCAGCGCGTCTTCTATCCATCGGCTGTATGTATCAGCAATACGGCTGCCATTATATGCCTTATTATATATTACAGTATCAGGATAATCACACATAAGCTTTGACGCGATTAAATTTACATATCCGTAGCCATAAGCCTGAACGGGATTATTCCCTGTCCTGTCACGTCCGCAATCTGTAAGCGAATCACCCTGAAATAATATTTTTAACATAATTCATAGCTCCTATCTTATTATTTTTACTTTACCGTACATATGCGCCGTTTTTTCCGGCATTGTTGAATGAAATAATGTATACGGATACCTTAAACCATCAGTTTCCTCTGTCTTTGCAGCAAGCTCCATTAAAAAGCTTTCCGCATTTATATCAATACCAAGCTGTTCAAACGGGATTCTCATAACACCTCCGCTTTCAAGCGTCAGATACGTTGTTATGATTTCCTTTACCTTTGGTTCATTTCTGAAAACATATGTAATCTCCGCAGGACATCTCAACTGAGGTGCAGGCACTGTTTTACCGCTTTTATTTATAAGCGCGTATATCTCCCCAAAATCAGTTTCTTCCGCAGAGAACAACACTTCTCCTTCTGTCATATCGGCAGGCATTGCCGTATACAGTACAAAATCTGTTCTGTCCTTAAACTCGTTCATAATTACAAGCTCATTATCTGAAACTGCAATTCTTACACCTTCTCCGCACATATTATAATAATTTATAAATCCGAGTTTCGGAGAATTCTTTATATCTTTTTGAGCCTGTACAGGCAGTTCAAGTTCAACGAACAGGAATTTATTTTCTATCTCATTTTTATCATTTTTCAGGTAGAATACATATTTACCTGCCTGCAATTCAAATTCAAACTCATATTCATTACTGACGCCGCTTTCAAGCTCATATGCAAATTTTATTTCACTGTCAGTATTTTTCGGTGATACAGCCAATACCGCCGCACCTTTCTTTAATTCTGTATTGTTATTACTCAGCTTTACTGCTACAGTTCCCACATACTTTCCCGAACTGTTAATCTCAAAAGCCTTTTTTAGTTCAATATCAGCTGACAGCACCGATGCTTCAGGTAAATCCTCGTCCGACGTTACTGATACGCCTTCTGTATATTCATAAACGTCAAGTCCCAGTTCTTTTACGGTCTTTACGGCTCTGCCTCTTATTCTGATATTATGAAAACGTACATTCTTTATATCGTGTTTGTCGCTGAATCCTTCTATTCTCGAATTTGAAAGCATTACACTGCTGTCGTCGGCTCCGATATAGTTGATATTTGAGAAGGTAATATCGTGTATGTTTCCCATACGCGTATCTCTGCTCCATACAGAATCCGCAATACGAATATCGAACAGCTGCGCTCCTGCCGCGTCCTCAATTCTTATATTATCAAACACTATATCACTAACTTCCGCGCGGTCGCCGTGATGTATACCCATAAGCGGATAACCTGTTACGGAATGAATAACATCAATATTTTCAAATCTTACATTTCTGACCTTATCGGCTCTTAACTCAACGCCAACCTCTATCGGTCTTGCGAAGTCATTCCAAAGCACTGAATCTTTAAACAGAATATTCTCAGAATTACCTGTATCAAGAGCCTTTACTACAAATGAATCGTCCCACACTCTTGTAAAAATATCGGATACCGTAACATTACGCGAACCGCACACATCAATTCCGTCCGAATTGCCTCGGCAGCCAAAAATCTTTATATTCGATATCTGAACATCATCACAACCCGTAATTCTCAGGCTCCAATCGTTACTGTCGTCAATTATTATATCATTTACAGTAACATTTTTACATCCTCTTATATCAATACTCCTCGCAAAATCCTTACGCATTTCATAAGTATAGCTTTCCATACATATTCTGCCGTAACCGCATATATTGATATTACTGCATCCCTCAGCGATGATGTTACCATAAAGCGACGCACCCTCTTCAATATATACTGTTGTGTCATCTTTATCTATAAACAGTGTGCCGTTGTAATCCTCGCCCTTTTTAATTTCTATATAATTTTGTGTTTTCTGAGGCAAACACTGCGGTTTATGCGCAAACACCATAAGATTATTTTCACATCTGCCATTGATTTCAACCGAAATTTTTACCGGACGGTCAAGCGTTACAGCTATTTTTCCAGACCTTATCTCAAACGGTATAGCCGCGCTTAACGGACGTATAACCACCGACTTGATTTCCGTTTCCGATTCAATTACAAGCTCTGTGCGATTATTTATATCGAACATCACATATTCCATAACTTCATTGGAGTTATACGGTTTGGGATAAATTCTGCAACTTTTTACTTCAAGCTGTTCTCTGTCTTTAAAAACCTTATAATTCATTTTGCCATTTCCTTCCTGATTAATTTTGGGGTTAAAAGAGGGGGGTATCCCCCTCTTTTATATCCTCAAATTATTTTACGGGTCCTACAGGCGCGTTATTGCCCATTTTACTCATATCAACATTCTGGAATCCAGGTATCTTCTTGAATACCTCACTATCAGCCTTAAGCTCATAGTTTCCGTTTGCATAATCAACAAATCCGGGGTCTGATGATGATACATAGTTATTAGAGCCCTTAATCAATTCAGGCGCGCCGCGTGTTCCCTGTGGGTTCACGGTTCCGTTAGCCTGACTGAGCTTAAATTTGATGTTAACAACAAGGTTTTCATCAAACTCGTTTGTAGCAACAGACTTATAATATTCGTCCTTAAATGTTGCAAGCTCAGGATATTTCTCGGCAAATATCGGATTTGCCGCATACTTCTCTGCAAGCTCTACTCTTTCTTTTTCCTCCTGCTTTGTCATATCCCACGTTGCACCCGGCGCATATGAGTTCCAACCAAGGAAGGTTGCGCTACAGTCAACAAATATATTGCCCTTCAGCATATTTCTGTTACCCTGTGCCGTAACACCGATAACGTTATTTGCATTATCAGAACCGATATTTGCGAATACGTTATTATAAATCTGCAAGCCGTGACCGTAGTTATCGGTTCTTATACCTGAAACGTTAAGCTGTTTCTTGTACTCGCCTACAGGATAAATTCCGAGGTTATAAATATAGTTGTTTCTTATAATATTACCTCTCCACTGCGGCATATACTCATTTCTTGTATAGATAGCGTCCATATCAAGACATTCCTTCACGGCGTCGTGAATCTTATTATACTCAATTATATGCTCATTACCGTGGTAGTTAAAGATACAGTGAGGCGCGTCATACAAATCGTTATATGCAACGTGGATTCCTACACCATGCATTGCTATTGCAGGTACATATGCTCTCTGCAGATAGCCTACTCTATGAATATTATTATTCATAATTTCATTGTCGCTAGGTGTCAGTGTTTCAAGGTCGCCGCCGCGCAGATACAACGCAGTACCGCCGATATTTCTGATATGGTTATTATCAATATGAACACCTGTACCATTCATTACGATAGCGCCTGAACCGAAATTGAAGATGTTACAATTCTTAATCTCAATATTGTTTACGCCGTCGCCTTCATCAACAAAACCATCCCAAACGTGACCCGGGAATACCTGAGAGTCAGTATACTTATCAAGGTCAGCAATATATACTGATGAACCTGAACCCTTCTTGAAGTTATCTCCGTTTACATCAGCTCCGCGAATGTCAACCATCCATTCTCTAAAGCTTGGGATTTTATATCCTGCGCTTGTTCCAAGAATTGCATAGCCGCGTCCGCCCTTCATTGTGATGTTGCTTACGCTGATATACTCGGCACCGTTAAAGTTAAATACCGGTGTTTTCAGCGTTGATAATCCCACATCATAATTACCGCTTGTAAAGTCTGAAGGTGCATAGTAGTACAGCTTTCCGTTTTCACGGTCAATGTAATACTCGCCTACGCTGTCAAGTTCTTCAAGCAGGTTTTCACCAAAGAACCAGCCGTTTGTATAGTAGGTATTGATACGTCCTTCCTTAATTGTAAGAAGCTTCTTTGATGTATCAATCTTTTCAATCGGATATGTATTATTCTCATAGTTGATTGATATTGTACCTACTATATAACCGTCCTTTGCGTCCTTCCACTTTGATACTCTGTCATCGGTATACTTAAAGCCGAAGCTTGCTGCATCGACATTATCTGTAGGAACTGAGATTGTACCCTCGTTCGGATAACGAGCAAGAGTCTGGTTTTCATCATTTACAATAAGCTCAGCCTGTGCATAGCGTCCCTTATTGAAGTAGTGATAACCGCGCGTGCTCATTTCACCGTAATCGGTAATACCGTGCTCCTTAAGGTCTACCATAAGAACCTTATCAGCCGCATTCTTATCAAGCATTACTTTCTTAGCGTCATCATCTGCCGCCTTAAACCAGCTCTTTTCCAAAGGAATCTGACCTGATATTGTTACATCCTCACCCGGATATGCGGTATATGTAATCAGACTGCCTTCCTTACCTGAATCCTCCTTGGTAAAGGTCATTCCTTCTTCCATATAGTATGTACCGCCGCGCAGATATACTGTAACACCGCCTTCAGGCAATGAATTTGACGCGTTCATACTCTTAATTGTATCCTTTGCCTTCTGCACTGTTGCAAACGGTGAGCCCTCGCTTCCGTCATTGGAGTCGTTACCGTTAGGCGCAACATACAATTTTGCAGACGCTGTAACATTTCCGCTGCCATTTCCATTTGAACCGCTTCCGTCTATCGGAGCTTTTATTCCGCCGTTCTTATCAATAAGACGACCTGTAATCACGCCTGCCTCAGCTCTTGTTATAAGTCTTCCGGGTTCGAAACTGTTTTCGTGATTACCGTTAACTATTTTCTTGTCATATGCTACAAGAACATATGGTTTATATTCTTCTTCTATTTCTGCATAGTCATAAATCTTTGCCTTGACTGCCTCTTCATCTGCAACATTCGTATCTGAAAGCGCATTAGCGGCAATCTTTGCAGCCTGACTTCTTGTTATCGCCGCGTCGTAATCAGAATATTCGTTCGGCTCAACAAGCTGTAATTCAACTGCTTTCTGTATATATGGTGTTGCCCAGTAACCTTCTCCTGCCTCAGCATTGAAACCAAGAGTTTTAACTATCATTGTCAGGAACTCGGCAGCGCTTACTCTTGAATCGGGACGAATTGTACCGTCAGTGTAACCGTTCATTACACCATAGCCGTTAAGGCGCATCAAGATAGATTTTGACCAGTGTTGTGAAAGGTCGATAAATTCAACCTCTCTTTGTATTGCGGCAAAACCCGTTGATTGCAGCGTTATTGCCGCCGCAATCAAGGCTGTCGCGATTTTTCTAAATCTATGTGACATTTTAATTCTCCTTCAGTAATTTTTTTGTTTTTATATTACTGGGCATTGCCTGCGCGCCATTCATCAATCTGACGCTGGATTTCCTCAACAATCTTATCATCGCCTGCAGCGATAAGTTTCTGCTGGAATTCCTCATATAACCCCATTGGGTCGGCAGCCGCGCCTGAGCTAAGCGACTTCTTATACTCTCCAACTACCGCTGTTACCTGTGTAAGCTCCATCTTAATCGGGTCTGTATCAAGAGTGAAACCTCTTAATTTTGATGGTGCAGCCTCTTCATTTACCTTTTTGATAAATTCATTCTGATATATCGGGCTCTTATCTTCCATATAGATTTCATAACCGTTGAAAGAGTTACCCGTAGCAAATCTGAACTGTCCGTAAGGGCTGTCAGAAGTTGGCTGTGAGGTATAACCAATCGGCTGAATTTCATTTTCGTTTACCTTCGTATAGTGCTCGCCCTCAATACCGAAAGTCAAAAGGTTGTATAATTCCTTACCCTTTGCAGTATTCATAAGCGCGATTAACTGCATTGCTCTTTCAGGGTGCTTTGAGTTAATTGATATAGCTGTATTTGACGCTGACGCAGCATATGGAATATAGTGACTGTTGTCAAACGGAATTTTTACATAAGCTGTTGAGCCTGCCGCCTTCTTATTATCAATTTCTGACTGTGTAGGCATATAACCCTGACCTACGATATAGTTTTCTCCGCCTTTAATATCATAATCTTCTGTACCTACATTCTCTGCTGTAAGAACGTCTTTTCTTATATATCCCTTCTGGAACCAGTCAGCATATACTTCAACAAATGTCTTGTATTCAGGAGTTCTGTAAAGATTTACAGGTGTGAAATCATCGCCTGCCGCCTTTACCTTATACGGATTTGAAATCCATTCATAACCTTTTTCAATGTGGTTTGCAAATCCGAATATACCCTTATTAAGGTCGCCGCCATCCTTTAACATCTTTATGTATTCTTCGATTTTATCCCAAGATTCCTTATCCATTGTTTCCTTTGATGAGAAGAAATTGGTAAGCTCTTCAACATTTATCTTATCCTTATACTTTTCATAAATGTCAATCGGGAAATCAAGTGATGTTACATAAGATACCATCTGCTGCATACACGGAATACTGTAAAGCTTACCGTCTACACGAGATTTATCCATAATTGTGTCAGGAATTTCATTCTTAAGCTCAGGAGCATACTTATCAACAAGCTCGTCAAGCTCCATATATGAACCCTTCTTTACCTCGCTTGTATACGGTATCATCCAGCCGTGCCATACAATATCAAGGTTTTCCTGTGACGCTGACGCAAGTTTCCACTTTTCCGCATAGTCTGTTGAACTGATACATTCAAAATCAACAGTCGTATTAGGCAGATACTTTGCCAGCTCCTCATTAAACTTATCCCATACCTTCTGTGAATCACGCTGTTCACCCGGACCAAGGAAAATCCATTTCAATGTTACCTGTTCCTCTCCTGTATCCTGTACAGGCTGTGCTCCGCAACCGCTTAAAAGCAGCGTTGCTGCAGCTATAGCTGCAAGTATTCTTCTTTTTACGTTCATAATTTTATTTCTCCCTTCTTAAAATTATCTGAATATTACTACTAATTTCGGCGACCACCAATATGAATTGATAAGTATTTTATCACCCGGTCTAAGGTCTGCCGCTGAAGAATTGTAAACTTCGCCGTCAGTGCTGTCATAACGATATGTTGTTGAATTTACAAGCATTGTCTGCGTTACTTCCGAACCGTTACGGTCAAAATATTTAACCATTGCAGTTCTTCCGTTCGTAGAAACTGAAATTACATCAGCAATCATATTTCCGTTTAACTGGATATTGTCACCGTCTATTCTTATAGGTCCGACATCATCGGCTCTTACAACAACTCTGAGCATTTCCACTCTTTCATTTGAAGTAGTATACTGTATAACATCGCCTTTTTTCAGGTCGTTGACCTTCACATTAGAATAGTCAACACGGTCCTTCCAGTTAGTTGTAGGCTGGTCGTATATAATGTCGTCGCCTGCCAATACACTCTGACCTCCGACAAATACAATCTCAGTTACTTCCATATCGTCCTCGTCAAGAGTCTGCCATACTTCTTCTACAATTGCAGGGGTGCTGTACTTACCTTCACTTGCTGTATTACTTACAACTGCTCCAAGATTTCCTGCTGCACCTGCGTCATACAGATAAAGCGGAGCGGGCAGTGCTACGTCAGTTGATGACAATTTAGTCGCAATTTTATATGCCTTTTCATTCTTCTTATCTGTCGGTACCATAAACTGTATAGTCTGACCGTCAACAAAGCTGAATGGTTTGTTTTCAGCCATATTCTTATAGAAACGCAATCCGCTAGCTACTCCCTGACCATTTTTTGGGTGCGCATTTAATATAAATTCATCTTCTGCTGCAATATAATATGACTCAGACGTCTTATTCTCCGCCGTTTGGATTTTCTTAACAAATCCGTTTTCAGTCGTTGAACATACGATAAGCTGATTTACGGTTCCGTCCGGACTAGACTTTTTGAGCAACTCCGGAATTTCTGATTTATCTGTCTTTTTATTGTTATATGTTATCTTATCAGATAAATTAAAGTTCTCCATTGCGCCTTCCTTGGTGAACAGCCTTATAACGCCCTCTTCGGTATTCTCGTCATAATAACACTTTACAACATACGCATAATTCTTTGCCGCAGTTGATATTGAATAGCCTGCAAGCTTGTTAAATACATCAATGTAGAACGTTCCCTCACTTCCGATTACAGGCTCATATGTTGCCTGCTGTCTGTCCTCAAGACGCTGTATATAATCTATTGTATATTCATACTCTGTTCCGTCTTCAAGCTGTACGCCTTTTCTGCCGTTTATACTTAAAAACTTCTTCGGAGTTGCCGTAACCTGATTATTTGAAATGAGAACTTCGGCAAGTCTGTCACCATCGGTATTTTTACTTAGAGCGATTGAAAGCACACTGCCTGAAGATATACTTGAAAAATCAACTTCCTGACCGTCCTGTATAAACTTCGGTTGTATATCATTATCACTGTGTAATTTTAACGAGCCTCGGTCATATTTAAAGTTTACGGTACTGTCTGTCGCAATTGCCTTATCAACAACAAACGTTTCATAATTCTTTATTACAACCACATCATATGTACTGCCGTTATCATTGCTTATCAGTCTTACACTGCCATTTTCTGTCTGCAAGTCGCCGTCTGCAACAACGTCAAGACGCTTTCCGTTATAAATGAATATTGCGTCTTTTGAAATGTCTATAGTTTTCAGTCTGTTATTTTCATAATACTTAAACTGTGACTTACTAACATCTTCTCCTGCCTCGTCTGACTGAACCTCAACCACTTTAACACTCTTCTCAGGAACTATATGCATTATGTGATAACCGCTTTCATCGGCTCTGTAATATGCCTTAACCTTCATTCCGAGATATTTATCTAAATCATCTTTTTCAGTTTCAAATAATTCACCGCCGATTTTAACAGTACCCTCGTCATATTGCTCCAG
The DNA here is from genome assembly GCA_010206265.1 of Lachnospiraceae bacterium MD329. GTDB lineage: Bacteria > Bacillota > Clostridia > UBA1381 > UBA1381 > Hominilimicola. Next base: position 74,035 of record VIQV01000012.1, read on the forward strand.
CGCGCTGTACATTGACATACTTCCGCACGCCTCCATTATACCGCTGTAACGGTAAATATTAAGCGCGTAGCTCATATATTCCTTATCGTTTGCGCTGCTGTACTGAGGTGATGAATTCTGATACCCTGTAGTTGTAAGATAGTTCTTGCTCTCCAGAACATTCTGAATCATTACAGCCGCGTCAACATACGCAATCTGCTCGCCGACGCCTCCGCTCACACCTCTTAACATATCATTCGATACAGCCAGTGCGTAATATCCGTTAGGATAACCGCCCTGCTGCTCTGCCCAGGTTGTATAACCTGTAATGGCTACAAGCACCTTTACAGCCTCACCCAACGCGATAACACTGTCGGGTTTAAATTCCGCCTTTCCATAACCTGCCATTATTCCGCGTTCATATAGGTATTCAATGCTTGCTGCCGCATCGTTATCTATCAGCACATCTGAAAATATTCTTTTCGGTGACGCTGAAAGAGAATCGCTGCCGCCAATTACTTTTACTATTATCTTTGCAAATTCCGCTCTTGTAACAGGTTCTGACGCCTTTTCCTCCGTAACGCCCTCAAATATATTAAGGTCGTTCATCAGCGAAACCGCCTCACTTTGTTTCTCGCTCAAACCTTCCTCCGCAAATACAAAGTTAACAGAAAGCAATAAGCATATAGTAACTATACTGATTATCAATTTTTTCATTTGGCGTTATTACTCCTTTCGCAGTTTAATTGATTTGCATATATTTTATGCCGACGGATTAAGCTTTTCATAAACCCGTTTAAGCATTACAGCCGCCTGTGCTCTTGTTGCCGGCTGTTTCGGAGCAAACAGTTCATCTGTCATTCCGTAAATAAAGCCCATATCCGCCGCCTCAACAATATAGTCGTAAGCCCAGTGGCTTATTTCGTCAATATCGTTGAAATACAGCGTTTTTCCTGTCTGTAAGTTTGTGTTTGTCTTGCCGTTATACGCCGATACAATAACTCTTGCAAGTTCTTCGCGCGTAATAGCTGAATTAGGCTTGAACAATCCGTCATAACCACTCATATAATCATTGGTTTTTACCGTCTGAACATATCCTGAGTACCAGTCATCACCTACTATATCAAAGAAACTGTTTGCATAAGGCGTTGCCTCCTGACCCATTGCGAGAGTTATCATTGTCGCAAATTCAGCTCTTGATACAGTATCGTCAGGACGGAATATATCATTTTCGTCACCGTTTACTATTCCCAGCTCCGCCATATATTCAACGTCAGCTCTTGCCCAGTGATTCTTCATATCCTTAAATCTTAGAAGGAAAGTATCCAACTCGTCTGCCGTGTTATCATTTTTCGGAATCGCATTTGGAATTGATACGGCAGGTGTCTTTGTATCTACTGATGAAGGAGATGGATTCTTGCTTGTGGAGCCGCCTCCACCTCCGCCGCCTCCGCCGCCTCCGCCACCGGAGCCGCCTGAACCGTTACCTATATTGTTTAATTTATTATAAAGTTCTGTACGTATTGGCAGCGGATAGAATTTTCCGAGCAGGGTTCTTGCCTCGTTAATATCAGCATCACTCTTACTGTAAACCGCTCTGTTTACCGCTGCTGTAACCTCATTCAATTCCAATGTGATTTCATATACTTTAAGTTCTTTAATCTGCAGACCGTTACTGCACTCAAGATAAATATTATCTTCAAAATTATTCTTCTGCTTACGGAAATCGTAAGAACCCTTTATATCCTGCCAGCCGCCGCTTGCCGTAATTTCCGCAATCGTGCCGCCTTTTCCCGATACTATTTTAATCTTACTTCCCTGCGCCGCCTTTACTTTGCCTTCAAAGCCATAGCTTGAATCGTTTGTAAAGCCGATTATCTGGTAAGCGCCCTTTCCGTTTACATTAAGTACATTATCTCCGCCGTCTGAAGAAACCGATAAAATCGTTTCAGTCATCGGCGTCCAGCCTGTGTCCTTGCCGTCAGCCAAATCACCGTTTGTGCAAAGGTTATCAGCTTTTTTGACTACAAGCACATATTTAACATTTGTTGAAGCTTTATTCTTTTTTGATGTTCCTATAATTGTAACAGTCTTATCCTCGCGGCTCGGACGAGTTACAGTACCGTCCGGATCTATAATGTTTTCGTCACTGCTGCGCCACGTTATTTCACTTTCAAATTTTCCTGTTGATATAAAGTCAATATTTTCCGTAACAGGAATTGATGTGTCTATTGTAAATTCCGATAAATCCTCCTGCGCCATTCTCAAATCAGTATATTTAAGAGTTATATCCTGCTCAAGCGTCAAGCCTGTTGTTTTCTCAACAGCCTTTATTGTTACTGTACCAAGTACGCTTGTATTTACAACTGAAAGCGTTCCTGTATCCTTATCAATAGTGATACCGTCCATACTTTCAATTTCCTTCGGCGACACAGTCCAGTCAAGCTTTAAGTCTACTATCTGACCTGTAGATTTATCATAAACTCTGGTAATTTCCTTCTCAATCTGGTCATATACCGTTGTTGGATATGCAAAGTTTGCAGTTCCTTCATCCGGAATAAATACTTCTGTCTGAGGATCATTCAGATTGATTACATCAGGCGCACGTCCTGTAACGCTTATTGTTTTTTCAAGCTTATTACTTGGGTTTGCAACTGAATATCCTGTAAATACAATTTCACCTGTTTTTACATTTTTATCAATTGTAAATGTATTTGTACTGCTGTCAAACACTGTACCATCAGGCTTTTGGGTAATGTCTATTGCGGTTTCGCGCGACATCTTTTCGCCGTCTGTTCCGATAATATCTACAGTATATTCATATTCCTCAGGTTCCTCTTCAGAAAGCGGTATTGCCATTCTGTCCCTGCCTGTTATTTCAATGTGATCCTCGTCAACAATGGTTATTTTAAAGGTTTTCATCTTTCCTTTAGCTGTTACCGCGCGGAACTCTAACTCGTGACCGCCCTTTGTTGAACTGGCAATATTCAATTTTATCGTTGTATCGCTTTCCTGTGTATATGTCACGCCCGCAGGCAGTTTGTCAGTAATAATGTCAAATGCCACAACCGCGTCTTCTGAAACTCCGCCTTTATAATTATAGTGTACAGGATTCAGCAGTTCAGAACGTGTGCCTGATACAGGAATCTCAAAACGTGTATCACCTATCATTATATCGTCCTTTGCCGTGTCATAGAAACGCCATTCGTCGCCCTCCTGTATAAGCATAAACAGTTTTTTCTCTGATGCCACAAGGAACATACCGTCGTTTACTTCGGTAATTGAGCGTATTTCTTCTTTACACTCTGAACCGTTTCCGCCTTCTGCAATTATCCACGGTACATCAACTGTAAGTGAAGAACGGTCATTCGGAGCTACAAGCATTCTTCCGCCCTCCGTACCGAGTACCACATAATCATTTCCGGCTCCTGCTGCAGTAAATTTTTCATCATTATCTGTTCCGTCAGAAAGTTTCATAGCACTGAAACTTGTATAACTTATTTTATCTTGTTTCAGAATCTTTAGAGCTTTTGTTTTATCAAGCAATATCCAGCCTTCAAAAGCGCTTACATATACCATTTCAAACGGTGCTCCTCCAAGCGTAAATGCCTGACTCTGCGCCCTGCCGTTACTGCTGAACTGCCACGTTTTCCACTGAGTCATTGTGGTATAAACATACGGTTCTTCATCTGTAACACCTATATTCATTCCATAAGCATTTGCATCAATGTTATATATTGTAGGTGCCGAGTCAAAGCTTTCATACACTCTTACCTCAGTTCCTGACGCAATAACAAGAAGCTTTCCGTTTGTTGTAACAGTAGTACTGGATTTTGAATAAACATCGCTTGGTACGTTGGTCCAGTTATAACCGTCTTCTGATGTTAACAGAGTCTTATTCATAGCTGCGACAAAGCAATGCTGTTCCGCCCACCATACAACAGTCTGTCTGTTCGGCTTATTTGCATCGTGCATACCGTTACTAACATTTCTGGCAACTTTCCACTCTACGCCATCATCAGATGCAAGTATATCTGTCGGATTACCGTTAGCATCCAGACTTTTTGCTACCGCAATATATACTCCGAGTTCGGGGCTATAACAGGTATCAACAAATGTATAATTCCCCGAAAGCTCAACCGCCACAACAGGTGTTATTCCCACTGCGCCAATAAGCAGTATCACTGAAATCAGCGCTGATAATATCTTTTTCAATTATGCTCATCCTCTCTATTTTTTTACGCCTACAGTTTCTTCCTTCAAAAGACCCATATTATTAAAATCAATCTTCGGGAAGTCTTTATTCTTACTGTAAACCTCGCTGTCGTCTTTAAGGGTGAAGTCCTTGCCGTTATAGTTTACAAAACCCGGATCAGTTTTTGTAACTATATTACCCGACGCCTCAACGAGCTGTTCATTCGCGTTAAAGCCCTGAGCTGTAGGATTGCCGTTGAGCGTGCTTAACGGGAATTTAATATTTACAACCAAATTATTCATAAATTTGTTGCCGTTCTTATATGCGCCGAAGTGGTTTTTAAAGAAGTCCAGCACCTCAGGATTCTTCTGGGAATATACAGGGCTGTATTTCTGCCACTGTGCATATGTTCCCTTAACGCTGTCTGACTGTATATCCCACTTTGCGTCAGGATTATATGTATGCGATGCCTCATATGTGCCTGCCGTATCAACAAAGATATTACCGTTTACCACATTGTCAATACCCTGCGCGCATACGCCTCTGATACCGTTTGAATTCTGATAACCTATATTATAGAATACATTTTCAAGTACCTGTAATCCGTTTCCGTTATTATCCGTTCGTATTCCCGCAACGTTCATCTGACGTTCTGTAAATGTCTGCTGTCCTAAGTCGTGAATAAAGTTTCTTCTTATAATAACATCTCTTTCCCACGGATACTGGTATACGTTCATATAAATGGCGTCCATATCGTGGAATTCCTTAACTGCGTCATAAATATTGTTATATTCGACAGTATGGTCAGGTCCGTATATTATAAGCGCCGTATGCGGCATATCGTGAAGTTCATTATGACTTACCGTTGCACCTACAGATTGGTGTCCTAACAGTATTCCTGCCTGATATGAGCGTTCAATCTGAGCCGCCTTATAAATGTGGTTATTTGTAACTACATTTTCACCCGATATACGGTTATCATAATTACCGCCTGAAATACTTACTCCCGTACTTCCTATATCGTGAATCAGACAATTCTTTACTACACAGCCGGTACCCTTTAGGTAAATACCGTTTGTACCCGTGTCTGCAACTTCACAATTTTCTACAGTAACGTTTGTCGCATCGTTTATTCTTATAGTACCTGCTCTTGAACAGTCAAGTTTCAGATTCTTAAATGTTACATTACTTACATTTGAACCTGAAATCAGATTTTCACCTAACTGTGACAGTCTTATATCCGAGCCTTCTCCGAAACCTGACTGCGGATACAGATAAAGCATTTTTGTATTACGGTCAATGTAATATTCACCGGGTTCATCTATTTCCTCAAAGATATTTTCATAACGTATGAAATGCTTTGAATAATACTCAGTAACCGAACCTTCTTTTAAGGTTATCTGACCCGGTTCAATCTTATCTATCGGGAAGTAACCGTAAAAGTAGTTAGGACCAAGAACGCCTGCGGTATATATTTCATTTATGTTTGTTTTCCATTTTGTCGGACGGTCATAATCAATCTTATAAACCGCGCCTTCCAAAACTCCTGTTTTACTTCTTGCACCGCTTCGTACAATGCCTGTTGTTCCTACCCAATCACTATTGGGCCATTTTGCAAGCTGCATTCTGCTGCCGTCAACATACAGTTCAGCCTGCGGAATTACATCTGCATTTATAAGGTAACCGCGTCTTGAAAGCACGCCTAAATCTTCAATTCCAAGCTTGCCTAAGTCTATCTCAAGCACCTTATCTGCTGCTGTTTTATCAAGAAGCTTTGCTGTCATATCAGATGAAGCTGATTTGAATTCACTGTACGGAAGCTTTATTCCGCCTGTAACTCTTGCAACTTCTCCAGGATATGACGTATATGTAACAGGACTGCCTTCTTTACCCGAATCTGCCGCTCCAAGTTCAAGCGACTTATCAAGTATATAATCACCGCCGCGGAGATAAACTGTTATTCCGCCTTCGGGATACGCGCCTGCCGCAATAATCTCACGCACCTTATCTCTTGCTTTTTCAAGAGTTTTCAGCGGCGCCTCCTGCGTACCTTCATTTGAGTCATTACCTGTATCTGCCACAACAATTGTATTTGCCGCATTTATTACAGGATTTTGAGTATTGTTGTTATTATCGTCATCTCCGCCGGATACAGTAAAGTTACCTGCTGTAATCATTCTGTCTGTTATGACACACGCCTCTGCTCTTGTCGTATATCTGCTGCTGCGGAAAGTATTGTCTTCGTATCCGTCAAGCAGATGTTTAGAATATGCGGCAAGAACATACTCTTTATCAGCGTTATAAATATCATAGTAGTCGGAAATACGTGAAATAAGCTGTTCACGCTCATCTCCCTTAACATAGTCCGCGCCTATTGCTCTTACGCTGATTTTTACAAGCTCACTGCGTGTTATCGGTCTGTCATAGCGGTTAAACTCATCTCTATAAATCAGCTTTTTCTCAAGCGCCTTTTCTATATACGGCGCTGACCAGTTACCTGCTTGAGGGGCAATATTAATGTTCATAGCTGTCAGCGTCATTTTAATAAATTCATCTACATTGACATAGCTGTCAGGTCTGAAACGTACTTTGTCACCTTCTACGATACCTTCGTTCGTAAGCTTATTGATAAAGCTTTCCGCCCAGTGACCGCTGACATCTGTATAATCCGCCGACGCAGACACCAGATTTATCTGCATTGTTATGACCGCTGCAAGTATAATAGCAATCTTTTTCACCGTTAGTCCTCCTATATGTAGTATAAATCTATTTTCTTACTCCGAATGAATTCATATCAAACTGCGGCAAACCTTCTACCTTTGCTGCTGCCTCCGCTGAAAGCTGTAAGTTTCCGTCTGCATAAGCCGCAAAACCGGGGTCTGTATCAGAAACAAAGTTACCAGACGCGTCAATCAGTCTTTCGTCGCCTCTGTACCCTTCTTTGTTTTGCGCTCCGTTTATTGAGCTTAACGGAATTGATATGTTGATTATCATATTATTCTTAAATTCATTTGTCTTTGACATATTGGGGTGTTCATTAAAGAATGTTTCCAATTCCGGGAATAACTTTCCGTAAACGGGAAGTCTTTTTTGCATTTCCTTCTTTAAATCCCCTACGTTTGCGCCGTTGATTGTACCTGTATCAGCATACATTGTTCCGTCCTCTGCAGGTTCAATCTCTTTATAAGTTAAAGTATTGAAATAAGATTCATTACAGTCAACAAATAAATTATTGTAAATTCTATTTCTTGTTCCTTCGGCGGTTATCGCGCCTATACCGTTATTTCCTTTGCCGCTCTTACCGCTGTCGCCTATTCTGTAGAACAGGTTCTCATATACGTTAAGTCCGCAGCCTCTGTTATCCGTTCGTATTGCTCTTACGTTAACCTGATGTATTCCGTTCATCGAGCTTCTGCCGATGTCGTGGAAATAGTTACCGTGTATTTTATTTCCTCTTTCCCAAGGGAAGTTTGAGTTGTTCGCGTAAAGCGCGTCCATATCACTGAATTCCGTAACAAGATTATCAAACTCGTTACCGTAAATTTCATTATTCACACCATAGAAAATCATTCCTGTGTGAGGTCCGTTATATATGTGATTGTAGGACGCTGTTGCTCCGACACATCTGAAACCGAAATTCAATCCTGCTTTATAACTGCGTTCCAGTCTTGCAAAATTATATATCTCATTATTTGTAACAAGTATGTCGTTCGGAACAAGCTTTTCGTAATCTCCGCAGTTTGAGAACTGTAAGCCGTCCTGACCTACGTCGTGTATACGGCAGTCTTTAACAGTTATTCCTGTTGAAAAATCCAGACGTATACCGTTTTCACCAAAACTTCCGACATCACATTTTATAAACTGTATTCCCTTATTGTTTTTACCTGTCACTGCCGAACCGCGTCCGCCTTTGAAATTAAGTTTTTCAAAGCTTATGTTTTGGCAGTTCTCGATTCTGAACATTGAATTCGGTTTTGTTGCCGGATAGTTCAGAGTCGGTGTAGACATTGTAATTGTAAGAACTGAATCCTCCGCAGCATTTTCCGGAGGGTAGTAATACAGCATTTCATTAACTGTATCTATGTAATATTCACCCGCTTTATCAAGCTCTTCGGGAATGTTTTCAAAACGATAGTACGGAGATGTATAATACTGTTCTATAGCTCCGCGTTCAAGATAAACTCGTTTTGCGTCCGCATCAAAGCTATCTACGGGATAATAGTCAAATTCATAATTGGGGCCAAGCGTACCGGCAAGCCACACTTCATTCACTTTGCTCCATTGCGAAGGACGGTCATACTCCACTGCAAAGCTGCATCCGTTTACAATCCCGCTCTTGGTTCTCTTTCCGTATTCGTCGGGATTGGTCGGCTTTATTAGTCCTGTGTAACCGTCATTCGGCCACCCTGCAAGTTTCTGAACCTCACCGTTTAAGCTCAGCTCAGCCTGCGCTTCTTTTCCATCTGAAATGAGATGTCCGCGTACAGAAAACTCACCGTAATTATCTATACCCAAATCCTTTAGACTATATTGTAAAATCTTTCCGTTTTCAGGTTTGTCAATAACTGCGTCGGTAAACTCTTTATTTGCAGGTTCCATACTGCTCAATGGAATATCTATTCCCGCATTCAAAGTTACCTTTTCATTTCTGTAAGCAGATATACGGAGAGGCGTTTCTCGATCATACGAATCCAACATAATTGTATTCTTTATCCGATACACACCTTCCCGTATGTATATTCTGTTCTCGTCCTCTGTATCATCTTTCGCAAAGGCAAGCTCAATTGCCTTTTCCAAAGTTTTTACAGGTGATTTAAATGTTCCGTCTCCGCTGTCGTCACCGGCAGCAGAGACGTATATATCCTGACCGTCGTTTATTGGAAAGGGATTGGTGCACTTGCAAGCGGTGTCATTCCGTTCAGACTATCCCAAAGCATCAGCTTTCCGCTTACTCCCTCCTCACCCGTAAATTTCTCGGGTGTTATTACCGTTCTGCCGTTATCTGCTATTTCTGCAACTTCTACAGCCTCAAGCTCTATTAAACGACCTGCATCATCATAAGCTGCAAATAATACCGCATATGTTCCTTCCGGACCTGTAATAACTGCCGTACCGTCATTATAACTTATTGACAGTTCAGGAGCCGGTGTAGGAATCGGCATTTCATCTTTTATGTTCTTATAACCTATATGAATATCACCTTCATATATTTGTCTTAGACTCAAAGCAATAAACTTACCATCTTCTGAAATCTCAAAGTTTCTTATTTCTTCTGTTGCTTTTGTTGCGCCCTTTATTACAGGAATTTCTGTCCACTTCGTATCTGCTGTAAGTTCAGCGTTTTCTGTATAGTACATTGTACCGTCAGACATACCAACAACAATATATTCATCATTTACCGATACTCCAGTAACATTAGCTCCGTCTTTAACTTTTATTTTTACAAATTGTTTTGAACTTTTAGCAGCGAATAAAGTTTCTGCAGCACTTACTGCAAGGAACTGTTCCGCACCCTCTGCATATACCATATCATAAACACTCATCGGGAGTTCTTGATTTTGGTTTTGAACAAGATCATTCCAAGTATATGTGCCATCACTGTTATACTTTAATGATACGCTAACTGCTGAGTTACCGCCAAGTTCCAATACAGTGATATTTCCATTATTATCAGCCGGTTTTGATGCAACTCCTACCCCGGTCATAGGATATACCGCAAGCTTTGTTGAACCAAAGTCTTTCGGATTTCTGTCGTTATTGGTAACGTTCAAAGCACCTGCATTGTTTGTCATTCCGCCTAATATAATATGCTCGCCGTTAGGTACCAGTACGGCATTTCCTGTCCACTGTAAATGTTCTGCCTTTTCCCAGTTAATACCATCCGAAGATGTATGAACCATAGCTGAACCGTGAACTACAAACACATTTTTTTCTGCCCACCAGAACAACTGCTGCTGTGACGGCTTATTAAATGAAATCGGATGTTGGTTATTTTGAACGTCTTCAAATTTAAACGGATTCAACGTCCACGTAGCACCACCATCTGTTGAATAGTACAATTTGGGATTATTATAGTCATATGTCCCTTCATCTTGTCTTTCTCTTGCCAATGCTACATATGTATCACCATTACGAGCAACATCAACAAATCTATAGCCCGCACCTAAGATTGAATCATCGGGTTCTGCTGTTGGTGTCGGTGTAACTTCTGTTGTTGGAGTCGGAGTTACCTCCGCCGTCGGTGTTGGTGTTGCCTCCGCTGTTGGTGTCGGAGTTGCCTCTGCTGTTGGTGTCGGTGTTGGCTGCTCCTCATCCTTTTCATTTATATTTTTATAACCATCTTCAATACTGCCCTTATAAATCTGAGTAGTACCAAGAGCAATAAAGCTGCCGTCGTCTAAAAATTCAATATTATTTATAGGCTCTGTCGCAGGAGTCTTGCCCTCCATAACAGTTATTTCTGTCCAAGTATTATTTGATGAATTTAGTATCTGGTCTGAATTATTGTAGAAAAATTTACCGCTGCCCATTCCTACAAGTACACCATCTGCGTTTGCGTTTACTCCTGTTACCGTATCACCTGCTGAAACAACAAGTTGTGGGCGAGCTCCCGCGTCGGTAAAGGCTTTTAATTTTTCTGTACCGTCAACTGCAAAATACTGGTCTGTTTTCTGCGAGTATACGGCATCATACATCATAGCTTCAGATATAGTTCCTGAGCCTTTTTTCACTATTGACCAATTTGCTTTTGCAGGATTGCTGTATGGAAATTTCAAATCATATGCAACATATTTATCTGCTACCATTACAGTAACATTACCGTCACTGTCTACAGGTTTAGCTGCTACTACTAAAGAAAAATAATCAGGTGTTGCTGCATCTAATGTAAACTTATTATTAGCAAATTGCTTAGCAGTTAAATCGTTTGTCGCATTGGCTGAATTCTGACCACCAAAAATCAAGCAATTTCCCGATGTCGTAAACATTGTATTTGTTGTCCAGTGCAGTGCAGTATTTTCTATCCAGTTAATTCCGTTTTCCGAAGTATATGTACTTGCACCACCGTGAGCAACAAACATATTGTTTTCTTTCCAATAAAGAATCTGCTGCTGTGAGGCTCTGTTACTGGAAATCTGAGCATTTGATGCCAATGGCTGATTTTCACTTGGTTTCCACGTTTCACCGCCATCTGCTGAATAATACAATCTTCCCTGTGTATTAAACTGAAGTGAGCCTATTGTATCATTTTTAGCTAATGCAACTATGGTATCCCCATTGTGAGCAATATCCACAAAGTGCCAATCATTAGGCAAAATTGTTGGCTCTTTTATCGGTTCCTCTGTTGTTGCAGGTTCGTCTGTTGTTACAGGCTGCACCGGTTCCGCGTCGTCCGCTGTAACAACCAATGACGCCATACTTCCGAATGCTAACGCCAGCGAAACAACAATTGAAATAATCTTCCTCTTTTTCATTTCTTTCTCCTCACTTTCTCCTCTTAGTTCTTACTTCTTATAATAATATCCGTCCACATCGGATAAACATTAACCTTTTACTGCACCTACTGTAAGTCCCTTTGCAAAATACTTCTGGAAGAATGGGAACACTACAAGCATTGGTCCTGCCGCTACCATACACATTGCAAAACGTATAGTTATTGACGGCAGATTTGACGCATTAAAATCAATTCCTGCAACAGGTGAGCTTTCAGCCATATTTTTTACGAACTCAGCCTCACGGAGTATCTTCTGTAACAAATACTGAAGTGAATACAGCTTTGTTGACTTTATGTATATAAGAGCTGTATTCCAGTCGTTCCATCTTGCAAGAAGTGTCAGCAGTGAAATTGTCGCTATAACAGGTTTTGAAAGCGGCAGCACTATTTTAAAGAATGTCTGCAGTTCGCTCGCGCCGTCAATCTTTGCCGACTCCATCAATGCCGAAGGCAATCCCTGAAAGAATGTTCTTATTACAATTACGTGGAACGCGTTTACGAGGAACGGTAATATGTATACCCAGATTGTATCGCCCATATGTAAATATCTTGTCATCCATATATAAGTCGGAACCAGTCCGCCCGAAAACAGCATTGTGAAAAATATAAAGAACGTTACTATCTTCTTATATTTATAATTCGGTCTTGAAAGCGGATATGCCAGCATTGACATTACTATTACTCCAAGGAAGGTTGCCACCACCGAATAAATAATTGTTATCTTGTATGAGTCCAGCAACTGCTGAGGACTTCTGAAAACGTATCTGTATGCCTCAAGAGAAATTTCCGACGGAATCAGTTTATAACCTTCTGAAACCAGTGAACTCTCCTTTGTAAAGGAGGCTGCTATTATCAGCACGAATGGAAGTATGAATAACAATGAGCTTAAACAAAAGAACAGATTTATTAGTACTCTCGAAGTTTTGATTTTTTTCACTTCATTCCCCTCCTTCTTAGAATAATGAATTTTCAGGTGAAACCTTCTTAACTATTAAGTTGGTTCCAACCACCATCAGGAATCCTACCACTGACTGGAACAATCCTACCGCTGTAGTTATTCCAATGTCATCTCCGGTACGCAATCCGCGATAAACGTATGTATCAATAATATCTGTTGTCGGATAAAGAAGTCCGACATCTCTCGGTATTGTATAGAACAAACCGAAGTCACCTTTTATGATGTGTCCTACATCAAGTATTGTAAGAATTGTCATAAGCGGTACAAGCGACGGAAGTGTTATGTACAAAATCTGTTTGAATCTTCCTGCGCCGTCGAGCTGCGCTGCCTCGTAAAGCTGTTCGTCAATTCCCATAAGCGCCGCATAGTACATTATTGTTTTAAGTCCTATTGCTTTCCACAAGTTTACTATCGGCAGAATGAATACCCAGTATTTCGGTTCCGAGTACCATTGCAGTCCCTCGCCTCCGAATAATTGAATTATCTTATTTAAAATTCCCATCTCAGGCTCTAACAGTATGTATGTTATATAACCTACAATTACCCAAGAGAGAAAGTGCGGCAGTATCATACTTGTCTGATAAAATTTCAGCGCTATTTTGTTTCTTATTTCATAAAGCAATATAGCAACCAATACTGCCGCAATTAGGTTTAACACTATAAACAGTATTCCGTAGCCTACGGTATTTCTTCCTATTCTCCACGCGTCCTGAGAGGTGAAAAAGAATTTAAAATTCTGAAAACCTACCCATTGGCTTCCGAATATTCCCAGATTGTTTCTGTAATCCTTAAATGCAATTATTATACCAAGCATAGGTACATATGCAAATACCAGTAAAAGAATTATTCCGGGTATTGTCAACGCGGAAAGCTCTGCATTATCGCGGAAATCCTTCCACCGGCTTTTTTTTCTGACAGTTACATCAGCTTCAGCCTTTTTTATTTTTACTTTCGCCATAAATGTTTGCCTCGCTTTCTTTTTATTTTATCTTCTGTTAATATTTTATCTAATTTTCAGTCATAAAACAAGGGTAAAAATTTTACATTGTGTTAATATTTTGACTTGTTCTTTGTATAGTATTGATATAATAGCCCGTATGTTTCATTTTACTGTGGTCAATTTATACATATATTTTTAATTTTATCCTTGATTTATCAAATTCTTTGTGTTATACTACAAGGCACAAAGCAGATATGAAAGAGTGTGGTTTTATGTTTAAAGTAATAGTAGTAGATGATGAGCTGATTATACGCTCAAGCATTTCTTCATTTATTAATGACTGCGGCGCAGGCTTTACTGTAGCCGGTTCTTTTCGCGACGGCAGCGACGCTATTAAATATCTGGAAGAAAATGATGTCGATTTGGTTATTTCGGATATTAAAATGGTTACTGTTTCAGGTATAGACCTTGCACAGTATATCTACGAGAATAAGCCGTGGATTCACGTCATTCTTCTGAGCGGCTATACAGAATTTGAATATGCCAAGGCGGCTATCAAATATAATGTCAAGGAATATATTACCAAACCTACGAATTTTGATGACCTCAAAAATACACTTATACGTATGGGAACACTCATTACAGAACAGCACAGCAACGACATAAGCGTATTCCTTGAAAGCATTATGCAGCTTTATGCCGCTGTCATAGCAAAAAACATCTCGTTGGCAGAATCACAGCTAAAGCTTCTGCTTGACAACAACACTCGCAAAAATGAACAACTCGGTCAGTATGCTTTTAATATTTTTGAAATTATTATTGATAAGCTGTATGCGAATCTTAATATCAGAATCACCTCAGACATTGCCGACTATACAGTGCTGCGTGAAACTGTAGATTATGATAAAACATACGAATTATCTGCTCTTATTCTTGAATGTATTGTAAATCATTTACTGACAAAGGATAAAAAGACCGATAACATAGTAGTCGATAAGCTGATTCAGTTTATCAACGAAAACTTTTCCCGTAACATTTCTTTGCAGGACGCAGCTGAAACAGTATTTTTTAATCCTGCCTACTGCAGCCGATTTTTTAAAGAACAAACAGGCGAAAAATTCAGCGATTACCTTCTGAAGGTGCGTATGCAGCACGCGGCGCGCCTGTTAAAAGAAAACAAAAAAATAAACGATATAAGCAAAGAATGCGGTTATCACAGCTCAGGTTACTTTACCAGAGTTTTTAAAGACTACTATAACTGCACTCCAAGCGAATATATACATAACTCATAAAAAGGACAGATATATTATGAACAAACTAAGAGATAACTGGTCATATATTAAGCATTTTAAAATGAACAGTATTTTTCTGCGTACTTTCCTGCTTATTGCGCTTTTAACCATAGTGCCGTTTCTGATACTCAGCATTATGTTCTATGCGACTAATTTCAAAAATGTGCGCGAGGAAATCACGCTTGAAAATTCATCTATACTTGACAGCTCAGTAAATATTATCGACAGAACCCTGATGGAATGTGATATGATGAGCAGCTCTCTTGCAAGCAACGAAAGCACTCAGCTTTTTACAATCAACAACGTATCTACCGATTCATTTAAAACCGTCACAGGTCTGGCAAAAACACTGCCAATGATTTATACATATCTTGATTCTATTTATATTTATTCCGAACCTGCAGACTGCCTTATTGTTTCAGAAAATGTACAGCCCGTTTCCGACTATGCGGATACGGACTGGCTTGACGATTATGATAAGGTAACTTCTCCGACGGGTATTATTGTTCCGCGGACAAAGAACAATTCATATCCTCCGCTTATTACAATTATTAAACCGATATATGTTGCCGACGAAAAAAAAGGCGCTGTAATAATGAATATAAACTCCCAGATTATGTATAATTCAAT
The DNA here is from genome assembly GCA_010206265.1 of Lachnospiraceae bacterium MD329. Classification (GTDB taxonomy): domain Bacteria; phylum Bacillota; class Clostridia; order UBA1381; family UBA1381; genus Hominilimicola. The sequence goes on from VIQV01000012.1 coordinate 89,521, forward strand.
GCTGTATAAACGATATAAAGAAGGCAAAACCTTACTTCTTGTCAATCCTGAAAACAAGATAATTATGTCAAGTAATTCGGAATACTTCAATATGCCGCTTGAAAACATTTGTCTTGATTCTGAAAATATCGATTCTAAAACAGAACCTTGTCAAATCAATGATGAAAACTATACAGTGCTTTCTGCTGAAAGCCGCGTAAGCAGCTATAAATATATTAGTGCATACCCTCTTACACTCTATGAACAAAGGTTATCCGCTATGAGAGCACAAATTCTTGTATCACTTATATTACTGCTTATAGTTGTATTTATTCTGGCTTATGTTGCCTCAGCAAAAAGCTATACACCTCTGCACGAAATCATTTCATTCCTCGACAGTTCTTCAGCCGCGGCAGATAACATAAGCAACGAGGATAAAAACGAGCTTATGTATATAATCAACAGTATACGGCTGCATATTGAAGATAAAACAAAAATGGAAGAAATTCTGGAAGAGCGTATGAAACTTCTGCGTAAAGCACAGTATGATATGCTGCAAACACAGATTAATCCGCATTTTCTCTACAATACGCTTGAAACAATAAACTGGATGGCATATAATCTGTCCAATTCGGAAAATCCTGTTTCCAAGTCATTGATTACTCTTGCAAGCTTTTTCAGAAATACACTGTCCTCCGGTTACTTTGTTTCCATTGAAGATGAAATTAAATACACCAATGAATATATTAATATTCTCGCGCTTAGATACGGTGATTTGTTTGATATTGAGTGGGATATTGACGACACAATCCTCCCCTGTACCATTATAAAAATATGTTTACAGCCTATTATCGAAAATGCGGTATATCACGGGCTTAAACCTAAAAATGACAAGGGACTTATAAAAATTTCAGGTCGGTGTGATGGTAAAAATACAATAATTACGATAAGTGACAACGGTGTAGGTATGGACAGCGATAAACTTTATGAACTTAACCGCCGTCTTCAGGACAATGCCTATAATGACGAAAAATCGCATATCGGTCTTGTAAACGTAAATCAGCGAATTAAAATTATATTCGGCGATGACTACGGCATTATGGTTGACTCGCAAGAGGGCGTCGGTACTGACGTTTATATCACCATTCCAAGAGAACAGTAAAATATAACGGTTACAGGAAAATTCCTGTAACCGTTATATTTTGATTCTTTCTGTTCCAATTTCATACTGTATCGCTATATCTCAGTTTTACCAATATATTTTCCAATTCGGATTGTTAATACGCATAATCGCTTCAAGGAAGAAATAATCTCCCCATACGTTACATTCAGGCTTTGACCCGTCAGGTTTTGAATACATTGCGTCAGTAAGGATTCCGTTTGAATTCCTCTCGGCAAGATAGCTGTTTTCCAGAGCAGTCATCATTTTCATAGCTCTGTCAACATACTCTTCATTCGGGAAATATTTATTCATCTCCAATATACCGCATACCGCAATTGCCGCGGCAGAAGTATCACGAGGCTCATCTCCGTCAGTGAATACCATATCCCAATACGGCACATTATCCGAAGGCAGACGCTCAAAAAAGCAGTCCGTTATATGATTATACAAATCCAAAAGCGATTCGTCACGCAAATACCTGTATGCAAGAGGTATTCCGTATACTGCCCACGCCTGACCGCGCGCCCAGCAGGAATCATTGCTGTATCCCTGACGTGTTACGCCCTTAACCTTATCCCCCGTTTCAGGGTCAAAATAGAAAGTATGATGAGTTGTATAATCATCGCGTATAACACAGTTAAGCGCCGTATAAAAATGTTTTTTCGCTATATCCGCATACTTGCTGTCGCCTGTTTCCTCTGTAGCCCAAAACAGCAGCGGTAAATTCATAAGACAGTCTATTATAAGACGGTAATTATCCCTGTCTTCAAGACTTCCCCAAGCCTGAATAAACTGTCCCTTCTCGTGAAAACGCAGAATAAGCAGTTCCGCAGCCTCTATTGCAGCTTTTTTCGCGTCAGCGTCACCTGTTACCTTATATTCCGCAACGTTTGACAGGCTGTACAAAAAGCCCAAGTCGTGAGTATCCGTACCCAATCTGTCATAAATTCTTTTCTGAAGTATTTTGTCCAGACCTTCCGCCGTGGTTTTCATCTCCGAATCACCTGTCAGCTCATATGCAAGCCATAACATTCCGGTCCAGAACCCCTCTGTCCAGTCAATACACTCGCTGTTTTTCTGATACATATACCCGCTGCTTTCAGCGCTTAAAAAGCAGTCCTTAAATTCTGCTATATTCTCTTTTATCCTATCCAGTGAAAATTTTAATGCTTTCTCAAACATATGTACTTCTCCTTATTATACAAATTTACTTAGGCTATTTTATCATATATTCCCTTAAAATTCAACTGATTTTTAAATGCAATAAACCCTATTTTTCTATTTGAGCCTTTACCAGACTTTCTCCGCAGTATATTTCACGCAGTTTAGGCTTTTCAATCTTACCTGTAGGATTACGCGGCACATCTGCAAAAATAATCTTATGCGGACGTTTATAACGCGGCAGTTCACTGCAAAACTCGTTTATTTCGTCCTCTGTGCATTTATGGTCTGTTTTCAGTTCGATTATTGCGGCTGTAATTTCACCCAAACGCTTATCGGGAAGTCCGATTACCGCGACGTCCTTTATCGCGTTATGCTTTCTTAAAAAGTCCTCAATCTGAACAGGGTATATATTTTCTCCGCCTGATATTATAACATCCTTAGCGCGGTCAACAAGGTAAATAAATCCGTCATTGTCCTCCTGTGCGACATCGCCCGTCAAAAGCCAGCTGTCCTTTAGCACTTCATCGGTAGCTTTTTTATCATTATAATAACAGGTCATAACGCCCGGACCCTTAACGCAAAGCTCTCCGACTTCACCGCGTTTTACAGTCTGTCCGTCTTTATCTATTATCTTCACTTCCCAGCCATAGCCTGCTATGCCTATAGCTCCTACCTTATGTATATTCTCAACTCCGAGATGTACACAGCCCGGTCCTATTGACTCACTTAAGCCGTAATTTGTATCATACTGATGATTCGGGAAATACGATTTCCATCTCTTAATCAGGCTAGGCGGTACCGGCTGAGCGCCTATATGCATTAATCTCCACTGGTCAAGCTTATATTTATCAAGTTTTATTTCTCCGCTCTCTATAGCGTCAAGAATATCCTGCGCCCACGGCACGAGCAGCCATACTATTGTACACTCCTCTTCTGATACAGCCCGTAAAATCCATTCAGGCTTAATACCTTTCAATAAAACCGCCTTACTGCCCGAAATCAGACTTCCGAACCAATGCATTTTAGCGCCTGTATGATACAGAGGCGGAATACATAGAAAGACATCATCTTTTGTTTGACCGTGGTGATTTTGCTCAACCTTGCACGAATGTACAAGACTTTGATGCTTATGTAAAATTGCCTTCGGGAAACCCGTTGTACCTGATGAAAAATAAATTGCGCCGTAATCTTCATCAGTAATTTCAACATCGGGCGCGATTGAACGCATAAATTTCACAAGACAGTCATAGCTTTCCGCAAAAGTAGGACACGCTGCACCAACATAAAACGTCTGGCGGACTTCAGGAATTTTATCGTATATCTCTTCAATTCTGCCTATAAATTCAGGTCCGAACACAAGCACGTCAGCCTCTGCCAGCTCCAGACAATATTTAATTTCATCTGCCGTATAACGGTAATTAAGCGGCACCGCAATCGCCCCTGCCTTTAGGATACCGAAATATATAGGCAGCCATTCAAGACAGTTCATCAAAAGTATAGCGACTTTATCTCCCTTTTTTATTCCTCTGCTTAAAAGTAAATTCGCAAAACGGTTTGCGCGTTTGTCAAACTCTTTCCACGTGATTTCAGTACGTCCTGCCTCCATAGGATTTGCCTCAATCAGCGCATACTCACGCCACGTCACCTTTGCGTGCTCCATAACCTTAGGATTTATTTCAACAAGACTTACATCGTCGCCGTAAAGCTCGGCATTTCGTTCAAGTAGTTCAGTAATCGGCATTTTTTTGTATCTCCCTATTTATCAATTTTCTTCAGGCGTTACTGCAAATACGCCATCAATAAATTCTTGGTTGTATTTTCTTGTAAACATTGAAACAACGGGTACTACCACTATTGATACCGCCATTGCCGCAACTCCCATTTCAGGCGCCTTCTTGGCTGCAAGTTGGAATGCTGAATACAGTGTGTCAGTATTACCTGCATTTAAGACCGTAAGTACAATCGTTGTAACCGCAACTGTCAAAAATCCGCATATCATACCTGTCCAAGCACCTGTTTTTGTTGTTTTCTTTGAATAAATTCCCCATATGTAAGGACCGATAAAACAGCCTGACACAATACCCCAGCTAAATGACATTATATTCACAATAATGCTTATATTCACTGTTGCGAAAACATATGAAAGAGCTACAAATACAAGACATAGCAGTCTTGTAACTATCATCTGATTTTTACCGCTGTAATTCTTCTTCACCGCAGGAATAAGGTCAACCGATATTGCAGATGATGATGAAAGTACAATTGATGAAAGAGTTGACATTGACGCGGATAATAGAAGTATCAATATAACTGCAAGAATTATTGTTGTTACAATATTCGGATCACCCAGCGCAGTTAAAAGCGTATTAGGTATAACTGCGTCAACACCGCCCTCAGGCAGCTTATTTCCAAGCACAAGTCTTGAAAGTGAACCGATAAAGTACGCTCCGCAGCCGATAATAACCGCAAATACAGTAGAAATAATTGTTGCGCGCGGAATTGATTTTGTATCCTTTATTGCATAGTATTTACTTACCATCTGGGGAAGTCCCCAAGTACCAAAACTTGTAAGCATTATATTTACACACAGGAATTTCCACGAAACTCCGCCCCATAGATTTGTAATCTGAGCGCCTGTTATTCCGTCGCCGTTATCAGGTATTGCCTTTAAATTATCAATTAAATGAGCAAAGCCTCCGACAGCAGGTATTCGGACAATAGCAATAACCATTGCAAAAACACCTACAATCATTATTATACCCTGTACAAAATCAGTATATGCCGTTGCAACATATCCTCCCAAAACAAGGTATACTGCTGTAAGAGCGGCAATAATCAATATCCAGACATTATTTGAAACTTCAGGAAAAATTGTTGCAAACATTGAACCAAGTCCCTTATAAACCGCCGCACTGTACGGCACAAGAAACACAAAAATTATAACTGCCGCAAACACTTTTAGAGCCTTGCAGTCATAACGCGATTCAAAAAATCCTGGCATTGTCTTAACGTTAAGCGTATGCGTCATAGTACGCGAACGTTTTGCCAGAATCTGCCACGCAAGCAGACAGCCCAAAACAGCGTTGCCTATTCCAATCCATATACTGCCTATTCCAATATTCCAGCCGTGCTGTCCTGCATACCCTACAAAAACAACCGCCGAAAAATATGATGTACCATATGCAAAAGCACTTACCCAAGCGCCTATTTTTCGGTTACCTAATAAAAAACCGTCCATTGTCTTTGTTTTTCTCGTACTGATTATTCCTATTGCAATCATCAGCAGCGCGAAAATTATAAGCGCAACGACAGTAACTGTTTGTGTTTGTTGTAAATTTTCCATTTTTAAAACCATCCTTCCGTTTTTCTTGTTTTGCCTTGTCCGCAGTTCGAACATAAACTACTGTCCTACTTTTTCTACAAGCTATATTTTACTACATTAACGCAAAAAAGGAAAGTGCTATGTATGAAATTTGTTAGTTTTGTGCAAAAAATACGTCTGTTTTTTGTGGTTTTAGACAGAATACAGTGTTATTTGTTCAGTGTCATTTTAAATTTTTGTATTTTTTCATTTTAGGTATTGCTTTTTTATCCGTTTTTTGTTATAATACTAAAAGTCGGATTAAATATTATATGCGGATATGGCGGAATTGGCAGACGCGCATGATTCAGGTTCATGTGGGGCGACCCGTGCAGGTTCAAGTCCTGTTATCCGCACCATTACGAGTGTTCTTACAGAACCTGAACGGTTTTGTAAGAACATTCGTTTTTTATTTATCCTGCACACGCCGCATAGTGAATGTCTACACCTTGTCGTGTGTGTACAGATACATTATTTTCAGGTAATTTATCAATATTCGGTATCTCAATACTCCCTATACAGTTATAGTGGATTTTCAACCGTTGTATTCGTTTACCGTCAATTTCTTCGGCCTGATAGACTTCTATTTTTTCAATTAACTCATTCAGCATTTTCGTTGTCAACTTTCTTGCTCTTGTGTATTTCCTGACAGATGTTATAAACATATCAGTCGAAACAGACTTGTTTCGTTTTTTTGCGAGTTCATCTTCTAACTCTTTTACACGAATATTAAGCTCTTTTTGTTCAGTATCATACTTGACAGATAACTTTGAAAATCGTTCATCAGATATTTTACCTGAAACATTATCTTCATAAATTTTTTCAAAAAGAGTATCAAGCTCTTTATCTCGTGCAATCAAAGAGTTTAATTCTTTCTGCTTCATTCGCTGCTCCTGTTCTGCTGCCTTTATAGAATGTCCCATAAAGTCGGATTTCAGCGCAAGCGGGTTGTCATCCTCGGAATAGTTGAGGTTTATATCCATAGGGTTGACATAGTGCGGGCTGATGGGGGAAAGCCTTATCACCTGTCCCTGTAACCGCTGCACTGATATAATCCCCAAAGAGTAGACACAGTAAATAACAAAACACTGAGGAGGAAAATATGTCGTCAAAAAAATTTAATTTAGAAACAAAGATTAATGCAGTAATGGCATATGAAAGAAATGAGGGTAGCTGGGCAACAATAGCGGCTCAAATTAATGCAAGCAAATATACAGTAAGAGATTGGTGGCATATTTATCAATCTATGGGAGTTGACGGACTTTGTCATGACAGCAGACATAATAAATGGAATGAAGATATTAAACTTATGGCGGTTAAAGATTATCTTTCCGGAACATATTCACTCTATGATGTTTGTAAAAAATATAAAATTTATTCAAAATCCCTTCTCAACCGATGGATTGAGGTGTATAATAGTCATATAAATTCAGACTCAAGAGAAAAGAGGCAAAAACTTATGACTAAGGGACGTAAGGTTACACTTGAAGAAAAAAATGAAATAGTGCTGTTTTGTCTTGCTAATAACAAAGACTATTATGCAGCCATGGACAAATATAAAGTATCATATCAACAAATATATTCATTGGTAAAAAAATATGAAGCAAAAGGATTAGATGGGTTAATAGATCGCAGAGGCAAAGCAAAACCGGAGAATGAGTTGACTGAACTGGACAAGCTTCGTATTGAGAACAGAAAACTGGCAGCAAAAAATGCCGAACTGGAGTTAGAGAATCGAATAATAAAAAAATTGCAGGAGGTAGAAAGGAGGCGGTACTGAGCGGAGTAAAATTGGAATACAAATTTATCACTGTTAAGGAATTGCATGAAGAACATCAATATTCGATAAGTACATTATGTGATAAAATAAATATTTCTCGTTCATCATACTACAAATGGTTAAATCGTAAAC
>VIQV01000080.1 GCA_010206265.1 Lachnospiraceae bacterium MD329
TTCCGGAACTGTCTTTTTTTAAGAAGCTGCACTCAAATTTTACGGGACAAAGTGAACAATGGTTAAAGGGGTCACTGTTTCTGCTAATGAATATAGACTGAAAAATATGAGCTATGCATATCAGGTCTTTTTCATTCATCTTGCTTGCTCCTTTCGTGATGTTGTTTTATTAACTTGGTTAGTTTATGATTACAGTATAGTAAGATATTTTCTTATTGTCAAGATAAAAATAAGATATATTCTTATTTTTGTGCAGTTTATACAGAAAGGAAGTTTTGAATTTGTGCGTTGTTGCTAATAGAATTATCTCTTTACTAAAAGATAATAATCTCAAACAAACGGCTCTTGCAGATATGCTTGGTGTTTCAAAGCAAAAAATCACAGATTGGAAATCGGGTAAGAGTAAATCTTACTTTGAAAACATTCCTCAAATAGCAAATTTCTTGGGAGTATCTTGTGAATATCTCCTGACTGGCACAGAAAACAGAACTATCGAAAAAATGTCTAAAGAAGAAGAAGAGCTTTTGAGCGAATATAAAAAATTAGATTTTCGTGGTCGTTCTGCTGTGATGCAGGCGGTCCTTGCTGAACAAGACCGTATGGAAAACGAAAAAAATACAAGTGGAAATGCAAAAATTGGTTAATAACCTGCATAACAATAAAATTATTGATATACAGGATGTTTATAGATTACACAGGTTAAAGG
>VIQV01000081.1 GCA_010206265.1 Lachnospiraceae bacterium MD329
AATTCCTTTTGGCTAAACTCGTTGAACTGCACGAAAAGTATCCGGCTTCCAGTCTTGACAGCTTGCTTCGCATTCTCAACACCTCCGGCTTTCCTTGCTCTCGTAACCGCCTTCATCGTTTGATGAAAAAATACAATATTCATTCTGTAAGAAAACGCACATACAAGGTTACCACCAACTCCAAACACGGATACACCATCTCGCCAAACCTTCTGAAACGTAACTTTTCCGCTTCCGATCCCAATAGAAAATGGGTGGGAGATATTACATACATACCGAYTGACGAAGGCTGGCTTTATACTGCCATTGTCAAGGATTTATGCTCAAAGAAGATTGTTGGATACGCCTTTTCCAACCGTATCGACTCTGAGCTGACTGCCGCTGCGTTAGAACTGGCAGTAAAACGTGAGAAGCCACTCGGCAAACTCTTATTTCATAGCGACAGAGGCGTCCAGTACGCTTCAAATCGTTACAGGGAAACATTAGTTAAGTACGGCATTACTCAAAGTATGTCGCGCAAAGGCGACCCTTATGAYAACGCGGTTGCCGAGAATTTCTTCAGCTGTCTCAAATGTGAATTGGTTCATTTGAAGCATTACCGCACAAGAAACGAGGCACAAGCCGATATATTTGCCTACATCGAGGCGTTTTACAACACCGTGCGTCCTCATTCAGGAATCGGCTGGCTGACTCCATG
>VIQV01000082.1 GCA_010206265.1 Lachnospiraceae bacterium MD329
GCTACTATCTGTGTTTCTAATGGCAGGCCAGCTATTTGCACAAAACCGCACAATAACCGGAAAGGTTACTGATGAAAAAGGAGAACCGTTGGTAGGTGTTTCCATCAATGCATTAGGCGGCGATAAAAAGGTGGTTGGTACTGCAGTTACCAATGCCGCCGGTATCTATTCTATTAATGTTTCAGAAAAAGTGAAAGGGCTTCAGTTTAGCCATTTCGGTTTAGATGAACAATATATTCTTGTGGGGAATAAAGGGATTATAAACTTGTCATTATCCTCTTCCAGTAAAGATTTATCTGAAGTTGTAGTAACAGGTTATGGATTGCAAAAAAAGTCAAATTCTACTGCTGCAATTGTAAAGGTGGGGGGTGAACAATTAGCCGATAAACCTTATGGGTCAATTGACCAAATGTTGCAAGGCGCTGCTGCCGGGGTACAGTCGGTAGCTACTACAGGCCAACCGGGTGCCAACCAACAAATAAGAATCAGGGGGGTAGGATCTTTTTCGTTAAGTGCATCACAACCCTTGTATGTAATTGATGGTGTTGTTATGAATGGTGGTGATTTATCGAATGGTAACGGAGGTGGGTTTAACATCAATCCCAGTACTAATGTTTTAGCTACCATTAATGCCGATGATATAGAGAGTATCTCTATTTTAAAAGATGCAGCAGCTACATCCATTTATGGT
>VIQV01000083.1 GCA_010206265.1 Lachnospiraceae bacterium MD329
CGCCGGCGGCTGTCATTGCGGTTCTGACGAGCAACGGATGAAGGTTGAAAACCCGAACGTTTGAGCCAGGATTTTAAAGTATCGATGCATATACCGAGTTCAGCGGCGACCTCTTTAGCAGGGCGGCCTTGTTCAGTAACCATTTTGACAGCGCCGGTTTTAAACGCTTCATCATAGCGTGGCGGCATTGTTCCTTTTTTGATTGGCATTGAAAATATCCTCCTTTTTAGTAATGGATTTTTATATGTCCATTCCATTATATCATACTTTTTTCTGTCCATCAATTCGGGGATGGGGCAATAGTGACAGAGGATTTCAGTATACGAGTCCTGCGTTTGTAAATATGATTAAAGAAGCCGGAATGATAAGAAGTATGCCTCGTGTAGGGAAATGAGCCCTTCCCGAAAAAATAGACAGAAAAAAGAGGCGAAAAACGGAATGAATCGCAGTATTTCTTGAGAATGCTTTCGAATGCGAGTGAAAGCATTCTCAGGCGGCATGATTTTTTCGCAGTTTTTCTTCGTAAGCGCATGGAGTCAGCCAGCCGATTCCTGAATGAGGACGCACGGTGTTGTAAAACGCCTCGATGTAGGCAAATATATCGGCTTGTGCCTCGTTTCTTGTGCGGTAATGCTTCAAATGAACCAATTCACATTTGAGACAGCTGAAGAAATTCTCGGCAACCGCGTT
>VIQV01000084.1 GCA_010206265.1 Lachnospiraceae bacterium MD329
ATTTACTACAACGAAGGGGACATTTGAAGCCTATTTTGAAATGAGGCTTGACAGGCGGGACACGAGGCGCAGCACCGGGACACCCAGGAACGGGCCCCTTGGCATGTCGCTACGTATTACTCCGCTCTAAATCATGTTAAATGTCCACTTTGGCAGTCCCTGTCCCGTCGATGTAGTAAGTAACACTGGCTGCGTGATCTGCAGGGACACGCAGTATTTACTACAACGAAGGGGACATTTGAAGCCTATTTTGAAATGAGGCTTGACAGGCGGGACACGAGGCGCAGCACCGGGACACCCAGGAACGGGCCCCTTGGCATGTCGCTACGTATTCCTCCGCTCTAAATCATGTTAAATGTCCACTTTGGCAGTCCCTGTCCCGTCGATGTAGTAAGTAACACTGGCTGCGTGATCTGCCGGGACACGCAGTATTTACTACAACGAAGGGGACATTTGAAGCCTATTTTGAAATGAGGCTTGACAGGCGGGACACGAGGCGCAGCACCGGGACACCCAGGAACGGGCCCCTTGGCATGTCGCTACGTATTMCTCCGCTCTAAATCATGTTAAATGTCCACTTTGGCAGTCCCTGTCCCGTCGATGTAGTAAGTAACACTGGCTGCGTGATCTGCCGGGACACGCAGTATTTACT
>VIQV01000085.1 GCA_010206265.1 Lachnospiraceae bacterium MD329
AATATACGGGAGAGCCTCAACGACTCAGAATTATATGTACAGATAAACCTGACGCGGAATTTAAAGTTGTATATGGTACAGATAAGACCGAAAGTGTTACCGATTGCGGACAGTATTTAGCGGAAGTCATTCTTACAGGCGAAACTGCAAAAGGCGGTAAATACCGTACAGACTATACCTCAGTTATACAGATAGACGGTTGGACGCTCGCAGTGAAAGCAGAGAAATCACAGGTATATACATATGACGGAAAGCCCCACGCTTTTGAGTATACAACAAGTGTTGTACAGGACGGTACACCTCCGGACGGCGGAACGGTTGCGTATTACAAGCCGTATGTCAACGGCGATAATACTTGGAACGCTGATATGGGCGAATATACGACAGAGCCGCCGCCGGAAATGGGAAAATACCGCGTATGCATTAAAGCGACAGGCAAATATGAGCGTGTAACACAGTATTATGCAGGTTACAACGAATGGTGGGGCGTGTTGGAAATCAAGGAGGCTGACAATGATTAAATACATAATAATTGCAATAATCGGAGTATTGCTTATATCGGCATTACTGCCGAGTTACATAAGAATTAAGGGACACAGTATGTATCCGACATTACATAACAGAGGTGTATACCG
>VIQV01000086.1 GCA_010206265.1 Lachnospiraceae bacterium MD329
GTAGTACGTTGAGGTTGCTACCGGTGTTGGGAACGTCGGCATCCACCGAGGTATTGGCCAGCGTCCAATACGAGGGAAGGCGGTCGGGCGAGACGCGTTGCGCATTCTGCGCCACGGCGGGCATGGCGGCGAGGGCCACGAACGCGGAAAACGCGAGGCGGGGGAACATGGTGGACATGGCAACCTCGGCGCTGGACTGGGGAGGTTCATGCCGCTGGGCCGGTAATTGAAATTGCGCACGATGCTGACAGCGGTGGGGCCTAGATCGCTCGCGGGTACGGTTTTGCCGACCTTCGCATTATAGGTTTTGCCGTCGGAGCCGATCGTGTAGGTGACGGCGGTGCAACCGGGTACGTTGAGGTTGCTACCGGTGTTGGGAACGTCGGCATCCACCGAGGTATTGGCCAGCGTCCAATACGAGGGAAGGCGGTCGGGCGAGACGCGTTGCGCATTCTGCGCCACGGCGGGCATGGCGGCGAGGGCCACGAACGCGGAAAACGCGAGGCGGGGGAACATGGTGGACATGGCAACCTCGGCGCTGGACTGGGGAGGTTCATGCCGCTGGGCCGGTAATTGAAATTGCGCACGATGCTGACAGCGGTGGGGCCTAGAT
>VIQV01000028.1 GCA_010206265.1 Lachnospiraceae bacterium MD329
CCGGCGGCTGTCATCGCGGTTCTGACGAGCAACAGATGAAGGTTGAAAACCCAAACGTTTGAGCCAGGATTTTAAAGTATCGATGCATATACCGAGTTCAGCGGCGACCTCTTTAGCAGGGCGGCCTTGTTCAGTAACCATTTTGACAGCGCCGGTTTTAAACGCTTCATCATAGCGTGGCGGCATTGTTCCTTTTTTGATTGGCATTGAAAATATCCTCCTTTTTAGTAATGGATTTTTATATGTCCATTCCATTATATCATACTTTTTTCTGTCCATCAATTCGGGGATGGGGCATTTTCAGAAATGGAGGATTTTATTATGACAAACAACACAATAGTTATTGGCATAGACCACGGGTACGGTAATATCAAAACAGCTCACACCTGTTTCAAATCAGGCGTTGCCGCCTATGATAAAGAGCCGACATTCAAAAACAATATGCTGATATACAATGATAGATATTATATTATCGGCGAGGAACACAAGGAATTTATATCCGACAAGATGTTAGATGATGATTACTATATTCTCACTCTCGCGGCTGTCGCAAGGGAAGAAATGCTTTACGGAGAAGTACGGCACAAATCAATGTATGCTTGCCGTTCGTGAAAACTTGATGAAACTGTACGGTGTCAATATTGATGAAACTGTACTTGAAAGAGTAATCAAAACAGGCACGGCAGATATAAGCGAAAGATACTTGACCGCCATTACCGAAACAGCAAGCGAATATGTAAAAGGTATATTCCGCATACTTCGTGAACACGGATATGATGATGAGCTTATGCGTCTTTATGTTGTTGGCGGCGGTGGTTATGCGTCCTGCTCGCAGATATATAACGAGTATGACGGTATTCAACACAATTATACTCGTAAGCAAGGGTGTGTTTACAGTGAAATATTTTTGCCGCCGAACGTACCGACTGAATGGCAAGACAGAGCAGAATTATGGAATGCGGTCGAAGCTTCCGAAAAGTCTAAGGACAGCAGACTTGCAAGAGAATTGATAGTTGCCTTGCCGATTGAATTACAACTTGATGAATGGAAATCTATATTACAGAAATTCATCACAGAAAATTGTGTTGACAAGGGTATGTGTGCCGATGTCAGCATACACGATACAGACGGACACAATCCCCACGCTCATATTTTATTGACAATGCGCCCGCTTGATGATAAAGGCGAATGGCAAGCAAAAACACAAAAGGAATACCTTTGCAAACGCGGTGACGAAGAACAAGGCTTTACCGCTGATGAATTTAAGGCGGCACAGGCTGATGGTTGGGAAAAACAATATCAGTATTTCGTGGGTAAGAAAAAGGTATATATGACACCCTACGAAGCTAAATCGCAGAATTTAGAGCGAGTTTCCAAAAATCCGAAAAGTACACGATACGGCAGACAAAATCCAATATGTGCTGAATGGAACAGCGAGGAACAAATCACAATATGGCGCAAGGCTTGGGAAGATGTTATCAATCTTGAATTGGAACGGAAACAGCTTAATGAACGCGTAGACTGCCGCAGTTTCAAATCACGCGGCATAGACGAACAGCCCACAATCCACGAGGGAGTTACAGCGCGTATTATAGAAAAGCGCGGCGGTGTTTCCGAGCGTTGCGAGATAAACAGACAAATCCGAAAAGATAATGCTTTACTTCGTGAGTTGAAAAAATTAGTCGATAGTCTTGAAAATACCATTGCAAAAATTGCTGAAAATTTAGAGAATATCCGAAACAATCTGATTACGCTGAAATATAAATTCATATTCAATAAAAAGCAGATTAAACAGGTCGAAACGGAAAAACAGCTTATTCCGAATTTAATTAAACAATTCCGAGATTTAACAACAGAAATTGAACAGAAAACAGCGGAGTATAAGCAAACCAAAACTGAAAAGAATGCTTGCAGTCCTTTAAATATTTTCAGACAAAATCAGTTGTCAAAACAGCTTGAAGTATTATCAAAGGAAATACAAGAACTAAAATCAGATAAAGAATTTATACTGTTTGAATTAGGCTGCAAAACCGAAAATGATGTTGATACCGTAGAAGCGAATTACAAATATAACCTTGACGCTGCCGAAAAATTAAAGGCTCGGAATGCTGATTTACAATCAGAATACAAAGCAGATAAGGCAAATTATATTGAAATAAAAAACAATATTCCGTCCAAAAATATATCAGCCGTACAAGCTGAGCGGGCAGAAATTCAAGCTGACGGAATACGGCAGACGCGCAAGGAATTGGAAAACATCTATAAAGGCAAATTTAATGATGATATTTTTGCAGAAGTACAAAATACAGTCAACAACGATTTGGGTGAAAGCCCTTTGAAAAAATCGCTTATCAGGCAGATAGAACAAGGCAAGAAACAACAGCAAAAGTCTATCCCTAGTAAGTACAGAAATCACGAAATTGAACAATAATAATACATAAAACTTCATTAAACAAATGAAAAAACAAGCTAATACTAATTGTGCAAAAAAGATATTTATTATATTTTTCTATACGATTTTTTGTAAAAATATACTCTTGATATTAAAAATAAAATGTGCTATTCTTTTATCAAGATAGTTTAAAAGAGCTCTAAACATCTGAAATTTATAAAATGTCTTTTAAAGCAAAGGCGCTTACTTACCTTAGGGTAAATAAGCGCCTTTTAAGTTTATAGGACAAAAATTAAAGTCAGGAGATGATTAGATATGAAAGTATCATTTTTTAAAAAGTTAACAGGTATAACTATAGCGGCAATGCTTGCTGCCGGAAGTATTGCAGGCTGCGGAAGTAAAGATTCGGCATCTATTCCGGATGACGGCGCAGCAAATGGAAAGGATGTTCTTCGAGTAGGAATGGAATGCGCATACGCACCTTTTAACTGGACACAGACAAGCGACATTGTTTCTAACGGAGATAAGGCTATTCCTATTTACGGCGGAGGCGGATATGCCTATGGTTATGACGTTATGATTGCAAAGCAGATTGCCGAAAATTTAGGAATGGATCTTGAAATTCATAAAGTTGAATGGGATTCCATAGGGCTTTCAATGGATTCAGGTGAATACGATTGTATTATCGCAGGTATGGGACGTACTGCTGAAAGACAATTATCCTATTCATTTACAGAACCGTATTATTACAGGAATAACTGCGTTGTTGTTAAGAAAGGGTCTGATATTGAAAACATTACAGGACTTTCAGAACTTGCGGGTAAAAATGTAAAGGTAACAACGCAGCTTGGCACAGGCTGGGTTCCTCTTTTAAATCAGATACCGGATGCGGTATTGGGAGCAAATTATGAGACTACGGCAGAGGTGTTTATGGCAATTTCAAACGGTACGGCAGATGTTGCGGTTATTGATTTGCCGACAGCAGAATCGGCACTTCTTACCAACAATGATTTAAAGATTATTACTTTAGATGAAAATGACACATTCTCAGGTGATGAAGAAATGACTAATATTTGTATTGCAACAAGAAAAGACGACATTGAATTAAGAGATAAAATTCAGGGCGCGATGGACACATTAGGACTTACGCGTGATAGTATGAATGAGCTTATGGAGGAAGCTATCAAGCTTCAGCCTGCGGCAAATTAAAAGTTTTTTGGCAACGGGGCTGATTTACTTTGAGTAAACAGCTCCGTTATTTATTTTAAAGGGGAAGTGAACTTATGGGAAATACACCTAACGGAGTTTTTGAATGGGTATTGTTTATAGCCCGTGAATATTCCGATTTGTTTATAACAGGAACAATTATTACCTTAGCGGTAGCAGTAATCGGAACGCTTATCGGGTTTGTTCTTGGATTTGTAATGGGTATAGTTGAAGATACAAAGATAGATAAGGACGATAATATTGTATGGAAAGTAATTTTAGGACTTTTAAAAAGTATCTGCAAAATTTACATAGAGATTTTCCGTGATACACCTATGATAGTGCAGGCAATGATAATTTATTTCGGCATTCGTCAGTGCGGATTTGAAATAGATCCCATTGCTGCGGGCATAATCGTAACCACCTTGAATACAGGAGCCTATATGGCGGAAACAGTGCGTGGAGGAATAAAATCCATTGATGTAGGACAGCGTGAAGGAGCTCTTGCAATGGGAATGTCGCCGGTTTCAGTGATGATGTTCATAGTCTTGCCGCAGGCTTTTAAAAATATTATTCCTGAAATGGTAAATATGTTTTTAACAAATCTGAAAATGACATCTGTTCTGAATGTAATCGGAGTTAAGGAACTATTTTTGCAGGCAAAAACGGCAGGAGGAACATACTACAAATACCTTGAGTCTTATCTTACAATAGCGGTAATATATTTTGTTCTTTGCTTTGTATTTAACAGATTATTTTTGCTGTTAGAAAAGAAAATCGCAGGGAAAAAGGATTATGTCCTTGCAGTAGAGCATATGGACAATAATGAATAAAGGAGTGTGTTCTTATGAAAAACGAAGAAATTATAAGGGTTGAAGAGCTTAGCAAAAGCTTCGGAGAACACGAGGTGTTGAGGAAGATAGATTTTGAGGTCAATCGAGGAGAGGTGATTTGTATTTTGGGATCATCGGGCTCAGGCAAATCAACGTTGCTACGGTGTATTAACCGTCTTGAAAAGCCGAGCTACGGAAGAGTGTTCTTTCACGGAAAAGAGCTTGGTAAATCTCAAAAGGAAATTAACAGCTATCGTTCAAAGGTGGGAATGGTTTTTCAATCCTTTAATTTATTTAATAATATGACTGTTTTGAAAAATTGTATGGAATGTACGAGAAAGGTACTTCATTTACCGAAGGAGGAAGCGTATGACAGAGCTATACTTCATCTTAAATCTGTCGGTATGGCACCATATATAAATGCTCTGCCTGCACAGCTCTCAGGCGGACAGAAACAACGAGTAGCTATTGCGCGCGGACTTTGTATGAATCCCGAAGTGCTGCTCTTTGATGAACCAACAAGTGCGCTTGACCCTGAAATGGTCGGCGAAGTGCTTAATGTTATGAAATCACTTTCAAAAACAGGACTTACAATGCTGATTGTAACTCACGAAATGGGCTTTGCGCGAGATGTTTCCGATAGGGTTTTATTTATGGATAAGGGGTACATTGTAGAGGATGCGCCTCCAGAAAAATTCTTTACGTCACCCGATAATTCAAGAACAAAGGAATTTTTGTCGCGTTATATGGCAGGTTAATAGGAGGTAAAAAATGAATAATTTTGTTGTTACATTTGCAAGAGGCTTTGGAACAGGAGGAAAAGAAATTGCGTCAAAACTTGCTGCGGATTTAGGTGTGCATTGCTATGAAAACCGAATATTGACGCTGGCGTCTCAAATGAGTGGACTTAATAAAAAACTGTTTGACGAAGTAAACGAAAAAATACGCTCGTCAGGGGGATTTACCAATTTGCTGAGAGGTCTTCCGAGAGCGCGGCATTATATTTCAAGAAACGAAAAATTTGTTTCTGACGATAAACTGTTTGAGTTTCAAAAACAGATTATTGAAAATTTAGCGGAAACGGAGTCTTGCGTAATTGTAGGGAAATGCGCCGATTGGATTTTGCGCGGACGCAAAAATGTAGTAAGCATTTATATTGAAGCACCAAGAGATTATTGCATTAAGCGTACAATGGACAATATGCAGGTGTCGAAGGAAACGGCGGCGGCAACCATAAAGCAAACCGATAAGTTCCGCGCGGATTATTATAATTATTATACTCACGGAAATTATTGGACAAATCCGGTGAATTATGATATGACGCTCAACAGCGAAAAAGCCGGTATTGAAAATTGTGTTGCAATAATTAAAGAGTATATGAAAATCAAAGGGTTAATTAAATAATGGGAGTGAGATAATACTATGTTATTAAAAGAAACAGGCTTAACAGCACAGGATATAAAGAATAAAGTCGGTAAATATATGATTGAAACATATGAACGTTTTGATTTTGTGGCAGACACTGCAAAAGATATGTATGTTTATGATGAAAACGGAAATGAGTACCTTGACTTTTACGCGGGAATTGCTGTAAACTCTGTCGGCAACTGCAACAAGGCTGTTGTAGAGGCGGTGCGTACTCAAGCCGGAGAGATTATGCAAACCTTTAACTATCCATACACCGTTCCACAGGCGTTGCTTGCAGAAAAAATTTGTACTGCGATTGGTATGGATAAGATTTTCTTTCAGAACAGCGGTGCGGAAGCAAATGAAGCTATGATTAAAATGGCAAGAAAGTACGGTGTAGAGAAATACGGCGCCAATAAGTATAATATAGTTACGGCGGCAAAATCTTTTCACGGCAGAACTTTTGGCGCAATGAGTGCAACAGGTCAGCCGGACAATGCTTGTCAGATAGGATTTGGAGATATGACACCGGGTTTTACATATGCGGAGTATAACAATCTTGAAGCTTTTAAGGCTGCCTGTACGGAAAACACGATTGCTATTATGATTGAGCCGGTTCAGGGCGAAGGCGGTGTAAATCCTGCAACCCCTGAATTTATGAAAGGACTTCGTGAGTTTTGTGATAAAAATAACATATTGCTTTTGCTTGATGAGGTACAGACGGGTTGGTGCAGAACAGGCTCGATAATGAGTTATATGAATTACGGAATAAAGCCTGATATTGTTTCTATGGCAAAGGCTATGGGCGGAGGTATGCCTATTGGCGCGATATGCGCGTCATCAGAGGTTGCAAAAGCATTCACAATGGGCTCTCACGGCACAACCTTTGGCGGACACCCTGTTTGCTGCGCCGCGTCGCTTGCAGCGGTTACGGAGCTGTTAGATAAAAAACTTGCGGACAATGCAAAAGCGATGGGCACATATTTTATGAGTTTGCTCAAAACGCTTCCTCATATAAAAGAAGTAAGAGGTCAGGGCTTGCTTGTAGGAGTTGAATTTGAAGACGGGATTAACAGCGTTGATATAAAGCATGCCTGCTTTGACAGAAAATTGCTTATTACCGCTATCGGTACAAATATTATTCGTATGATTCCGCCGCTTATTGTTACAGAAAAGGATTGTGATATAGCATTTGCAATTATAAGGGAGGCAATTAGAGACGTTTATGGAAAATAAATTTCAATATTATTTGCCTGTCAACATAATATTTGGCAGCGGAAAAATAAATTCTGTTGGTGATATTTCAAGAACATACGGCTCAAAAGCACTGATTGTTACGGGCGGCAACAGCGCAAAAAAGTCAGGTGTTTATGATTGTGTAAAGAATTGTCTTGTATCTGTTGGGATTGATACTGTTTTATTTGATAAAGTAACACAAAATCCTCTTACCACTACTGCCGTTGAAGGCGCGGCTATGGCAAAAGAACATAATTGTAATGTTGTTGTGGCGGTTGGCGGTGGAAGTGTTATGGACTGTGCGAAAGCCATTGCATTTCTTGCCATTAATGACGGGGATATAAATGACTACATATTCAATATTCGTAATAGTGATAAGGCTCTGCCGTTGATTTTAATTCCAACCACTTGCGGAACGGGTTCAGAGGGCAACGGTTTTGCGGTACTTACAAATCCCGAAACAGGCGACAAAAAATCGCTCAGATGTAATGCAATCATTGCAAAAGCGTCAATAATAGACCCTGAGTGTATGATGACTATGCCAAAAAATGTTTTGGCTTCCGTAGGATTTGACGCATTATGCCATAATATAGAAGCATATACATCTATGATTGCCCAGCCTTTTACAGACGCACTGAGTTTATACGCTATTTCGCTTATAGCGAATAATCTGACAGATGTATATAACGGTAAAATAGAAAAAAGCGGTTGGGAAAAGCTTACGCTGGCAAGTACCATAGGCGGTATGGTTATAAATACGGCAGGCGTAACACTGGCGCACGGTATGGAACACCCCGTTAGCGGACTTCGTAACATAGTTCACGGTCAGGGCTTGGCGGCGCTTACTCCCGCCATTATTGAAGCATCATATAAAGGCAATGAGAATAAATTCAAAAATATTGCAAAATGCTTTGGAGGTACTTGCGCTGAAGATTGCGCAAAAGTAATACGAAATCTCTTATGTGAAATAGATTTAGCACGCACTCTTTCTGATTTGGGAATAAAAGAAAATGATATTCCGTGGCTAGCGGAAAATTGTATAAAGGTTTCCGCCGCAAGTGTAAAGAATAATCCTGTTGTATTCACGCAAGGGGAAATTGCAGAATTGTACGGAAGATGCTTATGATATATCATAAAGCAGACTATTTTAGCAAGATGCGCGGTTAATGTGTTCAGTGGAGGCATAAGTCTTTGCTGAGCATTTGCCGCATATATGCGAAAATGATATTGGGAGTGATTTTGATTATGAAGCCTATTATAGGAATTGTACCGCTATGGGATAGCAATAAGAAAAGTTATTGGATGTTGCCGGGATATGTTGAGAGTATCATAGACTCAGAAGCCATACCTGTAATACTGCCTATGACAGATAATACAGATATTATAGACAGATTATTTAATACGTGCGGCGGCATTTTATTCACAGGAGGACAGGACATATCTCCGTCAATTTATGGAGAAGCTGCATTTTCCGAATGTGGAGAAATATGCGGTGAAAGAGATAATATGGAAAAGTATTTATTTGAACTTGTCTTAAAAAATGACAAACCCGCACTTGGAATTTGTCGCGGTATTCAAATATTTAACGCTTTGCTTGGAGGTACATTGTATCAGGATTTAAACTCTCAATTTCTATCAAATATAAACCATCATCAGTTGCCACCTTATAATTTGACAACGCATAAAGTAAAATTATGCAACCAAACACCACTGCAAGCGTTGCTGAAAAAAGATGTATTGGAGGTAAATAGTTATCACCATCAAGCAATACGAACTTTATCAGAAGAACTTTCACCAATGGCATTTTCCGAAGATGGATTGACAGAAGCTGTATATATGCCGTCTAAACGGTTTGTATGGGCTGTACAGTGGCATCCTGAATTTTTATATAAAACCGACGAAAATAGCAGAAAAATATTTAGAGCGTTTATAAACTCGGCTTCTTAATTATTGTAGAGTAATATATTAAACAAATTTTTTGTTGTATACATAAGAGTATGTTATACAATAAAAATATCAAATTATCTTTCGATATATATTCATCAGTTCAAAAATTTCCAAAAAATATTACATTCACCCTTGACAAAAAGTGTCTTGGGGTATTTGAAAGGAAAAAGTGCCACGTTAATATTTCAAAGATGGGGAAATATGAAGTTTGCATACCGAAATCGCGAATTTTGGTGTAAGGGATATTACGTTGATACCGTGGGGAAAAATACAAAAGCGATAAAAACGTATATATCCGAACAATTAAAAAGAGATAGATAGAGTGACCAGTTGAGTTTGTTTGACCCACGGGACCCATTTATGGGTAAGTAAGTAATAGTTGCATGGCTGGCAGGCCAATAAAAGACGCACTTGTGCGTTGCCAGTAGTATTAGGGCTATGCCCGAAAATGAAATACCACCCGCTATGCGGGTGGATTTTTATTGCGTTTGTAAATTCAATATTTAACACAGTAAAAAAACTGTATTTTAATTAAATATCCACTATTTGCTTAAATCCAAATTTCTTATTTTGTTTCTTAAAGGAAGCACATAGGACGGAGAAACAGAAAGCTCGTCAACTCCCATTTTTAAGAACCGTTCCGTTAGCTCCAAATCTGCGCCAAGCTCGCCGCATATGCCAACCCATACATTTTCCTTATGAGCATTTTTGCATACCATTTCAATCATTCTCAAAACCGCCTCGTGATGCGGATTTAAGAAATCATCAAGCTTCGGGTTTTGACGGTCAATCGCCATAGTATATTGTGAAAGGTCATTTGTTCCTATGCTGAAAAAGTCAACCTCTTTTGCAAGCATATCACTTATCATGACCGCAGCAGGCGTTTCAATCATAATGCCTTCTTCAATGTTATTATACGGAATGTTTTCCTCATCAAGCTCTGCTTTTACTTCCGCTGAAATTGCTTTTATTCTTTTAACTTCTTCAACAGATGTAATCATAGGGTACATTACGGCAAGTTTACCGTATTTTGATGCTCTGTAAATTGCGCGAAGCTGTGTTTTGAAAATATCAGTTCTTGTAAGACAAATTCTTATTGCCCTAAGTCCCATAGCGGGATTTTCCTCTTTGTCAAGATTAAAATAATCAGCCTGCTTATCCGCGCCAATATCAAGCGTTCTTATAATAACGCGTTTCCCTGCCATTGTTTCAGCGGCTTTCTTATAAATCTGAAATTGTTCATCTTCGGTAGGATATGTGCTGCTTTCAAGATATATAAATTCACTTCTGAATAATCCTATACCTCCCGCGTCATTTTTTAATACATATGCCAAATCTTTGACATTACCTATATTTGCATAAACAAGAACCTCTTTTCCGTCCTTTGTTATATTTTCCTTACCTCGAAGCTCCTGAAGAAGTCTTTGTTTTTCAAGTTCATCACTTTTGCGCCGCTGCATTTTTGCAAGCAATTCTTCGTCAGGCTCAATATATATAACACCGTTAAAACCGTCAACAACCGCCATTTTGCCTTCAAGTTCATCTGAAATTTCAATATTAACGCCTATAAGAGCCGGAATGTTCATTGTGCGTGCAAGAATTGCCGTATGCGAATTTGTCGAGCCGTGAACGGTTACAAACGAAAGCACAAGATTTTTGTCAAGCTGAACTGTTTCGCTCGGAGCAAGGTCATCGGCAAGTATGATAACAGGCTCGTTTGACATAGCCTTTCCCGCATCTGAATTTGTAAGAATTCTTATAATTCGCTCGGAAATATCCTTAACATCTGCCGCGCGTTCTTTCATATACGCGTCGTCCATTGATGAAAACATCTCCGAAAAATTATCTGCTGTTATTCCTACTGCATATTCTGCATTCACGCCTTGCTCGGCAATGATATTTTTTATCGAATTAAGATAATCGTCATCATCAAGCATCATTTGATGAATTTCAAAGATTGCTGCACTTGCTTCGCCTACTTCTTTTTTTGCTTTATCATATAAAGCGGCAAGCTGACTTTGAGCTTCTGTTTTAGCCTTTTCAAAACGCGATATTTCATCATTACAATCATCAATCTTATGTCTTACAATGCGCTGTTCACTTTTCGCCATAATGTGGATTTTGCCGATAGCAATTCCGCCGTACACGCTTTTTCCGTTATACTCAGTCATCTACAATCTTCCTTTCTTAAAAAATTTAATCGCCTGCCCCGACAGTAAAATCATCGGAGCAGGCTTATTATTAGGGGATTACAGGTTGTTTTTAAGGAACGCTTCAAGCTCTGACGCTGCGGTATCCTCGTCGCTGCCGCTAACAGTTATTGTGATTTCCTGTCCCTGCTTTGCAGCAAGCCCCATAACGCCGAAAATCTTTTTCGCACTTACTGTCTTTCCGTCCTTTGTTATATTAACCTCAGAATCAAACTTTGACGCTGCCTTTACAAATTCACCTGCCGGTCTTGCGTGAATACCTGCCGGGTCAGTTACTACATACTTAAATTCTTTCATTGTTATATCCTCCTAAAAATTATTTTATTATTCATTAACAGGCTTTTTTAAAAGCGCAAGCATAAACATTGTTACAAC
Source organism: Lachnospiraceae bacterium MD329 (assembly GCA_010206265.1). GTDB lineage: Bacteria > Bacillota > Clostridia > UBA1381 > UBA1381 > Hominilimicola. The sequence goes on from VIQV01000028.1 coordinate 11,607, forward strand.
TGAGCCGACTGCAAGCGATACAAGATACATCGGCCAATTTCCGACAACAGCGAATACGAATATACCGCCGTGCGGAGCCATAAGCGTGCAGTTAAATAACATTGAAAGCGCGCCTGCTACCGCAGCGCCTAAAGCTGTCGCGGGAATTACTCTTGCAGGATCTGCCGCCGCAAACGGAATAGCGCCCTCTGTTATAAAGCACAGTCCCATAATATAGTTTGTAAGACCTGAATTTTTCTCTGCCTTATTAAATCTGTTCTTGAAAAATGTTGTCGCAAGAGCTATGCCAATCGGAGGAACCATACCGCCAATCATAACTGCCGCCATAATATCATAATTGCCGTTTGCGATAGCCATTGTACCGAATACATATGCGGCTTTGTTTATAGGACCTCCCATATCAATAGCCATCATAGCTCCCAAGACTATACCGAGAACGATTTTTGAACTGCTGCCCATAGCGTCCAGAAGATTTGCAAGTCCTGTATTTACAACTCCGATAAGCGGATTAAACACAAGCAGCATAAGCGTACCCATAATGAATATTCCGAGAACCGGGTAAAGTAGTGTTGGTTTTATACCGTCCATACTTTGCGGAAGTTTTGAGAATGCTTTTTTTAGCAAAAGCACAATATATCCCGCGATAAAGCCTGCAACGAGCGCGCCGAGAAATCCTGATACCGTGTTACCGGAAGCTCCAAATACAGTGTTCTGGATAAATCCATTAAGTCCGCCGTAGGTTAAAGCCTGACCGTCTGCATTTACCCATTCCAGAACGGCATTACCGTTTGCCGCAAGCATTCCTCCGACAAAGCCAACTGCAAGTCCCGGACGGTCGGCTATACTGTATGCGATATATCCTGCGAGTACAGGGAGCATAAGTCCGAATGCAACCTCTCCGATTGTTTTAAAGAATGCTGCAATCGGAATGTTTTTACCGAAATTGGCAGGGTTTATACTAAAATCATCGAGCAAAAATGCTATTGCAATAAGAATACCTCCGCCGATAACAAACGGCAGCATATGCGAAACACCGCTCATAAGGTGCTTGTAAAGCATATGACCTAAACCTTCTTTTCCGTTATCGGAAGTATCGGCAGTGTCATTACCTGTTGCATTGTATATATGAACATCACCCGCTATTGCGCGCTTTACAAGAGTGTCTGCCTTGCTTATTCCGTCAGATACCTGTATTTTGATGAGCTTCTTACCGTCAAATCTATCCATAGGAACGTTTACATCACAGGCTATAATTACGCAGTCTGCATTTTTGATTTCATCTGCGGTTATAACATTTTTCGCACCGCCGCTGCCGCGTGTTTCGACTTTGATTGAGCAGTTGTTTGCAACTGCCGCTTTTTCTAAAGCCTCGGCAGCCATATATGTGTGCGCTATACCTGTAGGGCAGGCGGTAACCGCTACTATATTACATTTTGCATCAGACACCTCCGCTCCGTAGGAATCAATACCCTTGCTTTCCTCGTCTGCGTCGTCGATAATTTTAAGAAATTCGTCAACAGACTTAGCATTCTTTAAGCTGTTTGAAAAATCTTCGTCCATCATCATAACGGACAGCTTGCCAAGAACGTCAAGATGCACATTTTCTTTTGTATCGGGAGCGGCTATTAAAAATATGAGCGACACCTTCTCGCCGTCAAGAGAATCAAAATCAACTCCGTTCTTAACAACCATTGCCGCAAGACCGGGCTTTGTAACAGCATCACATTTTGCGTGAGGAATTGCTATACCCTCGCCGATACCTGTTGAACCTTCGGTTTCCCTTGCGAATACACGCCTTTTGTATTCCTCTTTGTCATTGATTTTTCCGCTTTTACACATCAAATCAACCATTTTGTTGATTGCGTCCTCTTTTGACACAGCCGAGCCGTTTACTTCTACCGAACGGCGGTCAAGTAAATCTGTGATTTTCATAAAATCTCCTCCTTAATATAAATTATAAAAGTTCAAATGAATTATAAACCCGTTCAATTTCTGATTTTGTTGCAAGCATTTCAGAAAACGCGCTTGCGCTTCCAGCAGACAATCCCATTTTGAAAGCGTGCGTATAATCGCGCTTTTCATACCAGCCGGCAATAAATCCTGCAACCATTGAGTCGCCTGCGCCGACAGAGTTTTTAACTGTTCCTTTCGGCGCCTCGCTCATTAGTACATCTCCTGTTTCCGCTATAAGAACAGCGCCTTCGCCCGCCATTGATATGAGTACATTTTTCGCGCCCTTCTCCTGAAGCTTTTTCGCGTAAGGAACGACCTCCGCGCGAGTTTTTAAAGTTACGCTGAATATTTCTCCAAGCTCGTGATTATTAGGCTTAACAAGGAATGGCTTGTGTTCAAGCACATTGATTAGCAAATCCTTTGTCGCGTCAACCGCAATCATAATATTTCTGTCAGAAAGCATTTTCATAATATCGCTGTAAAGCGAATCAGGCAACGAAGATGGAATACTCCCCGCAAGAATAAGCGTATCTCCGTCTTTTAAAATATTAAGTTTTTTTAGAAGCTCAGACATTGCCGCATCATCAATCACAGGTCCGACAGCATTGATTTCCGTTTCCTTATCTGATTTTATTTTTACATTTATTCTTGAAAGTCCGTTTTTTAATTCAATAAAGTCGCTTTTTCCGCCCAGCTCTTCAAAACTTCGCTTAATCTCCTTACCTGTAAAGCCGGCTATAAAACCGAGAGCCGTATTTTCTATTCCCAAATTGTTCAGAATAGTCGAAACATTAAGTCCCTTTCCTCCGGGCAAAAGCTGCTCATAGCTTGCTCGGTTTGTCATTCCCGGCTGAAGATTTTCTACGCCTATCGCATAATCAATCGCAGGATTAAATGTAACAGTATAAATCATTTTGCATACCTCTTTTCGTTACTTCTTTGCTAAAATAATATTCTTGCAGTCTTCATATCCTTTGACTTGTTTTTCTGTTATTATAACGGCTTCGTCAAAATCCGCAAATCCGACAGGACTTATTGAATCGAATTTAGAAGCGTCTGCAACAATATACCGCTTTTTGCAGTTCATAAACGACATTCTCTTTACACCAGCTTCCTCGCGGTCCGGAGTAGTAAAACCCGTTTTTTTGTGAATTCCGTTTGTGCCCCAAAAACCGATTGTAAAATTGTATTTTGAAAGTGCTTCAAGCGTTTCCGCACCGACAATAGCTTCCGTTGCGCTTTTGAGCCTGCCTCCGGTGAGATATACCTCACAGCCCATGTGCGAAAGGCTGCACGCGTGATTCACTGCGTTAGTTACATAAACTGCATTTTTTTCAGTAATGTAATCAATTATAAATTCAGTTGTTGTCCCTGCGTCTATATACACAAAATCATCTTTTTTTATAAGACCTGCCGCATATTGGGCTATAAGCTTTTTTTCTTCTATATTTGTAATTCGTCTGTCTGCAATTTCATCATCACGCATTTTAAATGATGTATTTATAGACATTGCTCCGCCGTGTACCTTTATTATTTCTCCCGCAGCGTCAAGAGTATTCAAATCACGCCGTATTGTTGATTCTGATGCATTAAGGTATTCCATAAGCTCCTGAGCCGTTGCGCTGCCTTGTTCATTAACGCGCTGAGTTATTTTTGACAGTCTTTCTTTTGCAAGCATTATTTCGCCTCCTTAAACACTGTTTTCTTTTTATGATTTAATTATAGCACCACAGACAGTCAAAATCAATCATTTTCATTCACAAAAAGTCACAATACTTTTTGTGAATAATGCACAATATTACGCAAAATATTGAAAAACTGATACATAATTCAAGACTCGTCAAAAACGTTCAGAAATAAAAATTATTTGTCAGACAGTCATTATATAAATTATCGCTTGATAAAAATTTGTCTTAAATAAAATGGCATATTGCTGAGAACATTGCAATATGCCATTTTTATTAAAAAATTAAAAAAATATCACTTTCACCCTTGACAAATATTATCTCATTTTATCATTATATTGTAAATATAAAATTAAAAAAATTTTATTTGTTGGGGAAAAATTTATACATATGATTTAAAGGTCCGCGTCCGCTGCCGAGATTAAGCATATCGCCTATTGCGCCGCTTATGTATCCTTTGGAATTTTTGACGGCGGTTTTTATATCAAAGCCGCACGCAAGATTTGCGGCGATAGCGGACGAAAGCGTACAGCCTGTGCCGTGGGTATTGGGGTTGTCAATTTTTTTACCCTCAAACCACGCTATATTTCCGTCAAATAACAAATCGTTGCTTGTACCTGCAAGATGACCGCCTTTTAAAAGAACATTTACATTATATTTATGGTAAATAAATTCAGCAGATTTAATCATATCGCTTTCACTATGTATATCAAAACCGCATAAAATCTGCGCCTCGTATAAATTAGGCGTTATAATGTCCGCAAGAGGGAATAAAAGAGAGGTCAGCGCGTCAATCGCGTCGGGTTTAAGCAGTGTGTGACCGCTTGTTGATAACATTACCGTATCCAAAACAATGTTTTTTGCATTATGTGCGGTTAGCTTTTCAGCTATAACCGATATAATTTCAGAGGAAGAAACCATACCGATTTTTACGCTGTCGGGGAATATGTCGGTAAAAACCGCGTCAATCTGTGACGTGACAACTTCAAGAGGCACGTCAAACACACCTGTAACACCCGTTGTGTTTTGTGATGTGAGCGACGTTATTACGCTCATACCATATACTCCGTGAGCTGAGAACGTTTTTAAATCTGCCTGTAAACCGGCGCCGCCGCTGGGGTCTGAACCTGCTATTGTAAGAGCTGTTTTCATATTATTTCACCTGCTTTTTTATATAAATCTTCTGCCGCTTTTTCTATGTCATTCTGAGCAAAAATGCCTGAAACAACAGCTGCACCGGAAATACCCGTACCCCGTAATTCAAGTATATTTTCTCCTGTAATTCCGCCTATTGCGACGACAGGTATCTTGACTGATTGAGTAATACTTTTAAGTGTTTCTATATCCATTTTTTTTGCGTCGTCTTTGGTAGTTGTACCGAAAATTGCGCCGCTGCCTAGATAATCGGCGCCTTCAAGCTCGGCTTTCTGCGCCTGTTCGACTGTTTTTGCGGTTGCTCCGATAATTTTGTTTTTGCCGAGGATTTTACGCGCCTCAGATATACTCATATCGCTTTGACCTAAATGCACACCGTCCGCGTTTGAACCGATTACAGCGTCAACGTTATCGTTTATAATAAGCGGTATGCCGTGTTTTTTGCACACGCTTTTTGTTCTGATAGCGGATTTTATTATATCGTCAGTCGCAATATTTTTTTCGCGCAATTGTACAAGCGTAACACCGCCTTTTATAGCTTTTTCAATATCATCTTCAAGAGCGCGTCCGTTAAGCCACGAACGGTCTGTAACGGCATACAGCCGTAAAATGCTTTTATTCATATGTTATTACCTCAATATCTTTTTAAATCAGTATATCACGCGTGAAATAAGATGTCAACGCTGCAAAAAGACTGCCGTATAAGCGGCAGTCTTTTTGTAATTAGTGCATCATACCGAGAGTTGTATCAATTACAGAGCCTATATCTTTAAAAATGCCCTGCGTCTTTTTAGCGATTTTGTGACGGTCACGGTCAGACATAGGGTCGGTCAGCATTGTGACAGCCGCTCCTACAACAAGACCTGTTGCCATACCTTTCATAAAACCTGAAAACTTATGCATAATTTCAGCCTCCTTATTTAATTTTTTGATTGTAAACATAGTATTTGTAAAAAAAGCGAATGATAATCTGATAAAATAATGAATAATATTGAAAAAAATCACCTGTAAAGAAAATTTAACAAAAATATTGTTGACGAACAGAAAAAAGTGTTATACTATAATAATAGGGTAAATATACCCTTTTGGGAATTGAGATGAGAAAGGTAATGGTGTTGATATGGCAAAAATAAAAGCATTCAGGGGATACAGATACAACGCGGAAAAAATTGCCAATCTTGGGTCGGTAGTTTCACCGCCGTATTACAATATATCCGAAGAGGACAAGGACGGGCTGTATGAAAAGAGCGACTATAATTCTGTGCGTCTTTTTTCGGGAAAACGCTATGATGACGATACACCTGAAAATAGTGCGTTTACCCGTGCTAAAGCATATTTGGATAAGTGGATAGAGGAAGAAATACTTATCCGTGATGAAGAACCCGTTATTTATATGTATGAACAAACAATTGATATGAGCGGAACACTTTATTCAAATACAAGTTTTGTTGCGCTTGTCGAATTGGAGGATATTGGCGCAGGCGCAATAAAACCCTGTGAAAATCTTCACGAAATTTCTATGGGCGACCGTTATGAACTTTTGGCGGCTACAAATTCGGATATAAGTATGATTAACTGCCTTTATATGGAGCAGGAGAGAGATTTATACAATTTAATGAATGAACTCCGCGAGGAAAAGGCGGATATAGAGTTCTCGTCCGGCGATACTGACGACGAGATTGTGCAGCAGAGATTATGGAAGATTTCATATAAGCCGACGATTGATTTTATTATAGAAAAGTTTAAAGATTTATCACTATATATAACGGACGGTCAGACTCGTTATGAAACGTGCCTTAAATACAGAAATTATATGAAGGCGAACAACCCAAACCATACGGGCAATGAGCCGTATAACTATATGATGATGTCGCTTTCAAATTCAAAATCGGACGGCTTGGTGTACCTGCCTGTGCACCGCGAGGTAAAGACGCCGCGTAATTTCAGCGAGTCGCATTTTATTGCAGGTTCACAGGACCATTTTAAAGTTGAGAAGATAATCATTGATTCGACTGAGGATTCATTTGTTCACACAATGGCTAAGCAGATAGCTACCGTTAAGTCAGAAACGAGAATTGCGGCATACTGCGGCGGTGATTATTTTTACAGAATGGTACTTCAGGATAACGACTATATCAAAAAAGAGGTTTATCCTGAAATGTCAAAGGAGTATTGCAAGCTAGATATTGTAGCTCTTAATAAGCTTATTTTAGAAGATGTTTTTCATATTGACGACGAAAAATATGAAGAATGTGTAACCGCGTCACGCAGCTATAATACGTGTTACCGTAATGTTCAGGACGGTAAATGCGATATAATGTTTATTCTGAATCCTGTAAAGGTTGACCAGATAAAGAACATTACGGCTGTGGGAGAAAGACTTCCAGAAATGTCTGTAAGTGTTTATCCTAAACCGTCAGTAGGCATTATCGTAAATGTGAAGGAAGACTGAAAATAAAGTCAAAAAATGCTTGACAAGCCGGTAATATTATGGTAATATACATTAGTGACCGCATAGAATAGGTTATAAATCTGTAAAACAGTACCTACGACAGCGTGTCCTCAAAAATAAAGAGGAGGTGTTTTTAGATGTACGCAATAATCGTAACAGGCGGTAAGCAGTACAAGGTATCAGAAGGCGATATGCTTTTTATTGAAAAGCTTGAGGCTGAGGAAGGTTCAGCAGTAACTTTTGATCAGGTACTTTTAGCCGGCGAAGGTGAAAGCGTAAAGGTTGGCGCGCCTACAGTAGACGGCGCAACAGTGGAAGCTAAGGTTCTTAAGAACGGTAAGGCTAAGAAGATTTACGTTTTCAAAATGAAGAGAAAGAAGAACGAGCGTAAAAAGAAGGGTCACAGACAGCCTTTCACAAAGGTTGAAATCACAAAGATTAATGCCTAATTTTACGCATTAAACCACTAATTGTAAGATAGCGAGGTGTTTTAAATGGCTCATAAGAAAGGTATGGGTAGTACCAAAAACGGTCGTGACAGTGAGTCAAAAAGACTTGGTGCAAAGCGCGCTGACGGTCAGTTTGTACTTGCAGGCAACATTCTTGTAAGACAGAGAGGAACAAAAATCCATCCGGGCAACAATGTTGGTATCGGAAGTGATGATACTTTGTTCTCACTAATCGACGGTAAAGTAAAGTTTGAAAGAAAGGGCAGAGATAAGACGCAGTGCAGCGTTTATGCCGACTAATTTTGAATTTAAAAGGACTGTTACATTTGTAACAGTCCTTTTTGTAATAGAAACTATTTGTACTTAATGAATGAATTTTTATTTTGCGATATCGCTTAATTTTCCTATAATTCTCGCCATTGTTTTTGTATATTCGGCGACATCATCTGGCGACATTTCTTTTAAATCATCTTCATATTTCTGAGCCTTTGTCGCCCAGTCGGCAGTATCAGCCATAAATTTACCGTATTCTGCTATTAAAGCGGTGTCACTCGGGTTTTCTTTATATTTTTCCATAAAAGTAATATAGCTGTCTACCCACCCCTCGTAGTCTTTTAAGAACTGTTTCCAGTTTGAGGAGGTGTTTGATGTGCTTGCTGTTTCGTTAGAATCTACAGACTTAGCTGTAGGTGCAGGAGTAGTTGATGCAACAGGCTTGTTGTATGTATAATCATCCTTTGCGTAATATATGGTTATTTTTTTATCTTTTGTTCTGCCATAATTGTAATTGGGAGATGTTTCGTTATTGATTTTAAATACTTCATCTTTTTTTACGCTGCGGTTATGTGTGTCGTTTGATAAAATACTGCTCGCGTCGGTTTCAACTGAGCTAACCTTAAACCCGTTTTCTTTTAATATGCTCTCTGCATCTATATAATTTACACCCATTACGTTGGGAATATCTTTTGTCATCGCTTTTTCTATTGTACTACTGCCTATACGAAAAATAAATATAAGAGCGATAAGTCCGATAACCCATATCCACCATTTGTGATATAATTTCTTTTCTCTTTTTGTATTGTTTTCTGTTTCATTCATTGAAAAAACCTCCATATTTTTTTGTGCTCATTACATTTTCTATAAATAGTTTCTATCGTAGATAAGAAGCATTACATCCCTCCCAGCAAATGTGTATAAGAATATTATAATAAACATATTTACTAAAGTCAATAGTAAATATGTTTATTAGGATAAAATAAAACTATTCTGACAGATAGGAGTGTTTTTATGGAGTATATTAAAAGAATACGTGATTTGCGGGAAGATAATGATAAAACGCAGACAGAAGTGGCTGACTATCTTGGAACATCCCAAACAATGTATGCGCGTTATGAGCGAGGAGCAAATGAATTGCCGATACGTCATTTAATTGCTTTGTGTAAACTTTACAATGTATCGGCAGATTATATTTTGGGACTGGATAACTCATTCAAGGCATAATGTTATATTGAAAAAACGGAACATAAGTAATAATTTATAAATTTAATAGAAAATTAAGAATTTTCTTAATAAAATCATAAGAATTAACTGCTATTATTTTCATTAAGAAAGGGGGCACATTATGAAAAATACAATACTGGTTGTAGATGATGACAGGGAAATCGTAAATAGTATAGCGATATTCCTCAAAGCGGAGGGCTATGAAACGGAAAAGGCATATACAGGTATAGAAGCGCTTGATATTGTGATGTCGAAGGAAATACATCTTATATTACTTGATATTATGATGCCTGAACTTGACGGGATACAAACACTTATGAAAATACGTGAAAGTAAAAATATTCCCGTAATACTTATAAGCGCAAAGTCGGAGGACAGCGATAAGATTCTCGGACTTAATATAGGTGCTGACGACTATGTTACAAAGCCGTTTAATCCGTCAGAGCTTGTAGCGAGGGTGAAATCGCAGTTGAGGCGGTATATGCAGCTTGGAGCAATGGAAACTGTTAAAAGCAGGATAGAAATAGGCGGTCTTACGGTTGATACAGAGTCGAAAACCGTGACGGTTGACGGTGCAGAAGTTTCGCTTACACCGATTGAATATAAAATTTTGGAACTGCTTTGCAGAAACCCAAACAGAGTGTTTTCTGCTGACGACATATATTCAAAGGTATGGAATTATGAACGTGCGGTAGGTGACAATACCATAGCCGTTCATGTTCGGCATATTCGTGAGAAAATCGAGATAAATCCTAAAGAGCCTCAGTATTTAAAGGTGGTATGGGGAATCGGATATAAAATTCAGAAATAGCAGGGAGGTAATTCTTATGAAAAGGTTTATTTACAGTAATTATACAAAATTTGCTGCGTTTATATTGTGCGCTCTGTCGGTAGCGGTAAGCGCGTATCTTGTGACAACAGCTTTCTTTAAAGAGGATAATGCCTATTTTTTTGAAAGCTCGTATGAGGATAGTCATTTTGCGGGTAATGAATTAAGCGAGCAGTTTTGTAAGTTGTCAGACAAACTAGAAAATACTATGGACGAAAAGGGTAAGCTGCACCCTGAACAGATAAAAGCTATGCCGTCGCCGGACGAGTGGGAATGTTATATAAAAACAGACGGAGGAACATATACAAATCTGAAAAATCAAAATGATGAAAATTATGATAAGTTCCGCAGCAGTGAATTATCAATAGGAGTGCGTGTTCAGGAGGATAAAAATAATAAGGGATTAACACGTCAGGGGTTTAAAAATGGTCAGGGGTATGGCGGATATTATTTTATTAGTAATTATGACGGTGATGACCTGAAATACGAAATGTGTGTCAGAATGGGTGAAAAATATAAAGAAGAACACCGTGTTGAGTGGGAAAATATAAAAGAATCAGGTGACAGCGCCGCGAAAAAAGTTATAACTCTGCTGATATTTTCAATAGCGGTATTTATATACCTGCTGTGTGTAACCGGCAGGAAATACGGCAGTGACGAAATACAAATGCTGCTTGTTGATAAAATGTTTGTGGAGATAACTGCGGCGCTGTTCTTGGGGATATTCTTTGGACTTGGCGCATTGACCATATTCGGCGCAGGATATTTTATAATTGGTGAAGGCGTGATGATTGCAAACGAGATTACAGCTCTGGCAGTATTTTGTGTGGTGTCGCTTTCTTTGCTGCTGTTCCTGTCGCTTGTGAGAAATCTTAGAAACGGAACATTTTTAAAACGTTCAATGATAGTGCGTATATGCAAGCTTATATGGAAATACTTTAAAAAGATATGTAAATCCCTTTGGAATATACTGGGAAGAATCTGGAGAGGAATAAAGAACGGTATAACCAACGCAAAGCATATAATATTGTCCGTATCGGCAAAGAATTTCAGCGGCAGATTTGTTGGTACTCTGCTTGTGGCTTTTGCGCTGGGAGTATGTATACTTACAGTTCTTACTCTTGTAAGCCCTGTATGTATTGTGTTTCTTGCTGTGTTTGTTATAGGTGTTATTATATTTGTTGCCAAACGTCTTGTTGGTTTTGAAAACCTAAAAAATGGAATTGACAAAATAAAGAACGGCGATTTAAACCATAAAATAACCGACTGTCCCGACGGAGTAATCGGTCAGATGGCAGACAATATAAATACAATAGGCGAAGGTCTGCAAAAGTCGCTTGAACGCGAGGTTAAGGCGGAGCGTATGAAATCAATGCTTATAACAAATGTTTCTCACGATTTAAAGACGCCTCTGACATCAATAATAAATTATGCCGATTTACTTTCCAAGGAAAAACTTTCGCCCGACGAGGCTAACGACTATGTGAAAATAATACAGCAGAAGGGTGAACGCTTAAAGCAGCTTACAAGCGATTTGTTTGATATTTCAAAGGTTCAGAGCGGCAGCGAGGATTTTGATATTGAAGATATAGACATTTGCCTGCTTGTAAATCAGGCATTGGCAGAAATTAATGAGGACATAGAAAAGTCGGGGCTTGATTTCAGGGTTTCGGTTTGTGACAAGGAGGTTTTTGTCAAGGGCGACGGTAAAAAGCTGTCGAGAGTATTTGAAAATCTGTTTATAAACTGCGTAAAATACGCTATGAAAAATACGCGCGTTTATATTGACATTAAATCGGACGACACGGGTGCAGCCGTCGAAATAAAGAATATTGCGGGATATGAAATGAACTTTGATGTTTCTGAGATAAGCGAGAGATTTGTTCGCGGTGACGAATCGCGTACAAGCGAGGGCAGCGGACTTGGCTTGGCTATTGTAAAAAGCTATGTCGAAGGCTGCGGCGGTACGCTTGAAATTACAACAGACGGCGATTTATTCAAAGTAACAGTGCGATTTATCAAATAGGTATTGACACCGCCCTTGCGTAAATGATATGATATAATGAAATAAACGAAACGGAGAAAATTATGTTTACGGATAAAGCAAAAATATTCATAAAAGCAGGTAAGGGCGGTAACGGTGCAATATCGTTTCACCGTGAAAAATATGTTGCGGCAGGCGGTCCCGACGGAGGTGACGGAGGTAAGGGCGGTAATGTTATATTCAAGGTAGAGCTTGGAATGACAACGCTTATGGACTTCCGCTATAAACGCAAATACGTTGCGGAAAACGGCGCTGACGGTTCAGGTAAACGTCAAAAGGGCAAAAAGGGCGCGGATATAATTATTAAAGTTCCGCAGGGAACAGTTATTCGCGATGCGGAGAGTAACCGTATCATAGCCGATTTGTCAAATCCTGAAAAGGAGTTTGTGCTTGCGCGAGGCGGTAACGGCGGATGGGGCAACGCGCATTTTGCAACTGCTGTAAGACAGACGCCGAATTTTGCGAAAAACGGTCAGGCAGGAGATGAAAGAGAAATCTTTCTTGAATTGAAACTGCTTGCCGATGTGGGACTTGTAGGATTCCCGAACGTAGGTAAATCCACGCTTTTGTCTATGACGACGAAAGCCGACCCTAAAATTGCAAATTATCATTTTACAACTCTTGAACCTAATCTCGGTGTAGTTGATTTAGGTGATAGCCGAAGTTTTGTGCTTGCGGATATACCCGGAATAATCGAAGGCGCAAGCGAGGGCGTGGGCTTGGGACACGAGTTTTTAAGGCATATTGAACGTACCAGAATTTTAATACACGTTGTTGATGTGTCAGGTATTGAAGGAAGAAATCCAATTGAGGATTTTGATATTATCAATGCCGAACTTGCAAATTATGATATGGCTCTTGAAGAACGTCCGCAGATTGTGGCGGCAAATAAAATAGATATAATACAGGATAATGAGGCTTATGAAAGTTTTCTGGCAGAGATGAAGAAACGCGGTATAGAGGTGTTTGAGTTATCCGCCGCGACGAACAAAGGCGTAAACGAGCTGATGAACAGAACGTATGAGGAACTCACAAAGTTACCGCCGATTATAGAATTTGAGCCTGAAATGGATATTGATGAAGAATACGAGATTAAGGACGAAAAGGGTTATGAAATTAAACGCGAAAACGAGGCGTTTGTAATAACAGGTTCGTGGATTGAGGCTGTCGGAGGCAGTGTTAATTTCGCTGATAATGAGTCACTTCAGTATTTCCAACGTGCTTTGTTAAACCGCGGAGTAATTGAAGATTTAATAAATATGGGCATAAAAGAAGGTCAGACTGTACGCATAGGCGATTTGGAATTTGATTTTGTATTTTAAAGTTAAAGGGACACTAAATTTTAGTGTCCCTTTTTGCATTCGCGTACATACAGTCCGAGAGCTATCGCAACGCATAAGCATACGACAGTAGCGGCGGTAACTGTTTCAAACGCAGATACAGCGGCAAAGCCTCGGCTCATTGACGGTTCAAAGACGGCTGATGTAATCGGGAACAGTCTTAAATATATGAGCATATATAATCCTGACAAAAGTCCGTGTATGGCTTTTCCGACGATATAAGGAACAAGACTTAAACGGTACTTTGCGATTACAGCCATAACCTGCGCGTGAACGCTTATTCCTGCAAAACCTACTACTATTGCCGTAAGTATAAGCTTTTGTGCGGTTGAGGCTGACAGTGTGGATATTTTTATTGTTCCTGTAACAAATTCAAGCAATCCCGACATAAATGCTTCAACTCCGCCTTTGACGGGGATTAGGTCAAGCACAAGGCGGCCGATTACGCTGAAAAACAGCACTGCTCCGCATACAGTCAGAATATTGCGTATAGCATTTTGAAGTGCAATGTCAAACACTTCGCCGACACTTCTGCTTGGAGTAGTCATTCTGGTAGGGGGAGAAGAATGTTTTCCTCTGCCGTAGAATCGGAATAAAATTCCGACGGTAAGCGCGGCTAAAATGTGAGCTATATAAAGCGCTATACCACATCTTATATTTGCGTAAATAGCTATTCCGACAGAGCCTAAAATAAACAGAGGACCGGAGTTGTTGCAGAAGGCAAGCAAACGTTCTGCCTCAACTTTTGACAGATAGCTGTTTTCGTAAAGCTCGCCTGCCGTAACCGCTCCGAGAGGATATCCGCTGACAATACCGAGAATAAACGCGCTGCTGCCGGCAGGACTGACGCGGAAGAGAGGATACATACAAAATTGAAACGCTTTTGCCAAGAGCTCGCAAAAACCCGAATATATAAGTATTCCTGAGCAGATAAAGAACGGAAACAGGGACGGCACAATCATTTCCAGACATATATTTATAGCGTTCTGCGCGTAGAGGATAGCGTCGGACGCATTTTTTACGAGCAGAACAACACAGCCTACGGCAAAAGTATATACAAGTATATTTTTTAATTTCATTTTCAACTCTCCTGTTCAATTGTTTATTTCATATATATGATGATTTTTCTGTACTTAAAACCGCAAAATATTCATAAGCTATATCGGGGAGCTGATGTAAATGAGAAAGCGTATTAGTGAACGCGTATCGGAGGCGTGGGGCATTCCGAAGGACGTTATAATGAATATACCCCGCCTGACGATTTCGGGTGATAAGGAAATATATATTGAAAACCATAAGGGCATACTTCAGTATACAGATACGGAGATTCGTATATCAACGCCTATGGGAATTGTACATATATGCGGAAAGTCGCTGCTTTTGGAGCGTATACGGCTGGAAGATATATTAATTTCAGGTACATTTGAGCGAATAGAATACGAAATTTAACAAAGGGAGTAAAAAATGTTCAAGAAGTTCTTTAAATTTCTGTACGGATATGTTATAATAGAAATATGTGGAAAGGGCGCGGAGCGATTTTTAAATATCTGCCTTAGAAGAGGTATTCCCGTCTGGGACGCAGTTCCTACAGAAAACGGAGTTAGGGCGTCTGTTGCAAGACGTGATTTTAAATTGCTGAGGGAGGTTTCCCGAAAGTGCAGGGTACAGACTAAAATCAGAGAAAAACACGGTTTTTTGCATATGGTAAGACTGTATCGGCATAGAAAGGCGCTTTTGGCGGCGGTTATTGTATGCGCCGCATTGTGCGTATTGTCAACAAGATTTATATGGCTTGTTGAAATTAACGGTGTTGAAAACAGTGATATAGCAGGTATAACCGAAACACTTGAAAAAATGGGTGTGAGGAGCGGAGTGCTGAAATCGCGTATTCCCGACGGTATGGACTTGAAACGCGCTATTATAAGCGATAATGAGCATATTGCGTGGGCTTGGGTGTACATAGAAGGTGCTAAGGCTCGTGTTGAGATTTACGAGCAGATAATACCTCCCGTTATTATTGACAAGGATAAGCCTTGTGATATTGTAGCTGCGTGTGACGGAAGTATAACGCGTATGATTGTAAAAAACGGAGCCGAGATTTTATCTGAGGGCGACGTTGTAAGCGCAGGGGAAGTAATTGTTTCAGGTAAGGTTCCAACGTACAAAGAGGGACAGAATGAAGAATATATATATGTTCATTCAATGGCTGAAGTAAATGCATATACTTCACATAAGCGTACAGATGATTATAAACTGTACTATGAATCGCGTACACCTACGGGAAAACGCAGAAAGCGCCGTTCGATTGAGATATTCGGCAAGCTTTATACTTTGCCTATGAGAAATGTACCGTATGAAAATTATGATGTGTCTGAAAAGCGGAGCGAACTGCATATACCGTTTTTTGGTTATTCAGGCATTGCGCTGGATACTGTTTCTTATGATGAAGTAACGGTAAATCAAGAGCCGATAAGCGTTGAAACGGCGGTGGAATTTGCAAAAAATGACCTTGAGGAAAAAATTGCAAAAGAGCTTACAACAGGCAGCAGACTGCAAAATGAAAATATTGAATATGTACAAACAGATAATGAAACAATAAGCGTAACGCTTGAAATGAATTTTATAGAAAATATTGCTGTTGAGCAGCCGCTTGACGGCAATGGATAACAGAGGAGAGGAAAATAATTGATAAACAGAGAGATAGAAGTACCGCAGGGATTAGACCTGTCGTCGCTTTTCGGCAGTTTTGACGAAAATATCAAATTGCTTGAAAAAGCACTTTCAGTAAATATTGCTCAGCGTGATAACGCGCTTAAACTGGCAGGTGAAGAGGATAATGTTGACAAAGCACAGGAGGTTATAAACCTTTTGATGCAGATTATAGCACGCGGCGAACAGATTGACCGTCAAAAGGTTCTGTATGCAATTACAATGGTACAGGAAAACGGAGGGATAGACCTCAAAATGATGGGTGACGACTGTATAGCCGTGAGCGTAAAAGGACACCCGATAAAAACAAAAACACTCGGACAAAAGCGATACGTCGAGGCAATTGACAATAATACAATAGTGTTCGGCATAGGTCCTGCCGGAACAGGTAAGACGTATCTGGCGGTTGCAAAGGCAGTGACAGCGCTAAGGTCAAAAGAGGTAAACCGTATAATTCTTACAAGACCTGCAGTTGAGGCAGGAGAAAAGCTCGGATTTTTGCCGGGAGATTTGCAGAATAAGGTTGACCCGTATCTTAGACCCCTGTATGACGGAATGTATGAAATGCTTGGCGGCGAAGGATTTCTTCGTTATCAGGAAAAGGGTGTGATTGAGGTTGCACCGCTTGCGTATATGCGCGGACGTACATTGGATAATGCGTTTATAATACTCGACGAGGCGCAAAATACAACACCTGAACAGATGAAGATGTTCCTGACAAGAATAGGCTACGGCTCAAAGGCTATTGTTACAGGAGATATAACTCAGATTGACCTTCCGCGTGATAAGCGTTCAGGGCTTAAAGAGGCGACAAGAATATTGAAAAATATTGAGGGTATAGAAATCTGTAACTTTACAGAAAAGGACGTTGTACGTCATCCGCTTGTACAGGAAATTATAAAGGCATATGCAAAATATGATGAGGAACAGGAAAAGAGAAGGACGAAAAGAAAGACCAATGATTGATTTAATACTTGAAAATGAACAGAACAAAGAACCGCTTACGGACGATATTAAAAATGCGGTACGCGCAGTATGTGAAACGGTGCTTGCAGAAGAGGAATGTGACTTTGACGCGCAGATTAGTATTACTCTTGTAGATAACGAGGCGATACGGCTTATTAATAATGAGCAACGCGGTATTGACCGCGCAACAGATGTGCTGTCATTTCCAATGCTTGAATTTGACTCTGACGGCAGCGCCGACGGCGGATATGAAATGGACGGAAATTTTGTTATGCTCGGTGATATTGTAATATCAATGGAGCGTGCGCGTGAACAGGCGGCAGAGTACGGACACAGCCTTCTGCGTGAAACCGCGTTTTTAACGGCACATTCAATGCTGCACCTTTTGGGATATGACCACGTTGACAACAAAGAGGATGAAGAAATAATGTGCGAGAAACAGGAAAAAGTATTAAATTTATTGAGAATAACCCGTGATATAGGAGAAAAGTATGAAAAAAAATAATTTTAAATCCGGCTTTGCCGCAATAATCGGAATGCCGAATGTAGGAAAATCAACATTATTAAATACTATTGTAGGTCAGAAAATAGCGATAATATCTGATAAACCACAGACAACACGTAATAAAATACTTGCAATATATTCAACAGATGAGGAACAGATAATATTCACTGATACTCCGGGTATACACAAGCCGCATAATAAGCTTGGAGAATATATGGTGAATGTTGCAAATGACAGTATGGGAGATACTGACGTACTTATATTTGTAGTGGACGCAAGCAGGAAAATACAGGAGATGGAGCGTGAAATAGCGCGTAATATCTCAAAAACCGGACTGCCGTGCATACTTGTTTTAAATAAGGTAGACGTTATGAAAAAGGAGGATTTACTTCCTATTATAGCAGATTATTCAAGTATTCACGAGTTTGACTCCATTGTTCCGATAAGCGCAAAGAACAATGACGGAGTGGATATTCTTATTCACGATATAGAGGAATATCTGACTGACGGACCGGAATTTTATGACAGTGAGATGGTGACAGACCAGCCTGAAAAGCAGATTGCGGCTGAGATTGTGCGTGAAAAGCTTTTATGGCTTTTGGATAAGGAGGTTCCGCACGGTATTGCGATAGAAATTACCAAAATGCAGGAAAAGCCTAAAATCACCAATATTTTTGCCACAATATACTGCGAAAAAGCGTCACATAAGGGTATTATAATCGGTAAAAACGGCGATATGCTTAAAAAAATCGGCACTATGGCGCGAAGTGACATAGAGAAAATGCTTGATAAGAAGGTCTACCTTGAACTTTGGGTAAAAGTAAAATCAGATTGGAGAAACAGTGACTTTTTGATTAAGAATTTCGGATATGTGAGCGAATAGAAAATAGTGTCAGTATAACCGCTGAAAAAATGAAAAACATAAGTGTAGGACAAAAAGTTATTTTTTCGGAGGGCGGTAACAATGAACGAACTAAACAGAATTTCTTGGGAAACATTCACGCGTACAGGAGATATAGACGCATATCTTTTATATAAATCGTTAAATAATATTGAATTGCATAAGGATAATGATGATAGATGGCAGAGGTTAGAGCAAGAGGCGTTATCATAAAACAGTCCGACTATGGAGAAGGACACAGAATGCTGACTGTTTTTACAGAGGAATACGGAATAGTAAAAGCTGTAAGCTACGGTGTAAAAAAGACCAAGTCAAAGTCGGCGTCGAGCCAGTTTTTGTGCTACGGTGATTTTGAGTTTTTTAAAAATACCAATAAAGATATTATGACTATCAAGAGTATTGACACGCTTGACGGCTTTTTTTCGATTTGCGAGGATATAAAAAAATTGGCGTTAAGCGTGTATTTGTCGGATATAACGTATGAACTGCTTGGAATGAACAATCCCGACAGCCGATTGCTGCACGTTTTTCTGAACAGCATTTATGCGCTCGCATATAAAAATGAGGACGTGCAAAAAATTAAAACTGTATACGAATTAAAGCTTATGTGTATAGGCGGCTATATGCCGTCAATACATTCCTGCGCGTCCTGCGGCAGCGGAGCGGTATCGGCATTCGACCTGTTAAAAGGCGGAATGGTGTGCAGGCAGTGCGGCGGAAAGTATCTTATAAATATGGATAAGAATCTTTTTATGGCATTGCAGTATATATCCGAATCTGAGGATAAAAGAATGCTGTCTTTTAATGCTGGAACAGATATTCTTAAACGTCTTAATACTCTGACAGAGCAGTATATTTCACTGCAGCTTGACCGTAATTTTCCAAGTCTTGATTATTATAAAGCAATGCTTGATATGTAGGAGAGTTTACATAAAACTGCTATGTAATATAATGCAATTTGGTAAAATTTAATAAAACACCAAAAAAATCAAAAAAAGCCTTGCATTTCACCGCGAGTTGATGTATAATAATACGGTATTATGGATTAAATTCGTGGAGGTGTAAAAAAGTGCCTAATATCAAATCAGCAAAAAAGCGCGTTAAGGTTATAGAGAAAAAGACTCTTATAAATCTTTCGCACAAGACAGCTCTAAAGACGGCTGTCAAGAAGTTTGAGGCAGCAGTTGCCGCAGGCGACAAAGAGAATGCACAAACTTTATTTAATGACGCTGTAAAGAAGCTTGACAGAGGCGTAAGCCAGGGTATTCTTCATAAGAATAATGCCGCAAGAAAGAAGTCACAGCTTGCTTTAAAGCTTGCTAAATTAGCGTAAAACTCAAAACCACCCGTTATACGGGTGGTTTTTGCATATCGGAGGAAATATGAAGATACAAAGACTGTTTGAAATACTGTATATTCTTATGGATAAGAAAAACGTAACCGCAGAGGAGCTGGCTGAACATTTTGAGGTTACGCCGCGTACCATTTACCGTGATATTGACTTGCTTTCGCAGGCTGGAATACCTGTTTACGCAATGCGCGGTAAAAAGGGAGGAATAAGGATTCTTGACAATTTTGTGTTTGATAAGTCACTGATTTCTGAAACAGAGCAGACAGAAATAATGTCTGCATTGTCTGCGGTGGCTGTATTACCGAATATTGAACAGACAAATCTGATAGATAAGCTTGCCTCGTTTTTTAAAAGGAACGATACCTCGTGGATAAGCGTTGACTTTTCAGACTGGAATGAAGGGCAGAAGAATATTTTTGATAATTTAAAAGAGTCGGTTGTATGGAAGAGAACAGCTCATATTGACTACATAAACAGTAAAGGAGAAAAATCGGACCGTATAATTGAACCTGTAAAGCTGTGGTTTAAGGGAAGAGCGTGGTATGTTCTTGCATATTGCAGAAAAGCTGAGGATTACAGATTGTTCCGCCTTTCACGTATAAAAGTAATAACTGTAACAGACGAGGACTTTGAGCGTGAAATACCCGATATACATTATGATGATACTGTAAAAGAGGGAACAGAGGTAATTTTGCGTATAAGCCCGAAGATGGAGTACCGCGTATATGATGAATTTACGGAATTTGAACGCGATAATGACGGTTATTTTATTGTTCGAGTCAATTTTCCGGTGGACGAATGGCTGTTCGGATATATAATGTCGTTTGGTGAATATGCTGAAGTGGTATCTCCTGAATGGATACGCAGCGGACTTAAAAAGAAAATTGAAAAAGTTTTAAAAAATTATTCTTAATATGACACACTGCTGTCATATTAATTATGTTATACTTCTATTATCAGAATTTAAAGGAGGTTAATGTAATGAATTACGAAATTGTAAATCTGGAGAAAAAAACAGTTGCGGGTGTATCCGCGCAGACAAATCTTAATTCGCCTGAGGCATCGGGAGTAATAGGTAAGCTTTGGGAAAACTTTTACGGTGGTGTTTACGGGCAGTTAAATGGTAAGGTTAATGAAAAATGTATTGGTTTGTATACCGATTATACTCAAAACGGTGGTTATAAAGTGATGGTATGCAGCGAAGTTGATACGGAGGAGCAAAAGTCGGAAGTATTTCAAATACCATCAGGGAAATATGCAAAGTTTGTCATAAGAGGACATATTGTAACGGCAGTGCAGGAGTTCTGGCAGAACCTTTGGAAAATGGAGCTTGAACGCTCGTTTATATGTGACTTTGAGGAATATCAGGGCGGAGATATGAATGATATGGAAATACATATTTATATATCGCTGAAATAATTTGACAAATCCCTATGGAAATGATATTATTTCCATAGGGATTTTTTTATGAAAGGAAGATTATAATGTCAATAACAAAAACAGAATTTGGTACAATGCCAAACGGTGAAAAAGTGTATTCATATCTATTGGATAATGGTCAGGGACTAAGCGCCGAGATATTAAATTACGGCGGAATTATTAAAAACCTGTATGTTACAGATAAAAACGGAATAAAAACAGATGTTGTGCTGGGGCGCGATAGTATGGAGGAATATTTGAACAATGACGGGTATCTTGGCGCGCTTATCGGCAGACACGCTAACCGAATTAAGAACAGTCAGTTTGAGTTGAACGGTAAAACATATAAGGTGGGTACAAACGAAGGGAATAACAGTCTTCACGGAGGAAAAGTGGGCTTTGACAAAAAGATATGGGGCGTTAATAAAATTGACGGCGCAGAACCATCACTCGTACTCACGACGTTATCTCCTGATGGAGAAGAAGGATTTCCGGGACAGCTTAAAGTAAAGGTCGTATATACTCTTACAAAAAATAATGCAGTTAAAATTGAGTACACGGCAGTAAGCGATAAGGATACAGTTGTAAATCTTACAAATCATACATATTTTAATCTTGCAGGACACGCAAGCGGAACAATTGATAATCAGATTTTACAGATAAATTCGTCGTTCTATACTCCGAATGACGGTGAGTGTATGCCTACAGGTGAGGTTTTGAGCGTAGAGGGAACCCCGTTTGATTTCCGTAATCCAAAGGCAATTGGTCAGGATATAAGTGCTGATTTTAAGCAGATTGAAATGTTCGGCGGTTATGACCACAACTATGCTATTTTGGGCAGGGGATATCGTCTGGCGGCGGTTGCCGAGTGCAGGGAAAACGGAATAGCTATGGAAACATATACAGACCAGCCTTCAATGCAGCTTTACACATCAAACGCGCTTTCTGAGGGAATATATAAGGACGGCGCAAAGTATGGAAAACATCAGGCATATTGTCTTGAAACTCAGTGTTTCCCGAATGCTATGGAACATAGCCACTATCCCTCGCCGCTGTTAAAGCAGGGAGAGGAATACAATACTGTAACAGAGTATAGATTTATTGTAAAGTAACAAGTCGGCATATCGCCTGACAGCAGTGATTTGTAGCATTTACGAATTGACGGCATTGTGCGGTTGTGGTATAATTTAATAATAGTGGATAAGTATTAAGGGAGGTTTTTATATATGACGTATAAGGAAATGAGCAGGGACGAACTTCTTAAAGAGCGTGAGGCAGTCAGCGCAAAGTATGACGAGCTAAAAGCAATGGGATTAAAGCTTGATATGTCAAGAGGTAAGCCGAATACGGAACAGCTTGATATTTCAATGGAAATGATTGATACGCTTTCAAGGTCACATAAGCTTGCAGGAGAGCAGGGTGTAGACTGCCGTAATTACGGAGTTCTTGACGGTATTATAGAGGCAAAAAGACTGCTCAGCGCAATGATTGAATGTCCTGTTGACAATATCATTATTTACGGAAATTCAAGCCTGAATGTAATGTATGATACTGTGGCGCGTTCAATGACGCACGGTGTTATGGGTTCAACACCTTGGGCTAAACTTGATAAGGTAAAGTTTTTGTGCCCTGTACCGGGTTATGACAGACATTTTGCAATAACGGAATTTTTCGGTATAGAGATGATAAATATACCTATGACATCTACGGGACCTGATATGGATATGGTTGAAGATTTGGTGTCAAAGGATAAGGCGATAAAGGGAATATGGTGCGTACCGAAGTATTCAAACCCGTCGGGTATTACATATTCGGACGAAACTGTAAAACGTTTTGCAAATTTGAAACCTGCGGCTGAGGATTTCAGAATTTACTGGGATAATGCGTATTGTATACATCATTTGTATGAGGATAGACAGGACCACATACTTGAAATTCTTGAAGAATGTGAAAAAGCAGGTAATCCCGATATGGTGTTTAAATTCTGTTCAACCTCAAAGGTAACATTTCCAGGTTCGGGAATTGCGGCAATTTCCGCGTCAAAGGCAAACCTTGAATTTATAAAAAAACAGATGAGTGTGCAGACAATTGGACACGATAAGCTGAATCAGCTGCGCCACGCAAGATTTTTCGGCGATTTCAACGGAATGCTGGAGCATATGAAAAAGCATGCTGATATAATCAGACCAAAGTTTGAGGCAGTGCTTGATTCTCTGGATAATGAATTGGGCAGTCTTGACATAGCTGAATGGACGCGTCCGAACGGCGGATACTTCATTTCTCTTGATACGCTTGACGGCTGTGCAAAGAAGGTAGTCGGAATGTGTAAGGAGGCAGGTGTTGTTATGACTTCTGCCGGTGCAACATATCCGTACGGTAAAGACCCGCACGACAGCAATATTCGTATTGCGCCGACATATCCGACAACAGACGAACTTAAACAGGCTTGTGAAATACTTGTAACTTGTGTTAAGCTTGCAAGTATTGATAAACTGATTGAAATGAAATAAGAATAAAAAGAGGACAGGCTTGTCCTCTTTTTCTGACTGGGAGGGGAATATATGGGTGTACAAACTTTCGTAAAAAAATTGATACGCTGTATTTCCTGTGCCTTGAAATATACATTTGCGGTATGTATTATGCCGTTTGTAAAAAATAGCCGCAGTTATAAAAATTTGTGGCTTATAGCGGAACGAGGTATTGACGCGCGTGACAATGCGTACTATCTTTTTAAATATATAACGAAAAATCAGCCTGAAATAAATATTGCATATGTGATAAGCCGTGACAGCGCGGACAGAGAGCGTGTACTTAGTATTGGACGTGTAATTGACTTCGGAAGTTTTAGGCATTTTATTTCATTAGCGGTATCCAAAGTTAAAATCAGTACGCATATAATGGGGTACACACCGTATATAGATTTTTTTGTGAGACTTGATAAGCTTGGTCTTGTGAGAGGCAAGAAGATTTTTTTACAGCACGGAATAATCAAGGATAATCTTACATATCTCTATAGCGGCAATGTACATACCGACCTTTTTGTATGCTCTGCAAAACCTGAATATGAGTATGTACGGGATAATTTTGGATATAAGAACGGAGTTGTTCAAATGCTCGGTTTATGCCGCTATGACGCTTTGCAGAAACCAACGCGCACAAATAAAGTGCTTGTAATGCCGACGTGGAGATATAGCCTGCAGGGAGTGGACAAAGAGCAGTTTATTCAAAGCGATTATTTCCGAAAGTTTGATGAACTGCTGACAAGCAAAAGACTTTGCGAACTACTAAAAAAATACGACTGTGAACTGCTGTTTTATCCGCATATACAAATGCAAGGATTTATTGACTGCTTTTCGTCGTCTGAACGGGTTAAAATAATGAGTTTTAAGGACTGTACGGTACAGGAACTGCTTATTAATACAGATGTGCTTATAACCGATTTTTCAAGCGTGTTTTTTGATTATGCTTATATGGAAAAGCCTGTGATATTTTATCAGTTTGATGAAACGGATTTCAGAAAACATCATTACAGCGAGGGTTATTTTGATTATAAGAGAGATGGTTTCGGTAAGGTGCTGTATGATTTGGAGCCGGTACTGGTTGAGTTAGATTCAATACTTGCAAGGGACGCAAAAGTAGAAACAGAATATTTAAAAAGGATAAACAGTTTTTTTACACTACGTGATAAAAATTGCTGCGAACGAAATTTTAATGCGATAAAGGAAATAGCAGAGAGATGAAAAAAGTAAGTATAATTATTCCTGTCTATAATATGGAGAACTGCGTTTCTGAGGGCGTGGGCTGTATAACGTGTCAAACGTATGAGAATATGGAAATCATAATTATAGACGACGGTTCAAAAGACGGTACATACCTGAAATGCCTTGCGGAGGCTGATAAAGACAGGCGAATTGCGGTATTCAGTAAAAATAATGAAGGCCCTGCAGCGGCGCGTAATCTGGCTTTAAGAAAAGCAACGGGCGAGTATGTCTATTTTTTTGATATGGATGACTATATTGAGCCTAATGCGATAGAAAGGCTTGTTGGGGCGATAGAGAGCAGTGAGAGCGACCTTGCAGTGTGCAGTTTTTCTATGTATGACGGAAAAAGAATAATACGTACAATAAAAAAGATTAACGCGGTTTATGACGCGTCATCAGCTCGTCAAAACTATGCCGAACATCTTTCAATGTACGGGGAAAAGGGTATACAGGGAGCTCCGTGGTATAAGCTTTATAAAATGGACATTATACGTGAGAATAAAATTGAGTTTCCACCACTCAGAAAAAGCGAGGACGACGTATTTATAACCCGTTATGTAAATTGTATAGAACGGTTTTGTATTATAAGCGACGTGCTGTGCCGCTATACGGTCAACAGTTATAAAAGATTCTGGGAAAAGTATCCGTTTGATATTTTTGAAACTGCGCGTAAATCTACGATGTATGTGTATGAAGTCGCAGGTAAATGGAACAGTGCGGATATTCCCGCTCGAAACGGTATTTTTAATGAGTATTTCCGTAAGACGTTCGGCAGTCTGTGTTTTCTTTTTAATCCTAAACTGGGGCTGACATCAAAACAGAGGATTGCAAGAATAAAAGAAATATCAGATATATTTATATCGGATATACCGCAGGATTTTTATGTCGGACATAAGGTGTTCGATTGTATGAAAAAGCAGAAATATAAAACAATCTATGTAAGGATTTTACTGCATATCATACGTCATTATTTTGATTAAAAAAGACAGTGCCAAAGGCACTGTCTTTGTAATTTTACTGTATTTCAGAAAGTGAAATTATATCAACATTATCAGGTGTATACTGATGTTCCATAACATCTACAAGAGCTGTTACAGTATCAAGACTTGTCATAATTGACACGGAACATTCAATTGCGGTACGGCGTATTTTAAAACCGTCAGAATGAATGTCATTACCTTTCTTCGGAATATCAATAATCAAATCAATCATACCGCTGCGTATAACATCAAGAACATTCGGTACGCCTTCGGAAATCTTTTTTGCAACCTGTACAGGTATATTGTTTTCCTGAAGCATAGCCGCCGTGCCTGATGTGGCAATAAAGCTGCAGCCAAGCGCGCTGAAACGCTTTGCAAGCGGCAGGAAGTTTTCCTTGTCAAGGTCGCGCACCGTAACGAGGATAGTTGAGCCTGCCTTCGGAATAGTGGTAGACGCGGCTGTAAAGCCTTTATACATTGCCTCGTGGAAGTTGTGACCAACTCCGAGAACTTCACCTGTTGAACGCATTTCAGGACCAAGACTGACTTCAACCTGCGGTAATTTTTCTGTGGAGAATACGGGGACTTTGATTGCTACAGTGTTTGTCTGCGGTGCAATGCCTGTCGAATAGCCCATTTCCTTTAAGGTTTTACCAAGCATAATGTTTGTCGCAATATCAATTACAGGTACGTTTGTAACCTTTGTGATATAAGGAACAGTACGACTTGAACGCGGATTAACCTCAATAATATACAGCTCGTCGCGGAACTCGATAAACTGAATGTTAATCATACCGATAACCTTTAATTCAAGCGCAATGCGGTAGGTAACATCAACAATTTTATCAATAATATTCTGTGAAACATTCTGCGGAGGATAAATTGAAATGGAGTCGCCGCTGTGTACGCCTGCTCTTTCAAGATGTTCCATAATACCGGGGATAAGAACATCAGTGCCGTCACAAATCGCGTCAACCTCCAGTTCGCGTCCGCCGAGATAACGGTCGATAAGCACCGGATTTTTAGTATCCTTTATAAATGCGTCGGTAAGGTAACGTACAAGGTCGATTTCATTACGCGTGATTTCCATACCCTGACCGCCAAGGACGTATGAAGGACGTACCAAAAGAGGATATTCAAGCTTATTTGCCTCTTCAACGCCTTCTTTAACACTCCATACAGCCTTACCTTTGGGACGTTTAATATCAAGCTTTTCAAGCATTTCATCAAACTTTTCTCTGTCCTCTGCCTCATCGATTTGCTTAGGCTGAGTGCCGAGAACAGGAACGTTCATTTCATCAAGGAAGTTTGCAAGTTTGATAGCAGTCTGACCGCCGAACTGCAAAATAACTCCGTCAGGTTTTTCAAGAAGTATAATGTTATAAACATCTTCTTCCGTAAGAGGTTCAAAGTACAGCTTGTCAGAGGTATCAAAGTCGGTGGAAACCGTTTCAGGGTTATTGTTTATGATAATCGTTTCAACGCCTGCTTTTTCAAGTGATAGCACACTGTGAACGGAGCAGTAGTCAAACTCAATGCCCTGACCTATTCTTATAGGACCTGAACCGATAACAATTACCTTCTTTTTATCAGAAGGGAAGGATTCTGTGGTGTCGTCGTAGGTTGAATAGTAATACGGAGAAACTGCCTCAAACTCGCCTGCGCAGGTATCAACCATTTTGTAAACGGGCGTAATACCGAGAGTTTTACGCAGCTCAAAAATTTCGTCTGCCTTGCAGCCGATAAGCTCTGAGATACCCTTGTCCGAAAATCCCATTTTCTTATATTTTTTCAATATGTCATAGTTGAGGTCGGACAGCTTAAACTGCTTTAATTCTTCTTCCGCGTCAACAATATTCTTGATTTTCTTAAGGAAGAACGGGTCCATACCTGTGATTTCCGCAAGCTTGTCCATATTATAATTACGTCTTATAAGCTCAGCCAAATCAAACAGTCTTTCATCATCAGGCACGATAACGCGCTGTTTTAACTCAACTGTGGTACGCTGTTTTGAGGACTGTCTTTCAAGAGTGTATTGCTTTATTTCAAGCGAGCGTATACCTTTTAGCAGTGATGATTCAAGTGTGTTGCCGATAGCCATAACTTCACCTGTAGCCATCATTTTAGTACCAAGGTTACGTTTTGCGCCGAAGAATTTATCAAACGGCCATTTTGGAATTTTTGTTACAACGTAGTCGATTGCAGGCTCAAAGCAGGCAAAAGTCTGACCTGTAACGGCATTTTTAATTTCGTCAAGAGTGTAGCCGAGCGCAATTTTTGCGGCGATTTTAGCAATCGGATAACCTGTAGCTTTTGACGCAAGCGCAGATGAACGGCTCACGCGCGGATTGATTTCGATAACCGCGTAATTAAAGCTTTCGGGGTCAAGCGCAAACTGTACGTTACAGCCGCCCTTAATTTCAATTGAGTTGATAATATCAATTGCCGCCTTACGTAGCATTTGATATTCCTTATCAGCAAGTGTAAGTGCAGGAGCTACAACAATTGAGTCGCCTGTGTGTACGCCGACAGGGTCGATATTTTCCATTGAACATACAGTGATACAGTTACCAGCTCCGTCACGCATAACTTCAAATTCAATTTCTTTCCAGCCTTTAATACTCTTTTCCAAAAGTACCTGACCCACTCGCGACAGGTGAAGTCCTTGTGAAAGGATCGTTTCAAGCTGTTCAGGATTTTCTGCTATGCCGCCGCCTGTGCCGCCGAGAGTATACGCAGGGCGTACAATAACAGGATATCCAATCTGTTTTGCAAATGCAAGTCCCGATTCCAAATCGGTAACAATTTCAGACGGTGCAATAGGCTGATTGGTGCGTTCCATAAGACGCTTAAAACTGTCACGGTCTTCTCCTTCTTTAATAGAAGCGATAGAAGTACCAATAACCTTCATATTATATTTATCGAATATTCCCTTGTCGTAAAGCTCGCAGGCGAGGTTAAGACCTGTCTGACCGCCCATACCTGCAATAATTGAATCTGGACGTTCTTTTTTGATTATTTTTTCAATGTATTCAGCGGTAAGCGGCTCTATGTATGTATGAGTAGCCATACCGCGGTCAGTCATTATAGTAGCGGGGTTTGAGTTAACAAGAACAACCTCAATACCTTCGTCTTTAATGGCCTGACACGCCTGTGTGCCCGAATAGTCAAATTCGGCGGCCTGTCCTATAACGATAGGACCTGAACCTATTACAAGAACTTTTTTT
Source organism: Lachnospiraceae bacterium MD329 (assembly GCA_010206265.1). Lineage (GTDB taxonomy): Bacteria > Bacillota > Clostridia > UBA1381 > UBA1381 > Hominilimicola. Next base: position 40,833 of record VIQV01000028.1, read on the forward strand.
ATACTATTATCTAAAGGCATATTATTTTACCTCCTTTAAAAATCTGTCGAACAGCCAGCCTGTGTCAAGTGGTCCCGGAGCTGCTTCGGGGTGGAACTGAACACTCTGAATTGGCAGTGATTTGTGACGGATACCTTCGCAGGTACCGTCGTTTACATTTATAAAGGTTTCCTCAACTTCATCAGTATAGTCGGAAACAACATAGTTGTGGTTTTGGCTTGTAATAAATACATTGCCTGTTTTAAGGTCTTTTACGGGGTGGTTTCCGCCGTGATGACCGAATTTAAGCTTTTTGGTTTTACAGCCGAGAGCAAGACCTATAATCTGATGTCCCATACATATACCGCAAATCGGGAATTTACCGATAAGAGCTTTTACAGTATCTACCGTGCCCGGGGCGTCAAGAGGGTCGCCGGGACCGTTTGAAAGAAATACAAGATCGGGATTTACCGCCGCTATTTTATCGGCAGGAGTATCGGCAGGGAATATCGTTACTTTGCAGTCGCGTTTTATAAGGTCACGGACAATGCCCTGCTTTGCACCCAAATCAATAAATGCAACGTGCGTTCTGCCGGTTTCGTTCTCCACATATATTTCGTCGGCTGTGGTATTCATTATAACTGAGCTGTTGTCAAGCGACGCCATAAGGATTTTAACGTCCTCTTCGCTCGGCTCGCCCTTCATAATAACGCCCTTCATTGTACCTGTTTCTCTGATAACGCGTGTAAGAGCGCGCGTATCAATGCCTTCAAGACCGACAACTCCTTCTTCCTTCAGAAAGTCGTCAAGATTCATTTCGTTTCTGAAGTTTGACGGAAAGTCGCACTTTTCTCTTACGACAAATGCTTTAAGGTTGGTGTGTTTTGCCTCCATATCCTCAAGATTGATACCGTAGTTACCGATAAGAGGGAAGGTCATAGTTACGATTTGTCCCGCAAAAGACGGGTCGGTAAGGGTTTCCTGATAACCCGTCATACCGGTTGTAAAAACGACTTCTCCTACGATGTTTTTTTCGGCGCCGAAAAGTGTTCCTGAAAAACGCATACCGTTTTCCAAAATAAGCTGTGCTTTCATAAATATTTCTCCTTTCGCAAATTCCAAAAAAAAAGACAATGAACAAATACATTGTCAATTGATTTTTAAAAATGAAAATAGAAATAAAGGGGAAACGAGATACCCTTTAAGAGCATATATTAAGCTGTGACCGTGATGAAGATACATAAGTGTTTCTCTCCTTTTATTCATTTATAATATTGTACCACTATACGGACAATTTGTCAATATCCTGTATAGAATTTGTAATGATATGTCGAGGTTTGTTAAAAGTTTCTAAAACATATATCTATTGAGCGTTTAACTTTCGGCTTGTTTGCTGAAATAATAAAAATCTATTGACAATATACGCTTTAGGGGAGTATAATGCAGATAAAGTAAATAACCGAACACAAAGGCGTGTTTGCGCAGAGGAATCTGCGCAGACGCGTTTTTTAGATTTTCGGCAGGAACTACTTAATAATATTAAGCACAAGGACGTGTTTTCCGTATGAACGGCAGACGCGTCTTTTTTGTTTAAAAGAAAGGGGAAATTTGTTATGGCAGAAATGACAAAAATCGAAATTATTACCAGACAGAGCAAGCTGGAGGAACTTAAGGCGGCTCTTAATGAAATCGGCATTAACGGTATGACAGTGACGAATGTTCTGGGCTACGGAGCGCAGAAGGGGCAGAAACATCAGTACAGGGGAGTCGAGTATAATGTTGACCTTGTACCGAAAGTAAAGGTTGAAATGGTTGTATGTACCGTGCCTGTGGACGATGTTGTAAATACGGCAGTGTCGGTACTGCGTACGGGAGAAATTGGTGACGGAAAAATCTTTGTTTCGCCTGTAACGAGAGTTATTAAGGTGAGAACGGGAGAGGAAGACAGAGAGGCATTATTGTAACTTGGGAGGATTGATGAATTATGAGTACAGAATTATTAACAACGGCGGTTGATTGTTTTTGGCTGTTTTTCGGCGGCGTACTGGTGTTTTTTATGCAAACAGGATTTACAATGGTTGAGGCGGGTTTTACGAGAAGTAAGAACACCGGTAATATTATAATGAAGAATATAGTTGACTTTATGTTCGGTTCAATCATTTATTGGGTGATTGGCTACGGGCTTATGTACGGTAAAGGTAACGGATTTATCGGTATACCGTTTGGAGATATGTTTATGAACGGTATGGCAGGAGCGGAGAATATGGACTATACGGCTCTGTTTTTCCAGACGGTATTCTGTGCGACTTCGGCAACGATTGTATCGGGAGCAATGGCTGAACGTACAAACTTTAAGGCATATTGTATTTACAGCGCGGCTATTTCACTTTTCATTTATCCGATTGCAGGTCACTGGGTATGGGGCGGAGGCTGGCTGAGTGAAATAGGTTTTCACGATTTTGCAGGTTCAGCAATTGTACATATGCTCGGCGGTACGCTCTCATTTGTTGGTGCGGCAATTCTTGGTCCTAGAATCGGCAAGTACACAAAGGATGGCAGGACAAACGTTATCCCAGGTCACAATATTCTTATCGGAGCACTCGGAGTTCTTATTCTGTGGGTAGGCTGGTTTGGTTTTAACCCTGCGTCAACGGGAGGTTTGTCAGACGGCGGTGTGCAAACGGCGGCAAAGGTGTTCATAACTACAAATCTTGCGGCTTGTACAGCGGCAATCGTTACAATGTTCTTTACTTGGTTCCGTTATGGTAAGCCTGATGTTTCAATGACGTTGAACGGTGTGCTCGGAGGACTTGTTGCAATCACGGCTCCGTGTGATCTTGTAACTCCGTTTGCGTCAATTATTATTGGAGCTGTCGGCGCGATACTTATGTGTCTTTCGATTCCGTTTATTGATACAAAGCTGAAAATTGATGACCCTGTAGGTGCAATCAGTGTTCACGGTGTATGCGGATTGTGGGGGACGCTGTCGGTTGGCTTGTTTGCAAGTGATACAACTGCAGGAGCAGAGCTTTTGGGCTTGTTCTACGGCGGAGGATTAAAAACCTTGGGCGTTCAGGCGCTGGGCGCAGTGTCGCTTATCGCGTGGGCGGCAGTAATCGGCGCAGTGTTGTTCCTTGTGCTGAGGAAGGTAGGAATACTTCGTGCAACTCCGCGCGAGGAGGTTGAAGGACTGGATTCGACCGAACACGGTCTTGCGTCGGCTTACCCCGACTTTGTAACCTCATATAACGAGAATAAGTCGTTCTAAATTTGTTTAATCTTGTTAAAAATTGATATAACCTCCTTGGAGGACTGCAAAAGCGGTCCTCTTTTCTTGTATAGAAATATAATATTTGACAATTAAATAATATAGGTGTATAATGTATTAAATTGGCAAAATGTATTTACAGAAATTTATATTTTTGAGATACAATACAAATTGAATAGTTGTGCTATAAACAATAGCGCACATAATTGTTTGCAAGGAATTTTATCTGCAAAGGAGGAATAATTTAAAAATAGTACAAAAAAGGAGGATTGACAACATATCCTATAAATAATAGTGCACATTGTTTAGATAAAAATTTATAAAGACACAAAAGGAGAAAAATTATGAAAAAACAATTAAGAAAAGTAGTGGCAATGGCTATAACTGCCGTAATGGCGGTATCTGCAATCAGTGTTAATGCGTTAGCGGTTGATGACAGCAATGAAGTGGTATATACTTATATGCAGGATAATCAAGAGATAAATATTACCCAAGCTGATTTGGATGCAGGACACTGGGATAAAGAGGCACTGGGGGATACTGCACCTGTAATATATGAAGATTTCCCAATGAGGATGACAGGTTTTGTAAATGATTTTGCAGAACTTTCATTAGACATCGTTTATTTGAAAAAAATAGAAGAGATAGAATCTGTCAGTCTGAAAATTACGGATTTGTCAAATGAATCTGTTATATTTGATAATAAAATTATTCAGCAAAGTTTTTATTCACCTGTTTTAAAAATAGACGGACAGTATGAAGTAAAATTAACAGAAGTAGTTGACGGTGAGGCTAGTGAATATACACGAATTGTATGCGTTAATAAGATAATAGCAGAAATGCCTGAATATGTAACTAATCCAACAAATGAAAATAATGGAGAAATTTTGATTGCAGATGTTGAGATTTTAAGAACAGGTCAAACAGTGAATGAAGATGGTCAAATTGTTATTGATCCATCTATAGCAACTTATGATAAGGTACCTGCAAATGAATTTAAGAACTACTGTAATTCATTATCTGCTGAGAAAACTTATCGTATATTTGCGACTGATGGTAATAGACAGTATGGAGGCTTTTTCTCAAAGCTAAATGGTCCTGCAATATATGATTTGACGATAGAGGTACATACTTGGGAGGATATAAATACACCTGTTCCGCTGACTTTACCTAATATTACAATAGATGAGGTTAAAAGTAATGCTGAAGACATTAACATAGGGGACGGTAGCTATAGATTAAGAGATAATTCAAAAACTGGTGGTTATGCTGCATATTGTGTATCTTTACCGGATTCATATGTTGGTGAAAATGCACCCAATGCACAGTTTAGAATTAAAGTTACTGGAACATCACAAGTGGCAATGAAAGTTTGGAGTTCCTTAAATAACAATACTCCTGTATTCAAAAGGACAATAACATCATCAAATAATGAAAATTCAGCTGTATTTAATATATATACAAGTGAATATAAAAAATCAGCGAAGTGGCTGTCATTTTATGTGATGATATACTTCCCATCTGCAACAGATGGATATGGAATGATAAATATAGAGCCTGTAAGTGGATATGAAGATGATGTGACAGGTTCAATATATGAGGCATATAATGGTGCAAGTTTGTATCGTGAATTAGATAATACAGAATTTATGATGAGAGATGCTTGGGATATTGATGCTTTCTATATAGATTATTGGGGCAGTGATTATCAGGCATATAAGGTTGAACTGAAGAATAGAAGTTTAGCAGATCAAGCATTATTGGAAAGCGGAACAACTGTAAAGGGTTCTTCGACAAAAATCTTAACAGTTTGGTCGGTTAGTGAAAATAATAATGTACTGGTTTGGTCGGCAAATAATACATATACAATACCAAAAAATGTTGATATGGCTATATATTGTGATCCTGCAAAGAGGTTTGATAACGCAATAACAATACAACGAGAAATAAATTCGGGAAGTGTAACATCAGAGTATTATCAATTATCATATAAAATGTTGGGACAATAATTAAAAATATTTAAGAGGTGTATTTCTAATGAAACAGAAACTAATATCAGTTATAACATTATTGGCAATGCTTATGTCAATAATGGGAATGGCGGTGTCGGCGGCGGACAAAATTCCTGATGATACTGAACAAAAAGGAGATTTTATTTATCTTAAAGGAACAAATAAAATTCTTGCATATGTCGGAGAATCAGGAATATGTGAAGTTCCCGAAAATACGGAAATAAAAAGCCTGTATAATAAAAATCTACCTGCAAAACCTGTAAAAAAGCTGGTTATAAACAGTGGTGTAAAATTGACGGCACTATATGACGAGCTTGCAGACCTAAAGGAAGTTGAAATAAATGAGGGTATTACCGAAATACCGAGCAATTTTTTAGAAGATTGTCCGACAGTTGAAAGCGTAAGCTTTCCGAACAGCCTTGATACGATAGGTGAATCATCATTTATGAACTGCAAAAGTCTTAAATCAATAAATTGGGGCAATGGCTTGCAGTCGATAGGTACATACGCGTTTTTCGGAGCGAAAGCACTGTCGGGAGATTTAATAATTCCTGATACGGTTACAAATATGGGAGAGGAAGTATTTGCTGAGTGCGGTAATCTGGATAAGGTTCATTTATCTGATAATCTTACCTATACACCGTCTAAAAGCTATATTACTTCTCCTAGTTGGTTCAGAGGAACGTCTGTCAAGGAAATAAATATTCCTGACGCAATGCTAAAAAATCCGCCATATCTGTTAGCAGATGAAATCACCTTTAATTCTGATATGACAGTCAAAATATTTAAGGCGGTTCAGGGCTCAAATTGGTGTAAGGATAAATACTTAAAAGGAAAAACCGATAAGAGTATGGGAAATTATAAGGATTACGCAGTTGCTGAAAATACAGTCCTTAAATATATCGGAAATGATAAAAAACCTGTAGTGCCTGAGGGGATTAAGTCAATAGCAGGTTATGCGTTTGCGTATCTTGATATTGAAACGGTTACACTGCCGAAGTCGCTTGAAACTATTGAAAACAGCGCGTTTGCGTGGGCGGCTTTAAAAGAGGTGGTTATACCTGAAAATGTAAAGGAAGTAAGCGAGGGCGCGTTTAGAGAATGTCAATTAATCGAAAAGGTTGTGTTTGAGGGGGCGCCTGTTGTTGGTTCGGCTTTTGCAGAAAGCGGATTTTTAACAAGAGATAATGTAATTCTGAAAAATTCATCAATAAAGTTGGATAAAGATTTTTATATGTTTGAGGGCGTAGAAAATAACCTTGATGAATATTATCGTATGCTGTCGGAACACGGAACCGTGATTGACAAAATTCCGAGCGTAACGCCCAAAGCTACGGCAACACCTACAGTTAAGCCGCAGGAAACGGCAGAGCCTGACGTTACGGCAACACCTGTGCCAGACAAGCTTACCGTTAAGGGTGGCGACATTATAACTATAAAAGTAAATAATAAGCCTGTTACCTTCCCCGACGCGCAGCCGTTTGTAGACGGCAACGACCGCACGCAAGTGCCTGTCCGCGCAGTGTCAGAACTGCTGAATTGTAAAGTTGACTGGCAGCAGGACATAAAGACGGCGGTTATAACAAAAGAAAACGGAGATGTCGTAAAAATCACGCTTGACAGCGATATTATGACGCTGAATGAGAGAGAGATAAAAATGGATACTACGGCAATCTTAAAGGACGACAGAACATTTATTCCCGTACGCTTTGTAGCCGAAGCGCTCGGCTTGACGGTCGATTGGGAGGAATAATAACGGAGGACTGCAATGCAGTCCTCTTTTATATGCAATTTCGAGATTGACTATATAAATGTGTTGTGTTACAATAATTGTTAAACTACATATGGAATTGGGGAATAAAAATGAAAGCGAAAAGTTTGAAAAAGGAAATGGATTTAATCCACGGTTCGTTGTGGGATAAAATACTTATATTTGCGCTGCCACTGGCGGCAAGCAGTATTTTACAGCAATTGTTTAACTCGGCAGACGTGGCGGTGGTCGGTCAGTTCGCGGGAAGCCGCGCTTTAGCGGCTGTCGGCAGTAACGGCGCGGTAATAAATCTGCTTGTAAATATATTTGTCGGTCTTTCAGTCGGCGCAAACGTCATTATCGCAAGGTATCTCGGTGAAGGAAATAAGAAAAAGGTGGGAGATGCCGTACATACAGCTGTGCTTGTGTCTTTAATCAGCGGAGTTTTGCTGACTGCGGTGGGTTTGCTTGTGACGCATCCTATTCTGGATATGATGTCAACGCCTGATGATATTATTGAACTGGCTACCGTTTATTTAAGAATTTATTTTTTAGGGATGCCTTTTATAATGCTGTATAATTTCGGCGCGGCAATTCTGAGAAGTATAGGTGATACAAAACGTCCGTTTTTGTGTTTATTGGTTTCGGGCATTGTAAATGTACTGCTTAATTTGTTTTTTGTAATAGTATGTAAGCTGAGTGTTGCAGGAGTAGGAATTGCAACGGTTATTTCAAATGTTATAAGTTCCGGAATGGTGCTGTATTTCCTTACGCACGAGGAAGGCGCGATAAGAGTATCTTTAAAAAAGCTTAGAATAGATAAAAAAATTCTTAAAGAAATATCTAAAATAGGACTTCCTGCAGGACTGCAGGGCGTAGTGTTTTCATTTTCGAATATATGTGTGCAGTCTGCGCTTAACAGTCTTGGCTCTGACGCGGTTGCAGGAAGTGCGGCGGCATTAAACTTTGAATATTTTGTCTATTTCTTGCTTAATGCTTTTACTCAGGCTTGTGTCACTTTTATGAGCCAGAATTATGGCGCGGGAGAGTTTGAACGCTGCAGGAAAATAACGCGTATATGCGCGGCAATGGGATTTGCATTTTCAACGGCATTAAGTCTTGTATTCTATCTGCTTGGAGAGAATGCACTGCGTTTTTACACAACAGAACCTGCGGTAATGGAAATAGGACTTATAAGAATGAAATACTGTCTGCTAATGCAGTTTGTGAGTGTATTTATGGACGTTTTCTCAGGAAGTTTAAGAGGACTGGGGTATTCACTTATGCCAGCTCTTATCTCGCTTGCGAGTTCGTGCGGTATCAGGCTTTTATGGATTTACACTATATTTCCCCAAATGCCAAATTTCCAAATGCTTGTCAGTGTTTACCCGATAAGCTGGCTGTTCGGTTCGGCTGGAACGGTAATTGCGTATCTTATAATCAGCAGACGTATTTTAATAAGAAGAACATAAAATAAAAATAGCAGCACGTGCTGCTATTTTTTTGGCTCCTTCGGTGTTACATAAATCGTGTTGTAGTTATCATATATCACCATACCGGGTTTTGCGCCGTTTGGCTTTTTGACATTTTTAATTGCCGTGAAATCAACAGGTACCTGAGAGGATTCACGCGCTTTTGAATAGTATGCGGTAATTTCGGCTGCCTCGGTTATCGTGGATTTAGGAACGTCCTTGTCAATTCCAAGCTTTATTACGGTATGTGAACCGTGAATGTTCTTTGTATGGAACCATAAATCCGAGGAATTGGCAAATCTGGTTGTAAGATAATCATTCTGACTGTTGCTTTTGCCGACGTAAATATCAAAGCCGTCGGAGCTTACAAAATGCATAGGCTTTGCTGCCGCCTGTTTCTGTCGTTTCGGGCTTACCTTTCGCGCAAGATATCCTTCTGAAATAAGCTCTGCGCGTATTGCGTTAAGGTCTGATTCGCTGTCTGCCGTTTCAACGGCGGTAAGAGTGCTTTCGAGGTATTCAAGGTCATTTTTTGCATTTTCAATTTGTTTTGCCGCCTCAATCTCGGCGGTTTTTGCCTTGTTGTATTTTTTGTAATAACGCTGTGCATTCTGCGACGGCGTAAGAGTAGGAGAAAGCTGTATTTTTACATTTCCGCCCTCATAATAGTTCTGTACTTCGATTTCTGTCTGTCCATGCGTGATATTATACAGATTGGCAGTCAGCAAATCACCGTAAATCTTATGCTTTTCCTTGTCCTTTGAGTTTGACAGTGTCTTATTGAGAATGACAAGCTTTTTTGAAACACGTTCAATATTGTTTGTCAGCAGCTTTACAAGGTCAGAGCTTTTCTGTCTCATTCTCTCGTGCATATCGCGTGTTCTGTAGAAGGTGTCCAGAAGCTCGTTTATATTGGGAAAATTCTGTATTTTCGCTATACCCTCATACTGCTCTATCGGGGTAACACTGAAATCCATCAGTTTTCCGTCTGCTGAATTTATAATAATGCAGGGTGTAAAACTGTTATCCTGAACCGTTTTTGCAAGTTGTACTGTTTCATATAGTATTTTGTTTTTGCCGCTGTCGGTAAGCTCGCCGCAGCGGACATCGGTTCTTGAAAATGCGCGGTATATTATTTCACGCGCCGTAAGCGGACTTATCCCTGCTACTGCCGATAAAACTGCTTTGTCGGCAGTTTGTCCAGATACAGAAAAATCAATTTCTGCAGTTTCCTTTATATCAATTAAATCTGTTTTATCCTGCGGCGGCGGAGCTGTATATTGAAGTGCCGGCAAAAGCTCTCGTACGGAACTTACCGTGAAATCAATATGTTTAATACAGTCGATAATTTTCATATCGTTGTTTGTTAAAATAATATTTGAATGTCTGCCCATAATTTCAGCAATCAGATATTTTGTCGTCAGGTCGCCGAGCTCGTCATAGCTCTCTATTGAAATTTTAATTATACGTTCAAATCCTGACTGCTCAATAGCGGTTATCTTACCGCCGCCGATATGCTTTCTGAGCAGCATACAAAACAGCGGGGCTGTCTGCGGATTTTTCTTTGACACGCTTGTGAGATGAACGCGCGGGTGCGCAGAGCTTGCAGAAAGTACAAGCTTGTAGTTTTCGTCTATGGTGCGGATATTTACAGTGATTTCGTCCTTTTCAGGCTGATAAATTTTATCTATGCGTCCGTTTATGAGCCTGTCCGCAAGCTCTTTGGTAAGACAACGGACAGCTGCTGCGTCAAATGCCATAACTTCCTCCATAATACTTTTATTTCTATAATATACCACATGAACGAAAAAAAAACAACAGAAATATTGCAAAATTAAAGGAATAGTGATACAATAATATAAAAACTTGTAACGGAGGAATTTATAATGAAAAAATTTTTATCGGCAATTATAGCAGCCGCAATGACAATTTCCTGTATTACGGCTCAGGCTGCAGGCAGAACAGAGGAGATATTCAACAGCATAAACGACGATTCACAGATACATATTTTGTATAATGACACAGTTGTTAAGTATGACGACGTAAAGCCTGTAAATACTGACGGCAGAGTTATGATACCGTTCCGTGCGGCACTTGAGAATATGGGTGCGGCGGTTGATTATAACAACGAAAGCCGTCTTGTAACGGCAAAAAAGGGTGATACTGAAATTAAGTTCACACTTATGGACGACATAATTTATATCAACAAAAACGGCGAGCAGTCTACCATAACAATGGATACGCCTATGATTATCGTTTCTGACAGAACTCTTGTACCGATACGCTTTATGTCTAACGCGCTTGGTATGCAGGTCGGCTGGGACGGCGATACAGAAACGGTTATAATACTTGATTATGACGCTTACTCGGAGGCGATAAAGACAGCTGCGCCTAATTTTTCTAAACTGTCGGAAATAGAGCAGCCTGCGAATATTAAAAGCTCAGACAGCTTTGAAATTTCATTTAATACAGAGGGAATTTCAGAGGAAAAAATAAACCTGTCGCTTTCAGGCAAGGCGGAAACTGTCAGTGTTAAAGATGCTCAGAGCAGTGACTTTACGATTGCTTTTTCAGGTCTTGGAATAGATATTAAGGACGCGGCATTAAAGGTAATGGCAAGCGACGGAAAAGTTTATGTTAAAACAGACCTTATAGAAAAGCTTGCTCCGCAGATTAAGGACGAAACTCTGCAGAATAGTCTGAAAATGGTATCGTCTGATAAGTGGTATACGCTTGATTTAATAAAGTTTATTGATTCACTGCCTATGACGGCTGAAACAAAAACGGCTGTATCAACAGCGCTTACAGGTGTAAAGACAGGTAACGCGGCGTCAATCATTACGTCAATGGTGAAAACAGACGGTGACGCGGAGCTTGACAGTGCAGTGCTGTTGTCCACTTTCCTTGATACATTTGAAACTATTGATAAGTATATTTCAGTAACAGAAAAGGAAAACGGCGGCTATGAAATAAAAATGAATATAACAGATGCGGAATATGATAAGATGATTCTTGACGCGATAGGTTCAGAATTGAGCGACGAGGATAAAAAGCTTGTATCTGACGCTCTGAACGTGACAATCGGCACAAGTGCCGTATTTGACGGAAGCAAGGGCAGCGGTGATATGACTGCCGATATGAAAGTGGATATTGAAGGAATAAAGCTTGGACTTTCAATAAAACTTAACGACAGCTTTGAAAAGGACGACAGTCTGAAAGCTCCTGCAATGCCGACCGACAGTGTAGATATTACAGATATGTTAATTAATGCGCTGAAATAAGTCGTATAATTAATAATAAACGGTGTTTTTGCGAAAACACCGTTTTAAATTTGAAAAAAATCCAAATTTTTTTCAAAAAACAGTGGAAAAAAAGAATATATGTGCTATAATAGAAATATAGTGGGCAGGTATGCCTCTTTAAGCCTTGATTATGTGAAAGGAGCTCATAGGTATAACAATGCTAAAAAGTATGACAGGTTACGGCAGACGTGAAACCGTAACGGACGGAAAAAAGATACTTGTTGAAATAAAATCGGTAAATCACAGGTATTCGGATTATAACATAAAAGTGCCGAGACATCTCGGTTATCTGGAGGATAAAATCCGAAAATGCGCTGCGGACAGCGTAACGCGCGGAAAAATTGATATATATGTCAATGTTGATTATTTTGAAACAGCGGATAAGGAGATTACTTTAAATAAGGAGCTTGCGAAAAGCTACATAGACGCGCTGTATGCGCTCAGAGAGGAATTTAATCTGACTGACGATATAACCGTGACGAGTGTCGCGCGTAATCCCGAGATATTCAAAAGCGAACGCGTCGAGGAGGACGAGGAGGCTTTGTGGAAGAATGTTAAGGAAGTACTTGACGGTGCATTGAGTGATTTTATTGCAATGCGTGCGCGAGAGGGCGAAAGAATAGAGAAGGATTTGTGCGAACGTATAGAATATATGTGTGCGCTTGCCGAAAAGGTGGATAAGCGTTCTCCCGAAACCGTGAAGGAATACAGCGACAGACTGTATGAAAAGATTAAGGAAGTGCTTGACGGACGCGAAATTGACGAGGGTCGTATACTTACCGAGGTGGCAATATATGCCGATAAAGTAGCTGTAAATGAAGAAACAGTACGCCTTAAAAGTCATTTTGATGAATTTGACACGATAATCAGAAGCGGCGAACCTGCCGGCAGACGTCTGGACTTTTTAATACAGGAAATAAACCGTGAGGTTAACACAATCGGTTCAAAAGCAAGTGATATAGAAATTGCGAAAACGGTTGTAACCTTAAAGGGTGAAATAGAAAAACTCAGGGAACAGATACAAAATATAGAGTAACAGGTGAAGAATATGAAACTGATAAACATAGGATTTGGAAATATGGTAAACGCTGAACGTGTAATTGCCGTAGTAAGTCCCGATTCCGCGCCGATTAAGCGTATTATCCGTGAGGCAGAGGACAGGGGAAACCTGATAAACGCCACTTACGGCAGACGTACAAGAGCAGTTATAGTGACTGATTCGGAGCATATTGTCCTGTCCGCACTGCAGACAGAAACGGTAGCTTCAAGACTGGGGGCGGAAACAAGCGAGGAGGCGGTACGGAGTGAGTAACGGAATATTGTTTGTTATGTCGGGACCGTCGGGGACAGGCAAAGGAACAATTTGCGAAAAACTGCTTGATAATAAAGCAAATGACTTGTTTTTGTCGGTATCGTCTACCACACGCGAAAAGCGCAAAGGTGAAACAGACGGCGTAACATATAATTATACAACAGAGGAAAACTTTAAAAAGATGGCTGAAAACGGTGAAATGCTTGAATATGCCGTTTACAGCGGCAATTATTACGGTACACCGAAAAAGACAGTTGAGGATATGCTTTTGTCGGGTAAAAATGTGTTGCTTGAAATTGAGCCGCAGGGCGCGCTTAAAGTGAAAGACGCTTTCCCTGAGGCGGTGCTGATGTTTATTGTGCCACCGACAATGAAGGAACTCAGAAAAAGACTGTCGGAGCGAGGACGCGAAACAGAAGAACAGATTGAAAGGCGGCTTGACGCGGCAAAATGGGAGTTTGAACAGTCGCCGAGGTATAATTATATCTTTGTAAACGACAGCCTCGAAGAATGTGTCGCAGAAATTGAAAAGACGATACGGGAAACGGCAAAAAGCCGTAGCCTTGTCGATAGATTATTAAACGAAAAGTATTAAAATCGGAGGAATGAAATTATGATGATTAAACCCGGAATTACAGAGCTTTCAAAATGTGTGGACAGCCGTTACACTCTTGTAACTATGGCTGCAAAGCGCGCAAGAATGATAGGTACAGAGCGTATGGAGGACGTGGATACAACAGGTCTTGAAAAGCCTGTTTCAGTTGCGGCTGAGGAAATTCTTAACGGCAGCGTAGGATATGTACGTTCGGAGGCTATTGCGCGCGCTAAGGCATATGCAGATGAAAAGGCGGCTGCAATTCTTTCTTTAAACTCAAATGAGGCTGAAACTGCTTATGACGCGCAGGAGGAGTCGGCTGAGGAGCAGACGGAGGAATAAGATTAAAACTATGATAGCAAGTGTTATCGTTGACCATCGTTCAAGACACGTTGACCGTGCTTTTGACTATTTTGTTCCGCAGGAAATGGCAGCGGATATAAAAATCGGGAGCAGGGTAATAGTGCCGTTCAGCTCAGGAAATAAAGAGGTTGAGGGTTTTTGTGTTGCGATTAAAGATGAAAACGATGAAAAGAAACTGAAATCAGTAATAAGGATTGCAAACGATATACCAGCGTTTGACGCGGATATGCTGCCGATTATTGAGTGGATGCGCGAAAAGTACCTTGCGCCTTATCTTGATATAATTCATACACTGGTTCCGTCTGGAACAAGCATAAAAAGCAGGGAATGGATTTTGACGGATAATGTGTCTGAGGAAAAAAGCGGAACGCGTAAAAGAATTATTGAAATTCTTGAGGATAACGGCGGAGGTATGGAATTTAACTCATTAAAAACGCTTTTTGAAACAGATATACAAAGTATTGTTCGTGAAATGATAAAAGCGGGAACGTTAAAGCGTGAATATCGTCAGGGGACGGCTGTGTCTGAGAGAAAAATTAAGGGCGTACAGCTTGCAGTTTCTGCTGACGAGGCGCTGAATGCGGCGGAATCTATACGCAAAAAAGCTCCGAAACAGGCAGAAATGCTCGAAATTTTGAGTGAGAATAACGTTATTTCCCAAAGTGACCTTGTTAAATTTACAAATTCTTCGTCATCAGCGGTAAAAACACTTGTAAAAAAGGGCTGGTGCAGTGAACTTATGCTCACGGTGGACCGTGACCCTTACAGACAGAGAACTTTTAAGAAAACTGAAAAGCTTGTACCTACGCCAGAACAGGCGCAGGCAATAGACATACTTTGCGGCGCGGTTAAACGTCAGAGCGGACAAACGTTTCTTCTGCACGGAGTAACGGGCAGCGGTAAAACAGAGGTGTTTATGCAGGCTATTGAATATGCTGTAAGCATAGGTAAAACGGCGGTAATGCTGGTGCCTGAAATATCTCTTACACCACAGATGGTGTCACGTTTTATGTCAAGGTTTCAGGGGCGTATTGCAATTTTTCACAGCGCGCTGTCACAAGGTGAGCGCTTTGACCAGTGGAAAAGAATTAAAGATGGTAAGGCAGACATTGTTATAGGCGCGAGGAGCGCGGTGTTTACACCGCTTAAAAATATAGGAATAATAATTATGGACGAGGAACATTCGGATACATATAAATCGGAAATGTCGCCTCGTTATCACGCTCGCGAGGTTGCGTTAAAACGTGCTGAGGAAACCGGTGCGGCAGTAGTGCTTGCGTCGGCTACTCCAAGTATAGAAAGCTATTTTAAGGCGGTAAACGGAGAGTATAAACTGCTTAATATGCGTACCCGTTATAATAAAAATAAAATGCCCGAAATATCTGTAATTGATATGAGAAATGAATTGTCACAGGGCAATATAAGTATGCTGTCAGGAAAGATGTGCGAGGAGATACTTAAAAATCTTGAGCGCGGCGAACAGACTATTTTATTTATGAACAGGCGTGGATTTTCGTCGTTTGTGTCGTGCCGTACCTGCGGTTATGTACCTGAATGTCCGAATTGTAATATTTCGCTTACATACCACAAATACGGAAATAATTTAAGATGTCATTATTGCGGTTATGAGCGTCCAAATTATTGTGTGTGTCCTGAATGCGGGAGTAAGTATATACGTTATTTCGGTGGCGGAACACAGAGGGTTGAAGAAGAAATACACAGGCTTTTTCCGAATGCGACAACGATACGAATGGATATGGACACAACGGGAACAAAAAATTCACACGAAAAGATTTTAAAAAGCTTTGAACGCGATAAAATAGATATACTTATCGGTACGCAGATGGTAGCAAAGGGACTTGATTTTGAGAATGTAACGCTTGTGGGAGTGGTTACGGCGGACACTATGCTTCATATAAACGATTTCCGCAGCGGTGAACGCACGTTTGCAATGCTTGAACAGGTGTCGGGACGCGCAGGACGCGGAAAAAGCGAGGGGCGCGCCGTTATCCAGACGTACACTCCCGAACACGAGGCAGTTTCACTTGTGAAAACGCACGATTACAATGCTTTTTATGATATAGAAATAGCGGAGAGGAATATGATGTGGTATCCGCCTTTCTGTAAAATTATAAGCGTACAGTTTCAGGGGAACGACGAAACGCTGACTTCGGAAACTGCAAGACGCTTTGCGGCGGAAATGGGTGACATTAACTCACTCGGACAGAAGATACAGCTTTTAGGTCCGATTCCGTCTTATATTTCAAAGATAAAGAATAAATACCGATGGCAGATTATTTTTAAATGCGAAGATGACGATATGCTTGGAAAAATGTTGTTAAACGCTGAAATGATTTGCAGGAATGATAAAAAATATAACGGTATATCAATAGTAATAGATAAATCTCCAATGATGATATATTAAAGAGGTGATAGATATGGCAATTCGTGAAATTCGTAAAAAGGGCGATGAAATCCTTTATAAGAAATGTAAAGAGGTAAAGAATTTTGACAATAAACTTCATATACTTCTTGACGATATGTATGACACTATGAAAAAACAGGAGGGCGCAGGACTTGCCGCTCCGCAGGTGGGCATATTAAAGCGCGCTGTGGTGATAGACGTTGGGCAGGGAAGAATTGAACTTATAAATCCGGAAATAATAGAAGAAAGCGGCGAGCAGACAGGCAGTGAGGGCTGTTTAAGCGTTCCGGGAGTGTGGGGCGAGGTAACAAGACCTAACGTTGTTACAGTAAAAGCACAGGATAGAAACGGCAAATGGTTTAAAATGACGGGCGAAGGATTGCTCGCGCGCGCAATGTGTCACGAAACGGAGCACCTTGACGGTAAGCTGTTTCTTGACAGAGTAACAAAATTTATTGATTAACGGAGAATGTGTATGAAAATACTATTTATTGGTACGCCTGATTTTGCGTCGACGTCACTGAAAGCACTGTTGGACTCGGATATGGATATTGTCGGAGTTGTTTCTCAGCCTGATAAACCAAAGGGCAGAGGTCATAAGCTGGTGCCTACGGAAGTTAAGTCGGTAGCTTTGGAGGCAGGACTTAAAGTGTTTCAGCCGTTGACGCTTAAAGATGGTACTTTCAGAGAAATACTTGACGAACTGAAACCCGATCTTATAATTGTGGTGGCATATGGCAATATTTTGCCTGATTATATTATAGAATACCCAAAATACGGCTGTGTTAATGTTCACGCGTCACTATTACCTAAATATAGAGGTTCAGCACCGATTCAGTGGGCAATTATCAACGGTGAGCGAGTAACGGGCGTAACTACTATGAAAATGGATTCGGGTGTTGATACGGGAGATATGCTGTTAAAGGCTGAAACGGAGATAGGCGAATATGAAACGTCTGAGGAACTGTTTGACCGTCTTGCGGTTATGGGCGGTGAGCTTTTAATAAAAACGGTCAAAGGACTTGAGGCGGGCACAATAACGCCGGTTCCTCAAAATCACGCTGAACATACCTATGCACCGATGATTTCAAGAGAAACGGGCATAATTGACTGGACAAAATCTGCTCGTGAAATATCAAAACTGATATGCGGTTTAAATTCGTGGCCGCTGGCAAGTACATTGTATAAGGGAGAAACTCTGAAAATAGTAACGGCTGCGGTGAGTAATGAACAGACAAATGAGCAGGCAGGTAAGATAGTAAGTCTTGATAAGGGCAAAGGACTGAAGGTTGCCTGTGGAGAAGGTACGCTGTATATTACGACGGCTCAGTTCCCGAACAGTAAAAAAATGAATGTGGAGGACTATGCACGAGGACACAGCATAGAAATCGGAACAATATTAGGATAGGAGATAACATAATGTATTATTATGACGCGACATATATTTTAGTAATACTGGCATTTTTCCTGACGTTGTTTGCGTCCTTCGGCGTAAACGGCACATTTAAAAAGTATAATGAGGTATTCAGTTCACGCGGTCTTACGGCTGCCGAAACGGCGAGAAAAATACTTGACGCAAACGGATTGCATAATATAAGCATTGAGCATATTGCAGGTGACCTTACAGATCATTATGACCCGAAAGAAAATGTTATACGTCTGTCGGACGCAACATTTAATTCTACTTCCGTAGCGGCAATCGGCGTGGCGGCGCACGAGTGTGGGCACGCGGTTCAGCATCAGGTAGGATATACTCCGATAAAGGTGCGTAATGCTATTGTGCCTATTGTTAATATAAGCAACAGACTGTCAATGCCTATCTTTATTCTTGGTCTGATACTAAGCATAGGACCGCTTGCGATGGCAGGAGCCTTGCTTTTCGGTATGGTGCTTGTGTTTCAAGTGGTAACTCTGCCTACGGAAACAAACGCCTCGCGGAGAGCTATGAAAACACTTGAAGAAATGGCTATTTTAGAAGGTGACGAGCTTAAAGGCGCGCGAAAAACTTTGACAGCGGCGGCTATGACGTATGTTGCGGCTGTAGCGGCAACAGCGCTGCAGTTTTTACGTCTTGTAATGCTTGCAAACAGGCGGAGAAGATAATGACAAATCCGAGAGAGCTTGCCTTAAAGGCAATATACGACATTGAATTTAACGGTGCATATTCAAATATGGCGCTTAAAAAGTACCTTAAAAGTGCTGACAACCGTGATAAATCGCTTGTGACTGCGCTTGTATATGGTACAGTTGACAGAAAAATAACGCTTGATTATGTTATAGGAAGACTGTCAAAAATTAAAATAAAGAAAATATCAAAATATATTCTCATTATTTTGAGAATGGGAATATATCAGATGATGTATATGGATAAAATTCCAGACAGTGCGGCGGTAAACGAAAGCGTAAAGCTTGCGCGCCGTTACGGTCACGGAGCGTCCGTAGGTTTTGTAAATGGAGTGCTTCGTTCGGCGGCTGGATTCAATATAGAATATCCGAACGGCAAAACGGAGTATTTGTCTGTCAAATACTCGTTTCCGATGTGGCTTTGCGAAAAATGGCTTTCAGAGTTCGGGTTTGAATTTACCGAACAATTAATTGATTCATTCGGTAAAAGCGCACCGCTTACATTAAGACCGAATACACTTAAAATTACTGCCTCAGAACTATCAGACCGTCTTAATTCGGACGGAATAAATGCTGAAGTATATGACGGCGCAGTAGTGTGTGATGGGTTTGATATAGAACATAATGAATTATACAGGGACGGTTTTTTTACCATTCAGGACATAGCCGCGCAGCAGGCGGCAAAGATACTTAATCCTATAAGCGGCGATATGGTAATAGATATGTGCGCCGCTCCTGCAGGGAAAACAACGCATATGGCTGAACTTATGAAAAATACTGGGAAGATTTATGCGTTTGATATATATGAGCATAAAATTGAGCTTATAAAAAGAAATGCTGAAAGATTGGGCATAAAAATTATTGAACCAAGACTTTCGGACGGAGAAACGTATGACGATAAGCTTTGCGGTACAGCAGATAAAGTTTTATGTGATGTTCCCTGTTCGGGGCTTGGAATAATCAGGCGTAAGCCGGAGATAAAATGGAACAGGGAGCAAAATACGGATTTACCGAAAATCCAGAGAAACATACTTAATAACGCCGCAGAATATCTTAAAATAGGCGGTGAGCTGCTCTATTCCACCTGTACTATAGAAAATGAGGAAAACGGCGCGGTTACGGGCGCGTTTTTAAAGGATAACGGGAACTTTGAAAAAGTATATGAAAAGACTTATTATCCGCATATAGATAATACTGATGGATTTTACATTTGTAAAATGAGAAGGAATAAATAATGATAGATTTAAAGGACCTTGATTATGATGAATTAACGGAATATCTTGTGTCAATCGGTGAAAAGAAATTCAGAGCAGAACAAATTTTTTCGTGGCTGCATAAGGGCGCGGAAAGCTATGACGAAATGACTAATTTGTCAAAGGCAACACGCGAGCGTCTTTTACAGGAAACATATGTTTCAACGCTTAAAATACGTGAAAAATATGTTTCAAAGATAGACGGTACAGTGAAATATTTGTTTGAGCTGCCTGACGGAAACTGTATAGAAAGCGTTGTAATGCGCTATCATCACGGTTTGACGATTTGCATATCAAGTCAGGTGGGCTGCCGAATGGGCTGCCGTTTTTGCGCGTCTACAATAGGCGGACTTGTCAGAAGTCTTACTGCGGGGGAAATCCTGAATCAGGTAATTTTCGCGCAAAAGGATGTTGGCGAACGTATAAGCAATATTGTTATGATGGGGATAGGAGAGCCACTTGACAATTTTGATAACGTTATTAAGTTTTTGCATAACGTAAATCACGAAAAAGGACTTAATATAGGCTACAGGCATATTACAATTTCAACCTGCGGAGTTGTGCCTATGATATATCGTCTGGCAGAGGAAAAACTGCCGGTAACTCTTACAATATCGCTGCACGCTCCGAACAATGAGATACGGGATACGATAATGCCTGTAAATCACAGGTATAAAATAGAGGAACTTTTAAAGGCTTGTAAAGCATATGCCGACACTACCGGTCGGAGAATAAGTTTTGAATATTCTCTTATTCACGGAGTAAACGACAGTATGGCAAATGCAGAGGAGCTTGCGAAAATAGCAGGTCCGCTGCACGCTCATATTAATCTGATACCGGTGAATAAAGTTGAAGAACGCGATTTTAAAAAAGGCAGCAGAGAGGAGATACAGGCTTTCTGCAAACGGCTTACGGAGCTTGGCATAAACGCAACAGTAAGACGTGAACTGGGAGCTGATATTCAGGCATCTTGTGGACAATTGCGTAAAAAAGTGTTATGATAGAAGAGTATTAAAGAAAGGCGGTGATTTTCGGATGCGGTTTGGTGCGATAACCGATATAGGAATGCGCAGAAAAATAAATGAAGACAGTTATTGTATACATAATGAAGAGATATTTCCGTATGCTGTTGTGGCGGACGGAATGGGAGGACATCAGGCAGGCGAAATTGCAAGCAGGATGGCTGTTGATATGATTGAGGATTATTTGAATAAAAACCTTAACGAGGCGCTTGACTATGTAGAGGCAGGCGAAACCATAAGGCAGTCGTTTATATCGGCAAACAGTATCATATATAACTATGCGAAAAATCATTATAAGGTAATGGGAATGGGAACAACGGCGACGCTTGCGATGATTTATCAGAACAAGATAATCACGGCAAATGTTGGTGACAGCAGAGCTTATAAGGTGAGTAATACTGATATACAGCAGCTTACGAGGGATCATTCTTATGTTCAGGAGCTTGTTATGAGGGGAGAAATTAGTCCCGAAATGGCTAAACATCACCCCAAAAAGAATTACATAACGCGCGCTATGGGCGCGGAAGACACTGTAAAGGTTGACATATCTATTAAGCCGTATAACGGTGAAACACTTGTTCTTTGCAGTGACGGATTAACGAATTTTGTTGATGATGAAGAAATCCTGTCGCACGTAAAACGTAAAAAAGCCTTGCAGAAAAGCGCGGAGGACTTGACTGCGCTTGCAAATTCAAGGGGCGGCTCGGATAATATAACGATTGTGGCTTTTGGAAAGGGAGAAAATAATAATGAACAGTGATAATTTAGTCGGAAAGACTCTTGGAAATAGATATGATATGCTTGAGAAAATCGGAACAGGCGGAATGGCTGTTGTATATAAAGCAAAAGATACTCTTTTAAACAGATATGTTGCAATTAAGCTTTTGCGTGATTCACTTGAGGACGAAAAGACTGTTGTATCAAACTTTATCAAAGAGGCTCAATCCTCTGCAAGTCTTGTACATAACAATATAGTGTCCGTTTACGACGTAGGCGAAGAAGACGGAATGAACTATATGGTTATGGAGCACGTTGACGGTATAACGCTTAAGGAATATATAAAGCATAAAGGCGCACTGCCTTGGCAGGAGGCTTGTGATTTTGCCATACAGATAGGTCAGGGAATTAATGAGGCGCATGCTATAAATATAATACATCGTGATATAAAACCTCAGAATATACTGATAACAAAGGATAAGACGCTTAAGGTAACGGACTTCGGTATTGCCCGCGCGGTTGCAGGTGAAACCACTGTTGTGGGCGGCAGCGCATTGGGTTCGGTTCATTATATTTCTCCAGAGCAGGCACGCGGCGGATTTACAGACGCGCGCAGTGACATTTATTCGCTTGGAATAGTGCTGTATGAAATGCTTACTGGAAAGGTGCCGTTTGACGGAGACAGCGCGGTAAGCGTGGCGCTTATGCACCTTGAAAAAGACCCTGTAAACGTTAAGTGCGTAAATATGGACATACCTACAGACCTTGCGTATGTAACAATGAAGGCAATTTCAAAAGACCAGCCTTCGCGTTATCAGAACGTACAGGAACTCGTGGACGACCTTCACGCGGTTCTTGCAGACGAGCCCTTGCCGAGCCGTGAGGAGATGTATCGTCAGACGCTGAAAGAACAGCAGGCTGAGGCAGGCGACTTTGATATGGACGAAGATAATGATTTGGACGTGATAGAAATTTCAGATTTTGCGGACGAGGAGGAAGAAATTCCCCAGAGAGGACGCACAAACAGAAAAACGGAAGTAAAGAAAAAGAATAAGAAACAGAAAAAAGAGGACAGAATTGCCGCTGTACTGGCAGTTTCAACAATTGTTGTACTAATGCTTATTGCCGCAGGTGTATATCTGTTCCTGAATATGAGTAAAGAGGCGGTAGTACCCGACTTCTCAAATATGACAATTGAACAGGCTACTGCTGAGGCAGAAAAGGCAGGTTTAAAAATCGCTGATGAAATAGAGTATTCTTTATCTGACGTTGTATTGGAAAACTGCGTAATATCTCAGGACCCTGCGGCGAAAAAGGTTGTAAAGAAGAACAGTGACATTAAGCTTATTGTTTCGATAGGTTCGTCTGGCGGTAATATTGCGGCGCCGAACGTTGTAAACAAGACATTTGAGGACGCTGTAACGGAGATTATCAACGCAGGTCTGAACTATACGGTTAAGGAGGAAATGTCAGAGGACGTACCTGACGGATATGTAATACGCCAAACGCCGCTTGCAGGTACAAAGCTTAACAAGGACGATATTATAAATCTTCATATATGCAGAAAAAATGCAGGTATGCCGACGGCAACCCCGACTAATGAACGCGTATCGGTACCGAGCATTGTCGGTTTGGGAAGAGAACAGGCAGAGGCAACTCTTCAGGCAAACGGACTTAGTCTGGGAAGCGTGTCAAGAAGAGCGTCCACATCACCTGAGGGAACTGTCATATCTCAGAGTCCGAATATCGGAAAAACAGCTCCGAAAGGGTCGTTTGTAAGCGTTGTAATTTCAAGCGGAGCTGAAAGTACGGCTCAGGAACCTACACAGGCACCGAATCAGCCGTCTGACAACAATCCGGTACAGCCTGATACAGGTACAGAGTCTAATCAGGGAGGTTCGGGAGAAGGTGAAAAAACTACGCGTACCTTTACTGTAAAAATTCCTGAAACGGCAAATGACACTGTTGATGTTGAAATTGTCGTAAACGGTAAATCAGTTCATAATGAACCGCATTCAAAATCAGAAGGTACAGTTTCGGTTGACCTTAAAGGTACAGGCACCGCAGCGGTGCAGGCTTATATAGACGGCAGCAAGGTAAGTGACAGAACAATCAACTTTGATTAAACTCGTTTGAGGTGTTTATGAAAGGAACAATAATAAAAGGTATAGGAGGCTTTTACTATGTAAAGGCCTCTGACAATGTATACGAATGTAAAGCCCGCGGAGTGTTTAGAAAAAAACGTATCACACCTACAATAGGTGATGTGGTTGAGATTGAAACAAGCGGTGAAAAGGGAAGTATTGTTGATATCCTTGACAGGCGGTCGTATCTTGTACGTCCTCCTGTAGCCAATATTGACACAATGCTTCTGGTGGTTGCGGCGGCAGCGCCCGAACCGAGTTTGTTTCTTATAGACAAAATGCTGGTAAATGCTGAAATCAATAACATACACCCTGTATTGTGTATAAATAAAACAGACCTTGAGAAAAGAAATGATATAAAGAAACTTTATGAAAACGCAGGTTATGAAGTATTCTGTGTAAGCGCGGAAAAGAATAAAGGAACAGATAAACTGAAAAAGTATCTCAGCGGTAGGACAACGGCTTTTGCCGGACTGTCGGGCGTAGGTAAATCCAGTCTTTTAAGCATAATTACAGAGGATACGCTTGAAACAGGCGACGTTTCGGAAAAAATACAGCGAGGCAGACACACAACACGTCACGTGGAGTTGTTTGAGCTTAATAATGGAGGTTTTGTGCTTGATACACCGGGTTTCAGTTCACTTGAGCTTGAGGGGATAAAAGCGGACGAGCTGTGGGAATACTTCCCTGAAATGAGAAATCACCGTGACGAGTGCCGTTTTAGGGGGTGCTCACATATAAACGAACCTGACTGCGTTATCAAAAATAAGGTGGAATCAGGAGAAATTGCGTCTACGCGCTATGGAAGCTATACACAGCTTTACAAACAACTAAAATCAGTAAAGGAATGGGAAAAGAAATGATACTTTCACCGTCTATATTGTCGGCGGACTTCGGCATACTTGCCGAACAGATAAAAAAAGCGGAAAATGCCGGAGCAGAATGGCTTCATATTGATGTAATGGACGGTCATTTTGTGCCGAATATATCATTTGCTATGCCTGTTATAAAATCAATCCGCAAATACACGGATATGTTTTTTGATGTGCATTTAATGATAGATAAACCTGAAAGGTATATAGAAGAATTTATAAAGTCGGGGGCGGACGGAGTGACGTTTCATATCGAGGCGACCGAAAAACCTCGCGAATGTATAGAGCTTATCAGGAAGTATAATAAACTTGTCGGAATTTCACTCAATCCAAATACAGACGTATCGGCTATTGAGGAATATCTTTCGGAGGTTGATATGGTTCTTGTTATGAGCGTTGAACCGGGATACGGAGGTCAGAAATACATAACTTCGGTAAATGAAAAAATACGTTATCTGCGTAATAAACTCGGCGAAGATTTTAAAATTGAGGTTGACGGTGGTATAAATGCCTATAATATTGATACTGCAATTAATGCAGGCGCAAATATAATTGTTGCAGGTACAGCAGTATTTAACGACGATATTGAAGGTTCGGTAAAGGGGCTGATGAGATAATGCGCGCTCTGATAATTGGTAACGGCGATATAAAAAATTATGATAATATAATGCGAAAAATCGGCAGAACTGATCTGATAATATGTGCAGACGGAGGATATAACCACGCGAAAAAAATGGGTATAACGCCCGATGTGCTGATAGGCGACCTTGACAGCGCAATCGGTTATGAGAATATTAAGAACAGAGTAGAGTATCCTACTCGAAAGGATTTTACAGACGGCGAGCTTGCCGTTATGTATGCCGAGGAACACGGTTGTGACAGTGTGGTTATGGTTGGAATGACGGGAGACCGTCTTGACCATACCTTTGCGGATATTATGCTTTTAAACAAGTGTAAGGACGGTGTGGTAATCGACGATAATAATGCAATATATCTTTTGAGGGATAGACTTATAATTAACGGCAGGAGCGGTCAGACATTGTCAATTATACCTGTAACCGCCGACGCACGGGGAATAAGCACAAGTGGACTTGAATATCCGCTTGACAATGAAACGCTGTATTTTTCGTCTACACGAGGTATAAGCAACGTAATGACAGCGGACACCTGCGAAATAACAATAAAGGAAGGGCTTGCCCTTGTAGTAAAGGTTGATAGGGTATGAATGAAATAATATATCTTGATAATGCGGCAACGACAAAACCTTCGGAGGCTGCATTGTCGGCAATGATGAAATCGGCTGAAATGTTCGGTAATCCGTCGTCACTGCACGGACTGGGACTTGCCGCTGAAAAGCTTATGCGTGACGCGCGCAAAATTATCGGAGGTATGCTCGGTACCAACGAAAAGACAGTATTTTTCACATCAGGAGGAACAGAGGCAAACAATACGGCTGTATTCGGAGCGGCGCAGGCGCGAAAAAAGCTCGGAACAAAGCTGATTACGACCCAAATTGAGCACCCTTCTGTTTTAGAGGCTTTTAGGCAGATGGAGAAACAGGGGTTTAACGTCGTATACCTTGATGTACTTCCTGACGGAAGAATTGACCTTGACGCACTAAGAAAGACTGCCGATAAGGAAACTACACTTGTAAGCATAATGTATGTCAATAATGAAACAGGAGTCATACAGCCGGTTGCAGAGGTGAAAGAGATTTTAAGAAAACAGTCGCCAAATGCGGTTTTTCATTCTGACTGTGTGCAGGCTTTCGGGAAAATAGATGTGAAAATGAATAAAATCGGAGCAGATATGATTACCGTAAGCAGTCATAAAATACACGGTCTAAAAGGTACGGGTGCGCTATGTATAAATGACATTCGGAAAATACGCCCCCTGCTCTATGGCGGCGAACAGCAGAATGAAATTCGTCCTGGTACTGAAAATGTCGGGGGAATACTTGCGTTTGCAGCAGCAGCAGAGGAATGCGGTACCGATAATTCACGATTGATTGGTCTGCGTAATTTAATGAAGAGCCAATTGATGAATATACCTGATATAAAGATAAACGGTTCAGACGAGTATAATTCCGGAAGTATTCTGAATGTATCGTTTACAGGAATAAAAGCGGAGATACTTCTGCACGCTCTTGAGGCGCGGGGCGT
Source organism: Lachnospiraceae bacterium MD329 (assembly GCA_010206265.1). Lineage (GTDB taxonomy): Bacteria > Bacillota > Clostridia > UBA1381 > UBA1381 > Hominilimicola. Next base: position 67,605 of record VIQV01000028.1, read on the forward strand.
ATATGTTTCTACAGGTTCTGCCTGCTCAAGTCATAAACCGCAGCCGAGCCACGTTCTTACAGCTATGGGTCTTTCCAAAAAGGAGGTTGAAGGAGCGGTAAGGTTTAGCTTTGATACATTGACTACCGATTCAGAGGTGATTAAAGCCGCTGAAATTACAGAAGCAGAGGTAAAAGCGATAAGGAGATTTATGTAGATGAAGGAAATAATTCTTGCAAAATACGGCGAAATTATTCTAAAGGGCGGTAACCGTCCGAGGTTTGAGAGTATTTTAATGAATAACATCAGAAATTCATTAAAAAATGTTGCGGAAACTAAAGCGCGACTTGCACAGGCGACTGTATATGTTGAGGTGGCAGACGCGGATAAAATGGATATTGTAATGGATAGACTGTCGAAAATATTCGGTATAGTGTCGATTACAAGAGCAGTCGTATGCGAAAAGGATATAGAGGATATAAAGCAGAAAACAAATGAATATTTAAAGGACAGTCTTTCGGACGGTAAACGTTTTAAAGTTGAGGCGAAACGTTCGGATAAGAGTTTTCCGTATACGTCACCGCAGATATGTCTTGAGGTTGGAGGGTATCTTGACGACGAGTATCCCGAAATAATAGTTGATGTTCATAATCCTGATGTAACCGTAAAAGTTGAAGTGCGTGATTTTGCCGCATATGCATATGCGGAGGAAAACAAAATTGCAGGACAGGGCGGTATGCCCATAGGTACAGGGTCAAAAGCAACTTTACTGCTGTCGGGAGGTATTGACAGTCCCGTGGCAGGACATATGATTTCAAAACGCGGTGTGGAAATTGATGCAGTAAACTTTTTCTCATTTCCTTATACGAGTGAAAGAGCAAAAGAAAAGGTAATAGAGCTTGCAGGAATAATTGCGCAGTATACTTCAAAAATAAATCTGTATATCGTTCCTTTTACCGAAATACAGCTCCAAATCCGTGATAAATGTCCTGAAGAACATCTTACGCTTGTTATGCGGCGGTTTATGATGCGTATAGCGGAGCGTATTGCGAGGAAAAATAAGTCAAAGGCGCTTATAACGGGAGAAAGCGTGGGACAGGTTGCAAGCCAGACGCTTGCGGCGCTTGATGTGACAAACTCAGCGGTGGATATGCCGATTTTACAGCCGTTAATCGGTATGGATAAACAGGAGGTAATAGACCGAGCAAATGCGATAGGTACATATGCAACCTCAATTTTACCATATGAGGACTGCTGTACTGTATTTACCCCCAGACACCCTACCACAAATCCCAAACGTGAAACCATAGAGAAATCAGAATCACGTCTTGATGTGGAAACGCTCATAGAGGCGGCTCTGGCAGGTGTTGAAAAGATAGAAGTATATCCTAACTGACGGAGGAATAAGAATGATTGCAGATGTGGGAAAGCTGAATGAGGAAACTGTGAGGCTTTTACAGGAACATAGTATGACAATATCAGCAGCGGAAAGCTGTACTGGAGGTTTGTTTTGCGCGCTTATAACTTCTGTTGCAGGCGCGTCCGACGTGCTTAATGAAGGCTTTGTAACTTATGCCAATACTGCAAAAATGAAGTATCTTGGAGTAAAAGAAAGTACGATTATCACATACGGTGCAGTCAGCAGTGAAACGGCTTATGAAATGGCGCAGGGACTTTATGAGCGGACGGACGCTGACGTGACCGTGGGTATTACGGGTATTGCAGGGCCCGGCGGAGGTACGGCAGAAAAGCCTGTCGGACTTGTTTTTGCCGGAATATGCGTAAACGGCAGTACGGAAGTGATGGAAATGCGTCATAGCGGTACGCGTGACGAAGTGCGTGAAAAAACTTGCAGATGTGTATTTGAAAAAATAATAAGCATTGTTTCAGCCCGATAAAACGGGCTGAATTTTTTATAAAAGAAAAATACTTGCAAATACGGAATAAATAATATATAATTAAAGTAATATAAAAATTAGAAACAAAAGGAGAAACAATATAATGGCAAAAACTGAAAAAGAAAAGCCTCAGGTAGTAAAGATGACTGACAGCGATGAAAAGAAAAAAGCGCTTGAAAGCGTGTTCAGCGTTATTGAAAAAGAATACGGTTCGGGAAGTATTATGAAACTCGGAGATGTAAATGTTTCAAATGTGGACGCTATTTCTACAGGTTCGCTTACGCTTGATATGGCACTAGGAGTCGGCGGACTCCCGCGCGGAAGAGTTATAGAAATTTACGGTCCTGAATCATCGGGTAAGACAACGGTTGCGCTGCACGTTGTTGCAGAGGCTCAGAAAATGGGCGGTGAGGCGGCATTTATTGATGCGGAGCACGCGCTTGACCCTGTATACGCTCAGAAACTTGGAGTAGATATTGATAATTTGATAGTAGCTCAGCCGGATACGGGAGAACAGGCGCTTGACATAGCCGAGGCGCTTGTACGAAGCGGTGCGCTTGACGTAATCGTAATAGACTCAGTTGCTGCTCTTGTTCCGAAAGCTGAAATTGAGGGTGAAATGGGTGACAGCCACGTTGGACTTCTTGCAAGACTTATGTCGCAGGCGCTGCGTAAGCTTACTGCTATTATTTCACGTTCGGGCACTGTTGTAATCTTTATAAATCAGCTCCGTGAAAAAGTGGGTGTAATGTACGGTAATCCAGAAACGACTCCGGGCGGACGCGCACTGAAATTCTTCTCGTCGGTACGTCTTGACGTAAGACGTTCGGACGTGATTAAAAACGGCAGTGATATTATCGGAAACAAGACAAAAGTAAAGGTTGTAAAGAATAAGGTTGCGCCGCCGTTTAAGACGGCTGAATTTGATATTCTTTACGGCGAGGGTATATCTCGTGAAGGCAATATTCTTGACTATGCCGTAGATAACGGAATAATTAAAAAATCAGGCGCGTGGTTCAGTTATAACGGTGAAAAGATTGGACAGGGACGCGACAATGTAAGAAAATATATGGTTGAAAATAAAGAGTTTACTGCTGAGGTTGACAGACAGGTACGTGAGCTGCTGTCGGGAGGAGCGTCAGAGCAGGCTGAAGATGGCGCGGACACGGAAAAAACAGAAGAAATTAATGCAGAATAATGCGTCTGTAAAAAGCTGTATAAATAAACAAAAAAACTATGTAAACAATATTTCTATAGGTCAATATTTACTAAAAAATCATTTCTGCGGAAAAAAATATTGACGTAGGACAAAATTTTTAGTATTATAATTATATCTTATTATAAAAAGTTATAGAGTTGAAAGAAAAACAGGGGGCGCAATTATGGTTTCAAATGAAGTGGCGGTTCAGAATTCTGTAGGTCTGCACGCAAGACCTGCAACATTTTTCATTCAGAGAGCTAATGAGTTCAAGTCAAGTATTTGGGTGGAAAAGGACGAAAGAAGAGTAAATGCAAAGAGCTTGCTGGGAGTTTTGTCATTGGGTATTGTAAAAGGTACTAAAATTTCAATAATTGCCGACGGCAGCGATGAAGAAGAGGCAGTACAAACTTTAGTTGAGCTTATTGAGTCCAATTTCTCTGAATAAATATTTATATTATGTTGAATTAATAATCCTGCATTAAGTATACAATGTAGGGTTATTTTTTTCAGATGATTTGATATAGGAGGTGATAATATGTTTGATTTAGATGAAGAATTAAAGAATTTACCCGAAGAACCGGGGGTATACATTATGCACGGTGATGACGACACCGTTATATATGTAGGGAAAGCAAAAATATTAAAGAACAGAGTAAGACAATATTTTCAGAAGAATTCCTCTCATACGCCGAAGGTACTTGCAATGGTATCTAATATAGCATATTTCGAATATATTGTCACCGATTCTGAAACAGAGGCTCTTGCGCTCGAATGTAATCTTATAAAAAAATATCGTCCGAAATATAATATTCTTTTAAAGGACGACAAGCACTATCCATACATTAAGGTTACAATAAACGAGCCGTATCCTAAAGTAATGAAGGTGCGTAAATTAAAGAAAGACGGTGCGAAATACTACGGACCGTATGTATCGGGAATTACACTTAAAAACACACTGGAACTTGTACAGAAACTTTTTAAACCGCCTTCCTGTCACAGACGGTTTCCGCAGGATATAAAGAAGGGCAGACCTTGTCTGAACTATCATATAAATAACTGTTTTGCGCCGTGTACAGGTAAGGTTTCAAAGGAGGAGTACAGGCAGGTATATTTTAATATCTGCCGTTTTCTGGACGGCAATCACAAAGAATTGATTGCTTCACTGAAAGCTGATATGAATGCTGCTGCTGAAAAACGGCAGTATGAACGTGCGGCAGACTTACGGGATAAAATAAGAGCGATACAGGATATAGAGGAGCGTCAGAAGATTATTAATACTGCCAAACAGGATAACCGTGATGTCATTGCGCTTGCGCGTGAGGATACGGTTGCTTTTTGCGAGGTGTTTTTTATACGCAGCGGAAAGGTTATAGGTCACGAAAATTATAAAATTGATAACACAAGGCATAGCAGTGAATCGGAAATACTGACTGACTTTGTAAAGCAGTTTTATCAGACGGGTGACGCGATTCCCGATGAAATACTGACCGAATATGAGATTGAGGACCGCGAGGCAATAGCTGAATGGCTGAGAAGCATAAAAAATAAAAAGGTTGCAATTTTAAGCCCGAAACGCGGCGATAAACTCCATATGGTGGAAATGGTAAAGAAGAACGCGGATATTGTGCTCGGTAATTATAAAATAAAGGTAATGAAGGAACGTGAAAAAAACACGCTGCTTGACGCAATGCAGGAACTTCTCGGACTTTCCAAACGTCCTATGCGTATTGAGGCATATGATATTTCCAATACGCAGGGAGCGGATAATGTCGGCGGAATGGTGGTGTTTGAAAACGGCAAGAGCGCAAAGCGTAAATACCGCATATTTAAGATAAAATCGTTTGAAGGCGCGGACGATTATGCGGCTATGCGCGAGGTGATTTACAGGCGTTTCAGACACGCGCTTGACGAGGAGGAAATGATTAAAAAAGGCGAGATTCTTCGCAAGGACGCAAAATTTCTGCCTCTGCCCGATTTAATACTGTTAGACGGCGGAAAAGGACATCTCAACGTAATAACTGAGCTTATGGAAATGATGGACAGTGATATACCCGTTTTCGGTATGGTGAAAAACGACAAGCATAAAACGCGCGGACTGGTATCAGACAGCGGAGAAATAGAGATAAGCCCTACAAGCCCTGTTTTTAAGCTTATAACACATATTCAGGACGAGGTGCATAACACGGCGATAACATATCACAGAAAGCTTCGCGGTAAAATAGAATCCGAACTTGATAAAATAAGCGGAATTGGTGAAAAAAGACGAAAAGCGCTATTGACTAACTTCACATCTGTTGATAAAATAAAAGAGGCGGATATTGAAACACTTATGAGTGTAAAGGAAATGGACAGAAAATCTGCCGAGGCGGTATTTGAATATTTTCATAGAGGTAATAATGTTTAAATTAGTAAGTAAAGGTAATGTTAAGTATTATATAATCACGTCCTTTGAGGAAACGGGGCTTGTCAGGCACGGCTTTTCAACGAGAGCGGGCGGAGTAAGCGAAGGGTGTTACGGAAGTATGAACCTTCGGTTTAATTGTGACGATACGCGTGAAAATGTTCTGGAAAATTTCAGGATAATGGCGGATACGCTTGATATGGACGTCAGCCGTCTTGTACTGTCAAAGCAGGTACACGAGGATAATATTCATACTGTAACGGAAACAGACGCAGGAAACGGAATAAGCCGTGAGAACAGTTTTACAAGTGTTGACGCGCTTATAACCGATAAAAGCGGACTGCCGATGGTAACGTTATTTGCCGACTGCGTACCCGTATTTTTTCTTGATACAAAAAATCGCGTTGCTGCGTTGGCACATTCGGGGTGGCGAGGTACGGTAAAGAGAATAAGTCAAAAGACGGTAGAAAAAATGAAACGTGATTACGGAAGTAAGGCGGAAAATATTATTACGGCAATAGGACCCTCAATACAAGAGTGTCATTTTGAAGTATCGGACGATGTCGCGGAGATTTTCACAAGTGAATTTGGAGCTGATACAGCCGTTAAATACGGCGACAGATACCACGTCAATATGCAGCTTGCTATAAAAAAACAGCTTGCTGAAAGCGGTATTTTACCTGATAATATTGACGACAGCGGAATATGCACCTATTGTAACAGCGACAGATTGTTTTCTCACAGAAAAACAAACGGAAAGCGCGGTAATATGGGCGCGTTTATTGAATTGATATAGATGGAGTAGATTTTTAATGAATACAGCAAAAAGACTGATTTCAGCCGTACTTGCAGCAATACTTGTGCTGCCTGTGACGGGCTGTGAGTTTATAGATAAAATAAAAGCGGAATTTACATCCGTACAGCCTGCCGTAACAGGCGGCGCAGGCGAAGGGGAACAGGAAGTTTCAAACAGTATAAGCGTAGGCATATTTGATTTTGACACGTTTAATCCTCTTATAACAAAATCGCAGACAGTGAAGGAATGTATGGAGTTCGTATATGAACCCCTGTTTGACGTTGATGAAAAAATACAGCCTGTGCCTGTTCTGGCAGAAAGCTATTCTGTTTCACCCGACGGGCGAATAATAAACATAAATCTTAAAAATAATGTTTTGTGGCACGATGGTTCCAGTTTTACCGCGTATGACGCGGCGTATACTATAAAGCAGATACGTTCGGGTGCAACGACATATTCGGACGCTCTTAAAAATATGGCGGACTATCAGGCGACAGGCGATTATTCACTTCAGATTGTACTGAATTATGCGGTACCGAATTTTGTATCGCTTTTGACATTTCCGATAGTTAAGCTGCAGACGGATATGCGTCCCAATGTCAATTATGTTCCTGTAGGTACAGGCGCGTTCAGATATGAAACTCAGCTTAGTACGGGAAGACTGTCGTTTATTGCGTTTGACGGCTATCATGCAGGCAAGGCGAAAATAAACAATGTATATGTCTATACTGCGCCTGATTTAAAGAAATATGAGTCAATGTTTGAGGCTAATGAAATTGACCTGATGACGGGTAAGACTGTTGATTTATCGGAGTACACACCGCGCGGCAGTGCGACGAATAACGAGTATATTACAAACAAACTGACGTTTGCAGGGTATAACACTGCGAATAAACTGTTAAAAAACAGTGAAACAAGACGCGGACTTACAGAACTTATCGATAAGGAATCAATTGTAAATTCGACTATTTATTCGCGCGGCATTGCGTGTGACGTTCCGCTGAATCCGTCGTCGCTGTATTATTATGATACGAATACGCGTTTTAAAGCGGATACAATGCTTGCGATAAATCATCTCGGAAATGACAATTGGGGTCTGGGACACAGCGGCAAGTATGAAAGAATTGAGAATGGTGAAAAGCAGGTTCTTGAACTAAGTATCCTGACAGACAGCGACAGTGTGGAGAAGGTTAGCATAGCGAATAAAATAGCCGCGTCTTTTAACGAGTTTGGCATACCTGCAACGGTTACAGCATTGCCGTATGCGGAGTATATGCAGAAAATAAGCGCGGGAGATTATGAAATGATGATAGGCGAGACAGAAATCGGAGCCAATCTTGATTTAAGTATGCTGACATCTTCGGCAGGAAACTTTTTTTCGTATTCAAACCAGAATGTTGATATGCTTGCGGCACAGATGGGAATGACGCAGAATGAGGAGGAACTGAAGTCACTGTACCGACAGTACGGTGACATACTTTTGGAAGATATGCCGTTCACGGCGCTGTTTTTCCGTAAAGGAGATATAATGTCAAGTTCAAAGATTAAAAGCGAGGTAGTACCGTCGCTTGCGCGCGGATACAGGAATGTTGAGATGTGGAGCGTGACGGAATGACGGTTATAGTAATAGGTGCAGGCGCGGCAGGACTTCTGGCGGCAGGCAGTGCGGCAGGTATGGCGGACAAGGTTGTTATTATCGAAAAAAACGATATTATAGGCAAAAAACTCCTTATAACGGGTAAGGGAAGATGTAATATTACAAATTCTGCTGAAACAGAGGATATGATAACACAATATCCGCGTAATGCAAAATTTCTGTATTCCGCGTTATATACGTTTACGAATGACGATATTATACGGCTTATCGAAGAGCAGGGAGTAAAAATCAAGGTTGAGCGCGGAGGTCGTGTGTTTCCCGTAAGCGACAGGGCAAGTGATGTGGTGTCTGCTTTAAAACGTTATGCAATGAAAGAAAATGTTACTTTAAAACGCGGTACGGTGAAATCACTTATAATACATAACGGTAAAATAAAAGGTGTGAAAACTGACCGAGGAGATATTACAGGTGACAGAGTGATTGTATGCACAGGCGGAAAATCATATCCGAAAACAGGTTCCACAGGCGACGGATATAAATTTGCCCGTCAGGCAGGTCATACGATTATAGAGCCTAAAGCATCGCTTATACCGATTATTACCGCTGAAAAGTGGGTAAAGGATATTATGGGACTGTCACTGAGAAATATAAAAATTACCGCATATAATGAGAAAAATAAGTGTGTGTATTCCGACTTTGGTGAAATGCTGTTTACACATTTCGGAATATCAGGTCCTGTAGTGCTGTCGATGTCGGCATATCTCAGGAATATTGACACCCAGCATTACAGAATAGAAATAGATTTAAAGAGCGCTCTTACGGACGAACAACTTAATGCGCGTCTTATACGCGATTTTGAGAAGTACAGTAAAAAGCATTTTATAAACAGTCTTGACGACCTCTTGCCGAAAGCGCTGATACCTATAGTTGTATCGCTGTCGGGTATTGAGGCGCACAAGGCGGTTAATGCGGTTACAAAGGAGGAACGGGCAAAGCTTGTAAATCTCTTAAAGCATTTTCCGCTTACTGCTGTAGGAGTAAGACCTGTGGAAGAGGCGATTGTTACATCAGGAGGGGTTAAAGTTAGTGAAATAAATCCTTCTACAATGGAATCAAAACTTGTCAGTGGGTTATACTTTGCAGGAGAGGTAATAGACATAGACGGTTATACGGGTGGTTATAATTTACAGGCGGCGTTTTCCACGGGCTATCTTGCAGGAATTAACGCGTCAGAGAATATGGAGGTACAGTAAATGGAATTAGGCAGCAGAGAGGTAAGTAAAGCGGCAATTCAGGTTGCGCTTACTGATTCGCGTGATGAAGAAACATCACTTAAAGAAATGTATGCGGAACAGGGAATGCGTTCGGCGGCGATTGATTTTGGCAGCGATTTTTCAAGTGCGGTGCCGAAAATACTTGAAAGAGCCGTTGTCGCCGCAAAACGCGAAGGTGTTATAGGATCAACTCATTCAGAGGAAGGCGCTGTAGCAGGAGCGGCTCACGAAGCATTGCAGCAGATAATGAATAAGTGCTTGGGACTAAATCTTGGAGGTAAGATAGGAATTGCAAGATATGGTTCGCATATAAGTGTGTGCGTATTCTTTGCAATAGGTTTATTGAATTTGAATGATATTGCTATCGGTATGGGGCATAGAGTAGTTTAAGAGGAGAGAATAAGTATGGCAGTAAGAGCAATACGCGGTGCGACAACCGCCGAGGAAAATACAAGAGAGGCAATAATCGCCGCAACGATTGAACTTCTCGGAGAAATAGAAAAACAAAACGATTTAAAAAATGCTGACGCCGTATCAATTATATTTACGGTTACTTCTGATTTGACAGCAGTTTTTCCAGCGGCGGCGGTAAGAGAAATGGGAATTACAACTGTTCCGCTTTTAGATATGTCGGCTCCTGAAATAGACGGCAGTCTGAAAATGTGTATACGAACGATGATACATATAAATACGGATAAAACAAAAGAGGAAATCAATCACGTTTATCTTCGAGGAGCAAAGGTATTAAGACCTGACCTTATAAAGAAAGGATAATTACTATGAAATATGTTTCAGTTGCGATTGACGGACCTGCCGGCGCAGGAAAAAGCTCGGTTTCAAAGGCGGCGGCAAAGTCGCTCGGCTTTACATACATAGACACGGGGGCTATGTACCGCGCGGCGGCATTGTTTGCGATAGAACACGGTATAGACTTAAAAAATAACGTTCAGGAGCTTATTTCACATCTTGATGATATAAAAATAGTTATAAAGTATACGGACGAGGGACAGAGGATTTATCTTTCAGGCAAAGATGTTTCCGAGCGCATACGCGAGGAGGAAGTTTCGGTTGGAGCGTCTGACGTTGCTGTGATACCGCAGGTCAGGACAAAACTGGTAGAATTACAGCGTGAAATGGCAAAAAGCGCAAACGTCATAATGGACGGACGTGATATTTGTGAATATGTACTGCCTGACGCGCAGGTTAAAATATTTCTGACTGCGTCAGTGGATTCTCGGGCGCGCAGACGTTATGACGAACTTACAGCAAAAGGCATTGAATGTGATTTTGAAAAAATAAAGGCAGATATGGAATACCGTGATAAAAACGACAGCACAAGAGCGGTGTCGCCGCTTAAACAGGCTAAAGACGCAACGCTTGTGGATACGACCGATTTGACATTTGAACAGGCGGTGGAAAAAGTAAAGGAGCTTATTAAAAATGTTTTATAAGATATGCCGTATGATTTTGCGGTTTATAATGTTTTTTGCGTTCAGGTTCGAATTTAATGGACAAGAAAATATACCTGAAACAGGAGGAGTTATTCTTGCATATAATCATAGAAGTAATTGGGACCCTGTTATTGCCGGTTTAAGCTCGAAAAGACCGCTGACCTTTATGGCGAAGGAAGAGCTTTTTAAAAATCCTTTTTTCGGCGTACTGATAAAAAAACTGGGTGCGTTTCCGATTCATAGAGGAAAAGGGGATATAGGCGCGGTAAAAGTGTCGCTTTCTATTTTAAAACAAGGTAAATGTATGCTTATGTTTCCCGAAGGACATCGCATAAAAAACGGTAAAAAAGTAAAAGCTAAACCGGGAGTTGCACTGATAGCGCACCGAGCGCAGGTCAAAATTATTCCGGCGCAGATTTCAGGGGAATATAAATGGATGAATAAAATTACAGTAACCTACGGTGAGCCGATAACACTTGAAAAGTATTATGACAGCCGCCTTGAACCTGAGAAAATACAGGAAATAGCTGACGGTGTGCTTGATACGATACGAAGTCTTAACGAGTTCGGAAATAAGGCGGTGAGCGAATGATAAACGTGGCTAAAACCGCAGGATTCTGTTATGGGGTAAAGCGCGCGGTTGACGGAGTATATGAAGAAATAGAGAAAAGCAACAAAATAGCAACGCTCGGACATCTTATTCATAATCCGCAGGTTATTGAGGATTTAGCTGAAAAGGGCGTGTTTTCTTACGAAAAAGTATCCGATATACCAAAGGATTGTACGGTTGTTATACGCGCTCACGGCGTCGGCAAACAGGTGTATGAAGAAATAGGAGATAGGGCATATATAGATTTAACCTGTCCGTTTGTGTCAAAGATACATAGAATTGTATCAAAACACCATAACGAAGGCTGTCAGATTGTCATAGTGGGAGATAAAACACATCCGGAAGTTATAGGAATCAATGGCTGGTGCGATAACGAGGCAATCATTATAAATGATAAAAATTATGAAATTGACGAAATTTTAGCCCCAAAAACCTTGTGCATTGTAGCACAAACAACAATAAATAGAGAATTTTTTGGTCAAATCGTACAAAATATAAAAAAAACTTGCAAAAGTACCCTAATATTTGATACAATATGTAGTGCGACGAAGGATAGGCAAAAAGAGGCAGAAGAACTTTCGCGTAATTCGGATATGATGCTTGTAATAGGCGGACGGGAAAGCTCGAATACAAGGAAACTGTTCGAAATATCGAAACGGAACTGTCCCAATACCTATCATATCGAAACATTTGAGGATTTACCTCAAGAAAAAACATATAATAAAATAGGTATTACTGCGGGAGCGTCGACGCCCGGCGGTATTATCGAGGAGGTAGTAAAGGCTATGAGTGAAAATGTAAAAAACGAGGAGAACTTTGCGGAGCTGTTTGAACAGTATGAAAGCAAAACTCTAAACAATGGGGACATTATCGACGGAACTGTTGTCGAGGTTCGTAACAACGAAGTCATTATTGATTTGGGTGGCTTTAAGTATAACGGACAGTTGGCGGCTGACCAGTTGACAGATGACCCGTCACTTAAGCCGTCTGATGTTGTAAAAGAAGGCGATACAATCAAGGTTTACGTTGTAGGCGTAAATGATGGTGAGGGAAAAGTAGTTTTATCAAGAAAGAAATTGGTAGCTATGGAGAGCTGGAACAAAATCAAAGCGGCTTACGAAGAAGGAAAAACTTTGGAAGGAAAAATCATTAAGGCCGTTAAGGGCGGAGTGATTGCTCTTACAGATGGTTCACAGGTATTTATTCCCGCACGTCAGGCGTCAGGAAGATTTGTACAGGACCTTCAAAGTCTTGTAGGTACAACCGTTACTTATAAGATTATCGAAATTGATGAAAGAAGAAAACGTGTAATCGGTTCGGTAAGAGTTATTATCGAGGCTGAAAGAAAAGAAAAGGAAGATAAGTTCTGGGCAGACGTTGAAGTTGGCAAGAAGTATCAGGGAACAGTTAAATCACTTACTTCTTTTGGTGCGTTTGTTGACATCGGCGGCGTGGACGGACTGGTTCATATAAGTGAGCTTTCGTGGAATAAAATCAAACATCCGTCGGAAGTTGTTAAGGAAGGCGATGTTCTTGACGTTTATATCAAGGATATAAATGCAGAAACAAAGAAAATTTCTTTGGGATTCAAGAAGATTGAGGATAATCCGTGGACAATTGCACAGTCGAAGTTAAATGTCGGCGATGTTGTAAATTGTAAAATTGTTCGTATGATGCCGTTTGGCGCATTTGCTGAAATTATGCCGAATGTGGACGGACTTATTCATATTTCACAGATTGCTGACAGAAGAATCGGTAAGCCTGAGGATGTTTTAACAATAGGTGAAGAAGTTGAGGCCAAGATTACGGAAATCAACTGGGAGGACAAGAAGATAAGCCTTTCAATCCGTGCGCTTATTCCGGTGCCGGAGGAGGAAGAGGTTGAGGAGGAAATTCCTGCTGAACCGCAGAAGGCAGAAACACTTGTTTATTCAACAGATCCCGATGTTGAGGTTGAGGAAGCAATTGAGATTGAACCTGCTGAAACAGTTGAGGAGGCTGAAGAGTCGGCTGAGCCTGAAACAGAGGCGGCAGAGGCAGAGGCTGAACCTGAACAGGAAACAGAATAATTTTAAAATTAAAAGGCAGGATAGCTTTGTCCTGCCTTTTTTGGTTGATGTACGTCTTGTCCGCCCGCGGTGGGACGTTTATAGATTGCATTGTAAGCGGGCAGAAAGGCAGCGGTATTTATGAACAAAAAACTTGATGGCTTTAAAAATGAGATAAAAGGCAAAAAGGTTACTGTTTTAGGAATTGGAATATCGAATCTTCCGTTGATTAAGTACCTGATTTCTTTGGGAGCTGAGGTAAATGCTCGTGATAAACGTACTCGTGAAGAGATGGGCGAGGTTTTCGGTGAACTGCAGACGCTCGGTGTAACTCTCAATCTTGGAGAAAACTATCTGGAGAATTTGACAGGTGAAATAATATTTAAAACTCCCGGTATGCGTTATGACCTTCCTGAATTACAGGCGGCTCGCAGAGCGGGCAGCGTTGTAACAAGTGAAATGGAGGTATTTTTTGAACTGTGTCCGTCGCATATAATAGGAATAACAGGAAGTGACGGAAAAACAACGACTACAACCATTATTTATAAAGCTCTTACAGAGGCAGGTTATAAAACGTGGCTCGGCGGCAATATAGGAAAACCTCTTTTAAGCGATGTAGAAGGGATGACTGCTGATGACTGGGTGGTCGTAGAATTGTCATCTTTCCAACTGCATACTATGAAAAAATCGCCTGAAATTGCAGTGTTAACCAATATATCACCGAATCATCTTGATGTTCATAAGTCTTATGAAGAATATATTGAGGCGAAGAAAAACATTCTGCTGCACCAGAATCCCAAAGATATAGTAGTCGCTAATCTGGATAACAGACAGGCGGAAATGGCTGCCTCAGACGGAAACGGAATCAAACGATATTTTTCAAGAGAAAGCATTGCTGATGTGTATCTTGACAATGGTATAATTAAGAGAGGGAATGTGCCTGTACTTAATGTTGATGATATTAAAATTCCCGGTATGCATAATGTTGAAAATTATATGGCGGCAATTGCCGCGCTGTACGGAATTGTTGACGACGAGGTTATTCGTAATGTGGCGAAAAATTTTGGAGGCGTTGAACATAGAATTGAGTATGTAAGAACCCTGGATGGCGTAAAATACTATAACAGTTCTATTGATTCAAGTCCGAACCGTACTATAAACACATTAAGAGTATTTGATAAAAAAGTTATAATGATTGCCGGCGGTAAGGATAAGGGAATACCTTATGATGAAATAGGAACAATACTTACAGAACGTGTTAAAGTTCTTATACTTATCGGAGCGACAGCAGATAAGATTGAAAAGGCGCTTAGGGATGAAATAAAAAGAACCGGCAAAGGAATATTTATAGAGGTAATAAGAGTTTCCACATATGAAGAGGCGGTAAATACTGCCCATGCAAAGGCTGAAAGCGGCGATACGGTTATACTTTCACCTGCAAGCACAAGCTTTGATATGTTCAAAAACTTTGAAGAACGAGGAAACTTGTTTAAAAAACTTGTAAATGAGTTGGAGTAATATGAAAGAACTTATAAAAAAATTAAGCGATATGCGCGGAGTGTCGGGATTTGAGTACCGTATTACGGATAAAATAAGCGATATTCTGCGTCCGTATTGCGACGAGGTAAAAATTGACGCGCTCGGAAGCGTTATTGGTGTAAAATACTGTGGGAAGAAAAACGCGCCTCGAATTATGATAGAGGCGCATTGTGACGAAATAGGACTTATGGTGACTTCGGTTACTGACGAGGGCTATCTTACATTCACAAGCGTCGGCGGAGTGGATGAACGTACACTTCCTTCTACGGAAGTTACGGTCCACGCACGCGAGGATTTGTGGGGAGTAATAGGAATACAGCCAGCGTATTTGCTGGAAAAAGGAAAGACGGTAAAAAAGAAGGCAATGGCGGTTGACACTGGTCTTGACGCAAAGAAAGTTAAGGAACTGGTATCCGTGGGGGACAGTATAACGCTTGCTCAGTCGGTAGGTGAATTTGGTGATAACAGATTCAGCGGAAAGTCCCTTGACGACAGAGCTTGTCTTGCCGCAATAATTTCAGTAATGGAAAGATTGCAGAACACTGACTTAAACGTAGATGTATATGCAGTTGCGGCTGTACAGGAGGAGGTTGGCTGCCGCGGAGGCAAAACCACGGCATACGGTATAAATCCCGATATGGCAATAGCCATTGACGTGTGTCACGGCATAACTCCCGATAACAGTGATGACGCGTTTGATATTGGCAGCGGAACGGTTATATCGGTAGGACCTAATCTGCACCCGAAACTGACAGACGCGCTTTTTGAAACAGCGAATAACCGTAATATAAAGGTTAATGTTGAGGTAGACGGCGGAAATACGGGGACGGACGCGTGGGAAATACAGGTTGCGCGCGATGGTATTCCTACAGCGCTTTTGTCACTGCCTCTGAAATATATGCATACGTCGGTTGAAACACTACATTTGTCAGACGCGGCGGCAACGGCTGAGCTGCTTGCTGAATTTATTAAGGAGCAAAAGGGGGATATGAAATGGATAAGTTTTTAAAAACCCTGTCTGAACTTAACGGAGTAAGCGGCAGTGAAACGTCAGTAAGAAATTTTTTGTCGGAAAGAGCTAAGCCATATGCAGATGAAATCAAAATTGACAGTATGGGAAATATAATCGTGTTTAAACGTGGTCTGGACAGCTCAAAGACATTGCTTGTTACGGCAAATATGGACGAACCGGGATTTATTATAAGTAAAATAACGGATAAGGGATATTTAAAATTCAAGCAGGTGGGAAATGTTGACCCGCGTAAAATTATATCAAAAAAAGTCGTAGTCGGCAGCGGAGTGAAGGGCGTAATAGGAATGAAGGCAATACATCTTCAAACTCGTGCTGAACGTGAAAATGTTGTTAAAGCGGACAAGCTTTTTATTGATATTGGCGCAGAGGATAAAGAGAGTGCGGAAAAACGTGTAAAAATAGGCGATTATGCCGCATTTGATACAGACGCGCTTGTAATAGACGGCAGAATAAAAGGAAAAGCACTTGACAGGAGCGGCTGCTGTGCGGCTCTTATGGACGTTCTTGAAGGAAAATATCCTTATGATGTGTACGCGTGCTTTCTCGCTCAGAGTGAAGTGGGTTCAAGAGGCGCAAAGATTATAGCACATAGTGTAAATGCTGACGCGGTGCTTAGTATAACCTCGGCAGATACAACGGATATGTATGGAAAAACTGTGTCAGGAACAAAACTTGACGGGGGAACTATTATAAATTATGCCGATAAAAATGTTATAGCGGATAAGGAGCTTACGGCATTTATGTCGGACGAGGCTGAAAAGACGGGAATAAAAGTTCAGAAAAAACCGCTTACGGATTTTGCCTCGGACGCAGGTGCGCTGCAGTATAATGCAGGCGGTGTAAGATGTATTTCGGCGGCTGTGCCGTGCAGATATTCACATTCGCCCGTATCAATAATGTCATTGGGAGATGTAAGTAATACAGCGGCGTATGTACGTTTATTCTTAAATAAAATCGGAGAAATGCTATGATGAATATAATAAAACTATTGGAAGATTTAACACAAATAAACAGTGTGTCGGGCAATGAAACAGATATAAGAAAATATATCCGGCCGTTTGTTGAGCCTTATTGTGATGAGGTGTATACAGACGCAATTGGTAATCTTGTCGCGCATAAAAAGGGCGTCGGTAAAAAGTTTATGGCTGCCGCTCATATGGACGAAATAGGAATAATAGTGACAGATATAGACGATAAAGGATTTGCCCGTTTTTCACCGATAGGAGGGCTTAATACCCGAAATCTTGTGAACTTAAGAGTGTGTTTTGCAAATGGAATAACGGGAGTTATAGGAGCGCAGGAGGACGCGTTTAAGGAAAAACCTGAAATAAGCAAGCTGTATATTGACCTTGGCGCAGACAGCAAAGAAATGGCAGAAAAGCTTATTAACATAGGGGATACAGCAGCATTTGCAGGAGGATTTATAAATCGCGGCGATACTGTAGTATCAAAGGCTCTTGATAATCGCGCAGGCTGTGCCGTGCTGATTGATACGCTTAGCCGTGTAAACAGTAAAAATGACCTGTATTTTGTATTTACGGTACAGGAGGAGGTCGGACTGAGAGGTGCAAAGACAGCCGCATTTTCAATTGAACCAGATATAGCGGTAGCTGTTGACGTAACTGATACGGGAGATACTCCCGACGCGCCTGTAATGGCGGTTAAGCTTGGCGGAGGCGCGGCAGTCAAGGTTATGGACCATTCTGTAATATGCGATTCTGATATAAGAACTAAAATGATAGAAACGGCAAAGAAAAACAATATACCGTATCAGCTTGAAATAATGCCGGACGGAGGGACTGACGCAGGTGCGGTACAGCTTACGCGCGCAGGCGTTAAAACAGGCGGAATATCAGTTCCGGTAAGATATGTGCATTCGCCGTCTGAAACGGCAAGTATTAAAGATATTGAGGCGTGTTCGGCGCTTTTAAAGAGCTTTGCCGAACAGGAGTGGTAAAACGGAGGTGTAATTTGTTTTGGCAACTTGGGGAGTGCATTTAAGGGTAGCAAGATTGTTTCTTGACAGAATTGAAGAAAAACATCGCAGGGAATTTGTTATCGGGTGCGTTGCGCCCGATTGCGGTTACGGAGAAAAGGACAGCTTTGGGGATTTTGTTCCGCCGCCGACGGTGACGCACTGGTCGCCGAGCGGAATGAAACGTGACTGCCGTTACAAGGACTTTTTTGATGAGTTTCTTACAGGTGAAAGAAATGACGACTACTGGTTTTATCTCGGATATTATATTCATCTGCTGACCGATATAATGTGGTCTGTCACAATGTATCTGCCGACGCTTACAGAATATGAGGAGGAATATGAAAAGAATCCTGAATTTCTTCGTGTAATTAAACGTGACTGGAACGATATTGACGTTTTATATCTTAGAAAGCTGTTTAAAACTCCGTGCTTTGATATAATTAAAAATGCAGGTGAAGTTAAAGACTATCTTACATATTATGAAAAAGGTCAGCTTACGAAACAAATTAAGGTAATAGCCGATTACTATGAAAATTATCAAGAAGTCAAAGAGAGAGAATTTAAGTACACAACACCTGACGAAATATTGAATTTTGTCGAGTGCGCGTATTATCTTCTTGATTTGCAGTTAAAAGAACAGGAGCTTATCTGATATTTCAGACAGGCTCCTTTCTGTATGGAGGAATGTTATTTTTATCATTGAATGCAATAACAGCGCGTGTTGAGGAGGTAACAGGGGTGTTTAAATCAGTTATAGAGGTACCGTCGGTTATTCCGCCCATAATTACGGTCTGCGGCTCATTATAGCCTGCTGAAACAAGAAGAGAATCAACAGTTGCTCCGAGCGGGACGCTGAAATTTGAAGGCTCAAGAATATCGTCGCCCGATACGGTTACTGTTTTTTGTGTAACGGGCTTGCCAATTTCTGTTGCGTCAACAATATTGCAGAGCATTTCGGGCGATAGAATAACAGTGCTGATTCCGTCCTCCTGTTTCCCTGTCAGCGTTTTTATTAAAATATCACTTCTGCTTTGCGGATAATATGGTTTTAAAGAATATAAGAGTATATTTTTATTATATCGCAGTAAATATTTAAAATCGGAATATGTTTTCTTGCTTGTGCTTTCAACGGCTATAATGGCTTTTTTTACACACAGAAGTCTTAGGGCGAGATTTAGTCCCGACAGGATTTTCTCTGCATTGTTCACTGACGACATCTGTGGTGAGGATACATACGGGTCACTGTCAAAACAGCAGACCACAGCGCAGTTGGGAACCTTGCCCTGTGACAGCAGTAAATGCGCAGGTTCTCCTGTACGAGGTTCAACAATACCGCTTTCCCGTATTAGCCATAATAATTCACGCGAGGTCATTTCTTCGGCAGGTTTTACAGGCAGGCGTATGAGAGTTTCATCATCAAGAAAGTCGTTTTCAATGGCTATCATACCGTTATCTGCCGTTAGTACAGTACCCGAAACAGTGGATATAACAGGTATTGCCCGAAATTCGTTAAGGTCTGCGATTCTTTCGCCGATTAGAACGCGGTCGCCTGCTGTTACAAGCGGTTTAAGAAGAATATTGTCCTGCAGCAGAGAATAATAGTGAATTGGCGACGCAATAGGCTTTTTTATTTCAGCGGTTTCTGAAAAACCGTTATGTTTTTTATAACGCTTGGCGCCCTTGAATGAAATCGGCATAATAGTCCTCCTAAATTGTTTGTGTGGTATATTTTATCATATTGTTCAAAAAAAATCAAACCTGTAAATATTCGTCTGAAAGCTATTGAAAAAAAGAAAAAAATAGTGTATAATAAAAATGATATATTTAAATGAGCGGAGGTGAGGAATATGAAAAAAATTGCTGTAATGCCTAATAATGATAAGGATTTAGGGTTGTTTAATACAAAACGCCTTATGGGGCTTTTAAGTAATAAAGCGGAGATTTATATGGACGAGTCATACAGCGTGCTGGGGATGAATGTAAATTATGTTCCTCAATCTGAAATATACGATAATGCAGACTATGCAGCAGTCTTGGGCGGCGACGGTACAATATTGCGCCGTGCGTCGGAATGTGCTAAACGAAAAATACCCGTGCTTGGAATTAATCTTGGTAAAATAGGATTTATGGCGGAAGTTGAAACTGATGATATGGAAAGCGCGGTTTTAAAACTTCTTGAAGATGATTTTGAAATAGAAAAGCGAATGATGATGAAAGCGCAGGTTAAACGTGATGATAAGGTGCAGTTTTCATTTCACGCATTAAATGACGTGGTTGTGTCCAAATCGGCAGGGGAAAAGCTGATAGGAATGGAGCTTTTGACCGACGGCGAGGCGGTAAACAGATATATTGCCGACGGACTTATAATAGCAACGCCGACAGGCTCGACGGGCTATTCAATATCGGCAGGAGGACCTGTTGCAGACCCGTGTATGAGATTATATGTGGCAACACCGATATGCGCGCATATGCTGTCGGTAAGGAGCGCGGTGCTTTCATCTGACAAGGAGATAAAAATACGTCTTGACGGCGAACACGGAGGCGCGGAGGCTGTTGTGACGGCAGACGGTGACGTGCAGGCGTGTATAAGAGATACAGACGAGGTTGTAATAACAGAATCGGAATATGATTTCGAACTAATAAGAATAAACAGACAATCATTTTATGATACGCTTATAAAAAAGCTGTCATAAAAAACGGAGGGTTGGGAATGAAGTATAAACGTCAGGGAGAAATTCTTAAAATAATTCAAAATCAAAATATAAGCACTCACGAGCAGTTGATACAGGAGCTGCAAAAACGAAGTTATTATGTGACGCAGGCTACTGTTTCACGAGATATAAATGAACTTGGACTGATTAAAATACCGCTGCCCGATGGAGGGAGCGTATATTCCTCGTCAAACGATATACCGGAGGAACTGACAAGACGCGTAAATATGCTTACAGATACGGTAAGAAGTGTTGAATACGCGCTTAACAATGTGGTTGTAAAGACATATCCTGGTATGGCGTCAGCAGTTGCGGCGTCAGTAGATGTGTCAATGAAGAGCGAATATCTTGGTTCTATTGCAGGTGATGATACATTGCTTATTATCACTGCGAATGAGGAAAAATCGGCTGAAATTGCGGATAGACTGCGACAGCTGTTTCGTTAAGGAGAACGCGTAAAATGCTTAATCATCTTTCAATTAAGAACGTTGCGGTAATAGACAGGCTCGGTGTTGATTTTCATAGCGGAGTAAGCGTGCTTACGGGTGAAACGGGCGCGGGTAAATCTATTATAATAGATTCCATAAATATGATTTTAGGTGACAGGGCAAATAAAGGGCTTGTACGCTACGGTTCGGATAAGGCGGTAGTACAGGCTGTTTTTGACGCAGACGAAAGCGTGATTCCGATTCTTGAGGAAAATGATATTGACGCTGATGATGGACAGATAGTAATTACGCGTCAGCTTACAGGCGAGGGGAAGAGTGTGGCGCGGATAAACGGTATGGTTGTGACGCTTAATGTACTTCGCGATATTGCCGATAAACTGATAAATATTCACGGTCAGCACGATAGTCAGGCGCTTTTGACGCCTGCCAAGCATATTTCATTTCTTGACGCTTATGCGGTAAACGATGAATATATAAGAAAATATAGGGAATGTTTAAAAAGGAAAAGAGAAACAGAAAAGAAAATTCAATCTCTTGAAATGGATGAACAGGAAAAAATGCGCCGTATTGACCTGCTTGAATATCAGGTTGACGAAATATCAAAGGCGGAGCTTGAAAAGGGCGAGGACGAAGAGTTAAAGGAACAGCGTGAAATATATGCAAATGCCGAGCAGATAACGGGTGCGGTGGCGGAGGCATATATGAATATTTACGGCGGCGACGAGGCGGCTTATGACAGTATAAGTGCGGCGGTTGATGCGCTCGCGGCAGTGAATGGGGTGAATCCTAAATTAAAGAGTATGTATGAGGCTCTTTCGGGTGTGATGTATTCGCTTGAAGATGTGGCGCACGAGGTTAAGGAATTCGGAGATTCTGTTGAATTTGACGAGCAGGCTCTTAATGATGTTGAGGAAAGACTGGATTTAATATCTAAGTTAAAACGTAAGTATGGCGCAGAAATTGAAGATATATTGAAGTATCTTGAAACGGCACGAAAAGACCTTGAAGACATAAAATTAAGCGACGAGAGGACAAATGAACTGAAAGAAGAGCTTTGCAGTATAGTATCGGAATTGCAGGGTTATGGAAAAGAGCTTTCCAAACGTCGCGCAAAGTATGCAGAGGTGCTTGAAAAGGGGATTGAACAGTCACTTCACGAGCTGAATATGGAACGCTCACAGTTTAAGGTTAATATAGAAACGTCAGATGAATTTTATGAGAACGGTATGGACAGGGTTGAATTCCTGATAAGCACAAATCCCGGTGAACCGTTAAAGCCGCTTGTTAAAATAGCGTCAGGCGGTGAGTTGTCGCGAGTAATGCTGGCTATAAAATCAATACTTGCAGATAGTGATAATGTGGATACTCTTATATTTGATGAAATTGATACGGGAGTGTCGGGTAGAGCGGCAATGAGCATTGCAAAAAAGCTGTCGGAGATAGGCAGGGGTAAGCAAGTGATTTGTATAACGCATTTGCCTCAGCTTACCGCGGCAGCTGATAACCATTATCTGATTCAGAAAAATACCGAAGGAGAAATGGCGTCTACAACGCTTACGGAATTAGACGGCGAGCAGCGTGAAATAGAACTTGCACGTATAATTGATGGAGGCGAGGTTACGGAGCTTGCATTATCTCACGCGCGTGAAATGCTTGCCAAGAATGCTGAATAACAATGAAAGGATTGCTTATCTATGGATACAAGAACAATGGAAGAATCTTTTTCGGTGCTGGCGCAGATGGTACTGCCAATGCAGGCGAATCCTGCAGGTAATGTCCACGGCGGAGAAATAATGAAAATGATGGACAGTGCGGCAGGTGTGGCGGCGCAGAAACACGCGCATACAAATGTTGTTACGGCAAGGGTGGAGGAACTTAATTTTAAAAAACCCGTGCTTGTGGGCGAACTGGTAACGTGTAAAGCTCAGGTGATTTATGCAGGACGTTCTTCTATGGAGGTTTTTGTAACAGTTGAATCGGAAGATTTGGTGCTTGGCAAAAAGCAGATAGCGCTGACGGCATTTTTTACAATGGTGTCGCTTGATAAAAGCGGCAGACCGTCAGAAGTGCCGAATCTTGTATATGACACTGATAACGCGTATGAGGTAAAGCTGTACCGCGAGGGCGAAAAAAGACATAAAATGCATAATGAACGCAAAGCGTGACATATGCTTTTTCTTGAATTTATGCGTGTTTTGTGTTACAATGGCATAACAGGATTTTACAGAAAGGCTATGAAAAATTATGGCAGGAAAAACTGATAATATAAAAACACTTGCTCAGAATAAAAAAGCTCGTTATGAGTATTTTATAGAGGAAACAATTGAGGCAGGCATTGAGCTTGCAGGTACGGAGGTTAAATCCGTAAGACAAGGAAAGGTCAACCTTGCCGACGCGTATGCAGATATTAAAAACGGAGAGGTTTTTGTTAAACAGATGAATATAAGTCCGTTTGAACAGGGAAATATATTTAACCGCGACCCGTTAAGAGAAAGAAAACTGCTGCTGCATAAGAAGGAGATATTAAAGCTTACGGGACAGCTTAATCAGGACGGTTATGCGCTTATCCCTCTTTCGGTATATTTGAAGGGCTCGCTTGTGAAGGTATCTCTTGCTGTGGCAAAGGGTAAAAAACTTTATGATAAGCGTGCTGATATTGCGAAGAAAGACGCAAAACGCAATATAGAACGAACGCTGAAAAGCAGGTATTAAAAAGGACACTCAGAGTTGAGTGTCCTTTTTTTGATTCCGGTAGTCAGGTATGTTGTTTGATATTGATAATTTTAAGTGATATACTTGTAATAAGGGGATTGGTCGGGGAGAAGAAAGGATTGATGTATTATGAAAAAACTGTTGGCGGTAATTATTATACTATGCGCTGTAGGAGTAAGCGCAAGCGCGGCAGATATTAAATTTACTCCTGAGGGCGGAGGAAAGTGGATTTACTGTAATAACAATGAGGGAATACGGAATCGCGACCTTATGAACAGTGACAGTGACCCTGCGACGTACATAATGAATAACGAGGATTTAGAGCCTGATTTATATGATTTTCTTATATGTCATATAAACGGCACAGACACGGACGGAGGTAAAGGGAAAGGCTATAATATAGAGCTGGATATGGAAATTACGGCAGTTGAGGACAGTGAAGTAACAATAAATAAAGCATTTTTTGATACTCTGTATGATGAGGCTTTTATATACGGCGATGGTAAATGGGAAAATGCGTCGCATAAATTCAGCTGTCTTCAGGGACTTGCCTCATATCTCGGAGTAAATCTATGTGAGCTGAACGGTTCGTGGATGTACGGAGCAAAACCATATGAACCAGTAACGCTTAATTTAAAACAGGGAGAAACTGTGTGGTTAAGTAAATTTATGGAGGATTATACAACCGTCGGTTTTGGTAAGCCTGTGCAGATAATGGGAGAACTGTTGCTGAAATCGGGCAAGATAAATTTTAATGTTGCGGCTTTTAAAGCAGGAGATAGGCTGGGTGACAGAACAAGTTTTAATCCTGACGCGGCTTTTGGAAAATACGCTTATTGCCGTACGCAAAAAGGTATTGCAGATTCTTTGCCGAAGGTAAACACATATCTTGAATATACGATTGATGATACTGTAAAGGACGGTGACTACATAAGAAATACAGTATGTATTAAATACTTATCCTATCAAATCACATCAGCAAGAAACACAAGATACGATTGGATATGATGAGGTGGAAGCATACAGACAGGTAATCAAGGAAAATATCGAGTATGACATTTTAAGCGTAAAGCTGAAATCAGACATTTCAATGCTTGATGAAATTGTTGACCTGCTGACTGAAACGGTATGCACAGGCAAAAGCAGTTTGGTAATCGCCGGCGATACTTACCCGGCGGCAGTTGTAAAATCAAAGCTGTTAAAGCTAAATTCGGAGCATATTGAGTATGTCATAGACTGTATGCACGCAAACACAACGGACATTCGCAACATCAAAAAGTATTTATTGGCGGCACTGTTTAACGCTCCCTCTACCATTGACAGCTATTATACATCAAAGGTAAATCACGATATGTACGGCGGAAACTATGAATAAATCGCTTTACAAAAAATACAGACCGCCGTAAATTCTGTATTTGATATATACAACACTTTTGAAAAATTTACAAGCCTGCAAATAAAAAGTCAAATACTTTTTAGAAAAAAATAAAAAAGATTTATGCAGAAAAAATAGCAAGAGAAAAAGACCACCGTATAACGCCGGTCAAATAGGGCGAAAAGATATATTTACTCTGAAGCAGGCAGAGAAGCTAAATATTCTTTTACTCTGCCGTAGTAAATACGCAGAAACTTGTTTGCACCGGCTGTCATATAGACATAATACGGCTTGCCTTCAGAACGCTTTTTATCCATAAAACGATAGACAGCGTCATCTTGCGGCATTGTTTTAATCAGGCAATCCATAACCTGAGGTATGCGGCGACAGTTATATGAATAACATTACCCCGCTTATCTCACACGCATTTGAGAGAATAACAAAAAAGCCGACTTGTAGCGATAAAGGCTATACAACCTCTACCTGTACTATGTGCGGCTTAAATTATGTTTCGGACTACACCGAGCCGACAGGTCATAATTGGGACGAGGGACACGCGGTTACTTCTTCCACCTGTACGGCGGAGGGCGTCATTGAATATCATTGTCAAAATGAGAATTGCAAGGAAAAAATGATTAAGTCGGAAAATGCAACGGGACATACACCTGGAACGGCTGCAACCTGTACCGAGCCGCAGACTTGCGAGAAATGCGGTACGGTTTTAGAACTTCCGAAAAGACATAGCTATTCCGAAACGGTGATTGCTCCGACTTGTACCGCAATGGGCTATTCCGTATTTGAGTGTACCGAGTGCGTCGACAGCTACACAGGGGATTTCACAGACAAGACTGAACATCATTATCATACAAGAGTAACGGAGCCGACTTGTACGGCTATGGGATTTACGGACTATGAGTGTACGGCTTGCGGTGATACATTCACAGCAGACTATACAGACAAAATCCCTCACGATTATAAGTCAGAAATCACAAACCCGACTTGTACGGAATTTGGCTTTACAACATATACTTGTTCCGTATGCGGCGAGAGCTACACGGCAGATTACACAGACAAATTACAGCATAATTACAACAAGCAGGTGATACCGCCTACTTGTACCGAACACGGATATACAGTCTATACTTGCCCCGATTGCGGAAATGAGTATATCGGTGATTTGACAGAGTGCGAACAGCACAAATACACCGAAACGGTGATTGCCCCCACCTGTACGGGAATGGGATATACAATATTTACTTGTGAAACTTGCGGCGACGCATATAAATCCGAATACACGGAAGCGGCGGGACACAAGCCGTCCGATTGGATAATTGATGTTCCCGCTACAATCGAACATAGCGGCAGCAAACATACGGAATGTACCGTATGCGGAAATGTTTTGCAGACGGTTGAGCTTGCACAGTTGATTGACAAAGACAATTCGGACGAGGACGGAAACGCAAAAGTCGGCAGGTATGCCATTGTATTAACCGACAAGGACGGCAAACCGATTTTCAACAGCGAAATCACGATTGATAAGGACGATAATATTTCAATTAAGCTGCCCGACGGCAGACTGCTTGACTATGCAGACCGCACCACGATTACCGTTATCAATACGGAAAATCAGACGGCGGCAAAGGATTTGAATATCTTTATCGCAGATATAAACGGCAACAATGCAACAGGCATTACAGACGCAAACGGTCAGTTTATCGCCCCTGCTTCTTCATCTTCTACGGGTGATGATAACGGCACGATCGGCAAGGACGAAAACAACGGCAAATTTACTTATGTTGTAAAGGTAACGGACAAGGCAAATGTAACTATCCCGAACTGTGAAACATATATCGGCGAAAGTAACAATGTTGTGGTAAAGCTGCCGGACGGCTTAATTTTGACGCAGGACAGCCCGACAATTATCCATATTGCAGACCAGAACGGCGTACCGCAGAAAGACGTTACTGTTATAGTGATTGCCGATAAGGATTATATCGAAAAAGGCGTAACCGATATGTACGGTAAATTAACTGTGCCGCCTGTAAATTCAGGCTATACCGACAAGGACGGCAAGGTGAGCATACAGGGCTATTATGTTTTTGTAAATGATGAAAGCAAAAATATTGAAAGCGCGCTTGTAACCTTAAATGAGGACAATTCCTTTACAGTTCTGCTCCCTGCTGAAAGTCTGATTGACTATACGAACAGAATTACCGTAACCGTGCTTGACAAGGACGGCGGAGCCGTTAAGGATATGAATGTAACTGTAAAAGATGTTTCGGAAAATGAGAAAAGCGGTATTACTGATGAAAACGGCAAAATGACTGTACCCCCTCTTTCGGAGGACTACACCGACAGCGAGGGCAAAGCAAAGGTAAACGGTATGAATATTCTTGTTTCAGACGAAGCGACACCGATTGAAAACGCTTTTATCAGCATTGATGAAAACGGAAAAATCAATGTAACACTTCCTGAAGCAAACAAGATTGAAATTGCAAACCGTATCAGCGTAACCGTTACGGACAGCGAGGATAAGCCGATTAAGAGCTTGACGGTTCTTGTTTCGGAAACGGCAGCAGAGGGCGCAGAAACCGAAGCAAAGACCGCCGAAGATGTAACGGACGACAACGGAAAAATCGTTGTACCGCCGACCAATACAGACCGTACCGATACAAACGGCTATGCACAGGTGATTGAGGGCGAAAACAGCTATAACATTGTTGTTGAGGACACAAAGGCGAAAATTGAAAATGCTTATATCCGATTTTGAAAAGAGCATTGCCATAAAACCGCAGGGAGACGCATTTGACGAGATACGCGCGGAATATACCGCAATGCTGAAAAATCAGCTTGCAAGGGGCAATAACGGAATTGTCCGAAAGAAATATATCACATTCGGCGTCGAAGCCGACAATATCCAGAACGCAAAGCAGAGATTGGAGCGTGTGGAAACGGACATATCTATAATCAAATTGATACGGTGGCTGTCCGTTCTCGGCCTGCGGGTGCGGTTCTTTTCTATCCGTTCTCTTATGGAATCCTCCGTGTACCACTCGCCTAACGTCTTGCCCTGCCCCATCCCCGAATTGATGGACAGAAAAAAGTATGATATAATGGAATGGACATATAAAAATCCATTACTAAAAAGGAGGATATTTTCAATGCCAATCAAAAAAGGAACAATGCCGCCACGCTATGATGAAGCGTTTAAAACCGGCGCCGTCAAAATGGTTACTGAACAAGGCCGCCCTGCTAAAGAGGTCGCCGCTGAACTCGGTATATGCATCGATACTTTAAAATCCTGGCTCAAACGTTTGGGTTTTCAACCTTCATCCGTTGCTCGTCAGAACCGCGATGACAGCCGTCGGCG